>CAVZSG010000026.1:0-3785 GCA_963777865.1 uncultured Chloroflexia bacterium | reverse complement strand
TGGTGCCTAAACTCGCGCTTACCGAGCCTCCCTCAGCCCTCGGCAATATTGGCCGGCACGGAGACTGCCGCACGTCGTACCTGACTAATGAGTCCAGATTGCTCGTGTGATGGCCACGATCCGACCAGTTTGTAAACCTGCTCGGTCAGCCTATCGACAATTGCCAAACTTTAAGATCTCGGTATCCATATCGTCCGGCAAAATGCTCAGCGACCTAACTCCTCGCTCCTCACCCCTGAAGGTTACTTTTCGGCAGCGGCAGCAGCGTTTCTCAGGCGGGGATCAAGGGCGTCGCGGAGACCGTCGCCGACCAGATTGAACCCGAGCACGACGAGAGCAATGGCCACACCCGGGAAGATCGCTGCCCAGGGCGCCTGTTGCAGGAATCCATAACTGGAACTGACCATAGAACCCCATGAAGGCGCGGGCGGCTTGTTACCCAGCCCGAGGAACGACAGCGACGCTTCGGCCAGGACCGCAGCCGCGAAGTTCAGGGACGCGTGCACAATCAGAGGCGCGGTCACATTCGGAAAGACATGGCGAGTCAGGATACGGGGGGTCGAAACGCCCGTCGAAACCGCCGCCTCGACATAGGTCATTTGTCGTACGGCAAGGGTCGAGCCACGGACCACGCGCATAAATGTGGGCATGAATACAACAGCGATCGCGATCATTGCGTTGCGGAGGTTATTGCCGAGGGTAGTTACAAAAACGATCGCCAGCAGAACCGCCGGAAAGGCCCAGATCACATCCATCAGGAGCACCAGGACGTTGTCCACCCAGCCTCCCACGTAACCAGCGATCAACCCAAGGATTACCCCAATGCTTCCTGCAAGAGCCACCGAGATAAATCCGACCTGGAACGAAACCCGGCTGCCGTAGAGGAACCGGGTGAAGACATCGCGGCCGAACTCATCCGTCCCCATAAGGAAGTCTCGGCTCGGTGCCTCGAGAATGTGCTTCGAGAATTGTTCGGTAGCCCCGTACGGAGCAAAATAGCGACCGAACACCGCAACCAAACCGAAAAACACGATGATGATGAGTCCGGTTAAGGCAAGCGGCTGGCGGCGAACACTCATCCACATTGACGGCCTGGACGGCGCTCGGCCAAGTGTCAGGTTGGATCCAAGTGCATTTGAAGGCCCGGTCTGATTTGGATCGCTCACGCAGCTAGGACCGCCTCAGTCGTGGATCAACGACTGCATACAGAATATCGACCATCATGCTGACCAACACAAACATCGTGGCGATGACAAGCGTCACACCCTGGACTACCGGGTAGTCCCGGTTATTGATGCCATCGTAGATGTATCTTCCCAGTCCCGGGAGTCCGAATATCTGCTCGATAATCACCGTTCCGCCGAGCAAACCGGCTACCTGAATACCAGCAACGGTGATAATGGGCAACGCTGAATTAGGCAATACGTGTCGAGTCACAACCTGAGTATTCGAGAGCCCCTTGGCACGTGCTACTCGCACGAAGTCCTGATTTACGACTTCAAGAACTGCCGAACGTGTATTTCGCATCATGACCGCTGCAAACGGCAAGGCGAGGCTGATCGCAGGCATCAGCATTCCCTTGATGTTCCCCCACGGACCGTCTGAGAAGCGTTCATAACCGACAGGCGGTAGCCACTTCAACTGGTAGGAAAAGAGCAAAATCAGGAGAATTGCGACCAGAAATCCCGGTGCGGAGATGCCAATAAGCGTGACGATTGTGGCAATGTAATCGGCTGCGGAATTTCGCTTCAGAGCGGCCAGCAAACCGACACTTACCGCTGGAATAATGCCTAACAAGGCCGCGAACACGGCCAACTCGAGCGTGACTGGAAGACGTAATCTGAGTTCAGTGGTAAGTGGGCGCTTTGTTCGCAGGGAATGACCCAGGTCACCCTGGAGCACGTGCGACATCCATTTGACGTACTGGACAGGTTTCGATTCGTCGAGACCGTAGGACCTGCGGATCGCCGCCTTTTGCTCCTCGGAGATTCTCTGGTCGACGCCGATCGCAACTTGTGCCGGATCTCCTGGCAAGGAGCGAACCAGACACGAAGGTGACGACTGACACGCCAAAGAGGATGGGAATTAGCAATAGCACCCGGCGAAGAATGAATTGGAGCACTGAATCTCCCAATCAGGGATAGAACAGACAGCCGAGCTCATGTATAACCGAGGTTTCGAGCTGCGAGCGTCCAGGAGGTTACGGGAGGGTGCCACGTCGCCGTGGCACCCTGAGTAAGTAGATTCGGACCTAGGCCAGCCAGGTCTCGCGCAGGAAGATGTTCGAGCCCGTTGCGACATGCTCGTAACCGTAGACGTTCTTCTGCATGACCTCATACTGGTTGGCCACGAAGAGATTGACCCACGGCATATCAGCCAACAAGATTGTCTGAATCTCGCGGTAGATCTCGGCGCGTGCCTCGACATCGGTAACCGCAATTCCCTGAGCGATCAGGTCGTCAACGGCCGGGTTGAGGTACTGAACGAAGTTTCCGCCCGACGTGGAGCCGAAGTTGTTCAGGAAGACGCCGTGCGGGTCAACATACGCACTGGTTCCAGTGACGGCCAGGTCGTAGTTCCGCTCGCCATACACCTGCGAAATCATTGTGCCGTTGTCGACGAGGTCGAGTTCAGCGGTGATTCCGATCTGCTTCAGCTGCTCCTGAATCACGATTGCGGCGTTGGAAAGGAACGAATACTCCGACCATGATGTGATCGAGGTCTCGAAACCATCCGGATAGCCAGCGCTCGCGAGGAGTGCCTTTGCGCCTTCGATATCGAGCGCCGGTAGTGGCGTGTTCAATGCGGCCCAATATGCCGGTGGGAAGATGTCCACAACCGGAGTGCCCTTGCCGAACACACAGGACTCGATGATCGGTCCGCGGTCGATCGCCATGTAGATGGCCTTACGGACGTCCGGATTATTGAACGGCTCGCGGGTCAAGTTGAATCCAAGGAATCGGATGTTGGTGTTGGAGTCACCGGCGATCTTGAGATTTTCGTTGGCGCTCAACGTGTCAACATCGCGAAGCGGTGCGTACTCGATGAAGTCAGCCGAACCCTGGATGACCAGACCAGTTCGGGCGGTGTCATCCGAAGCAATGATCATCTCAATGCCATCAACATATGGTCGACCGGTGTCCCAGAACGACTGCGTTTTTGGACGAGGCGATCGACGTATTCGGAATGTACTCGACCAACGAGAACGGTCCGGTACCGAGTGCGACCTGCGAGACGTCGTTGTTGTTGGCTTCAACGAATGCTCGCGACATGACGAAGTTGGACTGGCCGCCGAGCGACGTCAGGAACGAGGAATCGGCCGATTCCAACGTGATCTCAAGTGTCTTTTCGTCGATCGCTATCATTCCGAGAGCGGCCTTGGTGGTCTCGTAAAGGTCTGGCAGCGGAGTGGCATCCGGCGAGTCTGCCGGCACGGACATCGAGTTGTTGAATGCGGCCGCACCCTTGATTGACAAAAGTTCTGACGCGGACGTAGAGGCGGTGACCGGATCCAGCAAGCGAGTGAACGAGAAGATGACGTCATCAGCGGTGAACGGCGTGCCGTCCTGGAACGTCGCATTCTGACGAAGCTTGAATGTGTAAACGAGACCATCCTCGCTGATTTCCCACGACTCAGCGAGGAGTGGGGAAACCGTCAGGTCGGGATTGATCCGTGTCAGTCCTTCATAGATGTGCTCGACCACTTTCCAGATTGCGGTGAGCGAATTGGTCTGGAAGTCGAATGCCGACGGGTCCCCCTGCAGGCCGACCCGGAGTGTGCCACC
>CAVZSG010000025.1:0-5757 GCA_963777865.1 uncultured Chloroflexia bacterium | reverse complement strand
ATCCTCCCTTTCCGGCTGCAACCATGGATGGGTATGCGGTGGTCGCCGAAGACGGGTCACCCTGGCGAGAAATTACCGGTGTCCAGACCGCAGGCCCCGATCTCGGACTCGAGGTAACTGAGGGGTATGCGGTCAAGATAATGACTGGTGCGCCGGTTCCGACCTGGCGCAACGCCGTAATCAAGATCGAGGATGTCGAGGTCTCTGAGGACCACATAGTGCTGGCGGAACCCACCGTTCCAGTCGGCCAGTACATTCGCCCAACGGGATCTGATCTCGCCATGGGTCAAACGATCCTGCAGGCCGGCGCGCTTCTTGGACCGGTTGAAATCGGCTTGATCGCGACCATGGGATACCCGACTGTGGAGGTGACACGCAAACCCAGAGTCGCCGTCATTTCAACCGGGGACGAACTTGTGGATCCAGGGGCAGATCTCACCCCCGGCATGATTCGCGACTCCAACCGCTTCGCAATGGTGGCCGCACTTGAGGCTGCCGGAGCCGAGATCGTCCATTCCTCCCGGGTAGGCGACGACATCCACGTGCTCAAATCGCTGGTGGATTCCTTGATCGGCAGATCGACGTCCTGGTAACCAGCGGTGGTGTCTTCGGTCGGAGACAAAGACATCGTCAAAATGTTGATTGGTGAAACGGCCGAAATTCACTTCCAGAAGGTCTTCATGAAGCCGGGCAAACCACTGACATTCGCCACGGCCGGGGACCTGGTCATATTCGGATTACCCGGCAATCCTGTCTCTTCGATGGTTTCGCTCGAACTCTTTGTCCGCCCGGCACTTCCTCAAAATGCAAGGTGCCGCGGTTATCGAGCGGGCAAGAGTCAAGGTCCGTCTAACCGACCCGGTCAAGAGAATCCGATCGACTGGAGTATCAGCGTGCGTTCCTCACCGTGTCCGGAATCGGGCGAGCTCCTCGCCGAGCACAACCGGCAACCAGATCGTCGCGCCTCGCCTCAATGCTGAATGCCAACGCACTCCTGATCATCGACCCGGGCGACGATTTGATTCCGGCTGGCACGATTGTTGACGCGCTGTTGACCGACATCCCCCGAACAGCCGTCTGAACGTCCCACAATCAAGCGATTTCCAATTTCGATTCCGTGCGCCATGCTAATCATCGGCTGGTTGTTCATCAGGAGAGCGGCGCGTTGAACAGATTATGGCGACTGATAATTTGCGCGCTCTTGCTCCTGACGCCGCTGCTCGGTGGGCAACAGCACAAGGCGAAGCCGGCCGCCGCAGCCGGTGATCCGTACGCGATGGCAGCATCGCTCGGACCGGGAATGAACTTGCCCTGGTGGTTCTGGTTTTCCGGCCCGGCCTGGGACACGCTCGGCACGCGGTACACCCGGGCGGAATTGCAATCCTATTACGACGCCGGGATCCGCGGCGTCCGGATTCCCACCGACTATTACCTGATGGCCGCCAGCAACGGGTCGTCGAGCTCAACACCGCGAACATCGCCAAGCTCGATGCCGCCATCGCTATCTGCCTCGACATTGGATTCAACGTCATCATCAACGTACACAACGCAGTTCCCGAATGGGACGGTGTCTGATATCACCAATCGCATCCAGAATGACGTGCCGTTCCGCAACACGTTTGTCGCGTTCTGGGGCAACTACGCAGACCACCTTAGCCAGTACTCAGCCAGCCGAATGGTTCTGGAACCGCTGAACGAACCGATCTTCACCAGCAACAAGACGCTCTGGACCCAGACGATTGCCCCCGATCTGGTCGAATCGATCCGCGCAGGCGCACCGGATCACACCATCCTCCTGAGTGGCCCGCAGTGGTCGAGCCCGCTTGAACTGGATACGTTCGATCCCGACCTGATCGGCGACGACAACGTCATATACAACATCCACTTCTATGAGCCGTTCTTCTTCACGCACCAGGGCGCTACTTGGGTAGGCAGCGCAGAAATCGAGTCGATGCGCGGTGTGCCCTATCCGTCGACGCCGGAGCGGGTCGCAGCAATCCTCCCCCAACAGACCAATCAGAACGCCCGCGATTGGTTGGTCGGATACGGTGAGGAACGCTGGGGACCGGACGATCTCGCCCGCATCCTCGATGAAGGGATCGACTGGGCCGAGGCGAACGATGTTCCCGTTATGGTGACTGAGTTCGGTGTCCTGCGCACGTTTTCGGATCCCGTCGATCGGGCCAGGTGGTATCGGGATGTTCGGCTCCATCTCGAGGACCGGGATGTCCCGTGGATGATCTGGAGCGATCTTGGCGGATTCGGTTTCGACTTCGAAACAGGCCAATTTGAATCGCGAATTCTGATCGCGCTCGGCCTACTCCCCGGTTCAATCGAAACACCCAGGGTGTCAATCTCGGCCGCAACCACATCACCGGGAGATCGCGTCACTGCGACAATTTCTGGTTACTCCCCTGCGACGAACCTGCGCTTCAATCTGAGCGGAGTTGATGTCGCAACTGGGCGAGTCAAAAGCGACGGTACAGCAGTGATCACATTCCGCGTCCCGAATCTCACCTCCGGGAAGCGTGCGCTGAAGGTCTTTGCCGATGACGGGTTGAAGGCGTCCGCGAATCTGACAATTGCCCCGGTTGTTCGAGTTGATCCGGTTTCTGGTCGAGCCGGCAGCACAACCAGGGTTCGACTGTATGGATTTGCCCGTAACCAGGCGGTAACCGTCTCGTTTCGGCAGGGCACAGTTCAGACTCGCCTTGTGCGGGTGGTCGTCGATTCGTCGGGAACCCTCGGAGTGACCGTCACGATTCCGCGCGCATCAGTGAAGGGAGCGGCGACCATCATTGCCCGCAGTTCAGACGTGGTGGTCACGACTGCCTTTACGGTTAGCGCTCTCGCATCCAGCGAAGAACCCACCGCCACCGTGACTGCATCGCCGTCCCCAACTGCATCAAGTACGCCAACAGAAGCCGCGACAAACACCCCAGATGTCGAAACCGCAACCGCGACAGCGACCAGTACTGAGATTGCAGCGCCTACAGAAGTTGCCCCAACTCCCTCAGCAACCTCGGAAAACGCCAGCCCGGTTGCGCAGGAGTGAGCCGATCTGGTGGCGTGGTAGGCTCAGCCGAAGTGAACGATTTCTGACACCAGAGGAACCACGTCAATGTCCCGCACCATCAATATTCGCCACTTCGCCCTCGTGCGTGAGGTGATCGGAACATCGAGCGAGCAACGCACCTACCCCGATGTTGATCACCCCGGACGACATCTTCGTTGAACTGAGCGGCGAGCATCCCGACCTGTCCGGACTCCGGAAATCGGTCATGGTGATGATCAATCACGCCTACGGAAAGTGGGACGACGCACTGGAGGACGAGACGAGCTTGCCTTCATTCCGCCTGTGTCTGGTGGTTCCGGTGCGCGGCTCTTTCGCGTGACAGCCGATCCAATCGATCCCCGTGAGTCAGAGGCCGTCGTTCGCGTCCGTCGTGTGGCGCAGTGATTACGTTTACCGGCGAAGTCCGGGATAACGCCCGCGGATCAGACGTCACTGCCCTCGATTACGAGGCATATGACGAAGCAGCGACAGCCATGATGGCGACGATCGCCGACGAGATTGAGGAGCAGTTTGGCGTCGACCGGATCGCAATCATCCACAGGGTTGGGTTGCTTCAGCCAGGCGAGGCATCAGTAGTCATTTCAGTCGCGTCTCCGCATCGCGACGAAGCGTATCGGGCTTCCAGGCACGCGATCGAGCGCCTGAAGCAGATCGTTCCGGTCTGGAAGAAGGAGCACTATGCCGATGGTGAAACCTGGATCGGTTCCGAGGCGGATTACCAGCGTGCCATCGGTCGGGATTTCTGATATTCAGTTTCGGGACACCTACTCTCGCTACCACGAGCGTCCCGGCAACCCTCCAATATAGTTGACAAACAACTACACTATGTCGGATCGCTCAACGAATGAGCCTCCATTACGTCTCACCAGAAAGGACGCACCCATGGCTTCAGATCTCGTTCGCCGCACTCGCCCGGCCATTGCCGAAGACGCCACCCAGTCATTGGCAACACCCCGTTAGTCAAGCTCTCCCGCTTCACCGGCGACACCCCCGGCACCGTGCTCGCCAAGATCGAATCGTTCACGCCCGGCTATTCCGTCAAGGACCGCATTGGCGTCTCGATGATCGAGGATGCTGAAGCACAGGGCCTGATCACACCGGGCAAAACCGTTCTCGTCGAGCCAACCAGCGGTAACACTGGCATCGCTCTTGCCTGGGTCGCCGCGGCCAAGGGCTACCGGCTGATCCTGACCATGCCGGAGAGCATGAGCCTCGAGCGCCGCGTCCTCTTGCTTGCCTATGGAGCTGAGGTTGTCTTGACCCCCGCATCCGAAGGTATGGCGGGAGCCGTCCGCAAGGCCGAGCAAATCGCGTCCGAAACCACCGACGCCTGGATCCCGGCCCAGTTCGCCAATCCAGCCAACCCGGAAATCCACCGCAAGACAACTGCGGTCGAAATCTGGCAGGACACCGATGGCGCCGTCGATTACGTTGTGGCGGGAATCGGTACTGGTGGCACGATCACTGGTGTCGGTCAGGTGCTCAAGGGACTCAAACCAGAAATCAAGATGATCGCGGTTGAGCCGACTGAGTCGCCGTTGCTGTCTGCAGGCACCTTTGGTCCGCACAAGATTCAGGGTATTGGCGCCAACTTCGTGCCGGTATGTTCTCGATCGCGAGGTCTACGACGAAGTCCTACCGTCAGCAGCGAAGAGGCGTTCGCGAATGCCCGCGCACCGGCGACGACCGAAGGACTGCTCTCGGCATCTCCTCGGGTGCAGCTGCCAAGGCCGCCAAGGACATCGCATCCCGACCAGAGTCCGCTGGCAAGACGATTGTGGTTGTCTTCGCGTCGGCTGGAGAGCGCTACCTCAGCACCCTCCTCTTCCAGGAACTCCGCGAGAGGGAGCCGCCCTCACCGCCGGATAACCTTCCCGGTTCAACCGTCGACGTTGACAAGCGGGGTTGCGAATGTTGCAAGCCCGTTTTCATATCGTCGTCTACGAGCCGGATCAGAGACGTGTCCCAGGGATCGGGCCGAGTCCGGTTGCGACCCGCTACTTCAGGAAAAACTCGCCGCGATTCGCTCCTCACCCTCCATCGTCCAGCGCACACCAGTCATCAACGTCTCAATGGAGCACGTTCGGCCCCGCACTCCCCCTCACCCGATCTATCACATTTGAAGTTCTGGGAGGCGTCGAGTCCACCACCTGCCCGATCGTGCGCAACTCCTGATGAGATGTCTCATCGGCCGCGGCTCCGGTTGGGGCAGGCGCAAGCAGTTGGGTAACCAGCGGCAATCCAGTCAGTACGAACCAGGCAATGACAGTTTAGGTCCTCACGGAAGCCAGCCTCACTCGGGCAAGCGCGGCCAGTTCATCGGTCACAACCCCCGCTTCGTCACCCGTTCCCCTCCAGACCCACCGGGTCGGATGGAATCCAAATATGGTTGGAACGTTGCCCGGGCAACGAGCTCGGCCGTAGCCGATTCCGTCCGTACCCAGATCACTGGCTCGTCCAGCTCATCTGCCAACACCGCCGAATGAAACATGATGCACCGTTGTCCCTGAACCACAATTCCCGCTTCCGGGTGAAATCAGACAATCCCGGGAACGCCGCGAATCGGGCGGCCTCAGTTATCACTGAATACGTCGGGTCCCGGGGCGTGGACCAGTTCTGCACCTTTCGGTATCCGATAATCCCGCGATAAGCGGACGAGTCAGGACGGATTGAGCAATCCA
>CAVZSG010000024.1:0-80200 GCA_963777865.1 uncultured Chloroflexia bacterium | reverse complement strand
CAGCAAGTGCCACCGCAAACGCGAGATAAGGATTGGCCATCGCGTCCGGTGAGCGCAGTTCGATCTCCGCCTGGCTGTTGTCCAGCCAACTCGGGACGCGGATCAGCGAAGCCTGGCTCACGCGCGCCCAGGTCGCGTATCGCGGGGCGCGATGACCGGCATTCAGTCGCTTGTACGAATTCACGGTTGGATTGGTGATCAGTGTCATACCGGTTGCATGGGCCAGTTGACCCCCGATCATCCAGTGGCCGTTTGAGTGAGTGAATTTCCGTCGCTGCCGAGCGAATCGTCATTGTCGGTATTGCGGTTGAGACTCTGGAAGACGTGCATGCCGGATCCCGCCGCACTCCCCAGTGGTTTCGGCATGAACGTCGCCCGCAGTCCGAATCGCCGCGCGACCGATCGGATGACCTGACGGACGGTAATCAGCTGATCGGCCATGCGCAGCGCGCCCACATCGGGCAAGTCGATCTCTTCCTGGCCGGGACCGGTTTCGTGGTGCGAGCCGCCGACCCCGATTCCCATCGCCTGCAGTGACGTCAGGACGGCATCCCGGGTCGCTACGACCTGGTCGTCGCCGATGCTGAAGTACCCGGCACCATCAATCTGCTCCGGGAGCGAGCCGTCTCCGGGCAGCAGGTAGTACTCCATCTCGACCGCGACGCGATAGTCGAATCCGAGTTCACGGGCAGCTTTCAGGTTCCGTTCCAGAACCGAGCGCGGATCGCCGGCAAATGGCTGACCATCTCGCGGATACCGAACAGCAAAGGCGCGCGCGCCGCTGCTGATTGCCGTCGAACGGGAAGATGGCCAGTGTTTTCGGATCGGGTAGCAGAAACAGATCCAACTCGACCTTGCGGTGACCGCCGGTTAAAGCCGAACCATCGAATCGATAGCCCTGGTCCAGAACCACGGCAGTAATTCAACCGGAATGGTCAACGCCTTCGCGCCTCCCACGATGTCGCTGAACTGAAGGTCGACGAGCTGAACCTGGGCTTCGGCGACCCGCGCGAGTACCTCGGTCCGTTCGTTGGCGTTCACCATCGGATCGGCCCGTTCATCCAGCATTATGCGCTCCGCCTATATCGTGCCGTTCCAATCTCTGTCTCTACTGATCATCTCAGCCCCGAACCAATCGATTATGGACGGAATGCACAAATGTCCTGCGCTCCCCGGAACTGCGATGTGCCAGCTGTCATGCCCAGATCGGGCTTGTTTGAGCCAATTGCATGTGAAATACCCATGACGAATGATCATGAGAGCTGCACAACATCGCATTGTACGCAGCGTACAAATGACTCACAAGTCGATGGTGCAGCCGATCCGTAGGATGTTCCGCCGCTTCTCACTAGACTGAAACATCTACGAGGCAGCGATTCGCCCTGAAGCTCAGCATGGCGCCGTCAGCAACGAAGCTGGTCGAATCGGCTGATCAATTCCGTTCCAGAAACGCGTTGGCAGGGCTCACGGGTTTGGTGCAGGGGATCACCAGCGGATTCCGTTCACCATTTGACCGGGCAACAACGAAAACCTGGGGTCTGACCATGGCTCACGAACTTCACTCACGCGCCGCTGAACTGGCTCCGCTCTACGACGCAGCGTTCGAGCACGACGCATGCGGTGTTGGCCTGGTCGTCGATATTCACGGCCGACCCGCGCGCGACATCGTCACGCGCGCGCTGGCGGGCCTGGTCAATCTGACCCATCGCGGCGGAGTCGGGGCCGACGCGCGCACCGGCGACGGCGCGGGAATCCTGACCCAGATTCCGGTCGGATTCTTCGCCCCTGATCTGGCGTTCGGTGAACTTGGCGTCGCGATGACGTTCCTGCCACGGACGCGGCCATGGCAGAGCAGGCGAAGGAACTCTTGCGTCTGCGATTACCGCACAAGGCCTCACCGTATTGGCTGGCGCGATACTCCGATCGATCCATCGGTTCTCGGGCGGGTTGCCATTTCGACGCTGCCGCGAATTGCCCAGCTGCTGATCAGCCGACCGGCGTCGCTCTCCGAGGACGACTTCGAGCGCGACCTGATGCTGGCCCGCCGTGCCGCTGAGCGTGCAACGGCCGAAGTCGGAATCGCAGACTTCTTTGTCGTCTCCAGTTCCTGCCGCACGATCATCTACAAGGCGTTCTGCCTGCCGCGGACCTGGCCGGCTTCTACCTGGACCTGCAGGACCCGTGCTACGAAAGTGCGATCGTCCTCTTCCACCAGCGCTACTCAACCAACACGTTGCCAACCTGGGCCATGGCCCAGCCATTCCGCTACCTGGCGCACAACGGTGAGATCAACACCATCGGCGGCAACCGTCAGTGGATGCTGGCCCGCGCTCCGGAACTGGCGTTCCCGGAGGATCGCGCGGCGAAGCCCTCCAGCCGCTGCTCAGCCTGGCCGGCAGCGACTCCCTCAGCCTGGACGACGTGGTCAGCTGCTCTACCACGGCGGACGCTCGCTGCCGCACGCGCTGATGATGCTGGTGCCGGAGCCGTGGGAGCAGTTGCCGGACATGGACCCGGCCCGCCGCGCCTTCTACGACTTCCACGCCGGTCTCATCGAGCAGTGGGACGGGCCGGCCGCACTCGGCTTCAGCGACGGCGTTATCGCCGGCGCCACGCTCGACCGCAACGGCCTTCGCCCGCTGCGCTATGCCATCACCGAGGACGGCCTCTTCGTCGCCGGCTCCGAAGCGGGCACGGTCGATATCGACCAGTGCAAGGTGATCGAAAAGGGACGCCTCGGCCCTGGCCAGATGATCGTGGTCGATACCCGGCGCGGTGTGGTGCTGCACAACGACGAACTCAAGGCGGAAGTCGCCGGCCGCCAGCCGTATGCCGAGTGGCTGGCCGACATCAGCATCCTCAGCTGCGAGACGCGGAACGAGCGCACCCCGTCGATCGATCCCGGTCGGGAAGCGGACCGCGTGTCCAGCGCGCCGTTGGCTACTCACCGCCGAAGACACCCGCCTGATCGTCAACCCGATGGCCGGCGAGGAGAAGGAACCGACGTGGTCGATGGGCGACGACGCGCCACTGGCCGTGCTCTCCGAGCGCACCGCGCCCAATCCACGCCTTCTTCCGCCAGCGCTTCGCCCAGGTCACCAACCCGGCGATCGACTCGCTGCGTGAGCGGCAGGTGATGGCCCTGGACAGCTTCGTCGGCGAGCGCGGCAACCTGCTGGAGGAGACTCCGAAGCCCAAGCGCAGCTCGTTCACCTGCAGAGTGTCGTCATCACGCCGTCGCACTGGCCTCCTCTGCGCGTTGGAGCAGGAGCCTCTGCAGGCGGTCACGATCTCGACCCTCTTCGCGACTCATGACGAAACTGATCTGCCGACCGCACTTGATGCGCTGCTTGGCCGAAGGCGAGCAGGTTCTGGCCGGCAAGACGATCCTGGTCCTGTCCGACCGTGGCGTCGATGCCGGAGCACGCGGCCGGTTCCGATGCTGCTGGCAATCGGCGCCGTGCACCACGCGCTGATCCGGGCCGGGCTGCGCAATGGCCGACATCGTGATCGAGAGCGGCGAAGTCTGCGATGTGCACCCTCTCGCCTGCCTGATCGGCTACGGCGCCTCGGCGATCCATCCGTACGTGGCGCTGCCCAGGCGGCCAGCCTGGCCGGGACCCGTGGCTACGAGGAGCTGACGCCGACGAGCTGCGCGCAACTACCTCACGGCGCTGGAAAAGGGCTTCCTCAAGATCTCGTCCAAGATGGGCATCTCGACGGCGATGGGCTACCGGGGCGCGCAGATCTTCGAGACGATCGGGCTGGCCCGGAGATCTGGTCGAGCACTTCACCGGCACTCCCGCCCGCCTCGGTGGAATCGGCTACGCCGAACTCGAGAGGACATCCTGCGCCGCCACGACGAGGCCTACGCCGATCCTGCGGCCGAAGCTGCTCGACCTGGGCTTCGTCCGCTACCGCAAGGATGGCGAGGCGCACGCCTACGAGCCGCGATGGTCAAGCTGCTCCAGGAAGCATCCGACACCGGCAGCCGGTCGATTTCCAGGCCTACCGCGATCACGTCGCCACGCATCCGCCGACAGCCGTGCGCGACCTGCTGCAGATCGAGCCGCTCGGCGCGGCAGTTCCGCTCGACGAGGTCGAACCGGTCGAGAGATCATCAAGCGCTTCGTGGTCACCGCGATGTCGCTCGGCTCGCTGAGCCCGGAGGCATTCCGCACGCTCTGCGATCGCCATGAACCGCATGGGCGCACGCTCCAACGGCGGCGAGGGTGGCGAGGACCCGCGATGGTACGACGAACCGAGGCCAGGACATCGCCCACTCCAAGGTGAAGCAGGTCGCCTCCGGGCGCTTCGGCGTCACCGCGCGCTACCTGGCGATGGCCGAGGAACTGGAGATCAAGATCTCGCAGGGCAGCAAGCCGGGCGAGGGTGGCCAGATTCCGGCGCACAAGGTGACCCCGTTCATCGCCGAGCTGCGCCACGCCGTGCCGGGCATCTCGCTGATCTCGCCGCCACCGCACCACGACATCTACTCGATCGAAGACCTCGCGCAGCTCATCTACGACCTGCGGCAGATCAACCCGCGGGCCAAGATCGGCGTCAAGCTGGTTGCGGAGGCTGGAGTCGGGACCGTGGCCGCGGGCGTGGCGAAGGCTCGCGCCGACTACGTCCTGATCAGCGGCACACTCCGGCGGCACCGGGGCGTCACCGCTCGCCTCGATCAAGTTCGCCGGCGCCCGTGGGAGCTGGGCCTGGCCGAGACGCAGCAGACGCTGGTCAAGAACGGCCTGCGCTCGCGCGTCCGGCTGCGCACCGACGGCGGCATCAAGACCGCCGAGGACATCGTCATGGCGGCGGTGCTCGGCGCCGAGGAATACGGGTTCGGCACCTCGGTCCTGATCGCGATCGGCTGCGACATGGCCCGGCAGTGCCACCTCAACTCCTGCCCGACCGGTATCGCCACCCAGCGCGAGGACCTGCGCGAGAAGTTCACCGGCACCCCGGAGAAGGTGATCGCCTACTTTCAGCACCTGGCCAACGCCATTCGCGAGGAACTGGCCCCGCTCGGCCGCACGCTCCATCGATGAGTGATCGGCCGAACCGATCTGCTCGGCAGCGCGCGAACTCCCGGGCCGCGCCGGGATGCTCGACCTGTCCGGCTTCTTCGCCGAACCTGCGCCGGAAGAGCAGCGCCGCAAGCACATCGACATCGACCCGCAGGGCGCAACACTCGATCGACGCCTTCTCGACCTGGCCGGGCCGGCGATCGCCGACGGCAAGCCGTTCGACGTCGAATGAAGATCGCGACGGAGAACCGCACCGTCGGCGCAAAGGATTGCCGACGACATCGCATGCACCACGGCTGAACGGCCTGCCCGCAGGTACGGCCTCGACCCAGTTCACGGGCAGTGCCGGTCAGAGCTTCGGGGCGTTCATCACTCGACGGCATGCGGCTGATTCTCGAAGGTGAGGCGAACGACTACGTCGGCAAGGGGATGTCTGGCGGCGAGATTGCCATTCGGCCGCCGCGAACAGCCCGTTCACCACTCCGCAGGTGATCGCCGGCAACACGATCCTCTACGGTGCGACCGGCGGGCAGCTCTTCGTGGCCGGCAACGCCGGTGAGCGCTTCGCCGTCCGCAACAGCGGCGCGACGGCCGTGGTCGAGGGCATTGGCGATCACGGTTGCGAGTACATGACGGGCGGCGCCGTCGTGGTGCTCGGTCCGACCGGCCGCAACTTCGGTGCCGGCATGACGAACGGCCTCGCCTTCGTCTACGACCCGGATGACGTGTTCGCCCGCCGCATCAACGAAGACGTCATTGTCGAGCGACCGTCACTGGACGACCCGGAACTTCAGGTCATGCGCGAGCTGATCGAGCGGCACGTCAAGCTGACCCACTCGGCCCATGCGAAGGCCTTGCTCGAGAACTGGGACGAGACCGTCGCGAAGACCTGGAAGGTCGTTCCCCTGGCCAAGCTCGAACTGCAGCGAATGCAGGAAGAAGCCGAAGCCACCCAGGGCGCCGCAGACTAAATCAACTTTGAACCTAGGAAATGGCCGCGAAAACTCGCGGCCATTTCTGCGTGCGTTCATGCAGGCTAAGTTGCCGACGTACTCTCTAACGGCGACCGACGTTGATCAAATCCTTGATGTCCGGAAAGTCTGGCCACTGCCGCCTGAGCCAGTCTGGATCGTGGACCAAGCGCCTCGCCTTGTCTCGTTGGCGATCCCACCACCTTCTGATCGTGTTGGCCCTCCGTAAGCTTGCGGTACTGGTATGTCGATAGCACCACACCTGCAATCTCCTCATTTTCGACCAGGAAGATCACGTCGTCTCGGCCCGCGACAACTCCAATGAATTCAGGGAAGTGTTCCTGGACAAGCTTCGTATCAATAAGGCGGGGGTCGCCCGGCTCCATTTATCCGACATATGTGATCTCCGCCCAATGCAGAAAATGTTGACACAATGAATTTACGTCGTGTTTTCGGTGATGTCAGCCCGACGATCTATCTCTTTGTAGACTGGCCATATCTTGAGCACAGCCTTCATCACTGCGCCGCTGGCCATGTCCGCGAGGGCTTCGTTTGCCTGTTCGAGCTCGTACGTCGCCACCATCTTCGCGAGATCGAAGCGCTTGACCAATTCCGGGAGCGAACGCACGTAGCGGGCGTAATGCGGCTCAGCGAATGCCCACGACCCGTACATCTTGAGCTGCTTGCGGGTGATGATGTGCGGGTTGATCGGCAGTCGTTGCCGCGATCGGTGTATTGGCCGAGCACCAGGTACTGTCCGTTCCGGCGGACCAAATCCAGCCCTTCCGGCACGGCCGATGGCACGCCCGGTGCACTCCATGACGACATCGGCGCCGCGACCGGCCGATGTTTCGGCCTGGACCATCCCAGCGCTCGGCTGGATCGGCCGTCTCGAAGATATCGATGAAGACATCGCCGACCCCAATCTCCCGACACATCGCGAGACGGTTCGCTGGGCCACCGACGACACAACCTTCGCCGCACCGGCCAGGTGGGCGTACATCGCTGCCGCCAGTCCGACTGGCCCGCTTCCCTGGACCACGACCGTAGAGCCCACTGCCAGGTCGAGAATCTCCAGCACGCCGTGCACAGCGGTCGGTCCTGCGCAGCCGAGGGCGATTGCCTGCTCGGGGGTGATCCCGGTCGGCAACTTGAAGACGGCCGAACCGGGCTGAAGATAGATCGCCTCCGCCCAGCCACCGGACAACCGGGGTCCCTGATCGAAGCGCTGATTGATTCCGTAGATCTTCCGCTTCTCGCACAGGGTTCGCTCGTGCTCTTCCACGCACCAGAAGCAGGTGCCGCAGGGGATGCTCGATGCCCAGGCAATCGCATCGCCAACCGCAAGTGGCTCCCCGTTGAAATCGGTCGTTACGCCCTCGCCGAGTTTGCTGACGTATCCGACCGCCTCGTGTCCGAGGATCAGCGGCAACGGAATCGGCAGGCTGCCATGGTGCAGATGGACGTCGGTTCCGCAAATGCCGCCGTACGCCACCCGGGCAATCAGCGCGCCCGGTTCCGGATCGGGGATCAGGCGCTTCTTCGAATGTCAGCGGCTGACCAAACTCGCGTAGTACGGCCCCTCGTGCTGTGTCTGTCATACGGTGCTCCTGCCTAGGGTTGCTCGCCGAAGTAAGCGTTCCGGGGCGAACCATGGTCCGGGCGAAAGTTCGTCATTCACCTCGAGTCCAATTCCCGGCTTGTGATTCAGAACGACGTGGCCGTTCTGGATGACCGGCTCGTCCTGGATGGTCAGCTCATCCCAACCCTCGTAGTCGATCCAGTGCCACTCCATGATCAGGAAGTTCGGAATCGAGGCGCAAACGTGAGCCGACGCCATCGTTCCCAGCGGACCGCAGACGTTGTGGGGCGCCAGCGGAACGTAATAGACCTCCGCCCAGTTCGCGATCTTGCGGCACTCGGAAAGTCCGCCGCACTTCGGAATGTCCGGCATGATGTAATCGACCGCCTGCTGCTCGAGGAGATCGCGGAATCCCCAGCGCATGTAGAGGTTCTCGCCCGAGCAGATGGGCACCGGTGACTGCAACTTGACCTCGCGCATGGCCGAGATGTTTTCCGGCGGCACCGGCTCCTCCAGCCACAGCAACCGGAATGGCTCCATCGCCCGGGCAACGGCAATGCCGCTGGCGATGTCGTACCGGCCATGCATGTCGATCGCGAGGTCGACGTTTGGTCCGATCGCGTCCCGGACCGCCGCGACTCGCTCGACCATCCAGTCGATCTCCGCGTCCGGACGCGTGCCAGTTCCATCGGTCATTGCGAAAACCGGCTGAGACTTCATCGACGTCGAACTTGAGCGCATCGAATCCGAGTGACACGACTTCTCGCGCGCGCTCTGCATAGGCAGCGGGCGAGAAATCGGCTCCGGCGTGACTGTCGCAATAGAGCCGAACCGTGTCGCGGAATTTGCCGCCGAGCAGCTGGTAGACCGGGACCCCGATGATCTTCCCGGCCAGGTCCCAGAGCGCGATCTCGATTCCGGTCATCGCCGTCACGGTCGCACCGGCCATTGCGCCGTCGAACAACCTGGCCCGGCGCATCTTCTCGTAGAGCATGTCTACATTCAGCGGGTCCTCGCCGATGATGTACTGGGAGAGCGCTTTGCACCATCGCCGGGCAGCCCTCGCCGCCGTGGATGCATTCGCCGTTCCCGATCACACCTTCGTCGGTGTAGATGCGGACGTAGGTGGAATAGCCGTGTCCCTTGATTTCGGCCGTGCGGACATCAGTAATTTTCACGCTCAGCCTCCTGCGCGGGATGACTGGACCCGCTGGTGGAAGTCGCGCCCGGTCTCCTGCTCGTATTCAGTCGATCTTGGCGAGAGAGGTCGGGTAGTAGTCGTGAATCGAGCCGCCCGCCAGAATCTTGCCGCGAATCCAGGCCTCGAGCTCTTCCTTGTGCGGCCCGTGGTCGGCTATGTACTCGGCGATCTCCAGCGGCATAGCCGATCACGCCTTCGTCGTCGCAAAGCAGGATGTCGCCGGGAATCACCTGACATCCGGCCATGTTGATTGGCTGGTCGTAGTCGACCGCGAGCACTTCGCGACCGCTGTGCGAGGGATGGACGCCAGCGCTGAAGACCGGGAGACCGACCTCGGCGATGTAGGGGGAGTCGCGAATCACCCCGTTGATGATGGCCGCAGCGGCGCCGCGGGACTTGATCCGGGCGGTCAGGATATCGCCGATGATGCCGGCAGTCGGCAGGCCGAGTGAGTCGATGCAGATGATGTCATCCGGTTGGAGCGACTCGATCAGCACGATTTCCGGCGAGACCCGCCGCTCCTCCGGATTGAATTCGCCCTCCGGACCGCGCCGCATCAGGTATTGGCAGGTCCGCGCCCGTCCCACCAGGCGGTTGCCGAGTCCAAGCGGGCGCAACGGCAGCAGCCCCTGCATGTACCCGTTCCGCCAGCCAAGACTGATCATCAACTGACACGCCGTCGCCGTACTGACCTGTGCCAGTGGCTCGCGAATCGCCGCAAATCGGGAATCCTGCTCCGGACCCCAGGTGAAACCGCTCATGCCGCTCCGCACCCCTTCTCAAGTCGAATCGAATGAGGGAAGTGTATGGGGTGTGAACATGGGTTTGCGGTCGAGCGGAATTCATTCCGGAACACGTGTACATCCCGTTGTACGCTTGCCGAATCACGCTTGTATGATCATCGGATGAGAAGAGACAGCAAACTTTCGGTCGCCCTGCATATCCTGGCTCATTTGGCTGCTCGCGGTGATCGGCCGGTTGTGTCCGAGGTCCTGGCGTCCCACCTGGGAACCCATCCTGTGGTTGTCCGCCGATCACTGGCAGGACTTCGGGAAGCAGGCATCGTCAGTTCGGTCAAGGGACACGGCGGCGGCTGGACCCTTGCTCGACCAGCCACAAAAATCACACTCGGCGCGGTTTGCACCGTCATCGACGGGTATGGCGATCTAATCCCTCGGCTCGAACCCGATCCAGATGGTTGCAAGATCGACGCAGCCGTTCGATCTACTTTGGATGATTGTTATACCGAGGCCAACACAATGCTCATGCGCCGGTTTGACTCAATCACCCTCGCTGACTTGATCGCCGAAGCCAGCGAAGCGACTCCCAAGGCTATGCTGAGCGATCACCTCCTATAGAGGAAAATCCATGCTGCTCAGGCCGAAGATCAGAAAGTATTGGGTCGGCAAGAGCATCTCGAGGCTGTCGGTCAGAATGAATCCAGCTTCGGCAAGTTCGGACGTAGCGTCCCCTGCCGATACCCGCATTTCGAGCGGCGGGCCGTCCGCAGCTTCTGTGGGCCGATCGATGATGGCCAGTCTCCCGTCGCGCTTGAGATGCTTGGCGAATCTCGAGAAATACTCAACTCTGTCAGGAATGTGGTGGTACGTGTCGACGCAGAGTATCAAGTCAACGGGTTGAGACAATTGCAGTTCGTCAGATCCATTCACCAGACATGCTTCGACGTTTGACAAGCCAAGATCAATTGATCGTTGGGTCAGGTAGGCGACCATCTCGGGCTGAGAATCGAGTCCAACGACGGTCCCTAGATCAAGGTGTCTCGCCAGTCGGACCACGAAATACCCCGTACCAGAACCGATATCGACGACGGTCGCATCCCGCTTGAGATTCAGTGCCGCGATGACCGCATCCGGTTTCTGCCAGTTATCTCGATCCGGAGATTCGAGCTTCAAGAAAGCTGCATGCGGATCCACGAAGGCGTGGTGTCCATGCGAATCGGACGAATGTGGTGAGTGATGGTCATGTTCATGTTTCATGTAACAAATACTATTACATGACGCGAACGCGTTCAACCTGGGTCGGGAAAATGCAGTCGAGCCCAGTCAGTCGGCCGGCGAGTTGCTGGTCGAAATGGAGAATGGGTTGAAGTCGGTGTCGCGGTCGTAGACGTCGACGCCTTCGGACTTCTTGAGGTACTTGACCACCATGTACGTCACCGGCAGGAAGAGGATTTCGACGCCGACCTTGAAGATGTAGTTCGAGCGGAAGATGTCGATCATGGTCGCCGTCGTGAAGACTCCGCCAAATGCGATCGCCAGGAAGACTGCCGTGTCGACGGCCTGGCCGAACAGCGTGGATCCTAAAGCCCGTCCCCAAAGTGCTCGACCCTCTGTTCGGACTTTCATCTTGGCGAGAATGACACTGTTGATGAACTCTCCGCAGAGAAACGCGATCAATGATGCCAGGACGATCCGTGGGGTCTGTCCCAGAATCGCGCTGAAACTCTCGGCATGCTCGTATTCAGCGGCGGCAGGCAAAATGTCGACCAGGTAGAACACGCCGGCCGCAACCGCGATCCAGAAAAAGCCGATCCAGATCACCCGTCGGCTGCGCGCAAAACCGTACACCTCGGTCAGGACATCGCCAAAGATGTATGCAAGCGGGAAGAGGATCGTTCCGCCGTCGAATGTGAACCATCCGAGATCGAGAATCTTGGTTGAGGCGATATTGGAGATCAGCAGCACGGCCACGAACGAGGCGGTGATCAGGTCCAGGTGTTTGTAGGCGCGCATCTGGTTGGTGAATCCTGCCGGTTCCGAACAATCAGCAGTCGGCAAGTATACGAACGGCAATCAACCGTCGTTCAGATTCATGCGCAATTGACCGCTCGTCGTCGATTTCCGATTCCGTTGTGCTGAAACAGGAGACGAGCGACTGCCGTGCTTGTGCTGAACCGCGTCTGCCTGCGCGCGTGTTTCCGGTTGCTTTCGGATCGCATACATGATTGCCTTGGCTTCGTTCGCCGCCGCAGTGTGGTCAACGATCGGCGGCGGGAAGCCGGAGCCGGGAAGCGTCCACGGCTGGTGAATCCAGGGTGTCGGAACATCGCGCAGCTCCGGTACCCAGCGTCGGATAAACGTCCCATCCGGATCCTGATCGATCGCCTGCTTGGTCGGGTTGTAGATCCGCAACGTGTTGATACCGGTCGTGCCCGCCTGCATCTGAAGTTGACTCCAGTGAATGCCCGGTTCGTAATCCACAAAGAGTCGAGCCAGGTGTGTGCCAACCGGGCGCCAGTCCAGCCAAAGATCGAAGCAGGCAAACGAAACCAGTAACGCCCGCATCCGGAAATTGATCCAGCCAGTCGCATCGAGCGCCCGCATGCAGGCATCGATCAATGGATAACCGGTGTTACCGGTTGCCCAGCTGTCCAGCCAATCCGGCTGGGTTGGCTGAGTGCGAATGCCGTCGTATGCCGCGGCGAATGACCGAAACTCGATCTCGGGCTCATCCTCAAGTTTCTGGATGAAGTGGTCACGCCAGTGCAACCGCGAATTAAACGACGACATTGCCTTGAGCCAGCTTCCCCGGTCGTTGAGCAGGCATGGCGCGAAGTTCGGCGATTCGTTTCCGAAGTTCGTAGACCACGGTCCGCATCGAGATGGTTCCTAGTGCGAGATGTGGACTGAGCCGCGAGCATGTCTCTTCCGCCGTAACCGGTGAAGACATGAGTTTGGTGTATCCCTCGCCGCGTTCTCGGAGAAATGAATCGAGAAGCGCCCGGGCATGTGCTGATCCACCAGGCTGGCCCTCAGTTCGTCGATCCGGCGCGAGCCCAAGTTCCGCCAATGTCGGGATAGCGCCTGGCTCGATACCGAGAACTGGGCGAATCGCGGACGGTGCGGAGCACAGGCGGATCGGACATCCGCGCTTCCCAGAGTCCCGACCAGTCGTCCCGACTCGCGAGCCGCCGAATGACGCCATCTTTCGGCAATTCCGTGAACTGAATTCCAGTCGAGCGCGCCCAGCGCCCGGACCCGTCGATCACGTTGGTAGCTCAGCCAGTTGAACGTCTCTTCATGTGCCCAGATCCGGTCGATCTGATACTCGTCTGAAAGTGCCGCCAGGACCGATACCGCTTCTCCAATCCGCACGACAAGCGGCTGACCCAATGCGGCGAGCGACTCCCGTAGCGCGTGCAGACAATCGGCGGTGAACACCCAGTGGCGCGGATCGAAATCGGCGGCCTGCAGCTGTTCCGGCTCGACGATGAAGAGCGGAAGCACTGGACCGTCCGCGCATGCCCGAACGAGTGGCTCATGGTCCTCGACTGCGGAGGTCTCGCTTGAACCAGACGAGCTGAACCGGCTCGGTCACGCGAGATCCAGTCCTGGCAATGTCATCGCTTGTGGAAGTCCATCCGGGGTCAGAACCTGCGTCTGAACCTTCTGCCAGAATCGGGAGAATCGCTTCAAGTCGAGATCCCCGTCAATTTCGATGAACGGCTGCGGGATGATGACTTCGACTTCAATCGTCGGTTCAAGCTTGTCGACGATCTGTTTGAAGCGGGGCGCTGGAGTCCAGGTTGAGACGATGCGTGTTGCCGCTACCCGATCCGCCTCTTCGAGCAGCACCAGCATTGGATCGCCGCGAAGAATCCGGACCGGCATTTCCAGCAGGCACTCGTACATGAACTGGATCCGGTTGAGGCTGACTCCGTATCCGTTCAGCACAAGGTCGTCAAAGACGAACACGGCCGGAGCATCAGGGTGGGCAACCAACGCTTCGTTGTTCGGCGAAAGACGGTCAGCATGCACCCAAACCAGCACGTCACTCATCGGATATGCTCGCAGTTTGGGAAACCACCGTGGCACTCACTTCGGCATAGCTGCCCTCGAACGCGCAATGACCGAGCAGCGGACAGTCCGAGCAGTACTTGTCGTTGGTCAGGCGCTGCAGATTCTCCCGGTTGAAGATGTACGGCTTGCGCGAAAACGTGCTGCCGATCCATTGCCAGGAGAGATTGTTCGCGGCCGGATCGCCATCGAGCAAGATGCTGCAGGAACCATTTCGCACCCGCCTGCCACCGTACCCGACGCGCGTGCACCACGTAGGCGGCCAGCCACATCCGAACGTGATTGTGCAAATATCCCGTCTCACGCAAGTCGTCACTGAACGCATCGATGCAGCGCATTCCGGTGGTTCCAGCGGCGATATCCTCGGGGAGTTCACGTTGGTAATCGCTCGCGGCAAACCCGGTTTTGTACGGTTCGCGATCGTGCCAGATACCGTCACCTATCTCGGCCCAAACGCGCTGGTAATAGTCGCGCCAGGTCAGCTCCTGCAGCAGTTTGGATACCGAGCCTGAGCTTGATTCCCCTCCGAACGACCTCAGCCTTGACCTCAGACAGGGTCAGCACACCATGGCGGATGTACGGAGAGAGTCGGGTGACGGCACCGGTTAATTCGTTCCGGGTCGCTCGATACGCTAGCGGATCTATGCCCGCGAGGCGTTCTTCTGCCTGGGAGCGACCGCCGAGCAAGTTCGACGGATGATTCCGACGCATACGCGTCAGGAAACAGCTCGGCCAGATATGCGCGTAACTCGTCCCGGTCAGTGAATTCGCGTCGCATCTCCATCATGCCGGTAATACGTGATTCCCGGCATGATTCGATTACGTCAGGCTACGAGTTCAGCGGACTTTGCCGCGTGCCGCGATTGGCCAGACATCGATCACTTCGCCGTCCCGGACGATGTTCAGTTCATCGAGCAGGTTGACCGATGGACAGATGTGATTGGGGATGATCTCGACTCGCTCACCGATCGTGAACCCGGGATCGTCTGGTGACAGGATAATGACGCCGTGCTCTTCGCTCAGGCGATCGATAACGCTGGTCGGATGGCCGACGATATAGCCATGACCGGGATGACCCATGCTCTTGTCCAGGGCCAACGTTTTGGCACCTGCGTCGACAATCACCCGGTCTGCGGCCGGGTGGGCAATCACCGTTGCCAGAACGCGGGCGGCGCACCGATCCGGGCCGTAATGTCCGTACAGGAAGCCGGTCGTATCCCGGAAGACGTATGTGCCAGGTCGCATTTCGGTAATACCGCCGACCTGGGCGGTGTACATGGATGCTGGCGTGGAACCGCTGCTTACTTCAGTGATCGCCAGCCCTGCCGCCCGGATTGCTTCCGCGGTGGCGACCAGTCGTTCGCCTGCCTCCCGAGCGACGGTTGGCACCTGATCAGCGGGAACGAGGTTCGCCTGCCCCTCGTGGGTCATGATTCCGATTACCTGCAATCCAGGAAGTCGGGCGACGTCGAGCGCCAGTTTGACGGCATCGTCTCCAGCCAACTGACCGGCGCGGTTCGCACCGGTATTGACCTCGATGTAGATCTCAAGTGTCCGCTCGTTACGGGTCATCGCCGAGGAGAGACCCTCGGCGGCCTCGATACTGTCGACCGCGATGATCATCCGGATTCGCTCCATGAGCGCAAGCAACCGTTTGATCTTGAGATCGGTGACCACGGGATAGGCCATCAGGATGTCGGTGATCCCGCCATCCGCCATGACCTCGGCCTCACCGAGCTTGGCGCAGGTAATCCCCCGCGCTCCTGCTGCAATCTGCCTCAGCGCAATCTGCGGTGTCTTGTGTGTCTTGATGTGCGGGCGCAGCTGGGCTCCGAAACTATTTGCCAGTGCCTGCATTTCGCTGATGTTCTGTTCCATCAACTTCTCGTCAACCAGCATTGACGGCGTATCGAGCACGGCGGATGGGGAGAGGATTGTTCGGGCGTCGGCAGTGAGAGTGGTGCTCATGTCAGTGACTCCGGGAGGTTGCAGCAGGTCAGTCGAACCCGACCGAGCCGCATTATTGCAAATCGAGCAGCGATTCGAGATAGACCGCAACGCCATCATCGTTATTCGACGGCAAAACCTGATCGGCGATGGCGAGAATTTCCGGAACCGCGTTGGCCGGCGCGAGTGCTGTTCCGGCCCAGGTGAGCATCGCGAAGTCGTTCATCGCATCACCGATTGCCGCTACTTCGGAAACGTCAATGCCGCGCTCGTTGGCAAGTCGTGCAAGTCCGAATGCCTTGGAGATTCCGGCTCCCGAAAGCTCAACATATGGAGCGAGAGAGTAGGTGATTTCCACTGCCTCTATCTGAACATCGCGGATTGCCGCATACAGATCGCTTGCGTGTAGCGCTGGATGACGGGCAACCACCTTGACGATTTCATCGTCCGAGTTCGCCCAGTACGTCGACCACATCCATTTCGTGCGGATGCCGCCAGTGATCGGCAAACGCGGAAATCGCAGCGTAGCCATGCTCTGCCCGGAAGTGCGACGGTCCGACCAGTGCAAAGTGCGTGCCGGGAACAGCCTCACGGAATCGGCTGATCGCGGCCAGGGCAACCTCGGCAGTCATTGGATGCGTGTTGGTGATGCGTAGACCGTCGCTTAGATCAAGGGTCACCGCTCCGTTCGCACAAACGACATCGCCACGAAACCGAGCCTGCTTCGCGAACTCTGCAACCGAGTGTTGCGCCCGCGCAGTCGCCCAAACGAACGTAATCCCACTGGCAATTGCCCGGTCGACCGCAACGATTGTCCGCTCGGAGACGGTCTTGTCGCTGCGAAGGAGCGTTCCGTCCAGATCAGTCGCGACCATCCGAATCCTGGTCACGTTGCCGCACGTCCTCGTGGCTTGTTCATCTCGACCGATCGACCGGTCTGCACCGACCGACCGACCGCATCGACCACTTCCTGTACCTTGAAGCCGTCTTCGAACGACGGTGATTGCTGCTTGCCGGTCCGGATCGACTCTGCCCATACCCGGTGCAGATAAACCGTCGGGTGGATCAACGGATGCGCACCGGCCGCTGCGCCACGAATGTACTGCTCGGGAATCATCAGATCCGCGACCATCTCACCCTTGCGACCGCCCTGCAGCCGACCATCCGATGTCAGAACCAGGGTGCCGTTTGAACCGGAAAGCACGATTAAATCGGCGGGTTCGTGGGCAGCAGTTGCCGAATAATGGATGGTGCCGATAGCGCCATTCTGGAATTGCAGCACGAGTGCGAAGTTGTCATCGGCATCGACATTCAGCATCTGATTGGAGTCGCCCGCCCGACGCTTCTTCACCATTGTCGCGAGCGCACCGCTGGCTGCCCGGATATCGCCAAACCACCATCGAAGCGAATCGATATGATGCGAGCCGATCGCCCCGAGCATCCCGCCGGCCTTGTCCTGCTCCATCAACCAGGTAAACGCAACACCCTTGGGATCGTTGAGGCTGGACCGGTAGAAGCTCATCGAAGCTGAGTACGGTTCACCGATATAGCCGCCCTTGATCAATTCCTGCGCATACGCCCGGGCCGGGATGAATCGAAACTCATGATTCACCATCGCAATAACGCCGGATCGTTCGGCCATTTTGACCATGTCCCGCGCCTCAGCGACGGTCTTCGACATTGGCTTCTCGCAAAGGACGTGTTTGCCCGCTGCCAGCGCTGCCATCGTCATCGTGTGATGCAGATGAGGAGGAGTGGCGACAATCACGGCGTCGATGTCGGATCGTTCGATGAGTTCGCGATAGTCGGTGGTACTAATCGGTGCCCCAAAGTTCTGGGCGGCCGCATGCGCTCGTTCGGCACGTCGGGAGCAGACGGCGGTGATCGCGAAATCCGGTACCTGACGCAGTGCGGGTAGGTGAACGGCTTCACCAAACCCCGTGCCAAGCAGCGCGACACGAATCGGTTGTGCTTTGCGCGGTGGTGAATACGGAAGACCCATGGCAGGATGCTACCAGAGATTCGGCCGGCATCGACCGGCGCAACGAGACTGGCTGAACAAATGCGAAAACTCTACACACGGCGTGGTGACCTGGGCGAGACCGATTTGCTCGGCGAACGCGTCACCAAGGAAGACCCCGGAATCGAACTGATCGGCGAACTGGACGAAACCACATCATTTCTCGGCCTCGCCAGATCCCTGGTTACATCAGAGCGGGTCGGCGGGTACATCGTCGATTTGCAGCGCGATCTTTACCGTGTGATGGCCGATCTCGCGTTCGTGACGGACACTCGACCGCCCGGGTACGAAACCAGCCAGGAGTGGGTCGACAAGGTTGAGCATCTGACCGACGCACTAACGGCCGAAGTCGAAATGCCGAAGCAATTTGTGTTGCCCGGTGGCACTCAGGCGAGTGCGGCACTCGATGTCGCCCGGGCCGTGGTCCGCCGCGCCGAACGCCAGTCGGTTCACCTCTATCGAACCGGGGTGATCGAGAACGAATTCATCGTCGCCTACCTGAACAGGCTCTCGTCGCTCTTGTTCGTACTGGCACGACTGGTCGAAGCAGAACTCGGAACGCACGCGGAGCAGGCCAAGCAAAACGCGTAGTCAGGCAATCACCTGCGCGACAGTACGGAACCCGTACCCGGCCGAGGAGAGATTTCGAATCATCCGGTCCAGCGCGTTGGCGTCCTGGGATTTGGCGCCGACGTGCATCAGGACGATCGCACCCCAAACCATGTTGTTCATGACTCGCCAGTAGATATCATCGGCACTCAGGCCGTTCCAACCAAGCGAATCGATGGTCCACATGGCGGTCCTGGTGTAACCCAGTGCCCCAACGTCGGTCAGCACGCCGTCATCAATGTCACCATACGGTGGTCGCCAGTAGGGCAGAGAGGCGTGGCCGGTGAATTTCCGGATCAAAACCTCATTCGCCTGCAATTGGGAAAGGCGTTTCGCGGGACTTCTCGGCCCGGTCCCGGGAGTCGACACACCGGTAAATGACGGATGGTTGAGTGTGTGATTGATGATCTGATGACCATCGTCGACGATTCTCCGGGCTCCGTCCGGAAAACTGTTCAACCAGTCCCCGGTGAAGCTGAAACTGCCAATCACTCCGCGTTGCTCAAGCGTGGAGAGAATCTGATTCGTAAACCCATAATCCGAACCGCAGTCGAATGTTAAGGCGACTTGTTTTCGCGCTGTATTGCCCCGCCGGATGACCGTGGACTTTGTGCCGGTGAGACGAACATAGATCGAATTCAGCCAACCTGAATACCCTTGTGCCGACGCCTTGAACCAGTCTCCGGACGTATTGGTGATGGTGAGCGTGGTTCCGCTGGCAAACCACGTCACTACCGGATAGCCGACTCCAGGGCCGGTTCGCATATTCAGAAACCCATCAGGGGAGGCGACGACTCCCCTGACACCGGATAGCCGGACATGTGCTCCCTCCGCCTGGTGGACATGCGTGAGCAGTCCCGAAGAGAGAGCTAGTCCTGCTGAACCGACCAGCACCGCGCGACGAGAAACGGTTGCTTCACTCATCAAATCACCTCCGAACAGGCACACCCTGCCGTGTCATCCACCATGTCACGAACACCGCAGCACGGTCGTCACGTTCCGCCTGAATCAGTCACAAATATGCGACAAGCCCGCAATCGTCGCGTTCCTGTTGCACTCCGACCCAAATCGCAACGCGATGAATACGGGTCGGGGCGCATCATCAGGGGGGCAATAACGCGTGTCTCAGCTAAAGGAGCGATCTCGTGAACGACCTATTCAGCCTCCAGGGAAAAACTGCGATTGTGACTGGGGCCGGTGCCGGATTAGGTGCCGTCTTTGCACGAGCACTTGCCGAAGCCGGAGCCTCGGTGCTTTGCGCGGATATCAATGAAGATCACGCAATTCGAACGGCAACAAGCCTGGTAGGAGATGGGCTCAATGCCATCCCGCTTCGGGCCGATGTGACATCGGAATCAGACGTATCGGAGATGATCGAGGAAGCTGTTGATCGTATGGGTGGACTGGACATCCTGGTCAACAACGCCGGAATCGCTGCAGTTGGACCTCCGGAGGCCACATCATTGGAGGATTGGCAGCGAGTAATCGACGTCAATCTGACCGGAGTCTTCTTGTGTGCCAAAGCTGCAGGAGCAGTGATGATCGCCGCCGGGACAGCCGGTCGGATCATCAACATCGCATCGATCATCGGTGCCGGTGCGGCCTATCCCGTCGGAGCGGCAGGATATGCAGCGTCCAAGGGCGCTGTCGTGAATCTGACCCGCGAGTTGGCGGTGCAATGGGCGCAACATGGCATTCGGGTCAATGCGATCGGGCCGGCCTATTTCCCGTCCGACATGACCGCTGGCTTGCTCGAGGATAAGAATCTCACCGCCAGCATCGAGTCTCGCGTACCCATGGGTCGACTTGGACGCCCGGATGAGTTGCGCGGCCCGATTGTTTTCCTGGCCTCCGATGCATCGTCGTACGTGACTGGTCAGACCCTGTACGTCGATGGTGGCTGGACGTCCTGGTAGAGCAGGTCGTCATCACGATCACCGCGGGCACGAAATAATTCTCGATCAGCGGCCGGACAATTGAAACCGACGCGGGCGGGTTTTCGAAACCCTTGAGAACGACGACGATCAGGTCCAGTGCCGGGACCACATAGAGGTAATTGCTCCCGTATCCGAGTCCGAAATAGGCCGGATACGGGCCATCGGTAATCACCCACCAGTGGTACCCATACGAGGCGTACCCGGTTGTGTCGCCACTCGCTTGATAGGAGGTGGCCGCTTCGAACCACGCGCTTGAGACGAGTTGCGACCCGTTCCACTCGCCGCGCCGCAGTGCCAGAAGCCCGAATCTGGCCAGGTCCCGGACGGTCAATTCCAGCCCAAATCCACCTGAGACTTCTCCGCCTGGTGCGCGTTGCCAGCGAGGCCGGTTGACTCCAATCGGGTCGAATAATCGCTGGTCGGCAAATCGGATAGTCGAATCACCGGTGACGGCAGCCACTATCTCTGAAAGCAGATGCGATGCGCCTGAGTTGTACGCATAGACCGTGCCCTGTTCATAAACGACCGGCAGCCCGAGCATGTACTCGGTCCAATCCGGCTGGGCAATCAGGCGTTGATACTCGCCGGCCGCCGCGTAATCCCAGCCCGGCGTCATCGATAGCAAGCTGCGCACGGTGATCGCGGCTGTTCGCGAATCGGCGGCGGATGGAATTCGATCGGAAAGCACCTCGCCTATGGTCGTGTCGAGGGACAAATCCCCATCGTCGATCAGCATTCCGATCAGGGTGCCGGTAACGCACTTTGTGATCGACCGGATGTTGACCGGATCATCCTGCCCGTACTGATCCGAGTAGTACCGCTCGAAGCCAATTGCCCCGTTCCGCACCACTGCAACTCCAGTGACGTCGCCATACGCAGCCAGAATCTGCTGGTTGGCCACGTCCAGCACCGCTGCATCGAGTCCGACCTCGGCCGGGGCACGCACATCCCAATCCGCTCCTGGAAACTGACTCGACTGGGCAATGGTTGGTGTTGGAGCGACGACAACGGAGGCTGCAGCAGCCAGGAGAGTTCGTCTGGTCAGCGTCATCGAGATTTGCTCCCTCGCTTCTGATCAATCGGTAGAATGCACGCTGTTGTACCGATAGTACGAATTGAGGTTCCCGATGGTTCGCCCGCTCAAGGTCGGAGTTCAACTACCTGAGGTTGAATACGAATATTCATGGCCGCAACTGGCCGAAATGGCCCGCGTCGCCGAAGAGATCGGGCTCGACTCGATCTGGCTCGGCGATCACCTGATGTACCGCTATCAGCGTGCAGAGCGTGCGCCCCGCGGACCGTTCGAGGCCTGGTCGACACTGGCCGCGCTGGCCGCCATCACGACCCGGGTCGAGCTCGGTCCGCTCGTCGCCAGTATCGGCTTCCATAGCCCGGCCATGATCGCCAAGAAAGCCGCGACCATCGACCAGATCAGCAACGGTCGCTTCATTCTCGGGCTCGGTTCTGGCTGGCACGAACCGGAGTACAAGGGCTTCGGATTTCCATTCGATCATCGCGTCAGCCGCTTCGAGGAATCGTTCACGATCATCCGGACGCTGTTCGAAACCGGCGAATGTGACTTCGACGGCGAGTTCTACACGATCGAAGGTGGACTGCTCTTCCCGAAGAGCCCCCGACCGGGTGGTCCGCCGATCATGCTCGGTTCACGTGGTCCCCGGATGCTGGCCGCGGCACTGCCGCACATCCAGATGTGGAATGCCTGGTACGAGGACTGGGACAACAATCTTGACGGCCTGCAACGCCTGTTGACCGAAATCGACGAGGCATGCGAGAAAGCCGGTCGGGATCCCAAAACGCTGATCCGCACGATCTGCCCGCTGGTCCGGATGACAGGCGGTCGCGGCCGGGTAAGCGACTATCCGGGCCAATCCGGCGAGAACCCACTCGATGGGACAAACCCGGCTGTATTGGCAGCGGAACTTCGAGCCTACGCAGAACTCGGCGTCGGCCATGTTCAGTTGGTAATGGACCCAATAACCGCCGAATCGATTGCCGAACTGAAAGCGACACTCGATTTGCTTGACGCGTAGGCGACCGTTGACCGCTTGGCATATCTGGTTGCCCGGCGTTCGTGGCTGGTACGCTTCCATCAGTCCAAAACTAGGACATAGTTATGCCCTCCAGAGGAGAATGCTGAATGTCACATCTTTTCGATGCAGTCTTGTCGCGCCGTTCGCTCGTCAAGGCAACCGCTGCTGCTGGCGCCGTCGCCACGATCCCGTTCTCGTTCCAGTCCGCTGGTGCGCAGGATGCCGTCGTCGCCACGATGGTCACAGACACCGCTGGTCTCGGCGACCAGAATTTCAATGACCTCGCCAACAAGGGTGGCACGCAGGCTGCTGAGGAACTCGGCGTTAGCTGGCAGGTCCTCGAGTCGGTCGATCAGGCCGCCTATATCCCGAACCTGACCGCCGGCGCAGAAGCGGGTCCGTTGACTGTTGCAGTCGGCTTTCTTTTGACCGATGCCGTTACTGAGGTTGCCGCCCAGTTCCCCGACAAGTCGTTCCAGCTGATCGACTCTGTTGCCGAAGGTGACAATGTCCAGAGCGTGCTCTTCAAGGAAGATCAGATCGGATACCTCTGCGGAGTGGTTGCCGGACAGGTCACCAAGACCAACAAGATCGGCATCATCGGCGGTCAGCGCATCCCACCAGTTATCCGCTATGAAGTCGGCTTCGTTGCTGGCGTTGCGTCGGTGAACGCCGAGGCGGAAGTCATCATCAACTACACCGATACCTTCGGTGATCAGAACCTCGGCAAGACCACCGCGTCTGCCTTGTTCAACCAGGATGCTGACATCATCTTCCCGATTGCCGGTTTGACCGGTACGGGCGCATATCTGGCCGCCGCCGAGCTGAACAAGCCGGGCGAGATCTGGGTCGTTGGCGTCGATGCCGCCCAGGATCACCTTGCCCCGGGCTACGAGCTGTGTGTTGGTAACAAGGGTGTTGACTTCGCCGTCTTCACCGCCTGCCAGCAGGTCTCGGAAGGCGCTCTCGCGACCGGAATCGTGACCTACGATCTCGCCTCTGGCGGAATCGGTCTGACCACGTACGACGACCGCACATCCGCCGAAGTCAACGGACTTGCTCGCGGCTATGAGCAGGCAATCATCGACGGCGCGATCGTGCCACCGACAACGGACGAAGAGCTGGTTGCCTTCGTTGTGCCGGAAGCACCGGAGCCAATCATGGGAACACCTGAGGCCAGCCCGGCCGCGTAATTCACCTTAAGTCGCTCTTGACGGACGGCCCCGAAATCTTCAGGGGCCGTCCGCTTATCCCGTCACGAGGCCTGCCTGATGTCTCAGCAGATCCAACGCAATGCAGTTGAGATGCGCGGGATCGTCAAGCGATTTCCCGGCGTAGTTGCAAACGACGGAGTTTCCTTCGAGGTCCGTGAAGGCGAAATTCACGCGCTTCTCGGCGAAAATGGCGCTGGCAAATCCACCCTCATGAATATCCTCTTCGGCATCTACCAGCCGGATGAGGGTTCCATTTTTGTCAACGGAGACGAGACCCATTTCAAAGGGCCGCGCGACGCGGTCAACTCCGGTCTCGGCATGGTCCACCAGCACTTTATGCTCATTCCGCGATTCACGGTCGCAGAAAACGTGATCCTGGGTTCTGAAGAGCCGGGCATCCGGCTCGATCGTGCGGCAGCCGAGGCAAAGGTCGGAAGAATTGCCGACGACTACGGCTTGCGGCTCGATCCAAAGGCGAAGGTGGAAGACCTGCCAGTTGGCATGCAACAGCGGGTCGAGATTGTCCGTGCGCTGTACCAGGGCAGTCGAACGCTGATCCTGGACGAACCGACCGCGCTCCTCACACCGCAAGAGGTCGATGAGCTTTATCACATCCTTGAGCGATTGCGGCAGGGCGGCGGCACGATTATTTTCATCACGCACAAGCTGCGTGAAGTAGCGGCAATCAGCGACCGTGTCACAGTGATCCGGCGTGGGAAGACCATAGAAACCCTCGACACCGCTGGCACGTCCTCGGCGCAGTTGGCCGAACTGATGGTCGGACGGTCGGTCAACCTTCAAGTCTTGCGATCGGAATCGACTCCCGGAGCCTCGCTTTTGGAGGCCCGCGCTTTGCGGGTGAAGGGTCGGTCTGGACTTCAGGTTGTCAATGATCTGAGTCTGGATGTTCGCAGTGGCGAAATACTCGGCATTTGCGGAGTAGAGGGCAATGGCCAGACCGAGCTCGTTGAAGTAATCGCCGGACTGCGCAAGCCAGAGGGTGGATCGGTTCTCATCGAAGGCAAAGACGTCACCGGCAAATCCCCGACCGATCTGCACGATGCTGGCCTTTCCTATATTCCGGAGGACAGGCATCATCGTGGGCTGGTACTGGATTTCAGCCTGACCGAGAACGTCCTGCTTGGCAATATTGAGGATGAGCCATTTTCACGCTCCGGCCGGATCGATTACGCCGCCAGCCAGCAGGTCACCGCCAGGTGCATGCAGGAGTACGACGTTCGTGCACCGGGGCCCGATACGCTTGCCCGCAATCTCTCTGGCGGTAACCAGCAAAAGTTGATCATCGCGCGGGAGCTCTATCGCAATCCACAGGTGCTTCTCGCTGTTCAGCCGACGCGCGGACTCGATGTCGGCGCGATTGAGTTTGTGCACAAGCAATTGGTCTTGCAGCGCGATGCAGGTAAGGCAATTCTGCTCGTTTCGTTCGAACTGGACGAGATTCTCGATCTGAGCGACCGGATACTGGTCCTCTACCAGGGACGGGTAGTAGGTGAATTCCTGAGTGGTACGGTCGACCGGCCCACGCTTGGACTTCTCATGGGAGGGCGCAGTCTCGATGACCGGGACAGCACAAACCAGTCGGTTGCCTGACGCCGAGAAGCTTCGCAACGTCGCCGCTACGGTCATCACGTCCGCATTGGCCGTGCTGCTTGCGCTTGCGGTGGGCGCGCTTTTCATTCTGATCTCAAACCAAAACCCGATCGAGGCGTACTCGGCGCTCCTTGAGGGTGCGTTCGGTAGTCGTCGCTCGATTGCCGAGACACTGGTCGCCTCGACACCATTGATCCTCGGCGGACTGGCGTTTGCAATCGCAGCGCGAGCGAGCATGTTCAACATCGGTATCGAAGGCCAGATGGTGATCGGTAGCCTCTTCGGCGGGCTGATCGGCGCGGCCGGCTTTGGTCTTTCTCCGTACATTTACATACCGCTGGTGCTGCTTGGTCGGCATCATCTCCGGCGGTATCTGGGGCGCCATTCCAGGTGTAATGAAGGCTCGTTCCGGAGCCAGCGAAGTCATCACCACCATCATGCTGAACTACCTCGCCTTCCGCCTGAGCACCTACATGGTGACCTCGGCCGGTACATGGCTCTCCTGGGTCGATCCGCAGCAAAAGGCAACCAACAAGATCGCCGAAAACGCGCGATTGCCGATCATCATGGACGCGACCCGGCTGCATGCCGGCTTCCTGATTTCTATCGCGATGTCGCTCGTGATCTGGTACCTGCTCTTTCGAACCACATTCGGATACAAGATCCGGACGGTCGGCCTCAGTCGCGGAGCCGCGGATTACGCAGGCATTGCCTGGGGCATGACGGTAACCAAAGCGATGTTCCTGAGCGGCGCGCTGGCGGGTCTTGCCGGGGTGATCGAAGCGGTCGGGTTGCTCGGTCGGCACTATGACAATCGCGCGGGTTATGGATTCACCGCAATTGCGGTCGGTCTGGTCGGGCGGAACAATCCGATCGGGGTTATCTTCGCCGGTCTGCTCTTTGGCGTACTTCGCTCCGGGTCGAACGGAATGCAGCAGAACGCGGGTACATCCAAAGAACTGGTGCTGATCCTCCAGGGGCTGGTAATCCTCGCTATTTCCGCGCTTGCCGCTCTCGAGCATCTCCGCAACCGTAAAGCGCGAATTGCTGCGGCGACTCCGAGCACGACTCCGCCTCCGTCCAACCCAACTGCGCCGGGGGTACCCGCATGAGCGATTTCTTCGACCTCTTCCTGCTTCAAACTGTCCTGAAGATGGCAACCCCACTCTTGTTTGCCGCAATGGGCGGGTTGATCTCCGAGAAGGCGGGCGTGATGAACATTGCGCTCGAGGGCCTCATGCTGGTCGGTGCGTTCTTCTCGGTAGTCGGCACCTACTACTTCGATAGCGTCTGGCTTGGGCTCCTGACCGGTGTTGTGGCTGGTGCGATAACTGCTGCGATACACGCATTCTGGTGTATCACGCTTCGAGCAGATCAGATCGTCGCCGGCACAGCGATCAACCTCCTCGGTGCGGGTGCAACCGTTTTCCTGATGGTCAGAATCTGGAACCAGTCCGGCCAGACTCCGCTGGTCGGTCGCCTCCCGACATTCTGGGGAACGATGAGTGTGCTGGTTCCGCTCGCTTTCGCCCTGGTGCCGATCGTGTGGTGGGTATTGAGCAGGACAACAGCAGGCCTGCATATCCAGGCCTCCGGCGAGAATCCGAAAGCCGCCGAAAGCGTCGGGATCAACGTGAATCGGTACCGATACATCTGCGTGATCCTCAGTGGCGTTTTTGCGGGCCTCGGCGGAATCTATCTCGCCCTGGGTGAACTTTCCGGCTTCGGCAGGGATATGACCCAGGGCAAGGGCTTCATCGCACTGGCGGCCATGATTTTCGGGAACTGGAAGCCGGTCGGGACGCTGGCCGCTTGCCTGCTCTTTGCCGCAGCCCAGGCATTCACGATTCAGGCACAGGCCACCGGGCTTGGAATCAACACTGACCTTCTGCTCGCGTTGCCGTACATCCTGACGCTTGTTGCCATTGCTGGATTCGTCCGGAAGTCACGGGCGCCTGAAGGACTTGGTCAACACGCTACCAATCAATAGCAAATCGGGAGAGAACAATGCCAGTCACAGACGTAATGTCGTCGGTGCAGATCGTCCAGTACCAACTTGAGGCGCTCAATCGCCATGATCTGGCTGATTTTGTTAGTGTCGTCAGTCAGGACGTCATTGTTACAGATGCAGACGGCTCAGTCTGGCTCAACGGTAAGTCCGAGTTCACAACCTGGTACGAGCTTCATTTTGATGAGCATCCAAAGCTGAAAATTGAGTTGCTGGATCGGATCTCACTGGGCGAGTGGGTCATCGACGAGGTGATGGCGACCAACTTCGCCGACGATAGCCAAACACACCTGATTTCGATCATCAAGGTCGTCAATGGCGTGATCGAGTCGTATCGGATCATTCGCGACTGATCGCGTGCATTGGTGCGCTACCGGGAATCCGTTCGAGTCGTACAATGCCGAAGCAACGGTGCAGGACGTGGTGTCTTCGTAGTGACAGTCGGAGGGTGATATCAGCATGGCGCTGATGGCAGGGCGAGCACGTGGGAATACAGGTCCCGCGGCGATGGGCAGCGATCAGCTGATCTGGTATTTCTTTCGTGTTTCCGGTGTCCTGCTTGTGGGTCTGGTGTTCAGCCACATGTTCATGACCCACTACCTGCACGTTCCCTCAGAAACGAACTTCGATTTTGTGGCCAAGCGCTATGCCAATCCACTCTGGCGCACAGCGGACTGGGCACTGCTTCTCACTGCTCTCTGGCACGGATTGCTGGGCGCCCGTATCTCAGTGAATGACTACATCCGCAAGCCAGGCTGGCGAACCATCATCAACTCCGCCATGATGATTATCGGCCTGATATTCACCCTGCTTGGTACGATCACGATTCTGACCTTCGATGAGGAAGCGGCCCGGAACAACACCGGCCCCCTCGCCGGCTCGTTCTGGATTGGCGACCTGCTGGGCTATGCGCTGTATGTCATAGCTGCCATCACATACCTCTCGGTGATCCTGCTGGTGGTCATCGCGGTCGTCCAGAAGCGCAAAGGCAACCTGATGTTTTATCGGGGTGACGCAGGTCAATATGCCTGGGCGTTGCATAGAGCAACTGGAATCGGCATCATCGGCTTCCTGCTGATCCATATTCTCGACATCATGCTCATAGGTCTCGGCCGTGATGTGTACGACCACACCGTCGAGTTTTACGGCCATCCGTTCATTATTCCGATGGAGATTGCCCTGGTCGGCGCAGTCATTTATCACGGTCTGAACGGACTTCGCATCACCCTGATCGATTTCTGGGAAGTTGGCGTCGAAAAGCAGCGGCAACTCTTTTACTTCGCGATCGTCGGCGCGATTCTGCTGACCTTGCCGAGCGTCGTGGTCATAATCCAGCACGAGTTCTAGATTTAGCCTAAATCGGACGTATAGTTGCCCGTGAAGGAGGTGCCACATGCGCGCCTTTTCACGGGCACTTTTGCTCTCGTCATTGTTCGTTGCAATCTTGCTAACCGCGTCCGGCGCCCTCGGTGGATTGTCTCGCCAGAGCTCAGGATGATCAAACGCTTGTCGTCGTCGCAACGATTGATGGCGAGATTGACGACGTTGCTGCGGATTACATTGAACGAGCAGTTGACCGCGCCGAAGAGCAACGTGCCACCGCACTTGTAATCCAGCTCAATACGACGGGCGGCCTCTCATCGGCCATGGACGACATTGTCGATGACATCGTGCATAGCGCGGTTCCAGTGGTGGTCTATGTTTCGCCATCAAATGCCCGGGCGGCATCGGCAGGCGTCTTCATCACCTATGCCGGGCATATCGCCGCTATGGCGCCCAGCACGAATATTGGCTCGGCGTCACCGATTCTGATTGGCTCGACCGGGTCCGACGAATCCGACGAGACCTTGACGCGCAAGGTCCGCAACGATGCCATCGCCCGCATCACCAACCTCGCTGAACTTCGGGGCCGAAATGTGGACTGGGCCGTCTCTGCAGTCGAGGATGCTGAGAACATCACTGCCGATGTGGCGCTCGATCTGCACGTGGTCGATTTGATCGCACCCGACCTGGCAACACTGCTAACCGCAATCAACGGGCAGACAGTGCAGACGGAAGCCGGTCCGGTCACGATCGATACGGCCAACGTCAAGATCGAGCACGTCGAGATGACCGCTTTTGAACAGGTGCGGTCATTTCTGGCCAACCCAACGCTCGCCTACCTGCTGGTGACGTTCGGGCTGATTGCTCTGTTCATTGAGTTGGCGAATCCCGGCATCGGGATTGCCGGGGTTACAGGTAGTGTTGCCCTGATCCTCGGGCTGATCGGGTTGGGGTCGCTTCCGGTCGAATGGCTCGGACTTGGGCTAATGGCACTCGCTTTTGTCCTCTTTATCGTCGATCTCTTCGTGCCTTCGTTGGGCCTCCTCACCATCTCCGGTATCGCATGCTTTCTTGTCGGGTCGAACATCCTCATTGACGACGGCACGCCCTCCAACTATCAGGTTTCTCGAGCCGTGATCTGGACCATGACGGCTTGTTTCGGGGCAACGGCGATTTTGCTCGGATTTGTCGTGGTGCGCAGTCAGCTACATCCACCAAAGACGGGGATGCCTGGCATGGTCGGTCAGGTCGGCGTTGTCCGCACCGCGCTCGATCCTGACGGGCAGATACTGGTCTTCGGTGAGATATGGACCGCTCAGTCGTCGGTTGGCCCGATACTGCCTGGCGAGCAGGTCACGGTCGAGCGCTCAAAAAAGCTGAAACTCACCGTGCGCCGAGCTACGTCGGAGGAGATTGAGGGTGCGCGTGTGGTGGGGGACCGGCGAATAGTCGTGCCCGTGCAATAAGTTGTGTCTGTTCATTCATGAAGGCGAGGACCATCAGTGCTTCCACTCATAATCATCGGCGTCGTTCTGCTGTTCATCCTGATCCTGCTGGCATCGACGATCAAGATTGTCCAGGAATACGAGCGTGGGGTTGTGTTCCGCCTCGGTCGAATTGCCGGTGTCCGCGGACCTGGGTTGATTCTGCTCATCCCGTTCATAGAGCGGATGGTCAAGGTCGACCTCCGCACCGTCACAATGGACGTCCCCGCCCAGGAAGTCATCACCAAGGACAACGTCACTATCCGGGTCAACGCGGTGGCCTACTTCCGGGTAGTCGATCCTCAGGCAGCGGTTGTAAATGTTGCCGATTTCATACGGGCAACGTCGCAAATTGCTCAAACCACGCTGCGGTCGATTCTTGGTCAGTCAGCGCTTGATGACCTGCTGGCGGAGCGCGAAAAGATCAACCAGCGCCTGCAAGTGATTATTGATGAGCAGACCGAGCCGTGGGGCGTCAAGATCAGCGTTGTAGAGGTCAAGGACGTCGAGTTGCCGCAATCAATGCAGCGGGCAATGGCCCGACAGGCCGAGGCCGAACGGGAGAAGCGCGCCAAGATCATCCACGCTGAGGGTGAGTTTCAGGCGAGTCAACAACTGGGTGAAGCCGCCAAGGTCATCAATCAGAATCCCGTCGCAATTCAGCTTCGGTATTTGCAAACCTTGACCGAAATCGGAACCGAGAAGAACACGACGATTGTATTCCCGCTTCCAATCGAACTCCTCGGTGGATTACTCGGTGTCTTCCGCGACGAACAGACTCCCCGCCCGCCTGCACCTCCCGCGGCCCCAGTTGTGTCGCTTGTCCCAGATCCCGAGCCGGAACTCGACATCCCTGATTAGGCGGCGTTGGGCCCGAGTGGGCGACCCGGTCGGCGCGATTCGGGTTTATCCGTCGGCACGGTAGATTCCGCCTCAGCATCGGGAGCGGAGACGAGATCGTTCATACTCACGACAGGATGTGCTGGCTGTTGCAACAGGTCTGGCTTCTCTGGCGTCAGGTTTGGCGCCGTGATCAGGTAAATCTGCAGGACCAGAATAACTGCGATGGCCCCCCACTTTTCCTTGGGCATTTGCACGTTGTAGTGGACTGCGTCCATAACGAGCAGGCCAACCTGGAGGAACACGATCCATCCGATGGTCACGGTCGAAAGCTCGGCGACTTTCAATATGCGTGCATAGACGAAGAACAGGATCGAAAAAGATACCCAACCGAGCAGAAACATAGGGATTCGGCCGCGCTCAGCCCACTCCTTTGCGAAGAGTGCCCCGATGAAGTCGAGACCAGCAAGTGCAAGCATTGCTGCCAGACTGCCTACATAGAACTTCCAGTTTTCAGGAAGGTTGATTGATCCGAGCGTGGTATCCATGTCAAATCTCCCATTGGTTAGTACTCGACATTGAGTGTGACCCAGGGGGAACCCGGAAACATCCGCAGGATTACCTATTCAGTTGGCGCGATACACGGATTTTTGCTCTATTTCGACGTTTGGCGCGCGGCCATCGCCGCGGCGGCAGTGCGACTGGTTACCTGGAGCTTGCCAAGGATATTCGACACGTGCTGGGATACGGTACGCGGTGAGAGGAAGAGGGCCGTCGCGATTTCAGGATCAGTTTTGCCATCGACAAGGAATTGCAAGACCTCGAACTCCCGATTTGACAGCAGATTGAACGGGGCTGGACGCATTTTGCGACTGACTGGAACGGGCGGCGCAGCGAGAACATACAACTCGTTGACCGCCTCCTGGCGTGTCAGGTCATAGCCGGATTTCCACGCGTCGTCAAACTGTTCTATGCCAATAGCGGTGCGCGCTTCGTCGCGAAACGTCTCGAACAGGGCCAGGAGCGGCTTGCGGAGCGTCACCCCGGTCCTGTTGAACTCCGAGTCACTCATGCCGAAGATGCGGGCCGCCAGTTCCGGACGTCCTGTCCGCACGGCAACCGAAGCGATACCTTTGGTAACTTGCTGGAAAAAGAAAGCCTCTTCAATCCGCTGCAACTGCCTGACCAGAACCGATTGATACTCCTCCTGCGCCCGCGTGTATTCCCCGGAGAGCAGCCAGGCCAGGCCACTGGTAATGATTGCGCTGTGCTCCAGGTCCCGGTCGCCGCACGCCTGAAACGCGGCCACTCCACGTTTGTTCGCCGAGATTGCCGCTGGCAGATTGCCAGTCAGGATTTCGATCAATGCAGTATTAAGCTCACCTGCACCGACAAACCATGTTTGCCCATGGGATTCGGCCGATTCGACGCACTTCCTGGCCATGGCCCGAGCTGCACCAAAGTTCTCCTCATCGATCAGAATTCCGCTCGCCAGGTGATACAACTCTGCGAGTTGCCCGGTTTCCCCGGCACGATTTGCCGTATCCAGAGCTCGCTCGATCAGTTCGCCAAGTTGGTCTGACTGGCTAATCATGTCGGCGAGTCCAATGTGCACTCGCAGAGTGCGGATCAGAATTGACGGAAATGCGTCCAGTTCGGGCGCTGACGACAGTGGAGCCACGAGACGCAGTCCCTCGGCAGCATAATTGCTGTCCGTCCAGAACCAATCGAGTCCGGACACCAGGGTCGCAGCCTCGACAGGTCGACCGGTTTGGATGAACCACTCCGCAGCGGCCCGATAGTTGGCTATATCGGTCTCGATTCCGAACCAGGTTTTCATCTGCTGATCTGTTTCAGCCCGAAGCTTCGGGCCCTCTTCGACAGCAAGCTGCTTGAAGTACTGCGCGTGGACCTCACGGGTCTCGTTCTCCAGTCCGAGCGCAGAAAGTTGCTGCAGACCGAACGCACGGATTGTCTCGAGAATCGCGAACCGGATAGTGTCTGATCTTGGATTGGTTCGGACAAGGCTGTTGGCAATCAACACCTGAAGGGTGTCAATCGCATCTGAGTCAGAAGCCAGGCCGAGAATTGCCTGAGCTCCTTCAAGATTGAATCCACCGGCAAAAACGGCTAACCGCGCGAGTTGCGTTCGATGCCCGTCCGGAAGTAACTGAAAGCTCCAGGCAACCGTGCTTTCCATCGTTGCCTGACGATCCGGAAGATCGCGTGGACCTCGACCGGTCAACGCCGAGGGTCCGCCCAATCTCGTCAGAAGCTCGTCTGGTGAAAGTATGCGAAGCTGGGCTGCCGCCAGTTCAATGGCAAGAGGTAGCCCATCGACGCGTTCGCAAATCTGCGTTGCCAGTTCAGCGCTCAGGGAGAAGTCCCTCGTCGCTGGAATGACCGCACGAGTTCGATCACGAAGCAGTTGGACAGCCGGAGACGCGTCGCCGTCATTTGACGCGAGCGGCTCAACCACATATTCGAACTCACCGCGAACGCGCAACAGGATCCGGGAGGTAACCAGAGCAGTTACGTTGGGGCAATGGACCAACAACTGCTGGATATTCCGGACGCCAGAGAGCAATTGCTCCATGTTGTCGAGGATCAGCAGCAACTGGCTTGTTTCCAGTCGCTGGATGACGGCGTTAATATCTCCGCCCGGCTCCTGTTCACCTCCGATCGCGCGAAGAATTGCAGGTGCGATCAGATCAGGATCCTGTACCGCTGCCAACTCGACGAAGAGCACACCATCTGCAAAGTTCGGGCGCAACTGAGTGCTCAGCGCCTCGGCAAGCCGTGTCTTGCCAACACCTCCCGGACCAGTGAGCGTGATGAGGCGGACGACCGGATCCAGGAGTAGGTCCTGTACACGATTCAGATCATCCGCCCGTCCGACAAGCGAGGTCAAACCACTCCCACTCCAGTGAGGAGAGCCGAACGTCATCTTTGCAGGTTCGTCGGTCCGTTGCTCCAAGGATCTCGTCGTTCCGTGACAGCGACCGGGGTCAGTTTGCCAAAAAAGCGATTGCTCAGATCATCCTTGATCAGGACTGCTCGGCGTCAAGCGCCGATTACGCCGGCACGGTTTGTTCACGTGCCCGAAGTTCTTCCAGGCGAGCCTTCACAACGGTCACAACCTCATCCAGCGCGATGAATGTCGCCTCTGAATCAGTGCGTGCCTTCAGCTCCGCCTGTCCATTTGCGAGCGTTCGGGAACTGACGGACAGCCGGATTGGGTTACCAATCAGATCGGCATCGTTGAACTTGACCCCGGCCCGGTCGGGACGATCGTCGTACAGCACTTCGATCCCGGCAGCAGTCAATTCTGCATACAGGCGCTCCGCGACCTCACCAGTCTCCGGATCCTTCTCTGATGCCAGCGAAAGCAGTGAGACATGATATGGGGCCACGTTGACCGGCCAGATCAACCCTCGGTCGTCATGGCGCTGCTCGGCAATGGTTGCCGCCGCTCGCCCGGAACCGATGCCGTACGACCCCATCACAACCGGTCGGCTCTGCCCCTCGGCATCGAGGTACATCGCTCCCAGCTTCTCGCTGTACTGGGAACCGAGTTTGAAGATATTGCCGACCTCAATCGCCCGCTCAGCGACCATCGGCGTCTGGCAATGCGGGCAGAGCATTCCGGCCTCGGCGGTGGCAATGTCCCCAATAAAGGTCGCCTCGTAATCTCGACCCAGGTTTACATTGCAGGTAATGGAAACCGACCTTGTTGGCGCCAGCCACAAAGTTGCTGCCCGTCGCGGATGCTCTCGTCGACCACGATGACTGCGTCGCGTACTCCGACTGGTGAGCCGTATCCCGGTTCGGCGCCATGCGCGCGAATCCGCTCGGGGGTCGCGGGCACGATGTCGCTTTCGCCCGTGATGCGCCGCAACTTGGTCTCGTTGATATCGAGATCGCCGCGAATCACCGCAAAGATGAACGCACCGGACGCCCCCTCGAAGAAGACTGCCTTCGCTGTTTGCTGATCGCTCTATCTTGAGGTAATTGCACAACGATTCGATCGTCGTTGTGTTCGGTGTTTCAACTTCCTCGAGCGGCAACGGTTCAGAGAGCCGCTCCGCCTGCCCGGACGAAGACGGCAACTTCGCGATTGGCGGCATAGTCGCCATTCGGGCAGATCAGAATCGTGTCCTCACCATTCGGAGAGAACGCCATGAACTCCTCCGAAAGCGAGCCGCCCATCATCCCGACGTCGGCACCAACCACAATGAAGTTCATGCCGAGTCGCCCGAAAATGTTCTGGTACGCCCGGTAATGCTTCTGATACGACATCTGAAAGGCCGTCTTCATCCAGCGTCGAGGCTGTACGAATCCTTCATGGTGAATTCGCGGACCCGAATCAACCCGGCTCGTGCACGTGGTTCATCGCGCCACTTGGTCTGCAGGTGATAGACAATCTGCGGCAGCTGGCGATAGGAATTGATGTCACTGCGGGTCAGGTCGGCAATGATCTCCTCGTGAGTCATGGCGAGCACCATGTCCCGGTCAGCACGATCCTTGAACCGGGTCATTTCCGGCCCGACCGAGTAGTACCGCCCGCTTTCCTTCCAGATGTCGGCCGGATGCACCACCGGCATGAGCATTTCCTGCCCGCCGATCGCATCCATTTCTTCGCGGATGATCTGCTCGATCTTGCGGACGATCCGCCAACCCATCGGCATCAGGCTGAACAACCCTGAGCCTAGCGGCCGGATCATGCCTGCCCGAAGCATGAGCTTGTGGCTGATGATCTCGACGTCGGCTGGTGCATCTCGAAGGGTTCGCCCGAACTGGTGGGACATCCGCATTGGTTTTCGGTCCTTGTTTCTGACAGAACGAACGGCCGGCTAGCAAACGGCTACCGGCCTCCATGATTTTCCTAACGACTGAGCATAGAACGGGTAATCGGTTCTGCCAACTACCAAAAGCTAAATCTGGGCCAATGCTTGCTCCAGATCATTCCACAAATCATCAGCATCTTCGATGCCCGTCGACAGTCGCAGAAGAGCCGGATCGACATTGTCGTCGCCGTCCCACCGACTGCGCCGTTCGATGAGCGACTCGACACTGCCCAGACTGGTCGCCGGCATCCAGAGCCTGCGTCAGTTCCGTTAATCGGTTCGCAGCGGCTTTGCCACCAGTGACGACAAACGAGAGCATGCCCCCGAAACCGCCGCACATCTGCCGCGCAGCAATTTCGTGGCCCGGATCAGTGGCGAAGCCCGGGTAATAGACGCGCGTAACCTTCGGGTGCGTGGAGAGTCGCTCAGCGATGGTCAGTGCGGTCGCTGATTGACGCAGTACCCGTATCGCCATGGTCTGCATGCCGCGTCGGGCCAGCCAGCATGTAAAGCCGTCCGGCTGGGTGCCGATTCGCGATCGTCGCTTCTCCAGGCGCTCGGACAGATCGGCATCGTTCGTTGCGACCGCACCGAGCAGCAGGTCACTATGACCGCTCAAGTATTTGGTGACGCTCTCCATGACTGCCCATGCGCCGAGTTCGATTGGTCTGGTCAGCACCGGAGTCGAGAACGTGTTGTCGCAGACCCAGGGAACTCCGTACGTGGCGCAGATTTCGTTGAGCGCGATCAGGTCGGTGACCTGAATGTGCGGATTCGTCGGCGATTCAACCCAGACCATTGCCGCGCCCGGGTACGATGCTTGCAACCGCTGCCAAGTCGCTCATATCGACCCGGTCGACGATCACACCCCGCGGGATGAGCACCTCGTCGGCGTAGATCAGAAACCCGTGATAGACCTCATGCGAAAAGACGATCCGCTGACCCGCCTGCACTTCATCTACCAGTGCGACCATGCAGGACGTTCCTGAGTTGAACACCACGGCATGACTCGACCGCTCGACATCGGCGACCGCCTGCTCGAAGACATGGAAACCCGGAACACTGGATCGGCCATACGCAACCGGACCCTGATCGCCGTCCCCTGGCAACACGTACGTGCTCGATAGATTGATGTTTGGGGAAAGACCCTCCCCGAGATTGGGGTGAAATCCACCGCGCACGGTCAGGGTTTCGACGGAAAGCGGCTTGGTCATTGCGTGCCCTTGATCTGTTGCCAATTTCTGTAGCGAGTATACGGGGCAATCGCTGTGGAGCCGCGATCCGATGATTGAATGGCGCTCCGGATTACCACTTTCCGCATTCACAGAGGTGATACGAGTCAGCTAAGACCTATTGACAGGTGTCACGCATATGCATAAAATCACATCAGTGATATGAGTCACGCCGTATCAAGTATTAGTAGTAGAACGAAGGAGAACGTTGTGATGGTTGCCCGATATCCTGTCATTGCTAATGACAACATTCGCCTGCGCGATGCCATGGACCGATTCTTCGGTGAGCCGGTCTTCCGGACACTGAGCACCACCCAGCGATCCAGCGGTACCTATTCTGTTCCAGTTGATGTGTTCGGCACCGAATCGGACATCTTTGTCTTCGCAAGTGCACCTGGTGTCAATCCGGACGATCTCGAAATCACCGTAGACGACAACATCTTGACCTTGTCTGCCTCGGTGCCAAATGTCGCGAAATCGACTGAGGCCGAGGGTGCAACCTGGTTCCTGCATGAGATGGGACATGGTTCCTTCAAGCGATCGGTACGTCTCCCAGTTGAAGTCGATCCGGAAACTGCCGAAGCATCCTTTGAGAATGGCATCCTTCGGCTGCGTTTGCCGAAAGCTCAGGCGGCCAAGCCACGGCAGATCAAGGTCCAGTCTGGCGCACCCGTTGAGGCAACCCCTTCGATAAGTGAGCAAGCCTCGTAGATTCAAGCGCAGTGCATTGTCCCGCAATCAGAATGGCTCGGCTGAATCTCAGCCGAGCCATTGCGTTCGCCTGCGAAGGCGAATTAGCCGCCGATCAGTTCGATCGAATCCAGAATTGCCTGCCACTCTGACAGTTCATCGGCAAACCCGTCTCCAAACCCGATCATGCTGATCACGATGAAGAGGGGTGTATCCTCGGTTTCGGCCAATGGTCGGCACTCGACGTAGATGATCACGTCAGAGGAATCGCCGCTGCTGAATTCGACCTCGCCTTCGTACATGGCAGATGCAGCATCGTCCGGCGTAGATGGTCCTTCTTCCCGACTTGCAGAAAGCGGACTCATCCCATCAAAGCCTTCCAGGATGTTCGCCTCGGCTTCCACACAAGCTTCAAGTGTTGGATCACCTACAACCTGCACTGTTATGTACGACCCCGCAGAGGTGATCGTGATTCCGCGGTCCAGATTGTCCTCGTCCAGTAGCTCCGCGGTATAGAGCGAGTCATTCCACCCCAGCTGATACCCAAGAGCCGAGACGTAAGTGTCACCGTCGATTCCGGATTCAGTGTCTCCACCAGGGCTTGGTTCAGGGTCATCAGTTGTACCAGTAGCAGCAAGGTCAAACTGAATTGATTCCAGTACTCCCGACCAGAGGTCGAGTTGGTCATCCCAGTTTTCGACAAATGCCACCAGGTTGACTGCGAGGAAGACATCCTCCACCTCTTCGCCACCGACGATCATGGCGCGGCACTCGGCATAGAAGTAAATCGGAATTTCATCGCCACCACTGCTGGTGAAGATCCCCTCATACAGCCCGGCTCTCGCTTCGGGAGAAGTCTCGGGAAGGTCAACGTTTTCGACCTCCTCGAAACCTGTGAAGGCACTGCCGTCCATCACGTCAACTTGATTGGTGAGGCATCTGCGTTCGGTTGACGCTTCGTGCAGGTAGATTGTCATGAAGTCGCCGGATTCGCTTGCCAGCTGAACGCCGATCGGCCCGACGTCCTCATCGAGGATCCATTCTTCGCCGGTCAGCGCATCGTCCCACGACAGTCCCCAGCCATATTCCGGGTCGAGGTATTGGTTACCGTCGACTCCTGTCGTGGGAGATCCGTTCGGTTCGGGTTCAGGATCCGGAGCAGTGTTGGGATCAACGTCCCATTCGATGGAGGCGAGGATATCTTCCCATGCCCCAACGACGTTCTCGTATTCGTCTTCAACGATACCCATGTCAAAGGTCAGGACAACATCATCCGTCGCCTCGCCATCGACCAGAAGTTCCTGGCAATCGAAGTACTGCAGATATACATCCTCGTCACCAGTATCAGGATTCTCGTAGTCGTAGCGGTAGAGTGCCGCTCGGGAATCAGGATTTGTCTCCGGCCACTCGAGATCATCGACTTCCTCGAAATTCGTGACTCCCTCGATAAGTTCAAACTCATCGGACCGTTCAGTCAGACAGCGACGAGGCGATGAATAGCCGCCTGCTGCAATCGAGCCGTATTCAAGATCATTTTCCAGGACGACTCCGTACGGAATGTCACTGGAATCGACCAGTTCGCTCGCTGAGTAGATATCCGGATCCCAACTGACCGAGAAGAAGTAGTAGGGATCGACGTACGTTCCGGCATCTAGGGCATTTGGCGAATCGTCGGAATCGTCCTCATCCGATCTCACTCCGTCGTCCTGAAACTGGATTGAATTGATGACATCGATCCAGTCACCGGCCAGATCGTCCCACGATTCGACCGCAACGCCATAGTCATATGACAGGATCGCGCCTTCGACCTCTTCACCATCGACAAGTAAGGGTTCGCAGGCCAATTCGATGGCGTAGTCAATTGCCTCATCTGAATCAGGCGCTGTGTACTCGTACTCGTAGATTGCGCGCTCTGGATCACGGTCGTAGGCAAGCGGGTCGAGTGACCTGGACTCAACGACGTTGTCCGCGCCCTCGAGCTCCACCAGTCGATCAAATCGATCGGTGAGGCACTCATCTACATCTGCGTACGAGGTGGCGATGACTGATCCGGTGATTTCGTCGGACTGCAGGGAGACACCATAGGCAACATCGTCACCACCCAGAATCTCGGTGGCCTCGAAAACGTCTTCATCCCATTCGACGCTAAACCCGTAGGTTTCGTCGACATATGGGCTACTCGTGAGATCACCGAGCTGCTGAGCTGAGGCCCGCGTAGGTTGCGAGATCGTCACAAGCGAAGCGATCAGAAATGAGAGCGACAGGACGATGCGCAATCCCATGGTGAACATTCTCCTTCAGATACAGACGTTCCTTGATCCTAGCACGACTTCCTTGAGGTTCAACCAGGACGCTCAGGCAACAGGTGTCGCGTTCGCTGAATCCTTGAATTGAATCGAATCGAGCATCGTCTGCCACGCGGCAACGGAGTCTGCATACGACTCCTTGCTGACCGAAAAGCTTGTCACCAGAAACGTCCCGTCCACAGTTGAACCATCGACACCAAGCTCCATGCACCCGACGAATGAGAGATACGGAACCCCGTCCTCAATCTCGAATTGATAGAGGGCGGAATCAAGCCCCTCTTTGGCTGGCACGATCAACGCAGGGTCATCCGCCAGCGCAAATTCAGGGAAACTCGCGTTTACAGTCGACTGCGCAACGAGGCAGGCTTGAATGTCGTCATGTCGCTCCGTCCAGACTCCACCCGATTCTCCGTCCGCCTCCGCATAGAGAAATACCCCGGAGAGAAAGGTGGAATCTGCGGATCCTCCCCCGTACTGTGCCTCGTAGCGGGCCGGGTCAAACTGCAAACTCCAGCCAAAAAGCGGGTCGGTGTAGAGACCACCATTGATTCCGTTGGTGGTTAGCGAGTTTGGGTCGGGAAGAACCAGGGAATCGATCACCGGTTGCCACGCGGAGACCGTGGCCGGCCAATCAGTTCCGACACCGGTCCCCCGTATGTCAAAAAGTACGAACGTTGTCGCAGTGGCCGGGTTGCCGACCGGAACACAGCCGATGACCACCATGTCGAAGTCCCGCTCAGTCGAAGCGAAATCGTGTGCTTCAGTTCCCGTCTGGCCAATCGGGAGAGCACAGCGGTTCTTCCCGGTCAACAACGGAAAGGCGCTCTGAAAGCGATCGTTGGGACACGCATTCAGCTCCTGACGCAGCGGTCGAAGCGAACACATCACCGCGTGTCTTCTCTCCCGTCAGGCGTACGCCGCCAATCCCGGATAACTCACCGTCGAATTTGTCGGGATCCCAGGTCAAGCTGAAACTGGTCAACTGATCGATGTAGTAACCCGCATCAAGATCAGTTGTTTGAGCGAAGGCCGTTCCGCTCATTCCGCCAAAACTGACCCAAAACGCGAGCAATACCAACGTCAAACGTCGCATTCCAACCTCCTGAAAAGGAAACAGGCCGGAGCAATTGCCCCGACCTGCTGACTGAACGAAACTGAACGAGCAAGACCCTTACCGGATCGACTGCTCCGTCTGCGGATCGAAGAAGTGCAGCCGCTCCGACGGAGACGTGACCTGAATCTGCTGACCACGGACCAGGTGGAGATCCGGGCTCATGCGCGCCGTAATCACCTGATCGCTTGTCGTCAGGTAGACGAAGATCTCATTACCGAGCAACTCGACCACGTCAACCGTGCAGTGAATTGTTGAGTCCGGCGCGGCAATACCAGCTGCCTGGCTCTGCTCGATGAGGTGCTCCGGGCGAACTCCCAATGTCACCTGCTTGCCTACGTACGCGGAGACGCCCTTCGCCTTTGCTTCTGGAACACGCAAGGTGAATCCCTGGGCCTTGGCGTAGAGGTTTCCGCCCTGCTCTTCAATCGTGGTATCGACGAAGTTCATCGACGGCGAGCCGATGAAACCGGCGACGAACTTGTTGGCCGGGCTGTCATACAGATTCTGTGGGGTGTCAAGCTGCTGAAGGAGACCGAGTGACATAACGGCGATCCGGTCGCCCATTGTCATGGCCTCAACCTGGTCGTGGGTAACGTAGATCGTCGTGGTGCGAACGCGCTCATGGAGCTTGATCAGCTCGGCTCGCGTCTGGACGCGGAGCTTGGCGTCAAGGTTCGAGAGCGGCTCGTCCATCAGGAAGAGATCGGCGTTACGGACAATCGCTCGACCGAGGGCAACACGCTGGCGCTGACCGCCGGAGAGTGCTTTCGGCTTGCGATCGAGGAACTGCTCAATGTCCAGCATGCGGGCGGTCTCACGGACGCGACGCTCGCGCTCGTCCTTCGGTACCTTCGCAAGCTTCAGCGGATATGCAAGGTTGTCGCGGACGGACATATGTGGATATAGGGCGTAGCTCTGGAACACCATGGCGACGTTCCGGTCCTTCGGCGGAAGATCATTGACGACTCGGTCGCCGATGATGATGCGTCCGTCGGAAATCTCTTCAAGACCTGCGACCATGCGCATCGCGGTTGATTTGCCGCAACCGGATGGACCGACCAGAACGAGAAACTCGTTGTCTTCGATCTCCATGTTGAGCTCTTTGACAGCTTCAACATTCCCGGCATACCGCTTGGTAACCTGGTCAAAAATGACTCGCGCCATCGTGCACGACCTCCTGGATTACAGAACTGCCCCAGGCAGTTAAGAGACGTCCTCTTCGCCAAGCCTCGATCACCCTCGACAGAGGTGGACCCGGTTGCGACGTCTTACAACACGTGTTCCGGCAGTATCCAAGCGGTTGCGATCCAATGTCAAGACGCGTCGGCCACGCTATGCACGTCCTGGCCTCGTACAATCCCGATTACAACTGACATGGAATTAGCCCGGAGAGTATGAGTTCGTGACCGAAAGCAAGCACATCGTGACATTCGGCGAGGCCATGATTCGGCTGACCCCACCCGGCAATGAGCGCCTGGAGCGGACGATTTCCCTGAACGTGACCAGCGGCGGGGCCGAGCTCAACGTCGCCGTCACTACCGCTTGTCTTAACCACAAGGCCACCTGGATCTCGGCCCTCCCGGACACAGCCCTCGGTCGCAGCGTGGTCAGATCCGGACGAGCTCACGGGGTCAATGTCAGCAAGGTCGTCATGTTGCCGGAATCTGAAGGTCGCACCGGTATCTACTTCCTGGAAGAGGGGACCGACCCGCGCCCATCGGCCGTCTATTACGATCGAGCGCGATCAGCGATGGCCCAGCTCAAGGTCGGTCATTTCGATTGGCCGGAATTGCTCAAGGGCGCGTCGGCCTTCATGGTCTCCGGAATCACCCCCGCCGTCGGTCCCGGAGCCAGGGAAGAGACGTTGGCATCGATCAAGGCCGCCCGTGCCGCCGGAATTCCCGTCTTCTTCGATCTGAATTACCGGAGCAAACTCTGGTCGGAAGACGAGGCCCGCGCATGTTTCGTTGAGATCGCGCCGCTGGTCGACGTCATGTTTGCGTCAAAGGGCGGACTGCAGACGTTCTTCGGAATCGAAGGTGAGGACCACGCCGAAGTTCTGGTTGGTGCCTGCACCAAGTTGGGACTCGCCGCTTGCGTGCTAACTCGCAAGAAGGGCAAGAACAGTCGATCCCAGCGCATGGCCGCTGTCGGTGCACTGGCGAACGGCACAGTTGTTGAAACCGATTGGAAGATGGTCGAGATTGTTGATCGAGTTGGTGGAGGCGATGCATTTGCGGGTGGATTCATCGTCGGCTATCTCGAGGATCCGGGCAATCTCCGGTTCGCGCTCGATCTGGGACTCTCTGCCAGCGCCCTCAAGCACACCATGATCGGCGACTTCATTTGTGCGACTCGCGCCGAGATCGAAGCAGCCATTTCATCGGATGAAGGCGGAGTGCTGCAGCGTTGATGCCAGTCGTTACCCTGACCGAATTGACCAAGGACAACTGGCAAGCTGTCGCCGGGCTCAAGGTTGCGCCTGGCCAGGAGAACTTCGTCGCCGACAACCTCAAGTCGATCGCCGAGTCCCAGTTTTATCCGGGAACCGTCCGGAAGGTGATCGAAGCGGATGGCGAGATTGTCGGTTTTGCAGTGTACGGCACAACATCTGGTAGCAGTCAGATGTGGCTGCACCGCTTCATGGTTGATGCCAAACATCAGAAACGTGGTATCGGCCGGGAATCGCTTCGCCAAATGATTGCGATCTGGAGAGCGATCACCGGCCTGACCAATGTGAAGGTCAGCTACGAACCGGACAACTGCGGTGGCCGAAGCCCTCTATGTGAGCGAAGGCTTTGTCCCGGGCGGGATTGCCGAATGGGGCGAACGAGTCGCGACTCTCGTTTTCACAGACCGCTGATCCGCGAAACCACTGGGGCCAGTTCTTCCATCTGATTGTCGCCAATGATGAAGTAGCTGATCCCCAGATCATCGCGCCTGGCCAGCATTTGCGCGGAGATCTCGTCCGTGCTGCCTGCAAACACAGCCGCCATGTCCGAGGCATCGGCAACCGAAACCCCGGTCCAATTCTGGTCTGAAATGATTCTGGTGAATCCAGTAGCGGAATCTTTGGCCGGCTGGACAGTGGCAACGCAGCTGATCTCGATCTGGTCAAAGCGATCGCCCGCCCCCTCTCGAATCAGATCGATTTGCTTGCGAACAGCGGCCACCCTCCGGCCTGCCGTGTCCTCAACGACCTCACCAGTGCTGACTGAGACCGTTAGCAGGCCCACGATGTCGGCATACTTGCCCGCCAGGCGCAGCATTCGAGGTCGCCCTGCCCCGATCAGAATCGGTGGTCCGCCTTTCTGATGCGGCATCGGGAAATGATGATGCCGGTCAAATTGGTAATGGTCGCCTGTGAACGAGGAACTTCCGTCGCGAAAGCAATCCCGCAAGACCTGAAGCGACTCCTCGAGACGATCAATGCGAATGCCGTTGGGGTCGTACTGCAGACCAGCTCGATCGTATTCGATTCGGAGCCAACCTGCGCCAATCCCGAGCTCAACCCGGCCGTCGGTCAGCACGTCCAGCGTTGCCGCTTCTTTGGCGAGCATCGCCGGGTGGCGGAAATCGTTGTCGATCACCAGCGTGCCCAGTCGCAGCGTCGACGTAACCCCAGCAAGCGAGGCAAGGGCAACCAATGGCGAGAACTGCGGGCCGAAGTAATCCGGGGCAATGTGGTCGCGAATCAGAAACGTGGAGTAGCCAAGCTCCTCGGCGCGTCGGGCGAGCGCAAACCACTGCGATTGGTCGGTGTGGGTTTCGACAATGACGCCGAAGCGAATTGGACGGACAGACATCGGGACAGGCCTCCCGGGTGGAATTGATGCACTCAATCCATCCTGAGCGGTCGGCACTGACCGGGCTATCCGTTTCTGATACTGGCATTCGTAGTGGTCTAAAGGACCGAGATAGTCGCCCCGGTTGGAGAAATTGCAAACGTCCTGCAGACTCCAGGAACCCCGACGCGCTCACCGGCATGGGTCATCGCGATGCCAACCGTATCGGCGAGGTCCGACTGTACCAACGCAAGCACCGCCGGCCCGGCCCCACTCAGCGCCGCCCCGACTGCTCCGGCATTCCGAGCGGCTTCGCTCATCGGGATCAGATGTGGATACAGGCGCGATCGTGGCGGCTCATGCAGCTTGTCGTGCATTCCGGCTGCGATCGCTTCGAGATCCCCCGTGACCAGCCCAACTGCAACACCACTGGCTGCGCCGACGTTGAACGCCGCATCCGCCAATGCCACATGTTGCGGAAGTTCGGCTCGAGCAACCCAGGTTGCCCCGGTTACATCGGGGATGAACACAACCGCGACCAGCCCCAGATTCGCTCCGTCAGTCAGCTGCAGTGCACGCGTCAAGCCGGGTACCGAGAGAATCGCGCCACCGTGCAACGCGGCTCCAACGTTGTCGCCATGACCCTCGATATGCGATGCCGCCTGAAAAATGCGTTCGTCAGGCAAGTTGAGATCGAGTAAATGATTCGCCGCAATCAACCCGGCAACAATAGCCGCCGCAGAACTGCCAAGTCCCCGTGCAACCGGAACATCGATCGATGCGGTCAGGTGAAATGGCGGCAATGTGCGACCGTGTTCGTCGGCCAGCAATCGCATCGCCCTAACGGAGTAGTTCTCATGCCCGCTCATTCCAGCTGCATCCGGTCCGGTGTAGGAAACCGTGATGTCAGACCCACCTGTAACGATTTCGATCTCGTTCCAGAGATCGAGCGCCAAGCCAAGAGCGTCGAAACCAGGCCCGAGGTTGGCGGACGAAGCCGGAGCGCGAACCTTAATGTGCATGCGCGCTCAGGACTTTCTCGAGGGCATCCATCGTCGCCGGAATCGAAATCGGACGGTTGGCGTCGGCATGGTGTTCCGAGCCAGCTCCCAGGTGGTACATCGTCACCGCATCGGTGTCCTTGAGCACGTGTCCGGTCAGGATCCCGACCACGGTATCGCCCGGTCTGATATTGCCCGACGCGACCAGCTTCCGCACACCAGCCAGGCTAGCTGCCGAGGCGGGTTCACAACCAATCCCGACCCGGTCGATCAGTGCCTTTGCTTCCATGATTTCGGCATCGGTCACCGAGGTAACGACACCACCGGTTGTGACGATCGCCCGCATCGCTCGGGCCGTGCTGGCCGGGTTACCGATCTTGATTGCCGTGGCGATTGTTTCCGCATGAACCGGCTCGAACTTGTCCCAGCCATTTTCGAAGTAGGCTGCAAACGGTGCTGCGCCCGCCGCCTGGATCGTGGCCAGGCGAGGCATCCGGCTGATGATCTTCGTTTCGTACAACTCGGTCAGCGCCTTGCCGAATGCAGCCGTGTTGCCAAGGTTCCCACCCGGCAACGCAATCACGTCCGGGATTTCCCAGTTCAGTTGTTCGAGCAATTCGAAGACGGTGGTCTTCTGCCCTTCTGGTCGGAACGGATTGACCGAATTGACCAGGTAGACCTGATATCGCTCATAGTCGGCGGCAATCTCCCGGAGCAGGGCCAGGGCCGCGTCAAAGTCGCCCTCGATCTGGACGACCAGCGCGCCGTGAGCAATGGTCTGCGCAAGTTTGCCGCCAGAAATCTTGCCTTCCGGGATCAACACCAGCGCCGGAATGTTCGCCGCCGCTGCATACGAGGCCAGTGATGCCGATGTATTGCCGGTTGATGCGCAGGCAACGAACTTCGCTCCGATGGCCTTGGCATGACTCATGCCGACAGTCATCCCGCGGTCCTTGAACGAAGCAGTCGGGTTTTGCCCCTCGTGCTTCAGCCCCATCGCCGAAACGCCAGCAAACTCGGTGATTCGGTCGTCCCAGTAAATCGGGGTACGACCCTCGGACCGCGTCACGATCGACTCGTCCGGCAGCGCAGGGAGAAGCGAGCGATATCGCCAAACACCGGACATTGCCAGCTGCGCGGAAAGGTTTTGGCCAAATGTGGTCGGGTCGATTCGTGTTCCGGTGTCGATGACCGCGTCGAGAAGTCCACCGCAATTAGGGCAGGCGGTCAGCGGCTTCGTTGCAGCCAGGGTCGTCCCGCAATCCATGCATCGCACGGTCACGTCAGCCAGATTTGTCACACTCTCAGAACTCTGGATCAGGCTCACAGCCCCTCCAAACGCCACCCGGATTCGTTACGCAACTGAATGGGAAGCGACCAAATTGCCCGTCGGTGAGAATAGCACGCAGTACCCGAACGACAGTCGATTCAACCGGGACGCATGTACCTATCGTTCCCAGTCATCAGATTCGAACAGGATGCCTCGCATCCTGGCGACCTCAGTCGGGTACTTGTTCGTCAATCGAGCCTTGCCGAGGTTGGTGTTGATGATTTTCCGCGTCTCCCGGTCGGCCTGGGCTAGCCATCGCTCGAGTCGCACGAATCCTGGTTCCGGGTCGGCCGCGACGAAGACGCTGATCGCGTAGCTGAGGCCCTTCTCGAGCACCCGGTTGCCTTCAGTCTTCCGCAACGCGACAGGCAAGGATTGCAAGCGATCGAGGCTGTTCTCGGTGACACGGTACGCGAGGGTCAAGGCACCCGGATACTTGAGCAAAGGTGGATCAGCGAGCGTGGCGATCACCGCTCGCTCAAGGAATGGATCTGCAGACGTAGCCCAGTCCGTGAGTAATGCCAATACGCCTGACTGCTCCCGGTAACCCCGACGCTGGAGCCCGATCACGACCGCCTCCCGGGTTCGCCAACGTTCCGAATGCGCCGCGTCTGTCAGCAATTTGGCCTGAACGGAGAGCTCACTTGATCTGGGTGGCAAAAGCCCGGCAACACCACCGGCGGCGCAGGCGACCGGAAACTCGGCCGCTGAATTGACTGGCGCATCGATCATCGGAGTCTGCAACCACTCGTCCAAAACACTGGTGAGTTGCTCGTCTGAGCTCGCCCCGCATGCATCGCAAAATGCATAGAGCAGTTCCAGATTCGCTCGCGGACCCGGGAGGTGCGATTCGGACTCCAGCCAGGCCCACAGCCCGGTGAAGTCAGATTTGCCCAGAAACATCCGGATTTGATTTGGGTAATTCATTTGCGCGTCACCGGTATAACAGAAAGCCGACCGGACGAATCCGATCGGCTTGCATAAGTAGATGCTTTGCTAAGGCGAACTAGGCCTCGATCTTCTCGACGAACTCGCTGCGGACAACGGTTCGGGAGAGGTAGTGCCCAGTCTGATAGTCGAACGTGCCGCCACACGTGATCATGGTCAACGAGGTCTCGCCTGTTGAGCCGACAATGTCCTGAATCGGGGCATTATCTGCGTCGTAGAGCTCAACCCACTGCACCTTGTACCGATAGACGTTGCCATCTTCACCGGTCATATCAACGGTGTCGCCTTCAACAAGGTTGCCCACGTTGTAGAAAACGGCCGGTCCAACATCCCAATAATCGACATGCGCGGCGACAACGACGTTGTCATCCGGCACGCCCAGGCGGCCAGTTTCCTTGTACCAGGAGACCACCCACGGACCAGTTGGATCCTGCATGATGCCGTCGACGATCTCGAGCACCTCAATGACCGCGTCAATAGCGGCCGCCTCAACCGTGATCGAAACCGGCTTGTATCCGGCCACCGTCAGTGGTTGCGGATTCAGCCCAATCGGACCAGGGCGCAGTCCACCGGTCGTTGGCATTTCGCCACGCTCGGTCGATTCGATTTTCGGTGCCGCCAGAAGCCGTCCGGGGGCAAATGCCGCCGCGCCAAGGGCAATGGCACCAACGCCGAGTTTGGAAAGATCGCGTCGATTCATTCGTCGTTGCTCATTCATCAGTGCCTCCCAGCACGTGGCCGGACCGAATAATTTCTGCGCGGTCCGCCGTCAGGCGTCGGGGAGATCGGCTCGCGCGAAGTCGTCACATACATGTAACGCGCGAATCGTCGATATCGTATCACCCGAACACTCCCGACGTGTCCAATTCAACTGAACCTATCGTGCCAGTCGGGAAACAGCACTCCATCGGTAACATCACGTATTTCGTGGACGCGCCGCAATGAAGCGTGCGAGTTGATCTTCACCGATTGCATCCAGTGGCGACCATGGTTCCCGCAGGACCCTCGTAGTGAATACGCGTCGCTGCATCAATTCGGTTTTTGCGGACCGCACAGACACGTCCAGCGATTGCATCGCCCAGAGCACGAATGGCAATTCGGACTGGAACAGGGCCTCGGCGCCAGGGCGATCACCGGCCTCGAACAGGCGTTGGATATCGGCGAACAATCGCGTGAACCCCGGCGCCGGCATGCTCCCGGAGGCTCCACGTTCCATCGCATCGATCATCGAGAGGCCGCCCCAGCCGCAGAACACCTGCAATCGTCCGTCGCTCGCCTCCATAGCGGCAGTCAGCGTCGGCCCCTGTGGAACACCTTCGGCCTTGACGTACTTGATCGTATCGACGGACGCGGACAGTTCAGCCCAGAGTGCCGGACCCATCCCGACACCAGTCAGTTGCGGCGCGTCCTGGATGATCACGGGAATCGAAACGGCTTGACCGACCTGCGTGTAGTAGCTTCGCAATCCATCGAGTCCAGGTTTGACGAACGACGGCGGCAGAACCATCAGTGCCGACGCGCCAGCCATCTCGGCTGCTTTGGCCCGCTCAACTGCGATTTCGATCCCGGTACCGTCGGCAGAGACCACGATCGGCACTCGACCAGCAACACGAGCGACGACGACGCGAGTTATCTCGCGCCGTTCGGATTCAGTCAGCTTGTATCCCTCAGACGCAAGGGCGAGCGTTGCCACCCCACTCGCACCCTCTGAGATCACCCAGTCAACTTCGCGCTCGAGGCTCTGATAGTCGACTGAGCCATCCTCAAGGAACGGAGTGCAGAGAATCGGGATACAGCCACGGAGTTCGGTCATACGTCGGCACTCGCCTGCTCACGCTTCTCCCATCCCGGAGCAAAGAGGGGCAGGAAATTGCTTGCCTGATACGGGTGCTTCTCCAACTCACTGAAGACCAGGTCGCATCCGAGCCCTGGTCCGGTCGGAACATCAACCGTTCCGTCGGCGGCGATGGTCGGGTGCCAGGTAACGATCTCCTTTTCCCACGAGACATTGAAATCGTCGAACAGTTCCTGAATCAGCAGGTTCGGCGTGCAGGCATCGACCTGGATGCAGGTTGCCGTCGATATCGGACCCTGCGCCTGATGCGGAGCGACGACGCCGTAAAACGCGTCGACCATGCCGCAGATCATCCGAGTCCGCAGAATGCCGCCGACGTTGGATGGGTCGGGCTGAAGGATGTGCACGGTGTTGTGCTTGAGCAGTTCAGCGAACTGGTGCGTCGTGGTGAAGCTCTCACCCGCCGATACCGGGATCGACAGTCGACCAGCAACATCTGCGGTCGCGTCGATCTTGGTGTGATCAGTCGGCTCCTCGAACCAGGTCGGGTCGTAGTGGGCGAGTTCGGTTCCGATCTTGATCGCTTCCGAGACCGAGAACCGCCGATGCCCCTCGATCATCAGCTGAATGTCGGGGCCAACCGCGTCCCGAACCTCCTCGACGATCTTGATCGAGAGCCGCCGATCTTCCTGCGACATCGTCCGCCAGGCCGAGCCGAACGGATCGAACTTGAGCGCCTTGTACCCGCGCGAAACAACTTCCTGCGCCTTCTCGGCGAACATGTCGAAGTTGCGCTCACCCTGGTACCAACCGTTGGCATAGACAGGCAGTCGCTCGTGGTATTGCCCGCCGAGCAGGTCGTAGATCGGCTTGCCGACATCCTTGCCGATGATGTCCCAGCAGGCAATCTCAATCGCGGCGATCGCATTCATGTGAATCTGGCCGCCCTCGGAGTAGAGGTCGCGAGCCATGCGCTGATAGATCGTCTCGACCTGGTACGGGTCCATGCCCTGGTACCGTGGCGCCAGCTCATGAATGGCTGCCTCGACCGACTTGGCAAAGCCGTTCAGCGAGCCTTCACCAACTCCGTACAGACCTGGTTGATCGGTGTCCAGCCGGACAAAGACCCAGTTCTTCCATGGATTGCCCACGATATACGTCGTCGCACGTGTGATCCGAACCATCTCGTCCCTCTTCAACTGCAATTCGAACAATGTTTGCGACATCATCCCATGCCGACAAAGGTCTGATCCGGACAATGCATCGTTACTTTTCGCCTACGGTCAGGACATGCCGTGGGCCAGCGATTCGGCTTTGATCAGAGAGCGAACCCGGTTACGACCGATCGCGGACGACCCGCCGTCCTGATCCAGCAATGCCTATCCCGCCACGAAAGTGGTTGTCTTCGCGTGAATCGCCTCTCCAGATCGGAAAAGGCCAGGCAACGCTCCACGGTGCGGAGCAATCCTCCGCCTGCCCCAAAAACACGCGATCCCATCCAGACCAACCCGGCCAAACCCAGGAATGCCCAGCACTTTGAGGAGCTCGAAGCGTATCGAGGTGTCGCAGCGCTGATGATCGTGGTCTTTCATGCGTATCAGTACTCGCGCCAGGCGACCCACCAGCCAAAATACGTTTACGAAGGCACCTCGCTTCACCATCTGATCGCCAATCTGGAAGCAGGCGTCGCCTGGTTCTTCGCGCTATCCGGCTTCCTGCTCTTCCTGCCAATCGCCCGCTATTGCATTCGCCAGACACCACGACCGTCAACTCGTTCGTTCCTGGTTCGGCGGGCAATCAGAATCCTGCCGCTCTATTACTTCGCCATCCTGGTTGTCTGGTGCTGGCGATTCACCGGTGGCCCCGGGCAATGGCGCGACCTGTTCAATCACCTCACCTTCACCCACATTTTCAGCGATCGACCAACTCTTCTGGACAATCGGTCCGGCCTGGTCACTGGCCGTCGAAGTCCACTTCTACATCGCACTCGCGATGGTTGCTCCACTGATCTATTGGGCATGCACCCGGCTCCCAACGGAGTCGCTTCGGATCGCCCTGATTTTCGGACTTGTGATCGCGCTTTGGTCGACTGGCATTTACTACAACTGGTGGGTCGAGCACATTGCCCATATTCCGCACAGTCGACCCGTCCATGTACTTCAGCCTGCCCGCCAAGCTCGACAACTTCGCGGCTGGCATGTTCCTGGCCGCGATCGCCGCCAGCACGAACGGACGAGTCGTAATCAGCCGATCGGTCGCCTGGTTCCTGCGCTTGCTCGGGTTCGGGGCCATCGCACTGACGTTTATGGCGCGCGACTACAGTTCGACGGCGGTCTCAGCGAAGCCGATCGACACCTGGTTCCACAGCATTTCGGCCATCGCATTCACGGCGATCATCGCCTCAACCGTCATCGGGCCAAGAAAGTCGACCTGGACCTCGATCCTGGCGCGACCATCGCTGCAAATACTGGGACTGCTGTCCTACAGCATCTACATGTGGCATGAACCGATCCTGATCGAGCTAGGACAACGCGGACATCTGATATCTCAGGCTCCAAACGATTTTCCGCGCAATGCACTGTTCCTGATCATCCTGTCCGTGCTTGTCGCCTGGGTAACGTACAGAACGGTGGAGCGACCAACCATGGAACTGCGCCATCTGTTCGGTCCGACAGGTCGACTGGTAAAGCGATACCTCCACCTGCCGCACATCGGGGCGGGCCAGCCTTGATCGAGGTAGGACGCAGGGCGCAACCGGCTCTGATTGACGCCTAGACCCAGGCCAGGACCTTCCCCTGAATCGTGACGATTTCCTGCCCAGCGGAGTCATAAACGATCGTCGCCGTGCCTCCAGTATTCAGGTCAAAGGCAACAGCAAATCCATCCCCATCCGGCGCCACAATGCCACCACCGCCCTTCATCAGGTCGACAGTTCGGTCCTCGCCGATTTCCAGATCCAGAAAATGCACAGCGAATTCGGTGAAGCTGTCAATCGTGACCAGAGCACCGGGGCCATTCGGAGCGACCTGCACGCTGCTCACCGCCGCATCAGTGGTAATCCCTTCGATCAGTCGGGTCGTTTCCCCATTAATCAGATCAACCGCAATCACGGCACCGTCGTTGCCAGCATCAGCACCCAAAGTCGCAACCGCCCAGTTCGCATCGAAATCGAAGCCGGGTCGCACCTCGGCATCCGCCAGGTCATCAAAGAGGAGCGCTGATCCACCGGTTGAATCGAGTTTCAAGCGATACCAATCTCGACCAGCCTCGCCTTCAATACCGACCAGGGCAAACTGACCGTCCGGCGTGAATTGCACGATGTTGGTCGCACCGCTGTACGCAAGGAGATCGGCGCGCAACGGGTTCAATCCGGTCGTATCCATGTCGTAGATGGCCAGGAATCCGCCCGCGTCGTCCCGTTCGTCAAGCAGTAACGCATTCCGATTGGGCACGGGCAAACTGACCAGAATCTCACCACTGGCAAAGAGCAATTCATCGGACGTTCCGTCGACGTTTTGGATTCGCAGTTCAGTGTTGCCGCTTGCCAGTTGCTGCGAGTAGGCGATCCGCGAACCGTCGTCAACGAATCCGGCCGAAAACGAAAACTGACCGGTTCCGAGCAGTCGTGAAACCCGCGTTTGCAGGTCGATGATCCACGTGCGCCGACCGTCCCAAACAATCAGGTGACGATCATCCGGCGAGAGTGCGACGTTTTGCAGTGTGACCGGTGGTGGAGTCGCCGTGATCAGTCCCATGACGCTCGTTCGTTCGCCCGTGGCGAGATCGACTATGTACGTATCTGCAGCCGATGCCGGCGTGCCGATCAGCAGTTTCGTGACGCCACGTGAGCCTCGAAACTGGATGCTCCGGGGCAGAATCTGGGTCGCAACAGTCTGGGGCAGGGCAATCGGCAAGGATGAGCCATCGGTGCAGTTGACCAGCGCAAGAGACTTGTCGGTCTGGACCATTGCGATGCCAGGGGTCGGAGTTGCCCAAACCGCCTCAGGTCGGCCATCTGTTGCGAACGAGAAAATGCGCGAACCGGTTGACGCGTCGAACAACACCAACCCGCCACCCGGCCCGTCTTCACGAACCAACACGCCATAGGTAGCCGGAGCAACATCCTGGGCGCCAGTAAGCGGTATAGATTGCGCTGCCGAAATAGCGACGGTTCCTGCCAGAAACACGCGTCGCGTGAGGCTAAATCCGGTAGATGTTTCATTGTGATCGGGCATCAACTCTCCCCCTTGCGACCGAGTCTACCCTGTGCAAATGGACAGTGGTGCTGCCGCGGCAACCGGCGTACAGTCTCTACAGGACCATACTTCGTTAGTCGATAAGGAACTCAATTTATGCCAGTTCACCCGGTCAAAGTCGGAATCACAGTACCGCCCCAGCACACGTCATTCAGTCAACTTCGCGAAGTCTGGCTCGAAGCGGAAGAGATCGGTGTTGATTACCTCTTCATGTGGGATCACTTCTACCCGCTCTCCGGCGACCCGGCCGGCATGCATTTCGAAAGCCAGACATTGCTTGCCGCCGCCGCCGAAGCAACCAATCGGGTTCAGCTCGGAGCGCTCGTCTGCGCCATCGGTTATCGCAATCCAAATCTCATTGCCGACATGGCCCGAACCATCGATCACATCTCGGCCGGGCGCTTCATCCTCGGTCTTGGCTCCGGATGGAAGGTCGAGGACTACGAGGAGTACGGCTACGACTTCAAGACCGCTCCGGATCGTCTGCGCGATTTGAAGGCCGCCATGCCGGTCATCAAGCATCGCCTCTCTGTACTGAACCCGCTTCCGGTCCAGGAGAAACTGCCGATCATGATCGGCGGTGGCGGTGAAAAGGTGACCCTCAAGATCGTTGCCGAACACGCCGACATCTGGAACGGCTTCGGCACGCCGGATGAAATCGCCCGCAAGAGCGCCATCCTCGATGAGCACTGCAAGACAATCGGCCGCGATCCGTCCGAGATCGAGCGATCAGTTCTTGGAACAAACGACGCCGGCATTGTTGCCAATGCAGACGCATATGTGGCCAAGGGGATTACCACGATCATCACCGGCAGCAACGAGCCAGGCGCAGGAATGGATCGAATCCGCGAGCTCGTCGCCTGGCGCAACAGTCGGTAGGACGCAGATCAGAACCAGCAGCGGGTCAAGCAAAGACAGCGGACCCGCTGCAACGGTCTGGTTTTGCCAATTCGGTGAATCGTGCGCTTGACAGAAGTAGTGCCTATTCAGTAACGTAACGTGCGTACGGACGGTGACCCCGTCCGACTTTTGTTGTCACAGAGCAGGATCAACGCTCGTGCAGATTCTTCGATGCAAACCAGTGCCGCCGCGTACACCGCGTAGCCGCCGTCCGGATCTCCGGTCGGCGTAAACAGGAACCCATCGCCCATGTCTGCGATGGTCGGCACAGCAGGTTGAATTCGGAGTAAACAGTGACAACAGGTTCCAGCAACAGTCAATTGATGCGTGCCGCCATCTCTTTGGCGTCATTTGTCGTTGACCGGAACCAATCGGTAGACATGCTGGAGGTATCGGGATGACATCTGTCAGAGCCGCCGAGGGCGACTCCCGCTCTCCGCTCCGGCGGTTGCCGCACCGTCCACGTACGGAGCGGTAGCAACCGCCGATACCGATACAAAGGAATACCTGCGCCGAAAGGGATAAGTACCTGGAGGATCACCAGCAGCGAGTCGGGGGCAGTGCAAGCCCGACACGGATTGATCACCAGCGAACGCGCCCTGGAGCAGTCGCCCGAAGAAAGTCGCCCATTAGTGCGACAAGTAGGGCCGAGTGGATGGCTCCCACGAACACAACAGCCGAGAGATGCTTTTCCCGCAAAGGAAAGCAAGAAGGGTGGTACCGCGAGCTCAGACGCAACTCGCCCCTTCCGTCAGTGGTTCACTGGCACGGTGCGTCCGGTTCTCGTTTCGACGAGCTGGAGCAGAAGGGAAATTGAGTTGTCTGATCGATCGACGGGTACCGATGGTGCCTCCGCCAAACCAAGCTATTTACGACCTGTTACATCTGGATACATGCTTCCGGCCGATAATGAAGAGCGACCTACGCTGTCATTGGGAGGAAGTCAGGCTGTGACGCTCAAGACCTTCACGATCTCTGCCGGTATGCGCGGTCGGAGCCTGGTCGACGATACCGATTTCACCCCCGATGAGCTGACCGAGATTCTCGAAACCGCCACCAGGCTCAAACGAATGCACCGCACGGGGCGAAGCGCACAGCTATCTCGCGGGCAAGACCCTGGCCATGATCTTCCAGCACCCAAGTACCCGGACCCGTGTCTCATTCGAGGCCGGCATGACCCAGCTTGGTGGTCACGCGCTCTACCTCGGTATGAACGATCTGCAATTGCGACGCGGCGAAACCGTCAGCGACACCGCCAAGGTGATCAGCCGCTACTGCGATGTCTTGCTCGCCCGGGTGGTCAGTCATGATGACATTGCCGAGCTCGGGGCCAACGCGACGGTGCCGGTCATCAACGGGCTCTCCGACAAGTTCCATCCAACCCAGGCGCTGGCCGATATGCTTGACGCTCCAGGAGAACTTTGGGAAGCTGAATGGACTGCGCCTGGCCTATCTCGGCGACGGCAACAACGTCTGCACCTCCCTGATCCTCCAGGGTGCGGCCCACGGACTCCATGTGGTCGTCGGCTCACCCAAGGGATACCAGCCACCGGCCGATATCGTCACCCAGGCATCCTGGCTGGCCGCTGCATCCGGTGGGTCGATCACGGTCACCGATGATCCCTACGCCGCCGCGAAAGACGCCAATGCGGTCTACACCGATGTTCACGTCAGCATGGGCATGGCAGATAGCGCCGCCCGTGCCGTTGCCCTCGCCCCGTACAAGGTCACGCCGGCCATCATGGCCGCCGCGGACCCCAAGGCAATCTTCATGCACGACCTTCCGATGCACCGTGGCGAGGAAGTCGAGGCAGAGGTTGCCGACGGACCACAGTCCGTCATTTTTGATCAGGCCGAAAACAGAATGCATGCGCACAAGGCGTTGCTCATGCACCTGCTTTGTTAGGTATCGCAACACGGGTGTGTTTGCGCAATTGATTGGTATCGCAGCTAGAGGAGGCGATTGGTGGGTTCAGTAACTTGTCCGGAGTGTGGAGCAGAGTTCGAGGTCAGCGGAGTCGAGGTTGGCGAGATCATCGTCTGCCCGGAATGTGGCGTCGAGTTGGAAGTGACCGGATTGAATCCGATCGTGGTCGCATTGGCACCTGAAGAGGGTGAGGACTGGGGCGAGTAATCGTCCGGGTATCGGAAGGAGACAGGTGAGTATCGTGGGATCGGTTGCGGGTGTGCTTTGCACACGTGTTCGTCTGGAAGAGAAGCGGTTGATCACTGCGCTGGGTTCGCTCGGCGTTGATGTCAAGCCGCTCCCGCCGTCGGACGCTCCGCTCCCGATCCAGCCGCTCTCCGCAAATGCGGCGGGCGGCGATCTCACCGGTGAGCTGATGCGTGTGGTCATTGACCGCCTGCAGGAACGAAGCACCGCGTCCGTCTGGTTGCCGTACTGGCGCCAGCCGGGTCGCGAAGTGATCGATGCCGGGGTTGCTGCCACACTGGATCGGCTCTCGATCGCTCGTCTGCTGGCCGAGGCGGGATTGCCTCGGCCGGAAACCGCGCTGGTGTTTTCCGAGGCCTCCGGACTCAACGCGATTGCACTCTTCGAGGGCCGGGGCACGTTGCTTCCCCTGCGAACCGGATCACGTGAGTTGCCGCTGCACGATCAGGAGACCGCCGAGGCCGTACTTGAGCACCGAAGTGTGCTTGGAGACGCACCGGATTCGATATCGCTGATTCAACAGGGCGTGGCGTCGACCGGGAACCGGGTGGATGTGATCGTAGTCGACGGAATTGCCACTGCGATCGATGGATCGGTTGCCGACGGAATGTCGCTCTCGCAGGTCACGTCGCTTGCCGAAGAGACCGCCCGCTTGCTTGGTTCCCGACTGATCGGTGTCACCATCGCTGGCATAGATGGCCGCCAGGTCGTCTGGGATGTCGATCCGGTTCCGCCGTTCCGGAACGCACACCCGATTGACGGGAAGTCGGTCGAGCTAGCCGTTGCGGAATTGACTGTCCGGCTATCCGAATTGCCGGCCTCGAAGGGATCCGGCGCAACGCTGGGCTCTGTGCATCGAGAGGAGTCCGGCGATCATGTCATCCTCTCTGCATAGCGTTCGGCCCCAGGCAGCACTGAGCGACGAACAGGCTATCCATTTGCTCGAGAATCTGGTCGCAATTCCCAGCACCAGTACGAACGAGCGCCGGGCGGTCGAGTTCCTGACGCGCTGGATGAAGGCATTTGGACTCGAAACCGAAATTGACCAGGTCGGAAACGCGATCGGCCGATACGGATCAGGTGAACGGCACATAGTCCTGCTCGGGCACATCGATACTGTTCCCGGCGAGATCCCGGTTCGAATTGAGAACGGTGTCCTGCATGGTCGTGGCGCGGTCGATGCCAAAGGTCCACTGGCGACGTTTGCCGCCGCCACGGTCGAGGCTGCGCGTCGCGGCGCAAACATCCGGATCACGGTGGTCGGTGCGGTAGGCGAAGAACATATTGGCTCTGTTGGTGCCAATCAGGTCAAGACCTGGCCAGCTCCGACCGCCTGCATCATCGGCGAACCGTCCGGGTGGGACGCCCTCTGCCTCGGGTACCGTGGCTCCATCACGGCAACCTACAAGGTTCGTCAGGAATCCCGTCACACCGCCGGTCCGGGTGAAGCATCGGCCGAGAAGGTTGTCGCGTTCTGGAATGGACTGGTCGCCGAAGCCAACCGTCGCAACGAAGACAAGACCGGCTTCAACGCAATCACACCAGCAATTCGGGATATGAAAACCGCGCACGATGGCCTGGCCGACGAAGCGTGGATGCACATCGGATTGCGCCTGCCACCGGGCGTGGTTGTTCCTGATCTGCTGGCATCAATGCAGGAACTCGCGTCTGAAGGCGAGTTGACCATCCATGGCATTCAGGAGGGCGTGCGGTCCGGCAAGCAGATTCCGTTGGTTCCGCCGTTCCTGCGTTCGATCCGTGGTCGGGGTGGCAACCCGAGATTCACCGTAAAACTCGGTACGTCCGATATGACCGTCGTCGGTCCGGTCTGGAACTGTCCAATTCTGGCCTATGGACCCGGCGATGCGTCGCTGGATCACACCCCTGAGGAGCGAATCGTGCTGAGCGAGTATCTCAACGCAATAGACATCCTTGCCGATGTGCTGGTGTCGCTGTGAGTGCATTGCGATCCGTCCGGTTCGGACTCCTGATCACCTACCTGCGGGATGAGGAGAAACTGATTCTCAACCGGGCCCGGGCGCGCAGCCTGGACGTGACAACGATGCTGGAGCGGCAACTGGTGCTCGACATCAACGCGCCGGATGGTCCATCGGCGGGCTTCACCTATGACTGTGTGGTCGATCGGTGCGTTGCCCACCTCCCGGCGAACTACACCTTGAAGGTCTTCGAGCGGTGGGGCATTCCGACCATCAACGCCGCCGAAACGACCGCCATCTGTGACGACAAGGCTCGCTGCAGTCTGGCGCTGGAGGCGTTCGGCGTCCCAACACCGAAGACCTATCTCGCCTTTTCGATCGAGTCCGCGCTGGAAGCATGCGAGCGTCTTGGCTACCCGGCCGTGCTCAAACCGGTCACTGGCTCATGGGGGCGATTACTTGCCAAGGTCAACGGACCCGAACAGGCGAAGATCATCCTGGAGCAAAAGAAAGAGCTCGGGTCTATCCAGCACAGCATTTTCTACGTTCAGGAGTACGTTGAAAAGCCGGGTCGAGACATTCGGGCATTCGTGGTTGGCGATCGGGTCGTCGCTGCGTCGTATCGCAGCTCCGAGCACTGGATTACGAACACCGCCCGCGGCGGAAACTCGGTCTCCTGCCCAATCACGCCTGAAATCGAGGACATGTCGCTCCGGGCCTGTCGTGCCGTTGGTGCGCGATGGGCGGGCGTTGACCTGATGGAGACCGACCGCGGTCTGGTCTGCATCGAAGTCAATTCGGGTGGCGAGTTCCACGGACTGATGACCACCACCGATGTCGATATCGCCGATGAGATTGTGCTGGAAGCCCTGGCCGCCGCTGCCCAGATATCCAGTAGCTCACTCAAACACGTCGAGACCGTCAACGTCTGAGCCAGAACGCTTTGACAGGTATCGGTGCGTTCCGTACAGTTGAATCATTGCGCTGACGAGGACAGGTAGTGTCCGTCACGACCACAGCGAGCGGGGATCAGGTGCAAGCCTCGCGGTAACGGTCGGACACGAGAAGACCTCAGAGCAGCTGGAAGAACCGGTGGTGACACCGAACTAGAACCAGCCGGGTGCTCCCGTTACAGAGTGTGGGCGAACGAGAATGCCCGCAGAGGCTGCGCAATCAAAACGCAGCGAACAAAGGTGGTACCACGGAGTGAAGCCCTCCGTCCTTTGGACGAAGGGCTTCGCTGTTTCTCGTCTTCGGAGGAAAATCGTGGAAAACCAGTTGACCGTCGGTATCTTGATGTCCCGGGTCCGTGTCGAGGAGAAGCTGCTTCTCGAGCAACTCGAGCAGCGCGGCGTGAATGTCATCCGTTTCGATGACCGCGAGTTTTCGCTCGACCTGGAAAAGCCCTGGCAGCAGTGCGACGTCGTGCTCGAACGCTGCATCAATCACCTGCGCGCGCTGTACACCCTGCGAATCCTCAACGACTGGGGCGTCGCCAACGGTCAACACCTACGAGGTCGCCAACAACTGCGGTGACAAGATCCTGACATCGTCCGCACTCGCAGCGGCCGGTGTGCCTATGCCGCGCACCATCGTCGCCTACGATCATGACTCGGCCCTCGAGGCAATCGAGGAGCTCGGCTACCCGGTCGTCATGAAGCCAGCCGTCGGATCCTGGGGCCGTTTGCTCTCCCGGATCAACGATCGCGATGCCGCCGAAGCCATCCTCGAGCACAAGGTGACCCTCGGCTCATTCCATCACGGCGCCTTCTACATTCAGGAATACGTCAACAAGCCTGGCCGCGATATCCGCTCGTTCGTTGTCGGCGGAGAGACGATCTGCGCGATCTACCGCGACTCGCCGCACTGGATCACCAACACCGCACGTGGTGGCGTGGCCACGAACTGCCCGGTCACGGCCGAGATCAACGATCTCTCCGTTCGGGCGGCCCAGGCAGTCGGAGGCGGAGTCGTGGCGGTGGACCTGCTGGAGAGCGATTCGCGGAATGCTGGTCAACGAAGTCAACTACACAATGGAATTCCGGAACAGCATTGACACCACGGGCGTGAATATCCCGTCCAGGGTCATCGATTACGTCATTGAAGTTGGAACGGCCGCCCGCGAACGGCGGTTGTCCGAAGTGATCGTCGGAGCTGCATAAGCGATCGGATCGCTGATTCGGCCAGGAAGGGAACAAACGTCGTTATGGTTCGTGTATCAATCATTGGTGGGTCCGGGTATGCCGGCGGGGAAGCGGTTCGGCTGCTGCTGGATCACCCCGAAGCCGAAATTCAACAGGTGACGTCTGAGCGCAACGCGGGCAAATTTGTCCGCTCGGTTCATCCGAATCTGCGCAAGAAGACCGACCTCAAATTCACGCTCGATCGAGAAACTGGAACAGTGCGACGTGCTCTTCGTCGCCCTTCCGCATGGCGTCGCGATGGGCAAGATGGAGTCGCTACGGAGCAAGGCCGAAATCGTCATCGACCTCAGCGCCGACTTTCGACTGAACGATGCCAGCGGCTATCCGAAGTGGTACGACCACGAACACGAACTGCCAGGCATGCTGAACGAGTTCGTCTACGGCATCCCCGAACTGCACCGAGAGGAAATCCGTCGATCCAACCTGATTTCCAGCGCGGGCTGCATGGCCACAACGTCCATCCTTGGCCTGTACCCGCTCTATCGGGCCGGCATCGTCGACCTCTCTCGCCCCGCCATCATCGAATGCAAAACCGGCTCGTCTGGATCCGGTGGCGCACCTGGCCTCGGCTCCCACCACCCGGAGCGCAGTGGAGCCATGCGGTCGTTCAAGCCGACCGGTCACCGCCACACCGCCGAAGTCATCCAGGAGCTGACGTTCGAAGGTCGGGTCCCGGAAGTAGCCTTTTCCGCGACCGCGATCGAAGCGGTTCGCGGGAATCCTGGCCACGTCACACGTCTATCTGAACGAACCCCTGACCGATAAAGAGGTCTGGGCAATCTACCGGGCCGCCTACAAGGACGAGCCATTCATGCGGATCGTCAAGGAATCGACCGGAGTCCACCGCTATCCGGAACCGAAACTGCTCTCCGGCAGCAACTACTGCGACGTCGGGTTCGAACGTGACCCGCATTCCAACCGGCTGGTCGTCATGGCCGCGACCGACAATCTGATGAAGGGCGCGGCTGGCCAGGCCGTCCAGTGTTTCAATGTCCGCATGGGCAACGAGGAAGATCTCGGCCTCGAATTCGCCGGCCTCCACCCGATATAAGCGCCAAGTGCGAAATATAGCAAGGATGCTATAGTCATGTGGAGTGTCGTTGTAATGGACGAGGCGGCGGCGGAATTACTTGCACTGCCTCTGAAGGAGCGCCAAGCCATTTATCAGGCGATCGCGAAGCTCAATGCGGATGGGCCTTTCCTGGGCGCACCACATACCAGTAACGTTGAAGGAATCCCCGACAACCTGAGAGAACTCAGACCTCGCCGGGGACACAGTCCTTGGAGAGCGCTTTACCGACGCATAGGCGATGAGCTCGTCATCGCAACAATTGCACCAGAGTCAGTTTCGAACAAGCGAGGATTTGAACGCGCCGTGAAAGCCGCCCTGGATCGACTGGATCAGTACGAGTTCGCCCTTGGAGGTCACCTATGAGTGAAGCAGCACTTCGCAACTCCCAACCCATCGCCAAGTTGATCACATTCGATGAACTGTTCTGAACGCGAGATGCAAGACCCCGAATTCCGCGCCGAATGGGAACGATCGGCCCCGGCTCGGGCATTGGCAGATATCATCGGCGACAACCGGCTAAGAAAAGGCTTGACTCAAACTGCTCTTGCCAGGTTGGTTGGAGTTAGCCAACCAGTCATCGCGCGAATTGAGGCCCATGAGCATACGCCAACAATCGAGACATTGATCAAGCTGGCAATTGCGCTTGACATCGAATTGCTCTCGGAATAGCACCTGCCGGCAAGTTCAGATCCCGTACTTGTCACGGTTCCTGACTGTGCTCAAGAGGTCCGGCAAGAGGTGACAATCCGTGGTGCTCGCCTGATCATCTCGACAAGCTGATCGGAGGATCTATGTACGTCATCAAGATCGGTGGTGGGGCTGCCATCGACGAAACCGCATATGGCCGATTCGCTGATGATTTGGCGGTGTTGCATGCAGCCGGTACGCCCTTTGTCGTGGTTCACGGGGGCAACGCTGAGTTCAGTCGGCTCAGTGCCGCCCTCGGTATGCCTCCGCGGATGATCACGAACGACAAGGGCCGGGTTAGTCGATACACCGATCGTGAAACGATCGACGTGATGCTCATGACCTATTGCGGCAAGGTCAACAAAACCATCGTTGGCATCTTCCAGCAAAAAGGAATCAACGCCGTCGGTCTCTCCGGGATAGACGGTCAAATCGCCACCGGTCGGCGCAAACCAGTCATGCGCGGCACCGAAGACGGCAAGATCAAGGTACTTCGCGATGACCATGCCGGCACAATCGAGCAGGTCAACCCTGCCCTGATTTCGCTGCTGCTTGCGAACGGGTATGTGCCGGTCCTTACCCCACCTGCACTAGCCGTCGATGAGGCACGCCCGATCAACGTTGACGGCGACAAGCTGGCACTCGAACTGGCTCGCCATCTGTCCGCAACCGCATTGCTCTTCTTTTCCGACACACCCGGCTTGCTCGCCGACAAGGACGACGAATCGACATTGATCCGTGACATTGACGCATCCGATCCGGCATCTGCGCTGGGTTCGGCCAAGGGCCGGATGGTGGTAAAGGTCGAATCAGCACTGAAGGCGATCGAGCAGGGGGTCGGTCAGGTGATTTTCGCCGATGCACGGGTTGAGCATCCGGTTCAGCGCGCATTGGCCGGCGACGGCACAAAAATTGGCCGCGCGAGTAGTTCGGCGTAAGTGAAACCATGGTTGTTGATCACGTGCGGATTGCCATTCAGCGGCAAATCGACACTATCGAACCTGGCAGCAGAAATGCTTGACCTGACTCGCGTGTCCGTCGATGACCTTGTCCCAAATCTGGGGCAGGCCATTGAGGCTGACCTGGTCAACGAAAAGTCATGGCTCGATGCATACGTAGATGCCATGAACGTAACCAAGCATCAACTGGGTGAGGGCCGGTCGGTCATGTTCGATTCGGTTGGACACACTCGCAAGAATCGCTACCGATTGCGTCGCCTGGCCGAGCGTCACGATGCGGAATTTGGCATCGTCTGGTTGCAGACAAGCCGTACCGAGGCGCTCGCCCGACTCACGAGAAATCAGGCAGCGCCCGTCCGACCAAGCGTGCCGATCGAGAGCTTCACCACCATCGCCGACCAGTTCGAACCACCTCAGTCCGATGAATCGTTCGTTTCCTACGATCCCAGCATTGACCTGTCGACCTGGATAGAAACCGACCTGCGCGCCTTCGTTTCACGATAGGAAAACTTGAATCATGGCCATCATTCCCGACACAACCGCGCTCGACCTGATCATCGGATTGGAGCAGGCGCATCAACCGAACTTGTACGCCAAGCGCGACATTGCTATCGTGCGCGGAGAAGGCTCGTATCTCTACGACTCCACGGGCAAGCGTTACCTGGATGCGATGAGCAATTACGGTGTCGCCGCACTCGGTCACGCCGATCCCCAATTCACGTCAGCGATGCAGGAACAAATGGGACTGCTCATTTCCTGCCATCAGAGCTTCTACAACGATCAGCGGGCGGCGGCACTGCAAGCGCTCTCCAGCATCCTGCCGGATCAGTTGAATCGCTACTTCATGAGCAACTCCGGCGCCGAAGCAATGGAGGCCGCGCTCAAGTTCGCCATGGCCAGCACTGGACGACGCAGGATCGTCGCCGCCAAGCGCGGGTACCACGGTCGAACGCTTGGTGCTCTTTCAGCAACCGCCGAACCGAAATACCGGGACGCATTCGGTCCGTTCCCACTCGAGGCCACCCACGTCACCTTCAACGATCCTGAGTCATTAGAAGCTGCAGTGACCGAAGAGACTGCCGCCATCATTCTTGAACCGATCCAGGGCGAAGGTGGTATCCACCCGGGCACGGACGAGTTCCTGCAGGTTGCCCGCACCGTCGCTGATACCCATGGTGCACTCCTGATCGCAGATGAAATTCAGACCGGGTTCCGGACCGGCGCACCGTTCGTCTTCCCCGCCCATGGTGTGGTGCCTGACATCATCGTCATGGCCAAGGCTATCGGTAACGGATTCCCGGTCGGCGTGACAGCCATCACCGATGCGATTTCCGAAAAGCTGCCCGCTGGAACCCATGGCACGACTTATGGTGCAAATCCGCTCGCAAGTCGGGCGATCATTGAATCTATCCACGCCTACAAGTCACGCGATCTCTACGCACAGTCTGCCCGCATCGGCACCCTGTCTGGCGGAAGGTATCCGTGGACTCGGCAAGAGCAAGATTCGCGATGTCCGGGGCAGGGGATTGATGATCGGTGTCGAGCTCAAGGAACGCGTCACGCCGACCCTCAAGGCGCTGCAGGATCATGGTGTGCTTGTTCTGCCGGCGACACCTGTTGTCTTCCGCTTGCTGCCGCCGATGATCTGGCAGGAGGAGCAGGTGGCCGAATTCCTGACCGCCCTGGACGCCGTGCTCTAATCGACTGCGTCAGGTCAGAATCGTTTGGCAATCGGCAGATGCTCGCCGATCTGACCAACAACAAACCGACGATTGGTCTCGTCGACGTACCAATAAATCTTCACCGACGAGTGCGCGCGCCCGCTTCCAAAGGACATATGCGGGCGTAGCAAAATGGTCTGCGCGCGCCCGTTTGTGACATAGGTCCGCTCATACTTGATGCGGTACTTGCCGAGCGTTGTTGGTGAACTGTCACTTGCGTAGCGCGCTTCACCCGCCTGATGAAACGCGCGCTTGAAATCCTCGCCGTCCCGCAAATCACCAGTGTGATAGCGGGTAGCCACCGTACAGAGGTTGCGAAGCATCTTTGCGGGTCCGGCGAGATTTCCCGCATAGGGCGAGGCACCTGCCGACTCGTGGGCCTCAGGCAGGAACACGATTGCGTCGCCAGACGCAGTTCGTTCAAAAATCGCCACCAAGTCGGCCAACGTGCTGGTCTCTAGTGTTTCAGCAATCAGATCCAGCGGTTCGATCGATGTAGGGTCGTATGTGTTCACCATCTGGGCAGCCTTGAGACGCTCAGAGAGGTTGAACACATCGATCTCGAGCTGTTGCCTGGCCAGCTCACTCGTGAGGAGTCGCGTTTCCAGATCGTGAACAACCACTTCGTGCGTCGAGTGCTGCTGATCAATCAGATGTACAAGTGACACTTCGTCGGACTTCTTGACGTCCCGGGATTCCTGCGGAAGCTCATCGACAGCAGTGTCATCCTGCTCGGAGGTCGATGGCTGAAGTTGGTCGAGCTGCGCGGCCAGAATTGCGGTTTCGACGTCCGGATCAAGCTGGTTCCGTAGGGTCGAACGTCTGCTGATGATCTCGAACAACTCACCAGGTAAGCGATCTGCGAACGGGTAATCACCCGGACCGACAGGAGTAAACACGCGGTGGAAATACCCGGAGTCAGATGGAGACATGCCCGGCCAGAATATGCGCACCCCTCCGTTCAGGGTTGCAAGTTCTGGCCCTAGTCGCCGCCCCAGTTCCTCTGAAGCCGGGCCATCCATCAGTTGGACGACATGGGCCAGGCCGATGAGTCGCTCCGCCATCTTCTTCGGATCGCTGGTCAGTCGACCTTGCTCATTACGGGACATGACGACCATCGGAATCGAACGAAGGGTACTCGTAAGGCGACTGACTAGCTTGTCCACACCACGTCGATCGATTGCCTCAACAGTGTTCCGGATTCGCTGCCCGTCAATCTCGAAACGGAACGCCGAGAACAACTTCTCTGCCAGATCGATATGGAGCGGGGAACTGCCCGAAGTCGTCGAGACCCGATAATCGAGAGTTACTCCTCCGGACTCGCGCAACAAAGTGATTTCGTGGACTTCGGATTGCCCCGCACTACTCGATTGGACAGTTCCCAAGCCGTGCCAACCACTAAATGCACCGAACGGAAATTCCAGAATCTGAAGCGTTTCGTCCGGTAGCAACGCCACGTAATCCAGGAAGTTCGGCCGCTCTGCGTTCAGTTCACCCGCGAACATCGATCTCAGGATGCCGTAGCAACTGTCGGCCAGGGCCCAAAGCAAACGCTCGCCCTCTTGCGCAGGAGTTGGTATCGCTTTGGCACGTATGACAAAAACAGGTTGCAACCGCGACGATCCCACCGAGTCCGGGCCAGCACTGTTGCAACAGTAAACGAACTGTTCCGGGACTGGGCGCAACGGACGTATTCGCTCGGTACTGATCGAGGCAGAAACTTGTCGATTGTTGTTAGGGGTTTATTCGCTCCTGATTGTCGTTAGCTCGTAATGGCGCATTTCCTGGATATTGCCAATAAACGGACGAATCAGTGGCAAGAACGACCTGAACTCAGGTTCCTTCCGAAATCCGTTTGTGTGTCGCCTCAATAGTCGTCCACTCGATGCGAACCATCCACATAGTCGGATCTTCTACGCATCGAGTTACCTCCCAGCCAAGGCAATGTGGTGATGCCTGGAGCGAGGTTTGCGCTTCGGCTATATGCGCGTTCAAAGTCTGTGGACTGGCTCTCAGGAATCTGGTATCGAATGTACTCAACAATCACGCTGCATACCCCCTTCGTTTGCGATCGAACGCTACCAATCCTAAGGAGCGACGGAACGTTGCGAATCAGCCAATTGGGCAGGTCATGAAAGGAAGGACCACTGGTTCCACGGCGATCGTATGTTCGCAATCTGGGATAAGCTGCTGTTGGTCGCGGTGTGGATAATGAGTCAGGGAGGCAATATGTGCCGCAACATCAAGCCACTGTTTAATTTTGAACCGCCAGCGACAGAGACAGAAATCGCCGCCGCCGCACTTCAGTTTGTCCGGAAAATCTCTGGAACGACCAAACCGTCGGCTGCGAATCAGGCCGCCTTCGAGCGAGCAGTGGCCGAAATTGCGTCGGTCGCATCCCGTTTGCTGGACGAGATGTCGACCAATGCCCCACCGCGCAACCGGGAAGTAGAAGCTTCCCGCGCCAAGGCACGTTCCATCCGACGCTTTCCAGACCAGGTCAACCCCTTGCCCGGGTCAGTAGAGTAGAAGGCGTGCGTATCAAATGCTGTGCGGCATGAAACACGAACGCAGGACATGGTGAGCGTGCCCGAAAAAACTCACGTAGACATAAATGCAGTCATCGAAGAGGTCTACTTGACTGAGTCAAGGCGCATTTTCGCGACCCTGATTCGGCTCCTCGGCGACTTCGATCTCGCCGAGGAAGCGCTGGCCGATGCGTTCGCCGCTGCCGTCAAGCAATGGCCCGTCGAAGGGGTCCCGGCTAGTCCGCGTGCATGGCTCGTCTCGACCGGTCGGTTCAAGGCAATCGACGGAATCCGGCGCCGCACACGATTCGACCAATCGTTGCCCGTTCTCGCGGAGCAACTCGATGACAAGGCGACGAATTTGCAGTCGTTGAATACGAAGGAGTAGAGGACGATCGCCTTCGACTCATCTTCACCTGCTGCAATCCGGCGCTCTCATCTGATGCCCGAATCGCCCTCACGTTGCGGGAAGTTTGCGGCCTCACTACGGAAGAAATAGCCAGGGCGTTCCTGACCACGCCGACCACCCTTGCCCAGCGGATAGTCCGAGCCAAATCAAAAATCCGCGACGCCGGAATCCCATACGAAGTGCCGACAACTGAGGAGCTTCCCGATCGCCTCGACACTGTGCTCCAGGTCATCTATCTCGTTTTCAACGAAGGGTATTCGCCGTCCAGCGGAACCGACCTGACCCGCCCGGATATCTCCGGCGAGGCAATCCGCCTCGCTCGACTTCTGTTTGGCATGTTGCCTGAACCGGAAGTTGCAGGATTGCTCGCTTTGATGCTGCTGCACGAATCCCGCCGCACCGCCCGCACAGACGAAGCTGGGGATGTGATTCTCCTCGAAGATCAGGATCGCGCACGGTGGAATCGTGACCAGATCAGCGAAGGAACCGAGCTGGTGCAACGTGCCCTGGCGAGCGGTCGGTTCGGACCGTACACGATCCAGGCCGCAATCTCAGCGGTCCATGCCGATGCAGACGTATTCACGCAAACGGACTGGACCGAGATCGTGAACCTGTACGATCTGCTGCTTCAGTTCCAACCTGGACCAATTGTCGAGCTCAACCGTGCCGTAGCCGTAGCCATGCAGAGCGGACCTGAGGCCGGATTACAGCTTGTCGATGGCATCTTGAGTCGCGGGTGAGCTAACCGATTACCACCTCGCTCACTCAGCCCGAGGCGAATTTGCCCGGCGGTTGGGTCGATTCAGTGACGCTCATGTGTCCTACCAAACCGCGTTGAAACTGTCGCAACTCGAACCCGAGCGGCGATTCTTTGAGCGACGTATTCGTGAGGTTGAGGTCGAATTGTCGAAAGCTGGTTGATCCGTTCGACCAGAAGCAGTGCGTGGGCTCAAAAGTGGGCCCGCGCGTCAGACGATGGAGTCAATGCGATGACAAACGAATCGAGCGAACCCCAGCCGGATATCGAAATCAAGCCAGCGATGCGCGTCGTTGGCTTCGGTCGAGTTTTCCGATGGTCTGAAATGGGAGAGATTCCGCAGTTATGGCAGAAGGCCGGACCATGGATTGAAGCCATCCCAAATGCAGTCAACGAGAACGCCTATGGAGCAATGTTCATCCCGCAGCCGGGATATGGCGACCTGGGTTACATGGCGGGAATTGCCGTTCCCGAAACGTATCTACCGAATTCTGACCAGATGGTAGTGAGGCTCCCGGAAACTCGTTATGCGATTTTCCCGCACAACGGGGGACTGGCAGATTGGCCGAGAACGATCGACTACACCCAGAACACGTGGTTGCCGCAATCCGGGTACGAACAGATCGAGTTGGTACCAGGTGCAGTACCCGTAATGGAGCGATACGGTCCGGGGTTCGATCCCGAGACCGGGCTTGGAGACATGCAGTGCTGGCTCGCGATCAAGTGATCTCCCCTGTCGAATTCTCCGAATCTCGTTCGACCAATCTGCAGCAGTTTCGCTGTTCTGGTTCAACTCGAGAGGCGCAGAAATGAAGTTCATGGTTTTCGTGAAGGCGACTGAGGATTCCGAAAACGGAGTCATGCCGACCGAGCAGGAGTTTGCCGAGATGGGCAAATTCAATCAGGAAATGGTCGATGCCGGAATCATGCTCGAAGGCGACGGGCTAAAGCCAAGTTCGGCTGGCGCACGAATCCATTTCTCAGGAACAGACCGCACAGTAACAACGGGCCCGTTCGCCGAGACAACCGAGCTGGTGGCGGGGTACTGGGTAATCGACGTGCCGTCACTGGATGACGCGATTGCCTGGATGAAGCGCTGCCCGAATCCGATGCGAGTTGATTCGGATATCGAGATTCGCCCGTACTTCCAATTTGACGATTTCGGAGAAGCATTCACCCCGGAATTGCGCGAAGCTGAACTGGCTATGATGGAGAAGATGAAAACCAGAACATAACTATCGTCCAGAGTCGATACGTGACAGTGTTGTCTCGTGCGCATTAATTACCGATTCCCATGAGGAGGGAAACCGCAATGAGTGGAGTTCGCGTTTTGGTCGGCACCCGAAAGGGTGCGTTTGTCCTGACATCCGATGAGGCCCGTTCATCGTGGGATGTCAGTGGTCCGCATTTTGCCGGCTGGGAGATCTACCACCTGAAGGGATCGCCGGTAAACCCGGACCGGATCTATGCGTCGCAATCGAGCGGTTGGTTTGGACAGACCATGCAGCGATCGGACGATGGTGGCAAGACCTGGAAGACGGTCGGCAATAACTTCGCATACGAGGGTGATCCCGGGCACGCACCAGTTCTACGACGGCACGCAGCATCCGTGGGAGTTCACCCGAATCTGGCACCTCGAGCCGTCGCTGCACGATGCCGACACGGTCTATGCCGGTGCCGAAGATGCCGCCCTGTTCAAGTCGACCGACGGGGGCGAAACCTGGACAGAACTGGCCGGACTGCGTGACGCTAAGGGGCATCTCTGGCAACCCGGTGCTGGCGGCATGTGCCTGCACACGATCATCCTCGACCCAAACGATCCGGATCGCATCTTCGTCGCGATCTCGGCGGCCGGTGCATTCCGCACCGACTGACGGCGGCACGACCTGGCTGCCGATCAACAAGGGTCTTCGATCCGAGTACATTCCGGACGCAGACGCCGAGGTCGGCCATTGCGTACACAACCTGGCCATGCATCCGGCAAGCCCAACACGCTCTTCATGCAGAAGCATTGGGACGTCGATGCGCACCGACAATGCCGGCGATCTCGTGGCACGAAGTCAGCGGCAACCTGCCGAGCGACTTCGGTTTCCCGATTTCGCGTTCACGCACATGAGCCGGAAACCGTCTATGTCGTGCCGATCAAGAGCGACTCCGAGCACTTCCCGCCGGACGGCAAACTGCGCGTCTACCGGAGCCGCACCGGCGGCAACGAATGGGAAGCGCTGACCGAGGGCCTTCCGCAGCAGGACTGCTATGTGAATGTGCTTCGCGACGCGATGGCCGTTGATTCGCTTCCGGATCGTGCGGCATCTACTTCGGCACAACCGGTGGCCAGGTCTATGCGTCGTCGAACTCCGGGGACTCGTGGAATCCGATCGTTCGCGATCTTCCTGCGGTCGTGTCAGTCGAGGTTCAGACGCTGCCATGATCCGCGTTGTACTTCCGGCTAATCTGCGGGTCATGGCTCACGCTGAGCGAGAGATCACCTTCGAGATCGACGGTCCCGTAACGCAGCGCACGGTGCTCGACGCGGTGGAAGAGCGATATCCGATGCTTCGTGGAACGATCCGCGATCAGACCACCAAGCAACGACGGGCGTTCCTCCGGTTCTTTGCCTGCGAGCAGGATCTCTCGCACGAGTCCCCTGATGCTCCGTTGCCGGAGGAGGTTGTCTCGGGCAAAGAGCCGTACCTGGTTGTTGGGGCAATTGCGGGTGGTTAAGCGGTCTGACTGTTGAACTAGTAGCTCCATTCAGCCGACCTGCTCGACAAGTTTGAGCGGGTCGGCTGAAACTGCTCACAACAATTACGCCGAGGAGGGTGAGAAATGAAGTTCATGCTGATGATTTACGGGACTGACGAAGCGTGGGATGCAGCTGGGCGGGAAGAGTGCTATCACGAGTCCGCTGGCATTGCCCAGGATCTGCACGCCAAAGGCAAGTTCATCGCGACCGCTCCGCTGAAGACGGCGTCTACGGCCAAGAGCGTACGGGTTCGCGCAGGCAAGGCGCAGGTGACTGATGGCCCATTCGCCGAAACCCGAGAACAACTGGGTGGATTCTTCCTGATCGACGCCGAAAACCTCGAAGAGGCGCTGGCCGTTGCCGAGACGTATTCCGGCGCCAGGGTCGGCACTGTCGAGGTTCGGGAAGTCGTGGAAGTACCGGGTATCCCTGGCAGTTAGTCCCGGGATTGTCGATTGCATTCCTGCTCACTCGACTACCTGGTAGTTGAGTGGATTCCGCTGGGAATCGGAGGAATGTGTGAAATATCTTTGCCTTTCGTTTCAGGATGAAATCAAGACCGATACCTTGAGCTCAGGCGAGTCCGATGCGCTCGCTGCTGACGCCAAAACGGTTATGTTCGAGCTTCAGAACAACGGCAGTCTCGTCGCTTGTTCGCCAACGCTTCCGCCTCAAACCACCACGACCGTGCGTGTGCGAAATGGCAGGATGAGTGTCACGGACGGGGCAGTCAGTGGGTCTCGGGAGCAACTCGCCGGATTCTTCGTGATTGAAGCTCGGGATCTGAACGAGGCCCTTCGGGTTTCTGCTCGCCTTCCTGCCGCCCGATCTGGCTACGTTGAAGTCAGGCCAGTTCCGGAATTGATTGTGGATCCATTCTTTTGGGAGTCGTCTGCCCAGCCCTTAGACCCGATGCAATGACTGATGAGGTTGATCGGGGAATTCGATCTCCGGTATAGCAGTCCCAGTGCCGAGCCAGTGTCGTGGAAAACCATTGAATCGACGCTGAGCGCATTCGCGCACTTTGGGTTCGACGTTACCGTGGAAGGAACCGCCTTAGTCGGAGCCGATCACGTGATGTTGACAAGGCTTGCCGCCCGATATGAGGAGAAATACGACTGGCAATTCACAGTTCGGGACGGCAGGTTAGTCGGTGATCAACAAAACGTCGCCATCGTCTATCGGATCGACGTCAAGACTGTTTACGGCTTTGGCAAAGGACTGACGTACACCCAAACTCGCTGGCAATTTGACTAGCTGGCCAGCTACTTGCGACCGTTGACTTCGTTCGCTTTGAAGTGACGGGATTCCCGCTGGAACTCGCTGAATCGGCGCAGGCGGCTTCATGTACGCGGTGTAATGTGGACTCGATCGAAACTCTTGCTGGTGTCCCTCGAGTGAAACCCACTCGATTCTGATCACCCATTCCGTCTGATCCTCGACCCCTCGCGCCATTTCCCAGGCCCGGCACTGGTCGGATTCGGCCAATGCCGCCTGTGCCCGGTCGAACGCCGAAAGAAAGGCCTTGGTCTCGGCCAGGGGAACGTTGTAACGCGCGTATTCGATGATCATCAGAACTCCAGGAATCCGTCGACAGCCGACGTCTGCATATCACTACTCTACTTGGTCGCCCCCCGATCGCTCACTGGCATAATGAATACCAGTGCGGGCCGAAATCAACGGGGGTTCTTCGTGGCAGATCCATTACTGATTGCTAAAGGTGAAACTGATCAATTCCTGCTTCCGGCGCTGGCTAATCGCCACGGGCTGGTGGCCGGCGCAACTGGAACCGGCAAGACGGTCACGATCCATGCGATCGCGGAACAGTTCAGCCGAATCGGCGTGCCAGTCTTCGTTTCGGACGTAAAGGGCGACCTTGCCGGCATAAGTCAACCCGGAGGCGATAATGAGAAAGTCACCGAGCGCCTAACCCAACTCGGCTTGACCGATTTCACGTATGAAGCTACGCCGGTCATATTCTGGGATCTGTACGGCAAACTCGGACACCCTGTCCGCTCAACGATCAGCGAGATGGGCCCGATTTTGCTCGCCCGCCTGATGAACCTGAGCGAAACCCAAACCGGCGTCTTGCAGCTTGTTTTCCGATACGCCGATGACAACGGTTTGCTCTTGCTGGACCTCAAGGATCTGCGGGCGATGCTCCAGTTCATTGGGGACAATCGCAAATCCGTCCAGACCGAGTACGGCAATGTCTCGCCCCAGTCAGTCGGCGCAATCCAGCGATCACTCTTGACCCTCGAAGAATCCGGTGCAGACCAGATCTTCGGCGAGCCGGCGCTCAGCCTCTCCGATTTCATGCGGACAGACGACAAGGGCCGCGGCTACGTCAACATCCTCGCCTCACAGGAGTTGATCAATTCTCCGCTCGTCTACGCAACGTTCCTGTTGTGGTTGCTCTCCGAGTTGTTCGAAACGCTGCCAGAAGTCGGTGATCCAGAGAAGCCAAAGCTGGTCTTCTTCTTCGACGAAGCACACCTGCTTTTCACCGATTGTCCTCCCGCACTCCAGGACAAGATCGAGCAAGTCATTCGCCTGATTCGGTCCAAGGGCGTCGGCGTCTATTTCATCAGCCAGAACCCACTGGACGTTCCGGACATCGTTCTCGGCCAGCTCGGAAATCGTGTCCAACACGCCTTGCGCGCGTTCACCCCGCGCGATCAAAAGGCGGTCAAATCGGCCGCAGATACGTTTCGACCCAACCCCCGGTTCGCTGTGGAGACCGTTATCACCGAGCTCAGCACCGGTGAAGCGCTGACGTCGTTCCTTGAGGAGAAAGGCGCACCGGGAGTCGTGGAGCGGGCATTGATCATTCCGCCCCGTTCCCGGATCGGCGTAATTTCACCGGAAGAACGCGCGAAGATTACTGAACTGGTCGCCGATTGCCGGGATGTACGACACGCCGGTTGATCGCGAATCGGCCTACGAACTGCTCAAGTCCAAAGCTGAACGAGCTGCCGCCGCGGCTGATGCGGCGCGCACCGCTGAAGATCAGGCCGCCGCTGCCGCAGAGTTCCAGAAGGAGCAGGAGAAGCTCCAGAAACAGCGTGAAAAAGAAGAGGCCAACGCGAAAGAAAGAGAGCAACTCAAGTGGTGACATCATCGGTGATCTGGCCGAAAGCACCGCACGATCGTTTGGCTCCAACCTGGGCCGAAGTCTGGTTCGCGGATTGCTGGGCAGTCTTTCCGGAAACAAGCGCTAGACCTTGGTCCCGACGTAGCCTGGGCCTCATCGGCCTATTGCATTTGTCGACCGACGTGATAGGGTGAACCTAGGCAACTCGGACTTGCCGGAAATGACGGAAAGCACCTCTCGCTGAGCAACAGTGGCGATTAAGGTGTGATGGAAGTTTCATCGAAGGTTGTTCGAGGCGATCTAAGTGAGGAGGTCCACCATGCGTGCGAACAGAATCCTCTGGGGTGTTTGGCAACTTGACAGGCCAAGCCCCGATTGTCTCGCGGGGCACACAACTCCGGGTAACTCCTGGCTCTAGCGGGCTGAAACGGCTCCCCAGCCGGCCCACATGTCGCTCATTAGCGCAAAAGCAGAGCTAGCCAACCGGCTGAACACAGATACGAGACAGCAGAATAGACATTTTCAAGCTGCACACCCCGGTTCGATCCCTGAAGAAGATCACCGGGGTGTCGCTATGCCATCCATTTCCACAGCACCAATGGAGTCATTCGCAAAAAAGACTTACGCTCACAATTGCGGACTCGAGTGCAATGTGACTTTCGCGGCAAGAATCCACATTGGCCCGATGCAAGCGTGATGTGCATCCAGCCCGCTTTCGACACGCCAGATTCATCCAGATGGCGGCGAAATCACCCGGATTCGTGATAATCTCCGTGCTACACAGACCCCAATTCGGGGCGTCAACATCCTCGGTTGCGCTGGTTCAACCACGTGCGTTTCCTGCGTCGGGACATGATGTTGCAGAACTTTGTGCGGTCCAACATGGAGGTACCTCACCAGTGACAGATCAACGTGCGTTTACTGAACTGCTCGACGGCGTTCTTAGCGGTCGAGTCAATCGTCGCGACATGATGAAGCGCGCCACCGCGCTCGGCCTTTCCGCCAGTGCTGTTTCGACACTCGTCGCCTGGCCGCAATTGCCGTTCCAGGCACCGGTTCGTTCGCCAGCGCCCAGGATGCCGATCCGGCCCCAGTCTCCGGCGGCACACTCCGCATGGGTATGCAGGCCGACCCGACCGCGTTCGATCCGCAGGTCACCTCTGCCACTGCCATCTGGCGCGTAGTTGAGCACATCTACGACACCCTGGTTCGCATTCAGCCGGACCTGACGGTCGGCCCGGCGCCTCGCCGAGAGCTGGGACAATCAGCGAGGACGGTCTCGTCTACACCTTCACGCTTCGCCAGGGTGTGATCTTCCACGACGGCACTGCCGTTCACCGCTGATGACGTCGCCTTCACCTACACCCGCTTGCTCGATCCGAACACCGCCTCGACCAGCACCGCGTCGCTGCTTTCGATCGCTGGTGCCGCCGAATTCGACCACGTCGATGTCCGTTGGCGAAGGCACGCCGGAGCCGGTCGATGACTCCGCCTATCAGGCCGCCATGGCCAACCTCGGCATCAAGGTGATCGACCCAGCCACGCTCGAGATCACGCTCTGCCGCTCCGGATGCATCGTTCCTGACGTCGATCTCGGACGGTTCGACGGTCATCTACTCGAAGGCGTTCGTCGAAGCCAACAACAACGACGTCACCCAGGTGACCAACGGCACCGGTCCGTTCAAGCTCGACGAGTACATCCCGAACACGTCGCTCACGCTCTTGCAAACACGATCGCTATTGGGACGACCGGCCTGCCGTACTTCGATGCGCTCGAAATGACCATCGCCGCCGAGGACACGGCCCGCACAGGTCTGATCGTTCAGGGTTCGGCCGATTACATCGAGTACGCACCGCTTCGCGATGTTGATACGCTCAGCGCCAACGAAGATCTCAAGATGGCTGGCGATGCGCAACACCAACATCCGCTTCCTCGGCTTCAACCTGACCCGCGAGCCATTCAACATCCCGAGGTTCGCCAGGCGATCTCCATGGTGGTCGACCGCACGCCGATGATCGAGTCCTGCGTATTCGGCCACGGCACGGCGGTTTCGACGGTCTTCCCGCCGAGCTTCTGGGCCGCGCTTCAGGTCGAGCCGGCACCGGCCGACATCGAAGGCGCCAAGGCCCTGCTGGCCACCGCCGGCTATGCCGATGGCTTCGACGACCACGATCACATCCTGGTCGGAGTACTCGTTCCTCTCGAACGCGGCCATCGTGCTCCAGGAGCAACTCAAGTCAATCGGCATCAACGCTGAGCTCGTCCTGCTCGATGCCGGCACAATGATCCAGACGGTCTACGCCGACAGGGACTTCGATCTCGCCGTCACCGGAACCAGTGGCTATGTCGATCCGCACGGTGTCATGGTCGAGAACTTCCTGACCGGTGCCAGCGGCAACTTCGTCGGCTACGCGAACACCCGGCGTCGACGATCTGATCACTCAGGGCATGATCGAGACCGATGTCGAGGCTCGCGCCGACGATCTACCAGCAGATTCAGGAAATCCTGCTGGTCGACCTGCCGTGGGTCAACTTCTTCGTCGCCAATCAGTTCGAGGCGCTCAAGAAGAACGTCTACGGCTTCGAGCACATCGCGACCGGTTCGGCGATCACCCTGCGCAAGACCTACTTCGCCGGCGAGTAGCACTCAGCGTCGACGACCATCCTCGATCGAATCGAGGATGGCAATGAAATCTCAAGATCAGCACCGGATACAATTCCGGTGCTGATTTCATCCCCGATCGGGTCGCTCAATGCTTCAGTTCATCCTTCGGCGAGTGCTCCTGCTGATTCCCGATCCTGTTTGGCGTCTCGGTCGTCACCTTCATGCTGGTGCGCTCGCTTCCTGGTGATCCGGCCTCGATGGCGATCGGCGTCGATCAGCGCATCACGCCTGAACAACGGGCGCTCGTCGAGAAGTCGTACGGTCTCGATCAGTCGAAACCGGTTCAGTACGTCAAGTGGATGGGCGCACGTCGCTTCAGGGCGACCTCGGCAAGTCACTGCGAACCAAGCGACCGCTCAGCACGGAACTCAAATTGCGACTTGCCGGTCACGGTCGAGCTGGCGTTGCTGGCGGGCATGCTCGGCATCATTCCGGCCCTGACCGTCGGCGTCCTTGCTGCGCTCAAGCGCAATTCTGCAGCCGATTACGTTGCGACGGTCGTCACGCTTATGGGGATCTCCGCACCGAGCTTCCTGATCGCAATCCTGCTGATGTTGCTCTTTTCGTACAAACTGAAGTGGCTACCACCGGTCGGGTATGTGCCGTTTACTGAGGACCCGATAGGCAATCTCAAAGGCATGTTCATGCCTGCGGTCAGCCTCGCCTTGCCGTTTGCCGCGGTCATGATGCGCAACACCCGGTCGGCCGTGCTTGAGGTCGTCAATCAGGACTACGTCCGAGTGGCGCGGGCCAAGGGCCTGTCCGAACACGAAGGTTCTCACTCGCCACATCCTGCCGAACTCAGCGCTCCCGATCATCACCGTCGGCGGTATCCAGATTGCCGGATTGCTCGGTGGCACGGTCATCATCGAGCAGATTTTCGGACTTCCAGGGTTGGGCAGATACATCTACGACGCCATCACCAATCGCGACTACCCGGTCGTTCAGGGAGTCACGCTCGTCCTCGCGACGATGTTCGTGACCGTCAGCATGTTGGTCGACATCCTGTACGCGGTGGTCGATCCGCGATTGCGACGGGCCTAACCAATGGCACAAGCATTGGACGCTCACGATCCGCAGATTCCCGTGACAACGCTGGGTGCCGCCTGACCGAAGCACGCATACCGACGCGACCCTCGATGTGGATGGTCGTTCGCAACCAGCCGCTGGCATTGACCGGCCTCATCATCATCGTCTTCTTTTCGATCATCGCGATCTTCGGTCGCTACGTGGCGCCGTACGGACCAACCCAACAGTTCTCCAAGCACATTCTCGAGGCACCGAGTGGCCAGTTCTGGCTGGGCACCGACGAATTCGGTCGCGACATCCTGACCCGCATGCTTTACGGTGCCCGGGTCTCGTTCCAGGTCGGATTCATTTCCGTTGGATTGGCCGGTTCGGTAGGGATCGTCCTCGGATTGGTTGCCGGGTACATGGGCGGCTGGGTCGACAACATCCTGGTCCTGCTCATGGACGTTATCTGGGCATTTCCGGCGGTTTTGCTCGCGATCGTCTTCATTACCACCCGTGGCAACAACCTGACCAACGCGATGATCGCGATTGCCATCGTCTACATGCCGACCTTCATGCGCGTGGTCCGCGGGGCGACGATGGCTGTGCGCCAGACGACATACGTCGAGGCCGCCGTCTCGACCGGGGTATCCACGCCCCGAATCCTGGCCCAGCACGTTTTCCCGAACGTGACCGCACCGCTCATCGTCCACGCGTCGCTGAACTTCGCGGCTGCCGTGCTCGCTGAGGCGTCTCTATCGTTCCTCGGATTGGGCAACAAGCCGCCAGCGCCATCGTGGGGCTCGATGGTGAGCAGCAGCTACGGCTATCTTGCAGCAAGCCCCGTGGGCGGCGATCTTCCCTGGTGTAGCCATTGCGCTCGTCGTACTCGGGTTCAACCTGGTCGGCGACGGTCTCCGCGACGCCCTTGATCCCCGCCTGCGAAACGCTGCCGCCGCCGCCGAAAAATAGTTGACCGAATCTACGCACTCAGGGGAGCGATCGGTTCAGCTCCCCTGAAGACACTCCAAACGTGACTCGTCACGCATCTCGTGCGGGAAGCTGTTGTAACGTCCAGGTGTTGCCGTCGGGATCGCTGAAATAGGCAAAGTCACCCCACGCCTGAACATCAATCTCGCTGATCGGCACACCTCGTCCGGCAAGCTCCTCGCGCAAGGCCCGGACATCCTCGACCACCATCATGACGCCCTTTTGCTGGCCCGGTTCCATCTCCACGATGCCCTCGCCGAAACAGATCGAGCAGGCAGAGCCTGGTGGTGTCAATTGAATGAACCGGATAGTGTCGCTTACCCGATGATCATGATCGGCAATAAACCCGACCTGATCAACGTAGAACGCCTTTGATCGATCTGGATCAGTAACTGGA
>CAVZSG010000023.1:0-7212 GCA_963777865.1 uncultured Chloroflexia bacterium | reverse complement strand
CCTTGTATGTTCGAGAATGCGACGTGGTCGGCATCCGTCCCATCCCTAGGTCTGTTGCATGACCGTGGAGAAGTAGGGATCCAACCACGTCGCGCTCCAGCCGACAGGCGCTCGAACGGTTAGGTGGGTTGTGACACCCGAATCACAAGGACGAGTCCTGGCGGTGGTGAGCGGTAGCGTATCTGGTTCAGCCTGGGTTGCACAGGAGGACGGTATGGAGACCCCACACGCAGTTGGTATTGATGTCAGCAAGGCGACGCTGGGATCGGGCCCGGTATCCATCGGGCGAACTTCTGCAGGTGGCGAACACGCCGGACGGCTGGATCGAGGCGGTCGCCTGGATCACTGCGAACCCACCGGACTGGATTGTGCTGGGGCGTACCGGACGGTTGCACGTTGGATTGACGGTGTCGTTAGCCGAGGCTGGACTACCCACATCAGTCGTCAATCCGGCGGCGGTTCGTCACTTTGCCCGCTCCCTCGGTCGTCATGCCAAGACCGATCAGATCGATGCGGCGGTGCTGGCCCGGTTTGGGGTGACCACGCAGCCAATGGCCTCACCCGTCCCCTCGAGCGGGTCCGGGTATTGCAGGCACTGCTCACCCGGCATGAGCAGCTGGCTGGGGATATTGCCACCGAGCGCACCCGGCTCTCGTCGGCTCCCGTACCGGTGCGGGAGTCCATCACCACCCACATCACCTGGCTGCAATCCCAGATCACGGCGATCGATGCCGCATTGGCCCGGGAGCTGGCCGAGGATGCGGAATTGTCGGAGCAGGCGAATCTGCTACCGGACGGTACCCGGGATTGGACCGCACATCGCCTCCGTGCCATCCTGCAGTCGCCTGAGCTGGGAACCGGGACCAGGAAGGAGCTGGCAGCGCTGGTTGGAGTGGCACCCTTTGCCCGGGACAGCGGCGTCTTTCGTGGGAAACGGGTGACCTAGGGTGGCCGGGCGTTGGTACGCAAGGCGCTCTACCAGGCGGTCACCTCGGCGAACCGGTGCAATCCGGTGATCCAGACCTTCTACCGGCGCTTGCGCGCGGCGGGTAAACCGCACAAGGTGGCGATGGTGGCGGCCATGAACAAGCTCACTGGTCTACTCCATGCCATGGCGCGGGACGGCTTGACCTGGACCGAATTGGCCGTGAACCGACCAACTGAAGCGATTACCTGAGCTCCCGTCGCGATTGCACAATCAACACGGTTACTTCTCCATCGCCGTACCACGCCGGCTGGTAAACGGGTCCGACCAATCGATCTCTCGGAATCACGACCGGAACCGGGCTCAGCGAATTCAACAACCCGGGAATGACGTCGTCCCAGAACGGATTGCTGTCCAGCTGCACCTGCGGACCCCAGATCTCCGGATCGGCATTGCCGCTCGTTTCGAGGGCCAGCACGAACTGGACGACGTACGCCAATGCCTGCTGGCTGTACTCGAACCCCTCCGCCGCCAATCCACCGCGGGCATCCCCCTGCAGCAATGCGTCGGCCATGTACAACCACGCACCAATCGCTGGCTCCAGGTATGCGTGCAATTCGCCGTCTGGATCGTCTTCCTCATCCAGGGCGATGGCCATCAACCCCAGGTTCCGCATGTGCGCCGTGAAGTAGTTGTTCCCGGCCCAGCGCAACCGGATCGGATCCTCCAGCAATACGGGATCGGCGACCACCCCAACCGGTTCCGGGTGGTTCATCGTCGTCGTTTCGGCCGTCATCAGGACATCGCACCAGCGAATGAAGACATCGCGGATCATCGCCTTGTCGTCCGCGCTCAACCGGTCATAGACCCAGTCGACCGTGTTCGGGAAGGCCTCGCCCCACCAGCGCGAGCGATCGAAAATCGGGAAGTACGGATCGCGGAAGGGCTCACCCTCGGCGACACCTTTGGCCGCTTCGCCAATCGCGAGCATCAGGAGCGATTTCGCCCGCTCGCCAAAATCCTCCCGCGCGTCCTGATCGGGGTGCAGCAACGACATGAATGCGAAGATTTCGGCGATGATCTCGCTCGGGAACTGGTTCCAGGCCACGCGAACCATCGTCCTCGTCCGGAACGCGCCCACCATCCATCGCATCAATCAGGATTTGTGCAAGCGGAATCAACCCCTCCGACCAGAGCGGATTGTCGTCCCTCGCCCAGCCCTGCAACCGGGGCAGATCATCGGCCGTGATCCAGATCCGCGGATGACTGGTCACCGTCGAACCGGATTGCCAGGCACCGACCCGGATCGGCCCGGGCCAGGCCAATTGCCGCCGCCGCACCTAACCCGCCCATCTGCAGAAGTTGCCGCCGCGATGCTCCGGATTCTGAAAAGGCTCGATGTTTCATATCCATGCTTGTCCCTCAGTAGCTCACCTTGATATGACGTCTACTGAGCAGCATGGGCCCGAACCCAACCGCAATACCATCCGCATTCTTACGGTATTTCCCGCGCCAACTCACCCGATCAACCACTGCCAGCAGCACCAGGGCACTCATCTAGTTCTCGAACCTTCACCTACGCAACACCTCTCGCGACCCGCTTCCGCCAGTCCAGCCCCTCGAGCTGCGTGACCATCGCCGCGCTCATCACCAGGTCGTCGTGTCCCTTCCCCGCGGCGGCCCAGGTCATCATCCGGTTCGGACCCGGCAACGTCTCGAACGCAATACCTTTGCACTCCGCCCAGAACTGCTCCGTAATCCGCTGTTCACTCGATCCCACCGGCGAATCATCCCGGTACTCCTTGTAGCGTCCGGTATCGATCAACCCGATGAAATCCCAGCCCATCTGACTCTTCGACTGTCTGCGAAAATACGAACTTCTCGACCGCAATCACCTTGCCCAGACTCCGGTCCGCCAAGCGCTCAGTCAGAAACGACGCCAACCCGTTCCCGATCCCGGTCGCATCAATCACGACCCGATCCGCCCGCCAGACATCCCGGGCCAGGTGCGCCAGTTGATCGCGCAACTCGGTGTGCCGCGGCCCGATCCAGATCCGCCGATCCACCGTCCGGAACATCGTCGGCAAACCCATCTGCGAGTCGATCTCAACCACGGTCAGGGCCGTTGCATCCCGTCGCCTGGCCGAAGCAAACGCCTTCGCCGTTCCGCCACCCTCGTCCTCGCCCGCCACATCGATCAGCAGCGCATACCGCTTGCCCGGCTCAGCCGCAAACCGCCGTGGATGACTCCCCTGCATCAGGGTGATCCTCCGCGGACTGAACAGGCTTTCTTCGCCGTCCAGCTCCTGCAGCTCGTACTCGGTCCGAATGTGCGGATGGTCTGCTCCGAATTGCGCGATCCTGGCCTCAACCCGTTTCGCGTACCCCGGGTAGTCCTTCGCCACGTCGCGCCACGGCACCCGCCAGACCAGCCGCTGATTGCCCTTCGCTTGCTCCTGTTCCAGAAATCGCATCTGCCGATAAAGCAGCGTCTCCTTGTTCCAGGGTGTCCCCATGAACAGCGTCGTCGCGTTCGTGCTGACCGCCATCGGATCGAAAACCGGGTCCCAGACATCCGGCGAGATGTCCTGCGCTTCGTTCGCGACCAGCAGCAGGCTCGCCGTCTGACCTCGTGCATTCGCGTCCGGATCGGCCGAGAGGAACCGCACACTCGCCTTGCCCAGTTCGACGATGTATCCGTCCCGCGTCTTGACGTGCCCCGGCAGCAAGTGCCGCAACCTCGCCACCAGCCGATCCCGCGAGATCGCCGCCTGCGGACGCATCGTCGGCGCCGAGCACGCCGCTAACCGTGTCGTTTCCGATGCCGGCTGCAATCGTGTCCGCCCAGCTACCGGTACCGGTGGCACTGGTGTGGTCGCCGTAGATCGTGTCATTCCCGGAACCACCGAATACCTGGTCACTCCCGGAACCTGCGTGGATAAGGTCAGCGTCTGGACCACCATCGAGAAGGTCGTTGCCTGGTTCGCTGTCTGTTGCGGGCTCCTGCGACACGGTGCCCAGTACATCCTCACCGGTGCTTGCACGCAATTCGTCATCACCACTTCCGCCAAGGAGCCTGTCGTCACCGGCTGATGCGGAGAGATAGTCGTTGCCGGCGTGCTCCGCCATCAAGGGAATCGTCTCCCCCCTCGCCATAGGCGCGATCGTCGCCGGGGCCACCGAATATGATGTCGTTGCCATCACCAGCAACCAACTTGTCTGCACCAATCTGGCCCTGGAGCACGTCGTTTCCGGCATTGGCCGAAAGCGAGTCGTCACCATCCCCGGCGTACATGGCGTCGTCGCCGTTCTGTCCATACATGCGGTCCTTGCCGGCTTCGCCTTCGAACTGGTCGTCGCCCTCGCCACCGGTGATCTTGTCGTCGCCGTCTCCGCCCCAAAGCAGATCGTTGCCATTGCCGCCGGCGGGCTGATCGTTACCTGAGCCACCGAATATCTCATCGACCCCATCCACCCCGCGAAGCTTGTCGTTCCCACCTTCGCCGTAGAGAGTGTCGCCAAACGGCCCGCCAGTCACATCATCAAAGCCATCTCCCGCGAAGACGGTGGCAGGTCCGGTTGCGCCGATGGTGATCTTGTCATTGCCGCCGAGGGAGCAGATCAGGTCCTCACCCCCGCCGCCGTTGATAGTGTCGGCCAGATTCGAACCAACGATGACATCGTCACCCGGTGTTCCATTGATCACGCCGGTTCCGGTGATGGTCGCGGTCTCACCATCGCAATCAACTGCAAACGCGGGCGACTGTCCGAGTACAACGGCCATCAGTGAAACTGCCAGGGAAAGAATCAAACGCAAGGACGATGATCGAGGCACGGTCAATTTCTCCACGGAGCGCATATTCGCTTTGTATCTAGTTCCTGACAGTATCAGTAAGTCTGGCTACAAAGGCAATGGCCAGGCCCAAAGCTGTGCGCATCCTGTGGGTTGAGCATCTGACAACATCGATGGCCCTGGGGGTGATCACGAGATCTATGCCCGTGGTGCCAATGCCATCACACGCAGTTCCGGCAACAACTTTCGGACGGGGAGGAACGGCCCCGACCTGGCGGAGTGCTACTCCATCATCAGCATCCGCTCGGCGGGTATCGTCGTGCCGACGATCCGGCATGGAATCTCCGCACTACGTTTTCGTTTAGTGAGGATCCTTTTCTGGCTGCTTCCCCACCTGATATGCTGATGAACCAAATCTCCCCGAATGTAGTTATGTCTTCACCAGATGGAGTTGACGTATGAGACTTGTGCGCCTTGTTTTTGCGCTTGCGTTTGTCGTGTCCGGATTTTTGTTTGCCTTTCCGGCGTCTGCCGCATTGACCTGTGTCATTGGCAGCAAGGAATACGTCGCCACGATCACCGGGAGCGGCGTCATACCAGGTACCGTCGGACCCGATGTGATTCGGGGCTCGAACGGTGCCGACACCATTACCGGTCTGGGTGGGAGATGACATCATCTGCGGTCGAGGTGGGGCCGATGTCATCGATGCGGGTGACGGCAACGACATCGCCACCGGGGACAGCAATGCCGATTCGATCAACGGTGGCGCAGGGGAGGATGTGCTCTTCGGCGGTACAGAAAACGATTCGCTCGATGGCGCCGACGGTCACGACGATATCTGGGGCGGTGATGGCAACGACACCCTGATCGGCGGCCTCACCTTCGACACGATCTACGGTGACTCCGGTAACGATCGCATCTATGGTCGCGACGGCAGTGATGAACTCAACGGTGACGATGGCGATGACTACATCTCGGCGGCAGAGGGATCTGACTTCGTCTACGGCGGCGATGGCAACGACACGCTCATCGACACCGTAGATCGGATGATCGCCCACGGTGAGGACGGCAACGACACCTTGACCGGCGGGCCCGGAAACGACGAACTCCATGGTGACGATGGCAACGACCTGATCACGACCGGCGATGGCGAGAACGAAGCCTACGGCGGCGGCGGAGACGACGACATTACCGGTGGAGCCGACCCTGACTATCTTCTTGGCGACGGTCAGTTCGTCGTTTCGGTGGACAGCACACCCGGGAACGACATTCTTCGCGGTGGTGGTGATCGGGACCAGCTGGTTGGTGCCGATGGTGACGACCGGCTCGACGGGGGAGATGGTGACGACAATCTCAGCGGCGGTACGGGCAATGACACGCTGATTGGTGGTCTCGACGATGACTCGATCGACGCAGGCGCCGGTGGCGATTCCCTGTATGGACAAGCCGGAAACGATCGACTCTTCGGGGAAGACGATAACGACACGATCTCCGGGAGTTCGGGGGACGACCAGATTTTTGGCGGCAACGGAAATGACATCGTCGATGGGGGTCCCGGTCTCGACGAAATCAAGGGCGAAGAGGGCAATGACCAGCTTGAAGGCGGATCCGGAAATGATCTGATCTACGGCGCTGGTGGCAAGGACATCATTTCGGGAAGCTCCGGCGTCGACTACGTCCAGGGCGGCGATGGAGACGACACGATCTCCGGCGGTGCCGACAATGACAGTTTGATTGGAGAGGGTGGCAAGGACACCGTCTCCGGTGGCGACGGAATGACGATGCATTACCGGCGACGATGGCAAGGACATTCTCTATGGAGAAAACGGAGACGATCAGCTCCTCGGTGGCAACGAGCGGATCAGCTATCGGGCGGAAGCGGCAACGATATCGCTCTATGGGTGGATTGCACGATGACAAGATCACCGGCGGCGACGGTAACGACCCTTCAGCGGACAACGGGCGAAAACGATCGCCTCTACGGTGAGGCCGGTGACGATAACCTGAGCGGCGGCGACGGACTTCAACGACTACTGCTCAGGCAGCTCCGGGACAGATACGGCCGAACCCGAGTGCGAAATGATCACCGGGGTTCCGTAATTCCGGGTTTTGGGTTTTGGGTTTTGGGAAATTGTCCGATTGAGCGGGTGCTGTGCCTGCTCAATCGGTATCGTCGTTTCGATGAGTGCCGTTTTCCGCACCTGATATGCTGAATCTCAAATCTCCCCCAACTAGTTGTCTCGTCACCGACTGGAGTTGACGTATGAGATCTGTGCGCATTTTGTTTGCGTTGGCGTTTGCCTTGTCCGGCTTCTCGTTTGCCTTTCCTGCGTCTGCGGCACTGACCTGTGTCATAGGCGGCAAGGAATACGTTGCCACGATCTCCGGCAGCGGGGTCATTCCCGGGACTGCCGGTGCCGATGTGATTCGCGGTTCGAACGGAGCCGACACCATTAATGGTCAGGGTGGCAATGACATCATCTGTGGTCAGCG
>CAVZSG010000022.1:0-14158 GCA_963777865.1 uncultured Chloroflexia bacterium | reverse complement strand
GCTCGTTGCCGCTCATTTCATCCAGTCGGCCCATTACGCCGAACAGGGCGATGAAATCCGGTCCCCAGTACCCTTCGCCATCGCCGTACCACGCTGGCTGGTAGACGGGTCCGTACCAATCGACCTCTGGAATCACGACCGGAACCGGGCTCAGCGAATTCAACAACCCGGGAATGACGTCGTCCCAGAACGGATTGCTGTCCAGCTGAACTTGCGGACCCCAGATCTCCGGATCGGCATTGCCGCTCGTTTCGAGGGCCAGCACGAACTGGACGACGTACGCCAATGCCTGCTGGCTGTACTCGAACCCCTCCGCCGCCAATCCGCCGCGGGCATCACCCTGCAGCAATGCGTCGGCCATGTACAACCACGCACCGATCGCCGGCTCCAGGTATGCGTGCAATTCGCCGTCTGGATCGTCTTCCTCATCCAGGGCGATGGCCATCAACCCCAGGTTCCGCATGTGCGCCGTGAAGTAGTTGTTGCCTGCCCAGCGGAGGCGAATCGGATCCTCCAGCAGAACGGGATCGTCCACCACCCCGACCGGCTCCGGGTGGTTCATCGTCGTCGTTTCGGCCGTCATCAGGACATCGCACCAGCGAATGAAGACATCGCGGATCATCGCCTTGTCGTCCGCGCTCAACCGGTCATAGATCCAGTCGACCGTGATTCGGAAAAGCCTCGCCCCACCAGCGGGAGCGGTCGAAGATCGGGAAGTACGGATCGCGGAAGGGCTCACCCTCGGCGACACCTTTGGCGGCTTCGCCGATTGCAAGCATCAGGAGCGATTTCGCCCGCTCGCCAAAATCCTCCCGCGCATCCGGCATCGGGGTGGAGCAATGACATGAACGCGAAGATTTCGGCGATGATTTCGCTCGGGAACTGGTTCCAGGCCACGCGAACCATCGTCCTCGTCCGGAACGTGCCCATCATCCATCGCAGCAATCAGGATCTGTGCAAGCGGCAATCAGACCCCTCCGACCAGAGCGGATTGTCGTCCCTCGCCCAGCCCTGCAACCGGGGCAGATCGTCGGCCGTGATCCAGATCCGGGGATGACTGGTCACCGTCGAACTGGACCCGGCTTGCCAGGCACCGACCCGGTCGGCCCGGGCCAGGGCGAACTGCAGCCGCCGCACCAATCCCGCCCATCTGCAGGAATTGCCGCCGCGATGCTGCCGACTCGACCAAGTGCACTCTGATTCATATCCATGCCCGCCTCTCGATAGTCCACCGTAGAACGACCTCATTATGGCAAGCATGAGCCGAACGCAAGGGACCCAACCATCCGCAGAATTACGGTATTTCCTCGCCTTCTACGTGATCATCGGTCGCGATCTGGTGGCTAGAAAACCGGTACTTCGCAGCCGGACATGATGTCGATCTCCCAGTCCTCGCAGGCGTCATCCCCTGACCCCCCGGCAATGGAATCCAGGGCGGTGCTCCCTCCGAAGATGACGTCGTTCTGATTGCCGCCGTACAGGGAATCCGAACCCTGTCCACCGTAGATGGCATCGTCACCATCTTCGCCATAAATGCTGTCGGCGCCGGCATTGTCAAAAGTTTCTCCACCGCCGTAGAGTTCGTCGTTCCCAGGGCCGCCATAAATGAGGTCGTTGGACGCGGCATCGGCCGTTTCCTCGGAATCACCGTAGATTCGGTCATTGTCGGCCTCGCCATAGAGCGAATCTGCACCGCTGCCACCACCAATCAGGTCGTTGCCGGAACCACCGGTGATCGTATCGATACCCGGTTCTTCCTCAGCGTCGACAACGGAGTCGCCAAGGTCATCGTCGCCCGGTCCCCCGGAGATGGTGTCGTTCCCCGCGCCGCCCATCAGCGTGTCGGCACCGGTGCTGCCCAGCAACGTGTCGTTGCCACCGAGACCGTAGCCGAGGTCATCACCTGCCGAACCGGAAAAGTAGTCGTTGCCGCCTCCGCCGACGAAGGTGTCGTCACCAGCCTCACCGTAGGCGCGATCGTTGCCGGAGAGGCCATCGAGGAAATCGTTGCCGTCCCCGCCGACCAATTTGTTGTCGCCCTCGCCGCCGCCGACCCGATCTACTCCGGCGTTGGCTGAAATTGAGTCGTTCCCGGCCTCGCCTGAAAGTTCGTCGTCTCCGTCCTGCCCGTAGATGCGATCGTTGCCGCCCCCACCGAGCACCCGATCGTTACCGGTGCCGGACGTGATTTTGTCGACGCCAGTGCCGCCGAACAGGAAATCGCTGCCGTCCCCACCGGCAATCGCGTTCGTGCCAGAGGGATCCTGAATCGTGTCCCGCCCGCCGAGTCCGCGCACCTTGTCGTTACCCGGTCCGCTGTCTACCTTGTCCGATCCCGAGCCGAGGGTAATGTCATCGTCTCCCCCCAGCGAACAGACAACATCGACGCCACCGTTGCCGCGAATCACATCGCGACCGTTGGACCCCAGAATCACGTCGTTACCGGGCGTGCCGTCGATCTGACCGTCACCGCCCATCGTCACCAGGTAGGTTTCGCCATCGACTGCGCAGGTAGCGCCCTGCGCGCCGGTTGAGGTCCAGGGCACGAGCAGGGAAATGAGCAGAATGCAGAGGGCCGCAAATCGTCGAGGCATTAGTTACTCCACAGGTAGTGCAATTCGATAATCGAATGATGCCCGCATTGCGACGTACTTCACTATCCGTAGGATTACGGTGTTTTCGCGCGCCCTAGCCCTCGACGCCGCGGCATCTCGCGATCCGGTGGCGCCAGTCGAGGCCGTCGAGGCGGGTGACGAGGGCGGCGCTCATGACGAGGTCGTCGTGGCCGTTACCGGCGGCGCCCCAGGACATCGTGCGGCCGGGGCCGGGGAGGGTTTCGTACTTGATGCGCTTTGCACTCGGACCAGAATTGCTCGGTGACGCGGCTTTCGGGTGTGCCGGGGGCTGCATGGTCGCGATATTCCTTGTAGCGCTCGGTGCCGATGAGGCCGATGAAATCCCAGCCGAGCTGGCTCTTCGAGCTGCGCGGTGAAGATGAAGCGATCGACCGGGATGACCTTGCCGGAGCCGCGATCGCGGAGCCGTTCCTCCATGAAGGCGGCGAGACCGGCGCCGATGCCGGTGGCATCGATGACGACGCGATCGGCGTTCCAGACGTTGCGAGCGAGGTGGGTGAGTTCGTCGCGGAGCTCGGTGAAGCGGGCGCCGATCCAGATCCGGCGATCGACGACGCGGAAGACGTGGGTTGACCAGCTGCGGCGTCGATCTCGACGACGGTCAGGGCGGTGGCATCGCGACGATTGGTGGCGGCGAAGGCCTTGCGGGAGCCACCGGCTTCATCCTCGCCTGCGACATCGATGAGCAGGGCGTACCGCTTGCCGGGTTCGGCTGCGGAGCGGCGTGGATGCGTTCCCTGCATAAGGGCGACGCGCCAGCGGATGAAGAGACTATCTTCGCCGTCGAGTTCCTCGCAGCTCGTATTCGGTCTTGATGTACGGGTGGTCTTCTGCCGAACTGGGCGATGCGGGCCTCGACCCGTTCCGCGTATTTGGGCAGTTCCTTTGCGACCTCCCGCCACGGCACGCGCCAGACCAGCCGCTGATTCGGCCTCCTTGCTCCTGTTCGAGAAAGCGCATCTGGCGGTAGAGCAGCGTCGACTTGTCCCACGGCGTGCCGAGAAAGAGCGTCGTCGCATTGGTGCTGGCGGCCATCGGATCGAAAACCGGGTCCCAGACCTTGGGGGTGATGTCCTGGGCCTCGTTGGCGACGAGCAGCAGGCTGGCGGTTTGGCCGCGCGCATTGGCATCGGGATCGGCGGAGACGAAGCGGACGGCTGCCTTGCCGAGTTCGACGATGGAGCCATCCCGCGTCTTAACGTGCCCGGGCAGCAAGTGCCGCAACCGGGCGACGAGGCGATCGCGCGAGATCGCGGCCTGCGGCCGGATGGTCGGCGCGGCGACGACGACTTCGCCACCGGTCTCGGCGTAGGAATGAACACCCAGCAGAGCATCTGCGCGAGCATCTCGTCCTTGCCGGACTGGCGGGCGAAGACGACGGCGAACTGCAAGCCCAGGTCGTTCGTGATGCTGCGCGCGATGGCCTCGGCCGGCTCGCGCTGGTACGCGCGCAACTTGTGCGACGGCATGTTGCTGTCAAACATCCCGGTGACTGATTTCCGGTGACCTTGGGTAAGTCGGCCCGGAGCTTCTCCTCTGCCGAAAGCGCCGGCTCGCTTCGGCCGCGCGCCGGGCACTCAACCCCGCCCCAGCACCCGCAGCACCGCATCAATCACGATCGCGCCGCCGACCATCCAGAGAACGCCATCAACCCGACCGCGAATCTCGCGCAATTCGGCGGAGAGGGTCTCGACCATTTGCCGGGTAATTGCTTCGTAGACACTTGGTTCATCGGTTGGCATTTCGATTACTCCATGGGGTGATTCAGACGGTCTGGTTGGACCGCTCTGAAACCCGGTGCAAACTCTACAAGATCACATGTTCTACATACTCTAGCAACGATTTTGGCCAAAATGCGACGATTTCGCAGATACCCGCATTTGGAGTATCGAGATTGGCGGATTCGTTCGCGATTTTCGGGGTCGGGTTTTAGGTTTTTGGTGTTCGGGTTTTGGGGCGAAAAGGGGCGGTTTTCGAGGGGTTGAATTGGGTTGGATGGGGCGGCGGCATGGCGTGGTTTTCGTCGTGCCGACGGGTCCGTGGGTAGGCGTTGCGGGTGCGTTTTTGGGGTTGTGGATACCGAGTCAATTTCAGCCGCGGCTCCGATCGTTGCATCCAGGCCGGTTCCGATACTTCCCCTCCCGTGGTCTTGGCCCTCTATTCCGTGCATTAATGCGCAAAAATCCATCTATGCGAAATAGTCCTTTTATGTAACATTGGATACAGAGAATTTCTTGAAAGGAAACCACCATGGCCTGCCTCGACAGGGCGAGTATCCGTGTGCTTCGCCCAGCCGCAAAACCACAGTTCATCTCATTTTTCCAGCATCCTGGTTTGTGGTTGGGGGCCCTGATCGCGCTCGCTCTGTTCGCGGCGAATTTCCCGGCATTGTCTCAACCGGAGGCACGGGCAGGCGACGGATCATTCGAGCTTTCATTTCCGTTTCCCGAAGGCGAAACCTGGGGGTTCACTGCGGCAATCAGTGCTCCCGTGGCCGTCCCTGGCGGTGTGGCCCGACCGGCACTTGGCTATTTCCTGCCGACCAATTCCACCTATGCCAACGATGACATACCCGGTGGGCAGGTCGTGGCAATGCGCGGCGGCACGGTCTCGATTCCGTGCACCGGAATGGTCCAGATCGATCATGGTGGCGGCGCAAGTACGGTCTACTACCCGCTGGCCAGTGTGTCCGTCTCGGCTGGGGAGGTAGTTACTCGCGGTCAGGCGTTGGGCATCACCACGACCGGCACCGGTAGCTGTGGCGATTCTGCCTCCGGATTTGCCATGGTCTACATCTGGATGCTGCAAGGAACCAACGCGGTCAATCCAGTTGGTAAAGACATCGGGGGATGGGAAATCCAGCTCGGATTCGGTCTCAACGGTGATGGATGCATCAAGCGCGGAATAGTCACCAAGTGCCGGTACATCGACCCGTCCGTCTATCCAAATCCTCGGGATTCGGTGACCAACGAAGGCGAAATCGGCACCAGCAGTTCCCCAAATGCAGCCGTAACCATGACCTACCCGTCCAGTGTGAAAACCGGAGACAAATACGAGTACGCAATCGCTGGTTTCGAGGCGTACACCCAGGTGACCGTGACATGGCGGAAGCCGAACGGAACGACAATCCCGGTGGAAACCCGTACGACCAATGTCGCGGGAGCAGCACGCGGCGTAGTCGTCATTCCTGAGACTCCAGGCGGAGGTCAAAATTCGCTCATCGCCACGGGTGGAGGCATTACCCGCTCAAAATCGGTCGTGCTTCGCCCTTATGCGCCGTACTTCGGCCCGTCTCTAGGTCGAAGCAACACCTTGACGGTCAAGGTGACCGGATTCACGGCTGACGCTTCGCTGCCGCTGACGCTGGCCCTGTTTGGACAATCAGCGGCCAGTCAGCCGCCGCTAACGTCCGATGTAAACGGCTCGGCAATCTTGACCTACCTGATTCCAGCCAACGCTCCGCTCGGCACCGGCACATTCACGGTCACTGATCCGGTAACGAGTATTCAAGCAACAGGGTACCTTCACCGTGGTCAATACCGCTTCGGTGAGCGTGGATAAAACACGGTCATATCCCGGGCGGGACAGTTCAAATTGCGGCGCGCAAGTTTCCCGCCAATGCAACCGCGACCCTCAAGGTTGGCAGCACCACAATCACTACGGCCCAAACTGATGCGACCGGTGCTGCCGACTTCACCTATATCGTCGCCAACAACCTGCATTACATCAGCAACCGTGACCGTGACGTCCGGAGCGAGCACTGCTTCAACATCCTTTGCGGTAGATCCGACCCTGCAAATCGCACCTACGTCCGCTCCTCCCGGCGGTGAAGTGGTCGCGACTATCCACGGTCTGCCAAACAACTTCGCTGTTGCGCTCGAATGGGACGATGGCGAGACGTGGCAACCGATCATTCAGGTACCGGTTCCGGCCTCGCACACCGTTGTCATGCCCGTGCCTGCCGAGGTGCCCGGTTGGCGCGACCATTCTCATCCGGTTTGTTGCCTATGGACCATCGTATTACGCCAATCTCACCGTCACTGACCCGGGTGATGCGGAGCCACCGGTTGCCAATGCCGGTCCCGATCAGACGGTCCCCACCTCAAGCGCGTCAGGCGTATCGATTGCGCTGGATGGCACAGGCATCAAGTGATCCGGACTGACGACATTGCCACCTACACCTGGCGCGAGAACGGGGTGACCATTGCCACCGGAGCCGAGCCAACGGTTCTCTTCGCAACCGGCGTCCACACGGTTTCACTCACGGTCACCGATGGTGTTGGGCTGACCAGTACCGATACCGTCATCATCTCTGTCAAACGTATCCCGATCGCAAACGCAGGTGAAGATCAGTCAGCCAACTCATCCAATGGTGGGGCAGTCAATGTCTATCTGTACGACGGCGGTTCCTCCGATCCCGATGGCTCGATCGTCAGTCGCGTCTGGAAGGAGGGGTCGACGACCCTCAGCACGGCGTCAAGTTTCCAGACTCCGTTCCTGCCCGGCGTGCACACCATCGTCTTGACCGTCACCGACAACGAGGGTTACACCGCCTCGGACACGGTCGTCGTTACCGTTTTGGGACCGTCGACGGTCACGCTCTCAAAGGCGAAGAGCAAGTACAACGGCCCGATCACCGTTACCCTCTCCGGCTATACCCCTGGCAGCACAGTCACCGTCCGCTGGTCGGATAACACGGTGCTCGCCACAGCCACGATGAACAGTGCCGGTGCCGGAACAACGTCATTCCGGACACCGCTGGTCGCCTACGGCACGTACACGGTGTATGCAACAGACACCTCAAATCGCCAGGACTCGACATCGCTTTCGGTGATTCCGCGGATCAAGCTCACGGAGTATGCCGGTCCAGTCGGCTCCGTCATCCGGGTCTACTTCTACGGCTTCTCGGCGGGCGAACAAGTCCAGGTTCAGTGGTACACGAGCACCACCTCGACCTCGTTCAAGGTGCTCAAGACCGTGACCATCGCCTCCAACGGTCGGGCTACGACCTTGATCACGATTCCAAATGGCTCGGCGATCGGCGACCACAAGATCGCCGGCAAGGTCATCGGAGTCAGTCGCAGCGCGTCCGATACGTACAAGGTGACGGCGCCCGGCAGCTCTGAGGAGCCGACCGCTACGCCGTCCGCGACGGCGACGGCTTCCGCGACTCCGGAACCGACCGGGACAGCGACACCCGAACCCACCAGCACGGGTACACCGGAACCAACGGCGACGGTGGAGCCATCTCCGGAGCCAACTGGAACGCCGGAGCCAAGTCCGACCGAGGTGCCCAACGCCAGTCCGGTCGCCAATGCCGGGATCGATCAAGCGCTGATCGATACGGACGGTTCTGGGGACGAGTCTGTTCCCCTCGACGGTTCGGCGTCCTTCGATCCTGACGGAGCAACGCTCTCCTATATATGGAGCATTGATGATCAGGTGCTCAGCACTGATGCATTGGCGAACGTAACGCTGCCAGTCGGCACGCATCTCGTCACGCTCACGGTCACCGATGCCTTTGGCGCATCCAGCACAGATCAGGTTGAGATCACCGTCAGTCCACCGCCCGACCCAACCGCAACTCCGGAAAGTTAGCAAACCGGGGTTGCGGCTTCTGGTATGACCACAAAACTGATGTCAGACGCTCTTGAACCGAACAGCCGGAGGAATAGACCAACATGAATGTCGCCTGGAGTCGAGTGCTGGTGGTCAGTGCGCTTGTCCTTGCCGCCCAAATGTCAGTTCCCGCCGCCCGGGCCGCCGGAACCTGTTTCATCAGCGGCATCCCGTACGCCGCCACCATCGAAGGCAGCGGCACAATCAACGGTACGACTGGCAGCGATGTGATTCTCGGCTCCAGTGGCCCCGACACCATCAACGGGCGTGGGGGGAACGACAAGATTTGCGGCATGGGTGGCAACGACACGATCACGACCTCCTCCGGAACCGACCTCATCATGGGCGGGACCGGTAACGATCGGATCGTGCACGGGCAATGGCAACAATTACGTTGAGGGCCAGGACGGTCACGACGACATTACCGGTGGAAGTGGCGAAGATCTCCTTGCTGGTGGACCGGGAAATGACAAGGTTCGCGGCGAGGGTGGAGAAGACGAAGTCGACGGAGGTGATGGCGATGATTCCCTCGCTGGCGGCGACGAAAGTGACCAGGTTACCGGAGGCAACGGTAACGACAAGATCACCCTGGGTGCCGGCTTGGTTGATCAGGGTGACGGCGGAGTTGGCAACGATCGCATCTACGGCCAAGGCGGCATCGACCAGATTTTTGGCCAGGACGGCAACGACTCGGTATCCGCCAGTAGCGATGAGGATTACGTGAACGGTGGTCGCGGGAACGACAAGCTTGTCGCTGGATCCGGGAATGACATCATCATTGGTGAGGATGATGACGATCGGCTTTATGGGGAAGATGGGGACGACGAACTCTGGGGCGGGTATGGCGACGACACCATTTCGGGAAGCGGTGGCGAGGATACCGTCTACGGACAGGACGGCGACGATGTCATAACAGGCGGCCCGGGTAACGATGATATACAGGGCAATGCCGGTGCAGACTCAATCGACGGCCAATCGGGAAATGACTACATCATCGGAGATGGAATCCAGATTCCGGATGGAGATCTCCTTAATGAAGGCGACACCCTGTTCGGAGGCAGTGGGAATGACTACATATTTGCCGGTGTTGACTATCTGGTCGATCCGGATGAGCCCCGGGCAGAAGTAGATGTGTCGGTGAATGTGCTGTTTGGCGGGACCGGAAATGACGTCCTGACCGGTGCATTCGGAAACGACCAGTTATTGGGAGAAGCCGGGGGTGATTTCGCCTACGGTGGCGACGGTAATGACCAGATCGACGGGGGCGAGGATAACGACACCCTGGACGGTCAGAACGGAGCAGACTCGGTCAACGGTGCGGCCGGAGATGACATGGTCAAAGGGGGCAGCGGTAACGACGCCCTGTCTGGTGCGGACGGTGTCGACATCTGCAACGGAGACACCGGCACTGACGGCTACATCGGCTCCGCGCCTGCCGGATGCGAAACCAGTATCAGCATCCCCTGAGCCAGGTCGGGTTTTGGGGTTTGGGCAATGTGCGATTGGGGAACGGGTCGGCGAGCGGAATCTCGAGGCCATGATCGCGGGGTATTGCGTGGGTTTGATAGGATCGATGCATAGTCAATCAACCTGATACCAGACCCCCAGCTGGAGGTTCCCGTGCATAAGCTCGCCAGATTGCTGGTCGTCGCGCTTACCCTGCTCATCGTTTCGTTCGCGCCGTCTGCTGTCCGGGCCGCTGGGACGTGCACGATCGACAGCGTTGCCTATACCGCGACCATCGAGGGCTCGGGCGTCATTAACGGCACGCCCGGCAACGACGTCATTCGTGGTTCGTCTGGTCCCGATACCATCACTGGCAACGGTGGCAACGATGTCATCTGCGCGTATGGCGGCACGGACATCATCACCACCGGCACCGGTAACGCCAATATTGACGCCGGCACCGGGTAACGACTTCGTGACCCTGGGCAACGGCACCAATATTGTCCGCGGCAATACCGGTGGCGACGATGTCACCGGCGGACCGGGACCCGACCTGATGTACGGCGGCACGGGAAACGACAAACTTCGCGGTCTGGGTGGTCAGGATTTCCTCTACGGCGACGACGGTAACGATTCACTCGCAGGCGGCGATGACGACACGTTTTTCGGCGGTCCTGGAAACGACAAGATCACCCTGGGTGATGGCAACGATCGAGCAAACGGAAACGAAGGTCGTGATCGCATCTACGGACAGGCCGGGGCAGACATCATGATCGGGGACGAGGACAACGATTCCCTCTCCGGAAACGACGGTAATGATCGACTCTTCGGGATGCTCGGCGACGACAAGCTCGTAACCGGCTCCGGCAACGACGATACCTTTGGTCATGAGGGGAACGACCGCCTCTATGGCGAGGACGGTCTGGACCGACTGGATGGCGACCAGGATAACGACTACATCTCGGGCAACGACGATCAGGACACGCTTAACGGGGGCACAGGGAACGACACGATCAACGGTGGCAATGGCAACGATCAGATCCGCGGCGATGCCCATGTCGACGTGATCAATGGTCAGGCTGGAGATGACAAGATCTTCGGTGACTATGAAGGTGACGCGTTTGTCCCCATAACCAACTCCGCAGATACCATCTATGGCGGACCTGATGTATGGCGGGACGGGCAATGACAAGCTCCGCGGTCTGGGTGGTCAGGATCTGCTCTACGGCGACGACGGCAACGATTCGGTCGCGGGCGGAGACGAAGACGACACGCTCCACGGCAACGCCGGCAACGACAAGATCACGCTCGGCGACGGCAACGACATTGCCAAAGGCGAAGCTGGCCGCGACCGAATCTACGGTCAGCTCGGCGACGACACCATGTCCGGCGATGACGACAACGATTCACTCTCCGCAAACGACGGCAAAGACATCCTCAACGGTGGCCTGGGCGACGACAAACTGGTCACTGGTGCCGGTGATGACAAGGTGTACGGCGGCGAAGGTAACGACCGGATGTACGGTGAGGACGGGGCTGATCGACTCCAGGCTGACGGAGGCGACGATTTCCTCTCCGGCAATGACGGCCGCGACTTCATGCTGGGCGGCACCGGGAACGACACCATCAACGGCGGCGATGTAGGTGACTACATATCTCGGCGGAGCCCACGTCGACGTCATCAATGGTCAGGGCGGAGACGACGAGATCTGGGGGGATTACGAAGGTGACGCCTTTGTTCCCATCACGAACTCGGCGGACACCATTTACGGCGGAGAAGGAGATGACAGGCTCTTCGCCGGCACGATGGGCGGCGAGGACGACTACTCCCTCAACACGCTTTACGGTGGCCCCGGTAACGACCTGCTCGTTGGCGGGAATGGCGATGACGATCTCCGGGGAGACGAAGGCGAAGACATCCTGAGCGGGCTGCCGGGTAATGACGTGATCTATTCGGCGGAAGTGAGGCAGATTCGATTGAAGGTGGCGATGGGAACGACTCCATCGCCGGAGACACTGGTAATGACGATCATCGACGGCGAGGACGGGAACGACTCGTCAACGGAAACGATGGCGACGACACGTCCATGGTGGCGACGATAACGACCTGCTCTCCGGTGGTGCCGGCGCTACTGACATGTGCGACGGCGATGCTGGCCTCGACGGGTACAACGGTTCGTTCCCGGCCGGCTGCGAGACGATTATCGGCATCCCGTAGTTGGGTTTCGGGTTCCAGGTTTCCTTTTGGGCAATGGGACGGGATGGTGAGGCATGGTGGGTATCGTCTTGCCGACGATCCGGAGGATGGAACCTTCGGACTACGTTTCAGCCTGGCGCAGATGATCGCTTCTGAGGCTGCTTCCACCACCTGATATGCTGACAAATCTCCCCGAATGTAGTTATGTCTTCACCAGATGGAGTTGACGTATGAGACTTGTGCGCCTTGTGTTTGCGCTTGCGTTTGTCGTGTCCGGATTTGCGTTTGCCTTTCCGGCGTCTGCCGCGCTGACCTGTGTCATTGGCGGCAAGGAATACGTCGCCACGATCACCGGGAGCGGCGTCATACCAGGTACGGTCGGACCTGATGTGATTCGGGGCTCGAACGGTGCCGACACTATTACCGGTCTGGGTGGAGATGACATCATCTGCGGTCGCGGTGGGGCCGATATCATCGATGCGGGTGACGGCAACGACATCGCCACCGGGGACAGCAATGCCGATTCGATCAACGGTGGCGCAGGGGAGGATGTGCTCTTCGGCGGTAACGGAAAACGACTCCATCGATGGCGCCGACGGTCACGACGAGATCTGGGGCGGTGATGGCAACGACACCCTGATCGGCGGGCTCACCTTCGACAAGATCTACGGTGAACTCGGCAACGACCGCATCTATGGTCGCGAAGGCAGTGATGAACTCTACGGTGGCGACGGTGATGACTACATCTCGGCGGCCGGGGGATGACTTCGTCTACGGCGGCGATGGCAACGACACGATCATCGACACCGTTGACGGATGATCGCCCACGGTGAGGACGGCAACGACACCTTGACCGGCGGACCCGGAAACGACGAACTCCATGGTGACGATGGCAACGACCTGATCTCGACCGGCGATGGTGAGAACGATGCCTACGGCGGCGGCGGTGACGACGACATGACCGGTGGAGCCAACCCCGACTACTTCGTCGGCGACGGTCAGTTCGTCCCCTCGGTCGACAGCACTCCCGGCAACGACATCTTCGCGGCGGCGGTGACTCGGACCAGCTGATTGGTGCAGACGGCGATGATCGCCTCGACGGCGGGGATGGTAACGACAATCTCAGCGGCGGTGACCGGTCTCGACACACTAATCGGCGGACGCAGGTGATGACTCGATCGACGCCGGCTGCTGGAAACGACGCTCTGTATGGGCAAGGGTGACGCTGATAACATCTCCGGCGAAGACGACAACGACACGATCTCCGGAAGCGAAGGTGACGACCAGATATTTGGAGGCGACGGAACTGACATCGTCGACGGTGGGCCCGGTATCGACGATATCGATGGCGAAGAAGGCAATGACCAACTTGAGGGTGGATCCGGAAATGATCTGATCTATGGCGCCGGCGGCAAGGACCTGATTTCCGGCGGTTCCGGCTCCGACAATGTCTTCGGCGGTGATGGAGACGACACTATTACCGGAGGTGCCGACAATGACACCCTGATCGGTGAGGGTGGCAAGGACTCCGTCACCGGTGGCGATGGGAATGACACTGTCACCGGCGACGACGGCAAGGACATCCTCTACGGTGAGAACGGAATCGACCAGGTCTTCGGTGGCAGGGACGTGGATCAGCTATCCGGCGGAAGCGGAAACGATTCACTCTACGGTGGATTGCACGATGACAAGATTACCGGCGGCGATGGTGATGACCTTCTCAGTGGACTGGAGGGTGAAAACGACCGTCTCTACGGCGAAGCCGGCAACGACCTCTTGAGCGGAGGCGACGGCTTTTCAGATTATTGCTCCGGCAGCTCAGGAACGGATACCACCAATGCAGACTGCGAAACAATCACCGGCGTTCCGTAAACCCGGGTTTCGGTTTTCGGGTTTTGTCCGATTGAGCGGGTGCTGTGCCTGCTCAATCGGTATCGTCGTGTCGATGAGTGCTGTTTTCCGCACCTGATATGCTGAATCTCAAATCTCCCCGAACGTAGATGTGCCGTCACCGACTGGAGTTGACGTATGAAACCTGTGCGCCTGTCGTTTGCGCTGGCGTTTGCCTTGTTCGGCTTCTCGTTTGCCCTTCCTGCATCTGCCGCGCTGACCTGTGTCATTGGCGGCAAGGAATACGTCGCCACGATCACCGGCAGCGGCATCATTCCCGGTACTGCCGGAAGCGACGTCATTCGCGGTTCGAACGGAGCCGACACCATCAATGGTCAGGGTGGCAATGACATCATCTGTGGTCGCGGTG
>CAVZSG010000021.1:0-5557 GCA_963777865.1 uncultured Chloroflexia bacterium | reverse complement strand
TCTGACACGGCATCACTCCGATCATCGTGCGAAACATTGGCCATTTGCCGAGACGATTGCAACGCTCAGGTCGGCCCGTCCAATCCGGAAAGGCTACGTTGTCCCGGCGTCAGACGTCCGATCGCATCACATCCACCATTGCAGCGCTCAGAACCCGGTCGCCGGCTGGACGTTCTAGACTCGGCCCTGAATCCGGGCAAGCTCCTGCTGGGTCTTGGTCAGTTCGCCTCCAGCCTGCGTCATCTCCGCTCCGGCACCGCCTGCCTCACCGTGACTAAGCTCGGCGATTTCACTCTGGAGGCGACTGACATTCTCCTGCATGGCCGAAATCTGATCGGCCCGGGTAGCGCGTTGCTCGTCTGTGCCTGACGACGAATTGTTTGCAGGAGGCTGGTCTTTGGGCCCGGATGAAAAGCGGCTTAGCAGGTCGCGGATCTTGTCCATAACGATGTTGTCCCTCGATCAGCGAACCTGCCGCAAGCCGGCAGGTTGATTTCATATCACCAAGTATGCGCCCATCTGCCTACCCACAGAGGTCAGCTGACCTCGCTGAACGATCGCAACCGATCCGTCGTGTCAGGAGAACGGAGAGGTTGGCTGCAACACGGTGGCAAATCAGCACTGCCATTTTCGTGCTGTAGTGTTGGTAACCTGACCCACGCATCTGGCTCCGACGCTCCCGGTGAGGCACAAGTGGACACCGACGTAGCCGTACTTCTCAACGCTGATCAACCAACTGGCGATGATCGCCCGACCCGCCCACTTGCTGCCCGGCTGCGCACGCGGTTTGCGAATGCCGCGATTCGGCTTCGATCTCTGCAGACACCGATCGTCGCCTGGTTCGTCCATTTCGCAGTGGTCGTCCTGACCGCAGTCATTACCGTGGACCGATCACCTGCACGCGACGACCTTCGACCAGGTGGATCCGGCATTTGGGATTACGTTGTTTCACCGCTTGCGACCTGGGATGGCGGCTGGTACCTCGGCATAGCCGAGCACGGGTACGGACATCGCGAAGCCTCGGCAGCCTTCTGGCCACTCTATCCAACCCTCATCAGCCTGGGCCATGCATTGACTGGTCGCTCCTATGCCCTGGTTGGGGTAGTCCTCTCAAATCTCTTCTTCCTTGGCGCACTCATCTGCCTGTTCACGCTCGTTTCCAATTCGTACGGACGAGCAATTGCTTCGCGCGCAGTTTGGCTGGCCGCACTCTCTCCACTGGCGTTTTACTTTTCGACTGCCTATACCGAGTCGCTCTTTCTAATGCTCACCCTCTCCGCGTTGCTTCTGGCCCAGAACCAGAAGTGGACTGCGGCGGCAATGACCGTCGTGCTCGTAACCCTGACGCGAAACAGCGGCATACTGATTCTCCTGCCACTCGTGCTGATACTGATTGACCAGCGGGGATGGAATCCGAAATTCTGGTGGACCCGTGGAGTGCAGTTGTTTGCGGCCGGTCTGGCGCCGATTGTCTTCGCAGTTCATCTCCATCGTGTCTGGGGAGATCCGCTCCTGACCGTACGAGTTCAGGAGCGTTGGGGACGGACCCAGAGTCTGCCGTGGGAGACCGTTACCGAGGCGATCCACCGTATGCACCGGATTTACGCAACCGGTCGGCATTCCTGCGAGGTGCGACTCAGCGAGCAGTCGTTCCACTCCTGCCGCGCAGCGTTCCAGTTACAGGGAGATAGCATCTCGAACGATCTCTCCTTCGTCGTCCTGTTCGGCGCGCTGGCAGCCCTCGCTTTTGCGATGTTCAGGCTCAGGGTCTGGGACAGCAGTTACCTGCTCGTGGGATTGCTCCTGCCGCTCTTCGGCCCATCGTCGGACGACCCATTGCTTTCGCTGGCACGGTACGCCCTGGTGCTCTACCCGTTGTACATCGTGGTTGCGATGGTAGTGGCCCGGCGCTCCGTATTCATCGCGGTTATGGTCTGCTCAACCCTGGCGATGATCGGATTCCTGGCAATGTTCGCGCAGGGCTACTTCGTCGCCTGACACCGTTCGACTGGGTTACCAGCCGCGGACTTTCTCGGGTCTGAATTCGATCACGGCCCGGTACTTGGCTTCGTATTCAGTGCGCGTCAGCTTGATGTTGATAAAACCCTGCACGTACTTGGCTGCATACGCATCGAGCAGCTCCTGACTGATCGTTCCGCGTTCGATCTCGGTTGCGTTACCGGTGAAGATCGTGATCTGCTCTTCGTCTTCGGTCGCTTCCAGGTTGAACGAAACCCGACCCGAGCGAGCGATGTTCTTGAGCTTGGCTTGCCCTGGTTCGCTGAAAATGATGAAGCGGCCATCGTCCCAGATGAACCAGACCGGGTTCGGCTGCGGAGTGCCATCGGAGCCAACCGTCGTCAGCCAACCGAGCTTCCGCTCCACCACCTGATCAGCAACCTTGGCTCCATATGCTGTCGATTTGTCGAGTTCGAATCCCATACCCACGTTCCTTCCGAAATACCCGCGACTCTTGGGCCATACACGCTACTACGGGGGTCGGCCTACGATTCAGGCACGACCCCGCTCGAATGATTCGAGAGTATCGACCATGCAGCAAACTGCCAACACGTCCAGCCTGCCGCCGCGCAAGGCCGACTCGCCCTCCACCAGACTCATCATTCGTGCCGATCGCTGGATCTACCGGTTTGCCGGTCGCTGGTTGTTTGGCTTCAATGCCGTTTCAGTAATCGTGATTCTGGCGGCAGTAGTGGCCCCGATCTTTCGGGCGGCGGACTGGGCGCGCCTGGCCGACCCGATCTATCGCTCGTTCAGCGGTGTCTGCCATCAGGATCCGGCCCGCAGTTTTCACCTGGCCGGGCACCCGGTTGCCTGTTGCGAACGATGCGCGGCGATCTACGCGTCTCTGGCGCTCTCGGGTTTGATCTTCGCCTTGATACGCAAATCGCTCCGAAAGCCCACCTACACAGAAATGGTGCTGCTGGTGACTCCGGTCGTCATCGACGGCATGGCCGTCGGTGCGGGTTTGTACGACGGCAACATGCTCATACGCGTGGTCACCGGAGCACTCTTCGGATTCGCCCTGATCTGGTTCCTCTACCCACGCTTCGAGGACGGCTTCGCCGCAATCAGAATCCGGATCGCCACCCTCTTCGACCGCCTCGTCGAACAAGGCCGCACCACGCCGCTCAAGTCCTAATCTGCCGCGACACCACTCGCGACCAACTGATCTATTTCCTCATCCGAGTAACCAGCTTCAGACAGAATCTGGCGGGTCTGCTCCCCCAGCAGCGGCGGGGTGTGCTCGATCTCCAGCTCTGCTTCAGAGAATCGGTACGGGAATCCGGTAAGGGATATCTCGCCGGCCGTCGGATGCTGGACCCGGCGTTCCATGCCGGTGTGCTGGACCTGCTCGTTCTCGAAGACACGATCCACAGTCAGAATCGGTCCACATGGAATGCCGACCGTGTCCATTCGCGCAATCACTTCATCGATCGTGAACGGAGCGAGCGCCGAGTTGATCAGGCGGTACATCTCGGGCTTGTTGGCAACCCGCAGTGCGTTGGTCGTGAACCGCTCGTCAGCTCCAACCTCGGGCATCTCCATCACCGTGCAAAAGCGCTGCCAGAGACTGTCGTTGCCGACCGCAATGATCACGAAACCGTCCTTGCATGGGAACGCGTCATACGGCGTGATGATTGAGTGCGCGTTTCCAGCCGGCTCGGGTACCTGACCGGTCGCGAAATAGGAACCAGCCTGATAGGTGAGCAGGGCAATTTGACCACCCAGCATCGAGACGTCGATGTATTGCCCCTCGCCTGATACGGAGCGTCGGTAGAGCGCAGCGGCAATCGCGTACGCCGCAAACATGCCGGCGCCGATATCCCCGATCGGCACGCCGTACTTGGTCGGAGGGCCACCAACCGGTCCGGTTACGCTCATAATCCCGCCCATCCCCTGTACTACCAGGTCGTAGGCGGTGCGCTGACTGCCGGGACCGGTCTGGCCGAAACCGGAGATCGACGCCATCACAATGTTTGGATAGCGGGCGTGCACTACATCCCAGCCGAAGCCGAGCCGTCCGATCGTGCCCGGCGAAAAGTTTTCGACCACCACGTCCGCCGAGGCGATCAATCGCCAGAGCGCTTCCTTGCCTTCGTCCGACTTGAGATTGAGGGCAATCGATCGTTTGTTGCGGTTGACCGAAAGGTAATAGGCCGCCTCGCCATTCAGGAACGGCGGTCCCCACGCGCGAGTATCGTCGCCCTTCCCCGGCAACTCGACCTTGATCACATCCGCACCGAGATCACCCAGCATCATCGTGCAATACGGGCCAGTCATGACCCGGGTCAGGTCGATCACCTTGATGCCAGCGAGTGGACGGTTATCGGCAGCAGGAGCAGTCACTGGGCGTCCTTTGTCAGTCAATCAGCGCGGTCGAATTCGACTTGGGATTGTAGCAAGTGACCTGCGCATCACTCGATGGAAACCCGAGGGCATGGTTGTCCGTTACGTTAAACAGAGCACAGGTTCGCTTGACGAATCACGGTGCCCCTGTCAGCATGCAGTGGCCCCCGCAAGTTCGATACCCCGTGCTCATTCGTACCTGGCCAAGTCGGCCGGGCAGGAGCTAGCTACCCGGTGTCCCGATATCACTCTCCGTACGCAACCAAAAAGAGCTCGCGACGGTGGCCAGCATTGGTCGCGGTCGTTGTCGCCTTGCTGATCGGCGTTGGAGTGGGAGTGGCCGCGAGTGGTGGCTTTGATCTGGGCTCCCTGACCGGAGGCGACGATCCATCAGCAACACCCAGATCAGTCGCCGCTGCAGACGATACCGACACGCCCGAAGCAACCGACCAGCCTGCCACTGATGAACCAGAGAGTGAATCGACATCTACTGAGGTTGCCGAGCCGACCGAGAAGAAGACGCATCCACCGCAACGGCCGCGCCAACCGATCAACCGCCCTCCGAAACACCGTTGCCAACCCCGACCGATACTCCAGACGCCACCAGCACACCTGATGCGGGTCCTCCCGAAGAGGCCGCTGACCTGTTCGTTTCGACCTGGAGCAGCGGAGATTACGCTGCCCTTTACACCATGCTCAGCACCGATTCCCAAGCAGCGATCACCCAGCAAGACTTCGTCGACCGTATGGCCGCGATCTACACGGAGGTCGGGATCACAGAGGTCCAGGTAGCAGCCACTGGCGGACCCGATCTCGATCTCATCGTTCCAATAAAGGTCACGTACATAACCGGCACCGTCGGCACCTTCTCCCAGGACAACCAGATCCACCTCGTTCCGCAGGGCGACGAGTGGCGATTCGATTGGAGTCCGTCCCAGATCTTCACGCAACTCGGCGACGGCTGTGTCGATTTCACCGTCGAGAACGTCCGCCGCGGCAGCATCCTTGATCGCAACGGTGAATCCGCTAGCCTACCATGGTTCAGCCAGCGTGGTCGGTGTCATCCCTGGCAACTTCGTTGACGAAGATGCCGAGGTCAAGGCACTCGCCAGGATCGTGGATATGAAGGTTGCCGATGTGAAGGCGCTCTATGCCGAGGCCGATCCCGGGCTGGTTTGTGCCGGTCAAG
>CAVZSG010000020.1:0-10037 GCA_963777865.1 uncultured Chloroflexia bacterium | reverse complement strand
AACGCCTTCCGGCCACGATACCCGGGTTGGGCACAGTTACCCCCGGTTGAAACCGGGGTCTGAAGACACGAAGTCCCTCCGGGACTATTACGGAGGGAGTGCGGTGTGACATTTTGGAGGTGTCACTATCATCTTGTGTGGGCCACGAGGAATCGCTTGCCAGTCATAATGCAACCCGCGAATCTATCGTCGCCCGGTGCATCGTTGCCATTGCCGAAGAGAAAGCACTGATTCTCCATGCGTTTGGCATAGTCGAGGATCACGTCCACGTGGCGGTGTCGATACCGCCCAAATGGTCTGTCTCTGAGATCGTCAAGACCATCAAGGGTTCAAGCAGTCATCAACTCGGAGGGGCAAACTCCGGGGTGGAACGGATTGGCCCGGCTGGCAAGGTGACTATGGCGTACTCACGTTCGGGGATCAATCGTTCGAGCGCATCATTGCGTATGTCAGAAACCAAAAGCAACACCACGCTGAAAACACAACATGGTTGGCGCTCGAACGCATTGAACGCGAACGTGACCGTGTCCATGAAGCCGATCCAACCGCAGGCGGTCGCTAGTCCCGGAGGGACTTCGTGTTCTCAGACTCGGGTTTCAACCTGGGGCGCACGTGCAGGAGTCACGAGATTCGAATCTCGCCTCTCTTCGATGTCCGCCACTGGTATGTGCTCCAGGATGATTCTGTCTTCGTGGACGTCCACCGTGCAAAGTCACCTCTCTTCACTCCCAACTCATCCCGTATTGCTTTAGGAATAGTTATGCGTCCTCTGCTGCTGAGACGAGCAACGACTTGGTCGTTTCTTCCATCTGCATTTCCTACTACTGAATTCGTGTAGGACGGAGTCTTGAAAGTCAGAGAGCGCGCTCGGACAAGTACGTCATCTGCGGAATTTCGAGTCCTGGTTTCAGGACTTCTGCAAACAAACCGGCATTTCGGCGGTATCCTGACGCATTCGCCGCTCGACGCCGGGAGATGTCATGAGCGTCATTCGTCCCTCCACCATCCGCTTTCTGAACGATCTCGCCGTGCCGATGCGGGATGGCGTTCGGCTCTCGGCCGATGTCTACCTGCCAGCTGACATGGACGGACCGCTGCCGGTTCTGCTCTCACGAACGCCGTATGACAACGCGAACCTCTGGGATGTCGGCGCGTGGTGGGCGCAGAACGGCTACGTCTTCGTCGCGCAGGATGTCCGCGGTCGGTTCGATTCCGCTGGGCGACTTCGTGCCCTGGGATAACGAGACGAACGACGGATACGACACGATCGAATGGCTGACCCAGCAGGAGTGGTGCGACGGCAATGTCGGGATGACCGGCGGATCCTACCTCGCCCAGGTCCAGTACCAGGCAGTCTTCACCCAGCACCCGGCACTCAAGGCGGTTTGCCCGCGGGTGATGGGGAACAATCTCTGGGACAGCCCGCACTGGCAAAATGGCGCCTTCGGACTCGGGGTCAACGCCGTTTGGGGTTGGCGAACGATGGGCCGGACCACCCAGCGGATCGACCGGTTCGACTGGAACCAGATCATGCGGACGCTCCCGGTTTCAGACGATGGAAGAGGTCTCCGGCAAGCACCATCCCGCGTTTGCAACCTGGATCGATCATCCCGATTACGACGACTACTGGCAGGCGACCGCTGTCGACGAGCACTTCGACAAGTTCACGATCCCGGTGCTGCAGGTCTGTGGCTGGTACGACCTCTACGCCGGCGGAATGATGATCAACCACATGGGTCTGCGGGAACAGGCGGGCAGCGAACTGGCCCGGGCAGAACGCGAAGATCATCATGGGACCGTGGACGCATCCGCAGGCCGGGATGACGCTTCCGCCGGGCACAACCAATGCCGGGGATCGCGATTTTGGACTCGGATCGCTGCTGAATACAGCGGCGATCGAGAAGGCGTGGTTCGATCACTGGCTGAAGGGCATCGACAACGGAGCCGAGCAAGACGCGCCGGTCAAGCTCTTCGTGATGGGTAGCGATGTCTGGCGGGATGAGCAGGAATGGCCGCTCGCCCGAACCGAGTGGACGCCCGTACTACCTGCACTCGGGCGGTTTCGCGAACTCGATCAACGGCGACGGCTCCCTCAGCACCGAGCTGCCGGTTGAGGGTCGGTCGGACATGTTCGCCTACGATCCGCTCAACCCGGTTCCGACGACGGGTGGCTGCAATTGCTGCAACCCGGAAGTGGTGCCGTGGGGCGTCTATGACCAGCGAACGGTTGAGTTCCGGGACGATGTGCTGGTCTACACGTCGGCACCGCTTGAGCAGGACCTCGAGGTGACCGGGCCGATCATCATGCACCTCTGGGCGAGCACGGACGGACCGGATACCGATTTCACCGCGAAGCTCTGCGATGTCTATCCGGACGGCCGCGCCTGGAACCTGTGCGACGGCATCGTCCGGGCGCGGTACCGAAACGGGACGAGCGCCGGCGAGTCTGGTCGACACCGGGCGAGGTGTACCACTTCGAGATCGATTGCTGGGTGACGAGCAACGTCTTCAAGGCGGGGCATTCGATACGGATCGAGATCAGTTCGAGCAACTTCCCGCGCTTCGATCGCAACCTGAACACCGGCGGGGTAATCGGTCGGGAGACGGAGGCGCGGACAGCAATCAACCGGGTCTATCACGATCCGGAGCGGCCGAGCCACATGCTGCTGCCGATTATTCCTTCGGAGGTTGTAGGTTGAAGGTTGCAGGTTGGTTTGGTGGGGCGGTTGTCGTAGCACGAAGCGTAGTGGCGCTGCTTGCCGCGCCTTCCGCCCGCGCTGGTCAGGGAGCAGCAAGCGGCTCCCCTACGCCATTCGTCGCCTCTCGTCCTCTTGTCGCTCTCGTTCTCTCGTCACTGGAGTAACCGATGTCGTACTTGCTCAATGAACATGTCACGTTTCTGAACGATGTGCCGGTGCCGATGCGGGATGGGATTTCGCTCTCGGCGGATGTCTATCTGCCGGTGGGCGAGGGACCGTGGCCGGTGCTGCTGACCCGGACGCCGTATGACAACACGCGGCTGGTCGAGATCGGCATTTGGTGGGCGGAGCGGGGCTATGCCTTCGTCGCGAATGACGTGCGCGGGCGATACGACTCCGAGGGCACCTTCATCTACTACCACGCCGAAGTCGAGGACGGGTACGACACGATCGAGTGGGTCGGGCAGCAGTCGTGGTGCGATGGCAATGTCGGGATGACCGGCGGCTCGTACCTCGGGCAGACGCAATACCTGGCCGCGATCACCCAGCATCCGCTGCTCAAGGCGATTTGCCCGCGGGTGATGGGCGACAACCTCTGGGACGGTCGGGTCTGGACCAACGGCGCCTTTGCCCTCGGGAGCAACGCGACCTGGAGCTCCCGGACGATGACCCAGACGATGCAGCGGCTGGACCACTTCGACTGGCCGCGACTCTTCCGGCACCTGCCGCTGAACGACATTCCGAACCAGATGGGCAAGAACAACCTCGCCTACGCCGAATGGACCGCCAATCCGGATTACGACGACTGGTGGAGCTACCCGTCGATCGACGAGCACTACGAGAAGGTGACGATTCCGGCGCTGCACATTGGCGGCTGGTACGACCTTTATGCGCGCGGGGTGATGCGCAACTTTGCCGGGATCCGCGAGCACGGTGGCAGCGAACTGGCCCGCGAGAACCAGCACCTGATCTACGGTCCGTGGAATCACCCCCAGGCCGGGGCGCACTTCTTCCCCGGGTACACCAATTGCGGAGATCGGGAGTTCGGCAGTCTCTCGAAGCTGGACATGCTCAGCATCGAGCTCGCGTTTTTCGATCACTGGCTCAAGGGTGTCGACAACGGGATCGAGAACGAGCCGCCGCTCCGGATCTTCGTGATGGGGGCGGACATCTGGCGCGAGGAGCAGGAGTGGCCGCTCGCCCGAACCGAGTGGACGCCGTGGTACCTGCACAGCGATGGCAATGCCCAGACGTTGGTCGGAGACGGCGTGCTTTCGTCCGAGCCCCCGACTGCAGAGTCAGCCTCGAACACGTACCGATACGACCCCCAGAATCCGGTTCCGACGCGCGGTGGCTGCAACTGCTGCAACCCGGAGATCGTGCCGTGGGGCGTGTTTGATCAGCGTGAAGTCGAGTACCGGCCGGATGTGCTCGTCTTCACCTCGGCCCCGCTGGAGCACGACCTGGAGGTGACCGGTCCGATCAAGGCGGTGATTTACGCGAGCACGGACGGTCCGGATACCGACTTCACGGCCAAGTTGTGCGATGTCTACCCGGATGGTCGCTCGTGGAATCTCTGCGATGGCATCGTGCGCGGTCGGTACCGAAACGGGAGGGTGCCATCCGAACTGCTGGTGCCGGGCGAAATTTACGAATTCGACATCGATCTCTGGGTGACCAGCAACGTGTTCAAAGCGGGGCACCGGATCCGGGTCGAGATCAGCAGCAGCAATTTCCCGCGGTTCAACCGCAACCTGAACACCGACGAACCAATCCCGAGCGCAACCACAATCCGGGTGGCAACCAACACCCTCTACCACGACGCAGAACGGCCGAGCCACATCTTGTTGCCGGTGATTCCGCAGTGAGTTTGAAACTAGTAGTAGTCAGTTGTCAGAAAAAAGGCGTTGGTTGGAAGAGGACTGTATTGACGAACTATCCGAACGCGCAGGCGTTCGCGGTAAAACTTTCCAAGTATTGCCCCTGTTACACATTTCACGTTCGAACGGGAAAACGTGTTAAAACCAGCTCGCTTAACGGAAACAGACTGTCAAGGTAAACCAACCAATGCTTGACTGTTTTGCAGGAGTGTGGACCGTCTGCCAAAATTCGACCCCATGTTCTTTATCGCAAAGATAGTCAGGCATTGACCTAACGTGAGCCAATCTAAACCAACTCATAAGCCGGGCCGAATCGACGTCGGCGCTGTCCTCGCTTTAGTGATTGCTGCCCTTGGCGCGACCCTGGCAGACTGGCAGACTGGCAGACTGGCAGACTGGGACATTCTGACGTTCTATCTACCGTGGTACGCGCACATGGGGGAGGCGCTTCGCTCACTCGATGTACCTGGCTGGAACCCTTACATCGTAAGTGGCACCCCGTTCGCGGGTGATCCCCAATCAGGCTGGTGGTATCTGCCAGCGATGATTCTCTTCACTATCTTTCCGCCCTTGCTGGCCTTCAAGATCTCAATCCTGTTTCACATGGTCCTCGGTGCGATTGCACTCTATGTTCTGGCCCGTTTGCTAGGGTTTTCGCCGTTTCCCGCATTCATCGGCGGGGTCATTTTCGGAATATCCCAGACCGCCGACATTTCCACCTGCTGCACGATCTTTTTTCAACTCTTGCCCTGGATTCCGGTTGCGTTGATCGGCGTTGAGTTGGGGCTACGCGCCCAACTTTGGCAAGGGCGCGCACTGTCCTGTTGTCTCACCGCATTCGCACTTAGTCAGATGGCCGGAGCATGGGTAGGGCAGGGTATGTACAACGCTTACCTGGTTGTCTTTGCCTGGTTTCTCTTTCGAGGTCTGCTTTACCCGCCGCATGCCACGAGATCGCTCCGCTCCAGACTGCAAATAACAGCCTTGAACGGAATTTCGTCGTTTGCATTGGGAATCGCACTGGCAGCTGCTGGTCTGCTTCCCCGGCTCGACGCGGTACGGCGATCCCATGTTGGCAGTCCTGAATATCGCGGTGAAACTGCGGCCGACATCGGGTGGGAACCGAAGTTTCTACTCGAAGCGCTTACCCGCCTGAATCCGAACTGGTTCCCGTATTACATCGGCGGAGCCGCCCTAGTACTGGCTCTAATCGGCTGTGCCGACCTGAAAGACCGTATGGAATTGCGATTCTTTGCGGGTCTTGCAATTGTGGTTGCTATCCTGCCGCTACAGCCGAATCCATTGCACCGGCTGTTCTTTTTGTTGCCAGAGTTTCGCGGAATGCACCTCCACGATCCCGGTCGAGTGCTGATACTTCTTCCGGTCGCTACGGCTATGCTCGCCACCGCTGGCACTAGTATTGCTACCAGTGGCAGATACCGGCGCTGGCCGCTGTCTGCCGCGCTATTTGTGGTCCTGCTCATCACCCTAAATTGGAATCGGACTTGGAAGCTGTTGTCAGTTACGACGGTAGGTGCCGGCATCCTATTGGTGGCTTTTGCGTTGAGCTGGGTTGCATATCGGCGAGGTGTTGAGCAACACAAATCAGCGTGGATGGCAACCATTATATTTTTGGTTGTCCTGAGTGACCCTGCAGGATTCGTCCTCCAGCGCGACCTCCGCACTGCCGAGAATGCGCAAACCGGAATTGCCATCGAACAGTCAGCAAGTGCGGTCGATCCAAACGGCGCGGGAGAGTTTCTTCAGCAACAAATTGAGTCTGGTGAAGTGTTCCGCTATTTCGGATTTCTAGGCCCAAGAGAGGGGTACTGGTTTCAGGCACATGAGATATACGATCAGCCAACAGTCTTGCCAGTGTTAGCAAATAATCGCGCAATGCGGTTGCAACTTTTCGATATTCAGGGTTACAACCCGGCAAACATTCAGCGGTATCTCGATACATTCTTCGTCGCAAATGGGTTCAAGCGTGACTACCATGAAGTGCTCGTGTTCCGAGACACGATTGGGTCCCCTTTGCTCCGTATGCTCAACGTTCACTATGTGATCGTTCCGAGTGACGAATCAATGTATCCGGATGAGGGCGGCCCATTAACCATACCGGCTGATTTTAAGAACGTCTTCGAGAACGATGCGGTCATCGTTTACAGGATTTCAGATGGATTACCTCGTGCATGGGTCGTTCACGACACGATCGAAGCCGAAGATGATGTCGCTTGGAATGCCGTGGCAGCCGGTTCGATTGACCTGAAAACCTCAGCATTCGTGTCGACTCCGATCGATGATATCGAACCGCTTGCACCAGGCAGTGTCGATTCGGTGCGAATTAACAAGTACGAGCCGGATCTTGTCCAGATCGATGTAGAGACATCGTCGGCAGGCTTGTTGGTGCTTGCCGATACCTGGGACCCAGGCTGGAAGGTATCAATTGACGGAACAACATCTGAACTTGTTCGGGTTAATGGTCTGATTCGCGGTGTCAGAATTCCTGAAGGTGCGCATTCGGTGACGTTTTCCTATCAGCCCACCTCGCTTCGAGTCGGCCTTATGGTTTCATTCACTTCAGCGGCTTTGGCGATTGCACTTTGCCTTGCTGCTTTGGCATCTCGGAATCGCAAGAAGCAGCTATAACTCACACATGCGTCAGTCAAAAACAGACATCATTGCGGTCATCGTGCTACTCGTTGCAGTTGCCGCATTCATGTGGCAGCGCTTCTGGTTCTGGAATGGGCTTGCGTACCTTGATCTGGGGTCGTTTTACATCCCCTGGTATCACCATATGGGTGACCAGATACGCTCGTTCAACATTCCCGGGTGGAACCCATACCAACTGAGTGGCACTTTGTTTGCCGCCGATCCGCAATCCGGCTGGTGGTACTTCCCGGCCATGCTGTTCTTTACTGCATTCGACCCGACGACAGCTTATATCGGAATGACCGCGTTTCATCTGCTCCTCGCTGCACTTGGAACGTATGCGTTTGCCCGGATCATTGGGTTGAAGCCATTTGCCGCATTCGCCGCCGCGTTCGCGTACGCATTTGGCCCGCTTTCAAATCATGTCAGTTGCTGCCTGATTCACGTTCAACTTGCTGTCTGGATACCTCCGGCGCTGCTCGGCGTTGAAATCGCGGTACGTCGAGGCAATCGCTACACATTTGTACTCGGCTGCCTTCTAACTAGCTTCTCGTTGAGTCAAATGTTTGCCGGGTGGGTGGGGCAAGGCGCGTACAACGGCGCTCTTTTAGTCGCGTCGTACGCTTTCTTTCGATTTGCCAATGCTAACTGGAAATCTTTGTCTCTCCGGCGGACCGCTGGTTTGGGAATAGCTTTAGTTGCCGGAGTGTTCGCCGTAGCCGTCTTAATGGCCGCTGCTGGCCTACTGCCAAGACTTGATCTCGTGCGTGAGACAAACGTCTCAGGCGGTGAGTATGTCGGGCACGGATCCGAGGATTACGCACGTGGCTGGTTTCTTCATGAACTGTTCGATCGGCTGTTGGGCGGGCGGAAGGACTATTTTGGCTACACCTTCTATCTTGGTGCGCCGTTCGCAGTGTTTTCGGTGCTGGCCATGTATTTGGGCAGACGCGGGTTTCATGCAATCTACTTCGGATTGCTTCTCTTAATCACAAGCATACTGTCGCTGGAACGCGTTACCCCTCTTCACCGGCTCTTCTATCTCCTCCCGCAATTTGAATCACTCCACGAACATGTGCCTATGAGAATCGTCGCGGTTCAATCGATTGCCCCCGCGATAATGCTTGGAATTGGGCTTCAGGAGCTCCAGTTGCGGGCTGGTCGCTGGAGTTTGGCGTTGGCTCCGCTTGCATTCCTTCCTATCGGATTATCGCTGCTCGTGCTTTCAACCTCATACTGGTTGGATCAATACTGGCCGCTGCTCGCCACCTGCGCGATTGCGCTTGCCGTGCTTCTGGGGTCAATAAGCGCGCGCCCATGGATTCACCGTTGGGCCGTGTACCTTCTGCTGATAGTCACAATATGGGAACCGGCGGGCCGCTACTTTGTGCAGGCGCTAGTTGGGAACAGCGGCAATCCCGTACTGGATCTGGCCGTGGCCGATGTTTCGCGCGAAATGGCAGAGGCCAGTTACTCAAACGAAGACATTGGCGGTGCCGGGGAATTTATTGCAGATCGCATCGCAGTAGAAGGCCCATTTCGCTATTTCGGATACGACAATGCACTTCAGATGGACCGGCCCGGCTTACCCTCGTCCTATCGAGAATGGTATTTCCTTCCCGAATCGCAAAGTCTTCTCCTCAACGCCCGTGCGATGGGTCTGCATCTTTACGACGTGCAGGGTTACAACCCGGTTCAGCTCTTGGTTTTCATGAATTTCATGACAACGCTTAACGGAGCACCCCAGGATTACCATGATGCTCAGGTTCTCCCTGGAGGACTCTTTTCACCCTTGCTGGATTTGCTTGGTGCACGATATGTCGTGGTTCCGAACACTATTCCCCCAGGACGTCCCGATTTACTGCATCTCTCTCTGGCCTATCCAACTGTCTTTGCCAACGATTCTGTCAGAGTGCTTGAGCGCACCTCTGCTTTGCCGCGCGCGTGGCTTGCGCCCGGTTTTCGCGAGTTGCCATCAAGCGAACATCTGGAGGAACTGTCCAAAGCTTCATTCGACCCGGATGCGACCGTCCTGTTATCCCCCGGGCTAGAGTTGGACAATGTCCAATCCCAAACCCGCACAGCCGGCACCGTCGAGGTGGCTATGGTTGATGCAGACTTTCTGGAATTGGATGTGTCGGTCGCAGAGCCGCGCGTGCTTTTCATATCCGACATATTCGCCAGTGGCTGGGTAGCTGAGGTCAACGGCGAAGAGACGGAAATTGTGCTTGCGAACGGAGCTTTTCGCGCAATCGTGGTGCCAGCGGGCGAAAGCACCGTTCAACTTAAATACGAGCCGCCGTCGATCATGATTGGTTTCTGGATCAGCATTGCCACGTTCGGCATGGCTGGTCTCATCGTCTTGGTCATGCTCGCCAAAAACACACGAGTCAGAAGGTTGTGGAGAGTCGGTCTCCGACGTATGCAAGCATCTAGCCAGTTGGATTCAGCCTCAAACGTGGCATCCTCGGCCGCTTCGCGATCCCGGAGGCGACGGAGGCAGAACCCGTAGATGCGGTTGACGTAGCGGTCGTAGAGGATGCCGAAACAAGCGCGATCAGCGGCCACCCGTCGCGCAAGCGTCAGATCATCCTCGGCGGACCAGTCGACTGATCCAGACCGGGTTGTCGAATCCCAGGGCAAAGCCACCAACCTCACGTTCCCTCCCGATCACACCATGTGATCGTGCAGGTTAGACGAGCGGAGCGGCGAATTTGTTACTCAGTGTCGGTTTCAGGGTTCAGGGTTCAGGTTTTGGGTTTTGGCAATCGCCGGCTGAGTTAGCTGCGTTCCTTACCTGATCCCT
>CAVZSG010000019.1:0-63875 GCA_963777865.1 uncultured Chloroflexia bacterium | reverse complement strand
TCGATTGGATGGTCGAGCGAGTCGCGGCGGTCCGGGACGCAATCGGACCGAACGTTGACCTCGCAATCGACATGCATGGCCGGTACGACATCGCCAGCGGAATTGCGGTTGCCCGGGCGATGGAGTCATTCCGGTTGCTGTGGCTTGAGGAGCCGGTGCCGCCGGAAAACATCTCGGCCATGCGCGAGGTCAAGTTGCAGTCCCCGGTGCCGATCTGCTCGGGCGAAAACCTGTATATGCGCTGGGGCTTCCGTGATCTCCTCGAGCAGCAGGCGGTCGATTACATCATGCCGGATATCCCGAAGTGCGGTGGACTTTCTGAGTGCCGCAAGATCGCGAACTGGGCGGAGGTCTATTACGTCCCGTTGGCGCCCCACAATGTCTGCGGTCCGTTGGGCACGATGGCGTCGGCACACGTTTGTGCCTCGATTCCGAACTTCCTGATCATGGAGTGGCACTGGATCGACTACGAGGGTTGGGACGAGCTGACCATCCAGGACGAGCCGGTCATCCAGAACGGCCACGTTGTTCTGAATCACAAGCCGGGAATTGGACTCGAGGTGAACGACGATTTCGCCCGTACCATGGTTCGACCAGGAACCGCTTACTTCGGCGAGCAACCCTAGGCAGGAGCACCGTATGACAGACACAGCACGAGGGGCCGTACTACGCGAGTTTGGTCAGCCGCTGACATTCGAAGAGGCGCCTATACCCGATCCGGAACCGGGCGCGCTGATTGCCCGGGTGGCGTACGGCGGCATTTGCGGAACCGACGTCCATCTGCACCATGGCAGCCTGCCGATTCCATTGCCGCTGATCCTTGGACACGAGGCGGTCGGATATGTCAGCAAACTCGGCGAAGGCGTAACGACCGATTTCAACGGAGAGCTACTTTCGGTTGGGGATGCGATTGCCTGGGCATCGAGCATCCCCTGCGGAACCTGCTTCTGGTGCGTGGAAGAGCACGAGCGAACCCTGTGCGAGAAGCGAAAGATCTACGGAATCAACCAGCGCTTCGATCAGGGACCCAGGTTGTCTGGTGGCTGGGCGGAGGCGATCTATCTTCAGCCCGGTTCGGCAGTGTTCAAATTGCCGACCGGAATTACTCCGGAGCAGGCAATCGCCCTCGGCTGCGCAGGTCCTACCGCAGTGCACGGCGTGCTGGAAATTCTCGACCTTGCAGTGGGCTCGACCGTCGTGATTCAGGGAAGCGGGCCAGTCGGTCTGGCGGCGGCGATGTATGCCCACCTGGCCGGTGCGCAAAGGTTGTGATCGTCGGTGGCCCAGCGAACCGTCTCGCGATGTGTCGGGAGATTGGGGTCGGCGATGTGTTCATCGATATCTTCGAGACTGCTGATCCAGCGAGCGCCTGAGGATGGTTCAGGCCGAAACGTCTGCCGGGCGCGGCGCCGATGTCGTAATTGAGTGCACCGGCGTGCCATCGGCAGTCGCCGAAGGGTTGGATTTCGTGCGCCGGAACGGTCAGTACCTGGTACTCGGCCAATACACCGATCGCGGAACCACTCCGATCAACCCGCATATCATCACTCGCAAGCAGCTCAAGATGTATGGATCGTGGGCATTCGCCGAGCCGCATTACGCCCGCTATGTGCGGTCGCTCCCGGAACTGGTCAAACGCTTCGATCTTGACAAGATGGTGGCGACATACGACCTCGAACAGGCAAACGAAGCCCTCGCGGACATGGCCAGCGGTGCAGTGATGAAGGCCGTGCTCAAAATCGTTCATAACTGTAAGTAGCCTGAAGCGCCAATTCAGTCCGGAGATGCGGGACCGAGTCGGCACCGCCTTGGAGCCGCTTCCAATTTTGGGAAAGCTCGATGCCTCCTTATCCAGCGAGTCTGTCGAAGATACGATCAATCCATCGATTAATCGATTGATGGAGCATGCTAATGGTCGTCACGAAAGACCCGACAGTAAGCGCAGAGAGGCACGAGTCCACTTCTGCGAACTATTACGGCGGAGATCAATCCGGAAAACGGTAATCGTCGAACTAGTCGGTCGGCAACTGGCTGCCGTGATACCGATTGAGGAGTATCACCGCAGATGTCGGATGCCCCTGCCGGCAGAGTGGAGGGACGACCGCCGCAAAGCTCATCAAGAGTTGATACAGCCGCTATGGCGAGCCAACCCCTTTGATTCGAGGCTTGGCTGTTGCTGGAAGAGACTACCCTGCAATTCAAAGCGTCGACACATCGTTCGTCATAATCTTCCTGGTCACAGCGGGAGATTCGGAGATTGCAGGTGTGGTTCTATCGACATACCAGTACCGCAAGTTGGGCTCCCGAACTCCTGATCTTGAGGGCGAATGTGATCAGGCGATGGAACGTGAGGCGAATCGGCCGAGACAGCGAATGCTCTGGAACGATCCAGACTGGACTCAGAGCGGCAGTGGCCAGAGCTCGTTCCGGACATCAAGGATATGATCAACGTCGGTCGCCGTTAGAGAGTACGTCGGCAACTTAGCCTGCATGAATGCACAATGGCCGCGAAAACTCGCGGCCATTTCCTAGGTTCAAAGTTGAAGGAGACTGGTAGCAAGCAGCCGAGCTACCAGTCTTCCCCCCTAGTCTGCGGCGCCCTGGGTGGCTTCTGCTTCTTCCTGCATTCGCTGCAGTTCAAGCTTGGCCAGGGGGGACCACCTTCCACGTTTTCGCGACGGTCTCATCCCAGTTTTCGATCAAGTTCTTCGCATGGGCCGAGTGGGTCAGCTTGATGTGCCGCTCGATCAGCTCACGCATGACCTGAAGTTCCGGGTCGTCCAGCGACGGTCGCTCGACAATGACATCTTCGTTGATGCGGCGGGCGAACACGTCATTCGTGTCGTACACAAAGGCGAGGCCGTTGGTCATGCCAGCTCCGAAGTTGCGACCGGTCGGACCGAGAACGACAACCGCACCACCAGTCATGTACTCGAGCCGTGATCGCCAACACCTTCGACGACTGCCGTTGCGCCACTGTTTCGAACGCCGAACCGCTCACCGACCCGGCCGGCCACGAAGAGTGCGCCACCAGTTGCACCGTAGAGGAGCGTGTTTCCGGCGATAACCTGTGGAGTCGTGAACGGGCTGCGTCGCGGACGGCATGATGGCAATCTCGCCACCAGCCATGCCCTTGCCAACGTAGTCGTTGGCCTCGCCTTCAAGAATCAGCGCAGACCGCACCGAGAAGGCCCCGAAGACTCTGGCCGGCACTACCGGTGAAATGGCAGTGACCGTTCCAGTCTCGACGGCTCGCCGCCTTCCATAATCACGCAACACCGAATGCGACCGGCAATCCGTGCGCCGACCGTCCGATCCTTGGTCGCAATCGGTTCGTCGACCTCGACCGCGTCCCCTCGCGCGATTTTCGGCTCGATCGCCAGGAGAATGCGGTGATCGAGGGTTTCGCCCGCGTGATCGACATCGATCGACTTCTTCCGCTGATCCTCCGATGCGGGTGGAGCGAACAAGCCGCTCAGGTCGAGCATCGCCGCGCGACCCTCCACGGCCTCGCTGCGAGGAGGTCGGATCGACCGATCACTTCCTCGAGCGTGCGAATGCCGAGCGAGGCCATCACCTCACGGATCAGCCGTCATGCAAGAAGTAGTTGATGACCATCTCCGGGGTACCGGTGAACTTCGTGCGTAGCTCCTCCGTTGGGTGGCGATGCCGGTCGGGCAGCTGTTGAGGTGGCACTGCCGCGCCATGTCGCAGCCGATCGCGACCAGACACCGAGTGCCGAAGCCGAACTCCTCGGCTCCGAGCATCGCCGCCGATACATCACGTCTTCGGGCGTCTTGATGCCGCCATCAGTGCGCAACCGAACGCGCGAGCGAAGCCCGTTCATGACCGAGCGTCTGCTGTGTCTCGGCGAGAGTCCAAGCTCCCACGGGCAGCCCGCGTGCTTGATCGACGCGAGCGGCGAGGCTCCGGTTCCACCGGTGTGACCGGAGATCAGGATGTAGTCGGCGCGCGCCTTGGCGACACCTGCGGCAACCGTTCCAACTCCGGCCTCCGAAACCAGCTTGACGCCGATCTTGGCACGCGGATTGACCTGGCGCAGGTCGTAGATCAGCTGCGCGAGATCCTCGATCGAGTAGATGTCGTGGTGCGGTGGCGGCGAGATCAGCGGCAGCCCCGGTACTGCGTGCCGCATGCTGGCGATGAACGGCGTGACCTTGTGAGCCGGGATCTGTCCACCTTCACCTGGCTTGGATCCCTGCGCCATCTTGATTTCGAGTTCTTCGGCCATCGCCAGGTAGCGGGCGGTCACTCCGAAGCGACCGGAGGCGACCTGCTTCACCTTGCTGTGCCGCGATGTCCCGATCCGCATTCGTCGTACCAATCGGGATCCTCGCCACCTTCACCAGAGTTCGAGCGTCCACCGATCCGGTTCATGGCAATCGCAAGCGTCTGGAATGCTTCCGGACTCAGCGCGCCGAGCGACATCGCGGTAACGACGAACCGCTTGACGATCTCTGTTGCTGGTTCGACTTCGTCGATCGAAATTGCTGTGCCGAGTGGCTTGATCTCCATCAGATCACGAACGGCTGTCGGCGGATGGGTGGCGACGAGATCACGGTATGCCTGGAAATCGACCGGCTGCCCACTCTCGGAGGCTGCCTGAAGCGCCTTGGCGACCACCGGACTGTAACCGTGCGCCTCGCCATCCTTGCGGTATCGAACGAATCCGGGATCCGGACAGCTTGGCCGCAGGATCGGCCCAAGCATCGGCATGTCGGCGGCGGATGTCGATCTCGATCTCAGCGAGGCCAATTCCACCGAGGCGCGCGGGAGTGCCGGTGAACGCGAACTCGATCAGTTCCGGTCCGATGCCGATCGTTTCGAAGATCTGGGCACCGAGGTAGCCCATTACGGTCGAGATGCCCATTTTGGAGGCAATCTTCAGTAGTCCCTTTTCGAGCGACTTGATGTAATTGCGCTGCAGTTCGTCGACGGTCAACTGCTCGTGATTACGGGTACCTGCCAGTGCCGCAGAAGCTTGCAGGGCCAGGTACGGATGAATGGCCGATGCGCTGTACCCGATGAGGCAGGCGAGATGGTGCACATCCCAGACTTCACCGGTCTCGCAGACGATATCAACAGCCATCCGCTGACCGGCACGGATCAGTTCGTTGTGAATTGCCCCGACTGCCAGCAGCATCGGAATGGCCGCGTGCTCCGCGTCGACGCCCCGATCGGAAAGCACCAGGATTGTCTTACCGGCCAGAACCTGCTCCCCAACGTTTGCCAGTAGCGCATCAAGTGCGGTCGGCAAATCAGTTTCGTTGAGTGCGAACAGCGTGGAGATCTTGACCGCCCGCAAATGTTCGGTATCAAACGAGCAGATGCATTCGAGTTGCGACTGCGTGATGACGACACTCTGCAGCCGGATCAGTTCGGCCTGGGTTTCAGACTCGGTGAGCAAGTTGCCGCGCTCGCCGATGAAACGTGTCGAGTGAAAGCACCGATCGCTCGCGAAGTGAATCGATTGGCGGGTTGGTGACCTGCGCGAATCGCTGGCGGAAGAATGCCGATAGCGGGCGGGGTCGATCAGAAAGCACGGCCAATGGAGCATCGTCGCCCATCGACCAGGTCGGTTCTTTCTCCTCACCTGCCATCGGCTGGATGATCAGGCGGGCATCTTCGGATGAGTACCCGAATGAGCGCTGGACCGCGGTCAGGTTCTCGACTGGGATCGACGACGGCGTGGCCGTGCCGCGCTCGCAGAAGACGCGCTGGTGATCGAGCCACTCTCCGTACGGTTTGCGGGCGGCGACTTCGGCCTTGATGTCACCGTTGCGCAGCACGATGCCGCGGCGGGTGTCGACGACGATCATTTGTCCAGGGCCGAGTCGACCCTTTTCGACAATCGTGGATTGATCGACGGCGACCGTACCGGCTTCGGAACCGGCGATCAGCAGGCCGTCGTTCGTGATCGCATAGCGAAGCGGGCGAAGTCCGTTGCGGTCGAGCGTCGCTCCGGCCAGAACACCGTCACTGAATGCAAGGGCGGCCGGACCGTCCCATTGCTCATTCAGACCGGCGTGATAGTCGTAAAAGGCACGCCGTTCCGGATCAATGTCATTCATCCGCTCCCAGGCTTCGGGAACGAGCATCATTAGTGAATGGGGCAGCGAACGACCGCCGTGGTAGAGCAGTTCAACCACGTTGTCGAGGCTGAGCGAGTCTGACCCGGTCATGCTGACAAGCGGCTCGAGCTGCTCTGCGGTCGCGATCCCCGGGAATTCCAGAACCGGCTTGCGGGCGCGCATCCAGAGGCGGTTGCCCTGAATCGTATTGATTTCGCCGTTATGGGCAATGAATCGGAACGGTTGTGACATCGCCCAGGTAGGCAGCGTGTTGGTGCTGTACCGCTGATGGAAAAGGGCAATCGCACTGGTGTACCGGTCGTCCTGCAGGTCGAGGTAAAACGCGGCCAGATCTTCCGGCAGGCAGAACCCCTTGTAGATGATCGTGCGGCACGAGCAGGAGACCACAAAGAAGTCTGCGATTCCGACTTCTGCAGTTGCACGCTCAGCGGCGCGGCGGGCAAGCATAAGGTCGCGCTCGAAGTCGTCCTCGGAGAGCGACGCCGGCCGGCTGATCAGCAGCTGGGCAATTCGCGGCAGCGTCGAAATGGCAACCCGCCCGAGAACTGATGGATCAATTGGAGTATCGCGCCAGCCAATGACGGTGAGCCCCTGTGCGGTAACCGCAGACGCAAAGAGTTCCTTCGCCTGCTCTGCCATGGCCGCGTCCTGTGGCAGGAACGTCATGGCCACGCCAAGTTCACCGAACGCCAGATCAGGGGCGAAGAACCCGACCGGGATCTGGGTCAGGATTCCCGCGCCGTCGCCCGTGCGCTCGTCGGCACCGACACCGCCGCGATGGGTCAGATTAACCAGGCCAGCCAATGCGCGCGTGACGATGTCGCGAGCGGGTCGGCCGTGAATATCGACGACCAGGCCAACACCGCATGCGTCATGCTCGAACGCTGCGTTGTACAGCGGAGCCAGTTCAGCGGCGCGTGAGTGAAGTTCTTGAGCCATGGTCAAACCCCAGGTTTTCGTTGTTGCCCGATCCAAATGGTGAACGGACTCGCGCTGGTGCTCCCCTGCACCAAACCCGTGAGCCCTGCCAACGCGTTTCTGGAACGGAATCGATCAGCCGAGTCGACCAGCGTCATTGCTGTCGGCGCCAAACTGAGCTTCAGGGCGAATCGCTGCCTCGTAGATGTTTCAGTCTATTGAGAAGCGGCGGAACATCCTACGGATTGGCTGCACCATTCACTTGCGAGTCATTTGTACGCTGCGTACAATCCCGATGTTGTGCAGCTCTCATGATCATTCGTTGATGGGTATTTCACATGCAAATGGCTCAAACAAGCCCGATCTGGGCATGACATGCTGGCACATTGCAGTTCCGGGGAGTGCGGACGTTTGTGCATTCGGTCCATAATCGATTGGTTCGGGGCTGAGATGATCAGTAGAGACAGAGATGTGGAACGACACGATATAGGCGGGGCGCATAATGCTGGTTGAACGGACCAATCCAGATGGTGATCGCCAACGAAGGACCGAGGTGCTTGCGCGGGTTGCCGAGGCGCAGGTGCAGCTCGTCGATCTTCAGTTCAGTGACATTGTGGGCGGCGCCAAGGCGTTGACCATTCCGGTCGAATTACTCGCCGTGGTTCTGGACCAGGGCTACCGGTTTGATGGCTCGGCTTTAACGGGCGGTCACCGCAAGGTCGAGTTGGATCTCTTCCTGCTGCCCGATCCGAAGACGCTGGCGATCTTCCCATTCGAAGGCAATCAGCAGCGCCGCGCCCGGCTTTGTTGTTCGGTAATCCGCCGAGATGGTCAGCCGTTTGCTGGTGACCCGCGCTCTGTGCTGGAACGCAACTTGACCGCTGCCAGTGAACTCGGTTTTGACTATCGCGTGGCGGTCGAGATGGAGTACTACCTGCTGCCCGGAGACGGTTCGCTGCCGGACCGGATTGATGGCGCGGGATATTTCAGCATTGGCGATGATCAGGTTGCCTCAACCCGGGACGCCGTGCTGACGGCATTGCAGGGAATGGGAATCCGGGTCGGCGGCTCACACCACGAAACCGGTCCTGGCCAGGAAGAGATCGACCTCCCCGATGTGGGTGCGCTGCGCATGGCCGATCAGTTGATTACCGTCCGTCAGGTGATCCGATCGGTCGCGCGGCGATACGGGCTGCGTGCGACGTTCATGCCGAAACCACTGGGGAGTGCGGCGGGATCCGGGATGCATGTCTTCCAGAGTCTTAACCGCAATACCGACAATCACGATTCGCTCGGCAGCGACGGGAATACACTCACTCAAACCGCCTACTGGATGATCGGGGGTCAATTGGCCCACGCACCGGGTATGACACTGATCACCAACCCAACCGTGAATTCGTACAAGCGACTCAACGCCGGTCACCGCGCGCCGCGATACGCAACCTGGGCGCGCGTGAGTCAGGCCTCCTTGATCCGCGTGCCGAGTTGGCTGGATTCCGAGCAGGCGGAAATCGAGTTGCGCTCGCCGGACGCGATGGCCAATCCCTATCTCGCTTTTTCGGTGGCACTTGCTGCCGGAATGGACGGCATCCGGGAACAGACTGAGCCGGGTGACCCGTTCGATGAGAGCTTTGTCCAGTTCGACGATGCTGAGCTGATCCGTCGTGGTGTGCCGAGATTGCCGTCGACGCTCGGTGAGGCAATCGGCGCGTTTTCCGACGACCCGGTGATTTCCCACGCGGTTGGTGGGTACATCTCGGACCAGCTGCTGGCGGTCAAACACGACGAGTGGGAAGCCTATCGGGCGCACGTCAGCCCGTGGGAATTCCAGCGTTATGTCGACGCATAACTTCTCATGATCACGATCAGCGAATTGGCGAAACGTTGCTTTCCGCCGGGATCACCTGTCTCTGGCGATCGATCTGTGCTTGAGCGGGAGGTTACCTGGGCCACCCGGCCGCGCCCGAGTCCGCCTGCCTTTGGTCACTTGAGTGGCGGCGAACTGGTGCTGCTCCGGATGGACGATCTCGCCGATGTCGACGACCGATTGACCCTCGAAGGTGCAATCAGGCAGCTTTCGGGATTCAACGTTTCCGCCGTTGCAGTTGCTGGCCCGATCACAGATCAGGATCAGCGCGTGGCGGCAGAACGGAACGTCGCCCTGGTCCAATTGCCGGCTAATTCCGATCTCGGCGAATACGAACGACGTGCATCGCATCTGATTGCTGAGCACCGTCGCGACCGCCAGCGCAAAGGCCATGAGTCTGGCCGGAAGCTAATGGAGCTGGCGATTTCAGGTGAACCGCTGGCGACAATTATCAGCACGCTCAATCAGCTTTCGGGGCAGGCGGTTGCGCTCGAAGGACGAGATGGTCGACTGCTCACCTACTTTGCCAATCCGGATCAACCCGGTCGAGCGACCGTCGAACCGCTGCTGGAATCCAGTCGCGGTGCGGTCAACAACTGGCTGGCCGTGACGAGCGATGCCAGTCCGGCAGAACCACCGACCATGCACCTGGCGATGGGAGTCGATCTGGATCGCACGGTTGCGCCGGTGATTGGGCGGGATGGCCTGCTGGGTTGTCTGAGCCTGGTCGGACCGGTCGGCGCATGGTCGAACGACGATGCAATGTTGGCGTCGCGAGGTGCGGCCGCCTGCGCGATCGTCCTGGCCCGCGAGTTCGCGTCGATCGCCGCACGTCGTGAAATCGAGCTCAATGTGCTCGATGAGGTTCTCGATGGTGCGTTGCGTAACGAAGATACGCTTCTCCAGCAGGCACGTCGGCTGGGCAATGATCTTTCGGAACCGCATGCCATCCTGGTCGCACAGCTTGAAGAAACAAATCCGCATGCTTTACGGGAGCGTATCGCAGAGGCGATCGCCGACCAGCAGACCAATGCACTTTGGCGAATCAAGGACGATGCGATAGAGATCGTCTTGAACGAATCCCAGCAACCGGACCAGATGATTGAGTCGATTCGTCGGCACATTCCGTTGATTCCAGTCCACGCAGCGCTAGGCACCTATCAGCCCGGGCTGGTTGGCTTGCAGCGATCGCGGCAGGAGGCAAGGCAGGCTCTGACGATCCAGCGGAGGCTCGGAATTGCGCCATCGTTTGCGAGCTTTGCTGATCTGGGTGTTTACCGCTTGCTGTTCGCGGCGGAATCGCTCCCGGAATTCACGGAGTTTCACGACCACACGCTCGGGGTTCTGATCGCACACGATGCCGTGCACCACTCCGATTTTGTGGCAACACTGGCTGCGTTTTTCGCGGCAAATTGCGGCCCGAAAGAGGCAGCGCTGCGGATGGGAGTTCATCGCAACACAATTCTGTACCGACTCGGACGGATAGCGGCGTTAACCGGGTACGATCTTGACGATGCCGATGTCCGGTTGCGACTTCAGCTTGCTCTGCTCGATCAACACCATTACCGGCAGCCGAACGAGGGAACGGAGTGCGATTTCCTGATGCAGGTATCCCGGGCGAGGCAGATAGCGCGCGACTGGGTAGACGCACAGGTTGCGGATGGTGTCCAGATCGAGGCGGCATTCCTGCATGGCTCGATTACCTGGCTGGATAGCCAGGGCGACGATTTCGCCTGCTTCAGACGTCGACATTTTGATCGTCCCGAGATCGACGGTGGATCTCCCGATTCGCGGCAAACAAATCGTCGACGGACTTGCACTCGATGTATCAACTATTGATCGATCCGAGCTTGAACCAGTCGAGAAGCTGCTCTCTGCCTACCATCTTGCTGGCAGCCTGCGATCATCTGAATCGATTTTGTATGATCGGGACGGGTGGCTTACCAGACTGCAGCAAACGGTCGCGCTCGAGTTTGAGCGGCCGGACTGGGTCCGGCTCCGATGTGCCCACGCTGTCAGCAGAATTCAGGAAAACCTGGCCCGGTTGACCACTGCGGAGTCACCCGAAGAGCGGATGATTGCGTGGTTGTTCGCAGCTGGTGTCAGCACGCACGTTTTGCTGGTCGCCGGGCTGCGCAATCCGACTGTCCGTAACCGGTACGCCGCAGTTCGCGAGATGCTCGATGAACTTGGGCACCCGGAAATGTACCCACCCCTGATTGATCTGCTCGACCCCGGGGTGACCAGCGCTGCAGACGTGACGGTGCTGATCGACAGACTTGCGCCGCTGTTCGACCTGGCTGTCCAGAAGAAAGCAACCTGGTTTCACTTTTCGGAAGACATTTCTTCGAGCGGCAGGATCGGAGCAATCGATTCGGCCTGTGAATTGGTCCAAACGGGGAATCCTCGTGACGCCCTGTTCTGGATAGGGGTGACGGCTGCCCGTTGCATGACTATCCTCGTCGCGGATGGCACGGGGTCAGAGCGGGCAATGCACCAGCCGTTCCTTGACGACTTGACCCGGCTATTCGGCCTGGAAAGTGCCGAGGCAATCGCGGCACGGACCCAGTCATTGCAAGACCTGATTCCAGTGCTCATCGCCAATTCCGGGACCTTGATTTCCGAACATACCCGGTAAACAAAATGACCGCATCGTATCTGATGCGGTCGCTGTAACATGTTCAAGCTTGAATCTAGATTATCCGGGTGATGCCCCAGATGATGGCCGACCAGAGGCCGAGTCCGGCGGGAATCCAGAACCAGAGTGCCTGGAAGAACGCAAGCGTATCTTCCGGAGCTGGTGCGGCGACCGCAGCAGTGGTTTGCTGGCTATGAGCCATTTCGTTGATACCGATTGTTGAATCCACCGCAATGCTCCGAACGTGAAGAATGTGCGAATCTACAACGACGTTACCGCCTGTGCCCTGATCCTACGCTGCGCACACTACCAATCCATATCCGCCAGTCGTCATCACCTTGTGAGGCGATCCTCCCATGACCCTGAGTCCGTCGGGCGTGTACGTACAAGTACTCACGTATGATTGGCGACGCAGGATAATGCAGATCGGCAGTGTTGCCGAGCGCCGTTTGCATGGCGAAGAAAGGCTGATCGGAGTTGCAGCGCATGTTCTGGATACTGGTTCTCCTGGCGATCGGGATCGGTGCATCAGGGGTCGTGCAGGCCAGCATCAACAACCAGGTTCGCCTGCTTTCGGGTGACGCGTACCGCGCAGCCCTGCTCTCGACCTCGGTTTCAACGGCATCACTGCTGGTCGTGTCGCTCATCTACAAGAAGGGGCAGCTTTTCGAGGGCAACGTGATCGGGCAAATGCACTGGTGGATGTGGACCGCCGGAATCATCGGCGCGGTCTTCGTTGCTGCCTCGGCGCTGCTGGTCGCCCGGCTCGGAAGCGCCTTCCTCTTCACGCTGATCGTCGCCGGACAACTGGTTGCGGCGGTCGTGATGGATCACTACGGCGTGCTAGGTCTTGACAAGCACCAGATCACAGCACCGAGAGTATTTGGGATTGCACTGGTAATGGCCGGCGTCGTGCTGGTCCGGAGATCCTGATTCCGCCCTAATCTGATTCCTGTTTTGCGCGAAACAACTCTGGCAGCAATGTCTTCACCAGATCGCGGATCGCCGGATCCTGCATCGCTCCCATGATGTCCAGATGCCCGGAATTCGAATCGCCTGGGGTGATTCGCTCCATTAGCGCAAGCACCCCGTTCGGCTCCTCCAGCAATGAGACCAGTTCGCTCTTGAGTCCGACGCTGAATTCCTGACTACCCTCGGTCAGCCGTTGCTCCAGCGTTGCCCGACTTTCTGGCGGGAGGTTGTTCAGGGCGCGCTCAATCGCTTGTTCGCGCTGGGCAGGGGTAAGCGACTGATTGACTCTATTGATATGAGCCATCCAGGGATTGGTACTGCTGGAGAGATCGTTCAGATTCCCGAGACCGGCCATGTTCAGCAGGTTGCCCAGCAAGCCGCCGACAACAATCGGCTCCCCGGATTCGGACTCCTCGGCGCTATCGGCCGGGTCGGCCTCCTCAAATTTCGGCGGAGCCCAGATACTCTCTTCGTCCGGATTCAGGGATCGCTGCGATTCCCGACGCGCGCGCTCCTCCCGTGCAATCGCATCCACCTGTTCCTGCAAATCAGATTGGTTGGCGTCCCCACCGAAGAGCTTGCTCAAAAATCCGGCCATTGCCTTCTCCGTCGCCCCGTATCATGTGTCCACGAGCTTACCGGTTTTCGACAAGGTGCAATTGATGACGAGCGACGGCAAGATGACCCATTTCGACGATCAGGGTCGAGCCAGAATGGTTGATGTCGGCGAAAAGGAGATCACCCATCGGCGGGCGGTTGCGGTCGGTCGGGTGGACATGGCTCCTGAGACAGTCGAGTTGATCCGCACCAATCGAGTCAAGAAGGGCGATCCGCTCGCCGTTGCCCAGATCGCCGGGATCATGGGCGCCAAGAAAGCGTCCGAACTGATCCCGATGTGTCACCCGCTTCTCCTGACAAAAGTCGACCTCGCACTCGATCTGGATTCGTCCGGTGTGTCGATTACGGCGACGGTAGAAACGCGCGGTCAAACCGGAGTTGAGATGGAAGCATTGACCGCCGTCAGCGTGGCTGCACTGACGGTTTACGACATGGTCAAGGCGGTCGATCGAGGTATGACCATCACGACCGTTCAGCTTGCCGAGAAATCGGGCGGCAAATCCGGAACCTGGACGCGCGAAGACTAATTCAACAGGAGCACAACCTTGAGCGAGCGAGCCGACGAGGAATACGACTACGGTCTGGAGCCGGGCGAATCGTTCGAGCCGGATTTCGACGACGACGAGCCATTTGACCCCACTGAACCGCACGTGATGACCGTGCTCGGCCCGGTCCATCCAGGTGCACTCGGATTCACCCTGGTGCACGAGCATGTCTTCAATCTTGCCAACCCGCTCAACGCGACTGACGCAGACCTGATCCTGGACGACCCGGCAATGTCGGTTGCGGATCTGGAGATCTTCTTCGCGGCTGGCGGTCGCTCGATTGTGGACATGGGTCCGGCCGATTACGGGCGTTCAATTGAGGACATGATCTGGATTGCGCAACGCTCCCCGGTCAATATCATCCTCACCACTGGTCATCACAAGGATCTGATTGCCGCACCGTTCGTACGGGACGATTCAGCGGACCAGATTGCTGAACGATCGATTCGCGAGATCGTGGAGGGCATCGACGGCACCAACGTTCGTGCGGGCGTGATCAAGGCGGGGACCAGTCTCAACGAGATCACGGATGTCGAGCGGCGGGTACTGACAGCAGCCGGAATCGCCCAGAAAGCGACCGGAGCGCCGATATCGACCCACACCGAAGACGGAACGATGGCGCTTGAGCAGATCGAGGTCGTGACCGCTGCCGGCGCGGCACCTCACCAGATCATAATCGGGCACATGGACTCGCGCCTGGACGACGTCGACTATCTGATGGCGGTGCTGAAGACTGGTGTCTACCTCTCATTCGACCGGTTCCACAACCTGAAACGGGCAGCCGACGAGGAACGCGCCGCAGGTACTGCTGCAGCTCGCCGAAGCAGGCTATCTGACTCAGCTACTTGTATCCGGCGATATCTCGCGCAAGTCGACCCACACCGGCTACGGTGGCAAGCCCGGCTTCGAGCACCTGATCGATCTCGTGCCACTGATTCTGATGGACGCCGGATTCGATGCGCCGTCGGTTCGTCAGATCTTCGTCGACAATCCGGCGACGGCTCTCACGATCCAGCGACCGATCAGCTAGTCGAAGAAGATCGCGTTGGACCAGGCCTTGCCACCGTCCGCGCCGAGCACCGTGATCCGGGCATAGCTCTTCAGAAACGGTTCGACGTCGAATTCGGCCCGCGTGATTCCGGCGCCCTGAACGTCCCGATGGATCGCTCCGGCACCGGTTGCGAAAACGACTGATGCCGGCGAACACTCGACCACGATCTTGTCGCCTTCGATCGCGACGTTGTGCAGTTCCGGACCAGTCGATGCGTAAAACTCGCCTGCCTTGAGTGCGGCCAGAAGCGATTCCGGATCGAGCGATTCACTCTTGATCATCGTCCAGCCACCGAACGTATCCGGACGAACGCTGCAGTGAGCATCGTCGGTAGCGACGGCAAACGTCCGGCGTCCTGTCATCAGGAACTGATCAGCCAGGTACCAACTCTCGCCCCGATCGTTATCGAAATGGCAGGTGTGGTTGTAGACCTCGATTGCGTCGGCGAAATCCAGTTCCTTCGCCTTCTCCCACATCAGCGAATACCAGGCCGGGTGCGCGATAGTCACAAACGCTCCGGCGTCAGAGGCACGACGCGCTACGTCTACGCCTGGTTCGCCCGGAGTCGTGTGCGCGAAATCTTCCGGAAGACCGACTGCCAGAATGTGCCAGTCGCCAAACATCAGTCCAGGGCCGTGCAATTCCGCGCCAAGAATCGTCGTGAACTGCTCGGTCCGGAACTGGGTTGTATCCACAATCGGAAAGCCAAATCGCTCCATGAAGTGATCGGTGACAGCGAGGGCGTGATACCCCTGCTCCTTGTAAATGGTGGTCAGCTCGGTAGGCGTCAGTTTTCCGTCGGACCGGGTGGTGTGGGAGTGCAGGTTGGTCTTCCAGAATTGGCCCGGGCGATCGAACGGCAAATTGTTCACCGGTACATGTCCTTGTGGTAAGTCGGCGTACGCGTCGGCAATGGTTGGTAGGATACTTGGCAGAGATGGTCCGCCCATTAACGAATCTGAGGGAGAAGCGCTTGAGTCGCAAAAACGTACTCGTCACCGGTATCGCCGGGGTAATCGGACAGGCCTGCGTCAATTTGCTGAGTGACCGGTATGAGATTACCGGTATCGATATCAAGGACCCGGGCAACGCACCGACCCTGGTTGCCAGCGTCAGCGATCTTGATGCGATTCTGCCTGCGTTCGAGGGAATCGACGCGGTCGTTCACCTGGCCGGCAATCCTCTGGTTTCGGCTCCGTGGGATGACGTCTTCAACGTCAATATCCAGGGCACCTACAACGTTTTCGAGGCGTGCCGGATCAAGGGCGTGCCAGCCGTCGTTTTTGCATCATCGAATCACACAATCGGTGGATACGAAGAAGAGGGTCTGCCGGAGATCTATCAGGTCGACGACAAGCGGGTCTACGATCACACGGTCGAACTTCGCCCGGATTCGCTGTATGGCGTCAGCAAGGTCTTCGGCGAAGCGGTCGGGCGGTACTACCAGGAATATCACGGAGTCCGCTCCTACAACCTGCGCATCGGTTCGGTTCGCGGTGACGACAATCCGAGCGATCCGAGCGTCCCCAACGGCTCCTTCTGGCTCGACCTGACCCCAGAGCAGAAGTACGAGCGGATGAAGGCAACCTGGCTGAGCAAACGGGACTGCTGCGAGCTGATTTCCGCGTGTATCGAGGCCGAGGACGTGCCGTTCGCGATCGTCTATGCCATCTCGGATAACCCGCGAAAGTTCTGGGACATCTCCCACGCCAGGGATCTGCTTGGCTGGGCACCGGTCGACAAGCCGTAACGAGGAGAAAACATGAAGACAATTGTTTGTTATGGCGACTCGAATACCTGGGGAGCCGACGCTGGTTCGGGCGGTCGCCATCCCCTCGATGTGCGGTACACGGGGATTCTTGCCGCTGAACTAGGCTCCGGTTATCGGGTCATGGAAGAAGGACTGAACGGTCGCACCACAAACATGGACGACCTGAACGAGCTGAACCGCAACGGCCTGACCTACCTGGCACCATGTCTGGAAACCCACGCCCCAATCGATCTCGTCACGATCATGCTTGGCACCAACGATCTCAAGAGTCGCTTCAATCGCAATCCTGCCGATTCCGCTCAAGCTGCCGGACTGCTCTGCGACATTGCGCGAACCATGCGGGTTGGCCCGGATGGTGGCACAGCCAAGGTCTTGATGATCGCTCCTCCGGTCGTCATTGAAATGGGTGATCTGGCCGGCCTGTTCGTCGGTGCGATCGAGAAATCGAAGCAGTTCGCATACGAGTACGGCAATTGGGCGAACCGGCTCGGTCTCGATTTCCTCGATGCCGGGTCGATCGTGACCAGCGATCCGCTCGATGGTATTCACCTCGATGCCGCTGCCCACGCTGCGCTTGGCAAGGCGATCGCGGACAAGGCCCGGAGCATGATCGGGTAACACCGACTCGAGTCGGGTCGCGGTTGGGTGCGTAAGCGATAGACTTGACCACGAGAGAGATTGCCTCGTTTTCGCCCTAGAGGAGCATTACAGCATGGCAGATCATCCATTTAATTCCGTACTAGTCCCACTCGATGGATCCGAGCTAAGCGAGCAAGCCGTTCCCTACGCATTGGCCGTTGCCGGTCAGGGCGGAACGGTAAACCTGATTCAGGTGATCCCCGATTCTGAACCGCTCCGCAAACCATTCGGTGCAATCACGATGAGTGCCGACGGAAGTTCAGGGAATGCTGATCGGACTCGCGAACGAAGACCTTGATAAGGCAGAGGAGCACTGGGCATCGGCCGCTCCTGGCGTCTCGATCACCAAGCAAGCACTTTCCGGTGATGCGGCATCGGTCATTCTCGACACCGCCGATGCCGATGGTGCCGATCTGATCTGCATGGCCAGCTCCGGGCGTGGGGCAATCGGGCGCCTGACCCTTGGAAGCGTTGCCGACAAGGTTGTCCGCACGTCCACCAAACCAATCCTCGTGATCCGCGAAAACGACGCTATGGAATCGAGCACCCTGCCGAAGATCGCCCGCGTCATTGTCCCGCTGGATGGATCTGACCGGGCTCAGTTGGCACTCCCTGTCGCTGCGGTGATAGCGAAACAACTTGGGGCGGCTATCCAGCTCCTGAGTGCGGTGGACCTTCCGCAGGTCGTTTCCCCGGCCATGGCATACGGACCGGCCTTCACGCCAGAGTTCTACACCGAGATCGAAGCTGAAACGACCAACGCTGCAAATGAATATCTCGACCAAGCGTTGGCTGTCCTGGCTCAACACGATGCGACGGCTGAGAAGCACGTCATGCTCGGTTCTGCGGTTGCCGCGATTCTCGATTTCGCCAAGCCAGGCGATCTGGTTGTCATGACCAGCCGCGGTCAGGGTGGGTTCAAGCGCTGGTTGATGGGCTCGGTCGCGGAGAAGCTGATTCGTGAGTGCCCGGCTCCGTTGCTGGTGGTCCCGGCTCCCCACGACGCATAAGGTCTAGTGATCCTCCTCGGGGCTGCGGTGACGTCCGCGCCGGGGAGGATGACTGTGTCCATACCCATCATGCGTGTGCCAATACGGTTGGTTGTCCCGCGGGTCTGCCTTGAACAGAAACTTCGGCACTGTGATCACGCGTGTCGAATTCGCCGCGCAAACCGGACATGGCGCACCTTCTGACGACTCTGCCATAGGTCGTTCCAGGTCAAATACCACCTCGCATGCCGGACATTCATATTGATACCTCGGCATACAGTGATCCCCAATCAAGTAGCGCTCGTTCAATCGACAGTAGCACGTAGTTTGACGTGCATTTGACTTGTCTCGTGATGTACATTTGTTCTGTTGACTACTTAATAGTAAGCAGGAGTCCTTTTGATGTCCCTTTCCCGAAGACAGCTACTCTCCCAAAGCGCGGGGTTAGCTGCGATCGCTGGCGGCCTCACCACGTACCAATCTATGGCGCAGGACGGAACTCCCGCTCCGACAACGTCTCTCGGTTGGACCGACTCGTTCGATACTGACAATGGACTGCTGAACGTCGCGACAACCGTCGCCCCGATCAGTTCCATAGCTCGCAACATCGGTGGCACCCGAATCAATCTCTACGGCATTGTTCCAGATGGCACGAACAGCCACACGTTTGAACCCGCGCCGTCCGACGCGGTTATCCTCGCCGGGGCCGACCTCGTCTTTGTGAACGGTCTCCAGCTTGAGCAGCCAACCATGGACCTGGCAACCGCCAACATGAAGGACGGCGCCGAGATGGTCGTGCTTGGGGATCAAACAATCACTGAGGACGAGTATGTCTACGACTTTTCGTTCCCTGAGGAAGACGGAAAACCGAATCCACACCTCTGGATGAATCCGATCTTCGCTCTGAATTACGGCAAACTGATTGCCGCAAAACTGAGCGAGCGAGACCCGGCCAACGCGGATTACTACGCGGAAAACCTCGCCCGATATGAGAGTCCTGATCAATCAGCTCGATGCCGGCATCATGGCCGTGACAGCAACCATCCCTGAAGCAAATCGCAAATTGCTGACGTACCACGATTCGTATGCCTATTTTGCGCCTCGCTACGGGATGACGGTAATTGGCGCCGCTCAACCGTCCGACTTCTCGGAACCTTCCGCGCAGGATGTCGCCGACCTGATCGACCAGATCAGGGATGCGCAGGTTCCGGCGATCTTCGGCTCTGAAGTGTTCCCGAGCACCGTTCTTGAGCAGATTGCCGAAGAGGCCGGTGCCCAGTACATCGACCAGCTGCGCGATGATGCTCCTCCAGGTGAGCCGAACGCGCCGGAGCACACCTACGTCGGCATGATGTTGCGAAACATGGAACTCATGGTCCCCGCTCTTGGCGGAACCATTGAAGCTCTGGACGGGATCCTCCCATACGACACCTATCTGCCGTAAAAGGCACCGCGATTGAGCTCCACGATCACAGCTGTGGCTATGAGCGGCAGCGTGTTCTGGAGCACGTTTCGCTCTCGATTCCACATGGCATGTTTGCCGGCATCATTGGCCCCAGTGGTGCTGGCAAGACGACCTTGCTCAAATCGATCATCGGTCTTGCCCAGCGCTACTCCGGCGAGATGTACGTCAATGGCGAGCAATTGACCGGATCGACTATTCCACGCGGTATCGGATACGTTCCGCAGGTGGAGACGGTCGACTGGAGTTTTCCGGCCACTGTTGAACACGTCGTCCTGATGGGGCTCTCGACAAAGCCTGGCCGCCTTCCGTGGGCATCCAGGGATGAGCGGCACGCCATCGATACCGTGCTTGAAGAGCTGGGACTTACCGGCCTTCGCAAGCGCCACATCCGCGAACTCTCTGGTGGACAGCAACATCGAGTATTTCTGGCCAGGGCGCTGGTCGGTAAACCAGGCATCCTGATTCTCGACGAACCGACTGCCAGCGTCGACATCAAGACACGCGACGACATCCTGCATCACCTCGCGTACCTCAATCAACAAGGCACAACGATCCTGATGACCACACACGAACTCAACTCGCTGGCGGCGCATCTGCCGTGGGTGATTTGCGTCAATCGAGCAATTATCGCCCAGGGAAATCCGACACAAGTCTTCACCGATGCCATTCTGAGTCGGACGTTCGATGCAGAAATGCGGGTGGTGCACGACCCGTTAACCGGGAACGTGCTTGTTGCCGAAGCCGGTACCCACCCACCGCTGGCCGGGCTGGATCGAGCAGCGTCATGAGTTGGTTCACGGATCCACTCCAGTACGAGTTCTTTCAGCGCGGCCTGATCGTAGCTGTGCTGGTCGGCGGATTGTGCGGCCTGATCGGCACCATGATCGTCCTACGCCGGATGAGCTACATCGGTCATGGACTCTCGCACTCCGTCTTCGGTGGCGCAGTGGTTGCGTATCTGCTGAACATCAACTTTTACCTCGGCGCAGGAGCGTGGGGATTTCTTTCCGCCTTGCTGATCAATGCGGCTGGAAAGCGACGGAACATCGGAGCAGACGCGGCCATTGGCATCGTGACAACTGCGTCGTTTGCACTCGGAGTGGCTCTGATCAGCCGAAGCCGATCGTTCACCCGAAACTTCGATGCGGCCCTTTTCGGCAACATTCTGGGCGTCACCCAGACCGACATATATGTCATCGCGTCAGTCGCAACAGTTGTTGTCGCCGCGACGATCATCTTCTACCGACAGTTGCTCTTCACAGCGTTTGACAGTGATCTTGCCCTGGTCTTCGGCGTACCTGCCAACTGGATCGATACCGGGTTCGCACTGGCGTTGGCCGCCACGATCGTCGCGTCCATGAATGTGGTCGGTGTGACGCTGATAGCCGCCGCAATCGTCATTCCGCCCAGCACCGCCCGATTGCTGACCAACTCATTCGGAACGATGCTGGTGCTCTCCTGTGCGATTGGCGCCATGTGCGGGGGAATCGGGATGTTCCTGAGCTTCCATCTCGATATATCATCCGGTTCGGCCATCGTCCTGCTGGCTGCCACGACCTTTGCATCGGTCTATGCGGCAACCACGCTCCGCTCAGTGATCCTGCATCATCGGCAGCGAGTCCCGGGCATGGCGATGGAACCAGCCCATTCGCGCAAGGAAGCCCGCTCGTGATCGACATTTCGGTAGCTGAATCGCTGACAGATGCTGATATTGAGTCCCTGGCCAGTATCTTGATCGCGGTGGTTGAGCACGGAGCCTCAGTCGGATGGATGCAGCCGCCTTCCCACACCGAAGCCGCATCGTACTGGGCAAGCGTCATTCGACCCGGAAACAAACTTCTGCTTGCGTACGAGGACCAGGAGATCGTTGGCACGGCCCAGTTGGAACTTGCCCAGAAAGCCAATGGTTCGCACCGGGCGGAAGTCAACAAGGTTCTGGTCGATCCGCGTCACCAGCGCAAAGGCATTGGCGCGCAACTGATGCGGGCACTTGAAGACGTCGCACGACGCGAAGGTCGAACGCTGCTTCACCTCGATACCAACTCAGACGATATCGCCATCAACCTCTACGCCAAAGTCGGCTATACCGTCGCAGGGACAATTCCCGATTGGGCCGGATCACCCGCCGACGGTCAGCTACATGGCACCACGCTCTTCTACAAGCAACTCTCGTAGGTGCGGAACGCGTCGGCGACGCCGACCAACATCGTAGCGGAGCCGCTTGCTGCTCCACACCTCGATCGCCACGACCACCGGGCGCGGCAAACTGCGCCACTACCTGTCATTTCGATCATCACGACCGGACTCGTAGCGGAGCCGCTTGCTGCTCCCGACCTCGATCGCCACGACGACCGGGCGCGGCAAGCAGCGCCACTACCCGTCATCTCCACTGAACGCGACCTCGACCGGCCTCGTAGCGGAGCCGCTTGCTGCTCCACACGTCGATCACCATGACCAACGGGCGCGGCAAGCAGCGCCACTACCCGTCATCTCCACCGAACGCGACCTCGACCGACCTCGTGGCGGGGAGCCTGCTCGCCGCTCCCCACCTCGATCACCACGACGACCGAGCGCGGCAAGCAGCGCCACTACCTCTCGGCTTCGATCAAACTCCCGCTGATCCACGGGTACTCCGACCAATCCTCGACGAGACCTTCCATGATGGGATTCTCGAGAATGTATCTAACAACAGCGTCCATTGCGGTTTCGTTTCGGATGCCTTTGTCGTAGAACGATTTCTGCCAAACATCGCCCGACTCCGACCCGTTCCTTCGGCACCAGATTCCGAGAATCGATTTGATACCGCGGACTAAATCAACAAGATTTCCACGCTCGATCTGAATGAGGAGGTGGATATGATCGGGCATGACGCATACCAGTAAATCGACCGAACCTGCCTTGGCACAACGATCGTGAATCGTCTCCACGGCCATTTTTGCGGCAGCAGGTTCGGTAAAGATTCTGCGGCGATTCGCTGTCGCGTTATCGTTACATGCCAAACCGTCCCCGGCACAGAATATGCACGTGCGTCCAGCCTGATCCGTTTTCGGCGCCATGGATCAGGGCGTTGATCAGCACCGGATTCGATCGCTCGATCCACGTCCGCCTCACTATCGAATCAATCTGTCCATGCAGCGGAGCCGCTTGCTGCTCCCCACTTCGATCACCACGACCACCGGGCGCGGCAAGCAGCGCCCCTACCCTCGAACCTCGCGACCACCGACCAGCCTCGTCAGCGGAGCCGCTTCTCGCTGCTCCCCACTTCGATCACCACGACCACCGGGCGCGGCAAGCAGCGCCCCTACCCTCGAACCTCGCGACCACCGACCAGCCTCGTAGCGGAGCCGCTTGCTGCTCCCCACTTCGAACACCGCGACCCGTGGGCGCCCAAGCAGCGCCCCAACATCTGCCCCGCGACAACCAACCGACTCAGTAGCGGAGCCGCTTGCTACTCCCCACCTCGAGCGGCGCGGCAAGCAGCGCCCCTACATCTCGATCCCGAGCCTTAACCGATTGCCTCGGCGGCGGCTGTCTGAATCCGGGCGAGCGCCTTGCGCAGGTTCTCGTCGGAGTTTGCGTACGAGAGACGCAGGTATCCTTCGCCATGCTTGCCGAACGACGTTCCGGCCAGCGCTGCGACCCCGTGGTCATCCAGTTCGTCCGCGAACTCGCGACTTGTCTTGCCGGTGCCCGAAATGTTCGGAAATACGTAGAACGCTCCCTTTGGCCGCAGGCAGGAGATTCCAGGAATCGCGTTCAGGCCGTCGACCATGATGTCACGCCGCGCCTTGAATGCCTTGACCATCGCCACGACCTCATCTTGCGGACCGTCGAGAGCCTCGATACCAGCCCGCTGAACGGCCACCGATGTGCACGAATTGCTGTTCACCATGAGCTTGTTGATTGCCGGAGCAAGATCCAACGGCATCGCACCATAGCCAAGACGCCAGCCGGTCATCGCGTAGGTCTTCGAGAACCCGTCGAGGATGATCGTGCGCTCGCGCATTCCAGGGAACGTCGCAATTGAAACGTGTTCGCCTTCGTAAATGATCTCGCTGTAGATCTCGTCCGAGAGAACGATCAGGTCGTGCTTGACAGCCAGTTCGGCGATCCGCTCGATATCGCCCTTCGGCAAGCACACCGCTGGTCGGGTTACCCGGGCTGTTGATGATCAGCAGCTTGGTCCGCGGCGTGATCAACGATTCCAGTTCATCAACATCGAGCGCGAACTCGTTTGACTCCCGGATCGGCGAGGGTACCGGCAGTCGCTCCCGTGAAATTGATCATCGATTCGTAGATCGGGAACCCCGGGTTCGGGTAGATCGCCTCATCGCCCGCCTCGAGCAGTGCCAGAATCACGAAGAACATGATCGGCTTGCCACCCGGGGTGACAATCACATTCTCGGCCGCGTACTCGGTGCCTCGGGAACGGTTCAGATAGCGCGCGATCGAGTCGCGGAGATCAGGCAGTCCGGCCGATGGTCCATAGTGCGTCCATCCATTTCGGAGTGCCTCAGCCCCCGCCTCTACGATGTTGGCTGGGGTGTCAAAATCGGGTTCGCCAATCTCAAGGTGGACGACGTCCTTGCCCTTGGCCTCGAGCGCCCGAGCCCGCACCAGTACCTCGAACGCCGTCTCCGTACCCAACCTCGACATCGCCGATGAAAGCTTCATTGCCTGCTCCCGAATTCCCAATCCTCAAACCGATTTCGTTGTGCAAGCATAAACCCGTTCAGACTCGCTAGAATCCCGTATGCGAGGAGGAGCGGGGTATGGCAACAACGAAGTGGCACTACTACACCCGGCGGGGTGACCTTTCCCAGGACGCCCTCAACGAAATCGGTAAGGAAGGCTGGGAACTTGTGTCCGTTGCCTCCGAACACAACGAAGCGGTTTTCTATTTCAAGCGACCACATCCGACACTGGCTGAAGCGATCACGCTTGAGCAGCGTGATCGCTACTTTGATGAGTGGGGCGTGGGTACCGACCAGGCGCCATGAAGAAATCCGGCATCTACCATCCGGCTATAAATCATCTTCTCGCCAGCACGGGACATACCGATTACTTCACGGTTTGTGATCGCGGTTTCCCGGTTCCAGTCGGCCCTGAGCGGATAGACCTCGCACTGACCGACGATATTCCCACGGTCCTCGATGTCGTTCGCGCCGTCATGAACGAGTTCCACATTGACCGGATTCTGATTGCGCGGGAGGCCTCAGACGCCTCTCCAGACCGGGTAGCTGAGTTACGCGAACTGATCGCTCCGATCCCACTGATTTCGATTGAACACCTTGAGCTCAAGCAGATTGCGAAGTCCGGCCGGGCGACAATAAGGACGGCGGACACGGTTTCATACGCGAATATTGTGATAGTTTCGGGGTAGTTGGCCGAAACCGGTACAATACGCGCTGATATTTAGCGGAACGTCTTTCAACGAATTCATTCCCGGAGCGACTGTTCAGTGTCTTCAACCGAAATCTCGATTCGCGTCGCTGGTTCGACGCCTGGTGGCCGTGTGATCGGCCTGATTGATGCTGAGCGCAAGGTGCACCGGCAGACTCCGTCATTCACACGGGAATTGCTCGGCAGCGTCGATGCCGAAGGTATCGTCCGGGTCGAGGACGGTCAGCCGATCGGTGAGCCGATTGCGATGATCGCCGGCATGCGGGTCGTCACGCCATCACTGGATCCAACGACGGCGCCCGTGCTCGGTTTCATCAACGACGAGGGTGAAATTCGCCCTGCCGGTTCCGATCGGGTACTTGGTGTTGTCGACGGTGCCGATCCACTGGGTATGGCCTTCTTCGCCCTCGCCTTCCGTCGCCTGACGACTGAGATCGACGAACTCGAAGCAGAAGTCCGTGCCGCCAAGAACAAGTCATCCTATCGGGATCGCATTCAGAAGCGTGCCGAGACCCTGACCGATTCTGATGTGCTTGGCGACGTGACGGTTTTGATCGCGCGTCTGGCCCGACTCGATGCGGAGATCGCCGGCGAAGTTGGCGACCGCGTTGCTGCCAAGGAACGCCTTGCCGGCGAAGCCGAGAAGCTCGCCGACTCCACTGAATGGAAAGCGACCGGCGACAAGTTCAAGGCACTCTTCGAGGAATGGAAAACCATTGGTACCGCGGGTAAGGAGCCAGACGAGGCCCTTTGGGCTCGCTTCTCCTCATCCCGCGAGCAATTCAACAAGCGCCGCTCGGCCGATTTCGAAATCCGCCAGGCAACCCGCAATACCGCCAAGGAAGCCAAGGAAGCGCTGATCGCTCAAGCCGAAGCCGCTGTATCCGCTGAGGATCTGGACTTCCGGAGAGTCGGTGATCAACTCCGCACCATCCAGGCAAAATGGAAAGAGGCCGGTTCGGCTGGTCGCGCCGATGACGATGCGCTTTGGGCGAAGATCCAGGGCATCACCCGGCCGTTCTATGAACAGCGATCATCGAAATACACCGAGAACCAGCAAAAGAAAGAAGCGCTCGTCGCCCGTGCCCAGGAGCTCAGCACGTCCGACGACTTCAACGCCACCAGCAATGCCCTGAAGGCGCTCCAGGTTGAATGGAAAGCGATCGGAACCGCTGGTCGCGAGGCCGACGAAGCGCTCTGGACCCAGTTCCGGGCCGCGAACCAGGCATTCTTCGGCAAGCGCGACTGAGGTCGTCGCTGTCCAGAATCAGAATCTGGCAGGCAAATCTCGCCGCAAAGATGGAACTGGTCAAGCAGGCCCAGGCGCTGCGCTGGTCTACCAATTCATTCGATGCTGCCAACGAGGCGAAAGAGCTCCAGGCCAAGTGGAAGGAAATCGGTCCGGTCCCGCGCGAGAAATCCGACGAGATCTGGAAGGTCTTCCGCGAGGCCTGCGACAAGATCTTCGCCAATGTTCAGACGGCGCGCAATCGTCGCGAAAACGAATGGGGCGACCGGCTCAAGGAAGCGATGGATCGCAAGCTTGAGCAGTTCGGCGAAATCCTGCGCTCCATCGATCGCGATCAGGAGCAACTTGATCGGCTGAATGCTCAACAATCAGCCAAGCCGTCTGCCGATACTGAGAAGCGGATCAAGGAAGTCTCGACCCGGATCAAGGAAAAGCAGGTTCGCGCCGATTCGATCGAAGAATCGCTGTTCCAGATTCGCGACAAGGTGCACGGCGCGGTCGAATAGTGATCGCGCCGGCGTAGTCCACACTGCTGGATTGCTATTTCTGCTCGGCAACCTCTTTCAAGGCGGCGAGTTTGTCGTCCCAACTCGTGGCGATTTGCTCGAGTGCGCTGGCTGTCCGAAGCAATTCGTCTGGCCGGGCCGAATAGAGCACTTCTCTACCCAACTTGCGCGACCCAACCAGCGCGGCCCGATCCAGCACCACGAGATGCTTGAGGACCGCCTGGCGACTGATCGGCATCCCATGCGCAAGCGTCGATGCTGAACCCTCCCCTGAACGCGCCAGGCGTTCCAGAACCGCTCGCCGGTTTGGATCAGCGAGGGCTGTGAACACCAGGTCGAGTTGCTGCAGCGAACCGGCGTTCACCGGGTGCCCTGCTCTGCGGCAGTTAGCAACAGATCTAGCTGCGCCTTCCAGCCATCTGCGTTGCCGTTGTACTGCGAGATCCGGAAGTCGTCCGATCCGTCCAGGCTGGCAAAGCCACTTTCTCGAACCTGGACCGTGACGCCATTGAGCTCCGGGGTCAGCGTGAATTCGACCAGCGTTGTATTGGTCTCGCTCAGGGGTTGACCCGGGAAGCCACTCGCCCAGCGATAGGCGGCAAAACGAGGCGGGTCCAGTCGCTCAACCTTGACCTCGAACACGCCCCACTTCGTCGAATCCATCTGGACTTTTTCACCCTCAACCGCCTTGTGTCCGAATTGCAGCGTCTCGCCGACCCAGAAGCCGGTGTGCGAGACGAGATTCCAGACCACGTCGAGGCTCGCCTTGATGAAGATCTGCCGTTCAATCACATCGCTTTTGTCCACCGCAACTGCCGCTCCTGTTGATGTCCGATCGCTCATTAGTGCTCTCCCAACTCGGCCGGGAAACGATCCCCGACCAGATTCAACTCAATTCCATGCTCGAGCCATGCCTTGGCTCCAGCCAGTACAAGCGCAAAACCACCAGTGGAATCCAGCGCGGCGGCAACCTGCTGGTCTATGGATCCACCAAAGCCGCTGTTGACGATATCCACGAATGTTCCCTTGCCTGGGATCTCGGTGAACGTCCATTCGACCAGGCTTGGGCCCTCCGCTCCGCCCCAGGTGAAGGCGATCCGCTTGTTCTGAACCAGTTCAGTGACGGACACCTGATCCGAAACGCCATACATTCCCCACGTCCAGGTGACCGTCGTCGCCCTGCTCGAGAACTCCACTCCCATCGGTAAACCAGAATCGGCTGGTTGTCGCGGGATCAACGAATGCTCGGAAGACCGTTTCGACTGGCTTGCGAATCAGCATTCCAGCCCGTGCTTCCGGACGAGACTCATCTGTTGACATAGATCCTCTCCTGCTTCGACCACGACCGACTCAATCCGGTCACTCACATGTGCAACTCCACGGTAGCATGTTAATTCCGTATGTGCAACTTCAGCGATTGCAGTTCTTGAATTCGAAGTGTACCGGTGAGAATTCAAAGCTAGCCCGGTATCAATCGCCCGCAAGGAATTCCTCACTCATTGCATCAAGTGCTACTTCCGGGCTAATTGACAGTGTGGTCACCAGTGGAATTGCGCTCTAGAGTAGAGTCAAATGTGGCCGGAACACCCGGCACGGTCGGCGCAGCAATCGGGCGCTGATCATGAATCGTCTTCCGACGACAGGAGCACGCCTGCAATGACCAGTCAACCGCCCAAAGATTTCCTAGCCTTGAGCCACGGGCACGAGTGGGTTAATTTCTACGAATCCTTCGACAAGTTGGTCCAGGACCACCTTTCCCGCTCATCTGAGCTCCTGCGCCGGGCAATGTCCCTGCCAGAAGTTGCTGATCGTGAAGTCGCACAGATGCGGGATGGCCTCGAAGCACGGTTGAATTCCGAGCGCGAGCGCAACCACGCAACCCTCAGCGTTCTTCAGCAGGAGATTGGCAAGAGCCATCAGCAAGCGTCAACGCTCGCCATGATGATGGGCTCGATGATGGCTGATCTGGAGCGACTCTCCAAAAATGTCGAAGTTGCCATCGCCCAGGCCTCAGCCGGAGAGGCTCCTTCGGCAGTATCAGCGGCCCCAGCGGACGCGGTTAGCGAACCAGCCCTCGATTCATCCTTCGCGAATGCCGTGGCAGACTCCGGTCACGCTGGCACCGCCCAGCTTGTCGAGCCAGAAACCAGCCCCGTCTCTGAGCCGGCTCAGGAATGGGTCGAGGCAATTGCTGGGGACGATGCACCGGTCGCTGAAGCCGAAGCTGACCTCAGCTGGGACGAGTTGACAACCGACATTCCGACTCCGGAGGCAATTCAGGCTGAGACCTCCGCCGAGGAGCAGGCCGAGATTGACCTGAACGCATTGGCCGCCATGGAGGCTGAAAACGTCGAGCAATCTGCGACGGTCGACTCCAACGGCGCCACAGGCGAACAGACTCCGGAAGAGCGTAGCCGCCCACACTGGCTAAGCATGGCGCGGGCCTCAAACAATCAGTAAGCAGACCAAGGCAAGCGGGGCGAGTGGTGTTGAACCCACTCGCCCCGTTTTGCGTATTGCCTAGTTCAGCCGGATGACCGGATTTTCCAGCGTACCGATTCCGTCGATCTCGATAGTGACGTGATCACCATCTTCGAGGGTGAACTCGGTCGGAGGCACAATCCCGGTGCCGGTCATCAACAAGACGCCGTTCGGGAAATCGTTGTTGCTGAACAGGTAGGTGACCAGATCGGCAAATGTCCGGTGAATCTGGGACGTAGCGGAGTCGCCTTCGAAAAAGACGTCCCCGTTGCGCCGGATCGTCAACTTGATGGTTCGGTTGCTGGTGTCACCGAGTTCAGAGGCAAGCGCGATCACTGGTCCCAATCCGGCGCACTTACTGTAGACCTTTGCCTGCGGCAGGTACAGCGGGTTCTCGCCCTCGATCGTGCGGGACGAGACATCATTTCCAATCGTGTACCCGACAATCTCGCCGCTGGTGTTGATGACCAGGGTGAACTCTGGCTCGGGAACATCCCAGGATGAATCGGAACGAATCGCGACGGATACCCCTGGTCCAGACACTCGATTGCGCATCGCCTTGAAGAAGATTTCCGGCCGCTCCGCATCGTAGACCCGGTCGTAAACGCTCTTCTCGGTCGATTCTTCCATCCGGGCATCCCGGCTGCGCAGATACGTGACCCCGGCCGCCCAGATTTCCTGGTGATCAATCGGAGCCGTGAGCGTGACCGAACTGAGCGGCACACCCGTTCCTGACTCTGCAGCAGTCAGTGCGGCCGAAAGATCTGCAGCGCTCAACTGAAGCGCGGCGGTCAGCGTGGCGGGCCCGCCGGTATGCCCCGACATCAATTACCTGGTCGCCGCTGATCAGTCCAAGTTTCAGATCGCCGTCAGTGGCAGTCTGGAATACACAAAGGGGCACCCGTTTATCCTCCCGGTCAGGTTCGACTCAATGACTTCGCACAATTGGTTGTTTCACCATGGAGCATCCTACGGCACGCGGCGGATGCTTGCCAAAATCAGACGACTTGAATGCCCCGACCAAGTCCCCACCAACCCATCCCATGGTCGGCGTCCCGACCACTTGCCACAACTTCAAAACCGTGCCTCGCATAAAAGGTGAGATTGGATTCCGAGGCGGTCCAGAGTTCGATTGGCAATCCATCGTACGTGGTCTCATCGATGATGTGTTGAACCAGGGCGGAACCGATTCCGGAGCGCTGACTGCCTGGATCAACGGCCAACTGATCCAGTACCGCTCGCTTTACCGGGAAAAGCGGATTTAGCGTGTCAGTGATCGCGTTTGATATGTTCTCGATTCGATCTGACCCTTCGCCGAGCAACCTGGCAACCTCATCAAAACCTGCGATCTTCGTGCGTTCACCGTTGTAGTGCCACTCAGGATATCGATACCACCAGGCAACGCCTTCGAGTCTGGCCAGTTCCTGGCCCGCGCCGAATACGCGACCGTAGTGACACCCGTAGTTGAGGCACGCGGCAAAGAATGGCGGGAGATGCTCACGGCGGAGAATGGGATCAGGAATCGACGTAACAAAGAACGGATCGTTCAGAAATGCGCGCGTCATCAGTTCCGCCGCCTCAGGAACGTCGGCCAGTCCGAGTCTCCAGATGTGCAGTCGTTGGGATTGCATCTGGTCCCTCCGATCCGGCTGTACTCGACCTTAGGCGTGCTTCTGGCGCGCCCGAATTGCAGTCGCAATCAGTTCGCCGATGTGGCTGACGGTCATTGGTCGCTTGCCTGCGTCGCATCCGCCACGCAGGTGCATGATGCATCCCTGGTTGTCGGTCACCAGGGTTTTCGCCCCAGTCGCCGCTGCGTTGTCCAGCTTGCTGTTCATGAGTCGCTCGGAGACTTCCGGGTAGTCGAACCCGAAAGAGCCGCCAAATCCGCAGCAGAGCCGATTCTCGTTCAATTCACTAACTTCGATACCGAGCACATCATTGAGCAGGAATCGCGGCTCGGCGGTCAGTCCAAGCGCGTTCATTCCCTGACAGGAGTCGTGGTACGTGATGCTCTCGGTCTCGCCTGCGGCAGCCAGTGCGCCCGGCTGCAATTGCGCATCGTGCACGAGGAACGTCGTCAAATCGCGAACCTTGAGGGCCATCGCACTTGCGCGGCGCTGCCAGGCCGGGTCGTTGCGGAAAAGATGCACGTAGTCCTGCAGGATCATCGCGACACAACTGGCCGAACCGGAAACGATGTATTCGCATTGGGCTCGTTCCAGCGCCTGGATGGTCTGCTTGGCCATTCGCTTGGCCGCCGGATCGTCTCCCATGTTGCTGGCCGGCAACCCGCAGCAGTTCAGTCCCGCCGGGACCATCACGCGCATGCCGAGTCCGCGGAGAATATCGACGACCGCCATACCCTGATCCGGGTAGAGCCGATCGGTGATGCAGCCCGGGAAGACGGCGGCCGTCTTGCCCACCACGTGATTCGGAACGACTGCTGCCTGCTGCGGGAAGAACAATCCCGGTTCGACGCGCGATGTGAGCGGCTTGCTATCAAGTGCGGGCAGGCTTCGCCATTTGGTTTGCTTGTTCAGCTTCGGGACGCTGGTCATCCGGATGTATTTCGCCCCGCGAGTGGCGGGATACTGGGCACGCTTCCCGATCCTGGTGGCGAGATCGAATGCCTTGGGTCGCGACAAGACCGCAACGGCGACTCGTTTCGGCCCGGCAAGTCCCTTCTTGGCGACCACCATCTTGCGCACGTCGATGATCTGCTGCGGCAAGGGAATGTGAACCGGGCAGACCGTTTCGCAGGCGTTACAGGAGAGGCACATGCTCTGCGGCTTGGCAATCGAGTCCAGTCCGTGATGGAACTGACTGACCACCAGCCCGATTGCACCGGTGTAAATGTGGCCGAACACGTGCCCGCCGACTTCTCGATACGGTGGGCAAACATTGGCACAGGCCCCACACCGAATGCAGTGCAGCGCTTCCCGGAACTCCGGCATCGAGCGCATCTTCCGGCGACCGTTGTCGACCAGGATGATGTGCATCTCGTGGCCAGGAGTTGGCCCGGTGATGAACGTCGTGTAGACCGTGAGGCGCTGTCCGGTGCCACTGCGTCCGAGCAACCGAAGCTGCGTCACCGCGTCCTCGTAGGTCGGGATCAGCTTCTCGATGCCAGCCAACACGATGTGAACCGGTGGTACGGACGACGCCATTCGCCCGTTGCCTTCATTCGTGCACATCATGACTGAGCCAGTTTCGGCGATCAGCGCATTGGCCCCGGTCATGCCGACTTCGGCCGTAAAGAAGAGCGGGCGGATCAGGTCACGAATTGTGTGGACCTGCTCGGGAATGTCCTCGTGCGACACGGGTAGACTGAACTTGTTGTTGAGCAGTTCGCCGACTTCCTGCCGACTCAGGTGCAGGGCCGGTCCGACAATGTGGCTCGGACGTTGTTCCAGTTTCTGGACAAGCCATTCGCCAAGGTCGGTCTCGATACACTCGATTCCGCGTGCCTCGAGATACTGATTCATCTCGATTTCTTCGCTGACCATTGACTTGGATTTGACCATTTGCTTCGCGTTATGGCGTTGGCAGATTTCGTTGGCAATCCGGTTGGCATCTTCGGCATCGGTGGCGTGATGGACGATCGCACCCGCGGTCTCGGCGTTGCGCTGGAACTCGACGATGTACTCCTCGAGTCGATCCTGGATCTGGGTCTTGGTTGCCTTGAACTCTGTCCGGAGTTCGTCGAACTGGATTTCCTCCAGCGACTTGTCCCGGTTTATTCGCCAATTGCGCTGAAAGCGAGTGACGTTTGCGGCGAGGCGTGGATTGTCCAGCGCCGTCCGGTACCGAATCGGAAACGGTTTGAACGCATGCGGATCGTTCTGATCGTGCGCGTCAGTCTGCTCGCGTTCAATAACCGTGGACATCTGTGTACTCTCTTATCAGGTCAATTGATCGACAAATATCATCGCAATTTGAAACGGTCCCTGAACTCCGACAGTCAGGGACATCTCGATATCAGCCGTGCGACTCGGGCCGGTTACGAACGTTGCATAGCCACCCGGTCCGCCTGTGGCGATTTCCCGAAGCAATTCCGGTGTCTCATCCAGCGATGGAATCAAGTCGGAGGTTCGGACGATTACAAGGTTGTGAATTGTCATCAGGCTTGGTGCGCGATCCTGAATGTGGCGTTCGTGGAGCAGCACCGACCCGGTCTCGGCGATCGCCCGGTATGCCATCGACACACCAACCGCTTTGTCTCGTGCCTGATCCCGACCCTGCACGACGTCGCAGGTAATTCCCTGCTCCTGAAGCTTCGCGATTAAACCAGGAGCTGCATCGGCAACCTGCCGGGACACCGACACTTCTCCGGTACCTGCGGAGTCCGCAGCGGTCTTGATCAGCGAGGCGAGTCCGGCAGAATCTCCGACCCGCTCGACAATCGTACCGAGCGGGGTTGCCCGCTCGGTGAACAACGCGACTCGTGCGTCAACTGAATCCTCTATGCCATTCATCGGGATTACAGCATCGCTCCGAGGATCCACGGGTTGAACTCTTCTTCACCGACGCCGGCCAGTTCGCTCTTCGAGCGCTTGCCACTGGCGACATCGATGATCTCGTCCAGGATTTCCTGGCCCATCGCATCGAGCGAAATACCGTCCAATACCCGCCCGCAGTTGATATCCATATCGGGTTCCTGCTTGGCGAAGAGCTCACTGTTGGTGGCCAGCTTGATCGATGGCGATGGCTTGAATCCGAACGCGGATCCGCGGCCCGTCGTGAAGACGACGACGTTGCAGCCGCCCGCCACCTGACCGGTCACCGAAACCGGGTCATACCCAGGGGTGTCCATGTGAACGAATCCACGCTCAGTCACCCGCTCGCCATACCCGACGACCTGATTGAGTGGCATCGATCCGGCCTTGGCGACGGCTCCGAGCGACTTCTCGTAGATCGTGGTCAAGCCACCGAGCTTGTTACCCGGCGATGGGTTGTTGTCGATCGACCCGCCAAAGTACGAGGTGTAATCCTCCCACCAGTGGATCATATCGATCAGGCGCTGGGCGACTTCCGGACTCTTGGCCCGACGGGTGAGCAGGAACTCGGCGCCATAGACCTCGGTTGTCTCGCCCAGAACAACGGTACCGCCCTGCTGTACCAGAAAATCGGCGGCCCGACCAAGACCCGGATTGGCGGTCACTCCGGACCAACCGTCCGATCCGCCGCACTGCAAGGCAACCATCAGATGCTCGACAGAAACTTCCTCGCGGACCGACTGGTTCGCCTTCGGGAGCAACCGCTTGACTGCCTCGATCCCCAGCTCAACTGTCTTGGCATAACCGCCGTCCTGCTGGATGGTGATGACCAATGGATCGTCGGCCTTCATCGTCGTCGCTTCGATCATGTCCGTTGGCTGATTGACTTCGCAACCGAGGCTGAGAATCACATATCCAGCGACGTTCGGATGATCAACCACACCCGCCAGCGTGCGCTGGAAAATGTAGAGATCGCGGGAGCCGATGTGGGCACCGCAGCCGCCCTTGTGCGGATATCCGATGACGCCGTCGACATTCGGGTAGTCCTTGAGGGCGCCCGGCTGGCGGAAATAGTCCACCACGGCCGCAGTCGCGGATGAGGAGCAATTGACCGAGGCCAGGACCGCGACATAGTTGCGCGTGCCGACCCGGCCGTCCGGTCGCTTGAAGCCCATGAATGTACGGCGCTCGTTCTCAGGAACAAATGTCTCTGGCTTGTACTCCGAACCAATCGCGTAATCGACCTTGAGCGAACCCTGCTCCTTGATCGACATGTTCTGGACGTGCACATGCTGGCCAGGTTTGATATCGGTGGTCGCGAACCCGATGATCTGGCCGTATCGGCGAACCGGAGCGTCGAATGCAATGTCGGTTGTGGCGAACTTGTGGCCGGGCGGAACCATCTGCGAAATGCGGAGTTCGCTCCCGTCGTCGTATTTCAGCACGGTTCCCGGAAGTAACGGCTTCTTGGCGATGCCGACCACATCCGCTGTGTCCAGAATGATCGCCACGTCGTTGAATGCAACGGCACCGCGATTGGCACCTGCTGAAGATAAACTGATTGCCATCGTAATTCGGCCCTCACAGCCTTGATTCGGCGATGATCCCGCTCACTCGTGGAGCGCGGTCGCCCATGCAGTGTCCAACGATTCCCGCGCAAGGCCATCAGGCCCACACGAATCGCTCCGGACACTCTCCGGTAGGCTCAATAGTATCGTTGAATCAGCTATTCCGGGGACCAGGTTGCCTGAAACACACGAATCGGGGAACCGGGCCGTATCATCGCAAAATCGCAGCGGCCGATCAGTTACCGACCGTGGACGTCTGGTGGACGGAATCAGGGGTGAACAATGGCACAGAGTGGTTACTGGAAAGCGGCTGGAGTCTCCGTTATTGCGGCGGTTCTCGGCGTTGTTGTCGTGTGGATTATCGCCCGGGTGATCGACGGCACAATGTGGGTCGACACGATGCAGGATGACAACCAGCGGTTAACCGTCTTTCTGGCCGCTGGTTCAGCCGTGATCTACGGTGTGTTGGCCTGTGTCATTGGTTGGGTTTTGATTCGGACGCGCCGACCGCGGACCTGGTGGTTTGCTGTTTCCGCTCTGGTTCTGGTTCTGCTCGGACTCTTCGCCTTTATCAGTGCCGACGAGACGTCAACCGGAATCTGGCTCAACGTGATGCACCTCGTCGCTGCCGGGGCGATTGTACCGACCGTCAGCCGCTTCTTCGTCCGCAACACCGCCCAACCGCCTTCGGCCACCAGATAACTGTTCAGCCAAACGCCGGTCGCGACCGACTTCGACTGTCGAATTTTCTGAATTCCGTTCGACTTACTCATGAACAAATATGGCGGGGCCAAACATGGTGGCCGCGCTTCGAGTAGGTCAACGAAGGGAAGTTCAATGGCGAATGGCGGATTCTGGAAGCAGTTTGGTACTGCAATTCTCATCTCAATGGTTGGGGTGCTCGTTATCTGGGTTGTGGCGTCGATCGTCAGTCCCGATATCCTTATCGACACCCCGTTCGAAGATGATGCCAAGCTGGAGTGGTACGGCGCACCGCTTGCAATGATTTTTCCCGTATGGTCTCGGCGCTGCCATCGTCGGCTGGGTCCTGGTCCGGTTCCAGAAGCCACGACTCTGGTGGTACGTCATCTCGGTTGTTGCGCTGGTCTACATGGGCTGGTCCGCGTTCAATCAGGCCGACACAACCGAATCGGCGATCTGGCTCAACATCATGCACATCCCGGGCCTGCTGACCGTTGTGCCTGCGGTCGCCCGATTCCTGCCCGAATCTAGCTCAACTCGGTCCGTCGCAGCTTCTTGAGCTGCTCGACGATCTGACGGACATCCTGGGAACGCGCCCGGTCGATAACCAGCAATGCATCGTCGGTATCGACGACGACTACGTTGTCGAGACCGACCAGCGCCACCAGGCGACCGGTTTCCGACCAGACAACACTCCGGGTGGTCTCGATTTGCACGAGATCACCCTTGACACTGTTCCCGACCGAATCGTGTTCGATCAACTCGCCGAGCCCGTGCCAGTCACCAACATCGCTCCAACCAATTTCGGCAGGCACAACGGCAACCTTCTCAGCTCGCTCCATGATTCCGTGGTCAATAGTCGAATCGGCGAGCGCTGCCCATTCCCGACCCATTACCTGCTCGCGACGCTGCGTTCCCCAGGCGGCCACAATCCTGCGCGTGGCAGCGTAGAGATCGGGCATCAACTCCTCGGTCGCCTTGAGCAAGGTCGAGCATTTCCAGATGAACATGCTCGCGTTCCAAAGGAAGCGACCGCTCGCCACGTACTCCTGGGCAGTCTCCAGCGGCGGTTTCTCAACGAATCGGAGCGTCTCGTATGCCGTTCCACCAACAGATTCCAGAACGACGGTGTCACTCCGTTCAATGTAGCCATATCCGGTTTCGGGTCGCGTGGGAGTCAAGCCGATCGTGACCAGCCAGTCCTGTTTGGCGGCTTCGATTGCCGCCCGGACTGCACCGAGGAAACCGGGTTGATCGGTAACATCATGATCAGCGGCAAAGCTGCCCATGATCGCGTTCGGATCGCGCTGGGCAATCAATGCAGCGGCCAGCACAATCGCCGGACCTGAACCGCGTGGCGATGGCTCGACGATGATGTTGGCTTCGGGAAGTTGCGGCAATTGGCGGGCGATTCCTGCGGCATGGGCTGGACCGCAGACGACCAGTGTCTGCTCCGGGCCGGTGAGATCGCCGATGCGCTGGACCGTCTGCTGCAGGAGCGATGCTTCGCCTACCAGCGGCAGCAAGAACTTCGGACGGGCGGCACGACTCAGCGGCCACAATCGGGTACCCGATCCACCGGCCGGAATTACCGCCCAAAACGCCGGCACATTGGCTTCCAGATCACGAAGTTCTCTGGTTCCGTACCGCATGTGCTCTCTCCTGATACAGGTTGACGGTGGCCGAATTGATCGCCATTATCAGCGTCAATGGACACATCGATCATAACTGAGCCGATTTTGCTCACTCCCCGGCTGGATGCCAAGCCATGGGGCAGTACCAATCTGTCCCGTTTCGGCGTCGACCTGCACGGTGAAACGGCAATTGGTGAGGCGGTCCTGACTTCCAGCGACGTTCTTGTCAGGTCCGGTCGTCACGCAGGGAAAACGCTCGGGGAGTTGATCGCGCTCAACCCGCTCGGTTTGCTCGGTCGACATGGGCTTGCGCTTGGTGGGCCGTATCGGGACTTTCCCCTGCTTGCAAAGCTGATTGATGCCGCAGCGCCACTCTCGATTCAGGTCCACCCGACCAACGACATCGCGCCGGACGGAGCGATGGGCAAAACCGAGGCGTGGTACGTGCTCTCGGCGAATCCGGGCTCCACGATTATGGCCGGACTCAAGCCCGGAATAGCGACCGCCGACGTCGAAGCTCCATGCGCAATGGCGATTCCCTGGAACCGCTGGTAGGCCACTACGAAGTGGAACCTGGTGACGTGATCTTCCTGCCGGCCGGGACAATCCACGCACTCGGGGCGGGTATCGTCATTTACGAGATCCAGCAGCCGTCATTCGTGACCTATCGCTTGCAAGATTGGGGCAGAACACGCGAACTCCACATTGACGCCGGGTTGGCCGCGCTCAAACCCGACCTGAGACCCGTCCCGCAGAAACCGCCGATTCGGACGGCGCAAGCACATCCGTTGCCAGCCGTTCAGTGCCAGCATTTCGCGCTTGAGGTGCTGCAGGTTGGAGCCGGGCAGGCGATCATCCTTGCACCGGACGGCGGTCCGCAGGTCTTCACCACGATTTCCGGAGAAGCTGAACTGAGCGCATCGCAATCCAACGTTCCGATGCCCATCGGGTCGACTGCGATTCTGTTCGCCAACGCTGGCCCGGCCAGGGTATCGACCCTGACCGGCGCCAGAGTCCTACGCGCCTGGACGAACGGCTGAGGCACGCCGCTGATTTGCCTCATCGGTATCGTGAGCCGGGGCGAAGATCACCAGAATCGTCAGGTCTTCCTCTATATGGTGAAAGCGGTGTTCGATCTCTTTGGCCACAAAGATCGTCGCTCCAGCTTCGACCGACCGATGTTCGTCGCCGATCTGCACCTGCGCCTTGCCTGAGATGATGTAGTAAATCTCGTCCTCGACGTGCGGAGCCTGTCCATCCGTGCTGCCAGCCGCAAGCAGGTAAAGACCGGCACTCATCTCCGGCACTTCGAAGAACTGGTGATAGACACCACCTGACGCCTTGTGCGCCGCCAACGCATCGGCCAGCGACCAGACCGCACCTTCCGTGGGATTCATCCGTCTCGTCCTTTCGCTCTGCTAGACTCACCGTCCGCAATCATACGCAGCGCTGGTGGTCATATGTTGTCCCGATTTGAGCGCGGAGTCTGGCAATTTCGCTCGTTCCGGCTCCTGATGTCGGCGTCGATGATTTCGATCTTCGGGTCGCTGATCACGGCCACCGCGTTTCCGTTCATCGCCATCAACGAGCTCGATGCCGGACCCACCCAGATCGCGTTGCTCAGTCTCTGCAGCGTCGTACCTACTGCAATTCTCGGTTCGTTCGCCGGGATGTGGGTCGATCGCTGGTCGCGCAAACGAGTCCTGATCGTGACTGACCTGACCCGTGCCGTAGCGCTCTTCTCGATTCCGATCGCCTGGTGGCTTGATCGGCTCAGCCTCGAGTTGCTCTTTCTGGTCGCCTTTGTAACCAGCCTGGCCAGACTTTGCTCGCGAATCGCCGACCGATCGATTCTGCCGTCAGTAGTCGGACGCGAGTACATCGAGGATGCGAATGCAACCCTGTCCGGGGGATCAGCTCTCTCGGAAGCAGCCGGATTCAGCGTCGGTGGGTTGCTGGTCCAACTGCTGAGCGGACCGGTCGCCTTGGTCGTGGATGCGTTCACCTTTGTCGGCTCGGCGTTCCTGGTCAGCAAGTTGCCAGTCGACAGCCGCATCCCTGCGGACGAACTCGAGGAGATTTCGCCGTCCCACTGGAAAACCGAGATTTCCGACGGACTCGCCTACCTGAAAAGCTCCCGGATCCTCTCACCGATGGCGATTACCGTCTTCCTGATGGCCGTCGGAATGGAAACGACTGGCACCGTCTACTTCCTCTTCGTCAATCAGACGCTCGGCTTTCTCGGCCGGTGCGCTGGGCTTCATCTTTGCGTCGGGCGGAATCGGATCCCTGATTGGCGCCGCTCTCTCCACCCGGACGACAGCCAGATTCGGTGCCGGAGCCGCCCTGATCGGGTCACTGGTCCTGCTGGGACTCTCGTGGGGGTCGATCACCCTGGCATCGAGTGTCGGAGTCTTCGCCGTTGCGCTCCTGCTCGGCCAGCAACTGAGCGACGCGTTCTGGCTTTATTACGAATCCACCAGCACCTCGATCCGGCAGCTCCAGGCACCAGAGGCGATGCTCGGCCGGATCAACGGCGCATTCGAAAGTATCGAGTTCACCGGCCTGCTGGTCGGAGCCGGAGTTGGCGCGCTGATCGGCGAAACGATTGGCCTCCGGGCAGCACTCCTGACTGGTGGCGGATTGGTCGTACTCAGCAGTTTGCCGCTGCTGCTCTCCCCGGTCCGGACGCTTCGCAGGCTCGACGGCACCGATTCAGCACCCACCCCAACCGGCACAACTGCCATTTGACCATCCCGACCCGGCGCTTTCCGGCGACTGACCCCCTTGAGCGTGGGGTACAATCCGGGGTCGAATTGCGGCGCGTTGCTGCGCCACGTCCATCCGCACGGAGGCCTCAATGGCGAGCACAACGACCAAATTCACCGGCGTCGATTTCTACGATTTCGATAGCCTCCTCTCCGAAGAAGAGCGCGCCGTTCGCGATACTGTCCGGGAATGGGTCGACGAGAACCTGATGCCGATCATCGGGGATTGCTATGTCGAGGGTCGTTTCCCCAAGGAAATCGTGCCGGGCATGGCCGAACTCGGACTCTTCGGCGCCAACTTGCCCGAGGAATACGGGTGCGCTGGCCTCAACAACGTCGCCTACGGACTGATCATGCAGGAGCTCGAGCGCGGCGACAGCGGCATTCGCTCCTTCGCCTCGGTCCAGGGCGCACTGGTCATGTACCCGATCTACGCATTCGGTTCAGACGAGCAGAAGGCGCACTGGTTGCCCCGACTCGCCTCCGGTCAGGACATCGGCTGCTTCGGCCTGACCGAACCCGACTTCGGCTCCAACCCCGGCGGCATGATCACGACCGCCCGCGAAACGGCTGATGGCTGGGTCCTGAACGGCACCAAGATGTGGATCACGAACGGTTCGCAGGCAACCGTCTCGATCATCTGGGCCAAGACCGGAGACATCGACGATGCCAAATCTGTCCGCGGCTTCATCGTCCCGACCGACACTCCCGGGTACGCGGCCAAGGACCAGAAGGGCAAGCTGTCGCTCCGGGCCAGCGACACCTCCGAAATTCACCTTCAGGATTGCCACGTTCCCAAGGACGCGATTCTCCCGAAATCCGGTGGACTCAAGAGCCCGCTGATGTGCCTGACCCAGGCTCGCTACGGTATCGCCTGGGGCGGTATTGGCGCGGCGATGGCCTGTTACGACGAGGCTCTCCGCTACTCCCAGCAGCGGGTCATGTTCGGTAAACCGATCGGCCAGACCCAGATTCAGCAGGTTCGTCTCGCCGATATGCTGACCGAGATCACCAAGGCGCAATTCATCACCCTGCAGCTCGGTCGCCTCAAGGATGCCGGCACGATGACGCCGCAGCAGGTCTCGCTGGCCAAACGCAACAACGTCGACATGGCCACCGAGTGTGCCCGCGAAGCCCGCCGACTGCTCGGAGCCAACGGAATCCTGGCCGAATACCACTCGATGCGACACATGGCCAACCTTGAGTCCGTCTACACCTACGAGGGCACGCACGACATGCACTCGCTGATTCTCGGACTCGAAGTTACCGGACTGAACGCGTTCTAGACTTCGCGGCCAACGAGGAAATGAGTTCATGAAGATTGCGGTTTGCATCAAACGCGTACCGGATACCGAAATGCGGTTCGCGATCGGTCCGGATGGTCGCTCGATCGACCTGACCGGCCTGAAACACGAGATCAGCACATTCGACGAGTACGCAATCGAGGCTGCTCTTCGGTTGGTCGAAACGCACGGCTCCGGAGAGGTCACGGTTGTTGGTCTGGGACCAGCGGGACTCGGCGAACTGCTCCGGCGCGCGCTCAGTATGGGTGTCGACCGGGCGATTCACCTGACTGCCGACGAAGTCCCGGCTGATGGTCTGGCCGTTGCGAAAGCACTCGCGACCGGACTCGCAGGCGAATCGTTTGACCTGATCCTGTTCGGCCGCAATGCCACCGATACCGGTTCCGGCGCTGTTGGACCAATGACTGCTCACCTGCTCGGACTCCCCTGCGTCACAGCAATCAGTCACCTCGAGATCGCTGACGGTCGCGGTACAGCCAGACGTGAAATCGAGGGCGCAACCGAAACCGTCGCGTTCCCCATCCCGGCAGTCCTGACGATCGATGAAGGACTTGGGCGACCACGCATTCCCTCAATGAAGGGCATCATGGCCGCCAAGAAGAAGCCGCTGGAAGAACGTCCGGCTCAGCTCGGACCGGTTTCGCTCACCGTCGAATCACTCGCTTTACCGGCTGAACGAGCAGCGGGCCGCATCGTCGGCGAAGGTGCGGATGCCGTTCCGGAGCTGGTCCGGTTGCTCAAGCAAGAGGCAAAGGTGCTCTGATGGCGAATGTATTTGTCTTTGCCGAAACCCGATCCGGTGCCGTTCGCTCTGTTGCCTACGAAGCGGTAACCGCCGCTCGCTCCTTTGCTGATGCAACCGGCGGAGGAACGGTCTACGCGATGGTGGTCGGCGCGCCTGGGATCAGCGCGGTCGCGGATTCACTCGGCCAATACGGTGCGGACGTCATGTTGGCCGTTGAACATGCCGACCTCGCTCGCTCCAGCCCCGAAGTCTCGGCCGCGACCGCCGCCGCTGCGATCACCGAATGGGATTGTGCGCTCGCCATCTTCAGCGCGACCGCCGAGGGTCGAGACCTGGCACCCCGCGTCGCGGTGTCACTCGACCGCAGTCTGGCCGCCGACGTCACCTCAATTGAGGTGTCGGACGGCGCAGTTGTCGTCAAACATCCTGTGTACACCGGCAAAGCCATCGCAACCATGAAATTGACCGGCACACCGGCTATCGTCTCGATTCGCCCAGGTGCCTTTGCAGCAGTTGAAACTCCCCGAACGCAGCTTGTCGAATCGGTGTCACCCGCCATTGATCCAGCATCGGCGCGGGTTGTCGTCACCGAACTGGGATCGCGGACGAGCAAGGTCGACCTCGGCGAGGCACCAGTGATCGTTGCCGGTGGTCGCGGTCTGCGTGCTGCCGAGAACTTCGCGCTGGTCGAGGCACTTGGCCGATGCATTCGGCAATGCCGCCGTCGGAGCAACCCGAGCGGTGACTGATGACGGTTGGCGCGACCCTGCCACCCAGATCGGCCAGACCGGTCGCCTCGTCTCGCCCGATCTCTACATCGCAGTCGGCATCTCCGGGGCGATCCAGCACCTGGCCGGCATGCGCACGTCCCGAGTGATCGTTGCGATCAACAAGGACAAGGACGCGCCGATCTTCAAGGTCGCGGATTACGGAATCGTCGGCGATCTGTTTGAAGTCGTTCCGGCTCTTACCGCCGCGATTACCGCAGCCAAAGCAGACAGCTGATCGTCAGTTCCCGAGGAGGACCCGTGGCATCACTCAACCCGGCCAAACATCAACCGCCACTGCCAATCGACAAGCTGATCCTGACTGAGGCACCGGGTCCGGAAGCAGTCGAAATGGACGTCCTCTTCGTCGGCGCCGGTCCCGCCGGGCTCGCCGGAGCAATCGAACTCGCGAAACTGGTCCAGGCCGATGCTGATGCTGGTGGATCACTCGGACCAATCGAAATCGGGGTCATCGACAAGGCCGGCAGCCTGGGCGAGCACAATCTCTCCGGCGCGGTCGTCAATCCACGACCGTTCCTCGAGCTCTTCCCCGAAATCCCGGTCGAAGATTTGCCATTCCGCCAACCAGTCGCCGGCGAAGCGGTCTATCTTCTGACCGGTAATCGCTCGGTCCGGATTCCCACCCCGCCGACCATGCGCAATCATGGCAACTACACCGCTTCCATCTGCGAAATCGTCCGATTTCTTGGTGAGAAAGCGGAAGAGGCCGGAGTCAATGTCTTTACCGGCTTCCCGGTCGAATCACTCCTAACCGAAGCGAATCGAGTGACCGGCGTCCGCACTACCCCGACCGGATTGAACCGTGACGGCAGCGAAGGCAGCGGCTTCGAACCCGGCACTGATCTGAGCGCGCAAATCACGGTGCTAAGTGAAGGCACGCGCGGCCCCCTTGCGCAGGCATGGCAGCAGTGGCAAGGCGTCGGCTCGACCAACCCGCAGATTTTTGCTCTGGGAGTCAAGGAGATCTGGCAGGTCAAAGAACCGCTGGACCGGGTCATCCACACCCTCGGCTGGCCACTCCCGACCGATGCCTTCGGCGGCAGTTTCATTTACCCGTACGGCGAAAATCAGGTTGCGCTCGGACTGGTCGTCGGCCTCGATTACAAGGACGCCAATCTCGATGTCCACCTGCTTCTGCAGCGACTCAAGCGGCACCCGTTGGTCGCAGAGATCCTGGCTGGCGGCGAGCTCCTCGAGTGGGGCGCCAAGACGATCCCCGAGGGTGGCTGGCTGGCCCTGCCCGAGCGTCGCTACGGTGACGGCCTGATGATCGCCGGTGATGCAGCCGGATTCGTCGATGTTCCGTCGCTCAAGGGCATCCACTACGCGATGCAATCCGGCATGTTCGCCGCCCGAACCGCATTCGACGCACTCAAGGCAGGCGACACATCCAGCACCAGGTTGGCCGCCTACGATCAAGTTGGTCAACGAGAGCTACATCGCGAGCGACATGCAAAAAACGCGCAATGTCCGCCTCGCCTTCAAGGACGGCTTCTACCTCGGTGGTATCAAGGCTGGCCTGATGACGGCCACGTCCGGTCGATTCCCGGGCGGCGCGATCAAGATGCACGCCGACATCGACAAGGAACGGTCAATCGGGCAGGCAACCGAGGATTTCGTACCGGACAACGTGACCACCTTCTCCAAGCTGGATGCCGTCTTCAAATCCGGCAACGCCACCCGCGACACCATTCCGAGTCACCTGATCGTCGGCGAAGACATCAGCCCGGAACTGGCCGATTTCTACAGTCACGTCTGCCCGGCCGGTGTCTACGAACGGATCGGCGACGAACTGCGCGTCAATCCGCCCAACTGCATCGATTGCAAGGCAACCGACGTGCTCGGTCCGCGCTGGACACCCCGCGAAGGCGGCAGCGGTCCAACCTACCGGGGCATGTAACAGTAGGTTGGAGGTTGTGGAGTTGGTCCGTTCGGTCAGACGCCGCCTAGTGCCGACACGCGATTTGCGAATGCCTGGTGATCTCTTCGATTGCCGACCAGGGCGCCCAGTTCGAGATCGTATTCTCGCGTTTCGCCGTGTTCGAGAATGATCAATTCGCCCCGCTCCCGCGCATCCAACCGACCTGCTGTTCGATTGGTCGAGGGTTCGATTCCGACGACGTACGATCCCTCGCCCAGCATCCGCCAGACGAAGTGGTACGGCAGCTGATTGAGGTTGAAGACCTCGTAGGCACCGATTCCGCGCGCAGCATTCACAACCGCCACGGGAACTGAGCCGTCTGCTTCGGCAATTGCATCGTGCTCGAAGACCCGCTCGAAATGGCGCTTCTCCGGGGCATCGATCGTCCGGTAGCCGTCGGCAGGGTAGTCACCACGCGGAGTGATCGAGCGGGTCGGGACCAGAATCTCGGCCCCCTCATCCAGAACCGGGAAGCCGATGTTGATGTGATACAGGTTCATGTGCGGTGTCGGGTCCCAGCCGATGTTCTCGACCTCATCATGGAGCGTGAAGCTGGACGCACCAACCCGGCACTCGATCCGCCGCCGCAGCACGAGATGCTCGCCGAATTGCGATGCCTGCAGCACCTCGCCCTCGGCATAGAGCACGCACTCGTCGCCGTCCCACCGATGCCCGTATCCGACCAGCCGCGCCGGGGTATTGGAAATGCGACCGTGCAGCCCGAAGTTCTCGCGCGCTTTCGGGTGCGTAGTGATACTGGTCGGCGGTGTCCTCTGCGAAGAAGAGGGCATGGTCGATTCCGCAGGTGGTCAGCAGCCCGCCGCCCCAGGTTCGCAACCAACCGAGATCGGTGTCGTGCTCGGCGTACCACGGTCCCTTGTAGCCGACGCCGGATTGCCAACCGAGCGCCTGCCCGTTGATTTCGCAGCGACCGATATCGAAGGCGCGGTCGACAATCACGTCGAACTCGAACCCGGAACCGGATCGGAACTCGAGAATCCGCACACCCCGCTCGGCACCATCGTCGAGAGTCAGCAAACGAACACCGGCCACCTGCTCCAGATTGCCGACCCGGCGGAGAAGCTCGTTCTTCCCAAATGACTCGCCCCAGAGTTTCATCGCGCTGTTTCTCCTGTGAATCGCTCGATCAATGCATCACCCAGCCACCATCGATCTGGATCATTTGCCCCGTGATGAACGAGGCCGTATCACCGGTCAGGAACACCACCAGATTACCGATGTCCTCGGCGGTTCCCCGTCGCTTGATGCTCTGGTTCTCCAGCACCATCCGCGTGTACCCCTCCGGGTCTGGATGAATCGCTTCGGCATCAGTCGGGAATGCTCCCGGTGAAATCGTGTTGACGGTGACGCCATCCTTGCCGATCTCCCGGGCTAGAGCGCGGGTGAACGCGACTATTCCGCCCTTCGACGCGACATAGTCCAGAAGCAAATCCCAGCCGCCGAAGGTGGTGATCGAAGCGACATTGACGATTCGACCGCGTCCACTCTCCTTGAGGTACGGGAATGCGGCCTGGGCGCACATGAAGTACCCCTTCAGGTTCGTATCCAGCACTTCGTCCCATGCCTCTTCGGTGATTTCGGTCCAGGGATGGCGGGCATACGTCGCTGCGTTGTTGATCAATATGTCAATTCCGCCCAGCCGTTCAGCGACCTCTGCAACCATCGCCTTCACCTGAGCCTGGTCCGAGATATCGCAAACAACATGAATCGCCTTGCCGCCTGCCTCGTTGACTTTCCGCGCGATTTCGGCAATCGAATCTGCCGTCCGTCCCACGCACGCGACTGCGGCTCCGGCATTGGCGAGTGACTGGCAAATGCCAACCCCAAGTCCACCACCGGCCCCGCTGACAATTGCAACCCGACCTTCAAGTGCTCCAGCCATGTCAGCTTCCTCTCAAAAATGAATTCGTCGGACTCGATTTCAAACGCGAATTCGCTACCTGCAACCGACCGTTCATGACGTCACTCCCAGCGGGGCCGTCGCAAGCAACTGATCGAGGAGTTGCAACGAGAAGGCATCGGGAATTGGAGCCGGTTGCCGAACTGTCGCGTGGGCAATCGCACCGCGCCGCTTCAGCAATTCCTTGCGAACACCCACGCCCGCGCCCGGTTGCGCCTCGAAGACCATCAGCGGCAAGGCGGCTTCAAATATCTCCCGCGCCTTCTCCCGATCGCCCGCCTGATGCGCATTGACGATCCCGACCAGAATCTCCGGTAACGCAAACCCGGTCATCGATCCGTGCGAACCGGCGTCGAGTTCATGCAGCAGCGCTACTCCACCCAGTCCCGCCGAGAATCTGGAAGTGCGGTGCGAGTTCCAGCAACTTCTTGATCTTCGGCGCGGTCGGCGGATCCTCAAGCTTGACCACCGAATTCGGCGGCATGGACTCGTACAGGCCGGCGATGAAATCGACCGGCATCTTGACGCCGCTCGATGTCGGATGATCCTGGATGATGAACGGAATCGGCAAATCGGCGGCGATCCGTTTGAAGTGTTCGCGCAGAGCCGGACCAGCCGCGCTACCAGGCGGTGGCGACACCATCACCGACGCGGCGCCGGCTGCGACGCAAGCGAGTGCCCGGTCGCGCGTCACCTTGGTCGAGTTGTGCGTGATGCCGACCGAAACCTGCAGCCGCCCGGCCGATGCCTCAATCGATTTCCTGAGGACCAGATCCCGCTCGGCGTCCGAGAGCTTGTCTGCCTCGCCGAGTACCCCGAGGATCAGGATTCCGTCGCATCCACCATCCACAAGGTAGTCGATCAGTGTGCCGAGACTCGCTTCATCGACCGATTCGTCGGGCAGGAACGGGGTCGCCATTACGCAATGAACGCCGGATTTGAGCGGTGTGGTCATGCAATTGCCTCTGGTGCGCAGGATGCCGGTTGAACTGACTGGATTTGTAGTCGTCACTTTACTGGTGAATGCTACTTGGATCGCATGGTGTTTTCAGGATCGTCAGGCAAATCGCGGGCCAACTATTTGCTCAGCGACTTGGCCATCTTGACAGTCATTGCGTCCGGCACTCGCGGGATGCGGCTGATAACTGATCGGGACATATCCGAGCGATTCATACAGCGCGATGTTGCTCGGCAGGGCCATTCGCACCTCGACCCGCGTCTCAGGCAAACCAAGCGACCGGGCATGCTCCTCAAGAAAGAGCATCAGCTGCCGTGCGATACCCCGACGGCGAAACTCAGGCGGAACCGATACCCGTCCGATGTACAGATAATCCGGTTCCGGGTGAAATCGCGCCGATCCAACCGCCACATCGCCCTCGAACGCCAGGACTGCCCCGCCACGCTCGATGTACGCGGCAACATCCGCAACCGACTCGGCCAGAATCCCCGGCGGCGGAATCAACGTCTCCCGATACTCCTCAAACGCCCGCACCGCGAGGTCAAGCACCAGCGCGGCCTCATCCGAACGACGCGAACCGAACAACAGCCACCTGACCCTCCCGGTTACAGCTGATTACAAAACTCTTCTACAGTGAGATCAATTCCGTCATACCCCTGCACCATGACTTGCACGGTGATTGGGTGAATCTGAATTCCGTTTGTGGTTACCCCGGTGCAGATGTTGAAGGTGAGGTCAGCCGTCGACCCGTCATCAAGCAAGAACTGAACGTAGCCGGACTGATCCTCGGGGAAAGCCACCAGTCCGCCTGAATGTGGAATGACTGGTGACGCGAGGATATCGTCAACCACGTCCACGGCCGCCCCTTCCATCGGTCGAGATCCGCTTACGTAGTCAACACAGCCGGCATCGTTGCAGTAGCTATACCGTCCGTAAGACACCTCAACAATTCGGTCCCGAATGTCGAGCATGTCTTCCGCCACAGTTGCGGATTCGCTCCAGACTGCCTCGTAAAGCCATCGATGTTTGTCGGGCAACCGCACCGCCACCCTGAACGACGGTGAGTATCCCTTCAGTTCCAGAATTTCCGTGCCAACCGCCAAGCAAACTGGCATCTCCGTCCTCCAGGTCCGGGGAGCATCCGTAAAGCGCGTAGTCCTGTCGCTGGACAGTCGCGATTGGCTCACCGACCCACTCCGGCTCCAGGTATCGCTTGTCAGAGTTCCACGATCGGCGAACGTATATCGTCCCGTCCAGTCGCAGCACATCGAGATAACCGGCGCATTGTCCTGCCGTGCTCGCCGTTCGCCATCGTCCGACCCACTCGGCTTCGTCTTCGTCCGTTTCGAGGAGGATGCTGCTGTCCAGGTATCCCGTTGCCTCGAGGTAGTCCTGACCGTCCCGGGAAGTGGTCACGAACAGATATCGCAATCCGCTCTCCAGTGGCCCGGCGTCATCGCCGAAGTCACGTTCGCCGTCCAGTTCTCCGCCTCGGTGTCGGACCATGGTGCTGTCGCCGGTCTTCAGATCGCCCTTGCACCACGGTCCCCACCTCGACCCGATAAATCGTGTCAAAGCGCGGGAAGTACCTGGATTCGCCAACCTCAATCGTCTCTATCGCTTCGATCAACGTGCCAACGAAGATGTCAGTTGCGACTGAGGTGGCGACGTACGGCATTTCATGGAGGTTCGGATCTTCCTGGGCATCCGCCGTCGGGGGCACAGCAGTCTGGAGCAAACCGACAAGCGTGATCGTCACCAGGGCATTGATCCACGAACGCAGTTTCATCACCTTACCCTCCCTACCTAACCACCCCAGAGCATCAGGATTATTCCGTCGATTGGCAGTTCGATTCCGCTGGGAGTCAGTCCGGTCAACAGCGAACCCGTGACCTCCACAGTCGAACCGTCATCGAGTGTGAACTCGACGCGCAAGTACCTGCCCACCCCGTCGTACAGGTCAATTGAGTCGCGTTTCACCGGAGCATCCAGCACCAGCCCAACGATGGTGTCGATCTCGTCGTCGGTTGAGGTGCCGCGAATAGTCAGCACCGCAATCACCTCCATCGTCGCATTCAGACCATCGCTCGGCCTCGATTTCGACTACCCGGTCGGTCAGATCAAGCAGATCGGCCCCGGTCGTCGCGGAATCGTTGCGGACGGCTTCGTACAGGTAGCGGTGATTGTCCGGCAACCGCAGGGCCACCCGAAATCCGGGATCGTACCCCTTCAACGCCTGGATCTTCGTACCTGGCGGAGCAGACGTAGCGGTCAGGTCTGCCTGATCTGGTCGGCACGCGTTGGCGGCGGTGTCCTGAATCTCGACTTCGGCAATCGACGCCCCGACCCACTCGCGGTTCAGGTATCGCTTGTCGTCATTCCAGTCCCGCCGCTGATAAATGACATCGCCGAAAACCAGTACGTCGTCCAAGCCACACCAGGTCTGGGCCACGATGTCCCGCCAATAATTCAGCCGGTCAGCGTCCGGAACCGGTTGATTACCGCTGACTGGCGTTGTGATTGCATAGACCCGCTGTCCCGGGATGTATTTGGTGAAGAGCAGGTAATCCGCTCCCGGCACCAGTTGGGCATCGCCGTCGACGAATTCGCCGTTCCCGCCGACCTGCTCCACAACGACCATCTGCTGCGGTTGGAGCGAGCCTTTCACCACCTCCGATAGCAACACGGTGTAGCGGGTCACGAACGCTCGGAACCTCGTCACCGCTTCTCGCGGCCAAGGACCTCAGTGACGATGTCGATTCGGCCGACGAAAATCTCGCCGGACCGCTCCACCAGTGCGCGATCGGTCGAGTCAAGCCCCGGATCCGGAGCGGCGGTGGCCTGTCTGGCGAATGGGGACAGGATCGAAATGATCACCACAAGCGCGGAGAACATCATCCGGAAACGGGCGGGGGAATGGGTCACTGGGCTACTCCTGCTTACCAGTCTAGACGGCTGAACCATCGTTCCGGTTCCGTTTGGTTCTATTGACTGTTGACACTACCCGGGAGGTTTGGATAATTCAGTTTCCCGCTGGTAACGACCAGCCCGGTTTCAGGGTTCGAGAGGTCGAGGATGACTGAGCATCCACGCTGCTTCGGCATTGCCGTTGCATTTCGCGCTCGATCCCTCCCGACCATCCCCTCTCTACCAGCAACTGTCCGACAGTCTGCGCGAACAGGTTCTCGGCACGAACTGGCCCGCCGATAGCGCCATCCCGTCCGAACGCGAATTGATGCGGCTGACCGGTCTCAGCCGAATGACGGTCCGCCAGGCGATTGATTCACTTACTCGCGAGGGATTGCTGACCCGCGTGCACGGTCGCGGAACGTTCGTGGTGCCAGAGCGGGTCGACCAGGATCTCTCCGGCGTCTACTCATTCTCGGAGCGGATGCGTTCGGAAGGATGGGTCGTGACCACCATCCTCGCCGATGCAATCGAAGCTAGTGCCACGCTCGATGAAGCCGCCCAACTGGACCTTGCCGAGGGATCGCCGGTCTACCGGATGACCCGGGTTCGCTGTATTGATGACGAGCCGCTGGTCATCAACAAGGTCTGCATTCCGGCTCATCTCGTACCCGGCCTGCTCGATCACGACCTCACCACGTCCCTCTATGGCATCCTGCGCGAGACCTACAAATGCCCTCCCCTCCGCTCAATCGATACACTTGAGGCAGTTGGTGCACCGCGCGACGTCGCCGAACGACTCGGATTGCGGGTCGGCGCTCCGATCACGCTGGTTCGCCGTGTGGCGAGCACGCACGGTGACGTCCGGATCGAGCTGACCGAGGAGTACGCCCGGTCGGACCGGATGCGGTACCAGTTGCAGCAATGGGCAGATCCGCTGCTGGATCGCGCCCCATCAATTTTGCAGGAGGACGTCCGTTCATGACTCGACACCTCAAGGCCGCGGTGGTCGGCACCGGCTTTATTGGACCAGTCCACATCGAGGGACTGCGGCGCCTGGGGATCGAGGTCACCGGGTTGCTTGGGTCGAGCAAGGCTAGTGGTCAGAAGCGGGCCGATGCGCTGCGTTTGCCTAAGGCATACGAATCGCTCGAGGAACTTCTCGCCGAACCGGGACTCGATTGCGTACACATCACCACCCCGAATTACCTCCACAAACCGATGGTCGAGGCAGCAATTGCGGCCGGCAAACACATCGTCTGCGAGAAACCGCTGGCGATGGATTCGGCAGAAGGCGAATACCTGCTCGATCTCGCCAACAACGCGGGCATCGTCCACGCCACAAACTTCAATTTCCGCTTCTATCCCCTCTGTCGGGAAGCGCGCTCGATTGTCCAGAGCGGCCAGCTTGGAGACATCTACCAGATTTACGGTCGCTATATGCAGGATTGGCTGCTGAAGGAGACCGACTGGAACTGGCGTCTGGAACCCGATCTCGGCGGCGACATGCGGGCGGTGGCAGACATCGGCTCCCACTGGCTGGACCTGACTCGCTTCATCGCCGGCCAGGACATATCCGAGCTCTGCGCCGACTTCGCGACATTTCTACCGGTGCGCAAAAAACCGCTTGTGCCGCTCGAGACGTTTGCCGGCAAGGAACTCCAGCCGGACGAATACGAGGCGCGCGAGATCAAGACTGAGGACTACGCCAGCATCCTGCTCCGGTTCAAGGACGGTGCCCGCGGTGTTCTGACCGTCTCCCAGGTCGCGGCCGGTCGCAAGAATCACAACTCGTTCGAGATCAACGGAGCCAAGGGATCGGTTGCCTGGAATTCGGAGCGGGTCGAGGAACTCTGGCTCGGTCATCGAGACAAGCCCAGCGAAATCATGCTCAAGGATCCGTCGCTCATGTCCGAATATGGTCGATCGATCGTCGAGGCACCAGGTGGCCACGCCGAGGGATTCCGAGATACGTTCAAGATGCTCTACTCTCGGGTCTATGCGGCGATTGAAGCTGGTGGACCGCCCGCAGAACCCGATTACCCAACCTTTGCAGACGGCGTCTATGCCCTCAAACTGGGTGAAGCAATTCTGACCAGTGCCCAGGAGCGACGCTGGATCACCATCAACTGAATCGTTTAAGGAGCCTCAAATGAAACTCGGATTGTTGACCGCTGCCCTCCAGGACATGGAGCTAGAACCGCTGGCCAACTGGGCATCGGAGAGCGGCTTCGGCATGCTCGAGATCGCCTGCTGGCCGAGTGGCAAGGCCGAGCGCCGGTACGCCGGTGTCAGCCATATCGATGTCGAAACGCTCGACAAGAAGGGCGCCAAGGCAATCCGCTCCATGCTGAACGGCGTCAATCTCGACATCTCGTCGCTGGCTTACTACCCCAACCCGCTGAGCGCCGACCCGGATTCCAACGTCGCCGCGATTGCCCACCTCAAGAAGGTCATCGATGCCGCTGTCCTGCTCGAGGTCCCGATTGTCGGCACGTTCGTCGGTGCCGACATGACGAAGAGCGCCGCCGAGAACCTGGAGACCTACGCCAAGGTCTGGCCGTCGATCGTCAAGTACGCCGGAGAGCGCGAGATCAAGATCGCGATCGAGAATTGCCCGATGCTCTGGCACGACACCTGGCCGGGCGGACAGAACCTCGCCTACTCCCCAACCATCTGGAACCGCATGTTCGAGATCATCCCGGACGACAACTTCGGCCTCAACTACGACCCCTCCCACCTGATCTGGCAGTTCATCGATGAAGTTGCTCCAATCAAGCAGTTCGCCGACCGCATCTTCCACGTCCACGCCAAGGACATGGAGATCGACCGCGTCAAGCTCGCCCAGGACGGCATCCTGGATCCCGGCGTGGGATGGGCAATCCCGCGTCTGCCCGGCCTCGGCGAAGTGCGCTGGGATCGCTTCATGGCCGCGCTCTACGCCATCGGCTACGACTACGTGATCAGCATCGAGCACGAAGACCGCGCCTTCGAGAAAACCGACGACCTTATCAAACGAGGCTTCTACCTCACCCGCGACTACCTGAACCCGTGGATCAAGTAGGTTGCAGGTCAGAGAGTCTGGTTTTAGGTTTTGGGTTTTAGGTTTTGGCGGGAGTAGGACAGTCGATGACTAACACAGCTTCGCCTGAAGGTCTCAGAGCTCCGATCAAGGACTTCCGAGATCTGGAAGTTTGGCAGCAGGCGGTTGACCTTTGTGAAATGACCTACCGACTTACCTGGACTTTTCCTAGACAGGAAACGTACGGACTTGCGTCACAACTTCAACGAGCGTCCGTTTCGATTCCGTCGAATATCGCCGAAGGTCGAACTAGAGGATCCGTCAAGGAGTACGCCCATTTCGTTTCGGTTGCACGTGGCTCGCTCGCTGAAGTTCGAACACAGTTAGTTCTTGCCCGTCGCCTTGACTATGCAAAAGGCAAGGAGATTGAAGCGATCGACGAACTGGCAGACACTCTGGCACGAAGATTGAATGCGCTTCGAAATTCGCTCCAACTGAAAATCGCGCAATCCCCCAACACCCAAAACCCAAAACCTAAAACCTCCGAAGGACTTCGGTCGTGAGCACCACCACCCACGCCATAGGCGTCGACCTCGGCGGGACCAACATCAAGTTCGGAGTGATCGACGAGGCCGGCAAGATTGTTGCCAGCCGAACGATCCCGACCGAAGGGCATGAGGGGCACGACCACGTTCTTGACCGCATGATTCGGGGCGTCACCGAACTGCGTGCGTCCCTTCCGACCGACGCAACGGTCGAGTCAGTTGGAGTCGGCGTACCTGGCATGGTCGACATGCCAAGCGGAACCGTTCTGGACCTGCCGAACCTGGCCGGAAAATGGACCAATGTCCGCTGCGGCGAGATCATGAACGCCGCCCTGAACCTGCCAATCAGCTTGATCAACGACGTCAAGGCATTCTCCCTGGCCGAGCTGCAATTTGGCTCCGCACGCAACGCCTCGACCGCGATCTGTTACGCAATCGGCACCGGAATCGGCGGCGGAATCGTTTTTGACGGTCGAGTGCACTTCGGAGTCGGTGGTGCTGCCGGCGAATTCGGTCACATCATCATCAACCCGGGCGGCATCCTCTGCTCATGTGGCAATCGCGGTTGCGTTGAAGCACTGGCAAGTGGTCCGGCCATTATCGGCGAGGCCAACCGCCGCGTCGTTCAGGGATTTACCAGCCGCCTGACCGAACTGATCGATGACGACCTTAACCGGATGACCCCCGCGATAGTGGAGCAGGCTGCCGCCGAGGGTGACCCGATCGCGACTGAAATCCTGGAGCGTGCTGGCTACTACCTGGGCCTGAGCATGGCCGGAATCATTGCCGCCGTTGCTCCCGACACGGTTGTGGTCGGCGGAGGAGTCGTCAAACCGCACGGCGTCTACTGGAAATCGTTCGAGGCAACCGCGCGTCAGAACAACACCGTGACCGACATGACGCGGGTCACCTTCGTTCCGGCCGCACTCGGATACGAGGCCGGTGTCATTGGCGCAGCGCTCTGGGGCCGGATGGTCCATCGTGGGGAAGCTGTCCCAACCGCCTGACGTGAATCAGCGTTTGGCGGGAATCGACATGGCAAGGCGGCGGGCATCGGCTGGCGAGAGTCGATCTATTGACTGACCAATCGCAGATTCCAGTGCGGCCTTGTCGGCAAAACCGTTTGCCCTGGCCCATTTCCAGAACGCAGTCCACGAAAGATCTTCCAATTCCGGCTCATCGCTCTGGGGTGTAACCGTGTCCGCGCTGGAATCCTGAGAAGGAAACTGAACGACCCGACCGGATTGATCTGACACCGATCCGACCGAATGCAAACGCGGCAACGGGGCATCCTGCAAATCCGGGATACCGAATGCCAGCATTGCTCGAGTCAATGCGCGATTCTCGGCGAGTTCAGCGGCCGCTTCCTGAAGTTCGGCACTCCCGTGGGCTCCTGCAGAGAACCCCGCCGAAGCGACGATCTGGGCGTGCATGATCACCCCCTCATCGTCGCTATGAGCAAGACGCGTGTTGATGACCGCATCAGGAGCGTGCTCCCGAATATGCTGGATCAGGTGCTGATATTCATCTGCCAGCTGATCGCGAATGCTCATCACGTGCTCCACTCAACCAAACCCAAACCTCCATCGAGTATACAGACGGTCATATCAGTCCCGAAACTCCCGGGGCAACCCATTGGGGGCACAATTGTCATGACAACAAACGGCGCGCCAAAGGAAATCTCATGAACCGCGAACGAATTGACTTGCTCGACATGATCTGGCCCGAAACTGGGCTACAGGTCACCACCACGGCGCCGGTCAAGGATCGCGACACGTTGAACGAGAATGACCAGATCGAGCTCAGTCTTGACTTCGTCACGCTTTCGCTGACCCCGACCGAGTTCATTCAGTTGGCAGCGAGCCTGCGCCTCAGCGTCGACGGCCTGCTCGACCTGCATCCGGGTCTGCAGCGGGCCGTCGTTGCCGCGTTCGACATCAAAATGTAAGGAGGCGCTAAACCGGAACGGCGACCAGTCCCTCAGAATCCAGGGCCCTGCGAGCCGCAAGCGCTACCTTCAGCGCGGCTCGTGCGTCGGCTGGAGTTGCCCGCTCAGCCGGTATCCCATTGGTGATGCATTCAACCCAGTAGGCACATTCGGCGCGGTATGGGTCGTCTTGCTCTGGAGTGATCCTGCTGGGGTCACCCTCGTTCGGAAAGAGCATCAGTTCGTTGCGTCCAGGAGCCCATCTCGACACTTCGCCCACCTGCCTGGAAGTTGTATTCCATAGCGCCGGTCTCACAGAGCACCTGGATCGACGATGTAAACGGATAGCTCTCCGGCATCATCATGCCGCCGTCGACCAGGGCCGAGGCGTGCCCATAATCGATCATCACCTGCACCTGGTCATATCCACCAGATCGTGGATTCCGCACGCCGCGGGCAACGACTGATTTCGGCTCGCCGAAGATCCAGTTCATTACGTCGTAATCGTGAATCATCTGGTCCAGCACGGCACCACCGGTCAGATCCGATTGGCTGAACAGCGCGCTCCATGCCGGAAATGCCTGTCGTCGATATGCCAGACCCTGCACGACCTTGCCGTACTCACCCTCGGTCGCGAGCCGTTTCAGTTCCATGTATTCCGGCCAGAACCGCAGCACATGCGCAACCATGAAGACGCGATCGGAGTTCGCAGCAAGCTCGACCAGCGCGTCAGCGTCCTCCTCGAGCAATGTGATCGGCTTCTCGAGCAGCACATGTTTGCCGGCGGCAATTGCAAGCTCGGTAACGGACCGGTGCTGCGGTCCAGGCAGGCAAATGTCGATCCCATCGATGGTCGGATCGTCGATCAGCCGCTCGATGTCCGTCGTCCATTCGGTCGAGTACTCCGCGGCAAGCGGCTGGACTCGCTTCTCCGACTGCCCGTAGATCCCGGCAATCTCCACCCCAGGCACAGCAGCAAGCGCCTTGGCATGCGTGCTCCCCATAAATCCAGCACCGAGAATAGCGATTCGTGGCATGTGAGGTTGTGCTCCGTTTCCGTTGAGTTAAGTTTGCAGTTTGCCGTTGTCCGTTTGCAGTTAGGAACGTCTGAAAGTGCTCGTGAAGCGTTACGAGATTCCCTTCGCGTATCGCAGCAACCCCTTGATTAGTCGACCCACCTCGGTTGAATGATTAAGAAGCTCCGAGAGTTTGTCGCTTGAGAGGAAGTCCTCGCCGTTCGCCACCATTAGCAGTGTTTCCGTCTCACACAACGATCCATGTGCGATCCCAAGGAACTGCGCGAACTCCTTGGGATTATTCCGCCCTTGTCCCTCGGCAATGTTTGCAGGAATGGAGACGACCGCTCTCCTGGTCTGGCTCGTCAGGCCGAAACGCTCGTCAGCTGGCCAGTTCCGCGAAACCCTGTAGACATCGCGAACGAGAATCATCGCCTTTTGCCAGGCGATTAACTCTCGATAACTGTTCCTGTCGTCCACTGTCGTCCCTGACTCAAGCCAAAATCGCCTAAATCCACTGCAAACTGCAAACGGTAAACTGCAAACTTACTTCACGAATTGCCGCGCGAACACAAAACTGTCCGCCATCGCCTTGTTCACGACGTCCAACGGTGGCCAATCACCGCCGGTGAATTCAACCTCGACCGATACCGGGCCAGTGAATCCAATCCGGTCCAGTTCGCTGAAGATCGTGGCGAAATCCACCTCGCCCGTGCCCAGGGTCGGGAAGTTCCAGACACCAACGCCGCCGATCTGATCCTTGGCATGCATGTGGCCAACGGTATCTGCTGAGCCAACGATATCCTCGGCCGGATTGACATCGCCGTAATGGATGACGTTGCCCGGGTCGTAGTTGATCGAGATGTTGGACTTGCCGATGTCCTGGATCAGCTTCTTCGAGATATTGCCTGTTGCCAGCAAACCACCGTGGGTTTCCAGACAGATCTGAATGCCGAGTTCCGCCGCCTCATCCGCGAGTGGCCGGATGTTACGCATGAACGCCTCGCGCTGCTCATCAACCGAACCAGCTGACGACGCGTCGTGACCACCAGTGCTTGTTGTCACGAACTTGATCCCGAGTTTATTGGCGATCTTGAGTGCCTTGCGGAATTCAGCAACACCGGAATCACTGACCAGATCAGAGTGGCCGGAAAGGCTGATCTGCTTCGAGTCCGTTCTTGGCGAGCTGACCTTTGACGTACGCCAACTCCTCATCGTCCGCGTCGCGCCGGACATGTTCGGTCCAACCCGGCACTGAGGTCAATTCGACGCTCCTGAAACCTGCCGCGGCTATTCCTGCGAGCGCGTCCTCAAGCGAATAGGTGTGATAACTGTTCGTCGATGCTGCCAAACGATCCATCTGATGTGCTCCCTGTTGACTCTGATTGACGGTTACTAATCTGTAGCGATCCTGCTGCTCATGACGGCGGTGGAGAGACCCGGACGTTCGATGACCCGCGAGGAGCAAACCCACGAGTTTGCCGAAATTGACGGCCCGTTCGCCCACGCATGTTCGCACCATGTAGCGTCATGGTACCTGCAAAACCTGCGCGCGTTTGCCCCATCGAGTGATTGCACCCCACCTGGTCTTGACCGCAAACGCGACCCTTCCTCAGCGCTAAACACGGTCCGGGAGTCCAGCGGAATCTTCAGTTGGTCGGGCGACCGCGCTATCGCGGTATGTAGTAGTTCGCGTAGTTGAACACAGCCTGGTCGCGCAGATCATCGGCACTGATCGGCTTGCCGGCGAAACGGTTTGGATCGAGCAAACTCATATCGATTGATGTCGACCCGGTCGTAATCCACTCGGCCAGGTAGTACCCAACCCCAGACGACAGCGAGAATCCGGTTCCGTTACACCCGGTCGCCATCCAGAATCCACGCACCCCGGCGGCCGGTCCCACCATCAGCATTCCGTCGGCGGTCATCGTGAAGACGCCGCCGCGCTCCTCCTGCACCGTCGCTCCGTCGAGCGCAACGATGTCATCCTTGAGTGCGTCCACGAACTGATCGTTCAACGCATGATCAAGCGGCAGTCGGTCCATCGAGAACCCGTCGATTTCGGACGGTTCGAGTGGAAGCGGATTCGATTCCATGCCGCCAAACATCAATCCGCCGCGCGACGGCCGGATATACGCAGCCGAATCGATCAAGCGGACAACTGGCTCAGTCGGGGCAATCCCCTCGATCGGAGCGGTGATCCGCAACTGGTGTCGGATTGGTTGCACCGGAATGTCGACCAACGCCATTCTGCCGACCTTCCTCGCCCAGGCACCAGCCGTGTCAACGACCAGGTCGGTCTCGATTCGTCCGGCAGGAGTCACCACGGCCGACACCAGCGCCGTCCCTTCAGTTCGATCCCGGTGGCAGGCGTATGACCGATCGTCCGCATTCCCAACTTCGCGCCGGCCTGACGATAGGCCATTAGCATCGAACGCGGTTCCTCGATGTAGATATCGTCGGCAACGAAATATGCCGACACGATGTTCTTCCCCGACATGTACGGTGCCGAAAGCGCGACTTCGTCTCCGGTGAAACGATCCAGACGCACGCCCCAACCACGCGAATCTTCGACTTCGGCTTCGACCATCGAGGCGTGATAGGTCGTCCGGGCAGCGTATATGCTGCCCGATGCGATGTACGGCAGCGGCACTCCAGTCGCCGCCTCGAAGCCGGTCACGACTTCGGTGGCCTTCTGCGCGAGTCTGGTCTTGACCTCGCTTGCCTGGATCAGTTTGAAGAGTCCAGCGGCTCGTGCCGAAACCTGCGTGCCCGGCTCAAACTGATCGAGCAGCACGACATCCTTGATTCCTGCTTTGGCCAGGTGATAAGCGGTTGCGAATCCAAATGCCCCCGCCCCAATAACGACCGCTCCCGCGGATGACGGAAGAGACTGGGCATCGGACATTTAGCGCACTCCTTGTAGATCCCTGTTGAACTTGTAGGAACCGGCCGTCAAACCACCGTCGACTGGCAACGTGACTCCGGTGATCCATGATGCATCATCCGAGCAGAGGAACAAGGCTGCCTTGGCCACATCTTCGGGCAGGCCCACTCTGCCCAGGGGATACCAGGGAACAATATGATCCATGGCGTTCGGTTCCCGCTTCAGTCGCTCATCCCAGATGGGAGTCTTGATCGTACCCGGGGCGATGCAAACGACCCGCACCCCCTTGTCCCCGTAGTGGATCGCCATATTGCCAGTCAGACTGATCATTCCGGCCTTCGCCGCAGCGTACGCTGACTCGCCAATCGCAAACATTCCGTTGACCGAGGCGATGTTGAGAATCACCCCACTGCCGCGCTCAATCATCTGAGGCAGGAGTACACGAGAGCAGAGATAAACGGACTTCAGCACCACGTCCAGATTGAGATCCCACGCCGCTTCATCAAAGTCGAGAATGCCATCACCAACCGAGAGACCTGCGTTGTTGACCAGTACATCGACCTTGCCGAATTTGGCCAGCGTCGCATCCGCCATCGCCTGCACCTGATCAGCGACCGACACATCGGCCTGCACCGCCAACGCCGAGCCACCCGCTGCTTCAATCAGGGCAACCGTTCCTTCAGCCGCATCGAGGTGCCGATCGCCAATCGCAATCGCAGCCCCCTCCGCCGCAAACCGAAGCGCCATCTCCGCCCGATACCAATCCACCGCCAGTCATGAGCCGCCGCCGGCGTAGCGGCCGGAAGACGACGAGACGAAAAGACGAGAAGACGATTCTGTCATGGACTATTCCTTTTCATACTACTGTTCGTTAGTTCTTCTCAAGGAGTTCATCAGAGATCGAATGATCCGCCGAGTCTCGTCACATAGCTCCAGAACACGGCTCGAATCGGCTTCAGACGAGTATCCAAGGTCGATACCTAGCTGAACCTGCGTTTCGACTTCGTTCACTGATGCGTGAGCGATCGATGCAAAACGTGCGAATTCGGCAGAGCCGTGTCTTCCGTGACCCTCCGCGAGATTGGACGGAACGCTGACGGACGCTGGTCTCACCTGCGAAATTAGTCCAAACTGCTCCTCGCGTGGCCAAGTCCCCGAGAGAGCATAGACAGCCTTCGTAAGTTGCATCCCTCGTTGCCAGGCAGCCAGATCACGAAATGATCTGGCCGCTTGCGATGGCCCTGGATCCATGGATTCATTCGCATTGCGAGAGATGCTACCCAAAGATCGTCTCTTCGTCTTCTCGTCTTTTCGTCTGACTGTTCCCAGCCCGCTTACGCCTTAAGCGCTCCCTCTTGCAGACCCTTGGTGTACCACCGTTGGGCGAAGGCGAAGACCACGAGGCCAGGAAGAATGGCCATGATGTAAAGCGCGGCGATTCTTGGCCAGAGCAATCCACCGACTCCACCCGTCACCGTACCGATGAAGACAGGCAACGTGCGTTGCGAGGCGTCGTTCATGAGAACCAAAGCCAGCAGGAATTCGCCCCAGGCAGCTACGAACGACACGATGATCACAACCACGATGCCGTTCTTTATGATAGGCAAGACAATGCCCATCAATGTCCGAAGTGATCCTGCGCCATCAATGTGCGCAGCCTGCAGAATTTCAGGAGAGACGCCCTGGAAAACGCCTCGCATGATGGATGCCGGGATTGGCGACGTTCAGCGCGGTATATGGGAAGACGAGGGTCCAGGTCTTGTTGATGAACCCCAGACTATTCTGTACCTCGAAAATGCCGGTGATTGCCGTAACCCTGGTTGGGGAAAAAGAGCGATGCAACCAGAAATGCCGTGATAACGCCCTTAAACGGAGTGCGAAGATGAACTAGCGCATATCCGCCAAGTACAGCTGTAACGGTACTGGCTACAACGGTCAGTAGTGCGACCAATACGCTGTTTTTGAAGTTAGTCTGTACATCAGGACGCTTCTCAAGTACCCATTGATAGTGCTCGAATAGCGGTGAAACCCAGTTCTGAGGAAGAATCTCGTTTTGGGTACCGTCTGGCAGCGATACAAAGGATCGAATCACAACCCAGGCAAGTGGCAGGATAACGGCCATGGTGAAGAACATGAGCACACCGTGCCGTGCGTAGAATCCCCAACGGATTCCCTTTCGGGGACGATACGTGTCCCTGATTTCCTGGATGGAGCGATTACCCGAAGTCGCAGGTTGAGTCAGGTCATGTAGTGGTCATTGAAGGTTTTCCCCTAGTCCCGGGACCGGAACAGCCAAAACATGCCTGTTACCACCACGAGCATCATCAGTGCTCCGAGCCACCCAATAGCTGCGGCGTAACCCCGGAATTGCTGGCCTCCACCGAACGCTGTGTCGTACATGTAGACAGTCCACGTGTATGTGGAACGCGAACGATCCATGCCTCCGGCGATGATGTATTCGTCGATCACTGCCATCGCGCTTCCGAAGCGAACGACCATTAGCACCAGAATGACAGGCAACAAACGGAACACGGTAATTCCCCAGAACATCCGCCACTCACTGGCTCCATCTGTCCGTGCCGCGTCAAAAAGATCCTTGGGAATTGCAGCGAGTCCGGCGAGGAAGAACATGGTGTGGTAACCAAGGCCCCACCACCATTCCATCACCGCAACCGAAAAGAACGTAAGCCGCTCATTTGCCAACCACTGCGGCTGACTGCGAATGTCATAAAACGCCGAGTACGTCAACCAAAATGTAGTTAATCGGGCCGATGTAGTTATTGTAAAGCCACACCCAGAGAATGATGATCAATGGTGCGGGTATCATCGACGGAATCAGCAGCACGATACGGTAAAACGTCGACATGAACCCGTTCTCAACCCGGTCGAGGAGCACGGCAATCATCATTGGAATCAGAATCATTCCGGGGACAAATATGCACGTGAATATGAATGCTCGGAGCACTCCTCGCCAGAAGAGCTCGTCCCGGATAACTTCCCTGTAGTTATCGAGTCCTATGAAATTGGGAGCTAATTGATCAAGAAACCGATCGTCGGTGAAGCTCAGTCGGAGAGCACTGACTATGGGGAAAAATGCCAACCTACAAAGAAAAAGATAGCCGGAAGTAGATACGGGTAGGTCTTTATAAAAGTCGAAATAGACCGCAGCCAAGGGGCACGCGTTGGACATCTATCATACAATGTGATGGCGGAGTAGACGGAACTGACGACATGCTCAGGACCTCCGGGTAGACCTGGTGTGCCTGGGAGAAGACATAGCTGCGATCAAAAGACAGGCACGACCGGCGCGAACGCCAGTCGTGCCCGAAACAGAGCCCTTACCGTCTGGCGTTATGCCGTTGGGGTGGCCACATTTGCATCGTAGACAGCGCGAGCGGCATCCTGTGCCTTCTGCAACGCGGTCCGGGCATCCGACTCCTCGCCAGAGATACTTGATCCACTCTGTGCGGGCGGTGTCGAACTGGAGCACACCCAATGTGCACGGCGCAATTGCCGACGCATTCGGGAGGCTGTCAAA
>CAVZSG010000018.1:0-18787 GCA_963777865.1 uncultured Chloroflexia bacterium | reverse complement strand
GCGTTCTGCGGCTCTGGCTCGGCCGGCGTCGGTGAGGTCCAGCAGGCCGTTGTGTTCGACGACCAACCCGTTGGCCCGGGCCCGCTCGATAACCTGACTGACCCGCTCCTTGCTCCAGTGCAGATGCTCGTCCAGGTGCGCGGCCCGGCTCTCGACCTCCGCTTCCGGCAATCCCTCATGGTTGAAGAGGTGAATGACCAGCATCGTCTGTGCGAATTCCCACTTCTGCCGCACCCGTCGACGTGCCCCGGCCAGTACGCCCTGATCCGGTGAGAAGAGCAGCGCCACCGTGAAGACCGCACCGATCGTCATGGCCATCGCTCCGGCAATCGAGGTGTCGATCAGGTACGCGACCCAATAGCCGAGCACGGCTGAACCCGCCCCGATTCCGACCGCCAGGAAGAGCATCGTGGTCAGGTTGCGAGTGAGCAGGAATGCGGTTGAGGGCGGCCCGACGATGAACGCGACGATCAGCACTGCCCCGGCCGTCTGGAACGCGCCGACCGTGGTGATCGAAACCGAGGTCATCAGCATGTAGTGGACGACCGCCGGCATCAGGCCAAGCGTCGAGGCCAGTGCGGAGTCGAAGGTCGCGATTTTCAGTTCCTTGTAGAAGAGCGTTACGAAAAGAGCATTGATCGCCAGGATTGCCAACATCGTCCAGAGTGCCTGTGGTCCGATATCGACTCCTGCTACCTCAAACCGGGTGAACGGAGCAAAGGCGATCTCCCCGAGCAGGACTGAGTCGATGTCCAGATGGACACTGTCGGCATACTTCGAGACCAGGATCACGCCCACGCCGAAGAGCAGCGGGAAAACGATCCCGGTCGCGGCATCGGATTTGACCCGACCGGTTCGCTCGAGCAGTTCGACCAGTGAGACGGTGAGCAGTCCAGCCAGCGCTGCTCCGAGGATCAGGAGCGGCGAGTTGAGATTACCGACCGCGAAGAATGCCACCACGATCCCGAACAGGATTGCGTGACCGATCGCGTCGGTCAGCATCGCCATCCGCCGGAGGATCAGGAAGACCCCGGGAATCGCGCAGGCCATGGCGGTTACCGCGCCAATCAGTTGTATGTCGAGCTGTGATTGGGTCATTTGGCTGTCGCCAGTCGAGGAGTCGACGGAGTCGAGAAGACGAGGAGAACGAGTTGCCGTTGGCGGGTCGACGCGATGGCGAGTCGCGATGCGAGCGTGCGGTCGATCAGCCCCAGATAGATCAACCTGCAACCTGCAACCTGCAACCCTTTTCATGCCGGTGCCTCCGGGGTGAACGAAACGACCGCGCGTTTGCCGTCTTCGGTCAATGCCCAGAACCCTGGCCCAACCTCACGCACCAGCTGATCGTCGGAAAGGCGTCGTAGCGTTTCGGAGAGTCCGTGCCGACCCGGGTTCATCGCCTGCAGCACGGCCAGCGAATGCCCGCGGGAATCGCCCTGGTGCTGGGCGGCCAGGACAGCCAGATCCGAAAGCAGCAGATCGCCGCGGAACTTGCGGGCGTGGCGGCGGGCTTCGATCTGGTGCCAGAGCAAGCCGCGCTGTGGGGCGAACAGGATCGAGAAGATCACGATAATGCTCATCGCGACGACAATCGCCGGTCCGGTTGGCAAGCGCTCGACCCGACCGCTGGCGATCGTTCCGCTGACTCCGGCGATCGCTCCGAATGTGGCACTGATCGCGACCATCAGTCCGAGTCGATCGGTCCATTGCCTTGCCGCCGCTGCCGGAGCCACGATCATCGCGCTCATCAGCACCACGCCGACGGTCTGCAGTCCGACCACGATCGCCACAACGACCAGCGTGGTCAGGGCGATATCGAGGAACCGGACCGGTAGTCCGATGCTTGCGGCGTAATCAGCATCGAAACTGAGCAGCTTGATCTCTTTCCAGATCAGCATCAGGGCGAAGAAGGCGATGATCCCGACTACCGACATCGTGATGACGTCCTTTTCGACCAGCGTTGCCGCCTGGCCGAACAGGAATTTGTCGAGGCCAGCCTGGGATGCATCCGGTCTGCGTTGGACAGCGGTCAGCAGTACCAGTCCGAGTCCGAAGAAGACCGAGAGGACAATCGCGAGCGCCGTGTCGTAGGCAAGCCTGGTTGCCCGAACGATGCTCAGCACTGCCAGTGCTCCGAGCCAGCCGGCAATCGTCGCGCCAATCAACAGAACCGGCGGTGACTTGCTGCTGGTCAACATGAAGGCGAGGACAATGCCGGGCAGCGCCGCATGGGCCATCGCATCGCCGACCAGGCTCTGCCGCCGCAAGACCGCGAAGACGCCGAGTGCGCCCGAAACAATGCCCAGCACCGCCGAGCCAAGGGCCACCGTCCGCAACGTGTAATCGAAGACAAGATCGTGCAGCAGGTCAGTCATTTGGCTGCGCCGCCGAGAGTCGAGAGGAGAGAGAAGAGCGGCGATGTAGTGACGCTCTGCAGAGCGTCAGGCGTCACACGGCCCGTCATATTCATTGTGGAGAACGGCTCGTAGTGGCGGGGCTCCGTACCCGCCATCGCCGAATGCCGTGTGTTCCGGGGTGGGCGGCCCGGCATGGTCGCATTGCCATGCGACGCTACAGGTGTTGCACGATGCTCACGTGACGTCAGGCAGAAGGTCGCATTGCGATGCGACTCTACGGACGATGCCAACCTGCAACCGGCAACCTTCAACCCTCATTGGTCGGCTCTCGACGAGGCGACCGGGCGCTGCTCGGTGATCTCGCGGGTCAGGAAGGCGACCCGTCCGCCGAAAGCGAGGCGCAGGTTCTGCTCGGTAAAGACCTCAGCGACCGGTCCGCTGGCGATCTTGCGGACGTTCAACAGGGTCACCCAGTCGAAATACTCGGGCACCGTTTGCAGGTCGTGATGGACCACAATCACGGTCTTGCCGTCGGCGCGCAGCTTCTGGAGCAGGTCGATGATCGCCCGCTCGGTGGTCGCGTCGACTCCCTGCAACGGTTCGTCCATGAAGTAGACGCTCGCATCCTGAACCAGGGCGCGGGCCAGGAAGACCCGTTGCTGCTGCCCACCGGAAAGTTGACTGATCTGCCGGTCCGCGAACGATTCCATGCCGACCGTTCGCAATGCCTCAAGTGCGGCGGCGCGTTCCCGGGCGCCTGGTCGCTTGAACCAGCCGAGCGCGCCGTAACGCCCCATCATGACGACATCGAGGACGCTGGTCGGGAAATCCCAATCGACACTGCCGCGCTGGGGGACGTAGCCGACGAGATTGCGGTTCTCCAGATATGGTTTACCGAGAATTCGTACCTGACCGGCTACCGGCTTCAACAACCCGAGAATTGCCTTGATCATGGTCGTCTTGCCGGCGCCATTTGGTCCGACAATCGCCATCAGGACACCTTGCGGCACGGTCAGGTCGACGTCCCAGAGGACCGGACGATCCCGATAGGCAACCGTCAGGTCCGAGACCTCGATGGCCGGGGTTGAGGTGACGGTCATTCCGCGAATTCCTTCCCGAGCAGGGCGTTGACGATGGTGTTGACGTTGTGCTGAACCATGCCGATATAGGTACCTTCCGGGGTTCCCGTACTGCCCATCGCATCCGAGAACAGGCTGCCGCCGATTCTGACATCGAACCCGCGGGATTGGACTGCTTCCCGCAGCGCTTCGACGGTACGTTTGGGGACGGATGACTCAACGAAGATGGCTGGTATCTTGCGATCGGCAATGAAATCGGCCAGGTCCTGCAGATCGCCTGCTCCGGCCTCGGTGGCGGTACTCGCGCCCTGGATTCCACGCACTTCGAACCCGTATCGATCTCCGAAGTATCCGAAGGCATCGTGGGCGGTGATGAGTACGCGTTGCTCCTGCGGAACCTGGGCAACCTGCTCGAAGACCCATTCTTCGAGTGTTTCGAGCTCGGTCACGAATGCGTCGCCGTTGGTCTGATAGAGCTCCGCCGAGGTTGGATCCAGTTCCTGCATTCCGGTAATCGTCGACTGGGCGCACTGAATCCACAGGCTGACATCGAACCAGATGTGGGGATCGTGTGCGCCTTCGAATTCGGCCGGGCGTCGAAGCTGTTCTTCCGGAATCGACTGCGAAACAACCCACGTCGGCTGTCGCTTGCCCATTTCCTGAAGGACAAAATCGAGTCCGCCCTCGAGGTGCAGTCCGTTGTAGAAAACGATGTCGGCCCGCTCCATGGTTCGCAGCGTGCGTTCGCTGGCCTTGAACAGGTGGGGATCAACACCGGGGCCCATCAGTGAATCGACCTCGGCCCGGGTTCCGGCGACATTGATGACCAGATCCCCGACCATGCCGGTCGTAGTCACTGCGTCGATAGTTCGTTCGGTGATCAATCCAGGTTTCGTGTAGGTGAGGGAGCAGCCGGAGAGGGCAAGGGTGACAGGCGCAGCGGCCGCAAGGGAGATGAATTGGCGCCGGGAGACCTGCATGGAAAACGCTAACCTCAATAGACAACGGTAAAGCTATCCGTCGAATCAGAAGTTTAGCCTAGACTAAAGCGTTGGTCAACCCGGTATTACGGATTGGCTGAAGGGATTGGGGATTAGAGAAGGGTGCTGGTTAAAGGTGGAGGTTGGACACACGCCTCCGACAGGTAGGGGAGGGCCTTGTGTCCTCCCGAGCTTCGGGACGTTGTGGCGGTCAGATTCAGGGGGACCGATTTACCCGGAGTGCAAGCGCCCGCACAAAACGGGAGCCCGCGAGGGACTCCCCTACCGTTCGGCGACATCTGATACCCAATTCCTTGGGCTGTTCCCTGGGTGGAGAGCATTTGAGCGGAACGGGAGCCCGCGAGGGACTCCCCTACCGGCCACTGGCACCTGATCCCTACTCCCTTCAGCTCTTCCCTATTCGCCCCAGACGGTCTCGAAGACGCGCAGGTAGTTGCCGCCCAGAATCTTGAGAATCGCCTCGTCCGAGAAGCCACGGCGGACCATTTCGGCGGTGACGTTCGGGGTTTCGTGCATACCGCGGAAACCGAGTGGTGAGCGTTCCATGCCGTAGAAATCCGTGCCCAGACCAACGTAATCCTCACCCAGCGTTTCCGCGATCTCCTGGATGTTGTCGACGAATTCCCCGAGCGTTTTCATGCTATACCCGATGATGCCGATCATGCCGCCACCATCGGCAATCCCCTGCCAAAGCTCCCGCCGCGCGCCCAGGTCAACATCACCCGGTTTTCCGGAGCCGGGATCGTGCAAACCAACCGACCGGGCGTGGGACACGACGATTGGCGCCTCGGACCGCTTCAGGATCTCGAAGCCTCCGCGCAGGTTCATGTGGGCCAGGTCGATGACAATGCCCAGCTCGTTCATCCGGGCGACGGCCGCCTCACCGAGATCGGTCAATCCGCCGGAAACCGGGTCACCAGGTTGACCGCCACCATCGCCCCAGGCATTGCGGCGACTGTGGGTGAGGGTCGACATTCGCAGCCCCAGCCGATGGAAGATGTCGAGCAGTTTCAGGTTGTAGCCGAGCGGTTCCAGCCCCTCGAGCGTCAGGTAGCCGCTGGTCTTGCCGGATGCCTTGACCGCGTGGATATCGGCGACGCTTTGCACGACCGAGAAATCGGTGCTGTCCTCCGCTTCCTTGTGCAGCCAATAGACCATGTCGAGGGCGCGGTGCAATGCGCGATCCAGCTCATTGTTGGAGAGGTAGATCGACATCGCCTGGGCCGTGATTCCGCCTTCGAGCAGGCGAGGAATGTCGTAGAAGCCGATGGTCTGGAAGTAGGCGGTGTGCGGTGAAAAGTTGTACAGGTCAGTTAACGCGTCTTTGGTGAGGCCGAGCGGCGGTTCCCAGCCTGCTTCCTCCGGCACGTCGTACCGTTCGGAGAGGCGGACCTTGCCATCGGCGACCGCCATCAGGACATCGTTATGTCCATCGATGATGACGGCCTGCTTGTGCAGGGCATCCGCTCGTGCCTGTTGTTCTGCGTTCAGTTCCACAAATCCCGTTGCCATTTGCCTCAGCCCCTTGCCGCACCAATCAACATGCCAACGGTAGCGGATTTAGGGCTCGCCGGCGCCGGTCTTTCAGGCTGGACCGGAGAAGTCTGTTCCGGTGCTTCCGGAGTTGCAGTCATTCCGCCTGGTTCCGCTTGCGAAGGTATCGGCGGTGCGATGAGGGGAGATCAGAACCGCAGAAGCGAACAGGAGACGCTACCTCTTCACGGACCTCTAACAGGCAGTATCAGACGCAGATTGGGGAGTCTTGTACGCAGATTAGCAGACGACCCCATGCTGGCTTCGTTCGGGTTGGTGGTTGCCGGTTGGAGAAGAATGGATTCCCGGGGTCTTAATCGCCCCAAAGCCTGACCGACTACCACCGATCCGGTTGATTTTGTCAGCTTGTCTCTGCGCGTGTGGCAGGATGTACTGATGATAGGAAGTACGTGGGAGGAGCGTTCGGATGACGAACCGCAAACCAGTCACCAGCGATGATCTGCGGGTAGTCGCGGCCTGGTCGCATGATCTGTTGAGCACGGCTGCGGAGGCGGATTGGACGGTTCCCGCATTCCGCTTGCGCTGGTCGTGTCGGCGGACCCTCGATCACATGCTGAATTGCCTCGCCTGGTACGCGCACGATCTGGCCGGTGAGATCACCGAGGAATCCGGTGCTGCCCGAGCTGGGACGCCGCGCCTCAAGCTCACCGATCTGCTCGCCTCGATTCAGCCGCTCGCCGAGGTGCTGGCCCTGGTGACCGAGGGCAAATCCGAAACGGCCCGCGGCTGGCACGATTACGGGGTAGGAGATCCGGAGGGGTTCCGGGCGATGGGCGCGATTGAAATCCTGCTCCACACCTGGGATATCGGCATCGGACTCGGGCTGGATATCGGCATCTCACCAGAGATCGAAGCCGTGGCAGGTCGAGTCGTTGATCGCCTGTTGGTCGACGTTCTCGATGCCGCTACCCGGTTCGACGCGTTGCTGATGGCAACCGGTCGTCTCGATCGTCCCGATGGCACCCGCCCAACCCGCTGGCGCTGGTACACGGCTCCGCTGAGCGAACGCATGTAGGGATTAGGTGGAGGGACCAGGGATCAGGTTACGTGACCGTGCGGAGATTGATGACGCATCCGATGTTTTGGTCAACTGGGTGCACGGCAACGTATCAGGTGATCGACCGTCGGCCAGCGTTTTTAACCTCACTGCCTGCCCCTGAATTCCTATCCGCATCATCCCTAATCCCCACGGTTATTCCCTGACGTTTGCGCTACGATCAGGGCATACTTTTGCTTGCAAAAACGGTTCTCGGGACGAATTGGAGCGCACATGTTGATCCGGATGGTTGCAGGGTTTCTCGTTGCATCTTCCATATATATGGCGGCACCCGAGTTCGCGGCGGCGGCGACCTGCTCCACCGATAACATTGGCCCCTACACCGCTACCATCACCGGGTCCGGCACGATCAACGGCACCCCCGGGAACGACGTGATCCTCGGGTCGTCGGCGCGCGATGTGATCGATGGCAAGGGTGGCACTGATGTTGTCTGCGCGATGGGCGGGAACGACGACATAACGCTCGGCTCCGGCAACGATATCGTCGATGGCGGCTCCGGCAACGATACGATTCGTGGTGGCAGCGGCAACGACGAGATGTATGGCGGAACCGGGAACGACTCGCTGACCGGGCAGGATGGCAACGACCAACTCTATGGTGGTTCGGGGGACGACAAGCAAGTGGGTGGCGAGGGCGACGACTACTTCGATGACATTGACGGTCGCGATCGCATGTATGGCCAGAACGGAGATGACGAGTTCTATCCGGGACCGGACAGCGATTCGATCTCGGCTGGACCGGACGACGACTTCGTTCAGGACACCGATGGTGGCAACGACAAGATCGTGCTCGGGTCCGGTGGGGACAGTGCCAACGGTGGTCCCGGAGCAGATCGCATCTACGGTGAGGAGGGTGACGACTCACTCTCCGGCGGTCAGGACAACGATTACATCTCGGCCGGGGCAGGGTTCGACTCGATCTACCCGGATGCTGGCGACGACATCGTCAATGGTGGTCCTGATGCTGACTACATTTTTGGCAGTGATGGCAATGACTGGATCGGTTATGACCTGGCGGGCGACCCGCTTCGGGAGGACGGGGCAGACTCCATCTCCGGCGGACCGGGCAACGACAAGATCAATGGTGGGTTTGGGCAGGACACGATCGTCGGCGTAACCGGGAATGACGTGCTCTACGGCAATGAGTACGATCCGAATGACGGAGCGGCCGATTCGATTTCGGGCGACGACGGCAATGACACGATCAAGGGTGGTGGCGGCAATGACGCGCTCGGTGGTGGCGCTGGGACGGACAAGGTCTACGGCGAGGCCGGGGACGACGCGATGGAAGGCGGCGACGGTCCGGACGATTACTGCAGCGGCGGCTCCGGCGCGGACTACTTCGTCAGCTCCGGCAACAACGCGGGCTGCGAGAGCGTAAGCAGCATTCCATAACAACGCTGCCCCTCGAGACCGCAATCACCCGGATTGAATCGGGCGAATGTTGCGCACCTGACCGAACATTGCGATTATGATCATAGCCACAGCAAATACAGACTCCCGGCAACGGTGCCGAGAGGACTTGCGCACATTCGGGAAACTGAAGTCATGCAATCACCCATTCGCTCATTCGCGATCATAGCCGTGTTTGTGCTGACCCTCGCCGTGCCGAGTTCGGGAGTTCCCGGCTCAGTACAGGCTGCGCAGGACAATCAGCCAGCAGCAGCAGGTTGTGTCTCTTATCTATTCGGATCCGGCAGCACCACCGGCGGCAAGACAATCACGCTCCGGGTCAAACTGACTGCCGTCGCCGGGTCCGGTGGCGTGACCGTCAACCTCAGTTCGAGTGATGCTGCAATCACCATTCCGGCAACCGTTCTGGTTCCAGCTGGACAGCAGGACCACACCTTCGCCGTGTCGACTAATCCGGTCGTGAGCGATACGAGTGTTCAGGTTTCGGCGAGCTCAGGGGGCTGCGCGAAGGGGCGGTCGGTACTGATCAAGGCGCCGATCCTGAAGTCGCTCTCGGTCCAGAGCATCATGCGGGGTGGCGGTTCCGGCAAGATTACCGTTTGCCTGACTGGTCCGGCAGCGACCGCGCTGGATACGTCGCTGGTCAGTAGCGACACATCGGTCCTCGCCAATCAGACGATCACGATTCCGGTCGGCAAGGGCTGCAAATCGGAGGCTGTTGCGCTTGCTCATGTCGCGTCGGACACGGCAATCGCGTTGAGTGTGACGTATGGAGCCGGGCAGGTGGACGGTTCTACCGTTGTGCGGAATTTCAACGTTGGGCAGCTGACGTTTCAGTTTGTTGATGCCTATTGCAACCCGGCGGTCGGAGTTTTTCCGGCATTGGTGGCGGTTGACGGTAGCGGCTTTCCACCGAATACAACGCTGCGGTTTACCTTCTCCGGCCCTCCGTTCAACCCAACTGCTGGCGTGGATATTCCTATTAATGGATCAGGATCGTTTACCCAGTTTGGGATGTTCTATGACCAGGCCGGGGGCACGGCGACGATCGTCGTCACTGATCCGGGTACAGGCGCTGTGTTGCACCAGACAACCTACGAAACCCCACCATGGGAAGACCCGGTGCCTGCCTGCGAGTGACGATCACGTTGGCGGCTGACGGTGACGTAGCCCGGACCGCCTCTGGTCCGGTTGTGCGGTTCGGGCCGCGCCAGCGAGGCCGCTGTTGACTACGATTGTTGACGGGTGGTCGCACGGAACCCCAACCAATCGGTTCGGCGGAAATCGGGGTTTTCACTCCGAGCTACGTCTGTCATCCCGTCGGCCAATGCCTGATCTCACGCGTGGGCCGCTGGCGACTTCGTTTGTCGGCACGATGCGGAGGGTTACGGGGTCAGAACGGTTTCGCATTCGATAATGATGTTGGTCGGGCTCTCGTTCACGCAGGTGTCGATGTCGGTGTCCCCAACATCGGCTCCGCCGTCGAGGGTGTTGGCGTCACCTGAACCGGAGATCAGGAGATCGTTTCCCGTATTGCCGGTCAGTGCGTCGTCCCCCTCGTATCCGTAGATGGTGTCGAACGCCACTCCCACCAATCAGGGTTTCATTCCCATCACTACCGACGATGATGTCATTCCCATCCTCACCCTCGACCAGATTGGCAGCTCCGTCATCGACGGGGTCGGCGGGTTCGACTACGCTTCCGCCGACGCCACTGGTTCGGATCGTGTCATTGTCGGGGCCGCCGTAAATGGTGTCCGCGGCGGCGTTGGTTAACCCGGAACTCAGGTCATAGTCGCCCCGAATGGTGTCATTGCCCTCGCCGCCGTAGATCGTGTCGCTGTCTGGTCCGCCCTGGATGTTGTCATTGCCACCGTTGCTGCGGATGACGTCAGAACCTGCTCCGCCGTCGATCACGTCATTCTCTGGCCCGGTCTGGATGTCGTCGTCCCCATCACCACCGCTGGCCGTACTTACCCCAACCTCGTCCCAAACATCGTCGTCCCCGCCGTTGCCAAAGAAAAGGTCGTCGCCGTCGCCTCCGTAGATGATGTCGGCAGCGGTTCCCCCGTAGAAGACATCGTTACCCCGCGCCCATTTCAGCGTAGGTTGCGCCATTTGCCGCGACGATCTGGTCATCACCGTCGCCGCCGTCGAACGAGTCGCCATCCGAGGGACCGGTAATTTCAGGTGTGCCCTGGCCGTTCATCCAGTCGTTGCCGGGTCCGCCATTCAGGGTGTCATAGGCTCCAAAGAGTGGAGTCGCCGTTTCGTAATCGCCGCGGAGGTCATCATCGCCCGATCCTCCGTAGATGGTGTCAGCGCCCGAGCCGCCAAAGGCGACGTCGTTACCCGGTCCGGCATCGATCGTGTCAAATCCCGCGTCCATGTCGGAGGAGATGGTCGCAAGGGTTGTTCCGAGCAGGTCGTTTCCGGTGCTGCCGAAGAGGGTATCGTTGCCGTCAAATCCGAACAGGGTGTCGTTCCCGGCTGAAGCGGAGAGGTAGTCATTCCCGACTCCACCGTTCATGGTGTCGTCGCCGCCTTCGCCGTACATACGGTCATTGCCATCTTCCCCGGAGATCAGGTCGTTGTCGTCGCCGGCCACGAGCTTGTCGACGCCGAGCCCACCGTAGAGCTGGTCTTCCCCGGCATTGGCTGACAGGCTGTCATCCCCGCCTTCACCATCGAGGATGTCGTTCCCTGTTTGGCCGTAGATACGATCCTTGCCGTCACCAGCAGTCATCGAGTCATCCCCGCTGCCACCAGTTATCTTGTCGACGCCGGTTCCGCCAACAATGGTGTCATTGCCGTCTCCGCCTGCAAGGGCGTTGGAACCAGAGACGTCGGAGATCGTGTCCTCGCCGCCCAGTCCGCGGAGCTTGTCGTTGCCTGGTCCGCCGATCAGGGTGTCGTCCCCGGAGCCAGCCGTGACATCGTCGTTTCCTTCACCAGCATCCACATACAGAACGCCGTCCAGAGTTGTGGTGATCCGGTCATTGCCGCCAAGCGAGCAGATGATGTCGGTCCCGCCCATACCATTGATGACATCGGCCCCAGTCGAGCCGAGGATGACGTCATCGCCAGCCGTGCCACTGAATGTGCCCGATCCCTCGATTGTTACGGTTTCGCCGTTACACGTCGCGGCCAGAACAGGACTCGCGACACCATAACCGAGCATCGAGAGCAGGCATGCAAAGACGATGCGGGTAACAGACCTGTTCAACACGAACCTCCCCAACTGAGGGGCCACATCACTCACGCGAGTGATGCCCACTCCTGGTGCCTGACTACGGATTTGGCTCGAGCGTTTGCTCGCACTCATTCAGGATGTTGGACAGACTCTCCGAAACGCATTGATCAACGTCCTGATCATCCTCGTCGAAACCGCCATCCAGATAATTGCTGTCTCCTGAGCCCGATTCCAGGCGGTCATTGCCGACGTTTCCGTAGATCGAGTCGTCGCCACCCAATCCGTAGAGTGTGTCGTTGTCATCGCCACCGTTCAGATTCTCATTGCCATTCGAACCGACGATGATGTCCACTCCGGCTTCTCCGGCGACGTAATTGGTGCCGTCGTCGTCCGTTGACGTGGTCATTTCGCCGACGCCGGAGGTGTAGATCGTGTCGTTGCCAGGGCCGCCATAGAGGTTGTCGGTGGTGGCATTGGAGGCATTCGGGTTCTCGTCGAAATCGCCGCGAACGGTGTCGTTCCCTTCACCGCCGTAAATCGTGTCGGTGCCCGGTCCACCCTGAACGTTGTCGTCGCCACCGTTGCTGCGAATGATGTCGGTATCGGCTCCGCCATCGATCGTGTCGTCCTCTGGACCGGTCTGGATGTCGTCCTGGCCATCGCCGCCACCGACTGAACTCGCCCCGGATTCGTCCAGGATGTCGTCGTCTCCGCCACAGGTGTACATGTCATCGTTGCCGTCACCGCCGATGACCGTGTCTGCAAAATCAGAGCCGCCGAAGAAGTCATTACCGACTCCCAATTCAGCGTAGGTTGCGCCGTTGGCGGCCTGGACGATGTCGTCCCCGTCCCCGGCGATTATGTTGTCGCCATCGGACGGACCACTGATGACAAGGCTGCCCTGTCCGTAAATCCGGTCATCGTCCGGTCCGCCGGAAATGTTGTCATAGGCGTTGGATAGCGGAGTTGTCGTGTTGTAATCCCCGTAGATCTGGTCATCACCGGAGCCACCGACGATCGTGTCTCCGCCGGAGCCGCCGAATACCAGGTCGTCTCCTGGTCCGGCATCGATGTTGTCGAACCCGGCCTCCATGTCGGACGTAAAGAACCCGTCGAGTTGAGCCGATCAGGTCATTCCCGGTGCTTCCGGTGATTGTGTCGTTGCCATCGAAGCCGTAGAGCGTGTCATTGCCCGCAGAACCGGAGAGGATGTCGTTCCCGGCGCCACCGTTCATGGTGTCGTTGCCACCCTCGCCGTACATGCGGTCGTCGCCGTCCTCGCCGGAGATGAAGTCGTTGTCATCGCCAGCCACCAGCTTGTCGTTGCCAGCGCCGCCGGAAACCTGGTCCTCGCCTTCGTTGGCCGAGAGGCTGTCGTCTTCGCCCTCACCATCCATGATGTCGTTCCCGGTCTGGCCGTAGATACGGTCCTTGCCGCCTCCACCGACCAGTTCGTCTTCACCACTGCCGCCGGTGATCTTGTCGACTCCTGTGCCACCAGTGACATCATCGAGTCCGTCCCCACCGGCCAGTGCGTTGGAACCGGAGACGTCGGAGATCGTGTCCTCGCCGTCCATCCCGCGCAGTTTGTCGTTGCCGGGTCCGCCGATCAGGATGTCGTTGCCAGCGACCGGCGGTGACATCGTCGTTACCCTCGCCAGCATCAACGTAGAGGATGCTGACTCCTGTAGTGGTGATCCGGTCGCCGCCACCGAGCGAGCAGATGACGTCTTCACCGCCGAGGCCGTTGATCACATCAGGACCGGATGAGCCACGGATGACATCGTTGCCAGCCGTGCCGTTGAAGGTGCCGGAACCCGTGATGGTGACGGTCAGGTTGAAGCAGGTTGCGGCCAGGGCAGGATTTGTGGTCCCGCGACCGATAACCGACAGGGCGAGAATCATTGCGAACAGAACTCGAACAACAATCACAGCACGCTCCCTGGTGAACTTGTGCGGTCAGTACGGTCGACGGTTTTGGTTGGTCAGGTCTGGATGATCTCGCAGTCGGTAATCGTGTCGGCGAAGCTCCCCTGCAGGCAGGTGTCGTTGTCGGCACCGCCATTCGAGGGTATTGGCGCCTAGCTCCGCCGGCCAGGAAATCGTCGCCAGCGTAGCCCGAAGATCGTATCGTCGCCGTCATATCCGTACATCTCGTCCGCGCCGTTTCCGCCAGCAATCGACTCATCGCCATTGGAGCCGTGGATCGTGTCGTCGCCGGCCTCACCTCTGACATTGTTGGCGCTGGCATCATTGGCTGTGCCGGTATCGTTGATGCCGGAGGTGTAGATGACATCGTTGCCGTGGCCACCAGAGATGGTGTCCGCTGCAGGGCCCATCGATCACTGCATCGTCGTAGTCGCCCTTGATCAGGTCGTCGCCAACCGCCCTCAATGGTGTCCTGATCCCGATGCCGCCGATCAGCGATGTCGTTGTCGGCCCCGCCATAGATCGTATCGTCCCATCGTCGCCAACGAGCTGATCCTCGCCAGCCTCGCCGTCCAGATAATCATCTCCCGGCTCCGCCGGCGGCCATGTCATTTCCGCCGCCCGATATGACGGAGTCAGTCCCCACCACCGAGCCAGACGTAATCGTCGCCGCGATACCCGTAGAACTCGTCGTTTCCGGCGCCGAGTTCGGCAAGGTGCTCCGCCGCAATCCGCAAAACACCAGGTCGTTGCCGTCATCGCCGATCAGGTAGTCGCCGGTCGTTGAGGGCAGATCGGCGCACCGCCACCCAGGTGCTCGATCCGTAGATGAAGTCGTTGCCGGTGCCACCGTCGATATCGTCATAGTTGTCCGTTCAGCCAGACATCGGCATTGAAATCCCCGACCAGAACGTCGTCGCCGGATCGTCCGACGATCACGTCCGCGCCGGATCCGCCGTAGACAACGTCGTCATCCGGTCCGGCGTCCATCGTGTCGTTGCCGGGATCGTGGTCCGTTCCTTGACCGCCGGAAAATGCCCCAGTCGGTCGTTGCCGGTGCTGCCGACCAGTTCATCATCTCCGGTCCACCGATCAGCGTATCGGCGTCCGGCCGATCGCGGAGAGATAGTCGTCTCCGTCGCCGCCAACCATTAGTCGACGCCACCTTCGCCGTAGAGATTGTCGTTGCCGGGGCCACCCTCGATGAAGTCGTTACCGGAGCCAGCCACCAGCTTGTCATTGCCGTCATCGCCGGTCAGGTAGTCGTTGCCGGCATTGGCGGAGAGGCTGTCGTTGTCCCCGGTGCCGTTCATCGCGTCGTCGCCGTTCTGGCCGTAGATGCGATCCTTGCCGGCGTTACCGACCAGCTCGTCGTTACCCTCGCCGCCGGTGATCTTGTCGACGCCGATGCCGCCGATGATGACGTCGTTGCCATCGCCGCCAGCCAGCGCGTTCGATCCGCCGTCATCGGTGATGGTGTCGTTGCCGCCGAGGCCGCGCAGCTTGTCATTGCCAGTGCCAGCGGTCAGGGAATCGACTCCCGAGCCGCCCGTGACATCGTTGTTGCCATCGCCGGCATTGACGGTCAGGACGCCCGACGCGGTGGTGGTGATCTTGTCGTTGCCGTCGAGCGAGCAGATGACGTCCACGCCGCCCATGCCGTTGATGACGTCGGGACCGTTTGACCCCTGGATGACATCGTTCCCGGGCGTTCCGTTGAAGGTTCCGGATCCGGTGATCGTGACGGTTTCGCCCGCGCAGGTGGCGGCCAGGGCAGGGGATGCGATGTTGACTGCGAATGCGGCGACCACCAGGCAGGCAAGGAGCGGGCGCAGGACGGGCATGGTCCATGGACTCCGTTTGATATGCGTAATGTAGTACTGGCTATTAACGCACAGATGAGGGGGTTGGTCCAGAAATTGTCACAGTACGTCGCGCAAACGGGAGCCCGCGAGGGGCTCCCATACCACCGGAAATCGGCGGCAATCGGGGTTTTCACCCCGAACTACGTCCCGCCTCGCTGACCTTGTACCTGTCCTAATCCTCAATCCCTCAGGCTAAATCCCTGATTACGGGGTGGTTTCGCAGCTGATCAGGGTGTCGAGGCCGCTGGTGTTGTAACAGGTATCGTTGTCGAGTCCGCCATCCTGTTGGTTCGTACCTTCACCCCCGGCCAGAATGTCGTCTCCCGCATTGCCTTCAAGCGTATCGTCGCCGCCGTATCCGTAGACCTCGTCGGTATCGCCTTCGCCCTTGAGCAGTTCTGCCCCGTTGGAACCGCGGATGATGTCATTGCCATCTCCGCCGAGCGCACTGTTCGCACTGGAGTCGTCCAGTGTGGTGATGCCGTTGATCCCAGAGGTGTAGATGGTGTCATTGCCAGCGCCACCTTTGATGTTGTCCGACGCTGATCCGGAAATTGACGCTGCGTCGAAATCACCCTTGATCACATCATCGCCATCTTCGCCGTTGATGGAATCGTCGTCGGCGCCGCCCTCGATCGTGTCGTTGTCGGCACCGCCATAGAGCAAATCGGAGCCGTCTGCGCCGTTGATCAGGTCCTCTCCCGTCGTCACCGCCGAGGTTGTCGTGTCCTGATTCCCCGTTGATGTTGTCATCCCCTGCCCCGCCAAGGACGAGATCTGATTCGGGTCCAGCGAGCACCACATCGTCGCCGTCCTTTCCAAAGAAGTAATCGACCCCATCTCCCATGTTGGCTGTGGTGTCTCCATAATCGGAGTGGAGCTGATCGTCGCCATCACCACCAATGAGGCTGTCACCGGTAGTGGATTGCGAGATGGGAGAATCCGTAAACCAGAGGCTTGTTCCAAAGATAAAGTCGTTACCAGTCCCGCCATTGATCGTGTCGTAGTTGCCGGTCATTGCGTCAGCAATGTCGAGATCACCAATCAGCTGGTCGTTGCCTGAACCACCGTCAATCGCATCCGCGCCCGACCCGCCATAGACGATATCGTCATTCGGACCGGCATTCATGATGTCGTCGCCAGCATCGGTGTCATCCGATTCGCCGAATTCGTAGTGCCCGAGGCGGTCGTTCCCGGTGCTGCCGAGCAATTCATCGTTGCCGGCATTGCCCATCAGGGTGTCGTTTCCGGCCGATCCGGAGAGATAGTCGTCGCCGTCGCCGGCATACATGACTTCTCCGCCGGCTTCGCCATACATGCGATCGTCGCCTTCTTCGCCGAGCAGGTAGTCGTTTCCGTCACCCGCGACAAGCTTGTCGTTCCCGGTGCTGCCGTAGATCTGGTCATCACCCGCGTTGGCAGAAACGCTGTCGTCGCCCCCACCGGCAAAGATGCTGATCGTTCCCATCCTGACCGTAGATCCGGTCCTTGCCGTCGCACCCGTAGGCAAAGTCGTCACCGGCGCCGTCGGTGATCTTGTCGACGCCGGTCCGCCGAAGATCAGGTCGTCGCCGTCTCCACCAGCCATCGCATTGGAGCCGCCAGAATCCTCCGATGTCGTCACTCACCGCCGAGTCCGCGGAGTTTGTCGTTGCCTGGTACCGCCATAGAGTTCATCGTTGCCGGAGCCGCCAGTGACATCGTCATTGCCGTCGCCCGCATTGACATACAGGGTTCCGGATCGCTGTGGTGGTGATCTTGTCATTGCCGCCGAGCGAACAAATCGTGTCGATGCCGCCCTTGCCGTTGATCACATCCGGGCCATTCGAACCAACGATGACGTCGTTGCCGGTGGTGCCGTTGATCGTGCCGGAGCCAGTGATGGTTGCGGTTTGGCCGTTGCAGGTGGCGGCGAGGGCAGGAGAGACGGAGCTGAATCCGATGGCAACAGCGACCAGCAGGCAGGCGATGAGTGGGCGCAGGACAGGCATGGTCCGGAACTCCATTTGATAGGCGACGATGTAGTGCCTGCTATTAACGCACACCCAACGGCGAATCGGCAGGTGCAACCGGGCTGCTGCTTCTGGACGAGTCATTGCAGGCCGAACAATGGCGGTTGATTCAGGAGCCTGAATGTCGGGTTTGACACCGAGTGAAGGAAGCCGCCATCTTCTTGCCGCACTGAACCGGAATTGGTAGCATCGGCAGTGCGGGAACGGAGCAATTCCGGGTTCCGCAGCCAGGTACTCGTGCAATGGCGCATGATGCCTGGTCCCTTCAGCAGGGAATAGCTGAAGGGATTGGGGATAGGGGCGGTATCGCAGGAGATCTGGTTGGGCGGGAGTCGCGAGGCTCTTTTTTTGTGCCCGATGTCTGACTGCTCTCGCTATTGTTCATCCTGGCAGGTGTTTTGCCTGCCCGGATGAGTGCATTTACTGTTACGGGATGTTGATCGGGGTCTCGCAATCGTTGCCGGTGTCGGTGCCGTTGCCGCCGTCGCAATAGTCGGCGTCCGGTCCGCCATTGAGTCCGTCGTCGCCTTCGCTGCCGTACAGCTGGTCTTCACCCTTCGGACCCGCTTATCGAGTCTCCGCCGCCGAAGCCGTTCAGGCTGTCGTTGCCCGTGCCGCCGATTAGCGAATCGATGCCGTCTGCGCCAACGATGAGATCGTTGCCTGGGCCACCGTTTACCGTGTTGATACCGACATCCAGTGCAACTGACGACGTGCCAGCAGTGATGATGTCCCCGCCGTCGCCACCATCAATCGTGTCGACTGCGTTGATAAGGGTGGCCGCGGCTTCATAGTCGCCAGTGATGTAATCAACACCGTCGTTTCCCTGAATGTTGTCCGCCCCATCGCCGCCCCAGATGATGTCGTCGCCCTCACCACCGGCCAGGGTGTCGTCGCCCGGTTCCTCGGCGGTCAGACCGTTGGTACACGTGGTGTCCGCCAGCGAGCAGCCGATCTTGTCGTTTCCTGCGTCCCCGGCAATGATGTCTCCGCCGTTGCCTCCCTCGAGGCGATCATCACCGTCGTTGCCATGAATCACATCTGCCTCGCCACTGCCGAAGATAACATCGTTGCCAGGACCGCCAGCCAGATTGTCGGCTTCACCACCCCCGGATATGACGTCGTCGCCATCACCACCAAGGACAACGTTGTGTCCGGACGTAGCCTCAAATGAGTCGTCCCCGCCGGCCAGAGAAATCTCGTTGGATCCATCGACTTCAAAGACCAGATCATTTCCTGGTCCACCGTAGACAAAGTCGTCGCCCAGGCCAGGATTAATCGTGTCTCCGGCAGGTCCGGCGGTGATGAAATCCATATCGGCCTCGCC
>CAVZSG010000017.1:0-8936 GCA_963777865.1 uncultured Chloroflexia bacterium | reverse complement strand
CGTTCGACGGCGGCGACGGTGATGACCAGATCGTCGCGGCAAATGGCGCAACCTACGCTGAAATGGGCGCCGGGAATGATGCCTTCTACGGTGGACCCGCCGCCGACATCATCTACGGAGGCGACGGCAACGACCTTTTCTTTGGCAACGGCGGCGACGACGATGTTTGGGACGAGGTTGGGGTAAGTACGGCCAGCGGTGGTGATGGGGACGACGACATCCAGACCGGGCCAGAGAATGACGTGATCGACGGCGGAGCAGGTTCTGACGTCATCCGCAGCAACGGTGGCAATGACAACATCCAGGGCGGACCAGACAGCGACACGATCTACGGCGGCGAGGGCAATGACACCATTCGGGGCGACTATGACCTGAGTTCCGGGTTAACCAACGCCGCCGCGGACACCATTTACGGCGGCCCCGACAATGACACGATCCGAACCAGTGGCGTCGGCGGAAGCGTAGTCGACCCCGCCGACCCCGTCGATGACGGAGCTGCCAATCTGGTCGAGGGTGAGGATGGGAATGACATCATCGTCGGTAGTGATGGGAATGAAACCCTGATTGGTGGGAGTGGCGGCGACACCATCTACGGATACGAGGGGGACGACGCACTGACCGGCAATACGGGAAACGATCTCCTGATCTCCGGTTCAGGTGACGCCAACACCCTCGACGGCGGAGCCGATGTTGGGGACACCGACATCGACACCTGCGTGAACGAGAGCCCGACCAACATCATTATCGAATGCGAAACCGTTCTGACCCCGTAACCCTCCGCATCGTGCCGACAAACGAAGTCGCCAGCGGCCCACGCGTGAGATCAGGCATTGGCCGACGGGATGACAGACGTAGCTCGGAGTGAAAACCCCGATTTCCGCCGAACCGATTGGTTGGGGTTCCGTGCGACCACCCGTCAACAATCGTAGTCAACAGCGGCCTCGCTGGTGTTGCCCCGCAACCGCACAACCGGACCAGACGCGGTTCCGGCTATGTCCCCGTAGCCACCCTCGTGGTTGTCACTCGCAGGCAGGCACCGGGTCTTCCCATGGTGGGGTTTCGTAGGTTGTCTGGTGCAACACAGCGCCTATACCCGGATCAGTGACGACGATCGTCGCCGTGCCCCCGGCCTGGTCATAGAACATCCCAAACTGGGTAAACGATCCTGATCCATTAATAGGAATATCCACGCCAGCAGTTGGGTTGAACGGAGGGCCGGAGAAGGTAAACCGCAGCGTTGTATTCGGTGGAAAGCCGCTACCGTCAACCGCCACCAATGCCGGAAAAACTCCGACCGCCGGGTTGCAATATGCATCAACAAACTGAAACGTCAGCTGCCCAACGTTGAAATTCCGCACAACGGTTGAACCGTCCACCTGCCCGGCTCCATACGTCACACTCAACGCGATTGCCGTGTCCGACGCGACATGAGCAAGCGCAACAGCCTCCGATTTGCAGCCCTTGCCAACCGGAATCGTGATCGTCTGATTGGCGAGGACCGATGTGTCGCTACTAACCAGCGACGTATCCAGTGCGGTCGCGGCCGGACCAGTCATGCAAACGGTAACCTTGCCCGACCCGCCTCCCCGCATGACGCTCTGGACAGAGAGCGACTTCAGGATCGGGGCCTTGATCAGTACCGACCGCCCCTTCGCGCAGCCCCCTGAGCTCGCCGAAACCTGAACACTCGTATCGCTCACGACCGGGTTGGTCGACACTGCGAAGGTGTGGTCCTGCTGTCCATCTGGAACCAGAACGGTTGCCGGAATGGTGATTGCAGCATCACTCGAGCTGAGGCCGACGGTCACGCCACCGGACCCTGCGACAGCAGTCAGTTTGACCCGAAGCGTGATTGACTTGCCGCCGGTGGTGCTGCCGGATCCGAATAGATAAGAGACACAACCTGCTGCTGCTGGCTGATTGTCCTGCGCAGCCTGTACTGAGCCGGGAACTCCCGAACTCGGCACGGCGAGGGTCAGCACAAACACGGCTATGATCGCGAATGAGCGAATGGGTGATTGCATGACTTCAGTTTCCCGAATGTGCGCAAGTCCTCTCGGCACCGTTGCCGGGAGTCTGTATTTGCTGTGGCTATGATCATAATCGCAATGTTCGGTCAGGTGCGCAACATTCGCCCGATTCAATCCGGGTGATTGCGGTCTCGAGGGGCAGCGTTGTTATGGAATGCTGCTTACGCTCTCGCAGCCGGCGTTGTTGCCTGAGCTGACGAAGTAATCCGTGCCGGATCCGCCGCTGCAGTAATCGTCCGGACCATCGCCGCCTTCCATCGCGTCATCCCCAGCCTCACCGTAGACCTTGTCGGTGCCAGCGCCGCCACCGAGCGCGTCGTTGCCGCCACCGCCCTTGATCGTATCGTTGCCGTCGTCGCCTGAGATCGAATCGGCAGCACCATCATTCGGGTCGTAGTCATTGCCGTAGAGCACGTCGTTACCGGTTACGCCAACGATCGTGTCCTGCCCGAACCCACCGTTGATCTTGTCGTTGCCCGGTCCACCTGAAATCGAGTCGGCCCCGTCCTCCCGAAGCGGGTCGCCTTGCCAGGTCGTAGCCAATCCAGTCGTTGCCATTGCTGCCCCAAACGCTATCGGCGTCCGGTCCACCGTTGACGATGTCGTCGCCATCGTCCGGATAGATCTGGTCGAACCCGGCGCCGGCCGAGATGTAATCGTTGTCCTGACCGCCGGAGAGCGAGTCATTGCCCGCTTCTCCGTAGATGCGATCTGCTCCGGGACCACCATTCGCACTATCCCCACCGGACCCGAGCACGATCTTGTCGTTACCGCCCTCGGAATCCTGGACAAAATCGTCGCCCGGTCCAGCCGAGATCGAATCGCTATCCGGCCCCGGGTAGAACTCGTCATCTCCGTTCTGGCCATACATGCGATCGCGACCGTCAATGTCATCGAAGTAGTCGTCGCCCTCGCCTCCAACCTGCTTGTCGTCGCCGGTTCCTCCGTAGAGATCGTCCTGTCCATCCTGACCGGTCAGCGAGTCGTTCCCGGTTCCGCCGTAGATCTCGTCGTTGCCGCTGCCACCGCGAATCGTGTCGTTGCCGGAGCCGCCATCGACGATGTCGCTACCGGAGCCGAGGGTGATGTCGTCGTTACCGCCCATCGCGCAGACAACGTCCGTTCCACCCTTGCCATCGATCACATCACGAGCCGACGACCCGAGGATCACATCGTCACCCGGTGTGCCGTTGATCGTGCCGGACCCGGTGATGGTAGCGGTGTACGGGCCGATGTTGTCGGTGGAGCAGGTCGCCGCCGCAGCGAATTCGGGTACGGCCATATATATGGAAGAAGCGACGAGAAATCCTGCAACCATCCGGATCAACATGTGCGCTCCAATTCGTCCCGACAACCGTTTTTGCAAGCAAATGTATGCCCTGATCGTAGCGCACGCGTCAGGGAATAACCGTGGAGATTGGGGATGATGCGGATAGGAATTCAGGGGGAGGCGTGGAGCGGAAATCGCTGGCCAGACGGTCGATCGCAGCGTACGTTGCCGTGCGCCCTGTTGAGCAAAACATCGGATACGTCATCGATCTCCGCGCGGTCATCTGACCTGATCCCTGGTCCCTCCAGCTGGTCCCTACCGCGCTCATGTGCGGAGCGGTGTCCCAACGCCAACGGGTTGAACGGGTGTCGTCCGGTCGTTTGACTCGGCAGTTCCTGTGCCATAATTACGTCAACACGATCCATTCACATAACAAACGCATTCGGTAATGTTCAGGTACTCGTCGCACGCATTCCGTTCACCGGAGGGACTTGCCACCATGTTCAATCCGAGCATCCTGCGCGCTGTACTGGCTGTCATCCTCTCAACCGGGGCTTTCTGGCTGGCTGGGTCCGCTTCGGCCCAGGCGGTCACCTGCCGGGGATCAGCCGTCACCATCTCGGGGACGGGGATCATCAACGGCAGTCCGGGGGACGATGTCATTCTTGGATCCAGCCTTGCTGACACCATCAACGGCAACGGGGGCAATGACATCATTTGCTCCCTCGAAGGGAATGACCGAATTACGACAACGCCGGACGGCCAACTGTACGTATTGGCAGGGGACGGGAATGACGATGTAACCGGTGGATCCTCGGCGGATACGCTGAAGGGTGGCCCCGGCAACGACAAGCTGCGCGGCCTCGGCGGGGACGATGCACTTGATGGAGAAGCCGACAGCGATTCGCTTGCCGGCGGCGATGGCGACGACTTTGTGTATGGACGCGCCGGAGATGACAAGTTAACCGGTGGATCCGGAAACGACACAATGCTCGGCTTTGAGGGAAAGGATCGTATCTACGGGCAAACCGGGAATGAGACGATCCGCGGGGACGCAGACGACGACAGCATCTCCGCAAACGATGGCGCAGACCTGGTCAGTGGCGGCGACGGGATTGACAAACTCGTGGCAGGGGCTGGCAACGACGAACTGGACGGCGGCGATGGCGATGACCGGATGTATGGCGAAGCCGGTGATGACATCATCAGGGGCGGCGCCGGAAATGACTACCTCTCTGCTTCTGCCGGGAACGACACGCTCGTCGGCGACGCTGGCGACGACACGCTCGTGGGAAGTTCCGGGAACGACCGTCTCGGACATACAGAACCCACTACAAGCCTGGACGACGAGCCCGGAAATGACATCCTCGACGGTGGATCTAACGACGACATTCTTTATGGGGGCTCCGGAAGCGATCAGATTTCGGGCGGTACCGGCGGAGACCTGATTGTCGGCGACTATGACGGAACCGGACAGATCACCGGAGCGGGTGACACTATTTTCGGGAATGACGGTGTCGATACGATCTACCCAGCCGGTTCCACTAATGATCTCATGGCGATCGGAGACGACTCGATAAATTCGGGAGCCGGTGACGACATGGTTTTCGGCAGTCCTGCAGGCGGAACTACAGCCCATCTTGGTGAGGGCAACGACCAGTTCCAGGGAGGGGTCGAACCTGACATTGTCTTTGGCGAGGGCGGGAACGACCTGATGTTTGGTCAGGGTGGAAATGATGACCTCAGTGGTGGCGAAGGTGATGATCAGATCAGTGGATTCGACGGCAACGACCGAATTCTGGGTGGTTCCGGCCTGGATCTGATCGAGGGAGAGGCGGGCATCGATTCACTGGTAGGTGGAGCCGGAAACGACATCATTACCGGTGGTCCCGGAAACGATGTGCTTGGCTGCGATGTAAAGACTGATCCGATTACCAATTGCTCGACCTTTGACCACATGGCCAATCAAAGTCGCGAAGTTGACTCCGGAAACGACCTCATGGACGGCGGCGTTGGAGAGGATCTCATCTACGGTGGGCCAGGTCAGGATCAGATATTTGGTGCCGACAATATAGACATAATTCGCGGCGATACGGACAATCTGGCAGGAACAGGCGCTGCCGGCGACACCATTTCAGGTGGACTAGCCAGTGACACGATCTACGCATCCGGAATCAACAACGGAACAATCACGCAGGACCTCGCGAGCAATCAAATCTCCGGCGATGGAGGGCACGATGTCATTTTCGGTGCCGATTCGGTAGACACACTCTTTGGAGGTGAAAGTGATGACACTCTCGATGGACGGGGAGGCAACGACGTACTCACAGGAGGGCTGAGCGATGACACGTTGCTCGGAGGAAACGGGGACGATCAGCTGGACGGCGGCGATCAGACAGATACCTGTGATGGCGGCGCAGGAACCGATGTCGGCATCTCATGTGAAGTGCCCACCAACATTCCTTAGATTTGCCGGTCGTACGTCTTACAAACGGTCGCCGAGCACTTGAAGTGTTCCAAACAAAGCTGGATCTCGTGGGTTGAGGCGAGTGTTGTCCGGAGGTTCAGCCTGTCTGTTGCTGTGCCATAATTACGTCAACACGATCCATTCACATAACAAACACATTCGGTAACATTCAGGAGCTCGTCGCACGCATCCCGTTCACCGGAGGGACTTGCCACCATGTTCAACCCGAGCATCCTGCGCCTGGTACTGGCTGTCTTCCTCTCAACCGGGGCATTTTGGATGGCCGGCTCCATGCCGGTCCTGGCGGTCAGCTGCCTCGGCTCCGAAATCACTATCTCGGGGACAGGGATCATTAACGGCACTCCGGGCGACGATGTCATCCTTGGCTCCAGCCTGGCTGACACCATCAACGGCGGTGGTGGGATTGATGCCATCTGCTCGCTTGGTGGAAACGATCGCATCACGACGACGTTTGACGGTCGGTTTATCGTCGATGCCGGTTCCGGAAACGACGATGTTACTGGTGGCTCAGGTAACGACACGCTCTTTGGCGGCGATGGCAATGACAAGTTGCGAGGTCTTGGCGGCAACGACGAACTGTATGGCAACGGGGGAAATGATTCACCTGCCGGCGGCGATGGCGACGACACAATCGAGGGCGGCGATGGCGACGACAAGATCACCGGCGGCACGGGCACCGACAACGTCAATGGAGATGCGGGAAAAGACCGAATTTACGGCCAAACCGGGGACGACGATATTCGTGGGAACGCAGACGCAGACAGCCTTTCCGCAAATGATGGGAATGACACGGTTGTCGGTGGCGAGGGCGATGACAAACTCGTAGCTGGAGCCGGCAATGACACTATCCGCGGAGACTCGGGCAACGACCGGATGTATGGCGAGGCCGGCGAGGATATTCTGCTCGGCGGCGAGGGCAACGATTACCTCTCCGGATCGGCCGATAACGACACGCTGATCGGTGAGGGTGGTAACGACGAGTTGGTTGGAAGCACCGGTAACGATCGGCTTGGCCACACCCAGGCCACGGTAACCCAGGATCGCGAACCAGGCGATGACAGCCTTAATGGCGGTCCGGGTGCTGACGCCATATACGGTGGATCCGGACGTGATCAGATTCTGGGTGGAACCGGAGATGATTTCCTGGTCGGCGACTATGAAGGTCCTGGGAGCATCATCGATTCCCGAGACGAAATCTTCGGTGACGCCGGAGACGATTTCATTCACGGCGACGCCATCAACGGACTACTGGTGACGACCGAGGGAGACGTGATTAGCGCCGGCGATGGAGTCGATTTTGTTGAGCTGAAGTCGGGCCCCAATCAGGTTGATCTGGGCGAAGGAGACGATAGCTTCCTCGGTGGTTCTGGCATCGATGTCGTGTTTGGATCCACTGGTGATGACAAGATCGTCGGTGGGGCTGGCAACGATGAGTTGATCGGGAACGCAGGACTGGATGATCTGGAGGGAGGCGACGGGGACGATCGCGTGCTTGGCGGGTCTGACAGTGACGAGTTGAGTGGCGGCGACGGCAACGATAACCTCGTTGGCGGGGCTGGCAACGACGAAATCAGTGGCGGGTCGGGAGAGGATGTGCTGGGCTGCGACCTTGAGACGGATCCGACCAATCAATGCGCCACGTTCGACCATATGCTCGATCCATCGCGCGAATTTGACTCCGGCAATGACATCATGGATGGTGGCCTGAATTACGACCTCATTTATGGTGGTCCAGGCAGTGATCAGATTTCAGGTGCCCACGGCTCGGACACTATCAAAGGTGATACGGATAACCTGGCCGGGATCGGTGCAGCCGGCGACACAATTTTTGGCAGCATCGGAAACGACACGATCTATGCGTCAGGAATCAACAACGGGACGATAACGCAGGATCTCGCCAGTAATCAGATCTCGGGTGAACAAGGTGACGACAATCTCTTCGGTTCGGGTGCATCGGATACGCTCAGCGGCGGCCCCGGGACAGACGACATTGACGGTGGCGGCGGAAACGACCAGCTCAATGGCGAAGAGGACGAGGACAACCTGCTCGGCGGGAACGGAGACGATCAACTCAACGGCGGAACGGAAACCGATACCTGCGACGGAGAGGCCGGAACCGATATCGGCATTTCCTGTGAGATCTCTACCAACATACCGTAAGTTATCCGTTTGGCAGACTTGCTAGCCAACTGGAGAGCCCTGGCGTTCGTGTAGCGGCGCCGTGTACCAGCGCCAGCGGGTTGGGCGAGTGCCGTCCTCCCGTTCAAGCCGACCCGTTGCCATCAGCAACGCGTCGAACCGGGTAGCGGCATCGAGAACGTCGACCAACAGGCGATCAACGACTCGACCTGCCACGGCTTCGATCTCTGGTGGAATGCCGACATCGAGACCCAGGCCGATTCCGATATCCCAGGTGTGGGTCAGTGTTTCGATAGTGCCCATGGCCAGGAAGCCTTCGGGATCTCCGAAACCGTACGGATGCCAGCCTCGGGCTGTCACCGGTTTACCGTCGCACACCAGGGAGAGCACTTCGGCCAAGGGCCGGATGGAGGCGAGCAAATCAGTGAGCTTCAGCCGGGGCGTTCCCGCCCGAGCGGCACCTTCAATTCCGGTTACCTCGCCAGCGATATCGTGCGCATACCAGGCCAGGCAATCCAGCATGTGATCCAGCGTTCGCCGGCACGACCAGCGCATCCGGAACGCGGGAACCGTCCAATCCGCCTCCGCAGCCGTGCTCAACAGGTCATGCGTCCACGCCGCCACCACCCGTAGATCGTCGCTGGTAACTGGATTTCGGGTGGTCATCGGAAGCTCCTCCCACGTACTTCCTATCATCAGTACATCCTGCCACACGCGCAGAGACCGACTTGACAAAATCAACCGGATCGGTGGTAGTCGGTCAGGCTTTGGGGCGATTAGACCCCGGGAATCCATTCTTCTCCAACCGGCAACCACCAACCCGAACGAAGCCAGCATGGGGTCGTCTGCTAATCTGCGTACAAGACTCCCAATCTGCGTCTGATACTGCCTGTTAGAGGTCCGTGAAGAGGTAGCGTCTCCTGTTCGCTTCTGCGGTTCTGATCTTCCCTCATCGCACCGCCGATACCTTCGCAAGCGGAACCAGGCGGAATGACTGCAACTCCGGAAG
>CAVZSG010000016.1:0-8642 GCA_963777865.1 uncultured Chloroflexia bacterium | reverse complement strand
CACAGCTACCGCCAGCCGAGCGGGATTTGCTTCGGGAGTCATGCGCCGACCGAACGAGGCTCCGCCGATGCCTGATCTCTCCGACAATGGACGTGCTGTCCATCCGCTACTGACCGCGTTGTCCCGCCCCGCAGCAGATACTGTTCTGGATCAGTTACCGCCCGAGCTCGCCCGCAGCATCGACCGGATGTCGCCGATCTCCAACCTCAGCGCGTTGCATGCCGGCACCATCGTCCTGGCCCATGATGTCGCGGACACCGTCGTCCCGATAGCGGAGTCACGCCAGTTGCGCCGCGCCCTTTCGAACCGGTCTGGACTCCACTACACCGAATTCACTATGTTCCAGCACCTCGATCCGACCGTCGTTCGACTGCCGGTGACTGCCCTTGCGCGCGAGCTGATCAAGTTTTTCCGCACCGTTTCTCCGATTTTCCGGATCGCCTCTGGACCGGAGGGGCCACGACTAAACGAGCAGAGGACGGGGAATTAACGCCCCATTACCCCGACCGCGACTACATCGTGATAACCGGTGAGCATGTATTGCGCGTTACACTCGAATTAACTCGTATCGATGTCGAACGAACAAAAGAGGAGGATTCCCCATGGCTACAGATCCCGTTCGCCGTATTCGCCACACAACTGCAGAGACCGCAATCGAGCTCAACCTCCAGGATGTCCTTGAGGATCTGGCGGCGTTCCCGGCATCTCTCACTGTGCCGTATCTGACGGTCAGCCTCGACTGGTCGACGGATGGCACCGCCCCAGGACGCACCCCCACCGACGATCCAAAACCATCCCAGCGTCGAGCCGACACCGGTCCCGACAGCGTCAGCAGCCGACCCTCCCGCACCGTCCTGGTCAGCGAACTCGAGCGCCTGATCACCGCCGCTGAACCACGCTCAGACGCCCTTGCCAGCCTCGAAGCCGATCGCGATCGCATCCTGAACTGGATCGACACCGAGCTCGATCCATCGGTCTCCGGCGTCTACATCGTCGCCAATTCAGCGCTCGACATCTTCGAGACCGTTCCGCTTGGGCTCTCAGTTGATACGCGAGTTGCGGTCGGTCCCACTCCGAACCTCTCGATCCTCGCCCGCATCATCGACGATCACCCGACGTTCGCGGTCCTGGTCGCCGATCAGAAAGACGCCGTACTGACCCTCTTCTCGCAAGACACCGGTGCCGCATCACTTTCCGTCGAGGCATCCGGGTATCCCCGTCGACAGCGGCAGGGTGCGCTCAACGAGCGTCGCTACAAGGCTCGCGCCGACGAGCGCCTGGCCGCATTCGCCCGGGTTGTTGCAAGTGAGATCCAGTCCGTCGCCGAAGAGCACAATATCGACCGGATCGTCCTGGCCGGGGACGAGGTGATCATGAGCGCCCTCAAGCCCGAGATGCATCAGACCCTTGCTGACCGCGTTCTGGAGACCGTCCGGCTCGACATGACCGCATCCGAAGCCGACATCGCTTGCCGCCGCTGAACCAATTGTTGTTGAAGCAGAACGAGCTGAGGAGGTCGCTGCCGTTGAGCACCTGGCCGACCGGATTGGTTCGGACAATCGCGCCGTTGCCGGCATAGACGGCGTGCTCCGCGCCTTCCAGCAAGGCAGCGTCCGCACCCTGATCATCGCCGACGACCTGACCGGTTCGGGTTGGGGCGATTTCGAGATGAACATCTTCGGCTCCGGACCTGTGCCCACCGAGCATCCTGCCGGTGGAAACCTCGAGAGCCTCACCGCGATTGACCTCGATGAGGAGCTGATCCGCCTCGCCGTCACGACCGGTGCCGAGATCCAGATCGTCCACACCGCCCGAGCCGACGCACCCGCTGCCGGCGAGCAGAACCGGTCCGACGCGGCCATCAAGCTCGACGAATTCAGCGGAGTCGGCGCCCTCCTGCGCTTCGACATCTAGCCCAGCACCGAATCCGGGCGACCACCAAATGGTGGTCGCCCGGGTCACCCTGGCATTCCCCCACTGCCGCGTAAACTCAAGCAACAGGCTCGGCCGCAATACGCCAGTGCTCTGATGAGGGATGGAATGTTCTCGATCGCGCTCTTTGTTCTGGCCGCACTCTGCGAGATTGGTGGCGGTTATCTGGTCTGGCTTTGGCTGCGTGATGGCCGCAGTTTCTGGATCGGTGCCATCGGCGGAGCGGCGCTCTTTCTGTACGGCGTTCTGCCGACGTTACAGCCAGAATCGATGCCATTCGGTCGGGTCTATGCGGTCTACGGCGGATTCTTTGTCGTGCTCGCCTTGTTCTGGGGCTGGCGAATCGATGGCATTCGCCCTGATCGATTTGACCTGATTGGTGCCGCTATAGTCACCAGCGGAATTGCGGTTATGTTGTACGGCCCGCGCTGAGCTTCAGCGCATCGCCCAGTTCGCTGAGCAGGAACTGCTTCGCTTCGGTGGATCCGCCGATCGAGAACAGCATTGGGCCATCATTTGCACCAATCTCAATCGAGTATCCCAAAAACGGACAGCACGACTGCTCAAACTGGACAAACGCGGCGATTTCACCAATCCACGGTCCAGCGCGATCAAACTCGAGGATCACGTGCGTTTCAGACGCCGTTACTCGCGTAGCTCCGGCACCGAGTGTCTGCGCAATCTGCTCCTTGCGAGCGGCGAGTTCCGGCGACGTCAACGTGCAGGCTAAGCCCTCACTTGAACAACAATCAGTGTTCAGTTCAGCAGCCATCCGATAGCGCCTCCGGACAGCACCGCCATGCCGATGCATACACCCATGCAGAGAATCATCATCCAGCCAATACCCGACATCCGAAATCGTCCGTCAGCGTCCCGCTCTGGCAAACACATTGAACTGGTCCTTCCTTTCTGGCAATGCGATTGATGAACAACTCACCCATTCGGGCTGACCATATCAGTTAAAGTGAGGTTCAAGTCAAGGAGATTGCGACAAGTGGAAATAGGTGAAGTATCGAAACGTGCCGGTTTGGCGTCTTCGGCAATCCGGTATTACGAGCGGGAACAATTGCTTTCGCCACCTGCCCGGTTGAACGGTCGGCGGCAATACTCCGAGTCTGTTTTTCAGGAGTTGACGATCGTGCGCATGGCTCAGGATGCCGGCTTTACCGTGCCAGAGATCCGACATCTGGTACGCGGGTTTTCGCCGGAAACAGCCGCCAGCGAGCGTTGGCAAACGCTTGCCCGCACCAAGCTGACCGAAGTGGAGCATCGATTGCAGCGCCTTGAGCGAATGCGGGCGGTATTGATCGAAAGTCTGCAATGCGAATGCCTCACGCTCACCGCTTGTGCCGAAATTTGCTGGTCGGAGCAGGCACCTGAATCGTCAGGTGCCTGCACATCTTCGATAACGTCCCCTGGGTTGGACTGGGGCGTAGCCGGTAATTCTGCTGTCCAAAACACCAACTCAAGCGCCACTTGAATTGACCAGCCAGGCTGGGAGTACTCCGTTGCGTAACTGCTTGCGTCTGGCGCACTCGTTGAATATGATATCCCCCCAGGGGGGATATGTTTCATGTCGTCAAGCCATCAACAGACCAAGGCAGTAACTGATCAATTGGCCCGCACCGCGGGGCATGTTTCGTCCATCAAGCGGATGGTCGAAGAGGGCCGTCCCTGCCCGGACGTCCTGATCCAGCTGGCAGCGGTTCGCGCTGCGATCAATCGAGTGTCGCGCATGGTGCTGGAGGATCACATCGAATCTTGTGTAATTGGCGCGGCCAATGGGCACGTCGAAGAGGAATGGGCGCGCCTGAAGGAAGCATTGGATCGATTTGTGCCGGCATAGGTACGCGATATTGGTACGGGAGAGGGAAGTGCACGGTATGACAAGAGTTCTGTTCGGACGGCGACAATTGGCAGCGCTATTCACTGCGTTATTGATAACGGTTGGATTAATCGGACTGCAGCTCCAGCGTGGAGAGGCGCACGCCGGGTTGGATTATTCCAATCCGACGGCAGATGAAACGCTGACGACTGCTCCCGAGTTCGTCGAAATCTTCTTTACCCAGGAAGTGTCCTCCGACCAGTTGATCGTCGCGGTACTTGGCCCGGACAGCACCCGTATCGACAATGAGGATTCCCATGTCGATCTATGCGAGGCCAGTCGCAAGCGCGTCGTAGTAACGCTTCCGGGCTCATTGCCAGACGGTGAGTACATCGTTCAGTGGGAGACGCTCTCTGCCGAAGACGGCGAAACCGATTCCGGATTCTTTGAGTTCACTTTGCAGTCCGGAGCCGCCTCACCGGCAGCCAGTCCTGAAGTATCCCCGGTAGCGTCGCCGTTCGCATCTCCGAGCGCAGTCACATGCCCGTAAACGCTGACAACGAAGTCAAGGGATAACAAATCAGAATGCACAGTCACGACGATTCGCCAGAGCATCATCACGACCACGGTCACGATCACGATCATGAACACAAATCCGGGATCATCGGCTGGCTGCAGCACACGTTTGTGCACTCGCACGACCTCCATGAAAAGGTCGACGACATCATGGAGTCAAGCGAACGGGGAATGTGGGCAACCAAATGGGCCCTCGTTTGCCTGGGAATTACGACGATCATCCAGTTGGTGATCCTCTACTTTTCCAGCTCCACAGCACTGTTTGCAGATACTATCCACAATCTTGGTGACGGCCTGAACTCAATCCCGCTGCTTCTATCCTTTGCCCTCCAACGACGGATGAGAAGCAGACAATTCACCTACGGATATGGTCGGACCGAAGACCTGGCAGGAATCGTCATCGTCATTTCTATTGCGATCTCCGCGCTGGTTGCGGGGTACCAAAGCATCCAGAAACTGATCAATCCCAGCGATATCGATTACATCTGGTGGGTTGCCGGCGCTGCAATTATTGGATTCATTGGCAATGAGGCCGTCGCCATTCTGCAGATCAGGACCGGCAAGGAAATCGGCTCAGCTGCGCTCATAGCAGATGGCAAACATGCCAGAACAGACGGTTTCACCTCGTTGGCCGTACTGGTAGCCGTTTTTGGAGTGCTCATCGGTGTACCGATTCTCGACCCGATCATTGGCTTGCTGATTACCGTCACGATTCTCTGGATTCTGAAAGACGCCACCATCTCGGTCTTTCGCCGCGTGCTGGACGGCATCGAACCATCAATCCTGGCCGAAGTTGAGCACGCACCTATGCATGTTGACGGTGTTCGCAGCGTGCAAAATGCCCAGGCTCGCTGGCTCGGCCACAAGGTCCATGCCGACATTTCGGTCGAGCTGGATCCGTGCCTCTCGCTGGTAGATTCGCACGCAATCGTCGAACGGGTCCGGACTGCCCTTGCCGACCATGTCCCGGCCTTCGGCGGAGCGACGATTCAGGTTAGTCCTGCGTCGGCCACTCCTGCAGCCACGGTGGTGAGTTCATAGGTATAGATCACGTTCTGCACGCGCCGGGGCACTATGACCCGTCGAAATCGTTCTGGATGTCCTGGCCGTCGGAACCAGTTCTGCTGCTGACCCTCGCTTTCTCCGCCGGTCTGTACGCTATCGGCTGGTTTCATCTTCGCGATGTGACTGGCCGAGGAATCTATCCGACGTGGCGAGCGGTCTGCTTTGCCGGAGGAATGGCGGCGATTGGGCTTGCTGTACTCTCCCCAATCGCCGTCTACAGCGAGCGCCTCTTCTTTGTACACATGATTCAGCACCTGCTCCTTCTGTTGATAGCACCGCCGCTGCTCTGGCTCGGCAAACCGATGGTCCCGATGCTCTGGGGATTGCCTGCCAAAGCCCGGTCGGCCGTTTCTCCGCACATTGGTCCCGGCTCAATCGGTGCCCGGATCGGACATGTGATCACCACTCCTGCGGTTGCCGTTGTGGTCTATGTTGGTTCGGTAGCGATCTGGCATATTCCCACGTTTTACGACGCGGCCCAGGGTCGAACGTTTGTCCACGATCTGGAACATGTCGCGTTTTTCATCCCGGCCCTGCTCTATTGGTGGCCCGTTGTCCATCCATCAGGCGGTCGCCGCCGCCTGTCAATCGGACGGTCTATTCCCTATCTGTTCCCACCCTTTATTGAAGGATTCATCATCGGGGCGGTCATCACATTCGCTGATCAACCGATATACAAAACCTATGAAGAGCTCGGTCCGACATGGGGGATATCGACCCTTGACGACCAGCAACTCGGTGGTCTGATCATGTGGGTACCGGGCGGCATGCTCTTCCTGATCCCGCTGATCGGCCTACTTTCTGTTTTACTCAATAGTTCTGATGACAATCCCAGCACACCGCGCCGTCGCACTCCGGGCCGACCTCCCCCCGACACAATCGATTGCTAAGCGCACGTAACCGTTTAACCAACCATTCTGCCGGATGGCCGAATCACACTTCCGGGTCACTTGTCCGTTCATCGCGGCACATGTAGGCTAAGAGGGAACCCCAGAAGCAACGCGAGCCGCCTCGCCGACGCTCGCGGCACTAAACAGAGTCACATGTTCGTTACAGTCAATAGCATATCGGAGCGTTATCTCGTCCGCCAACAAGATGATGTACAGGACTCATAAGAAACTTTGCCCTGTTCTGAGCAGTCGACGCTGGACGACCAGCACCTCGACGAACTGGTCACAAGGGTTCAGGGTGGAACGCTCTTCCTGATTCTGCTGATCGATTTGCTGATTGCACTCATGAATCAAGAGGACGAGAATGCACGGGTGCATTCTCACTCAAGAGCGTCTGGAGCCGGATAGGTGGTATCACGTTCGACATTTCAATGGATTCGACCAGTGGCCACTGGGTCAATGGTAAGGATCCTGGGCGCGATACTCGTTGGTTTGTTACTTGCCCACGAAATTCATGCGGCACCTGGTACTTCGGGCGTTTCCACAATTCTCGTCCAGGCTTCCGAACAGATCACATTTGCGGTCGGCGGTAGCGAAGATGCTGTTGGATCTGAGACGCTTAAGGTGCCAGCTTTTGGAGACGATTGTCGCGGTGAATCAGAAGAACTCTCCCGATTTCGGACTGTGACCGAAACGAGGATCCAATTACGTCGTGAAGACTCTCCGTTCACAGAAGAGCTCAATCCTCAACTTGTCACTTGGGACCAGTTCACTGACTCTGCAGGGCACGTACTGCTAGTGCTCAGGTCGAGTTTGCAGTTATTCAGGATTTAGATCGGCGCCTCTCGGCGTCTTGTCGATTGCCATTCGGAAAGCCGTCGGGTTGACACGGTATATCTTTCCGATTCCCCGTAGTGGGGCCATTGGGCTTCCTCATCGAAATCACTCATTTGAGCCCAATCTAACGTGGGGCAAGATCTCCACCCCAAAAGGTCTCACGCCTCTTCGCACCTACGCCTACTAAATCGCACACTGTCGAGGGTAAATATGAAGATCGTGTTCTTGCATCGTTTCAAAGGTATCGGTGGCGCGGAGCGTCAGTTAATCGAGCTCGCATTCGGGTTAAGCAATAGGGGCCACAGTGTCGAAATCATTGCTTTCTACCCAATTCCAGGGCATGAGCAAGCTATTCGGGACGCGGGAATCAAAGTTACGCTGCTAAACAAGCGACATCGGTGGGACGTTCTTCGCTTCTTTTGGCGGATGTGCAGCGCATTGCGGATTGCCCGCCCAGACATAGTTCACGGCTACCTGGGGATGGCAAATGCGCTGCTAGTGTTGACCAGACCTGTCCACCGGGCTCGAGTTGTTTGGGGTGTGAGAAGCTCTGAAATGGACCTGAAGCGGTACGGAACGCTGGTTCGCTTCGACTCATGGATCGAAAGCGCTCTCTCCCGCTACCCCGCGCTTATTGTCGCCAACAGCCACGCCGGGAAAATTGCAGCCGAGCGACGAGGCTTTCGTGAAGACAAAGTCGTGGTAATTCCCAACGGAGTCGATATCGTCAAGTTCCGCCGGGATTCGGAGAAAGCTGACCAGCTTCGTCGTGGCTGGAGCCTTGAGAACACCTACATTGTTGGGCGGATAGGGAGGATCGATCCCCAGAAGGATCATGAGACATTTCTACAGGCCGCATCTATTGTGCTGGCAAGCATGCCAATGGTGCACTTTGCTGTAATTGGCGGAGATGAGGCTGGCATAGTCCGGCTTAAGAGAATGGCCGATAACCTTGGTATTAGCGATCGGGTGGTCTGGGAAGGCCCTCGTGTCGACTTGGCCGGGGTCTACAGTGCGCTGAACTGCTGTGTCTCGTCATCCTCGTACGGTGAGGGAATTCCGAACGTGCTTCTGGAGTCGTTCGCGTGTGAAACCCCGGTCGTGGCGACAGACGTCGGTGATTCGGCAAATGTCGTTGGGCAATATGGAATTGTCGTACCGCCTCGAGATCCCGCGGCACTTGCCAAGGCTATTCAGGAGTCCCTTTGGAATCCCATTGCTGGTGTAGCTCTTCGGGATCACGTCACACGACGCTATTCACTTGACCATCTGGTTTCGAGAACTGAACAGGAATTGCTTGCATTGATACCTTGATCTTGCTGCAGTCGATACGATTCGCTCACACCAAACCCTTCACCCTGATTCAGCTGCGCATGGAGCAAACCGATGCTTATGATCTGAGACGGGTAAAGAGATGCGGGGGAAGGAAGTAATTCGGCGACCGACTACATTCACCCAAATCAACCAAGTGTTTGCGCTTGTCGCGTGGAGAAGGCGGGTGGGCCGAATCAAACTTC
>CAVZSG010000015.1:0-64102 GCA_963777865.1 uncultured Chloroflexia bacterium | reverse complement strand
TCTGCATCATGTGGGCACCGGGAGATAGATCGACTTCGGTGGTGGCAATTCGGTCCTGGCCGTTCCAAATCGTAGCCACGGCGTCGCAGTTCCACTCGAAACCGCCGGCGAGATAGCCGCTCGAGAACCACGAATGGCCACGCCGAAGCTGCGTGGGCACTCATCCGTTTCACCGAGCGTGAAACCGACTTCGACGCCGTAATCGACGGTGGCAGGAGCGGTCATTGGTGGGGCAACCCAGCCAACCTCGTCCGAGGTCCCATCGGTGGACAGGCTGCCGTCGCTGGCCCAGCCGTCGGGAAGAACCCAATCGTCCAGGGACGAATCGCCGGACATCTCAAAAAGTGGCGTCGCGGTCGGGGCGGCGGTTGGGGTGGAGACGGGAACCGGACTTGCAGAAGCCGATTCGGGAGACGCTACTGGAGTCGAGCTGGTTTGCGTGACGAGGGTCGGCGGAATGGTGGGGGTGCGGGTCGCAGTCGCCGCTTGAGTCGTGGTTGGCTCCTGGGAGGCGGTTGAGGTTGGCAGGGGCGTATTGGTCGGACGCTGCGTTTCCGTGGGCGATGGCTCCGCGGTCGCTGTATCGGTTGGGGCGACGGTCTCAGTGGCGGTTGGCTCCGCGGTCGATGTCCCGGTTAGAGCGAGGGTCTCGGTGGCGGTTGGCTCCGATGTCGACGTCCCGGTCAGCGCGAGGGTCTCGGTGGCGGTTGGCCCCGCCGTCGACGTCTCAGTTGGAGCGACGGTCTCGGTTGCGGTTGGCTCGACTGTCGACGTCCCAGTTGGGGCGAGGGTCTCGGTCGCGGTTGGCTCAACGGTCGACGTTTGAGTTGCAGCGACGGTCTCGGTGGCGGTTGGCCCGGCTGTCGACGTCCCAGTTGGAGCGACGGTCTCGGTCGCGGTTGGCTCGACGGTCGACGTTTCAGTTGCGGCGAGGGTCTCGGTGGCGGTTGGCTCAACGGTCGACGTTTCAGTTGCGGCGACGGTCTCGGTCGAGGTTGGCTCAACGGTCGACGTTTCGGTTGGGGCGACGGTCTCGGTTGCGGTTGGCTCGGCGGTCGACGTTTCGGTTGCGGCGACGGTCTCAGTGGCGGTTGGCTCGGCGGTCGACGTCCCGGTTGGGGCGAGGGTCTCGGTGGCGATTGGCTCAACCGTCAAAGTCTCTGTCGCGGTCGGTGGTGAGATTTGTGTGGCAGTTGATGTTGAAACTGTTGTGGCCGATGAAGCTTCAGTTTCCGTGGCGACCGTTGTAGACGTATTCGTTCGTACGGCAGCTTCAGTCGGCGTCGATTCTGACGACACTGTCGAGGTCGATCGGATGTCTCCGAGGGAGCAGGTGATGATGTTGCGGTCGATTCCACGATAGTTGGGGCGACCACTTCTACCGGCGTAGCCTCTGCGTCCGCGGGGCCGAGTCGTTCATAGCAAACCGAAAGTTGATTGAATGGTGACTTCGCGGGGGTCCGTACCCCGGAAGGATTCGTGGCTGCAGGATCTATTTCCACGTGGGTGATCTCGTCGCCGATCCGCAGGAACGCACCAGTCAGAGGGCAGGCTGGCCCAGGAGATCTACGGTCCGGATTCGCCCGGTCGGGGTGACGTCCCGAACAATCACGAGCAGCGATAGATCGTCGTCAGAGGCGGTGATCACGTTTCCGACTACTGCATCTCGTTTGGGCAGGCTGACCTTCAGTTCTTCCCAACCTCGATCGACCTGGCGACAGGTTTTATCTTCGGCGTCTGCCCTGGCCGAAGTGGAAAAGCGCGCATGGACCGAATCCACACGTTGATCGACACGTTCAATTACCCCTTCGACGAAGGGGTGGACATCGGGATCATGCATGGCGCTGTCAGCAATAAGAATTGCTGCCAGAATGCATCCAATCACAAGAAAGACTCGGCCCACGAGGACGTCCCTCTCGGTTCGTTCGACGTCTCCGTATAGACCGATAGGCCTATATGAAGACTAGGACTAGATTCCTAGTCCGAACGGTACAGAGGGACTGGCAGCATCTTCAATTGGTTATGGCTGCTGGAGGGTCCTGTTCTGCAAAGTACCGCAGTACTTCGGGTTTCGGTACATGGATACCGTGGCCCGCCCGGACCGTGACCGGGGAGGATTCAGACCTGGGAGGAGGAGTTGCCTGAATCCTTCAGTGCGCGCGGTCGATAGCGGGAAATCCATTCGCGATACGCGTCAATTTCCTTGCGTTGGCGCGGTTTTGTCCATCCAAGGGCTTTTCCAGCGAGTTCCATCGCCAGTTCGTCGGCTCCGATTCCAACTGTACGGCCATAGGCAACCATCGTCCGGCGCAGGAGCATGTCGGACAGGCTTTGGGCCATTTCTGACTGCGCAGAGAAGACCAGTTCGGCGGCAATGGCTCCGGAATCTGTGTCGAAGACGGCTGCAAGTTCGGGTTTGACTCTGACCAGGTCGAGGATTCCTTCTGCGCGGGACCCATAGATTGCCGAGAGACGATCAGCCAATGTTTCCGGCAAACCCAGGGCAGCTATCTGACGAGCCAGGCCGAGTCTGAACGTGTCCAGCACGATTCCGGCTGCACCTGGCAGGGGGGTGTTCGCGGTTGCGCACTCGACATCGATCGCGAGCGCACGGGCGGCCTTGTCGACAACCTCTTCGGCGAGACTGCGATGCGTCGTCAACTTTCCGCCGATTACCGACCACAACCCCCGGGCTGATGGCGCGTGATCGGTGATGATGTGCTGACGAGTGATCGCACCGGTGGCGCCACCAGGTCGATATGGCAATCGGGCGAACTCCGGCGTAGCTGTACAGGACGTCTTCTTCGGACAGCTGCACGCCTTCGAAGAGCGCGTTGACCTCATTGAGCAAGTATCGGATTTCCTCGTCGGAGGCCTCGACTCGATCCAGGTCACCGTCGTAGCGGAGGTCGGTACTGCCGAGCAACATCATGCCGTTCCAGGGCAGAACGAGAATCGGTCGACCATCGGTTCGGGACTCGTAGTAAATCGCTTCGTCCGGAGCGCCATCCCAACGCTCGACGATGATGTGACTGCCTTTGGTACCGCCGATGAACCGCTTGCTGATCGACCCCTTGCTGGCACCGGCCAATACCCGATCTACCCAAGGGCCAGCCACATTAACGACGATCCGACCGTAGAGATGGTGGGCCTCTCCGCTGAGGTTGTCGATGACTTCCACCCCGCGTACGACAGCGCCTTCCGAGACAATGCCGGTCACCGTTGCCTGCGTGACGATCTGCGCACCGTGCTCAAACGCGGAGAGAGCGTTCTCTATAACCAGGCGTTCGGCGAATGTCACCTGGGCGTCGAAATAGACCGCTGATCCGCGGAGGCCGTCCGGATCAAGCCCGGGGGTTCGTTTGAGCGCTTCGGTCCGATTCAGCATGCGATGGAGCGGCAGTGACTTGTCCCAGGAGAGCGCGTCGTACATCGCCATGCCGGCGCGGATAAGGATCGGTCCGCGTTTGGCACCGCTATGGATTGGCACCACCATCGCAAGTGGCTCAACCAGATGAGGTGCATTACCCAGTAGCCGCTCGCGCTCGCGTAGTGACTCGCGAACGAGGGCGAATTCCCTGTGCTCGAGGTAGCGCAAACCGCCATGAATCAGTCGACTCGACCAGGCGGAGGTGCCACTCCCAAGGTCATCCTTTTCGAGCAGACAAACCGACATTCCGCGCATGGCGGCGTCACGGGCGATCGCAACCCCGTTGATTCCGCCGCCAATAACGATCAGATCGAACTCAGTTGTAGAAATGGACCCAGGATCCGCGCGTTTCATCCGGAGATTCTAGTCCAGATGGACCAAACTATCGTGCGCGCGGCGTTAACAATCACGTTTACTGAGGTGACGTAGATGTTCGTCAGGCAGCAGAAATCGCCGATCGGGATGGTGCCCCCGGGGAGGTGCGGGACTCTGCGCGCGCATTCAGAATCGCGGTCAGTTGGTCAGCCGGGAGTGGGCGCGAAAAGAGATAGCCCTGACCGACATCGCATCCCATTTCGCGGAGGCGGACTGCCTGCTCCGAGGTCTCAATTCCTTCGCCGACGGTCTCGATACCGAGCGCCTGGGTGAAGGCAATGACGGCCTTGACCATTCGATCATCGCTATCTTCGGCTACGAGGGACGAAACGTAGGAGCGATCGATCTTCAGCGAATCGACTTCGCATCGACGGAGATACGAGAACGCTGAGTACCCGGCACCAAAGTCATCGATGGCGAGTCTCAATCCCATGCTGCGCAGTGTTCGCAATGTCGACATGGTCAGATCGTCGTTATCGACGGCCATCGTCTCGGTGACTTCAAGCTGTATCCGGCGTGGTTCGACGCCAGTGGCAAGCAAGACCTGGGCAATGTCTGTGACCAGTCGTGGGTCACGAAGCTGGCGCGGAGAGAGATTCACGCTCATTACGAGATCGCGGTCCCCGACTCCGACGGCGTCCCACTCCTGCAATTGTCTACAGGCCTCGAAGAGCACCCATCGACCAAGTTGCACTATGAGCCCGGTCTGCTCGGCCAATGGGATGAACTGATCCGGGGCGATCATTCCGCGCTCAGGATGTTCCCAACGGACGAGCGCTTCGACCTGCCCGATGACGCCAGATGTGAGGTCGACCAGAGGCTGGAAATGAAGGCGCAGTTGGCCCTGATCGATGGCCGTGCGGAGCTCTGACTCGAGTCGAACTCGTTGCATGACTGCTTCGTCCATTTGCGCATCGAACATCGCGAAGCGCGCGCGGCCACCTGATTTCGCTTCGTACATGGCTACGTCGGAACGGCGCAGGAGGTCGGCCGCTCGATCTTCCGGCCCGGACACAGCTATGCCAACACTGCTCGTCATGAAGATGTGCTGGTCTGCCAATTTGAATGGAGGACGCAGGGACAGTACCAGGTTCTCGGCGATTACTCTGGCGTCTTGCTCAGTCACCAATCCCTCGATCAGGACCGTGAACTCATCGCCGCCCAATCGCGCCAGGCACATGTTCTGCTCAAGAGCGGCTTCAAGACGCCTGGCCACCGCCACAAGCAACTCGTCACCGAAATCATGACCGAGGCTGTCGTTGACCGTTTTGAAGCCATCCAGGTCGAGGAAGAGCAATGCCACGTTCTGGCCGTTCTCTGCACAGCGATTCATGGCGTCGCTCAGGAGATTGGTGAACAAGGCACGGTTAGGCAACCCGGTCAGTGAATCGTGAAACGCCTGGTAGACCAACCGCTCTTCAAGTTGTTTACGTTCGGTAACATCCATCGTGACGCCATATTGAATGAGGGGCTTTGCTTCGGCATCCCTCGTCACTTTGCCAACTTCGCGCAGCCAGCGGATATCGCCGCTGGCATGGACCACACGATACTCAATTTCGAATGCCGAGCCAGACGCGTTGATGAGAGCGTCGTTCTGCTTGACCCGTTCGCGGTCGTCCGGGTGAATCAGGTTCTCGTAGTAATCCGAAATGCTGCCGAGCGCTGTGCCGGCATCAAGACCGAAGAGCTGGGAAATGTTGCCGTAATTAGAGAGCTCGCCGCTGCAGACATCCCAGGTCCAGCAGCCCATGTTTGCGGCTTCAAGGGCCATGCGGAGGCGCTCCTCACTTTCGGCAAGTGCTAACTCGGCGCGCCGTTGAGCAGTGACATCCTCGATCTGGGAAACGAAATGCTGTGGAATGCCAGCGCCATCCCGAACCAGGGAGACCTGGAGATGGGCCCAAACGATTTGACCGAGTTTGTGAATGTATCGCTTGTCCATCTGAAACGATGGTATCTCGCCAGCCAGCAATCGCCTGACCAGACCAAGATCTGCCTCCAGATCATCTGGATGCGTGACCTCGGCATATGTCATGCCGATCAACTCCGATTCGGCGAACCCGAGCAGGTTGCAGAGTGCGGCGTTGACCTGAATCCAGCGACCGTCAATGGAAACTATGGCCATCCCGATCGCCGCCGATTCGAAGGCGCCGCGGAATTGCTCCTCGCTGAATCTGGGCGCACCGTCAGGGTGCCCCTCGGGAGGCAAACCTCCGGGTAGGGGCACGCGATGCGTCTTGTTCTTCTTTTTGCGGCCGTTCGAGGGAGTTCGGATTAGCGTCATTGCTTCTTCCGCCACCATATGGGTGGCGCTGGTGCGATCATCAGCCAAATGCGAATCGAGCGAACGATTCCATTGAAGACTAGGTACTGAATCGTTCGTACACCAACTCCCAAGGGTCCCGACACCCTGACACCGTTCGGCAGGCGCTCCCTGACCCGGTCCTATGCCAATTGGGTATGTACAGCAAACTAATCGCCCAATGAAGAGGCACTACCCTCCGAATTGTGAAACGGCGGATTCAGAACTAAGCTGCGCTACACGTAGACCTGTTCAATATCATCGTCTTTCCGCACCATCGTCGTCCGGAGGGAATACCGTCATGAGTCGTGTCGCTCGATCGAGTTGCTGGTTCCGCGTGTGCCTGATGGGCGTGCTCCTGGCGCATTCCGGGATTTCAAGTGTTTCGCTCCCATCGATTGCCGCCGAATCTGCCCGACCCCAGCCTGGAGACGAGGTCGCCATCGTGGCGAATTCCGGGGAACTGCTGGCCACTGCAGCCGTTACTGAAATCGTCGATCCGTTCGAAGACGTGGATGCGAGCCAAATCTGTTGCGGCATTCGCTTCATATCGCTCACAGTCGAGGTTCAGGCCGAAGCAGACGGAGTGACGGTCAATCCGGCCATGTTCAAGGTGGTGCAGGATATGGGTTGGGCGATACCGTCCAGTCATGAGACGAGATATGACGATCGCGCCGAACTCCACTATTCAAAGCTGGACGAAGGTGAATCGGTATCCGGTTCGTTGATCTTCGCCTTGTATCCGGGGTCACTGATCAGTCGCGTGATCTGGATTACTGATGAGGGAAACATCCATACGATCGCGCAGCTTGTACCGAACGTGGAACCGGAAGCACGGGTAACGCAAAATGCGGGACCGGATGCCATGATCTTCGCGTTTACGGTGCCGCAGGTTGTTGATCCTTACATCGATGTTCGCAAGAGCTCGGCACCGCCCGACGGTTTCCGATTCATCGGCGCAACGGTGACAATTGAGAATCTCAGTCAGGCAGGGCTGGCAATGGAGCCGAACCGATTCATTCTGGTGAGTTCGACCGGTCGGAAATTCGGGATTAGCACAACGATGGTTCGCCTTAATGCAGCGCGATCATCGGTTCCCGATTTGACGGACGAGTCTCTCCAGCCTGGCGAGGTGACCACCGGTTTCGTGGGATTCATGGTGCCGGCGGACGTGCAGATCGCCTCGTTGCTCTACTACGACTTTAGCTCAGGGGCATTTGTGCCGCTCTGGGATGCTCCGGCTTAGGGAAGTGCCTCGACAACATCTGCTGTCTGATCACTGAACTGGGTCCGGTACAACTCTTCGTAGCGACCACCCTGGGCGAGGAGTTGCGGATGGGTGCCGCGCTCGACGACCCTGCCTGCCTCGATCACAAGAATCTGATCTGCGGCCCGGACAGTCGACAAGCGATGGGCGATGACCAAAACGGTGCGTCCTTCGAGTGCCTCGGCCAACGCATCTGCTACGGCCGCTTCAGATGTCGAGTCGAGGTGGGCGGTTGCTTCATCAAGGATGACCACCCGAGGCCGGGCCAACAGAAGGCGGGCGATTGTCAGTCGCTGTCGTTCGCCACCGGAGAGTCGGTAACCGCGCTCCCCTACTACCGTGTCCAGTTCGTCGGGGAGCGCGTGCATGACGTCATCGAGTCTGGCCCGGCGCAGGGCATCCCAAAGCTCTTCATCGGAGGCGCCGGGTCGGGCAAGGAGCAGGTTGGAGCGGATTGTCTCGTGGAAGAGGTGTCCATCCTGGGTGACCATTCCGAGGGTCTGGCGGATCGAATCGAGGGTCAGATCGCGGACATCAACTCCGGCTAAACGGATGCTGCCGGAATCCGCATCGTAGAGGCGCGGGACCAACTGGGCGATGGTCGATTTGCCGGCACCAGATGACCCGACGAGCGCAATCATTTCGCCTGGTTCGGCGCGGAACGAGACATCGTGGAGTACGTCGACTCCGCCGCGGGTGTCGAGCTCGGCCACTGACTCCAGGGATGCGAGCGAAACCTTGTCGGCGGATGGATAGGCGAAGGTGACGTTCTCGAACTCGATCGAGACTGGTCCATCCGGCACGGTGCGGGCATCTGGTTTCTCTACGATCAGCGGTTTGAGATCGAGGACTTCGAAGACGCGGTCGAAGCTGACCAGTGCACCCATCACTTCGACCCGGGCGTTGGCCAGTGAGGTCAGCGGAGCGTAGAGACGGGTCAGCAAAAGGGCGAGGGACACGACGGCGCCGGGTTCCAGTGACCCCTTGATCGCGTAATAGCCACCCAGGCCGTAGACGAGGGCCAGGGCGAGGGCGGAGACGAGGGTCAGCGCGGTCACGAAGACCCACTGGAGCATGGCAGCCCGGACGCCGATGTCGCGGACACGGCGGGCACGAACTGCAAATTCGCGCGACTCATCGGCTGGTCGACCATAGAGCTTGACCAGGGTGGCTCCAGGTGCCGAGAAGCGCTCAGTCATCTGGGTGCTCATTTCGGCGTTGTGGTCGGCCGCTTCCCGGCGCAGGTTGGCGAGCCTGGTTCCCATTCGGCGGGCTGGCAAGACGAAGACTGGCAACAGGACGAGGGCCAGGAGCGTGATCTGCCAGGAGATGCGCAGCATGACGACCAGCGTCAGCGAGAGCATCACGACGTTGCTGACGACGCCAGACAACGTGTCGCTAAAGGCACGCTGGGCGCCGATGACATCGCTGTTCAGACGGCTGACCAGGGCGCCAGTTCGGGTGCGGGTGAAGAACGCGATCGGCATCTTCTGGACATGATCGAAGACGGAGGTGCGGAGATCGAGAATCAACCCTTCACCGATGTTTGCCGAGAGCCAGCGATTGAGCAGTCCGACGCCCGCTTCGGCAATGGCGATGACACCAATCAAAATCGCCAATCGAATGACGGTTCGTTCGGAGCCACCTTCTACGATTGCGTCGACAACGCGGCCAGCCAGAATCGGCGTGGCGACTGCGAGGACGGCCAAAGCGACGCTCAGGACCAGGAACAGTGCAATTGCCCTCCTGTGCGGCCTGGCAAACGTCGCGATTCGTTTCAGGGTGACCCGGGAGACAGGTCGGCGATCTTCCTGGGCTGACATCAATCGGTGGAGCGATGTCCACGCGGTTACATCCATTTACTCACGTACCTCATACCGGGAATGCGGTTCTGTATTCATCGTATAGATCATGATCGGTTACCAGGTGATCAATCACTACTGCCTGTTCAGGCGGATCACCACAATTACTCTAGTTCCTGAAGGTTAGTTGAGGTCAAGTGCTGTTGGGCAAAGGAACGGAGCGACCTAGCGGTCGCCCCGATCCATGTCGATTCATGTTTGCGAGTCAGTACCCGCCATTGACTTGCCGGCTCAGGCCGCGCGACGCAGTTTCCGTCGCGCCTTGAATCCCACCAGACCGATCATCGGCCAGGCAAACCCGGCGACTGCTGCTCCGGCACCACTGATCGCGCCGCCGCCGCCGATCACCCCGGCCATCGCGCCGGAACCCGTGTTCGGTGGTTGCTTGGTCGGCTCGCAGTTGAAGATCCAGACGTTGGTGCGCTGACCGGCGCGGACAATCAGGTTGCCCTGTGCATCCACGTTATCCGACTTCGCGTGGCACCAGTCTGCACCGATCTCCTTGAGCTGGTACGTGCCTGGCTTGAGGCGACCGAAGCTGATCAGACCGTTTTGATTGGTGATTGCGGTCGTCTTCGGCACGAACGAGTTGCCCTGCTTGACCGAGATGCCGAACTTGACACCATCGGTCTCGACCTGGCAGTTGGCGAAGTAGTCGTAGCCGGCCGGGAAGTCCTTGCCGTTGCAGACGTACTTGTGGACAACGATTGCGCCAGTCGAGTCGCTCAGGTCATCCGGCACGTTGAACCAGATGCAGGTGATGTTTGCGCCTTCGGCGAGTGGCAGGTAGATCGAGCCGGTGGTCGAGTACCAGTCCGCCCAGTTGTAGACGTCGTAGCCGCAGAACGCGTAGACCGAGCTGGATGTGCCGACGCCATCTTCGTAGAGCGTGTACTCACCAGCCTTGAGCTGGGTGAACGTTGCCTTGCCGACCTGACCGGAGGCGCCAGTGATGCGCTTGGCCACGGTCGGTCCGGAGGTCCGGAACGAGACGTTGTTGGTCAGCTGGCTCGCCTCGGTGCAGTTGTTCAGGAAGTCGGCATAGTAGACGCCGCCGAAACCTGGATCACAGGTGTACTTGATGATGTTGATCGTCGCCGGCTTGGGCTCCGGTGGCTTGACGTAGTCGATGACGACCACGGTAGTCTGGGAGCCGGCGTAGATGATCACATCTTCCGGATCGCTGGCCTGCGGCAGAATCTCACGAATCTCCCATGTGCCCTTGGCGAGGGTTGCGAAGAATTCTCCATCAACACCGGTGTTGAACTCGAAGCCATCGCCACCCGACTTCGGTACGAGGCTGAACTTCGCGTCACCCTTGGTGCATCCGCTCACCTGAACCAGCTTGTCCGGTCCAGCGTCAGACGAATCCAGGTACTTGGTCACTTCGCCGCTCTTGCCACTTGGGCAGAAGAACTTGATGACCAGGATCGATCCATCCGTCGGTGGTGCTGGGGTCTTCTTGTTGATCACGTTGACGGTTGTCGTCAGTCCTGGTGTCAGCGTGATTCCGCTGACCGGATTGGACTTCTGGTAACCGGCCGGCGCAATCGTTTCAGTCAGCTTGTAGGTCCCGCTGACCGGGAGGTTGTCGAAGCTGACCTGGCCGTTGGCCGCGGTGCACTTCTGCCCGGCATTGTTCGGATCTGGGGCGATCTTGAAGCAGGCCCCCTGGAGCAGGTTGCCATTTGTGTTCTTCTTGATCACCAGGATCCGACCCGGCTTCAGCTCGTTGGCGACATCGATTTCGGTCGTATCGTCCTTCGTCGACGCGTGATTTCGATGTCGTCGGAGATGATGAACCAGCTCGTCGGATTCGGCGCCTTGGTCTCGCGGACGGTGTAGTCGCCAACCTTGACGGTTGGGAACTCGATAACGCCGTCATTGTTACCATCGCAGGCTGCGTACTTGGTGACCGCTCCCTGCTTCAGGGCGAAACAGGCCCCTGGCGCGGGATCGCCATCGAGCAGCTTGTTGATGATGACCGTGCCGTTATCTGGTGACGGTGGTGTCGGCTGGTTTTCGACCGTGACGCTGACCGTGGTGCCTGGGTTGACGACCACCGGCTGATCGGCCGACGGATCGTAGCCAGCCGGTGGCAGGGTCTCGATCAATTCCCAGGTATCGGCCGGGATGTTGGACATCTGGATGATACCGATAGTCGCGTTGGTATCACCTGCGCCGTTATCGCAGGCTTCGAATTCGATTCCGGAACCGCGATCCAGACCGAAGCAGGCACCGCCGAGCTTGGTCACGCCATCTTCGGCGACCTTGGTGATGCGAACGCGGCCTGGCTTCAGTTCGTTAACGATTTCGACGACCTGGTCATCGACGCCACCGTAGATGTTGACCACGGTGTCGGCGGCTTTCTGCCAGTCGGCAGATGGGGCCACGGTTTCACGCAGGAGGTAGTCACCAGCCGTTACATCAACGAACGTCGTGCGGCCATCGTTGTCGCCGTCCTCGTCGTCGCAGACGGTCACTACCGGAACGCCCTCGTCGCGAAGCTGGAAGCAGGCACCCGGGAGCAGGTTGCCATCGGGATCGATCTTCTCGACGATCAGGCCACCGGTCGTATCGGCAACTGGCAAGTCCTTGATCAGAACGCTACGGGTTGCGCCATTCGGCACGGTAGTGTTCTTGATCGGGGCCAACTGATAGCCCGGAGGAGCGGTGATCTCTTCGATTGTGTAGGCACCGGACGTCAGATCTTCCAGTCGGATGATGCCGATGCTGCCATTCAGATCGAGATCGTCGTTATCGCAGACTTCAATCTCGTTGCCTTCACCGACGACCCGGAAGCAGGCACCGCCCTGGAAGGCATTGGTATCGGCGGCCTTCTTGGTGATCTGGAGATCGCCGACTTCTGGCAGCTCGATGATGATGATAATGATGATCTGGATGGTCACGTTGGCCTGGACAGTGAAGGTGTTCGAGTCCAGCGCGGATGTGCCAAAGCCCTGCTCATCCGATTCGGGAAGTGTGTCGGGTGCTTGCTGAACCTTGTAGGCGCCGGTAGGCAGGTCCTGGAGTTCAAGCAGCGCTGGTGCCGGATCTTGATCTTCCGGTCCGTTGTCGCAGAACTGCTCACTCTGCAGGCCATCCTCGCCGCCACCAGTGAGGATCACACACGAATCGGGGGCCGGATTGCCTTCGAGGTCCTTGAGTTCGAGGAGAACACCACCAGTTTCCGCTTCCGCTGCTTCGTGGGCAAAGGTCACCTCTGTGGTGGCGTCAGCTTCGATCGTGACGGTTTGATCGGCCGCTACCACGAATCCTTCCGGAGCCTGGGTCTCAGTTACGTTGTATTCACCGACTGGTAGACCGGACACGAGCACGAAGCCCGGTCGGTTATCGCCATCGCCCTCGAGGTTGTCGCAGGCTTCGATGGTCGAGACCTGGAAGCAGGCGCCGCCAAGTTCTGCACCGTCAGCATCAACACTTCTGATGAGCAGGCTGCCGGTTGCGACTGGGGTTTCGTCGTTGACGAATGCGACTTCAACTGTCTCATCGGCGTTCGCCAATGTGACTGTCTGGTCAGTAGCAGCGCTGTAGCCGTCTGGAGCCTGGGCCTGATGGACGAGGTACTCGCCCAGCGGCAGTTCGACTACCTGGATGACTCCATCGGCCGGATCGGCATCACCGGCGTCGTTATCGCAGACACTGGCTGAGCCTTGATCGCCTGAGACATCGAAGCAGCCGCCGACCAGTGCATTGCCGTCGCCGTCGCTCAAGGTGATCCGGATCAAGCCGGTTTCGACTGCCGGCTCCTCGGTTGCCGTTTCGTCGACTGGTGGAACGATGATTTCCTCAGTCGCAGTTGGCTCGTCGACCACTTCCTCAGTTGCCGTTGGCTCGTCGATTACTTCTTCGGTCGCCGTCGACTCGTCAATTACTTCTTCAGTAGCGGTTGGCTCGTCCGTGGGTTCTTCAGTTGCGGTTGGTTCTTCCGTGGCTGTTTCGGTCGGTGGGATCACGGTCAGTGGCAGGGTTACTTCTGCGGTCTGGTTGCCAACGACCGTTGCTGCTCCGGCAATTTCCGGAATCGCGAAACCCTCGGGTGCTGACGTAACCGCGAGGGTGTACTCGCCTGGTGTCAATCCAGCCAGCAGGATGTTGCCATCGGCTTGATCGCTATCTCCGTTGGCGTTGTCACAAACTTCGAACGGATCACCGGAACCGAGCACTGATATGCAGGTTCCGCCCACTGCATTGCCATCTCCGTCGCGGATGAAGACCGCGATGCTGCCGGTCAGCACGCCGACTGTGCGATCTGCTGAGGCAGTTTCGCCGCTGACGACGGTCACCTGGTTGTCGCCGCTTTCGATGACGCCGTAGCCATCCGGGGCGACGGTCACATCGACTGCGTAGACACCCGGCGGAACGTTTTCGACCAGGATTACGCCATCGGCTGCATCGCCATCGAGGTCGCTGTTGTCACAGACTGCATCGGTGAACGCGTCCGAGAAGATGCAGGCGCCGCCCACCAATTCACCGCTTGTCGCATCGAGAACGCGGATCTGGACTGAGCCGAAGGCGGGATCGACGGTGACGTCAACTCGCGTTCGAGCTCCGGCGTTCACCGTGAATGGCTGGTCGGGTGCAACCAGGAAGCCGTCCGGTGCCTGGGTCATGGTCAGGGTGTAATCACCGGCGGTGAGGTTGGCAACGCGGATTACACCGTCGTTGTCGTTGCCATCGTTCTCGTCGTTATCGCAGATGGGAGTGCCGCCGTTGATCGCGTAGCAGGCTCCGCCGAAGCGATCACCGGCCGCGTTCTGGGTGACGATGTCGATTCGTCCGAGGGCAGCTGACAGGGTGAAGGTCACATCTGTCTGCTGGCCGGCGACGATTGTGGCCGTGGTTGAGCCGCCATCGGTGAAGCCTTCGGGAGTGGTCGACATGGCGATTGTTATGTCACCAGGTTGCAATCCACCGACTTGCACCGGTCCGGCGTCTGCGTTTCCGTCCGAGGCGTCGTTATCGCAAATCGGAGCGCCGTCATTGATCGTGAAGCAGGCACCGGCGACCGGGATTTCCGCCTTCGTCGACCACATTGATCTGGAGGGAGCCGAGCGCGAGCGCAATTACGAAGTCGAGTTCGCTGGTAGCGCCGGCGGTGACGGTCACGGCCTGATCGATTGGATCAGACGGCGAATAGCCATCTGGCACGCTTACCTGGGTGACCGAGTAATCGCCAGCAGCGACATCGTCGAACTGGACGACGCCATCGCCATCCTCGTCACAAACCTGGCCGAAGCCGCTGAGTTCGTAACAGGCGCCGCCCAGCAGTTGGGTGCCATCGCCGGTGCGGATGACAACGGTGCCTAACGCGAGGAGGTTATCGACGTTTACGCGAGCAGTTTCGCCGGCGACGATTGTGATCGTCTGTGGCTCCGCCGGTGAATATCCCTCAGGTGCTTGTGTTTCAGTAAGTGTGTAGTCGCCCGGAGTCAGTCCGTTAATCCGGAGACGGCCGTCGCGGGTGTCCTCATCGCCATTGCCATTGTCGCAAAGCTCGATGACGCCGCCGCTGGAATCGGTCAACGAGAAGCAGGCACCGGCGAGATCATCGCGATTTTCGTCGTACTTGCGGATGAGCAGGTTGCCGGTTTCCGGTTCGGCTGTTGCGGTTGGTTCGTCGGGTTGCGTGCTGCCACCGCTAACAAGGAAGCCATCCGTGCTGGTTCCACTTTCGACCGTGACGGTGATGGGCGGGGCCGGATCAAATCCATCTGGCAACTGGCTGACGGCAACGTTGTAGTCGCCGGCGGGAAGTCCGTCGATCTGGATGAACCCGTCTTCAGGATTGGAATCGCCGTTGCCGTTGTCGCAGATTTCACCCGAAACCGCGCCATCGATCTGGACGCAGGCGCCGATGATCGCGAAACCGTCGGAATCGGTAACGGCGACATTCATCGTGCCTGTACCTTCACCGGTACCAGCTTCGTCGGTTGGCTCTTCAGTCGGTTCTTCGGTCGCGGTGGCATTGACCGTTACCTGCAGATCGACATTGTCTCCCTGAACAGAGAACGGGACATCGTCTCCACCTTCGTAGCCGTCAGGAGCCTGAGCAGTGACCAGGGTGTAGTCGCCATCTTCCAGATCGAAGCGGGCATCACCATCTGCGTCGTCGTCACAGACTGTCGAGACTTCGTTTCCGTTCAGATCGTTGACAGTGAAGCAGACACCGCCGACGGCATTGCCATCCTGGTCAAACACGTCGATCCGGACTGCAAATGTCTCAGCTTCGGCGGTCGGACTTGTGAATGTCAGCGATGCATCCTGGCCGCTTTCGACGGTCACGGTTTGCGGTTGGTCATCAAGCTGATATCCGTCGGGAACCGAGACCTGCTGGGCGGTGTACTCGCCGGCCGGAAGATCGACGAGGCCCATGTCGCCATCGCCGTCCTCGTCGCACTGCTGACCCTGGCCGGTAACGTCGTAGCAGACGCCCGGGACCGGATTGCCGTTTTCGTCGTTGGTGTAGAGGATGAGGTTGCCGATGCCGCCGCCAGTTTGTGGATTGACCACATTTTCCTGGGTCGTTTCGTTGGCGACGATAGTTGTGTTGAACCGCTCGGCAAGTTCATAGCCATCGGTGCCGGATTCCTGGGTGATGCGCCATTCGCCAGCGTTGAGCTGCGGGAACGAGGTCTGGCCATCGTTGTTGCCATCGTCGCTGTCGCAGACGGTGGTCTCGTCGCCCTGGGTATCGCCTCGCGGTTCAACCGTGAAGCAGTTGCCAGTCAGGACATTGCCCTGGTCGTCGGTGGAGGAGATCAGGAGGGCGCCGAATTCCGGCTCCACCTGGGCTGCCGCGTGGGGAACCTGGAACTGGGCATCGGCGTCAAATACGTCGATGCTGGTGCCGTCGAACGACTCGTATCCATCGGGAGCAGCAGATTCCGACACCTGGTAACTTGTGTTGCCCGGGACGCCTTCAAACGTAATGACCGCATCGCCGTCGTCGTCACAAAGTTCGCCGACACCGTCGAGGACGATACAGCCTCCCGGAATTGCGTTACCGGCCTCGTCAACCATGATGAACTGAACCGTAACGAGCACCTCGTCGGCACCCTCTTCAGTTGGCTCGTCATCTGGTGGAAGGCTTCGTCCACCCCGTACGGTGACGCCGATCTGGTTCTCACCTGGATCGATGGAAATGTCCTGGGATGGGGAGACGTCCTGACCATCAGGAGTTCGGGATTCGGCGAGGGTCAATCCACCGCCAACTCCCAACGGGAATGCGATTCGAGTTGAGCCGTCTTCACCGTCGTCGGTATCGCAGGCTTGTCCGGCGACTTCATCGCCGTCATAGACAGAGAAGCACGAGCCGGTGAGCGGGTTGCCGTCTGCATCGGTCTTGGTGACGGTCAGAGCGGCTGGTTCGACTGATTCGGAATCGATGTTTCCGCCGGAATCGAAGGTGACGACGACACGACCGACATTACCGGAATCGACTGAAGCAATGTCGCCAACCGGGTTTCCGTCGAGGACGACCTGCGCTCCGAATGCAATTCCCGGGTCTGTGTTGATGACAGTGAAATAGCCGCCGTCGGCATCCGGGGTCATCGGGAACTGGCCGAGGTCAGTGCTGAGTTCGACCTGGTTCAGGATCGGAGCATGGTAAATCTCGCCGGTGAGCTGGTTGAACGAGAAGAAGACTCCGAGGGTGCCTTCAGGGACGTCCAGCTGGATGTCGTCACCATCTGGATCGCCATCTTCGCCAAATGAGCGATCGATATCGGCGCGGGCGACGATGCGGTACGTGTACGAGCCGGCTGGAATCTGGAACGCATTGACCCAGGTGCCGTCACTCTGCTGCTGGAGTTCGGTGAGACCGCAGTCCTTGTCAAAGTCTGATCCGCAACCGAGCGCGGTCTGGAACGACCCTGCCACGACCACCGAGTTGGGGGCCGGGAATGGGGGCGGTGTGTTGTCCTGTTGCTGCGCCAGTACTGGCTGGGCAACGTACAAGCTACCGAAGATCGAGAACAGCAGTAGAGCGATCGACCCGGCGTGGAACAACCGGTTCAGCATGCCATTCACCTTCCAGGGCTGTCCACGACGTGTGCGAGGGTTGTTGCGTGTAGCGCGCATCGAATTCGACCTCCCCAAAAAGGTTGCCGGCACCACTGCCGGATTTGACAAGAGCACGTATCTGTCCCGATTCCCAGGACGGAGCAACGCACGTGGCGCGAATGCTCGGGGAGGTCGGGACTCCCGATGGCGACCGAACGTGAGGGTTTCATCATACCCGACACACATACGGTCGCGTCTTGCCGTTTCGTTCACGATTCGGCGCGTTGCAACACCAATAACGCGGTTTCGGGGCGAGGGGTTTCGGGGAGGCGGAACTGATTACCGTGCGGATAATTCGGCGAGCAGATCCGGGTCGGTCAGCTGATCCGGATCGACAAATACATCGGTCACTCCGGCGGCGGCATACGCCTGAATCCGCGGTTTGATTTCATGCAATTGACCCACAATCGCCACTCGCGCGACCAGTTCGGTGGGAATCAACGTGCGGGCGGTGGCGAGGTCGCCGGCGCGCCGCAGATCGGCGAAGCTCCCGCCACGGGCGAGTACTTCGTCTGTCTTCATGACACGTCGGACGTTAGCCAGAATCTCAGCTATCGGGAACTCATTTTCCAGACCGTGCAACTGCCTGTTCATGCCGGGCAGGACGTGGATCAGGGCAATGGTTGCCTTTTTCGCTCCAATGCTGCTTCGGTCGCGGCATCTGATTCCGTGATGGTCAAGCTGGGATGGGCGAAGATCCGGAAACCTTCCCGGGGTTTACCTGCTTGACGGCGGGCCGCAAACGAATTTTCGATCGCGTCTTCTATAAAGGATTGACTGGCCAAGGTGTTGAGCCGCATGCCGTCCGCGATGCTTCCGGCGAGTGCCTGCATTTTGGGGCCAGTGGCAGCGATGTAGATGGGCGGTGTGCCGAGGGGGCGGAACTCGCGTCGCCAGGCGTTGACTGGGATCTCGCCCTCATTTGATGCGATTTGATCGTCTGACCACCACTGGTGCAGGAGCGAGACGGTCTCCTCGACTCGCTTGAGTGGGGAGCCAATTTTCATTCCGAAGGCCGTGCGATACCAATCTGGTTCGCCACGGCCCAAGCCGAGGAAGGCGCGACCACCTGACGCACGGTCGAGGGTTGCGACTGAGGCGGAGATCAGGTTTGGGTGGCGAAGATAGGGGTTAGTGACGCCGGTACCGAGGGCGATTCGCTCGGTCGATGCGGCCAGATGCCCCAGTACCCCGAACGCATCCCAGCCATCCGGATCTTCACTTGCCCAGACTGAATCGAATCCAGCCTGTTCTGCCCGGCGGACCAGTTCGGTTGTCGCCTGGACGCCGCCTCGTTTCAGCCAGTTATCCGGACCGAGTTCGAGGGCGAACCGCATTCGGATCAGTGCTGCGGTCGGTAGTAGAAGACGATTCCACCGGGCCGCTCATCACCGGTTCGACCGGCAACGCCCTCAGTACCATCGTGCATCGGGTAAGCGGAGCCTCGCTCGATTGCTTCGGCATCGGCTTCCGGAAGAACGGTCGCATAAAGTTCGTGCTTGGCGCAAAACCAGACACCGGGGAACTCATCGAGCGGTTTCATGCGGTGCTTGTCGCGCGGGTGGGTGCGGCCAATTTCGCAAAGTGGATTTGGGATCGGTTGTGTGTCGCTCATCTGGAGCCGGAATTCCTCTCGAAAGATGCGATCTTCATGGCAAGAGTATGACTGCTATGGCAATCTCTCACCACAAGACAGCGGATGCGAGAGACTTGACGCTGTGCCCACACTCTACCCGGAGGTTCAGCGTTGTCCAGCCTCTTGCCGCCATCAGCCCGCGCGTTGATCGAGTCGGCTCCCCTTGCGCATGTGGTCTCAATCAACCCGGACGGTTCGCCCCAGGTGACGTGCGTCTGGATCGGGGTTGATGACGAATCTGTCTACATCGCCTCGCTGATCGAGCACCAGAAAATCCGCAACTTTCGGCGAGACGATCGGGTGGTGATCAGTATCGAGTCGCCAACTCGCGCGGACTGGGGAGTGCAGGAATATCTCGTGCTCTACGGTACGGCCGAGGTGATTGAGGGCGGGGCACCGGCAATGCTGCAACACCTTGCGCATTCCTATATAGGACCCGATTCCGTGTTTCCCGACATGTCGGAGCCACCACCCGGTTTTGTCGTTCGGATAACACCGGATCGCATTCGCGGAGTTGGTCCGTGGATTGAAGGACGCTGAGATGGCCGGTACGCAACCGTTTGAGACCCGGACGTTGCCCAAGGACTTTGACGTGACGGCTCCGGATGGTTCCGGAATCAAGGTCCTGACGCGGACCAATCGGGGCAGCATGGCCCACGGAACGCTCGCACCCGGAAGCACATCGCTCGCGATTCGCCATCGGACGGTGGATGAAATCTGGTTCACGCTTTTCGGCGAGGCCCAGATCTGGCGCAAATCCGGGGATGGTGAATCGATCACGACCCTGACTCCGGGCACATCGATCACCATTCCGCTGGGGACGTCATTCCAGTTCCGGACGGTGGGCGATGAACCGTTCGAGTTCATCATGTGCACCATGCCACCGTGGCCGGATGCCGACGAGGCGATTCATGTTCCGGGTATCTGGAAGGACGAGAAGACTACGTGAGCTCAACATACGACAAATGGGCGCAGGTCCTTGTTCAGTACTCGACCGGTGTCCAGGCCGGTGACAAGGTGTTCATCATGGGTGGCGTTTCCGCCGAGCCTCTATTGCGGGCGGTCTATCGAGAGGTGGTGGCTGCGGGAGGATTCCCGACTCTGTTGCCAGTCTTTCCTGAGTGGAGCAGCGATTTCCTCGGTGCAGCCAATGACGATCAGCTGGCATCGATATCGCCGATCGATGTCTTTGCTCGGGCCGAGGCCGACGTGTTCATTCGGATCGAGGCTGAGACCAACGGACGTATTTCGAGCTCGATTGACCCTTCGCGAATGACGAAGATGCTGGCGGCACGGCGGTCGCTGGGGCAAACAATGGTTGATCGAGCCGCCGCGGGTGAATTGCGCTGGTCGTTGACCATGTTCCCGACCGCGTCGTATGCCCAGGACGCAGACATGTCGACCTCCGAGTTCGCCGAGATGCTGGCCCGGATGTGCATGCTCGATCTCGACGACCCGGTGGCCGGCTGGCGGGACTTGCACGACAAGCAGCAGCGACTGATCGATTGGCTGACTCCGCGAAACGAGATTCACATCACCGCGCCGGATACCGACCTCACGATGGCGATCACCGGGCGGACCTGGAACAACTCAGACGGCAAGCGCAACTTCCCATCCGGTGAAATTTTCACCGGTCCAATCGAGACTTCAGCGAACGGGCACATTCGGTTCTCGTACCCGGTGATGTATCAGGGTCGGGAAATCAGTGATGTTCGGCTGACGTTTGCGGACGGCAAGGTTGTGGAGGCATCGGCGGCGCGGAATGAGGACGTGCTGATAGCGGCGCTGGATACCGATGCTGGTTCGCGGTATCTGGGCGAGATGGCCTTTGGGACCAACTTTGGACTCGACCGATTCACCAAGCGGATCCTGCTCGACGAAAAGATTGGCGGCACCGTGCACATGGCGATCGGGAGCGGGTATCCCGACACCGGCTCTACCAACCGTTCGGCGATTCACTGGGATTTGATCAGCGATATTCGTCAAGGTGGCCGGGTGACGGTCGACGGTGAGGATTTCCTGGTCGACGGTCGCTATTTGCTGTGGGAGGACTAACTACGTGAAGCGCATCTATCTGGCATCGCCGCTTGGATTCGCGGCCTCGACCCGTGGTTTTATGGCCGATTCAATTCGCCAACTATCCGAAGTAGTGACCGTCGTGAATCCGTGGGACGACACATCGTTCACTGGCGATTTCGAGCGAGCCCATGCCCTGACCGATATCAACGAGCGAAGGGTCGCATTCCACCGGATCAACCTGGGGATAGGTGCCAAGAACGAGCGGATGATCCGTTCGGTCGACATGCTTGTGGCGGTTCTGGACGGCGTCGATGTGGACTCGGGTACATCGGGCGAGATGGGGTTTGCATACGGTCTTGGATTGCCCGTGTATGGACTTCGGACTGATTTTCGGATGACCGGTGACAACGAAGCAGCTGGAATCAACCTGCAGCTTCGCTATTTCATCGAGCAGAGTGGCGGCAGTTATCACACCACGCTGGAGTCGCTGCTTGCGGCATTACGCGACGTTCAATAGAGAGAGGTCAATGTGGACAAGCTCACGATTGGTGTCATTGGTTGCGGCGCGATTGGTCAGATCCAGTATCTCCCGCTGATTCGGGATCTCCACGAGTTCTACGATGATCGGCGGGATCAGCGACCTATCGGCCGGGATGATGGCCAACCTGGGTAACGACTACGGAATTGCACCGGATAGGCAATTTATTGACTACCGTGACCTGCTTGCGTCCGATGTCGACTGCGTTGTCGTATGCAACACCACCTCGTACCATGCTGAAGTTGCAATTGCGGCTGCCGCGGCGGGCAAACACCTGCTGATCGAGAAGCCGATGTGCACGACCGTTGCTGAAGCGGAGGCGATTGCTGCGGCCGTTGATCAATCAGGCGTGACCGCGATGGTCGGGTATATGAAGCAGCACGATCCGGCGTTCATCTACGCCAAGCAACGGGTCGGCGAAATGGATGACGTGCGGTTCGTTCAGGTCAATCACCTGCACCCCGACAATTCGCTACACCTGAAGCGCTTTTTCCTGTACAAGCCGACTGACATCGACATCTCGCTTCGCGACAAGATGGCGACCGATGAAGCGCGCCTGACTGCGGCGGCGCTCGGGTTACCAGTGGGCCAGATCCCTGCTGACGCCGCCCGTGCATTCTTCTATGTGCTCAACTCGATGATTCATGACATTGGTAACCTGAGCGGCATGTTTGGTCCGCCGGAACGGGTTGTCTCGGCGGAGATCTGGGAGGGTGGTAATTGCATCACCACGACACTGGAATACGCGGCTGGTTTCCGAGCGGTCGCAAGCTGGATCGATCTGCCGGACCTGCAGACGTTTGAGCAGACGATCGAGATCTATGGCTCCCGAGAGCGGGTGATTGTTTCGTTCCCGACCGGATTCTCGATCGGGTTGCCGACGAATGTCGCGCATCATGCGATGGATGCGAACGAGAAGCCGTACGTCAAGCACCTCGAGTGGCAGGAGAATCCGTTTCCGGCTGGAGCTGCTCAAGTTCCACGAGTGCATCACGACCGGTGCGCCGGTGCTGACGCCAGTTCACAATGCGGTCGCGGACATCCGGTTGGTGGGCGACATCATCAAAACCGCCGTCAACGCATAGGAGCGAATCATGCCGATCGAGGTTTTCGACTTCCGCCGTGATATTCGCAATGTTTTCATCTCGCCGTCGATGCGGGGGAGATTCCTGCGGCATGAACCGGGTGAAATCGGACCGTTTCACAGTCATGACATTGCCGACGAGTGCTTTTTGATCCTGCAGGGTCAGTGCGAGTTCACGATCGAGGGGGAGCGGGCGGTGCTGAGTCCGGGTCAGATCTGCTTTACCCGGCCTGGTGAGAAGCACGAGATCCGGGTGATCGGTGACGAGCCGATGATCATGTTTCTGGCGGTGACCCCGCACCTCGAACCGACCCACACCTTCTGGGACAAGGAGGGTAACCGGCTGCCCAACCGCTATAACCAGCCGACCCAGGACGAGTACGCGGCGGCCGATCACTCTGAGCCAGTTGCGGTGATGGTGAAGCTGGTTTCGTCGGCGTTGACCCAGCTTGCTTCAGACGCCGCGCTTGCCGCCAAGACCTTCGCGATCCAGGCTGATGCGCTGGCTAGTGGTGGTCCTGAGGCCAAGGCGGCACTTGATCTCTGCTGGGACGAACTCAGGACGATGTACGAGCAATTGCAGTCTTTTCAGACGGCCTGGAATGCGCTGGCGCAGCGGGTGTACATGCAGCAGGTTGAAACCGGGTTTTAGGTTCTAGGTTTTGGGTTTTGGCGGTGAACTTCGGGGTGCTTTAACCCTTCGTTTGCCATTCTGTAATCCAGTTTGATTACTCTAGGCACTGTGGAGAGTGTTTCGTCTGAATCGGGAATCTGAATGCCTCGGCTTGCTGTCTACATCATTCCGGACCGGGAAACGGCGCTCTACCAGTTGGCGTCGGCCATGCTTGGGTGGGATGTGTTTACTGAGCGAGAAGTTGCTGCTCCGGACTGCTTTCTGCACCTTGCCGATCGACTGCGGGAATGGGTTGGACCGGCGCACTGTTATGGGTTTCACGCGACGATCGGCGATGCGCTCGAGTTTGCGGATTCTGATGTCGCGCTTGTCGAGTCACGCCTCTGCGCGATTGCCCGTGAAACCGAGCCGTTCACCCTGACGGGCGGCCAGATTCACCGCACATTCAGGTCCTTCCCCCGCGCGCTGGCGGCGACGTTTGACAGTCCGGATGGTGCAGTTCAACGTCTTGAAGAGTGCGTGGTGACTGAAATCAACACGCTGCACAGTCGTAGTCCGATCTTTACGGACGTACGTAGATCGTTTTCATGGCTTGGCGCGGGATCAGTTCATCACGTATGGATCGCCAATGGTGCGCTCGCTGTTCGATCTGCACTTCACTCTGGCAAGCGGTATTCCGAATAGTGAGGTATGGCGCTTCCTGGCCGACCGCTGTGTGAACGGCTTGGGATTGTTTCGCTCTCCCGCCGATCGCACAATGCAGGTCAACACGATTTATTTGCTCGGAGATGCGTGCAGATGCCCGATACCGGATTCGGCAGTCGTACGACTTGACTGGCGGCTTGATACAAGCTGGGTTAGCTAATCGAGCCGAGCAGTTCCAGACGAGACGATGAGCCGGTAGACGCCTAGACCGGTGGCTTGATTTTGGTGCGGGGGTTGTTGAGCGACTCGATTGGGTCGATGACTTTGCAGTTGGTGTTGTCTCCGTGAAAGACATCGATCTTGCCGTAGGCGGCACAGGCGGCGAGGGCTGGCTCCTTGAGATCGGGACTACGAAGGCCGATTGCGATCGGGACCATGTTCATCATTTCACGCGACCAGTTCGGTGATTCCTGGATTTCCCGTTCGATCTGTTTCAGGTACGCGAGCAGTTCCTCATCCGATATGCCGGACTTTGGATCAGCAGCATAGGCGTAGACCAGGGTGAAACCAGCACGGCGATGGAACTCTTTCCAACTGGCGGTCCATTCGATCCGCTTCTGCTCGGCAAACCGGGTCCGGTACACGAGATTGGCGAGTCCGTCTGTGTAATTCGGAAACTCGCAATCGTCGATCCAGGAGTCGATTTGTGCCTCGGTCAAGTCGGCGGGATCCATTACCCGGCAGGCAACTTCCCGTGCCTCGCCATATCCGGTCGCCCACAGTTGCCGGGCCAGTTCCGAATCCTGTTTGATCAGTTTGGCCAGCTTGTAGATGTCTGCGTAGCGAACGCCAAGTACCTTTCCGGCTGGATTTCGACGGGAGTAGATCGTCCGGATTTGCGGATCGCAGGCTGCTTCGAGGAATGACATTGCTTCGGTGATTTCCACGGTCGGTCTCCCGGGTAGACGTGAGTTTGCCGCTAACCGTTCGTACTTTACCGGAAGCGTGTGTGTGCAGTGGCGGGGGATCGTCCAAATCAGGAGGGGCCACGAAGAAGTACCCCGTGGCCCCTGCATCTCTCGTTCGGCAGTGTCGGCGTCGCTAGTCGGTTGTGATTCGGCGGGCGCCGTACCACCTGGTCTTGTAGTAGGTGCTGCTCAGGTCGCTGATTACGATGCCTGTTTGCTCGTTCTCGGCGTGGATGAACTTGCCATCGCCGATGTAGATGCCGACGTGGGTCAGGCCCCAGGTGTAGGTGTTCTGGAAGAAGACGAGATCACCCGGTCGCAGGTCGCCGTATTGAACCGGTGTGCCCGCCACTGATCTGGCTCCAGGTGCCGGCGCCGATATCGGTCTTCAGGGTCTTCATCGTCACCCAGTAGGTGAAGCCGGAGCAATCGAACGTGTCCGGTCCGTGGGTTGCCCAGACGTATGGGTAGCCGAGGAACTTCGTCGCGTACTTGATCATTTTGGCGCCCTGGGCGGTTGCCGGATCGTCGCCGGGATCACCGCCGATGCCGTCGTCGCCTCCCTCATCGGTGAGTGGCTTGTCGGTCCAGGTCAGGTAGTCGCTGTGCAAGTAGCCCGGGAAACCGGCGATCTCGACCGGATAGAAGCCATTGTCGATCTTGCCAGTGATCAGCACGACTGTCCCGGCGGGTGCCGTCGAGATGATCGAGCCACTGAAGCTGGGTGAATCGCGGAAGTTGAGGCTGTCGGTTACCTCGGCGTGATCACCCTTCTTGAGGTTGCTGCCTGGTTCCGGTGTTGGGGTTGGTTCGGTCGTGGTGACCTTGTCGAGGAAGTCCATGTGGATGAAGCCGTTGCTGGTCCGATAGGTCACGGCCACCCAGTCGCCAGTGCTGCCCTTGCGAACGACGAGTTCCTGACCCTCCGGCAGTACGGTGATGATCGATCCGGATGAGCTGGCCTTTGAGCGCAGGCGGACTCCTTCGCCACCGGTGTTGGCGACCACGACGTCGTCGCCGGCCATGAAGGAATGGTTGACCGGGTCGTCGGTTGGCGATGGGGTTGGCGTCGGGGTGGAACCGCCGTCGTCGTTGATCTCAACGTAGTCGATCGAGACGTAGCCCTTCTTGCCAGCGCAGGTGACCGGCTGCCAGCCTTTCGACGCATTGCCGCGAAGAACGACTGTGGTTCCTTCGGACAGGATCGTGATGATCGACCCATCGGTGCTGGCCTTGCTTCGGCAGCGAACGCCATCGCCGTTTGTCCCGGCGATCACACCAGTGCCAGCGGTTGGACCGGGGGTGCTGGTTGGAGCCGGATTTCCGGTGTCGGCAACGAAATCGGCTGAGATGTAGGCGCGGGTACCGTTTGCGACGACCTTGTACCAGCGCATTCCGGAATCGTCGCGAATCGGACCGGTCAGGACCGTCACGCTGGTGCCCTCGGTTACGGTGCCGATAACCGCTGCAGACGTTCGGGGTTTCGAGCGGAGGTTGATGGGGTCACCGCCGGTGTTGACGATAGTGCCGGGGCGGGCTGCTTCGATACCGGAGCCAGTTTCGTCGTCGGTGGAACCGGAGTCATCGCCTGCGTAGGTAATGTAGTCAGTGTGGACGAATCCGCCCTGACCGCCGCAATTGACTGGCTGCCAGGGTCCGGAACGCTCGCCGGTCAGATCGATGCTTTCGCCTTCGTTGAACGTCGCAATCACGCTGTACTCCGCGCTTGCCCCAGCGCGGCAATTGATCGGGTCGCCGTTAGTGTTGCTGATGGTGGCGCTGCCGGTGACGGTTCCGATTGGCGCGGAATCGTCATCGTTATCGGTGGCGACTGAGAGGAAGTCGGCGGCAATGTAGGCGCGAGTGCCGTTGGCAGTGACCTTGTACCACCACATGCCGTCAGCATCCTGAATTGGACCCTCGATCACGTAGACCTGGTCGCCCTCGGATACCGTGGTAAGGATTGCGCTCGCGGTGTGGGGTTTGGCGCGCAGATTGATCGGATCGCCGCCGGTGTCTGAGACGGCAGCGGTTTGGCCCGGGACGATATCCGTCGAGGCGAATGTGTCTATTGGAAGCGCGGTGAGGCACAAAAGCACTAACGCGAGCCATTGGAACAGGCGGCGGGTGCGAGTGCGGGGCAGGAACTCGTACACGGGAACGTCCTTACATGAGCTGGACGCTCGTGTTTATGCCGAGTCTCGGGAACTCGGACCGACCTGGTAACTGCGGGGACACACCGGTCGATACAGGTTGTAACTGCGTTGCTTTCCGACGAGTTCAACCTGGCAAGCTGAACCGCCCCCTGACCCTATAACTGCGCTTGGGTCAGGTCAAGGGGGTTTGGGGGAGCCTACCTATATCTATGCAAATCTATCAGTACGATGGTCCGAGTCCGTACGGTCAGGTCCAGCGTCAGTTGTCCTTGGGGGCGACAAAGTCCACACGAATCACTGCCCCATCGCTGGAACCGAACCAGGTCGTTGTCCCGCTGGTCCATGGGATGATCGAAATGCCAATCTCGCGGTTGGTGCCGAATAGCCCGGAATCACTATCCATGACATCGTCAAATGCCGAGTCATCAACCGCTTTCCATTCGCCGGTGGCGACATCGATCACGACAATTCGCGGGTCGCCCCGCACAGTGGCGAGGAGGCGGGTGCCATCTTCGGAAACGCCGGCGGAGATGACACATGTATCGTCGATCTTGAGTTCGGTCGCTTCTCCGCTTTCGAGGTCAAGCAACGCGAGCGGGCAACTTTCGTCGAAGTCGAACCGGGACATCAACTGTGGGTAGCCTATGAGTGCGGTGTCCGCATTGACCATCTGGAGCAGGGCCGTAGCGGACATATCTTCGGCATCGCCTGCATAGACTCGTTCGACCTCTCCGGTATCCGGGTGCAGGCGGTAGATGCCATTCTCCGGGTCGTCGGAATCAACTCCGATTCGACCGAAGAGAATCTCGTCGTCGGCAATCCAGTGCATTCCGCCCCATACCGCCCATGGTTCGTCGGCAATGCGGATTGGCTCGCTCGACTCACCAGTCTCGAGATCAATCGTCAGGATGTCGGTTGTTCGTTGGTCACCGGCGGCGTTTGTTCGGGCGAAGGCAATTTGATTTCCATCCGGTGACCAGGCCGGGTTTACATCGACGTAGACCTGCGACAGATCGACGTCATCGTTACCGAACAAGCCATCCGAAAATACGTCGTCTGTCAGATTGCGGGTCTCGCCGGCCTCGAGGTCGATGACCCAGATGTCGCTGTCGTAGAGCAGGCGCAGGGCGTCTTCGGTAAACGCCACTTTCTGTCCGTTGGCTGACCACTGGATGCGGTCGCGATCCACGCCGGGCATTTCGGGGGTGCAGAGGGCTGGATCGGGAGTCTTGACCTGAACGGGCAGTACGCAGACGCGGGGACCATCATCGACCAGGTAGTACTCGCCGGTGGGAGAGACCGAGAGGACACGGAAGTCGTCGAACTCGATCAGTTCGACTGATTCGATGGCGAGGTCCAGGTTCGCTGGTGGCGTAACAGCGGCCTCGCTGCGTCTCCAGCACCAGAACGAAATCTGTGATAGCCAGGCCGTCTTGCTCATAGGTGCTTGAGACGATCGACTCGATCCCATCGAGGGAGGCGAGCTGCGGACCATCCGGCAGGACCGACACGTCGGTCGGTTCGAGTGCGGTCAGATCGGACAGTGTGATGACCTGGGCGAGATCAAGGTATGCGAGCGCCGCGTCAGACTCCGGAAGTGCGTTCTGGGCCTGCTGGAAGCGCGGTGTATCGACCAGCGATGCATCGTCGGCCGGGCTGAGCAGGGTAGCGTAGCCATCACCGTAGGCAACGACCAACTGATCGTTGATCAGGCCGATCGAAACGCTGATTGGCTCGATCAGACCGGCAACCGAGAGGACGAGCAGTGAGCCACCTTCAACGTCCTCAGTCGTCCATGACAGTTCCTCGAAATCATCGGCGGCACCGAGGGTCAGGCCGAGACGGGCGAGTCGGAGCAAGCCATCGATGACGGTCGGGTCTTCGACATCGGAGACCAGGACTCCGGCAAGGTCGTTGGGAGACTCGATCGCCGGTGCAGACACAGCGAGGTAGTAGTCGCCGCGGAGTTGATCGAGCAACTGCTCCTGCAGATCGATCCCTGTCAGGTCCTCGAACTGTTCGAGCGGATTTGCGTCCTCGGATGAGTCGGACGCTGTGCCGAGGGCGATTGCCGGAAGAATGATCGATATGAGCTGATTGAGGATCTGGTTCGTTCCGAGATCCTGACCTGCCGCGAAAAAGGTCGTGTCCGCCGAAACCCTGGTGGCCAGGTTTTCACCAGGTCCGTCACCGGGAAGCGGTTGGCCTATGAACGGCGCGGGCAACTGAGCAAGTTTCAGGTGAAAGCCGGACGCATTCGCGACGAGGCCGAGCGACGACTGTGCGGTGACCAGCGGTCCGGCGACTGAAAGCAACAATCCGAGCTCACTGAAACTTAGTCCGAACATGTCGATCAGAAGCGGGCCAAGCTGATTGCCGATCCCGGGGCCATTCAGATATGCCCGAGCGATTGCACCGGCGTCCTGCTGGTCCATGACTTTATTGAACGGTTTGAATTCTGCGAGAGTCGGTTCTGCGCCGCCGACCAGTCGGGCGATGTGATCTGCGGTCGTTGAAGAGGCGGCGACGACAACATCGCCGAGCAGCATCACGACGGGTCCGGAACCAGCGGTCGAGGCTTCGCCGCCAGGAACCGGATATACCTGAATCTCGGATTGCACATCGGTGATTACGGTGGCGACGAGCGTCTGGTACGCGGCGTGCGGGTCCGATGCGAGTACGTAAACGGCCGCGTTGGCAATCGGGTTCTCACCATCGCCCCAGGTTGCGAGGGTGACCGAGCCGCCGAGGAGGGTCGACTGATCGGGATCGATCAGTGAGGGAGTCAGTTCGGCCGATTCGAAGAGTTGGGCAACTGATCCATAGATGAAGTCCTCCATCCCAGCGGTTTTCAGATTGGCGGCGGCAATCGGCCACTGTTCGGAATCAGGATCAGTGTTGAGCGTGACCAGTGCGGTGGCCGAGCCGGGGATCAGCTGCAGGACGTCAAATGGGGCAGCTTCGTCCGACTGAAACGAAGCGCTGGTTGGCCTTGGAGAAATTGCCGATAGCGCTGAAAGCAGCAGCGCAAGAGTCATGACAATCGTGAAGATGCGCTTGGAACCGGCCATTGATATCTCCCTGGTCAGGCGGGCGGGTGGTGCATGTTGCCCTACTCTGCCATATAGAATAGACGCCCTCTCATGTGGAGCAGTTCCAACAAGTCCTGGCAATGCAACCAGATGCGCGTCCAGTGAATGCTTTTCGCCCGGCCAGTCTGGCAGGTTGCAAACAAATACGAACCTGATATTCTTACCGACCGGTTAGTAGAAGCTACGGAATCGGAACACACATGGCACAGCGTTTGCGGGGCATCGAATACAAGTGGATTGTTGCGGCAATCTTTGTTTTCGGGCTATTCATGGATCTTCTCGACACGACAATCGTAAATGTCGCCTTGCCGACGCTGGCAACCGAGTTCAACACAGACAACGCTGGTCTGGAATGGGTCATCACGGCCTATTTGCTCAGTCTCGCGGTCTGGATTCCGGCATCGGGCTGGATGGGAGACCGGTTCGGGACGAAGCGCATTTTCATTCTCGCTCTGACGCTCTTTACCCTGGGTTCATTTCTCTGCGGAGAGGCTCAGTCGCTCAATCAGCTGATCTTCTTCCGTGTCCTGCAAGGCGTTGGCGGCGGAATGCTGACCCCGGTCGGCACGGCGATGCTCTATCGGGCGTTTCCCCCACATGAGCGGGCAAAGGCGTCCGCCGTGCTGGTAATTCCGGTGGCAATTGCGCCGACGATCGGTCCGGTACTCGGTGGTTTGCTGGTCGATGGTCCGGGTTGGCGCTGGATTTTCCGGGTCAACCTGCCGATCGGCATCGCAGGGATCGTCTTCGCCTGGAAGTTCCTGAAGGAGCACGTTGAGCCAAATCCGGGCAAGTTCGATATTCCCGGTTTCGTGCTGTCAGCAGCCGGTCTTCCTCTTCTGCTTTTCGGTGTTGCTGAAGGTCCGGCCCGAGGTTGGAGCTCAACGGTTGTTGTTGGTTCAATTGTGGCAGGAGTCGTCTTGCTGACCACGCTGGTTATCGTTGAACTCCGTGTTCCGGAGCCGCTGCTGGCGCTCAGGTTGTACAAGGACCGCATGTTCCGGGTCGCGAGTATCGTCAACTTCCTGGTAATGGGCGGCATGCTCGGCGTCATCTTCCTGCTGCCCCTCTTCCTGCAGCAGCTGCGGGGACTGAGCGCAACCCAGTCCGGTCTGACGACGTTCACCCAGGCGTTGGGCATGATCGTGATGGCACGGTTCACCAGTCGGATCTATCCCAAGGTTGGGCCGCGGCGGTTGGTGATTGCCGGTATGGCGCTGACTGCGGTGACCACGGCGTGTTTCCTCTTCATCGGACTCGATACCAGTCTCTGGTGGATTCGCGGAATCATGTTCGGTCGCGGACTGGCTATGGGCATTGCGATGATCCCGTTGCAAGCGGCTATGTTCTCGCAAATCTCGTCTCGCGATTCGGGTCAGGCTTCGGCACTCTCGCAGACCAGTCGGCAGGTTGCCGGTTCGGTTGGAGTGGCGATGCTGGCCACGATCCTGTCCGAGCGGGTTGCCTCACGAATGAGCGAGCCGGGCGCAATACCCTCGGAGGCAACGCTTGGCGCATTCCACGATGCCTACCTGGTCGGCGCGATCTTCGCGGTCGTTGGGTTGATTGCTGCGTTCTTCATCCGGGACGAGGAAGCCGCGGCATCTATGCGGGCCGATGCGAAGCAACCTGAGGGTCATTGAGTTCTCGCACTGAATGTAGATCCGAATTCGGATTCGGGCGGGGATGTTTCATCCTCGCCCGTTCTCATTTGCGCCGGTAGCCCTGCGCCAAGGCAGTGGGGCGGGACTCACTACAGTTGTTTTCGGGCGCTGGCCGCCTGCGCGATTGGTGAAAAGCTACCGATCGAGCTGCTGCTTGATTAAGGAATACCAAATGATGGAACGTGCTGAACGAGAGACTGCCGAGCGCGTAACGGGCATCTCGAATGTAACGTATGACCTTATCTCGATGTTGCAAAACAAGCTCGAGGCGATCACGGTTTGCGAAATCTACATCGACGATGCAAACGCGGTCGGCAACACCCGCGTGGCGACGATGTTTGAGCATTGCCGGGCTACGGATCTATCGGTGGTGCAATCGCTTCGCAAGATTCTGCGCGACGAGCTCAATTCGGCTCACGATGAAGTCGGCGACGAGATTACCTCGCAGGAACGCGGTGGCGATCTCAAGTCACGCGATACCTCGGACGTCATGGACGAGGGTTTGGACGCCTCGTTTCCCGCCAGTGATCCGCCGTCCTACAGCGGAACAACAACCAACTAGCAATTTGCAGGGACGACTCGAAGCGTCACTAGCTCCAGGCGATTTCGTGCCACGGGGTTTCGTGGGGTGGGCCGGGTGCGACGTGAACCGTCGGTGGTGATGTCAGACCGATGCTGGTCCCGCCGAATGTCATGAAGCCGGTTTTGCGTTCGCAGCTGATCGGCGCCTGCCGATCCTCAAGGGCCTGTTCGAGTCCGCGCTGATCATTCGCCGAAGCGGACAGTTCGACGGCGCGGTTGAACCGGGCGTGGGTATTGGTTGCGATTTCGACCCGATCGGTGTCGGGGCGGGTTTCAAGGTTCGCGAGCGGGTGATTGGCGTGGACGTAATGGTCTGTCATCGGTACGCGGTAGACACCATTGGCAGCGCCTTCGAGGCTGATGATCTCCGACGGATCGCCGATCAGGTAATGCTGGCCGATTGCATGCGGGACAGATTCGACCCACTCGGCTGCTGCTGTGGCGGACTCCTGATCGAGGATTCCGCGCATCGTGAAGATCACGGGCAGGCCGTCGCGAGACGATGGCAATTGCGACAGATTGTTGACGACCACGCCGACGCCTGACCGATTGGCGCCGTTCAGCCCAGCATTCCGGCGGCCGTGAAGACGAGCTTGTCGGGTCCGGACTCCGGTTGAATCGAGAGAACGACCTGGGTGCCGTCGTGGGCAGTCGGGATATCCATGGTTTGCCCGATCGCGGTCCCGGCGATGGCGATTGCTGTGCAGCCGGGTGTCTGCCCATCGAGTTTGCCGACCCGGAAGCTCCATTCCTCATCCATCAGGTTGTAGGCAAGGATCTGGTCGAACGGAATACCCGAGCCATCGGCTATTCCGCGGAGTTCGGCCAGCAGATCAGGCGCGTGCTTCTCGATCGTTGGCAGATATGCAGTCTCGGCGAGAAAACGCGCCAGGTAGTCATCCGCATCGCCTTCCGTGCGAGCGATGTTTGCCTTCCAGTTTGCAAGGCCGGATCGAATCAACTCTGCCGTTGCGGTTCCATGGGCACGACCAATTTCGAACGATGTGCCGCTGCAGGTGATGACGTTGAGTCTGGTGGTGGTGTCGACCATGATGATCCTCCGTGATTAAGGGCATGGTAGCTGTTACTGGTCATTTTGTAATGGGTTCGCGCAGCATTGGCGTGCGGTAGAGTTCCAGTCGTTGAATCAAACAGTTCTGGAACCCAAGGGAGCGTTCGAATGGCAGCAAAGCGGAACAAGGTCATCATCTCGTGCGCGGTAACCGGGGCAGTCCACGTGCCGTCGCAGTCCGAGTATCTGCCAATAACGCCAGAGCAGATTGCCGAGAACGCAATTGGCGCAGCCGAGGCGGGTGCTGCAATCCTGCACTTGCACGCACGTGATCCCCAGAACGGCAAGCCGACGCCGGACCCGGAGATGTACATGCAGTTCCTTCCCGAGATCAAGGAGCGGACTGACGCGGTTGTGAACATCACGACGGGTGGCGGTCAGGGCATGTCGCTCGATCAGCGACTGGCGGCGGCGATGCGGGCCAAGCCGGAGATGTGCTCACTCAACATGGGTTCGATGAACTTTGGTCGGTTCCCGATTGCCAAGCGGATCAAGGAATACAAGTACGACTGGGAAGAGGCCGATCTGGAGTCATCCCGCGACTATATCTTCCGGAACACCTACAAGGACATCGAGTTCATCCTGCGCGAACTTGGCGAAACCCACGGAGTCAAGTTCGAGTACGAGTGCTATGACACCAGTCATCTTTACACGGCCACGCTCAACCCACCGACGTTGGCCGCCAGCACCGGCACCCCGGCCGCCTGCGCCTCGATCGCGACGAGCCCGAAGCTCTCCGAATAACTGGGAACAGCAACAAGATCCGACGCCCGATAGACCTGGACGAGCCGCTCGGGCGACTGCGGCGGAATGAAGGTCACCGACGATTCGACACCGAGTTCGCGCGTCAACTCGATCAGCGACGACGGGCGCTGCAGACCCGAACCGGACGGACCCCCGGCGATCAGCAGCCGCAGTTTCCTGCCGCCGGCAAGGCCCCGCCGGATCAGCGGAGCAGCTGCCCGGATCAGCACGTCGGGCGCTTTGAGGGGCTGTATTCGGCCGACGAAGGTCACCACCACCTCGTCGGGGTCGAGGCGCAACGCCAACCGTGCCTCGGTCCGCGAACCCGGGGTGTAGCACTCCAGGTCGGCACCCGGGGTGACCACGTCAATGCGCCCCGGGTCGGCGCGATGGATCGAGATCAACTGCTGCGCTTCGGTTTCGGTGTTGACGATCAGATGGTCGGCCTCGTCGACCACCTGCTGCTCACCGATCTGCCGCATCGGGGGCTCGGGTGTGTCGCCCTCGGCCAGGGCGGCATTCTTCACCGCGGCCAGCGTGTGCGCCGTGTGGACCAGCGGCACGGCCCAGCGGTCGCGGGCGAGCCAGCCGACCTGCCCCGACAACCAGTAATGCGAGTGGACCAGATCGTAGTACCCGACCGGGCGGGCGGCCTCGGCCCGCAGGACACCGGCGGTGAACGCGCAGAGTTGGGTGGGCAGATCGCGTTTGTCCAGGCCCTCGAAGGGTCCGGCAACCACGTTGCGCACGCTCACCCCGGGAGTTGCGGCCACCATCGGCTCGTCGGTGGACGAGGTTGCCCGAGTGAAGATCTCGACCTCGACACCGCGTTGCGCAAGACGTTTGGCGGTCTGCCACACGTAGACGTTCATCCCGCCGGCATCGCCGATGCCGGGCTGTGCGAGCGGCGACGTGTGCACCGAGATCAGCGCCACCCGGCGCGGGACGGGCAGCGCGCTCATCGCACTCCTCCGGAGACGGAAACCGCGGCCACGAACTCGTCGACCTGCTCGGCGAACGCCACCGGGTCCTCCAGGAACGGTGCGTGACCGCCACCGTCCCAGAATCGGACCGACGCATCCGGCATCAGCGTCGCGGCGTGCTCCGCGCAGGAGATGTCGACGACCTGGTCGGCGGTGCCGTGGATCAGCAACGCCGGCAAGCCTGATCCGGCGAAGACGTCGTCATTGGCGGCGCTACGGCCGAACAGACCCGATCGGATGCGCGGGGGCACGGTCAGAGACGTTCCGATCAGCTGCTGCGCGAGGGCTCCGCGGCCCGCCGGCACGAATGCGTCGACGAAGCCGGCAATCGCTGCGAGCGCGGTGGCCGGGTCCTCGGAGTACGCGTCGGGGAGCGCCGCGCGCATCGCCGGGCCCACCCGGCCACCGGCCTGCCCCCGGCCCATCGAGGTGATCGCCCCGACGAGGACGAGCCCGGCCACGTCGGCGGCCGGCTCACGAGCGAGATGGTCTCCGATCACCAATCCGCCGTATGACCAGCCGAGCAGGATCACCGGCTGACCGGCAGGGACCTCGGCGTCGAGCACTGCGGCCACATCAGCGGCGAAATCGTCCGCGGTCAGGTGTTCGGCGTCCGGCACCCCTGACTCCCCGTGTCCGCGCAGGTCCATCGCGATCACGCGGTGGCGCTGGGCGAGGGCGCTGACGAGGCCGTCGCCCCAGCACTTGGAGGACTGTGCCCACCCGTGCACGAGGAGCAGCGCCGGGGCGGAATCGGCAGATGCTGCGTCCCTGACCCGGTATGCGATGAGAGTGCCGTCGCTCGCGGCGACCCCGCCCATGAAGGTGCCCATGAGTCCACACTAATCGGGTGGCCACCAATCGCCTGCCGCCCGACTCCGAAGACGGAATCATCGCCGAGACCGTCAACACCGCCATGACGAACCCCGACCGCTTGTTCAGCGGGATGCTGAGCCGACCTGTCGTCGAGTTCGCGCAGGCACTGTCGGTGACGCTGATCGATCAGCAATCGTCTCGATCAGCAATCGTCGGGCTCGCCGGCAGCGTGCATCGTCGAGCCGATCGTGTCGTCCGGCGGTCTCATCGATCTACCGGTGGGTTACCTGGCAGCGCTGTAGATCAAATGCGCCGAACGAGACATGATGCTGATCGCGGCCACCTCTTCTTCACCACGCACGTCTGCGATCCGCTGACCGGCGCCGTCCGCGGCCGGGGCCGGGGCCTGTTCCAGGGGATCGAACTCGTGACCGACCGGGCGACGAAGGCGCCTGCCGACAAGCTCGGTCAGGGACTGACAGAAACCGACCGAGCATTGGCACTGCTATCGAGCGACTCTGACTTCTCATCCCTGTCGGTAACGGTTATCATTAGCGTCTGAACGATGAAGTCCGCTGCAGCCACCTGCTCCGGCCTCGACCATCGACGACGTGAAAGGTCCGAAAATATGCGCACCTGGTCCCGATTCCTGGGGGTCACCGCCGCCCTGACCCTGGCTGTGGGCGTGGCCGCGGGCTGTTCGTCCGACGACTCGAGCACCACCTCCGACGGCAAGGTCTCCGTCGTCGCGTCCACCAACGTCTGGAGTGCGGTCGCCGCCGCCGTCGGAGGCGAACACGCGCAGGTCACGTCGCTGTACACGTCCCCCGACGGCGACCCCCACGAATTCGAGGCGAGCGCGAAGGACACCGCCGAAGTCGCCGATGCCGGTGTGGTCGTGCTCAACGGCGGCAACTACGACACCTACATGGAAAAGGCCCCGAAGAGTGCCGACGCCGTCGTCATCAACGCCTTCGACCTCATGGAGGGCGCCACCTCCAGTTCGAAGGAAACCCCCGGCGCCGTCAACGAGCACGTCTTCTACAACCTGACCGTCGTCGGACAGGTCGCCAACAGTATCGCAGATGCGTTGTCCGAGAAAGACAGTGCCAATGAGGAGTACTTCCGCGCCAACGCCGCGACATTCAACGATCAGATCAAGGAGCTGCAGGGGCAGCTCGCTGCGATCAAGACCTCCGATCCCGGTGCCGCGGTCGCGCAGACCGAATCGCTCGCCGGCTACCTGCTCGACGAGGCCGGCCTGGAAGACGTGACGCCCGCCGGTTTCCAGGACGCCGTCGAAGCCGGGCAATCCCCGTCAGCGCGCGATGTCGCGGCGATCTCCGATCTGCTCCGCGACCGCAAGGTGCGGGCGCTCATCTACAACACGCAGGCCATCGACGAGAGCACCAAGGCGCTGATCACCATCGCGAACACTGCTCAGGTCCCGGTCGTCGATTTCACCGAGTCCCTTCCTGCCGGAGTAACCGACTACATCGAATGGCAGCGGGCTAATGTTGAAGCGCTGACGTCCGCCCTGGCGTCGAGTAAGCCCAGCACTCCCTGAACAGGTGCGTAGATGACCCAGCCCGAACCGGCAACCACCCCGCTCGACGATCGACCGGCCGCCGTCACGATCAGTGGCGCGCGGCTGTCGTTCGGGCGACGGGTGTTGTGGGATGACTTCGACCTCACGGTCGCGCGCGGCGAGTTCATCGCGGTGCTCGGACCGAATGGCTCCGGCAAGACGTCGCTGTTGAAAACCCTTTTGGGACAGTACGAATTGAATGCCGGTTCGGTCACCGTCGAGGGCCGCGGTCTGCGGCGCGGCGACAGCACCATTGGTTACATTCCCCAGCAACAGACCCACGACGAGGGTGTCCCCCTACGTGGACGGGATCTGGTCGGCCTCGGCGTCGACGGTCAGACATGGGGACTTGGGTTGCGAAATCGTAAGCGCCGCAACGCACTTGTCGATGCCGCGATCGACCAGGTCGATGCCGGCGACTTCGCCGACGCCCCACTGGGCCTGCTCAGCGGCGGTGAACAGCAACGACTGCGGGTGGCGCAGGCGCTGGCGGGCGATCCGTCGGTGTTGCTCTGCGACGAGCCGCTACTGAGTCTGGATCCGGCCAATCAGAGGCGCGTTGCCGCGCTCATCGATCGCCGACGTCGCGACCACGGGACCGCGGTCCTGTTCGTCACCCACGAGATCAATCCGATCCTCCCCTACGTCGACCGGGTGGTGTACCTGGTGGACGGGCGGTTCCGGATCGGGAAGCCGTCGCAGGTCATGACGTCGGCGACCCTGAGCGAGCTCTACCAGACCCGCGTCGATGTCCTCGATGTCCAGGGCCGGCTCGTCGTCGTCGGCGCCGACGAATCGGTCTGCCACGGTGATCACTCGTCCGTGTCCGCGGTCGAGGTGGCCGAGTGACGACCACGACCACCATCACCTGGTCCGATTTCTTCGACTTCGACACCACCATCGACCTGCTGTCGCGCGACTTCGTCCAGCAGGCGTTGGTGGCCACAGCTCTGCTCGGAGTCCTGGGCGGAATCCTCGGCCCGATGGTGGTGAGCCGCCAGATGTCGTTCGCGGTCCACGGGACCAGCGAACTGACCTTCACCGGCGCAGCCGCGGCATTGCTCCTCGGATTCAGCGTGAACCTCGGCGGACTGATCGGGGCGGTGATCGCGTCGGTGATCTTCGGTCTCCTCGGAAACCGTGTGCGCGAGCGTGATTCCGTGATCGGTGTGATCCTGGCCTTCGGGCTCGGTCTCGGGGTGCTGTTCATCGCGCTCTACGGCCGCGTCGGCACCGGTTTCGGCCTCCTCACCGGACAGGCGGTCAGTGCCGGCGCGGACGGTGTCGACGCCGTGATCATCACGACCGTCGTGGTCATGGTCGTGATGGCGATCATCTACCGGCCGCTGCTGTTCGCCTCCACCGATCCCCGCGTCGCCGAGGCGCGCGGGGTGCCCATGCGGTTGCTGTCGGTGGTCTTCGCGGTCCTGCTCGGGGCCGCAGTGGCCCAGAGTGTCCAGATCATCGGTGCGCTACTCGTGATGTCGCTGATCATCACGCCCGCTGCCTCGGCGATGCGGGTGTCGTCGAATCCGACGACGGTGCTGGGCCTGGCGATCCTCTTCGGTGTGGTCGCGGCGATCGGCGGCATCGTCATCTCGCTGGCCCCGGGACTCCCCCCGTCGGTGTTCGTCACCACCCTTTCGTTCGTCATCTATCTGGTCTGCCGCGTGGTCGGCACCCGTCGCTCCAAGACGTCCGGTCGACGACAGGTCCTGACCTCAGCCTGACTCCGCAGATGTGGCACGCTCGATGCGAGGAGGGTGGCCCGCGACGAGTGTGCTCCCGGCGGTGTCCCTCGGTGTCGTCTTCTCGACTGACAGCTGCGTCCGCCATCGCCCGCCGCGGACCGCCGAGCTCACCGCGATCATCGACGAGGCCGCGCCTGGGCATGAATGGGCTGGTCAGAGGGTCAGGTCGGCTGGCCTCGAAGCCGTGATCGTCGCCGATTCCCTTGACGTTCTCGAACCCAAGACACCAAGAACCCGCCAAGACCACCCAGAACCTGCCCGGTGTCCGAGGCTACCGTCCTTTCATCAACCCAGACCGGTGAAAGGCTGCTCCGATGACGATCTCCACGCCCTCCTCCAACAGCACCGACGCTGACCCGGCCGCAGACCTGCGAGCCGCGGTCACCGGCCTCGTGGCCCGCCCCGGCGAGCCCGGCTTCGAACGCGCGACGCCGTGGAACGTGGCCGTCCCGACCAATCCCTACGCGGTGGTATTCGTCGAATCGGCCGCCGATGTCGCGGCCTCCGTTCGGGTCGCCGAGCGGCACGGACTCACCGTCGGTGTCCAGGCGACCGGTCACGGCGCGCTCCCCATCGACCAGGGCAGCATCCTGGTCCACACCGGGCAGCTCGGTCACTGCGAGATCGACGCGCGGGCACGCACCGCCCGCGTCGGGGCCGGCGTGAAATGGCAGCAGGTCATCGAGGGGAGCGCGCCCCACGGACTGGCCGCGCTGGCCGGAGCAACGCCTGACGTGGGTGTGGTCGGCTTCCTCACCGGCGGTGGCATCGGACCGCTCGTCCGAACCGTCGGGCTGTCGTCCGATCACGTACGTTCCTTCGAGCTGGTGACCGGCCAGGGCGAGATCTTGCACGTGACGCCCGATCAACACGCCGAGCTGTTCTGGGGGCTGCGCGGCGGCAAAAGCACACTCGGCATTGTCACCGCCGTCGAGATCGATCTGCTCCCGATTCCCGAGTTCTACGGTGGTGCAATCTATTTCGATGGTTCCGATGCGCCCGCAGTATTTCGTGCCTGGCGGGATTGGAGTCTGGACCTCCCCGAGCACGCCAACACCTCCATCGCGTTGCTGCAGCTGCCGCCGCTGCCTGCGGTGCCACCGCCGCTCGCCGGCAAGCTGACAATCGCGGTGCGGTACGCCTCTGTCGCCGACCCCGCCACGGCCGAAGCACTGATCGCGCCCCTCCGGTCCGTCGCAACCCCACTGATCGACAGCGTCGCCCTGATGCCCTACGCCGCGATGGCCGCGATCCATGCTGATCCCGTCGACCCGATGCCCGTATTCGAACGCTGCACCCTGCTCGGTGAGCTCAACGACACCGTTCTGAACACCCTGATCTCCCTGGCCGGCCCCGGCTCGCGGTCACCGCAGGTCGTTGTCGAGGTCCGCGTGTTCGGTGGTGCGATGGCCCGGCCTGCTGCGCTGCGCAGCGCGTTCAGTCAGCGCGGCGCGGCCTATGGCCTGATGGTCTTCGGTGTGCTCGCCCCGCCGATGGCCGAGCATGTCCCGCCGCACGCAGCGGCCATCATGGATGCCGTCGCGCCGTGGTCGATGGGCGAACTCCCGAACTTCGCGCCCGGCAGCGACCCCGCCCGACTCACCCGCTGCTACGACGAGGACACCTTGATCTGGCTCAGTGCCTTGGCCGATCAACACGATCCGGCCGGTGTCCTGCGAGTGGGACAGGTGGTCCGGGCAGTCACCGCCGCCTGACGCCCACCCCGCCGAATTTCCGGGTGGGCGGGCGCCTAGTAGGGGATGCTCTCCTCGGCACCGCCGGGATTGCAGCGGGAGGCGATCATCGCCGATTCGGTGACCACCGGCCGCCCCGGCTCGAGGTTCCAGCTCGTCTTCTCCGGTTCGACGATCCGGGCGAACCGCCAGTGACACGCGAACTGATCGCGCATCCCGGGGCTGTCAGCGGTGGGGTCGAGTGCGACGACCTCCGACCATGCGGTGTCGAGTTCGGCGTCACCCAGGGTGTACCGACCGGACTCGGTCGGGAACACCTGCAAGCTCGGACCCTGCTCGGTGGTGGTCCACTCGACTCTGCCGATGAACGGCGCGACGTACCGGGGATCGGCCGATGGCATGGCCGCCGGCGATGCCGTGGCCGCTGGCGATGCCGTGGCCGTTGGCGATGCCGTGGCCGTCGGCGATGTCGTGGCCGGGGATGTGTTGATCAGGGATGTGTTGATCGGTCCGTCGGGTTCGGACCCATCCCCGCAACCGCCGATCAGGATTGCGGTCAGCAGCACACCGGCCGCCGTCGGAGCGAGTCTCAATAGATGACCCGGGTGACCATCTCGAGCACCAACGCGGGTTTGCTGCCACCCTCGACCGAGATCGTCTGGGTGAAGGTGATCTGCAGGGCTCCGTCTCCGAGATCCTTGGCCTCCGACAGGGTGCTGGTCAATTGGATGGCCGAGCCCACGAGCACCGGCGACGGGAATCGAACCTTGTTGCTGCCGTAGTTGATACCCATCTTCACGCCCTCGAAGCGATAGATCTGAGAGCTCAGGAACGGGACGAGGGACAACGTCAGGAACCCATGGGCGATCGTTCCGCCATAAGGACTTTCAGCCTTCGCGCGCTCGACGTCGAGGTGAATCCACTGGTGATCACCGGTGGCCTCGGCGAACAGGTTGACCCGATCCTGGGTGATGGTCAGCCACTCGCTCGTGCCGATCTCGGTCCCGACCGCGGCCAGGACTTCTTCGGCCGACGTGAAAACCCGCATCAGACGTTCTCCCTCTTCTCGGTTGCCGTCTTCGCCCCCGGGATCTTGTCGGCGTAGTCGCCGAATCCCGACCACGCCTCGCGGTACGACCGCCAGGGATCGACCTCCACGTAGGAATACCGGTCGAAGATACGGGTGGCCCGGACCTTCGGAGTGTACCTGGGCCAACTTTCCAATGGTTCACCGGTTTTGGCGAACGCCAACCACTGCCCCTGCATCTCGGAGGTGACCCCCAACGCATCTCGCCGGTCGCCGAGCCCGGCCAGCAGTCGCCCGACCTTGCCACGGTAGATGCCGAAGACGGCGAACAACTCCGACGCGTGGGTGGCGCCGAGCCCCAGCCATTTCATGATGCGGGGCGAGAAGTCGTACCGGTAGGCATAGGTCGGCGCGTGCTCGGAATGGGCCTCGGTCAAAGCCACCGAGCCGACCCAGAAGGTGTGGTCGCCGCCGAACTGCACCATCGATTTCGGCGTCAACGGCGCCCCGTACGCGCCCGTGATCCGGCCCTTCGCATCGGGCTCGGTGTTCGCGAACATCTGGGAGATCGATTCCTCGGTCATCAGCAACCCCAGCGGCACTCGCTTGAAGAGCGTTCCCTCGTTGCGGTTGGTCCCGATGATCAGCGGGACCTGATGTGCGCTGCCGTCGGCGAACGCCTCGACCGGCGACTTCGGCAGATAATCGCCGTCGACGACCGGGCCGAACGTCGGCAGTCCGGGGGCCTCGGTGGTGACCCAGCGTGCCAAACGGTGTCCGGCACGACCGATCTCGGCCAGCGAGGCGGTCTCGAGTGCTTGCGCCACGTCATCGACGCCCATGTCGGCGCACAACAGTTCGGTGAGTTTGCGCGCCCACCGGTCGGCGAAGTGCTTGTGAAAGGTCAGTACCGGAGCCGAGCTCTCGGCGATCGCGCGATGGAACAATCCGTCGGCGGCCGGGGTCGCCATCAACGTGGTGACGGCGTTGCCGCCCGCGCTCTCGCCGAAGAGAGTGACGTTGCCCGGGTCGCCGCCGAATTCAGCAATGTTGTCCCGGACCCACTCGAGCGCCGCGACCTGATCGCGAAGGCCCAGGTTCGAATCGAATTGTCTTTCCGCAGTGGAGAACTGGGTGAAATCGCCGTATCCCAGCGGTCCGAGCCGGTAGTTCATCGACACGAAGATCACGTCGCCTTGCTTCACCAGATCGTGGCCGTAATACAGCGGCGTCCCCGTCGAACCGAAGAGGTACGCACCGCCGTGGATGAAGACCATCACCGGGCGGGGATGCTTCGACGGGCGGGCGGGCGCCACGACGTTGATGATGAGCGAATCCTCGCTCACCGGCTGTTTCTTGCCACGCTCGACGATGGCGTATTTCGGGTTCTGTGGCGCGGCGTTGCCGAAGCTGTCGGCCTGACATACACCGGTCCACGGCACCGCGGGTTGCGGTGCGCGCAGTCGCAGATCGCCGACGGGCGGCGCGGCATAGGGAATGCCGCGCCAACGGATGATGTCGCCGACGCGGACACCCGCTACGACACCGTCGGAGAGGGTTACCTCGGTAGTTGAGTTCGCCATGATTCCGACCCTAGCGCCCCATCGCGAACGCTCACCCGCTATCGGTCGTTTTGGTGGGTTCGGGCGAGCATTTCCGCAGGTCGCAGTCGCCAAAACCCACCAAAATCGGTCAGGTGCGGCGCTGTCTGGCGAACTCGGCGAGCACCACACCGGCGGCGACGGATGCGTTGAGGCTCTCGACGTCGCCGGCCATCGGGATCGACAGGATCGAATCGCAGGATTCGCGGACCAGGCGCGAGAGGCCCTTGCCCTCGGACCCCACCACGATGACCGTCGGGCCCGAGCCGTCGTAGTCGTCGAGGGTCACGTCTCCATCGGCGTCGAGGCCGACGAGCTGAACACCCCTCTGCGCCCATTCCTTCAGTGTGCGAGTCAGGTTGGTGGCCTGGGCGACCTGCAGTCGGGCAGCGGCGCCGGCGCTCGTGCGCCAGGCCACGGCCGTGACCGACGCGCTGCGACGGGCCGGGATGACCACACCATGACCACCGAATGCGGCGACCGAACGGATCACCGCTCCGAGGTTACGGGGATCGGTGATGTTGTCGAGGGCCACCAGCAGTGGGGGCTCGCCGGTGTCGATCGCGTATTGCATCAGATCGGTCGGGTGCGCGTAGCGGTACGGCGGCACTTGCAGCGCGATGCCCTGGTGCATCCCGTTGGTGCTCATCCGATCCAGCTCGGGCTTCTGGACCTCCAGGATCGAGATGCCCATGTTGCCGGCGAGCTGCACGGATTCAGTGATGCGCTCGTCGGCGTCGCTGCTCAAGACGACGTAGAGCGCGGTCGCGGGCACACCGGCGCGCAGGCACTCCACGACGGGATTGCGGCCCAGCACGTACTCCGGCTGCTCGGTCAGGGTCTTGCCGCGCGGCGTGCGTCCGCCGCCGGTGGCCGTACTCCTGGCCGCTGCCTTGGCCCTCTTGTGGGCCTGATGATAGGTCCGGTCAACAGCTTTCGGGGTCGCACCCTTGGCCTCGAGTCCGCGGCGGCGCTGGCCGCCCGATCCGACCGTCTGACCCTTTTTGGTGCCGCCCTTACGGACCGCACCCTTACGTCGTGAATTGCCGGCCATCAGCCAACCACCTTCCGCTGAATGTGCCCGTGTCGCAGGCCGATCATCGGCCCGCCTCAAGATTTTCTTTTCTCTCGGTCAACGACCACTGCGGGCCGTCCGGGGTATCGGTGACCTCGATGCCCGCCTGCGCCAACCGATCCCGTACCTCGTCGGCCACGGCCCAGTTCTGCTCCGCCCGCGCGGTGGTACGCCGATCCAGTTCGGCGCGCACCAGCACGTCGAGCGCATCGATGATCTCGGTGTCCTTCCCACCGTCGGCCCAGTGCTCGGCGAGCGGGTCGACTCCGAGAATGTCCAGCATCGCCCGTAGCGACGACGCAGCTTCCAGCGCCGTCGTATGATCGCCGCTGTCGAGTGCGATGTTTCCGGCCTTGAGCGTGCCGTGGATCTGGGCCAGGGCCGCCGGGACCCCGAGATCATCGTCGAGAGCGGCGGCGAACTCTGCGGTCACCTCTCCGATCGGGACGTCGCCCACGCGTGAAACCGTGCGCTGCACAAAGGATTCCAATCCTCGGTACCCCTTGGCGGCGTCTTCGACGGCGTGTTCGGAGTACTCCAGCATCGACCGGTAGTGCGCGCTGCCGAGGTAGTACCGCAGCTCCACCGCCCGAAACCGCTGCAGCATCTCCGGGATCGCGACGACGTTGCCGAGCGACTTCGACATCTTCTCGCCGCCCATCGTCACCCAGCCGTTGTGCAGCCAGTACCGAGCGAAGGGGTCACCGGCGCCATGGGACTGCGCCAGTTCGTTCTCGTGATGCGGGAAGACGAGATCCATTCCACCGCAGTGGATATCGAACTCCGGACCGAGCAGCGACGTAGCCATCGCGGAGCACTCCAGATGCCACCCCGGCCGGCCGCGACCCCACGGGGTCGGCCACGACGGCTCGTCGGGCTTGGCGCTCTTCCACAACGTGAAGTCGCGGGGGTCGCGCTTGCCGGTACCGGCGCTCTCGCCCTGATGGACGTCGTCGAGACGATGTCCGGACAGCGAACCGTAGTCGGGCAGGCTCAAGACGTCGAAGTAGACATTGCCCTCGGACGCGTAGGCGTGACCGCGCTCGATGAGCCTTTCCATGTACTCGACCATCTGCGTGATGAATCCGGTTGCCCGGGGTTCGGCCGACGGCGGCAACACGCCCAGTTGGTCGTAGGCCCAGGCGAATTCACGCTCGTGGGTGGCGGCCCACTCCCACCACGGCCGGTCCGCCTCCGCGGCCTTGCGCAGGATCTTGTCCTCGATGTCGGTGACGTTGCGCACGAATGCGACGTCGAAACCCTTGTAGGCCAACCAGCGCCGCAACACATCGAAGGCGATGCCGCTGCGGATGTGCCCGATGTGGGGAACTCCCTGCACGGTGGCGCCACACAGGTACACCGAGACATGGCCGGGACGCAACGGCGTGAAGTCACGCACGTCTCGGGTGGCGGTGTCGTACAGGCGCAGGGTCACGATCGGCAATCTTACTGGTCAAGGATCAGGGCGGTGGCCACGGCAGCGATCCCCTCGCCGCGCCCGGTCAGACCGAGACCGTCGGTGGTGGTGGCGGACACCGAAACCGGCCCGCCGAGCAATGCGCTGAGAACGTCCTGCGCCTCGCCGCGCCGGGGGCCGATCTTGGGGCGGTTGCCGATGACCTGCACCGCCGCGTTGCCGAGTACAAACCCGGCTGATTCGAACAGCTCGCGCACGTGGGTCAGCATCCGGGCGCCGCTGACGCCCTCCCATTCCGGCCGTCCGGTACCGAACACCGAACCGAGATCACCGAGACCGGCCGCCGACAGCAGGGCATCGCACAGCGCGTGAGCTGCCACATCGCCGTCCGAGTGACCCTCACAGCCGTCGGCGCCGTCGAACAGTAGACCGGCCATCCAGCAGGGCTTGCCGATGGCGATCGGGTGCACGTCGGTGCCGATGCCCACCCTCACGCGCGAGCCCGGTCGCGCAGCAGCCAGGTCGCCAGGTCCAGGTCCCAGGGCGTCGTGATCTTGAAGGCCATCGGATCGCCCGGGATGATCCGCACCGGGGTGCCCTGGGCCTCGACGAGCCCGGCGTCGTCGGTGAAGTCGGCGGCGTTCTCGGAGTCGGCGAGGGCGGCGGCGTACGCGGCGGTGAGCATCGCGAAATCGAATCCCTGGGGGGTCTGGACCGCGCGCAAGGCAGACCGGTCGATCGTTCCGGTGACCACATCCGCCGCATCCACGGATTTGATGGTGTCGACGACGGGCAGGCCCGGTACGACGGCCGGAGCACCGGCTTCGACCGCGGCGACGACGTCGACGAAGAGTGAAGGTGGCGTCAGGCAGCGGGCCGCGTCGTGTACGAGCACCACATCTGACGGCGGTGCGGCCCGCAACGCCGCCCGCACCGAATCCGACCGTTGGCTGCCGCCGGCGACCACGATCACATCGGGGAACTCTGCCTCGACAGAACTGACGAGGTCGGCGGGAACGGACACCACCAGACAATCAATGACCCCGCTGGCCTGCGCACCACGCACTGCGTGATGCAACATGGTCTGACCAGCGAGGTCAACAAATGCTTTGGGTAGTCCCGCCCGCAGCCGCTCACCGCGGCCTGCGGCCGGGATCAACGCGACTGTAGACACAAGGACCGAGCTGCTCCCCTAGGAAGCGGCGGCGAGAACCTCATCGAGAATGATGGAGGCCTTCTCATCGTTGGTGTTCTGAGCCAGCGAGAGCTCGTCGACCAGAACACGGCGAGCGCGGGTCAGCATCCGCTTCTCGCCTGCGGACAGACCACGGTCCTGCTCGCGGCGCCACAGGTCACGCACGATCTCGGCGACCTTGATGATGTCACCCGAGATGAGCTTTTCCTGGTTTGCCTTGAAGCGACGAGCCCAGTTCGTGGGCTCCTCGGTGTGCGGCGCCCGAAGGACATCGAAAACCTTTCCGAGTCCTTCTTCCCCGACGACGTCGCGGACACCCACATACTCGAGCTTCGTGGACGGAATCTGAACTGTCATGTCACCATCAGCCACTTTCAGAACGAGGTACTCCACGGCCTCGCCTTTGATGGTTCGGGTCACGATGTCTTCGACCAGTGCGGCACCGTGATGGGGGTAGACAACGGTGTCACCAACTTTGAAATTCAATGTTCCATGCCCCTTTCGATAACCCAAGTCTAGCACGCGGGGTCCGACGCCATCAGCCAACGGTGCAGGTCAGCGGCATACCCGCGGTTTCGCGAGCCTTGACGGCACCCGAAAAGTGTGCTGGGACGACACTTTCGACACACCGCCGCGACCCGCCGCCAAGGGGCGGTCCGGGAATATTTCGCAACGTTTTCGGCACCCGATCAGACTTTCTGGCCCGCCGCCCACTACGCTCCGTAGTGCACGCATTGTGCGTTCGGTTCGAGCCTGGCCATCCGGTGCTCCGGACCAGCACACGCGGGCATCGCATCAGGACCTACCTCGGAGGAAAACCGGTGTCAGTGCAGAAAGTTTCGGGCCACCCGACGGATTCTCGGGCGCGGACCATTCGTCGCAGCCGATTCGTGTCGGCTGTCGCCGCCGCAGCCATCGCTTCGGGCCTGTTGGTCGGGACCACGGCGTGCGGGACCGGACAGATCGCCCAGACGGCCAATCAGGCCCCCGCGATCAACGGCAACCAGATCAACGCCGGCCCGCTGGCATTGCGCGACGTCCACATCGTGTTCCCCAAGGACGGCAGCACCGAGGAGTTCGTCAACGGCGGCCCCCTCGAGATGGCGTTCCTGATCGCCAACAGCAGTGCCCTCGTCGCCGACAAACTCGAAGGCATCTCGTTCGCCGACGGCAGCGGTTCGGTCGAGATCGAGGGCAAGACCGACATCGGTCCGCTCAAGACCTTGCGCGCCGGCACCCCCGCGCTCCTGCTGACCGTCAGCGCCGAACCTGCCGATCCGTCCGAGAAGCGCCTCACCGTCACCATCACGGGCGCACCGAACAAGATCACCCCCGGACTGACGGTCCCGATGGTGTTCGACTTCGAGAAGGCCGGCGAGACAACCATTGCCGTGCCGGTCGATGCCGGTGCCATCCTCCCTCGCCAGGATCATCCGCGTGGTGTCGAGGAAGCCGACGCCGAAGCCCACTAGTAGTTCCGATCTTGGTGGGTTTTGGCGAGCGTTTCCGCAGGTGAGCCTCGCCAAAACCCACCAAAATCGGGACTGTCGGGTGGCGTCGCTAGAGTTGCGCGGTGGCCAGAACCAAATCGACATATCGATGTAGCGCGTGCGGCTATCAGGTCGCGAAATGGCTCGGCCGATGCCCCGACTGCGGTGACTGGGGTTCGGTCGCCGAAGTGGCCACCATAGGGGCCGCGAGCTCGGGCATCGGGGGCGGCAAGTCGCCCACTGCGGCAACCATTCCCGGCACCCCGGCGCGGCCGATGACCCAGATCGACGCCACCAATGCCGCGGCGTTCTCCACCGGTATCGGTGAGCTCGACCGCGTCCTGGGCAAGGGCATCGTGCCGGGTTCGGTGCTGCTGCTGGCCGGCGAGCCCGGCGTCGGCAAGTCCACACTGCTGCTCGAGGCCGTCAAACAGTGGGCGCTGCAGGGTCGGCGCGCGCTCTACGTGACCGGCGAGGAGTCGGCCGGCCAGGTCCGGTTGCGCGCCGAACGGACCGGTGCGGTGCACGACGAGATCTATCTCGCCGCCGAATCCGACCTCGGGGCCGTACTCGGGCATGCCGAGGCCGTGATGCCGTCGCTGATGATCGTCGACTCCGTGCAGACGATGATCGCCCAGACCGTTGACGGCGTGAACGGTGGCGTCACCCAGATTCGTGCTGTCACAACCGCTTTGACGTCACTGGCGAAGAACTCCGGAATTGCCGTGATCCTGGTCGGACACGTCACGAAAGACGGCACCGTCGCCGGACCGCGATCGCTCGAGCACCTCGTCGACGTCGTCCTGTCCTTCGAAGGCGACAAACATTCCACCCTCCGGATGGTGCGCGGCATCAAGAACCGATTCGGAGCGGCCGACGAGGTCGGCTGCTTCGAGCAGCGGGAAGACGGCATCCACGAGGTCACCGATCCGTCCGAACTCTTTCTGCACCACCGCGACATCGGCGTGGCCGGTACCGCGATCACCGTGACCATGGACGGCAAACGGCCACTGCTCGGCGAGGTGCAGGCACTGGTCTCCAAGTCGAGCCTGGCCAACCCGCGGCGGGCCGTCGTCGGCATCGACGCGGCAAGAGTCGCAATGATTCTGGCGGTCTGCGCTGCCCGCGCCAATTTGCCGACCTTCGACCAGGACGTCTACGTGGCCACCGTCGGCGGTATGAAGATCAGCGAACCGGCGGCCGACCTCGCCGTCGCCCTGGCGCTCAGTTCCATCCTGGCCGAACGATCGCTACCCGGCTCGATGGTCGCGCTCGGCGAGATCGGCCTGGCCGGTGAGGTTCGCCGGGTCGCCGGCGTCGGCCGGCGGGTGGCCGAGGCCAAACGCCTCGGTTTCAAACACGCCATCGTCCCGGCCGGATCCCTGGATCTGCCATCGGGTATCAAGATCACCCGGGTCGCCGATCTGCAGACAGCCATGCGGGCCGCCCTGAAAGGTCCAGCCAGCCCCTACAGCTTCTAGGCTCCGCCACTGCGTTCCGTGCGGGCGATCCGGTCAGCTCAGAGGTCAACCGGGCCGCCGACGGCGAAACTGTCCCCATAGTGTTCGAGCGGCTTGATCGTCACGAAGATCGCGTGGGACCGCCCCACCGGCTCGGTGCCATCACCGAGGTAGGCGACGGCACGGCAATAGAGCTTCCGGCGAACCGTACCGATGGTCTCGGCCTCGATCCGCAGTTCGGAACCGAGCGGAATGGGCGCCGCGAAGTCGATCTCGAGGTGAACGGTCACCGCGATTGCCCCGACCATAAGATGGGTGAGCACCATCGCCTCATCGAAAGCCGATGACAAGATCCCACCGTGGATGACCCCGGGCCCACCCTCGAAACGTGGCTGCACCTGCATGCGGGCCGTCACGTTGGCATCGTCTCCGGCGATGGCCACCATGTGCAGGCCGCCCTCCGACTGCTCGCCACAACCGAAGCACATCGGGCCGTGCGCCCGCAACGGTTCGCCGGCCGGTGGAGCCTTCGGCGAGCGAGTTGCGGGGACCAGCTCGTCGGGCAGAACGAAAGAGGTTTTCACAGACAGCTAATCTAGTCTCCCCCCGCCTCACGACAGAAAGGCGCCTCATGGTTGAGGTTCCGACCTCGGACCTACTCCGCACCACGATTGCCCGGCTCGCGCCCGGCACCCCGCTGCGTGATGGCTTCGAACGTATCCTGCGTGGCAGGACCGGCGCACTGGTCGTGATCGGACACGACCCGGAGGTGGAGCGGATCTGCGCAGGTGGCTTCCACCTCGACGTCGCCTTCGCCCCGACGCGTCTTCGTGAGCTGTCCAAGATGGACGGGGCGGTGGTCCTGTCCACCGACGGCAGCCGGATCTTGCGCGCCAACGTCCAGCTCGTCCCCGACCCGTCGATTCCCACCGAGGAATCGGGCACCCGACATCGCAGCGCCGAACGGACCGCCATCCAGACCGGGTTTCCGGTCATCTCGGTGAGCGCGTCGATGTCGATCGTCAGCGCCTACGTCGCCGGAATCCGTTATGTCGTCGAAGATTCCGCCGCGATCCTGGCGCGCGCCAACCTCGCCGTGGCCACCCTCGAGCGATACAAGACGCGTCTCGACGAGGTCAGCGCCGCGCTGTCGCGGTCCGAGATCGAGGATTACGTCACCCTCCGCGACGCGATGACGGTGATGCAACGTCTCGAGATGGTCCGGCGGGTCTCCGCCGAGATAGAGCACTACGTCCTCGAGCTCGGCGTCAATGGCCGCCAGCTCAGCCTGCAGCTCGAGGAACTGGTGGGCGACAACGACTCTCAGCGCGAACTGGTGGTCAGGGACTACTTCGCGAGCCCCGAACCGGCCAGCACCCAGGAAGTCAAACAGGCGCTGGCAGCGATCTCCGAACTCACCGACGCCGACCTGCTGGATCTGACCGCGCTGGCCCGGGCGTTCGGTTACCCGACCACGATCGACGCCCAGGACACCGCGATGAGCCCCCGCGGGTACCGTCTGCTCGCCCGCATCCCGCGGCTGCAATTCGCCCACATCGACCTGCTGGTGCGCAGTTACGGCACGTTGCAGGCACTACTGGCCGCGACGGCTGCCGACCTGCAGGCCGTCGAAGGCATCGGCAGCATCTGGGCCCGGCACATCCGAGAGGGCTTGTCCCGCCTAGCCGAGTCCAGCATCGAGCGCTTCGATTAGTGATCGCTCACTTCCGGCCACCCCGCGAGCGGAGCGAGCAAATTCGACACAGCTACTGCGCGGCGGGGCGATTCACGTTGAACGTGATAGGGGCACTTGCTCTTTCGCCGATCTTGGCGATCGCCTGATACGCACCCGGTGCCACCGGCTGACGCGGGGTCTCGCAGCCGGGAGTGCTCGTCGTACCCGACCACTCGATGGTGTCCTTGACCTGCTGGCCCGGCTTGAGCAACTGGTTGTTGACCCCTTCGACCGGAGCGCAGTCGCCCGAGCCCCAGATCCGGCGGTCGCCGGCGAGGTTGAGCACGGTCACGTTCTGCATTGCCTTGCCGACGTCCCTGGTGCAATCGGACAGACCGGCGTTGGTGACCGCGATGGTGAAGATCGGCTGATCGCCCTCGTTGTAGGCCGGCTTGTCGGTGTAGAGCACCACCGAGATGTTCTGGTCGGGACACAGACCGCTTGCCGGGACCGGTTCCGGGGTGTCGCCGACCGGCGTCTGGCCGTCGGCTCCTGGTTCGCCTGCTGCCGGCGCCTCGCCCGGCGCCGCGACACCACCACCGCCACCGGAGCCGCCACTGACACCGGGAACGGCCGAGCCGGAGGCCGAGGGATCGCCGTAGGCGGAGGGCAACGCGTAGCTGGGGGTACCGGAGAGATCGGTGCTGTTCGCCGTGGTCTTACCACCGTCGTCGCTGGTGACCCAGAAGATCAGGCCGACGATCATCGCCAGCACGACCACCAGGACGCCGACCGCGAGTGCGCGTCGGCGCCAGTAGATTTCCGGTGGCAGTGGGCCGTGAGGATCTAGCACACCCTGACGCTAGTGGCCGGTAGCCACACACCGGCTGACCACGCGCGGCGTGTCGCGTTTCAGCCCTCTGCGTGAAGTCTCAGATCGGGCGCGACCTCACGCGTTGAGGCTGGGGGTCTGCGGGTTGGTGTTGTCTTCGCCGACGTCGCCGAGGGTGCCGCGCAAGCGGACTCTTCCTTCGGCCAGTTCGTAGGTCAGACCGACGATTCCCACTTCACCCTTCTCGACCCGGTCGGCGATGAAGCGGCTGCGCTGCACCATCAGCCGGCCGGTCTCCTTCACGTGCCGCGCCTCGAACTCGTCGACGCGGGTGAGGCCCTCACTTCGGCCGGCCAGGATGCTCGGGGTCACCCGCTCGACGACGTCGCGGATGAAGCCGCCCGGGATCTGGAGGTCATCGAGGGCGTCGAGCGTCGCGCGGACCGCACCGCAGCTGTCGTGTCCGAGGATGGCGATCAGGGGGACACCGAGCACCTCGGTGGCGTACTCGATCGAACCGAGTACCGCCGAGTCGATGACATGGCCGGCCGTGCGGATGACGAACATCTCACCGAGGCCCTGGTCGAAGATGATTTCGGCGGCGACCCTGGAATCGGCGCAACCGAACAACACAGCCGTGGGATGCTGGCCGCCGGTGAGCCGGTGGCGGTCCTCGATACCCTGGCTGGGATGAGCCGAGTTGCCTGCCACGAAACGTTCGTTTCCTTCGCGCAGCTGTTTCCACGCCTGAGCCGGAGTTGCCTGAGCCATGGTTGACATTGTGCCTCCTGCCGCCGCGGTGCCGCCGGGCAAGCTCCTCGGCTGGTTCGACATCGCCGGGCGCGACCTCCCGTGGCGCCGACCGGATGTGACCGCCTGGCACATCCTGATCAGCGAGATCATGCTGCAGCAGACGCCGGTGTCGCGGGTGGCCCCGATCTGGGAGCAGTGGGTGCAGCGTTGGCCGGTGCCGTCGGCGATGGCGGCGGCTCCGGTCGGCGAGGTGGTCCGGGCGTGGGGCAAGCTCGGCTATCCGCGCCGCGCCATGCGACTACACGCCTGTTCCGCGATACTCGCGACCCAGCACGGTGATGTGGTGCCGTCTGACGTCGCCGTGCTGCTCACTCTTCCGGGCATCGGCGACTACACCGCCCGCGCCATCGCCTGTTTCGCCTACGGCCAGTCGGTCCCCGTCGTCGACACCAATGTCCGCCGGGTGATCGCCAGAGCCGTCCACGCCCGCGCCGAGCCCGGCAATCCGACTCGTTCCGATCTGGTCGACGCCCAGATCCTTTTGCCCGATGACGCTCGGGCGCCGCGCTTTTCGGTCGCCCTCATGGAGCTGGGGGCATTGGTCTGCGTGGCGAAGAACCCGCGCTGCTCGAGCTGCCCGCTGACCGACTGCCGGTGGGTGGCCGCCGGACGGCCCGCGCACTGCGGTCCGGTACGCAAGGTACAGAGGTTTGCGGGCACCGACCGTCAGGTCCGCGGGCTGTTGCTCGATGTGCTGCGTGGCAGCGACACACCGGTCACCCGAGGCCAACTCGACATCGTCTGGACCAAGGACACCGCGCAGCGCGATCGCGCGCTCGACTCCCTTCTCGTCGACGGCCTGGCGGCGATCACCGGCGATGGTCGATATGCCCTGGCGGGTGAAGTCGGCTGAATTGACCCTGCGGTCGGGAGAATCGCAGAACTGGGGCGGATCCTTGGGACCTCTGGTTCGACATCACCCCGGCCACCGAGGGCTGGGCACGGCGCCGCCGCCGCGCACAACTCCCGCCGGCGATGGCTGATCTATTGCACGCTGGTGATCGTCGGTGGACCACACAGGAAAGCCTCGACCGCGCCCCGGAACTCGTCGGGCGCGGAGTCGTGGACCAGGTGGTCAGATCCTTTGACCTGCAACAGGATTACGTTGTCCTTGACGGCAGCCATCTCGGCCATCTGACCGGGCGGGGTGACACTGTTGTCCGCCTCGATCAGCAGGCTCGGGGCGGCGACCGCTCGCCACTGATCCCAGAATTCCCGCCGCCCCCACTCCTCGGCGATCGAAGCCCAGGTTTCGAGGTTGCCGTGCAGGACACCGTCGTCGAACGCCTCGTAGAAGTACCGACCGGCGACGTCACCGAACATAGCCCTGGCCTGTGCGAGGGAGTCCAAACGTTCGGGCCAGGATTGATACCACGGTTGCCGGCCGGCGGTGGTCCGGCCACGGAAGTCGGGGGCCATGTCTTCGATCACGAGCGCCGACACCAGTTCCGGGTAGTGGGCAGCGGCGACCCAGGCGTGCAAACCGCCCATGGAATGGCCGATCAGCACGGCCGGTCCCATGTCGATCCACGTGAGCACTTCGGCGACATCGGCGACGAATTGTTCGGTGCCGAGATCATCCGGCGTCGGCTGCCCGTCGTCGACCCCGCGATGCCAGGCGGCGTCGAACGTGAACACCCGGCCATACCGACGTAGCCACGGAATCTGTCGGCGCCAGGTCCGGCCACGGCCCATCAGGCCGTGCAACAGGACGATGGGCGGCCGACCCGGCGCACCGCCGTAGTCGATGAATCCCACATCCGCAGTCACGAGATACAAGGTTATCCGGCCAATCGCCGGGCAGCGGTAGTGTGACATCCATGGCTGTTGTGAAGATAAATGCGATTTCCGTACCCGAGGGCTCCGGTCCCGAATTGGAGAAGCGGTTTGCCCACCGCGCCCACTCCGTCGATGGCTCGAAAGGCTTTCTGGGCTTCCAGCTGCTGCGTCCCGTGAAAGGCGACGACCGCTATTTCGTGGTCACCCAGTGGGAATCAGAAGAAGACTTCCAGGCCTGGGCTGCGGGACCGGCTCGCGAAGCCCATGCCGGTGAGCGCGCCAAACCGGTCTCCAGCGGCGCCCAGCTCCTCGAGTTCGACGTCGTCCTGGACGTGAAGCCCAGCTAGCACTTCCCCACGATCGCAAGAGCACCACGCTCGTCGTCGGCGTGGATCGTCGGGGCCAGTCCGGCCGCCGCGAAGATCGTCGACGCCGAATCGACCTGACTGTCACCGATTTCCATCACGAGATGTCCGGGTCGCGACAGCCAGTCGGGGGTCGCGGCGGCGACTTCCCGGAGCAAGTCGAGGCCGTCGGCGCCGCCGTCGAGCGTGGCGCGAAGCTCGTGGTCGCGGGCTTCGGGCGGCATGGTCGCGATCGCGGTCGTCGGGACATAGGGCGCGTTGCACACGACGACGTCGAGGTGGCCCCGCATCGCCGACGGCAACGGGTCGAACAGGTCCCCGCAGTACACGCGACCTCGACCGGCCAGATTCGCCTGCGCGCACGCGATCGCGGCCGGATCGATGTCCAGTGCCGCGACGGTCGCATCCGGAAGGCGGGCGGCGATCACCGCCGCCAACGCACCCGATCCGCAACACAGATCGAGGATCGCCGAGGTCGGGGTAGCCAGGCCGATCACCGTCTCGACGAGCAGCAGCGACCGCTGCCGGGGCACGAAGACCCCGGGCGCGACCACGATCATCAGCCCCCCGAACTCGGTCGCCCCGACGATGTACTCGAGGGGTTCGCCGGCGACCCGTCGGGCGACGAACTGCTCGAGCAGGTCGATGTCGTCGGCGGCATCGAGAAGAATCCGGGCCTCGTCCTCCGCGAAAATGCAACCGGCGGCCCGGAGGCGGGCGACGACGACCTGCATCGGGCGGTCTGACCTGGCGGGCACTCGCGTGACGGTACTCCCATCCAGCGATCCGCCAACAGAATTCAGGGGGCGGGCGCCGTCGTCGTGGACGCTCCGGGCTTGTCCGCGTCCTCGGCGAGACGGGCCTTGACGGAGTCGTCGGTGAGGATGTCGATGTTGGTGACAAGCCACCGGTCGCCCTGGCGTTCCATCGAGTACTGGAGGCGGCTGGCCTCCACCGACACCAGGTCCTTGCCGCCCTTGGTGACCGACTGGTTCATGAAGACCAGGATCAGGGCCTTGTCGCGACTCGAGTTGACCACCCCGGCGTCCTGGATCGAGACCTCGGACTTGACCTGTTGTTTACGGACCTCCGCAACGAGATTCGACTCCTTGACGATCTCGTCGTACTGCTGCTCGGCCGCCCCCGACAGGGAGCTGCGGGTCTGCGCGACGTGCTGCTCGACGTCACCCGGCTGGTATCCGAACATCACGGTGGCCGTCTGCTTTCCGGCATCGAGCGCTTCGCCGCGGGCGTCTTCGGTGAGTCTTGTGTCGCGGTAGTCCAGGCCGAGAACCGTGGTGATGACCGCCCCGGCGATCAGGATGGCGACAGCCAGGAGCGAGACCGCCCACAGCCAGAATCGACGCGTCATCTTCACGTCACCCACTCGACATTGGTGAGTTTCAGGTCGCCGTTGATACGGGTGATCTCCAACTTCCAGCGGAATGTCTGCAACACGGTTTGCTGATCGGTCACGTCGGGCTGGTTCATCTCCCAGCCGAAGACCATGATCACCGTCGCCGTGTTGGCGTCACTCGCGGTGACCGCCACCGAGATCACGGTGCCCTTGGTCGACACGTTCTCCGACTTGATCATGTTGACCGTCTGTTCGACGGACTGCCCGACCTGCTCCATCGCCTTCCCGCTGGTGTCGTCCTGGAACGACTTGATCGAGGCGTCGATGTTCTGCGGGTTCAGCGTGGTGAGGTTGGTGACCATCTGCCTGGCGAAGGCCGAGTACTCGGCCCGCAGGTCGCTGCGGTCGTCGATCTTGTTCGTGCCCAGGACAAAGAAGGTGGATGAAACGGCCATCGCGGTGATGAGCCCGAGCGCGGTGATCGCAGCGAGGACGATCCCGAGACCACGCGGATTCGCTCGTTTCTTCCGCGGGCCGGTCGAGGCTTTGCCGGACGTCGCCTTGCTGTCGGTTCGCCGCCCGGCCGACCTGCGCTCGCGGTACGACACCCGGGTCGCGGTGACGGCGGTCTGCTCAGTGGCCTTGTCGGTGTCGTTGTCGTCGGTGTCGTTGTCGTCGATGTCGTTGTCGTCGACCTCGGCGGGCTCCGACACCGGCGGATTGATCAGGTCGACCGCGTCGGTGGTCGCCTCCGGACGCGGGGCCGCGGCGGGCTTGCGCTTGCGCCCCATGGGCGACGACTTGACCGGCTTACCGGTCGGTGTGGTCCGCCCCCGACCGGTCGGCGCGGCCGAGCGCTGCGCGGCCGACGTGTCGGTCGGCGCGGCACCGTCGTGCGGCGGCCCGGCCGGCCGGCGGGCTCGGCGCCGCGTTCTCGACGTGACCGTCACTTCACGGTCCCCGTGATCAGGCTCTGCCATTGACTCTTGTCTTCCTGCGTTTGTGCTCCGGAACTCGTTGCGCCGGCCCCACCACTGCTACCAGAACTCGTCGCCGACCCGGTGCCCGCGTTATACGTCTTGCCATCGGGACCGATGTAGTCGCCGCTGACCGGGTCGTAGGTGGTCGCGTAGACCGCTGGGCTGCCGTCGTCGGCACCAGCTGTGCCCCGGGCCAGAAATCCTTGTGGCACATCGACTCCGGGAAGGCCGTTCGGCAGCGGGACGTTTTCCCCGATCGGCACGTAGCCGGTTCGGCACTCCTGCGGGGTCGACGCGCGCTGCCCGGGGATCTCCGCACACGGAAAGTTGCGGCTACCACGAACAGCCACATTGGAATCCTGCGGAACCCGGCAGAGCATGCCCGGAGGCAGATCCTGCGGTGTCTGCGCCGACGCGTTGCGCGCAGCGGAAAGCGGCAAGAACCCCACGGTGCAAGTTCCCGGGTCCTGAAAACCCATGGAGAAGTCCACGTTTGCCCCGTTGCGGGCGTCCTCGGTGTTCAGTGACGTGATCAGCGCCGCCATCAGGCGGGGATAGATCACCACGATCTGTTTCAGGTTCGGATGATAGATCGCCAGCGTCCGGGACATGGTGTTGAGATTCGAGAACAGCAGCGGCAGCGTCTGATTCATCGATGCAAACAGTTCCTGCGTCTGCTTCGCGACCCCGGGCCCCTTGTTCAGGATGGCATCGATCTGCGGGTTGTTCGCCCGCAGCTGGTCGGTGACCTGTGCCAGGTTCGCGGTCCACGCCCGGATGTCACCGACGGTTGCCGTCTGGGTCTCGAGCAATGGCGCCGCCTGATCGATCAGCTTGACGATCGCATCGGAGTTCTTGTTGGCGTCGCCCACCAGCAGTGCCATCGAGTCCAGCAACCGCTGCAGGTCTTCACCGGTGCCGTTGAAGGCGTCGAAGGCCTCGTCCATGACGCGCCGTAGTTTCGTGTCCTCGATCTGCTCGAGGAGTCCGTTGACCTGATCGAGGAGCGTCCCGACCTCGACGGGCACGGTGCCGTTCTCGATCACGGCCCCGTCTTTCAGGTTGCCGGTCGACTCGGCCTCGGGGTCGGGCATGAACTCGAGGTACTGCTCACCGACTGCGGAGACGCTGTGTACCTGCGCGGTCGAGTCGTTCGGGATCTTGGTACCGGAATTTATCGAGAGCTTTGCCACCACACCGGTTTCGGTCAACGTCACCGACTGCACCTTGCCCACGTCGACGCCGCGATAGCTGACGTTGCCGTTCTGATACAGGCCGCCGGTACTGGGCAGTTCGACCTCGACGTTGTATTCGCCGATGCCGACCATGCTGGGGACGCGGACGTAGAAGACGGCAACCGCGATGATCGAGATGACGGTGACGATCGAGAAGATGATCAGCTGCATCCGGACGAACGGGGTGATCCTCACGGGCTCGCCTCCGCCGTGGTCTCGGTGGGCAATGCGGACGGGTTGTCGGTCGGTGCCGTGGTCTGCGGCGCCGGGTCGGCTTCGAGGGGACCCGTGAACGGGTTGTCGCTACGTCCGGCAGCCCCGGCCGGTTTACCGAACATGCCTTCGGGACCGTAGAATTGACTGGCCACGCCGACACTGGCGAGCGCGCCGCGTTGCAATCGCCCGAAGGTGAGGTCGAGGTTGATCGCGCCGTTGACATAGTCGCCGCGCACGATCTGTGGGATCGCCTGTTCGGCGAACGGGAAGGTCAACAAGATGCCCAGGGACTGAGTCAGCGAGGGTCCGGTGGACTGGAGTTGATCGAGTACCGGGACCAGGTTGCTGACCAGTACCTGAATGTCCTCGGAGTTCGCCTGCAGGATGTCATCGGTCGTGCGGCTCATCGCGGCCAGCGCCGCCAGCGCATCGGTGAAGTGCACCCTCTGATCGACAAGCAGTTTGAGGATCTTGGGTCCATCGGCCAGCGCCTTCTCCACGACCGGGGTCTGATCGTTGATGCTCTGCGTCATCCGGTCCAGACCCTCCATCGCGAGAATGATGTTCTCGCGCTGGGTGTTCAGGTCACCGACCAAGGTGTTCAAGCGGGGCAACAGATCTCGCAGCACATCTTGCCGCCCGGACATCACCTTGTTGAGTTCGTGCACGATGTCGCCGACCTGCGCCAGACCACCACCGTTGAGTACCACCGACAACGAACTGAGCACCTGCTCCGTCGTCGGATAGGTGCAGGCCGCGACCTGCTGGGCCGAGTAGATGTCGGGGATCGGCTCCTCGTTCGGTGGCGGCGAGATGCTCTCCTGCTCAGGGCAACTGGCGGCCGGGATCTCTTGCCGGGGCTTCATGGTGCCCTGGTCGGCATCCTTGGGCTGTACGATCTGGATGTTGAGTGAACCGAGCACGCTCGTCAGCCCGACCATGATGTACGAGCCGACCGGGACCTGCGTGCCCTTGTTGAGGCGCAACGTGATCTCGGCCTGCCAGTTCTTCACCTCGATCTTGCCCACACTGCCCACGGTGGCGTCGTTGATCAGCACCGGCGCGTTCTGGACCAGGTTGGCCGCGTTCGGGATCGTGGCAATCAGCTCATACGACCCACTGCCGGTTCCTTCCGCTCCCGGCACGGGCAGCGAATTGAGTCCGTCGAAACCACACCCGGAGGCAACCAGCGCCGAGCTGACGACCACCGCACCGAACATGTTCCGGAGAACCGTGTTCCGGCGCGAAGTCCCGCGCATCAGCCCTCACCCCCGAACGGCACCAGCAGCTGCGCCAGGCCCGGGTTCTTGTACTTCGCCCGGGTTGCGGCGTCCTGGTCACGGATGCTCTGCTGCGCCCTCGCTTTGACGCTGGCGTTCTGGTACTGGATCTGGTCCGGCCTGGCGTCGATGCCGGTCACCGGATTGATCAGCGCCGGTGGGTAGTTCACCGACATCGAGGCGAGCACGGGAGCCAGTACGTCGACACATTTCTCGACGTCGCGTTCCTGTAACCGTCTCCGCACTGTCGTCGGACTAACGGTCCCCACCGAAGCGATGCGACGCGGTCACTTCTCCCCCTGCTCAACGCCGGCGCACAACTATCAAATCTACGATCCCTTCTCCACCACCCCCGAAGGCGTCCGCTTCCGCCGTCAACCGCTCCCCGGTAACATCGTGCCCGCCAACCGCATCTCCCCCGACGCCGCCCGCTACCTCAAGTATTTCCCGCTGCCAACGCCGCCGGCACCGTCGACTTCACCAACAACTACCACCGCGCCCGCCCCGACAAACAGGACCTCTACCAGCCCATCCTCCGCCTTGATCACAACTGGTCCGACCAGTGGCGAATCTTCGGCCGATGTTCCCAGTCGATGTTCTATGGCAACTTCGATCGATGGATGGAAAGCTCCGATGTTCGCGGCCGCAAGCGCGAACGGCCCTATCAAGGCGACGCGCTCGATACGGTCGGCATCCCTTGAGCTCCACCTTCACCATCGATGTTCGCTACGGCTACACGTGGTTCAGCGAGAAGCAAGCCTTCGTCAATCAAGGCTACGACCTATCCGAATTCGGCTTCCCGTCGAGCGTCACCATACGGCTTCGACCCGCGTGGCTGCAGTTCCCACTCATCACCGTCACCGGTATGCTGCCCCTCGGCAACGACGGCGGTTTCGACCAGCGCTACTACACCCACTCGCTCCTCAGCGTGCTGAACTGGACCCGTGGAACACAGCCATCAAGTTCGGCTTCGACGGCCGTCTCACCTACGATAACTCGATCACCTTCGGTAACGTCACCCCCGCCCTGACCTTCGGCGACACTTACACCCGTGGTCCCCTCGACAACGCCCCTGGCTCGCCTGGCGCTGGCCAGAACTTCGCCAGCCTCCTCTACGGCATCCCCACCGCCGGCGGCATGGACATGAACGACTCGCGAGCCGAAACCAGTCCCTTCCACTCCCTCTTCGTCCAGGACGACTGGCGTGTCACCAAGACCCTTACGCTCAACCTCGGCTTCCGCTGGGAGTACGAAGGTCCTGTCGTTGAACGTTACAACCGCAACTCCCGCGACTTCGATTTCACCACCGCCAACCCGATCGAAGCCCCGGCCCACGCCAACTACGCCCGCTGCCCCATCGCCGAAATCTCCCTTGCCAATTTCCACACTACGGGCGGGCTGACCTTTCGCGGCCGAAACGGTGTTCCCCGCGCAAGTTCCGGCCGGCCTTCTACACGGCCTTCATGCCACGCGTCGGTTTCGCCTGGAACTCCCACGTCCAAAGCCGTCATGCGTGCCGGCTGCGGCATCTTCTACGACTGCTCGGCGCCGACTTCTCCGACGTGGCTCAACCTGGCTTCAACCGCCGCACCAACATCGTCGCGTCGAACAACAATGGCCTCTCCTACGTCGCGTCGATGACGAATCCCTTTCCCGCGGGTATCGATCAACCCGACGGCGCCTCCCAGGGCCTGAAACATTCCTCGGCCGTTCACCCGGCTACTCTTCCGCCGACGGCCGTCGTCCTTACACCACCCGCTGGAGCTACAATCTACAATTCGAACCCTTCAAAGCTGTCATCGAGCTCGGCTACCAAGGAAACAAGGCCGTCCGCCTCCGCGTCTCCAACGACCCTAACGCCATTCCCCGCCAATACCTCAGCACCAGCGCCGTCCGCGACACGCTGGCGATGGCCGCCGGCGAGCCGGGCAAAGAAATCCTTTACCCCGTGGCGACCGTGATCATCGGGGGGCTGATCAGCAGCACCCTGCTGGAGTTCCTGGTCCGGCCGGCCCTGTTCTGGACGATCGGCCGCAAGGCCGGCGAGCGGATCGTCGCGGAGCACCACGCGGAGATCGAATTGAAAGAGATGGAGACTGAGATCACAACGAAGGGCTAGCGTGGCCCTTCGCTAACCGAGGCATCCCAGCGGTTGCCTAAACCTACGCTTTCCGAGAAAGGAAGCTGAAGATGCGTTTCTCTGGACCGATTACCGGCGGGGGGCGTAACGCACACGTCTCGCGGGCTGTCAGCTTGGGGAGAATTCGGCGTAACTGCCTGCGAGCAGCCTCGGCATCTGGAAAGAAATGCCTCATGCTGAGAGATGTGTGGTTTTGACCAAGAGGCGGTGCCACGGCACGCCTCCGCTCTCTCAAACAGGAGGCCTTTCGCGTAATGCCAACACCCCGCGGCCCCCATAACGCAGCCACGATTGCAGGGCCGCCAACAGGTCACCTGCCACTCCCCGACATCCATTGACGGCAGGCCACCCCGCCTGCCACCGTCAGACTGGTACCGGTCCTCGCCGCCACCGACAATCTGGCCCGGGCCGCCGAGAAGGCAGACACCGCGAGCGAACGCCACCGGTTGCGGGAACTTTCCGAGAAGATCCTCGCGCGAGCCCGCTCGCCGACGGGCGTGTGGGGCACGTTGAGTCCTGAGCAACGCCTGGACCTGGAACGTAAGGCGCAGGCCTGTGCCGACCTGTTTCAGCGGAGCAGTTCCTGCGTGGAGGGCCGCAACGGGCACTTGGCGCTGAAGCACCACGCCTTACACCAGTTCACGACGCGGAAGCTGCAGGCGTTGACGGTGCTGCACAACTACGTGATGTGGCGTGCCGATGGCACCACGGCGGCGGAACGGTTCTACGGGGCCGCCCCACGGGACTGCTTCACTTGGCTGCTCGACCGACTGGCCGTCCCTGCCCGGCCGCGTGCCGGCCGCCGTGCACGCGTGACGCCGACGGCCGATCTCGTTTTTCGGACCCGCGAGGGTCCGGCGGGATCCCGTGCGGACGATGCCCGGTCATTGCTCCGCGACCTCTTCACCCGGACCGCGGATATCATCCCAGACGAACGTTCGGGAACCCTTACTGTCCGAGTCCATGCGTCCTCGAATCCGCGTCACGACCGAGCGATCGACCACTTACTGAAACAGGTCACCGCAGCAGAACACACGTATCCCGGCACCACGCTCAAGCTGACCTACGCCCTCGCCGGCGCCCTCCCAGACTCAAATCCGGGATCATAGCTTTTTCCCGGGGATCAGGATGTCTGAAGATGCGTACGCTCTGACACATTCGGCGATACTACTACTGCC
>CAVZSG010000014.1:0-180061 GCA_963777865.1 uncultured Chloroflexia bacterium | reverse complement strand
AACCTCCAACCGGATGATCAGCGCAAGCACGCCTTCGCCGCCTTCGAAGCCGAATGGGACGACTTCCCCTCTCTGAGCGCAGACGTGGGTAAGGAATGGGAACAGCAGATTCTTCTCCAACTCGCGGATGGGGGTTGGTTGGTCAATCGGGCTGATGGCGACCAACCGGATCGCAAAAGACAACTGACGCACTGGATAGAAATGACGTTTGCGGGTGAGACCATCATGGTCGCACAGGCGCTTTTGGCTGGTGAGCTTGCTGGCTGGTCAGTTAAGAAGTGCCAACCGGACCTGGTTGTCATCCACCGACCGGAATCCGGACCAATCGAAATCACGATTATCGACCTCAAATCCTCCCGTTCAGTCTCTCTCGAACATCGACTTCAGGTGTCGGTGTATGCGATGTTGCTGAAGCAGCACTACGGCGACGCCCTGATTCGCGAGGCGATTCTCTATCGACCTCCAGTCGAAGATCCGAAGAACTGGAGCGACCAGGAGCACGCCGATAAGGCAACCGCCGCCGCATTTCTTCGTCTGGATGGCGGAGCATTACTTTCGTTCGCTGATCGACCAGAGCGTTACCACGATCAAATCCGGCGGACGATTCTCAACAGCGATTCGATAGCTCGCCAGATCGCTGCCGCCGAATTCGAGCAGTTGCCGTTTCACCTCTCCGGCAAATGCGACGCGTGTCCCAACAATCAGTTTTGCCTGGCCACTGCGTCTGCCACGAATGATCTTTCCCTGATTCCGTATCTTTCCGAGCGCAACAAGCGGCAATTATCGGGACACGGGATTACATCCGTCCAGCAACTGATTGGACTGGCCGACCGCTGGCACTGAGCAATTTGACGAGCTCAAGACCGTACCTGGATTGGCTCCTCGGCTTGCCGAAACCGTTGCCCGGGCTGAGTCCTATGAGTCGTGGCAAGCCGGCGAGCGGGTCGAAACGGTGCTCCACGAAACCGGGTACAGCAGTTTGCCCGCGTACTCAGCGGACCAACACTCGAATCTGATCCGCATCTATATCGATATCCAGCGCGACATGAACGAGGGTCGAGTGGCGGTACTCGGCGCGCTCGTCAGTTGCCTTCGCGACGGTACAGATGAGAACGCTCGCGAGGAATCAATCGTCCGGGTTGCTCCCTCACCAGTGACGTCCGATGAGATCGAGGCCAAATTCGTCTCGTCCTGGATCAGCGACATCCTGCAGGCCGTGAACCGCAATGTCACCCCGGATGCACTCGGACGAGCGCAGGCACCAGTGCACTTCTACTTCTGGGACTCCAGCCAGATCTCCACGCTTCAGAACCTCCTGAACCGGCAGCACGCTGCGATCTTCGGAATCGAAGCAATCATGTCCCTGATGATGCAATCGGCCGCGTTCGACTCGACCAACCTGTCAGTTGTTGCGGACGAAATCGAACACCAACGTGCCCTGCCCATGCTCTGCCAGTCACTGCAGGCGGTGTCGCGATGGATGGGATACGTGTGGCCGACCGAGATTGTCGACACCTTCCGGACGCGCCAGTTCGACGCCCTCAAGCGGGAATCCGACGATGAACATGTCTATTTCGTGCCGGCTCGGTCCCGATTCAGGTCTGACCTGCCAAGCGAGTACCTCTACACCGCCTGGAGCAGAGCCGGCCAGGTAGCTGGAGTCGAACTCAACGCACCCGGCTGGCACTTTTACGGAAAATCGAGCCTTGATTCCCTTCACGAATACCAAACGCACCGGCTTTCGGCACTCAAATACATCGCAATGCGCCTGCGAACCAATCGGCAAAGCACCAAGTCGTCCTTCGACCTGTTCGCCCTCACTCGATTGAGCGTGCGACGCGATACAGCTATTGAGTCAGTCCGGGAGTTTCTTGCCGTTGAGCGCCACATCGAAATGAGTGAATGGCGACGGATCCGGTCGCTCTCAGCCAACCGCAGGCTCCTGATGGGCGAGACCCTGATCGGACGCTATTTCGACGAAGATCAGGACATCGACACGCGACTGGCAATCCGCGAGGCTCGGCTGAAGATTCAGCGGAAGGCGCAACTTTCGGACGAGCAATTGGAAGCGCTGTCCGAGCCGGAGCGAAAGGAACTCAATTGGTCTCTGGACGGCGTCACGATTCGGCTCAAAATGGACGGGGCCGATCTCCCGATCCCAATTCGGGACGCTCTGGCCAATACCCGCAGGCGACAAGGTGACCTCGTCGTAGTCGCACCGGCAACGGCCATCGATTCCCGGACCGGTGACTACGATCGGACTCCCTATCCGCTGACTGCCCGGCAATTGCTCTATCAGTGGCGCGGCACGGTTAACCGCATCAGTGACGCCGGAACTATCGAAATTGAACTACGAGACTCGAGACGATCTGAGCCGGGCTTCGTTTTTGCGGCCAATTTTGCACGTCCACCCGAAGACGGAACGCTCGTCACCATCGACGACAACCCGGATTCCTGGCCCGCGCACCGTCAGTGGTCGACGGTCGAGGAGATTCGCGGTGGGCATGGCCACGGCGGGTATGCCCTGATCGACGGCTCAGAGCGACGTCCTCGACTTTGGACCGAACGTGAAGCTGCAGCCCAACAACGATTCATGCATGGGCTGGAACGCTTCGCCGAGTTCGACGCGAATGCCAGCCACTACGAAGAGAGCAAGCAGGAATACATCGGCCGACACGGAGGAGAACCGGTGCTGCTGGTTCAGGGCCCCCCGGGAACTGGCAAGAGCACCACCACCGGATTTGCCGTCTGGTCCCGGATTCAGGGTGCGTTGGAGTCCGGCCGCGAACTGCGGATCGCCGTTGCCTGCAAGACCCATTCGGCTACCGATGTCCTGTTGGGCGCGATTCTTCGGGCCCAGCAACGACTGCACGAGATATCCGGGCACAATCCGGAGTTTTTCGCGTCCCAGTTCGATCACCGGTTGCTGGACGTGCCGATCTACCGCTTCGAAGCTCGCGACGAAGAACGACTGCATCCGGACATTCGGAAATTCAGGTCGAAGTCAATCGGGGCCAAACTGAACGAGGTCCGCCGCCACCCCATAGCAATCGTTGGAGCAACAACCAACGCGCTCGGCAAGCTGGGCAAGCCAGGCTGGAACGATGGGAATCCGCCGTGGGACATTCTGATCCTGGACGAGGCGTCCCAGATGTCCGTGCCGGAATATCTGGTCGCATCAATCGGACTCAAATCGACCGGTCAATTGATCGTCGTCGGTGATCACCGTCAGATGCCGCCAATCGTCCGTCAAAACTGGGAAGACGGCGAAACCGAAAATCTCGATCCATATGCAATGTATCGCTCGTTGTTCGACGTAATTCGATCCGACGACAAGCAACGTCGAGTCGACATCAAGTTCGCCGAGAGTTTCCGCATTCACCGTGACGTCGCCGAGTACCTCCGCCGTGAGGTCTACGTTCAGGACGACATCGAGCTCCATTCGCAGCGATCGAATGTATTGACCACCGAATCAGCCGACCCGTTCGCTAACGCCGTTCTCGCCGCCGAGCATCCGATTGTGCTCGTCCTCCACGATGAGGAGGGGAGTCAGCAACGGAACCTCCTCGAACAGGAACTCAGCGTCCGCATCCTTCTCGCGCTCGAAAACCTTGAAGGGGAGAAACCGGTGGGAGTAGTAGTCCCCCATCGCTCCCAACGGGCAGAAATCCAGCGCCGACTTCTGGAACTGACTGGAGATACGCATCTGGGTGAAAGCGTCGACACCATCGAGCGGTTCCAGGGCGACGAGCGTCAGGTGATCGTGGTCAGCGCCACCGAAAGTGACCCCGCCTATCTCCGCGACACCGCCGCCTTTCTCTTCGACCCCCGACGCCTGACAGTCGCGATCAGTAGGGCCCAAAGCAAGCTCGTAGTGATGGCGTCGCGCTCAGTGTTCGACTATTTGCCGACTGACGAATCAACGCTGGTCAACTCCGCAATCTGGCGTAATCTGCGCGATCAGGCATGCACCGTCCCGATCTGGTCCGACGATATTGCCGGGCATCACATACAGGTGTTTGGCAGTACCGAACTTGCTGATCAGCGAGACCTGGAGAAATCGAATGCCGCAACAAACGCATCCGCGATCTGAGTCACCCTGGCCAAACGGGCTATCTCAACCCGCAATCCGTGCATTGATGTCCGCTGGGTACACCAGACTTGAAGATGTGGCTGGATCGAGTGAGGCAACGCTGGCTGCGCTGCACGGCATGGGACCGAAGGGGATCCGGATCATCAAGCAGGCCCTGGCCGACGCATCATTGCGTCCGCTCGAACCCTGAAGTGGAAGAGACGGCGCTCGCCTGTACAGGCGAGCGCCCTTCCCAACTTGATGGAGAGCTACACCGTGGTCGAGTAGTTGACCATCCAGCGTGTCCCAAACTTGTCGATCAGCGAGCCAAAATAGTCGCCCCAGAACTGATCTTCCATCGGCATTTCGATGGTACCTCCGTCCGAAAGCCCGGCAAACAGGCGGTCAGCTTCTTCGCGGGAATCTGGCAGCAGGTTGATGTACAGGTTGTTACCCTGCACCAGATTGAAGCCCATGGATTCCGGGGCGTCAGTCCCCATCAGCAGATGCCCGCCCGTGATCGGCAACTGAATGTTCATGATCAGGTTCTTGTCATCCTCAGGAAGCGCCGGCTGACCTTCCGGTGGCGGAAAATCACCGAATCGGACGATCGGCCCCTTGAATTCCGTTCCGAAGACCGACTTGTAGAACGTGAACGCCTCTTCGGTCGATCGGGCAAAGTTGAGATAGGTGCCTGTTTGAGCCATTGGGTTGCTCCTCTGAGCTTTGCCGGTTTTCCGGCCGAATGAACGTTCGCGAAGTAACGCCTCGCGTCTGCAAATTGGTCGATCCAGCTTTCCGAGCTTCGACATTTGCACTGAGGGTCTTGCGCAGAAAGTGCCCAAAGGAAAAGCGCACCAGGTTACTGGTGCGCTTGTTCTTCGCCTGTGATGTGGGTGAGCCGTCGGAGACTCGAACTCCGAACCAGCTGATTAAGAGTCAGCTGCTCTGCCAATTGAGCTAACGGCCCGGGTAGATTCTAGTCAACCCGGGGCGGTTTCGCAAATCTGAAATACGACGATCGTGTCGCTGGCGCACTATTTAACCGATGTTTGGGTGTTGTTTGAACCAACCCGCGGCCTGCTCGTACGCATGGGCAATTCGCAAAATGCCCTGCTCGTCGAAACTCCGACCCAATACCTGCAGACTCACAGGAAGCCCTTCGCTGAATCCGCACGGCACGGCAATGCCCGGAATTCCAGCCATGTTCGCCGGTATCGTAAAGACATCGGCCAGGTACATCTGAACCGGATCGTCGGTTCGTGCGCCGATCTTGAAGGCGACCGTCGGAGAGGTGGGCGCAACAATAGCATCGACCTGCGCGAAGGCCGCGTCAAAGTCCTGCTTGATCAGCGTCCGCACCTTTTGCGCCTTGACGTAATACGCATCGTAATAGCCGCTGCTGAGCGCATAGGTGCCCAGCATGATCCGACGTTTGACTTCCTCGCCAAACCCTTCGGCGCGGGTCTGCTCGTACATCTCCTTCAGCGTTCCGGCCTGCTTCGAGTACCCGAAGCGGACGCCATCGAACCGGGAGAGGTTCGCACTCGCTTCGGCTGGCGCAGTGATGTAGTAGGTGGCCAGCGCATATTTGGTGTGGGGCAGAGAGACATCGACGATCGTCGCGCCCAATGCCCGGAACTGCTCGATTGCCGCGTTCACCGCGGTCTCAACACCTGGCTCCATGCCATCGACCGAGTACTCCCGGGCGACGCCGATTCTGGTGCCGGTCAGATCGCCACCCAGACCCAGTCGATAGTCGGGTACATCGAGTGGAGCACTGGTCGAGTCGCGTCGATCAACCCCGGCAATCGCTGTCAGGGCAAGGTGCAGCATCCTCAACGGTCCGCGTGAACGGTCCGATCTGGTCCAGCGAACTGGCAAATGCGATCAGGCCATACCGGGAAACGCGACCGTACGTCGGCTTCAGACCAACCACGCCACAGAATCCGGCCGGTTGCCGGATCGATCCACCGGTATCGGAGCCCAGGGAGATCGGAACTTCGCCGGAGGCAACAGCCGCCGCAGGTCCGCCCGAACTACCACCCGGCACGTATTCCGGATTCCATGGATTTCGGGTGACGCCGTACGCAGAATTCTCCGTCGAGGAACCCATCGCAAATTCGTCGGTGTTGCTCTTGCCAACGAATACGGCTCCACCGTCTCGAAGACGTTGAACAACCGTCGCATCGTACGGAGAGCGATAACCCTCAAGAATCTTTGACGCCGCTGTAGTTGGCGCGTCCGTCGTACACAGGACGTCCTTGAGTGAGACGGGAATCCCGGTCATTGGGCCGGCAGTGCCATTCGCAATACGAACATCGGCTGCCGTCGCCTGTTCCAGCGCCACCTCATCCATCCGGTGCAGGTGGCAAAACAGAGCCGGCTCCACCTCGTCCATTCGCGAGAGGTGTGCGCTCGCGAGTTCAACTGCGCTGATTGCCCTGGAGTCGAGCAGGTCCCGCTGCTCGCATGCAGATTTCCAGATCAGATCCGAGCTCATGATTCGGATTCTCCGGCCGCAAAAGGAGTGCGGACTTCGAAGAAGCCATCGCGATGGCGAGGTGCATTTTGCAGGACCACATCCCGGGGAAGGGACGGTTCCGCAATATCGTCTCGAACCACATTGTTCAAGTTAATCGTTTGAGCAGTCGGGGGGATAGATTCGGTATCGAGCTCTTCGATCAGTTCGATCGAACTCAGGATCGACGAGAGTTGATCTCGCATCCGTTCCTGCTCTGTTTCGGAAAGCCCGAGTCGGGCCAGTGAGGCCACAGTTCGCACTTGTTCTATTGTCAATCGCATCAGAATTCCATCGTTCCAGGGGCAAAACCAACTCGGATTTTCGTGCCTGAGTCTAGCATGTGACCTGGCAGGCCCCTGCCGTTACTGACCGGAAGCGATGGCACTTTCCACGACTGCAACCGCATCCTGAGCCGAATGCCCGAGGAAGCGCCCGCCTATGGAATCCCGAAGTTCGGGTCGATCCAGGAAGACTCGGCCGGAAAAGCAGATCGGCAACTGTCGCCAATCAACACTTGCTTCAGCCGGCAATTGCTCAAGCATTGTTTGCCAGCTCTGGAGCACTTCTGCTGATGCTTCTGACGCCGCAGCGAGACACACTACTGCTGGTCGAACTGTTCGCACGGCCGATAGAAACGCAGGAAACGGAAGATTCGGGCCCAGAAAGATCACTTTGTACCCGGCGCGGGAGAGGAACACCGCTGAGAGCAAAAGGGTTAGATCACTCTCTTCACCAGCAACACCGGCAGAAAGAACCGGCCCGCGACCGTCATTCGGGTTGGAGATATTGAGAAGAGACGAGAATTTGCGATGCACAAACGTCCGCGCAAAGTGCCAGACCGGAGAGTCCGGTGGCTTGAGATCTGCCCGGTTATTCACATCAATCGCCGCGCCGTGCAACAGTTCGACGAGCACAACTTCAAAGTCGGCCCAGGCGTAGGTCTCCTGCAGAATGTGCTCTGCGGCCTGACCGTCGAGGTGCACGAACGCATCTACCAATCGCCGACGGGCGCTGATCAATGGATCGTTGATCTCAGAGCGTTTGCCGGATAGCACTTCCTCGATGGAGCGATCAATCGCCGCGACCGTTTCGGATGAGGTAGTGGCTTGGGATGATCTCGCCGAGCGCATCAAAAGAATGGCCTGACTGATCGTCAGGCCCAATGCCGTCTGCTCCCGCAACCAGGTGATAATCCGAATATCACGTTCGGAGTAGAGGCGTTGGTTGCCTTCCGTACGCAGTGGAGCAGGTACGCCATACCGGCGTTCCCATGCCCTGAACGTGTCAGCCGGTACTCCCGTACGTCTGACCACAGCCCGAGTGTTATAAATTGGCTCGGCACTCAGTCGTTCAAACATTCGGGATTCCTCGCACCAAATGGCGCATTCAATTTCAGATTATCCGACCATGAACAAGACTCGTCAATGATTTGCACAGGTAATGCGCTACGTCTGATCGCGTTCGTACGTACTGCTCCTCCACGACGGATTGTCCAGTGACCCGTTTCAGGCTTCCGGCGACCAGGTCGGTTGTTGTTTTGCTGCTGGTTCTGTTCACGCTGGCCGCGTGCGGCGGTGATAGCGGTGAGCCAGAGGACCGCTCGTTTGCTCCTGAAGCGCAAGGTGACACGCAACTCCCCACCAATACGCCTGCCCCAACCAGCACGTTCGAACCCTTAGACCTGCAACCCGGTGAGAACGCTGGGACCACTCAGGATTCAGCGTCGCTGTTCAGTAAAACAGGCCAATATCAGGCAGTCCTGAGTGGCTTGACCGAGATCACGGCAGTCAACATCGATAACGGGAGACCAGACGAGCTTCTCCGTCACGAAATCGTTATCTGTCCTGGCCGGGATATCTCCGGATGCCCAGCGAATGCTCCTGGTCGATCGCACCGGCACGTCTTTGGTCGTCCGCTTGCTCGATGGCGAAGGCAATCCGCTCGCGGAGTGGTCGCCCCCTGCAGCGGCCTCACCCGAGGCATCCCCAACGTCCGCAACCATCTCCCAAACCGGCGACCGCATTTCCTGGTCCCGAGACAGTGCTCATGTTGCAATCTGGCTCTCTGGTATCGGCCTCTTCGTTGCCGATCAGGAGCTGAAAATGAGCCCGGTTACGGACACAGTGATCCAGAATGTCACCGCCTTGACCTGGTCTCCGACTGGTCAATCGATCGGGATTGGCTTGTGGAACAGTGAGCAACGCTCGGCGTCGATCGTGTCCATAGGTGTTGGAAATCTCGACGCTGTTCCAACCACCGTACTCAATACGGCCGAGGGCGACGGACGGTTTGTACGATCACTGGCGTGGGGAAATGAGCGGGTTGGCCTGGTCTTTACACTGCGATCAACCGGCTCGAACATGTCGCTCCCTAACGATCTCTTCTCGGTCCCACGGTTTGGTGAACCGATGCGATTGCTCGCCTCCGCCGGGGTTGCTGCACCAGCCGCGGTAATTGATCTGGTGGCAATCGCCGACGATGGCAGCACGGTCGCGTTCAGTGTCCTCGTACCAGGAGAGGTGGGATTGCGGTTCCACAGTGTCTGGGTGACAGACGCAACCGCCCCAAGACCCGTTCGCGCCACGACGATTGGTCTTCGCAGAATCTCCGAAATGGTCTGGACCGGCGAAGGGCTGGTCGTATCCGGAACTCGCCGCACGCAGGACGACGCTGGAACGTACCAGGTTGCTGTGGTGGAGCAGATCAGCACAGCCGAACCAGTCAGCATCGCGACCCAGCAGAGTCAGGCGACGCCAGTTGGTTCTCCTGCCGCCAGCCCAGTTGCCGCTACACCAGAGTCCGACGACCAGGATTAGCTCTCGTCGACTGTTTCCTCGATGATCTCGCCGTCGAACATGCGAATCACTGCACCAAGGTATTTCTCGCCGGCGTCATCATCTGAATCAGGCGCAGGCTTACCTCCGGTAGCAGGCTCCGGTTGACGACTTGCCTGGTCCGGTGGCGTTGCAGCTTGGGGAACGCGTGCGGCCAGAAAGTCAGATTTGAGCACGACTTCTACTCGAACCGTCCGACCTGTTCGCCGGGAGATAGCATCTTCCAGCGTTGCGCGCCGCTCGGCAACATTCAGCATATTGCGGTGAAACTCGTATGGTGATGCGAGCGTGATCCGGTCGCCCATCACGTCGATCGGATCGATTTCGAGCATCAGAGCTTCGGTGCGCCGGTCGAGCGATTTGATGTCCGCACGAACATTCGGCCACATATCGATCAAGGCTTCAATCGAAAGCTCTCCACCGGAATTCTCGCCGATTGAGGTGTCTACCGATACGGACAAATCCTGCGGAATGATCGAATCGGCCTTCTGAGTCTCGCTGGCTGGCACGGGCGGTGGCGATGATGGCACGAGATCTACCGCAGGAGGTTCGCTGACAGTTCGGGCCGCATCCCGGTTTCGGGCCATGCTGGTCCACTTGTTCGTCGGTGCCGGTTCTGCAGCTACTTCAGCGCGGATCGGAACAGGATTGGGCATGGGCTCGGGCTGAGTGGGCCGAGGTTCAGGTGCCCGTGCGGCACCGCCGGAATCACGCTTCGGTGGTGGCGCTGCTTGCTGACGAGACTCTGCTTGACCAGGCGCAGGCCGTGCAACAGTGGATTTCAGAACCGCCAACTCGAGAGGCAAATGCGGCATAACCGAGGATCGAATCTGCGAATCGGTATCGAGGAACGCCGCCGCCACGTCGACCAGGTCACTGACCGACAGGTTACTCGCCAGCGCCTTGAGCTCGTCCTGATAGGCGAGAACGTTCAGTCCGCTCGCAACCTGCAATCCGTCCCGTACCAGCGAAACGATCTGCCGGTTCAGCTGACGGATATCCTGGCCGGCTTCAACCGCTTCATTGATCGCCGCCAGCGCACCGGTCGCATCTCGCTGACCGATCGCTGAGACAATCCGGATCGCAATCTCGGACCGTGTCATTCCAACCAGTTCGCGAACAGCATCGGCGTTTATCTGTCACCAGCCGATCCCGTTTCCGATTGGAAGTTGGACAGTTGTTCGAGCAGACCGACCGGATCACGCATGGAACCATGCGCGAGTTCAGCAACGAGCTGTACTGCGTCGTCAGTCAGTTGGATGGATTCCCGGTCCGCCAAAACCCGAATGCGCGAGGCTATGCCAGCGACTGTATGCCGCCGAAAGTCGAAACGCTGGCAGCGGGACACAATCGTCGGCAGCAACTCCTCGGGATCAGTTGTGGCCAGAACAAAGCGCGTGTGCGCCGGTGGTTCTTCAAGCGTCTTCAGAAACGCGTTCGCCGCCGCTCCAGTAATCTGATGCGCTTCGTCGATGATGTAGAACTTGGTTCGCAGTTGCGTAGGGGCGTAATTGACGCGTTCCCGAAGGTCGCGAATGTCGTCGATGCCCCGGTTGCTCGCCGCGTCGATTTCAATGACATCCGGAGTTGCGCCCGAGTTGATCGCAACGCACGCCGAGCAAACGTTGCATGGTCTCTTGTCTGGATCGGGATCGAGGCAGTTAACCGCTTTGGCCAAAATGCGGGCAGTCGAAGTCTTGCCAGTACCACGTGGCCCGGAAAACAGATACGCCTGCGCGACCCGATTCATCCGAATCGCGTTCTTGAGGGTGCGTACGATGTGATCCTGGCCGACCAACTCGGCCGAATCGAAGGATTGCGGACGATACTTCCGGTTAAGTGGAGCGGCCGGAGTTGCCTCAGTTTCGTTGGTTGCAGGCGTACTGGGTGTCACCAGTGTGGGATCCTCGATAGGCCGTGACTAGACGGCAGAGTATACGCCGGAGGTTGTCCGGCGGTCAGGAAAACGATGGGTATCCTGTTTGTAATTGCTACTCCGATTGGCAACATGTCAGATCTCTCGACCCGTGCAATCGCGACCCTTCGCGAATGCCCGCTGGTTGTCGCCGAAGACACCAGGCACACTGGTCAGCTGCTCAAAGCCGTTGGCGCCGTCCGCCCGTCAACTCAGCTTCAATGAGCACAATGTCTCTCAGCGAATCGACCCGGTGATGGCATCGCTGCTCACCCACGACGTTGCGTTGGTCACCGACGCCGGCACCCCGGCGATCAGCGACCCCGGTTATCAGCTCGTCGCCGCAGCGCACGAGCACGGCTACCCCGTACGCACCATTCCTGGTCCATCTGCAGTTGTTGCGGCGTTGTCGGTAGCAGGTTTGCCCGCAACTCCGTTTACGTTTTACGGCTACGCCCCGCGGACCGCCGGTGAAATACATACGTGGATTGAGCAATGGATCAGACGATCAGAAACGATTGTCTTCTTCGAGTCTCCCAACCGGATCGCCCGCACGCTCACCGTTTTGGCTCAAGTCGCCCCGGACTGCTCGGTTTCGATTTGCCGGGAACTGACCAAGATCCACGAGCAAGTTGTCAAGACCACCGCTTCTCGAGCCCTGGAGCTCATTGCGGATAGCTCAATTCCAACAAAGGGAGAGTTTGTGGTCGTGGCGAGGCCCGCTGCTCACTCGCAGACCATCGATCCGGAGGCGCTGATCGCCGAGCTGTTAAGTGAGGGCGCCTCGGCCAACCAGGCCGCGAAAACCGCGTCCAACATGACCGGACTGCCTAAATCAGATCTCTACCGAATCGCGCTGAATCAGAAGGCTGCTACTCGTTCTGAAAGCCCAGCTTCCGATGACGCATGAGAATGCTCTGAAGCAATCCCTGGCATATCAATAGGGCCCAGACGGACGAGAGTCCCTGGCTGATAAACGGCAACGTGATTCCAGTCACCGGCAAAATCCCGATGTTCATGCCGATGTTCACGAACATCTGGAAAAAGACCATCATGAACACTGCTGCAGCGATGCACTGACCAAACGAGTCCTTGGATATTTCGATAACCCGAATGAAGCGCCAGAGCAACATACCGAACAGGATCAGAAGACACACCATCCCAACAAACCCGAACATGCTGCTGACGTGGGAAAAAATGAAGTCGGTCGTCTTGACCTTCAGGAAGTCCTCGGTACTTTGTGATCCACCACGGATGCCGTGACCGAACAGGCCACTCGATCCGACTGCAATCCGCGATTGAATCAGGTTGAACGCTTCACCCGTCATGTGCTCTTCGGGATTCAGAAAGGAGTCGAGACGTTGACGCTGATACTCGTGGAATACGCGAGTCCAGGCGATGTACACGACCGGAATCGCCGCCAGAAACAGGCCCACCAGGTAGTACCAGCGCGTCCGGGCTACGACCATCATCGCCAGCCAGATTGAGCAATAGACCATGGTGGAACCCAGGTCCGGCTCCAGAAAAACCAGTCCTGCCGGAATCGCCACGATCAACATCGACACGCAGAAGTTCGCCGAATTCCTTCATCCGCTCACCGCGGGACGAAATGAACCAGGCCAGTGCGATCGCCGTTGTCACCTTGCCGAATTCGGATGGCTGAATTGTCGCGAAGCCCAGGTCGAACCAGCGTCGGGAACCGGCGATTTCCACACCGATGAACTTGACCGACAACAAAACGAAGAGCGAGAAAATGTATGCCGGCCAGGCCAAGGCACCGATGAATCGGTAATCAGTATTGGCAATGGCCGAGCATCAGGACTACGCCGATCGCGCCGAACATCGCTTGTTTGACGCCCGGATTGAGAAGGGTTGGGGCAAGCGCACCCGAGGCACTCCACACCGCGATCACACCAAATCCCATCAGGATCGCTGTGGTCGCAAACATGTAGAAATCGAAAAAGCGCCAGCGATAGTCGAGCATGGGTCAAACCTGCCTAGAGCACGGAAACGTCGTTCATCGTGATGTGAAACGCGCAACCGAGATGTTCTGCAGCCCGCCGACAATTCAACATGCGCGGCAGGAAGATCTCAAAGTAATGCATCACCGATGCAATCGTCACGTCGATGGACAATTCCAGCGTGATTGTCTTCTCCTCGGCATTGACCCGAAGAAACGAAGCGGTCGCGGCGTAGTTCACCCGATCATGCTGATCGAATGAAACCGGGTCTGGATTACGTACGCGTGAACGATGGACATCGGTTTTGTCTGCGAGGATCAGTGCCGCCGAAATCGGACTGATCGGATCGGCCATCCCGCCACCGTCACTGTCGTGCGCGCCGATCGCTCCCAACACCACCGCGATCTCCGAATAGGACATGCCGAAGCGCTCAAGGATCGGTTTGGCCAGAAGCGCACCACTGACCGAGTGGCCCGACCGACTGATCACATTGCCGATGTCATGCAGATAACTGGCGATTGCGGCCAGTTCCTGCTCACGCTGGCTGTACCCCAGCAAGCGCAGCACATTCCGGGCGATGTTGGCAACCAGACCGACATGCCGGAATCCATGCTCGGTGTATCCAGCCGCGCCCAGATTCTTGTTCGCCTGCCGGATATACGCCTGAACTTCCTCGTCCTCCTTGATCAGTTCAAGGGTCGGGCCGACCGGTTCAGGATGTTCTTCTGGCGGAATTACGGATTCGGAGATGTCTGTGGATGTCATTGCAACTCAAGTTCGGACTACCATTTACACGTGCGGTCCAATCGGACCATGAATTTCGGTGCAAACGCCAATCAGTTGGGGACGAAAGAGTACGTGGACGATAGCTTCAACGAAGTCGAAGCCCTCGACATTCAGTTTATACGCCCGGAAGCGCTTGGGGAACCGGGACAGCGCCGGTTCCGGATCATCGTCGTCATCAATGGACGGACCGTGATCTCCTGGATGGAAAAGGAACAGGTCCGCCGCCTTGGCGAATTGCTCCTCGAAGTCATCGAGCGACTGCCCAAGGCAGCCTCCGATTCCGAATCCGCCGTCACGTCCATCGTGCCCGGACGAACAATCGACGGATCAGTTTCGTGCCGGCCGAATGGAACTCAGCTACGACGAAGAAGACGATCGCCTGGTCGTCATCATCCACGACATGGAGTCGGTCGACGATGCCCCGCCGGCGCTTGTCGTTCCGGATGACCCGCGCGCAAACTCGCCAATTCAGTATGGAGGCAGATGATCTCGTCCAGTCCGGCCGACCGACCTGTCCGCTCTGTGGCCGACCGATGGGACCCGGCGACCATGTTTGCGAAAAGCAGAACGGCCACTTTCATATCGAGGAGTAGCATCGACCAGATGCTCAACCTCTGAATAATTGGCTGATTACGCACTCTGCGTGCTATCTTTTTCTGTCAGCGCCCGCGATTCTGTCGGGCGCTCACCCTGTTCCACGTAATCACAAGGTGCTATTTGCCCCGTGCCAAACCAATCCAATGGTCAAATCGGCGAGGTCGTCGTTAGTGCGTCGATCGCCTATGACTACATCATGGGCTTCGGTGGCTCATTCGCCGACCACATCATTCCCGAAAAAGCCCACGTCATTTCGGTCAGCTTTCTGGTCGACTCGCTCCGCAAACAACGCGGCGGCGTTGCCGGAAACATCTGCTACACCCTGGCGCTGCTTGGCGAATCCAGCCACCTCGTCGGCGCGGTCGGACAGACTTCGGTCCATACCGCGACGAACTCGAAGAGCTTGGCATCGATACTCAGCCAGCATCCTTGAGGATGACGATCACCTGACCGCTTCCGCGTTCATGATGGCCGACCTCAAGAGCAATCAGATTGCATCGTTCTTCCCGGGCCCGGTAGTCAGGCCGCATCGATCGATCCTGACCGACTCGGAAATCGGTCCCTTATGCGCTTCGTCGGTCCGACCGATCCTGAAGTCATGCGGCTTCACGCTCGTCAGCTAGGCGCTCAGTCCTGTAAGCTGATCTTCGACCCGGCATTTCAGATCATCATCTTTTCCGGCGGACGATCTCCGTGAAGGAATCGATGCTGCCTGGTGTGTGGTGGGCAACGACTACGAATTCGCCATGATCGAACGCAAGACCGGCCTGACCGTTGACTCGATATTGCGAGCGATGAGAACTGGTCGTGGTTACCTACGGCGAGAAGGGATCGGACTTCGCAGGATGGCGAGTCGTCCACGTTCCGGCAGCACCGGCACGCCAGGTCATCGATCCGACCGGCGCCGGTGACGCCTTCCGTGGCGGTATGCTCGCGGGTCTGTTGCTCGATCTGCCCTCGAGATCACCGGTCGTATCGCGAATCTCGCCGCGGTGTACGCGGTCGAGCAACCGGCACGCAGGAACACTGCCTATTCGCTCGACGAATTCGTCGAGCGATTCGACATCGCTTTCCCGACTATGCAGGATCGATCTCGACCGCCGAATGTTCGCGCGGTACCGATACACAGTCAATCAGCTTTGTGGGAGGAACAAGGATGAGTTGCATGTCAACCAAGTCGATGAATTTCGACATCAAGGATCCGTCGCTGGCGCCCGACGGCCGCCGTCGCATCGAATGGGCCGCGCGCGAAATGCCGGTTCTTCGGCAGATCAGCGAGCAGTTCGCGAAGGAGAAGCCGTTCGAAGGATTGCGACTGCTCGTGCTGTGCCCATATCACGACCGAGACAGCCAACCTCGCGCTCGCCTTCCAGGCCGGCGGCGCCGACGCGGTCCTCTGCGCAAGCAACCCGCTTTCGACCCAGGACGATGTTGCCGCCGCGCTGGTCGACGCGGGCATTCCGGTCTTTGCCATCAAGGGTGAGGACGCGGAGACGTACAACCGCCACATTCAGGCGGCACTCGATCACAAGCCGAACCTGGTGATCGACGACGGCGCCGACGTGGTGACCGTCGCTGCACACCAACCGCAAAGAACTGCTTGCCGGCATCATTGGCGGCACCGAAGAGACCACGACCGGCATCATCCGCGACCAGGCCATGGAAAAGGATGGCGTGCTCGCCTTCCCGATCATGGCAGTCAACGACGCCGACACCAAGCACTTCTTCGACAACCGCTACGGCACCGGCCAGAGCACGGTCGACGGCATTCTGCGCGCCACCAACATCCTGCTGGCCGGCAAGACCGTGGTCGTCGCCGGCTACGGCTGGTGCGGCAAGGGCATCGCGATGCGCATGCGAGGCATGGGCGCGCGCGTCATCGTCACCGAGATCGATGCCGTCCGGGCGCTCGAAGCCGCGATGGACGGCTTCGAGGTCACGACGATGGCTCGCGCCGCGGCTCGGGGTGACCTCTTCGTCACCGCCACCGGCAACATCAACGTCGATCGACCGCGACGACTTCGCGCAGATGAAGGACGGCGCGATCATGGCCAACTCCGGTCACTTCAATGCCGAAGTCAACATCGCGGCGCTCGAGGAAATGGCCGGCGAAGGGCGTCCGCACGCTGCGCCCGTTCGTCGCAGGAATACGCGATCGCCTCAGATCAGAAGCTGATCGTGCTCGGCGAAGGACGACTGATCAACCTCGCCGCCGCCGAAGGGCATCCGGCCAGCGTGATGGACATGAGCTTCGCCAATCAGGCGCTTGCCGCCGCCTACCTGGTCAAGGAAGGCAAGAACCTCGAAAACAAGGTCTATCCGATTCCGCTGGAGATCGATCACGAGATCGCGCGGCTGAAGCTGGCGGCGATGGAGATCGAGATCGACACGCTCACCGACGAGCAGAACACCTACCTGACTTCCTGGGAGCTGCACTAGACCGGAGACGGTCCAAGCATCGGTGAGGTGACAGAAATCCAATGATGAGCCGCTCCAACAACGGCACGGAATCGACTTCTTCACGTCTGAATCGGTGACCGAAGGTCACCCGGACAAGATCTGCGATCAGATCTCGGATGCGGTGCTCGACGCGGTGCTGGCAGACGATCCGTACGGCCGAGTGGCCTGCGAAGTCGGCGCGACCACCCGGTCTGGTCATGGTCTTCGGTGAGATCACGACCAGCACCTATGTCGAGATTCCCGAGCTGGTGCGCAATGTCATTCGCGATATCGGCTACACCGATTCATCGCATGGCTTCGACGCCGAGACCTGCGGCGTCATGGTGTCGCTGAAGGCAGCAGAGCCCCGAAATTGCCGGCGGCGTTGGCGCCGCGCTGGAAGTACGCGAAAAGGCGAACGCCGAAGACAAGTACGACCAGATCGGCGCCGGCGACCAGGGCATGATGATCGGGTACGCCTGCAACGAAACGCCCGAGCTGATGCCGCTGCCGATTGCACTCTCGCATCGAATCGCCCGCGAGCTTGGCCAGTGCGCGCAAGTCTGACGCACTTCCATGGTTGCTGCCGGACGGCAAGAGTCAGGTCACGGTCGAATACGAAGGGCGAAGCCCGTCCGGGTCGACACGATCGTTGTTTCGACCCAGCATCAACCATATCGTGCGCAACGAAGAGATCAAAGAAGGCGTGCTCGACGATGGTCATTGGCAAGTCCGTGCCGAGGTGAGTTGCTGGACAAATCGACGAAATACTTCGTCAACCCGAGTGGTCGCTTCACTCTTGGTGGCCCGATCGCTGACGCCGGTCTGACCGGACGCAAGATCATCGTCGACACCTACGGTGGCATGGCGCGCCACGGTGGTGGCGCGTTCTCCGGCAAGGACGCGACCAAGGTCGACCGCTCTGGCGCCTACGCGGCTCGCTACGTCGCCAAGAACTTCGTCGCGGCTGGCACTCGCCGAGCGCTTCGAGATTCCAGATCTCGTACGCGATCGGCGTAGGCACATCCGGTTTCGATCATGGTCGAAACGTTCGGCACCGGCGTCGTATCGCGACGAGCAGATCGACGCAACTGGTGCGCGAGTATCTTCGATCTTCGTCCGGCAGCGATCATCGATACCTCGATCTGCGCCGCCCGATCTACAGCAGACTGCCGCCTACGGTCACTTCGGCCGACCCGATCTTGATCTCCCGTGGGAGCGAACTGACAAGGCCGAAGCACTTCGGAGCGCGGCTGGACTCTAGTCCCAACGCAAATTGACGTAAATAAAACCGGTGGTCAACTGACCACCGGTTTTATTCGTTCTCCGAGAACCAGGGTCTGGGTTGTGTAAATCGGTGGATAGTCGATGTCGACCCGCATGGTCGCAATCTCGACCTCGGTCACCCGGAACGTGCCGAATTCAGTTGCCCGGAATTCCTGCAACGTCTGAACCGTGTGGAGCGCATCGAAGCTGCCCAGATAGTGCGCGATGGTGATATGCGGCAGGAACGCAAACCGCGGAATCATCGTCATCGCTGATGCCTCCCGAAGCCGCCGGTGAATCGCCTCGCAGCCTCCACCATCGTGGACCTCAAGGAATGGCGCGTCCTCAAACGAGTTTGCATTGGCAATGGTCACGTCGAAGGCGGGCAAGTCATTGAGCGCGGTACTCAAGGCGCTGTTCAATTCGTCGAATCGCTCAATGGAGAGCTCGTCAGGTCGCGTGGGGTTGCGACAGACGAATCCGATCTCCTGAATCATGATGTGCAGGAACTCATCGGGATGCAGGCGCGATTTGCCGTCGCGCTCCAATGCGGCCCGCACGTTGTCCAGTTCCGGTTGGAGCTTCGCGACTGGCACCTTGATCAGGCAACAGGCAAAACGCCCGGGATGTTCGCGCCAGGCCGTGTCGTCGTGCCGCCCGTCAGCCAGTGTTGGATAGCGACTGAAGGCATGCCAAAGACTGCGGTAACCACTTTCCTGACGCCGCGCAATCCGACCTACGCGCCACTTGCCGATGAACGACAGAGGCATCAACGTCTACTCAATGCGAAGAATTTTCACTGTTGTGACCCCACCAGGGGTGACTACGTCTGCCGTTTGTCCCGGTCGCTTGCCCAGCAGCGCTCGACCAATTGGCGACTCGTTCGAAATCAAACCCGCTTTGGGACTCGCTTCGACCGCGCCAACCAGGGTATAGGTCTCCTCATCGCCGTCAAAATCGACGATCACCCTGGAGCCGAGGGAAACCACGCCCGAATTGGACGGGTTGTCCGAAATGATCTCAACGTTGCGCAAAAGCATGTCGATTTCATCGATACGACGCTTGGCCATCATCTGATCGATCCTGGCCGCATCGTATGCCCCGTTTTCCCGAAGGTCGCCGTGGGAACGCGCTTCCGCCACTGCAGCAGTAATGGCCGGCATCTTGACGTTGACCAGATCGTCCATTTCCGCCTTGAGCCGTTCAAGTCCCTCTTTGGTAACCAGTGTTGGTTTTCGCATCGACATGTGAGCTATCTCCCTGAAGAAAAGCCGGCCAAAACGGATCGCTCCGCATGGCCGGAACCTATGGTGTTACGCACATCCACGGACCGAGGATTACGAGACCTCGAGAATCAACTCAATCTCAACCGCGATATTACCCGGCAGTGCGCCCATTCCAACCGCAGATCGGGCGTGTCGTCCGGCCTCTCCAAAGACCTCGACCATCAAGTCGGAGCATCCGTTGATGACCTTCGGCTGCTCAGTGAAATCGGGTGCTGAGTTGACCATGCCAAGCAGTTTAACGACCCGGACGACCCGATCGAGATCGCCGAGTGCATCCCGGATCGTGGCAATCATGGATATTCCGACGCTCCGGGCCACCTGATATCCGGTTTCGATGTCCAGATCGACACCGAGTTTGCCATTTGGCTGGCCGGGCAGCGGACCAGTCCCCGAGATATAGAGCAGGTTGCCGGTCTGAACATAACGAACATAGGTGGCAATTGGCTGGACTGGAGCAGGGAGTTCGATTCCCAGCTCTTGAAGACGTTGTTCAACCTTCACGTGAAACTCCTATTTGCTTCCAAGCCAGTTTTGCAGACGCTCAATCATCTTGTTCAGCATGTCGTCACCAGTCGCGAAGGACAACCGCATGAAACCTTCTCCAGCCGCCCCGAACGCATTACCGGTCACCAGCGACACCTGCGCCTCCGAAAGACACCGATCCGCGAACTCCATGGAGGTCATGCCGGTCTCGCGAATATCGGGGAACGCATAGAACGCACCCTCGACCAGCGGGCAGCGAATACCTTTGACGGAATTCAGTCCTTCGTGCACTAAGTGCCGTCGCCGATCCCAGGCTTTCACCATGTCCGAAATCGAATCCTGCGGACCGGTCAACGCGGCTACGGCGCCAGCCATTGCAAACGATGTCGCATGGGTAATTGAGTGGCTCTGGATCTTGGAGATCTCATTGATGAAGACCTTCGGCCCGGCCATGAAACCCAGGCGCCAGCCGGTCATCGCATATGCCTTGGAAAAACCATTGAACGTAATCGTCCGCTCCCACATCCCTGGCCAGTTCGCGAGCGAGTAGTGGATATGGCCGTCGTAGATGATCTTCTCGTACATCTCGTCCGTGAAGACAATAATGTCGTGCGCAATCGCAAAATCAGCAATCGCCTGGTGCTCGTCAAATGAGAGGACACGCCCGGTTGGGTTGCATGGCGAGTTCATGAACAGCACGCGACTGTTCGGAGTGACATGCGCCTCCAGCACCTCGCGAGTCACGGTCCAGTTGGTGTCCGGATCGAGCCCAACATGAACGACCGATCCGCCAGCGAGTGTCACCATCGGGTCATACGACACCCAGGCCGGCTCGAGAATCATCACGTCGACACCTGGCTCAACCAGGGCCATCGTTGCCTCGAAAAGTGCTTGCTTGCCGCCGGTGGTGACGATGATCTCGGACGGGTCATATTCAAGTTTGTTGTCGTCAACCAGCTTGCGCGCCAGGGCATTGCGAAGGGCCGGGGTGCCATTGGCCGCTACATAATGGGTATCGCCCGCGTTCATCGCGTCGGCGGCCGCAACCCGGATGTGCTCTGGCGTAATGAAGTCAGGATCGCCGCCGCCGAGGTCAACGACATCGACGCCCTGCGCCTTAAGTTGCCGTGCCTTTTCGGAGGCAGCAAGAGTTGGCGATGAGGCCGCTTCACGAACACGCTTGGCCAGAAAACTCTGATGGATCGCGATGCGTACTGGACACGCTGCCCTCCCGAATCTGCATCATGCAGATTGCTGCTAGCTACCTCGTGGACACTGGGAATTGAGTCGAAAACGTGTCCGTCAGAACGTCTCGAATTCTACCACCGGACCTGTACACTTCCTCTCACGATCACCCATAACCGGAGAAATCACATTGATTTAGCACTCACTCTTGCAGAGTGCTAATGCCAGTGCTAGAATTCATCACGCTACAAAACAGTGCTGCGGTGCCGTTTAGTCGGGCCGCAGGTATGGGTCAACCAATTAGGAGGTTGAAAAAGAGATGGGAGCAACTGCAGTGGACGTCAAATTGCGGCCCTTGGGCGATCGAGTCGTGGTGAAGCCAATCGGCCGCGAAGAGATGACCAAGAGCGGCATCGTCCTTCCGGACACCGCCAAAGAGAAGCCACAGCGCGGCACCGTCGTCGCGGTCGGCGCAGGTCGGCGTGACGACGATGGCGATCGCATCGCGGTCGACGTCTAGGTCGGCGACGAGGTGCTGTTCGCCAAGTACGCCGGCACCGAGTTCAAGCTCGACGACGAGGAGCTACCTCATCCTCGCCGAGAAGGACATCCTCGGCGATCGTCGGACTAGGTCAGTCGATTCGTTCGGCGATTTCGCGATTCATTACAGAGCAACGGAGATTAACACGTGGCAAAGATGATTGAGTTCAACGAGAGGCGCGTCACGTCCCTCAAGAGGGTGTCGACATCCTCGCCAACGCGGTCAAGACGACCCTCGGTCCGAAGGGCCGCAACGTCGCGCTCGACAAGAAGTTCGGCGCCCCGACCGTCACCCACGACGGCGTCACCGTCGCCAAGGAGATCGAGCTCGACGATCCACTTCGCGAACATGGGCGCGCAGCTTCTCAAGGAAGCCGCCACCAAGACCAACGATGTTGCCGGTGACGGCACCACCACCGCCACCGTGCTGGCCCAGGCCATCGTGCACGAAGGCATGCGCAACGTCGCCGCCGGCGCCAACGCCATGCTGCTGAAGCGGGCATCGACCTCGGCGCCGACGCCCTGATCGCCACGCATCCAGGACATGGCCGTTCCGGTCAAGGGCAAGGACGAGATCGCCCAGGTCGCCTCCATCTCCGCCGCTGACAAGGAAATCGGCGATCTGATCGCCGAAGTGATGGAGAAGGTCGGCAAGGACGGCGTGATCACGGTCGAGGAGTCCAAGGGCCTCGCAGTTCGAGACCGAGTACACCGAGGGCATGCAGATCGACCGCGGCTACATCTCGCCGTACTTCGTCACCAACACCGAGCGCATGGAAGCCGAGCTCGACGATCCGTTCATCCTGATCACCGACAAGAAGATCTCCTCGATCCAGGACATCCTCCCGGTGCTCGAGAAGGTCGCCACGGCTCGCGCCCCGTTCGTCATCATCGCCGAGGATGTCGACGGCGAAGCGCTGGCGACCCTGGTCGTCAACAAGCTGCGCGGCACCCTCAACGTCCTCGCCGTCAAGGCCCCGGGCTTCGGTGATCGCCGCAAGGAAATGCTGCGCGACATCGCCATCCTGACCGGTGGCCAGGTCATCTCCGAGGAGGTCGGCCGCAAGCTCGACAGCGCCGCCATCGAGGATCTCGGCCGCGCTCGCCGCGTCGTCTCCACCAAGGACGACACCACCTTCATCGAAGGCGTCGGCGACGAGGCGGCGATCAAGGGCCGCATCGATCAGATTCGCGCCCAGATCGAGACCACGACCTCCGACTTCGACCGCGAGAAGCTGCAGGAGCGACTGGCCAAGCTGGCCGGTGGCGTGGCCGTGATCAAGGTCGGCGCCGCGACCGAGACCGAGCTCAAGGAGAAGAAGCACCGCGTTGAGGACGCCCTCTCGCGCCACCCGCGCCGCGGTCGAAGAAGGCATCGTCCCGGGCGGTGGCGTCGCGCTGATCAACGCCATCTCCGCGCTCGACGGCGTCGAGGCCGAAGGCGACATCAAGACCGGCGTCAACATCCTGCGCCGCGCGCTCGAAGAGCCGCTGCGCGGTATCGCCGCCAACGCCGGCCAGGATGGCGCGGTCGTCATCGAGATGGTGCGCCGGCCCAGCCGAGACAGAACAACACCAACATCGGCTACGACGTGATCGCCGACGAGTACGTCGACATGATCGAGGCCGGCATCATCGACCCGGCCAAGGTCACCCGCTCGGCGGTCGAGAATGCGGCGTCGCATCGCCGGCATGATCCTCACCACCGAGGCCCTCATCACCGACAAGCCGGAAGAGAAGGGCGCAGCCATGATGCCGCAAGGCGGCATGGGCGGCATGGACTACTAGAGTCCACCTCTCTCAGCAACAAAAGAACGGGTCGGCGGAAATCTCCGCCGACCCGTTTTCCGTTGACCCACGATGCTGGAATCATCCCAACCCGGATTCGAAACGTGAGCCGCTAGTCGTCGCCCGGCATCGGCGCGAGGATTCGCGGGTACATGCGGCGACCGTACTGCTCGATGATGATCGCGTCGGTCGGGCAGGCTCTGGCCCCGGCAAACAGGTTTTCCACCGTCGCCGCGTCTTCGTCCTCGACATAGGCAACGCCGGTCTCTTCATCGATAACGTAGACACCAGGCGCCGCATAGGTGCATTTGCCGTTGGCCACGCACCGTTTCGGATCAACAATCACGCGCAGATTTGTTGTGCCAATGGTCAGGTCGTCGCTCATTGTGGTCCTCCCGTGTTGGACTGGTTACCAGGAAAAGTCTAGCGGGACTGGTTCAGTCGCGATGGAGCAGAAACGTCCCTGATGCCACAATCTGCCCGTTCACCTGAATCTCAAGTCGATGCTCACCCGGATACAACGAGCGAGTCGTCATGCCTCCGCGCATCGGATGACGCTTACTGACCGCCAACGGAATCCCCGCTGCAATCGCGAATCGCCGCAGCTTGAAGACCTTGCGTCCGCCAGGTTTCCCGTTCGGCCCAGCAAAATGAATCACGAAGTCGACCAGGGCCTCGCAATCGTCGGGCGACGACAGCACGAAAGAAAACTCAACAGCATCGCCAATTACCACGACTGGTGAAAGCTCGAAGTCCGACAGTGACACCGGAGCGCCGAGATCGACACCGATTAGCTGGAGCGCATCAGGATTGCCCTGTTTGATCAGGGTTCGCAAGGCATGATTGGTCATGAACAAAATCTCGCGAGGCTGTTGGATTCCCGCCTTGTGCCATGCCCGCAATCGCTCAATTACGAGATTCGAATCAATCTTCGCTACATCGTTCAGATGATTGGCAACTGATCGGGTGACGTAACGGGTCGGGTCAGCGTGCAAGCGATCGAGGATCCCCATTGACGCGCGATAGGGGATGGTCAGCCGCATATTCCAGGGAAGCAAGGGCCGGGTTCCTTCGCTGCACAATCGCCGGACGTGATAGTTCGGATCCGAAGCCCACTTATTGAGCACGGCCAGCGTCTGGTCAGGGAAAGTGTTCAGGAACGGTCGTATCGCTCCCTCGGCTGAGAACCGGCGAGTGATCTCGTGCAGCGCCGCCAGCGACACATCCAGATCCGCCTCGCTCAACCCGTACCGTGCGACAAAGTCCCCGTACGGCGCGTGGATGAAATCCCCGAAATCGTCATCGGTCCGCTCCGGATCGAGATCTGGTGGCAACGCGGCCAGGATGATCTCCAGCGCCTCCCGATAACCGCCCGGCAAATGAGCGCGCAGACACTCAGTGAGCCAGGCAATCCGCGCTTTCAGTTCAAGTTGTGGAAATCGCTCGACCGACTCGCTGACAAATGCGTCGCGATCAAACGCCGGGTAGACCGCCGAAATCTCCCCGGCCAACTGACGCACTTTGGGCTCGTTGAACAGGGCGTCCTTGAGTGAAAAACGTTCGGTCACGATCGGGCTATCCCAATGACTTGGTGCGGATGGCGGGATTCGAACCCGCACGGGTTGCCCCAACGGAGTTTAAGTCCGCAGCGTCTGCCGTTCCGCCACATCCGCGATGTCGGTTCAGTCTACCCAACTCGACACAGAATCGCCGCCTGTCGTGAGGGATGGTCCCACGGGTGAGGCTCTTCCGATCCGCAAGTGAGGAGTTGGACAACGGTCAAGTATTATCCAGTCTCGATGCACGTCGATTTCGGAGGAACGCCAGAGATGCTTCCCACGCAATACGCTTCGGCCGGCTCTACCCGGATCGCATTCGATGTCTCCGGCTCCGGCCATCCACTTGTTCTGATTCATTCCGGACTCGGCAATCGCACGCTCTTTGATGAGCAACTCGACGCATTCGGAGCACGCTATCAGGTAATCCGCATCGATCTGCGCGGATTCGGTGACACCGTCCGCACGCCGGAGCCATACCGATCAGCCGAGGATGTCCTTGCCGTTCTCGACTCGCTAGGCATAGACAAGTTCCACATTCTCGGAGTCTCGCTCGGATCGCAGGTAGCAATTGACGTCGCGGTGATAGCGCCGGAACGGGTCACTGCACTCGTCGCGGTCAGCGCTCGCTGCGGTACTCCGGCCTCGGAAGAGCTCAGGACCGCCTGGGAGGACGTCGATCGCCTACAGGAAGAAGAGGGCATCCCGGCCGCCGTCGAGAAGGAAGCCCAGATGTGGGTGGACGGATTCGGCCGATCACCGGATTCAGTCGATCAGGAATTCCGGGCGAGATTGTCAGAACTGAATGGCGCGCTGTTCGAGCGAATCGACACCGACGATCAGGAAATCGACATTGATCCACCCGCCGCCGAGCGACTCGGCTCTATCGTCGCACCGACCCTTGTGATCTGGGGCAAGCACGATTTCCCGGTCTATCTCGAAGCTGGAGCCAATCTGACTCAAGCGGTTCCCGGTGCCAGATCAGTAGAGATTTCCGGTAGCGCACACCTGCCCAACAACGAACGACCCGACGAATTCAACCGAATCGTCCTCGAGTTTCTGGCCGACCTCTAGTCGCCCCGCAAGAGTTCAGACATGGGAATTTGAGTGTAGACAACCTGCTCACCATCGGGCCGGGACAGCGTCACGATCAGCGTGTCCTGACTCTTGGGTATTGGCAATCGCTTTCCCGCCTCGTCATACAGGATCCAGCTGTCGGTCCGGATGAGAGTCAGCGTACCGACGTCCTTCTTGTCCCGGCTGCGCAAGAGCGGAATTTCCAGTCGCCGGTAATCCTCTGCTGCCATTCCCACTCCTCATACAGAACACCTGTACGGATCATGGTATCAGAACGCCTGTACGGTTTGTTGCAATACATCCCGGGAGGTCGATATGGGCTCAACGGCCGGAGAACGGTGGCAGGAAGCGGCGTTGACGGTTGCAAGACAGTGCCCGCTAGAGCTCGACCGCCACTGCCGCTTTCCGGGCGGCCGGATCGGTGTCCCCAACGGCGTACTTTTTCCGGATCGCAAGCACACAGACGATCGACAACGTGCATGAGATCAGGACGGCCACCGGAGTACTGGTGAAATCAGCAATGGTGCCGACGAAAAGCTGTCCTATCGGCAACATCCCCCAGGTCAACAGATAAACCGAGAGCACCCGCCCGCGAACATCATCGTCTACATTCAGTTGAAGAGCAGTCTGGTTCAACGCCAGATACGCGGCGCTCATGAATCCTGCCGCAAACAGAAACACCATCGCCAGCGCAACCATCGATGTCACCGCGAAAAGCATCACAAAAACCGTGAACGCGATTGCCGTGACAATCTGCGAATGTCGCCATGTCTGCAGGCGAATGGATCTGGCGACGGATAGCGCCCCGAATACGGTGCCGACTCCCGTCGCGGCCAGCAGCAAGTCCCAGTCCGCCGGAACCAAGTCCCATCACATCTCGCGCGAAAACCGGCATCAAATTGATGTAGGGCATCACCAGTACGGTCGGAGCCAGTGCAAGAAGGATCAGCCCAAGGAGGAACGGACTGTTCGCCACAATCTTCAGCCCAACGGTCAGGCTCGACATACTCAAGCGCCGCTTTGAATCTGGGCCAGAATTCGTCGAGGGCAGGTGATAGGTCGTGTACAGGGCAAACACCTGGAGTGCCGCCGCCAGGGCGAAGGTTCCGCTGATACCTACGGTTGCAATCAGGACACCCGCAACCGATGGCCCGATAACCCGAGTCGAATTTTGTGTAGCCGAATTCAATGCAATCGCGTTCGAAAGATCCTTGCGCTCAACCAGAAACGGCACAATCGTCGTTCGGCTCGGAAAAACGAACGACATCACGCTTCCGTATGCCGCCGCCAGCACGAGCAGCGACCACGGCTCGATCAGGTCGAATCCAACCATGATCGCGAAAAGGCCCGCGACCAGCATGATGCCGGCCTGAGCAATCAACAGCACCCGGCGTCCATCAAAACGATCAATCAGGACCCCGGCCGGCAACGAAAGAATCAACATCGGGATGCCACCGGCAAACCCGGAGAGTCCCACGAAAAATGGCGAGTCGGTCAGTTCAAGTGCGAGCCAGCCGACGGCGACCTGGTACATCCAGAAGGCGGTATTCGTGGCCAGCGTCCCGATCATCAACAATCGGAACGCCGGGTAGACCTGAACCGAATGCATCATCCCGATCCGGGGCTCGCTCGACACCTCGGCTGACGCCGATTTGTTGCGATTCCTCCGGAGGATGCTCACGTGCTGATTGACCTGTCACGAATGTGGGGACGGCTGAATTCGTTTCAGTATCGTAGCAAATCTCGTCTGTTGCCGGTTCAAATCTCCCAAACGGTCAGATCACGATAAGGAGTCGTCTCGCCATTGATTGCGCTGCCGGTGAAGAATCCGGTCCCGATTGCGAGGAATCCCGCGCTATCGAACGGCACACCGAATGACGAGATGTATTCCCCGTTGACCGCAAAGTGCACTTCATTGCCGATCATCACGATAGTCAGGCTGTTCTCGCCTCCAGCCGCCGCGTCCATCCCGCGAACTCGTCCGTCTGCGAGCGGGAATTCCTCTTCCGCGGCCCATTCGTCGTCGGTCCCAACCGAAGCCAGCCAGTCGCCATCGCTGTCAAAAATCAGGTAGATCCGGGCCGGATTCAGGTAATCACCATGAATGCGCAATTCCGCACCGAAATCGAACGGACCATCATCCTCGTCGCGCGGATTCTCGAAGGTGACATCGAGCGCGAAGTCGTCATATGTCCCGGCGACATACCAGAGCCGGATAAAGTCGGCGTCGTGGACAATTTCGCCGTCCTCAGGTCCCGAAACCGGGTCATTTGCCTGAGCCTCCGCGAGCAGTTCATCAAACGCTTCCTGATCGAGCTCCTCAACCTCCGGGATCGAGTCGTACTGAATTTCGGCAATTTCGGTTGAAAGCGCCTCGACCGTTTCCTGCAAGTCATCCACATCAGGAGCATCCTGGGCCGACGAGGACGCGACCGTGCCGGCCAGCGTTAACCCAATTAGTAAGGCTGAGATGCCGACGCGAGAGTTGAACCTGTTCATTTCAGTAAGCTCCTGCCCAAGAGGCCCGAATGGCGATGGTCCTTAGCATAGACAACCGGTAGCGCGCCCGTGAACACGGGACACTACACCGCCAGCCACCGAAACGCCTGTTGCCAGTTCGGCAATTTGCGCGGACGATTCCGGAGCACCAGTCTGCTGGTCAGCATGCGCAATGTCAGGAGCACCAGGTGAACCAAACGTCGCACTCCGTATCAGATGCTTCGGTCCTGTATCAAAACGCCCGTAGCTCACTCGCCAGCGGTGTCTCGGCATCGATGCGGCTGAATCCGTACCTCGAGTCACCGCTCTACGTCGCCCACGGTGACGGCCCGTACCTCTACGATCTGGACGGGCAAGCGCTACATCGACCTGAACATGAGTAACGGCGCCGCGATGCTCGGCCACGACCACCCCGCCGTCAAAGCTGCGGTCATCGACGGCGTCGAACTCGGCATCATCTGCGCCGCCGAAACTCCATTCCACGAAGAGCTCGCCCGCGCAAATCGTCGAGATCATTCCCGCCGCCGAGCGGGTCCGCTTTTCGTCCGTCGGCAGCGAAGTCACCCTCGTCGCCCTGCGGATCGCCCGCCAGGCCACCGGACGTTCCCGCTACCTGAAGTTCGACGGCCACTTCCACGGTTTGACCGAGCCCTGGCTGTTCAAGCACGCCGATCCTTTCGATCCGGCAAGCCCGATCGTCCCGTCCTCCGGCGGCATCCCCGAGCACGACGCCGACATCGTCGGATGGTCCCCTGGAATGATGCCGATGCCTTCGAACGGGTCATGGACGAGATCGGCGGACCAACTGGCCGCGGTCATCTGCGAACCGATCCACTACAACGCCGGCTGCATCCCGGCCGAGCCCGGCTTCCTCGCAACTGCTGCGCGACCGCACCACGCGAGCACGGCACGATCCTGATCTTCGACGAAGTGCTTTCCGGCTTCCGGACCGCTCTCGGCGGCGTTCAGGCCGAATCCGGAGTCACCCCCGACCTCACAACCCACGCCAAGGCGCTCGGCCAACGGTCTGCCGCTCGCCTCCATCTCCGGTCGCGACGATCTGATGGCCGATGCTCGTACCCACCGGCACAGTCGTCCATAGCGGCACCTACTCCGGCCATCTGCTCAGCGTGCTCGCCGCCCTCGCAACCCTCAAGGAACTCCGCGCCCCCGGCGTCTACGACGAGATCAATGCGACCGCGTCGAACTTCTACGGTCAGACTGCAGGAAGTCTTCGACCGGAACGGGATTCCCGTACGGGTCCAGGGGCGTGGGCGCGCTTCGGCATCTACTTCGGACGCACCGATCCGGTCCGCACCTGGACCGATGCCATCAACCACGATCACGAACTGAACCGCAACTTCACCTCCGGCATGTTCGAGCGTGGCGTCTACATCCACGGCTATACGAAAGCCGGGCCTCCAGGTCACGCCGGTTTCTCAACCGCCCATTCGACCGAGGACTTCGATTTCATCCTCAACGCTGCCGAAGATGTCGCAAAATCGATCGCGATTGGGGGGTAGGGGAGAAGAATGCGATTCATAGTCGGCGGCATAGTCCACGAAACTCACACCTTCTCCTCCGAACTCGCGACATACGACGACTTCCACCCCGCCCGCGGCAACGAACTCAAGCGCTGGGCAGGCACGAACCACTCGCTCGGAGGCACGCTCGACGCCTGCCGGGACCTGGGAATCGAAGTCGCACCAACCCTCTTCGCCAGTGCCACCCCGAGCGGACCACCATCTCGATCCACGTTCGAGTCTCTTCTCGCCGAACTTCTCGACCTGATTTCAGCCGCGCTCCCCGCCGACGGCGTCGTCCTCAATCTGCACGGGGCCATGGTCGCCGAGGGGTACCCGGATGCCGAAGCCGAAATCGCCCAACGCGTCCGGACCGCAATCGGTCCCGACATCCCAATCGCCGTTACGCTCGATCTGCACGCCAACATCGGCCAGGCGATGGTCGACGCGGTAAACATCATCACCACGTACGACACCTATCCCCACATCGACGCTGGCGACCGCGGCCGGGAAGCGGTCGAACTACTGCACCGGACTGCCCTTGGCGAAATCAGGCCAACGATCGCGATGGTCAAACCGCCGCTGATGCCGGTTCCGCAGGCCCAGTTCACATCCGCCCATCCCTTTGCCGCGATCTATGCGCGAGCCTTCGAGATGGAACGTCAAGACAGAGGTGCTCACCGTCTCAGTCGCGCCCGGTTTCGCGTATTCGGACATCCCGGAGGCTGGAGCGAGTCTGATTGTCATAACGAACGATGATCCCAGATCTGGCCCGAGCGTTGGCAGGGGAACTTGCCGAACTCACCTGGTCGCTGCGCAACGACATGCTCATCGAAAACGTCGATCCGGCCGAAGCCGTCACGCCAGGCCATCGCAGCAGGGGAGGGGCCGGTCATCCTGGTCGACGTGGCGGACAACATCGGCGGCGGCACCCCCGGCGACGGCACGGTCCTTCTCGCTGAACTGATTCGCCAGGAAGCCCAAAACGCGGTCATCGTCATTTCCGATCCAGCAGCAGTTCAGGCAGCAATCTCAATCGGTATTGGCGGTCAATTCTCAGGTGAGGTCGGAGCCAAACTCGACCATTACCACGGCGATCCCTGCCCGGTCACCGGAGAGGTCATCTACCTCGGTGACGGCAAATGGGTCCACGAAGGTCCCGAAAACGCGGGCGTCCCGGTCGACATGGGACCAACTGCGATCATCCAGCTCGGTGGCATCAAACTGGTCCTGACCTCGATCAAGTGCATGCCCGGCGATCTCCAGCAACTGAAATCAATCGGCATCGACCCGACCCAGTTGCACATCATCGTCGTCAAGGCAGCCGTCCGCTGGCGAGGCGGCTACGAACCGATCATGGCGCAGGCAATCCACGTCGACACCCCCGGACTCTGCACCTCCAACCTCGAACTCCTCGACTTCAAACACGTCCGCCGCCCACTCTTCCCCCTCGACCGAAACATCGAATGGCCATGAATCCCTAACTTCCCCTCTCCTTCAGGAGAGGGGGCAGGGGGTGAGGGCAGCACGAACGACCGACAGCACTGACGGCATCCGGCACGTATTGACGCGACAAGGAGCAAACCAGTGAAAATCACCAAAATCGAAACCATCACTCTCGACGACTATCCGAACCTGATCTTCGTCGCCGTCCACACCGACGAAGGGCTGATCGGCTACTCCGACACCTTCTACATGACCGAGCGCCGTGCGCGGCTACATCCACGAGTTCGCCGCGCCGATGCTGCTCGGCCACGACCCGCGCGCCATCGAACTGCACTGGCGGCGGCTCTACGAGGTCATCGCCCACATCGCCGGCAAGGGCGCCGAAATTCGCGGACTCTCGGCCATCGATTGCTGCCTCTGGGACATCCTCGGTCAGGCCGCCGGGATGCCGATCTGGCATGCTGCTCGGCGGCGCGGCGCGCGACTCGATCAAGACCTACAACACCTGTGGCGGTCCAGCCTACGGTCGGCCACCCGCAGCGGCGACGGCTACGGCATCGATCGCGGCGGACCCGGCGAATACGAGGACCTGATCGCCTTCATGACCGATGCCGGCGCGCTCGCCGCAGGACCTGCTCTCCGAAGGCATCACGCGGCATGAAGATCTGGCCGTTCGACTACGTTCGCCCACCATCCCGGCGGCTGGGACAACTGGCGGAACCTCAGGGGCTTGTTCGATCCCGACCTGCGCAACTTCGGCGGCCAGCGCATCGACGCCGCGACCTCGAACAGGGCCTCGAACCGTTCCGCAAGATTCGCGAAGCGGTCGGCGACGAGATGGAGATCATGGTCGAGGGGCACGGCCTCTGGTCGCTGCCCGCGGCCAAGCAGATCGCCCACGCGCTGGAGGAGTTCCAGCCCGGCCTGGCTCGAAGACCTGATGCGCGCCGACGACATCGACGCCCTCGCCGAACTTCGGCGCAGCACGACCACCCGATCCTGGCCAGCGAATATCTGACCACCCGCTACGAGTACAAGCCGCTGCTGGAAAAGCGCGCCGCCGACATCATCATGATCGACCCGACCTGGGCCGGCGGCATCACCGAAAGCAAGAAGATCGCGACGATGGCCGAGACGTACAAGCGCCCGGTCGCCATGCACGATTGCACCGGCCCGTTCACGCTCTACGCCGGCATCCACCTCGCGATCAACGCCACCAACGCCGTCTACCAGGAAACCGTCCGCGCCTACCTGCAATTCACCTACCCCGAGTTCGTCACCGACGTCATCAAGGTCGTCGACGGCCACATCGAAGCGCCAACCGCCCCCGGCCTCGGCACGTCTCTACTCCCCGAAGTCCGCACCCGCCCCGATTCGCACATCCAGATTTCAGAATTGCATTAGGATCGAGGTCGAACGTCTTGGTGAAGGCAAGTAGGGCGCATGGCACCGTGTCCGCGCACCGTGTCCGCCCAGATGGGGTCCTTCCGGACAAGCAAAAACCCGCGCAATTTGCGCGGGTTTTTTTGGAGCGGAAGACGGGATTCGAACCCGCGACCTTCTCCTTGGCAAGGAGATGCTCTACCACTGAGCCACTTCCGCAGAAGCCGCACAAGAATAGCCATCCAGTGCCCACCCTGTCAACTTGCGATCGGTCCCGATGCGGCGGTTACGGCGTAAACGTCCGCTGCCAGCTCGCCCCCATGTCGTTCCGCACCTGGACCACCAGTCCGTCCGCCCGCCGATCAAACCACAGCCGATCCGGACTCGTCTCGTCATCCGCTGCCCGGAACGCATCACCATCCTGAGTTAGCTGCTGCTCGCCACCCCAGGGGAATTGCTGGAAGATGTCGTCTCCGCGGACCACGATCCGGAAATTCGTCTGCCACGGGTTGTAGGAGCGGTAGTGCCCGGCCAGTGGCAGCCAGTTCCGGATCGGGATCGCCCGGTAGTCCCTCGCCCGTCACGCTCCACTGCTCCGATCCGCGTACAACATGCGTGACCACGTCGTCATCGTCCTGGTGAAACACGTACGAGAACAGATTCCGGCCCGGTCGATCATCCACGTATCGATTGCCATAAAACGGCACTGCGGTCAGCGGCCATGTACCATCGTCGGTCTCGACCGAAAGTCGCTCGCCATCGAACGAGAACGAAATGTCGCCGTCTCGCCCGATGTACGTACCGGCAAACTGCCCCGGATCTCGCTCGTCCAGAACCGGATCGGCCGGCAACTCGTCACCATTCACGGCCGCCTCGAGTAGTGCAAGCGCATGATCGGTAAACGGAATCATGTTGTTCATCGAATTGGTAAACGCAACCACCCCATAACCAAGATCGTGTCGCGCGTCCATGTTCACCAGGTATCCGACCATCACGCCCTCGTGCCCAGTTGCTCCAGGCGCCGATCCGTCTGGCACGAAGATGCCGTACCCGTATGACTGATGGTCGTAGCTCTCTTCAGCAAGAACGTACGGCGTGGTCATCCGCGCAAACTGGTCCTCAGTCAGAATCCGTCCACCCGGATACGCTCCCACCATTCATCAGCATCCGCTGGAAAATCGCCAGATCACTCGCCGACCCGACCAGGCAGCCGTCTGCCGAATCGGTCTCGATCCACGGCGCGGTGATCACCCCATGACCCGGCAGGCGAGGTCGATCGTCGTACCGTTCCTGATAGGGGACCGCCATCCGGTGCCAGTTGTCCTGGGTAATGATCGGATCGGTCTGGGTCATGCCCAGCGGCCGCAGAATCCGCTCGCTGACCACCTCGGCGTAGGTCTGCCCGGTCACGTGTTCAATCAGCTGCCCAAGTGCCTTGTAGGTCAGGTTTGAATACAGATACGTCGTTCCCGGCTCAACCACAACCGTCGCCCGACCCATCGCCCAGACCTCAGCCAGCTGCTCCGGCGTCGCATCCGCACCCTCCGTGATCCCCGACGTGTGCGAGAGCAGGTGATGAACCGTGATCGGTGCGAACGGCGACTCCAGTCGCCACCACGGCAACTGATCGGCAATCGGCGCGTGCAGGTCAATCAGCCCCTCGCCTTCAAGCTGGAGCACGCAAATTGCCGTGAAGGTCTTGCCAATCGACCCATGCTGGAACCATGTCTCGGCAGTGACCGGGATCTGCGCATCGAGGTTCGCAAACCCGAGATTGAATTCACCGACCAGCGACTCTCGATCCGAGATTGCAACCTGAAGCCCAGGCAGTTCGTAGTGCTGTCGGTACGTCTCCGCGAATGCACCGATCCGGTCCAGAACCGCTGCCAATTGACGTTGATCCACGTTGTGCCTCCCGTCAGAAGTTACGGCGTAAAGAAACGGTGCCAGGTCGCGCCAACTGCATCCCGCGCCTGCACAACCACGCCGGGTACAAATACGTCAAACCAGATGCGTTCCGGTCCGAACTCGTCGATCCCGACCTTGTAGCCGTCCCCCACCGGAACCAGCTCCTCCTCGTCACCATGCGGGTACACGATGAACAACTTGTCGGCGCGGACAACGATCCGGAAACCACTCCCCCACGGATTGATCGTCCGGTAATGCCCGGCCACCTGGAGCAACTCAGGACTGGATTCGCCCGTAAGCGGCTGGTCCATCGGCACGTAAACATCGCCGCCGTGAGTAATGCTTGTGACTCGACTCTCCCCATCCCGGACGAACCGATACGGAAACAGGTTCTCGCCTGGTCGATCATCAACCAGCGTGCCGACCTCGTAGGGGGTCGACTGCAACGGGGCCGAAACACCGTCTCGAGTCAATGAGAACCCTGAGTCGGACTTGCCAATCACGATAGATCCGCGCGCCCCGTGATACGTCCCTGCAATACCGGAGAAGTCACCTCGCTTCGGTTCGGGGAAGGAGGGCAGATTCTCGCCCCGGCTCGCAGCAGCCAGCACATCGAGCGCGTAGCTGGCTATCCCGGAAACGCTGTTCATTGAGTTGGTGAATGCGATTGCCCCAAACCCGGTATCCACGTCACCAGACATGATCGAGATGTACCCGACCATCCCGCCGGAGTGCCCGAACTTGCCAGGCTTATCCGCAACCGGCACGCTGAGTGCATACCCATACCCTGAATCCTCGCCATCCTTGACCGGCGAGTAGTTGGTCGTCATCCGCTCGAACTGCTCCTCGGTCAGGATCCGACCTCCCGGATACGCCCCGCGATTCAGCAGCATCCGCAGGTAAATCGCCAGATCAGTTGCCGACGCACACAGGCAGCCATCACCGGAGTCGGTCTCCAGCCACGGAGCCGGAATCACGCCATGACCGCGCAACCTCGGTCGGTCGTCCCACGTCTCCTCGTAACCGACGGCCAGTCGTGGCCGAATTTCCTGGGTTATCGCCCCGGCCACATCGGTCATGCCAAGCGGTCCGAAAATCCGCTCCTGAACAACCTCACCGTACGGTTTGCCCAGAACGTGCTCGATCAGCAATCCCAGCGTCTTGTACCCGGCATTGGAGTAATGGAAGTACGATCCCGGCGCCGAACCAGTCTCCGAGTGCCGAAGCGCCCAGACTTCATACCGCTGCTCTGGTGTGAAGTCGGTGCCGCCAATCAACCCGGATGTGTGCGCGAGCAAATAGTGAATCGTGATCGGCTCGAACGCGCTTTTGACCGACCACCACGGCAGAAACTGCTCGACCGGGGCGTGAAAATCAACCAGCCCCTCCTCCTCCATCTGCAGAAGGCAAATCGCCGTGAACGATTTCCCGATCGAACCAAATTCGAACATCGTCTGAGGCAGCACGGGTGCCTTCGCAGTCAGGTCCGCAATACCAAGTTCAATCGCGCTAAGCAAGTGATCCCGATCGGTCAGCGCAATTTGCAAACCGGGCATCTCGAATTCAACCCGGAGTTGCTCGGCGTAACCACGTACCCGTTCAATCGCCGCGGAGTAGTCAGTAGCAGTCATCTCAACCTCGAACCCATTAACGGAAACCGGCCGACACAATGGTGCCGACCGGGAGCATTGTTGCAGATTGTCAAATGCGGCTTACATATCCTGAAGAGTGCCGTTGGAGGATAGCCTGGCAACCTGCGCTGGGCAATTTCCGATGACGACTAGGTCGATTCAGGATCTACACCAATCGTGATAGTGCCGAGCAACCCCGCGTTCACGTCGTCTTCGTCGATCAGGCTCAAGTTGAGCATGAATCCGGGCTCGTCCTCGTGGTTACCAAGAATGTTGTCATCGTCATTGGCGAGGCGAGTCGTCACCCGGTCGCTGTACGGCGGATTCGCGAAGACCAGGTCGTTCATGTCCTCGCCGAAAAAGAGCTGCCCCGTGTGTGCGGTGTGACCCTCAACGTACGTCTCATCGCCCTCGTCAGCGGTCCCCTCATCGATTGTGCCGCCGACGTGCACCTTCATGTGGATGTGAATCGCTCGCCCGGCGTACCAACCCGGATAAATCGTGTCGAACTCGACAATGCCGTCCGCATCCGTGAGCTGAATACCGCGCAGGAAGTTGTCTTCGGGAATCGTATCGATATCGTCCGGAACCGGATCACCCTGACCAGGTTGATTGCCAGAAATTCCCGAATAGAACCCCAGCGCATCGCAATGCCAGATGTCGACCGCCACGTTCTCAACAGCGTTGCACGAAGTCGTGTTGAGCACCTTCAGCTTGAGTTTGAGCGGCACACCGGGGCGACCCTCGGTAATGTCCTGGCGAATGAGATGGTCTGCCAGATGGAACGGACCCTCAGTCAACTCCGGGGTCAGCACGCAGATCTCTTCGGTGGCATCGGCTGCCGGGGTCGAGGCGTCCTGGGCGAACGCTAAGTCCGGCACCGCTTGCCATCGCCGACGCACCGACTGCAGCGCCCGCACCGGCCCGGAGCAATGTCCGCCGGTCAGCCTTGTCGGCGTTCATCCGCTCGATCAACGTTTCGTACGATTCTGGTCTGAGGATGTTCATCCGGATCTCCTGGCTCAAACTGCGACGATTCGGATCAGGCGCAGCGACCAGTTCCGAAGAACTGACCGCCGCGGATGCTTGATCACGTTTCACACTAGAGAGCAAAACCCGGAAAGTGCCGTGAGTTGGCTGGCAGTTTCCTGTGAATCGCTCAGGCCTTGCTGATCGTCACCAGAACGGTTTCGTCCCCAACCTCGACTTCAGTCGAGCCCGCACCGGGTTCAAGGGTCAGGGCCAGCACCTCGGCCCTGATGTGCTCTGCATGCTCATGGATTGCCGCTGCCACCGAATCGCCAGCCGCATACAGCACGTTGATGCGATCCTCGACCTGTAACCCAGCCGATTTGCGCGCGTCCTGGAGTCCGCGGATAAAGTCCCGCGCCCAGCCTTCATTGATCAGCGCATCGGTCATCTCGATATCGAGCGCAACCGTCATCGTCGCACCCTGAGCCGCGGCGAAACCCTCACGCTTGTTCAGGTCGACCAGGATCTCGTTCGGCTCCAGCCACAGCGCATCGCCATTGGCGAGGGTCAGCTCAACCTGCCGATCCGCACCGACCAGGCCAGCCACCATCCCCGGATCAGCTTCCGCCAGTGCTTGCCGGATAGCGCCGAGATTCTTGCCGTACTTCGGACCCAGTGCCGGCAAATTCGGGCGAATGTTGTACGCCACGACTTCACCAACGTCGGAAAGCGGCCGAATCTCCTTGACGTTCAACTCCTCCAGCACCTGATCCTGCAGCAGAGTGATCGCCTCGTAGTCCGCCTTGTTGCGCGTGTAGATCAGTACCGCCTGCAACGGCTGCCGGACCTTGACGTTCCCCGCGCTCCGTGCCGCACGCCCCAGCCGCACGACTTCCATCACTGCCTGCATCTGATCCACCAGCGGCTTGTCGACCAGCGATTCGTCTGCCACCGGATAGTCGGTCAGGTGAACCGATTCAACTGCCGCGGCATCCACACTCCGCACCAGGTTCTGGTACATCGATTCGGTGATGAACGGGATGTACGGCGCCAGCAGCCGATTGACGGTCGTCAGGCACTCGTACAGCGTGTGATACGCCGCCGCCTTGTCCGCATCAGCCTCGCTCTTCCAGAACCGTCGCCGATTTCGGCGGATGTACCAGTTGGAGAGCTCCTCGACCACGAAGTGCTCGATCGCATTCGCCGCTACCTCCGGCTCGTACCGATCCATAGCCGATCCAGTCGTGCCGATCAGCTGATTCAGCCGCGAAATGATCCAGCGGTCAACCAGCGGTCGCTCGGAAACATGCACCAGCGTCGACGTATCGGTTGGATCGAAATTGTCGAGCGCGGCATACCGGGCAAAGAATCCGTAGGAATTCCAGAGCGGCAGAATGAACCGGCGGCGCACTTCGTCGGCCGTCCCAAACCCGAAGTTGACATTGGTACTCGGATTGACGGTCGAGAACAACCAGCGCATCGTATCGACGCCCATCGTCTCGGCGGCATCCTCGAACCAGATCGCGTTGCCCTTGCTCTTGTGCATCTCATCGCCCTTCTCGTCGCGCATCAATGCGTACGAGAAGACGTTCCGGAACGAAATCTTGTTGGTCAGCGCCGTGCTCATCGCCAGCACCGAGTAGAACCAGTTGCGGAACTGACCCGGGAAGCTCTCGGAGATCAGATCAGCCGGGTACCACTCCTCCCAGTACTCGCGATCAGAGCGGTACTTCAGCGTCGAGAAGGCGACGATGCCCGCATCGAGCCACGGATTGCCGACGTCCGGAATCCGGCTGACACGGTCGATCCGCACTTCGCGCAGGCGATCTTGACCTTGTCGATGAACGGGCGATGCGGCGAGTGGCCGTCGAACTCGTCCCAGCCCTCGACCGCGCGGTCCTTGAGTTCGTGCTCGCTCCCGATCACCTCGATCGTCCCGCAATCAGAACACTCGTAGATCGGCAGAGCGAGTCCCCAGTACCGCTTCTTCGAGATCATCCAGTCGTCCATGTGCGCCAGCCAGTCCAGCTCGCGATCCATGCCAAACGACGGCACCCAGTTCACTTGCCGGGTGATCTCCATCATCTGCGGACGCAGGTCATCCATATTGATGAACCACTCATCGACCAGCCGGAAGACCAGATCCGTCCCGCAGCGCCAGCAGACCGGATAGCGGTGCTTGTAGTTCTCGCCGCGATAGAGCACGCCCCGCGTCTTGAGATCGGCCATGATCGGCTCGGCGACCTCGTGCACGTTCTGACCGCTCAGCCAGGCGAACCCGTCGACATAAATCCCGAACTCGTTCAGACGGCGCGATCACGGCGAGATCATTGACCTTCGAGAGCGCAAAGTCCTCCTTGCCGCAGCCAGGCGCGATGTGGACGATGCCGGTTCCCTCAGTCGCACTCACGTCGTCCCAGGCAATTACCCGATGCTGGATCCCCACGGCCGCCGGCAGATCGTCGAATGGGCCACCATACGGTCGCCCGACCAGGTCACTGCCCTTGATCTCGCGAACGACCTCGTACTCGCCCCGCAGGGCAGTTTTCGCGGCCTCCTGCGCGACGTAGTAGGTCCAGCCGTCCTGGGCCACTTCGAGGTAGGTCAACTCCGGGTTGACCGCCGCCGCCACATTCGCAGCCAGCGTCCATGGTGTAGTCGTCCAGGCGATCAGGGCCGCGTTGACCTGATCGAGCAACGGGAACTTCACGAAGACGGAGAGATGGGTTCGATCCTGATAGCCCTCGGTCACGATCTCGTGCTCGGAGATGCCGGTACCGCAGCGTGGGCACCACGGCATCACGTCGTGGCCCTTGTAGATCCAGCCCCGTTCATGACACGTCTTCAGGAAGTGCCAGATCATGTAGTTGTTCTCGTCCGACATCGTGAAGTAGCTAGTCGTCCCAGTCCATGAAGTAGCCGAGACGCACCGACTGTCGATGTCTGCCGGGCCGAGAACTTGATCACCCGGTCCTTGCACATTTGCACGAACTCGGCGACCCCGAATGTCTCGATGTCTCGCTTGGACTTGAGCCCGATTTCCTTTTCGACCTCGACCTCGACCCAAAGCCCTTGGCAGTCGAAGCCGTTCTGGAATCGCTGTTTCTTGCCGAGCATGTTGTGATACCGCTGGAACATGTCCTTGTACGATGCGACCCCAGGCATGGTGCACGCCCATAGGATTGTTCGCTGTGATCGGTCCGTCGATGAACGAGAAGCGAGTCTCGCTCTCATCATTGCGATGGAGATACTTCTCGACGATCCCGTCTCGCTCCCACCATTCGAGCAGATCACGCTCCATTGCCGGAAAATCGACCTGACTGTTAACGTCCTTGAATCCCACGTTCGTCCCCTGAAATGCAACAAAAAACCGCCCTCAAAACTGAGGACGGTGAAAAGCCGTGGTACCACCTCGATTGACCGATCCACACTAGGAATCTGCCCACTCGATACGCGTTATCGGGCGCACCCGCTGAAGCCTACACACCGTCGCCGGTTTTCGGTCCAGAGCTTGGAAGGGATACCTGTCTGCGAACTGACCGCTATCCGGATTTCACCTGCCCCGGACTCTCTGCAACGCGTTCGCAACGGCTTGGCTTCCGCTCAGCCTCTATTAGCTTCAAGACTAGCATAGGAGCCCTATTTTGGGGATGTTTGCACGGGTGAGCTCCTACGAACGCGACGATCCCGAATCTCAAATATCACGTACGAAAGGTTCAACCGATCGGGTTTACCAGGTGAGCCGTCACCCACATCGTGAATTTCAATAGTGCACAACCGTATCGTGTGAACTCGTACGCGCCGAGTTCCGCAAGACGTGGTTGTTCGGCCCGATAGTCGGAGCGTCACTTGGACCAGATACACATCAACAATCGCTTCGTCCTCGAGTTCTGCAAAACGACCGCACAGCGCAAAGCGGGAGCCACGATTCTGGATTTCGGATGTGGGGAAGGTGATCTGGTGAGGGCGGGTCTGGATGCTGGTCTCAACATCAGCGGGGCCGACGTCTTCTACGAAACCACCTCGGAGCGGGACAAGAATGCAGTCGGCAGCCTCCTCGGCAGCGCTATTCACGAAATTGTGGACGGCCGAATCCCGTTCCCCGACGAACACTTCGATCTGGTTGTCAGCAATCAGGTAATGGAACACGTGGATGATTTAGACGCCGTCCTCAAGGAAATCAGCCGGGTGCTCAAGCCTGGTGGTGAGGTCTTGAGCCTCTTCCCGCCGGGTGACGTCTGGCGGGAGCCCCACATCAACATCCCCTTCGTCCAGATGCTACCCAAGGGATCACGCCTCCGCTTCAATTACACGCGCGCACTTCGGACCATCGGAGTGGGGGACAAGCAGAAGCCGCCAGCCGACCCGGCGAAATGGGCCGACGAGTGGCTTGCCTGGATTGACGAGTACACGAGGTATCGCAGCCGCGCAGAAATCAAATCCACCTTCGACCGCTATTTCACCAATGACCATATCGAACGGGAAAACATCCGGTACCGCCTAGATGGTCGAGCGGGGGGTGAGGCAATCTCAGCGGCGTTGAAAGCTCCCGGAATGACCAGGTTGGCAGAAGCGCTTTTCCGGAAGCTCGCCTTTGTCACGATTCACTCCCGCAAAGCCTAGCTGCCTGTCTTGACCTGAGACTTCGCGAGTTCGGACTGGACCAGATCAGGTCGATTGGAAATGATTCCGTCGACGCCAATCGCAATCATTCGCTGGATTGGTCGTACCTGATTTACCGTCCACGGGTAAACCTTCAGCCCAAATTTGTGTGCCAACCGAACGAACGATTCTCCGACAATCCGGTAAGTCAACATAAGGTGCTGCGCATCAATTGCCTTGGCGGCCGCTATTGCCGGAAGAGGGGACGCAACCTCGAGTGCACGGCTCGTGAGGCGCATCAAATGCTTGTGGGTGCGAAACATCGTGATGTGTCCGGTGCTCAGACCGATCTCTACACCCGGGGCCAGGTTCCGTATGGTCCGTAGACTTGGCGCGAATGTCGAAGAGACGATCGTGGAATCGGCTATCCCCGACCGTACGATTGCTGCAGCCACGGCTCGCTCATACCCTGGCGCTTTCAAATCGATCATTAGTCGACTTTTGCCGCTGATCATCGCGATTGCATCCTCAAGCGTCAGCAATCCATCAAATGCTTCACTGAGTTGCTCACGAGTCAGTTGGCGAACGGCATATCGTTTGCCGTAAAGGTGCGCGTGTTCATCATGGAGCAGGACCAGGCTGCCATCACCAGCCACCTGGACATCGATTTCGATCCGGTCGACCCCGAGCTCCAGTCCCTTTTCAACTGACTGTCGGCTGTTGCCAGGAAAGAAATCGCCCGCGCCGCCATGTCCCACAACTTCGATCACATTAATCCTGCTTCTTCAGCCCGCGCCGATACATGGACCCAAGTACCGTCACATAGCTCGAACCTAGCAGATAGGAGGTGCTCACGTCGGTCAACCAATGATGTCCAAGATAAATCCGGCTCGGTCCCACCAATGCCAGTTTGGTAGCGATCGAAGTCAGCACCAGCGATCGAAGCGGGACCACGCTTCATCCTCGCCCCAAGAATCGTGGCCAGCGTCCCGTAGACGCCCACGTAATTGATCACATGGCCACTCGGGAAACTGGTCCCGCCGATATTGGCCTCGTGAATTGTGAATTCGTCGCCGAACGGTCGCGGTCGCTGCATGACGGTCTTGATAGTGCCTGAAATGAGGCTCGTTCCCCATCCGGCAAGCTGATATTTTGCCTCGCGACGCTGTCCGGCGATCAGAAACAAAGCCGGCAGAACGAAACGGAATCGTCCGACTTTGCGGCGGGAATCCAGCCCATGAGGCCATCCGCATGACTTTGGCGAACACAGGACCCTTGCGCTTCTGGATTGCCAGGGTCACCTGCTTGTCGAACTCGGCCGTATGACCAGACTTGACGTACGTCGCCAAAGCTGCCGAAGCTGTCACTGCCCCCGCGACGTACACAACCTTCCACAACTTCATAGGTATCGTGATCCTGCCTGATGTAGTTATGCGAGTTCGCCAATCGTCGTCGTGCTAGGCTGTAATCGATGGCATCGACGACACACAATCCTATACCGATGGCCGCGCGCCGTGTGCAAAACCCGCTCGCCATTGTGCTATCGCTGGGGTTACTGGTCTTCCTGGCGCTTCCGTGGAGTCTTGAGCACAAGGCACACATTGCCCTTCACGGCCTCTGCGCCCAACGTCCCTCGCACACCTATATGTTTGGTGATCGCGCCCTGCCGTTCGATGCCCGGATGACCGGTATCTACCTCGGTTACCTGGTGACGTCGCTGCTGCTTTTTGCCGCCGGAGCTCACCGGTGGTGCAAGCCCCCGACAGTCTCCCGAATCATCATTCTGCTTGGACTCGGGGGAATCATGGTGCTGGACGGATTCAATTCCCTCCTCAAGGATCTCAAACTTCCCTATCCGTACGAACCGCACAACTGGTTGCGAATCGTTACCGGAATGTCCGCCGGAATGGTGCTGGCCGTTGCCCTCTGCTTCCTGATCTCATCGTCACTATGGAATCAGGTCGACAATCGCAAACAGACACTTGAACGACTCGTGCTACTTCCTCTGGCAGCCCTGATGCTCGTCCCGGTCGGATTACTTATCGGATCGGGATGGGCATTCCTGTATGTCCCGATGGTGTTGCTGCTCATCGCCTCCGCACTCACCGCGTTATCGTCGCTTGCCCTGGTCGTCCTGGTCATTCTCACGCGCCGCGATTTCAGTTTCTCTGGTCCACGAGACCTGAATCGCACCGCAGCATTTGCCGTGATGACTGGAGTCGCACTGATGATGGCCCTCTCAATCGGCAGAATGGTGCTTGATTCGTTCAGCGGTCCGACCTCCCTGACATAATCTGTACGGACCCCCTGTGCTAAACTCGGCACGGGTTCAAGGGGATCCATCCAAACAGATTTCACGGTGCCCACCAGGGCGGATATAAATGCGCGTCATACGTAATGCCCCCTATGCGCGGCAGCAAAAGAGCCGTGCCAAGTGGCTCACAATTGCCGGTTTCCTTCTCTTTGGGTCCGGGTTCCTCTTTGTCGGCGTGTTCGACAATCCGATGCTCTCGTACCTGACCCTGATTCCTGCGTATGTCTTGTTCATCGCCGGTATGCAACAGCTCGGCAAATGGACCAATTCTGCGCGTCGACCACGCGGCGATTTCCTGCTCGATGAGCTGATCAAGCACCTTCCGGATAAGTACACCCTGATTCACTTTGTGAAAGTCGGGGACACGGTGATCGAGCATCTGCTTCTCCACCCTGGTGGCGCACTGATCATCGTCATGCGCGATGTCACCGGCAAGATCCAGTTGCAGAAGAAGCGATTCAAACGGATGTCCAATCCGCTGGCCCGAATCATCGGCGCGAGCGGACCATCACTCGGCCAACCCGACGCCGATCTCGATCGCGCTACCGCCGCGCTGGAAACCTATCTGAAGGATCAGAAGAACGAAATTGATGTCGGTGGCGTCGTGGTCTTCACGTCACCCGACCACGTTCTCGAAGAAATCGATCCTGAGATCGACGTCATCTTCGTTTCTGATTTGCCCGACTACATCCGGGTGCTGGATGTCGACCCAACGTTCAAACAGCAGGAACGGGACCAGCTCGCCAATGCACTGACCGCAGGCGAGGGCTACGAGCGCTCTGAACCAATTCGTACCCGCCGCCCCGTCGTAGTCAAACGCAGAGCGACCTGATGTCCGGCATAGCAACCGGTCCGATAACCTGGGGCCTGGTTGGGCATGCTGCGCAGTCGCGTCGACTTCATCGTTTCGTCTCAACCGGCCAATATCCGCCTGCGATTCTGATCACCGGTTCGGCCGGAGTTGGTCGCAAGGCACTCGCCCAGGCGATGGCCAAAGCCGCTATCTGCCCCGAGCGCCCAACTGGAGAATTCTGCGGAACGTGCTCGGTCTGTATCCGCATAGATCACAACAACCACCCCGATGTGCAGATCTGGTCGGTGGATCGCCAGGAAGTGGAGACATCGGCCTCCAAGTCAGCCAGTTTGACGATCGAAACAGTTCGGCGTCTGGCCGCGTCAACCGCATTGCGACCGCAAGAGGCGAATCATCGCTTCGTGATTCTCGACGACGCCGAAACACTCAACGATCCGTCGCAGCAGGCACTGTTGAAGACGCTCGAAGACGCGCCGGCATTCGTCACCATCGTCCTGATTGCCAGTTCCAGCGCCGTGTTACTCGATACTGTCTTGTCGCGGTGCGTCGAGATACCGCTTCAGTTGGTTCCGACAGTTCAGATTCAGGGCCATCTCAACAATCCCGATGCTGCAACCATCGCAGCGCTTGCCGCCGGTCGACCGGGTTGGGCAATTTCGGCTGCAGCAGACCCCAAGTTCCTTTCCGACGAGCAGGAAGCTGTTTCCGCTCTCGAATCGTGGATCGCCATGCCACGGCGAGACCGCCTGGTTGAGGCCTACAAGCGCGGCGATCGGTACCTCAAGGCGGACAAGCGGGCAATCCTCCAGGATGTCAGTCGGCTCCAGATCATCTGGAGAGACGTGGCTCTTGCCGCCGCGAACCTCACTTCAAGTGCCTACGATCCAGAGCGGTCGCGTCGAATCCAGGCCCGAGAACCCATAACACTAGAGCAGGCCTATATCGCCCTTGCTGCGACCTGTACCTGTCACAATGACCTCATTCGCAACATCCGACCTCGGCTCGCGATGCAATCAATGGTGAACCAATGGCCGATCCTGTAAATACCCAAATGCCAAATCCGATGGAGCCGATCAGCCGTGAAGCTCTGATCGATGACGCACGTGCCCACGCCCGCAAGCGCTTCAAGGAGCGCTTCGATGCCGGCAAACCGGTTGCTGGTTGTGAATGCGAAACCGACAACGCAAACGACGGACCATCAAGTCGTGTCGTCGGTGTTCGGTTCATCGACTCTGGCCAGACCTATTTCTTCGATCCCCAACATTTCGACCTACAGACCGGTGCATGGGTTGTCGTCGAAACCAACCGGGGATTGGAAGCAGCCAAGGTAATCATCTCCCCGTCGCAAATGTTGCAGTCCTCGCTCACTGGCTCACTAAAGCCGATCGTGAAGCCGATGGACGATGTCGATGTCGAGCGGATGCATGCCCTTAAGCGCGACGCAGCCAAGGCAGTCAAAACCTTCGGCGAAAAGATTCGTGAGCGCGAAATGGGTATGAAGCCAATTTCGGCCGAGTACAACTTCGACGGTTCACACCTGACCCTGAATTTCACCGCCCCTGAGCGTGTCGATTTCCGCGATCTTGCCCGCGATCTCGGCGCGCACTTCCGCTGTCGGGTGGAGCTGCGTCAGGTCGGTCCTCGCGACGAGGCCAGATTGCTCGGTGGAGTAGGCCGTTGCGGTCGGACACTCTGTTGCGCGTCGTGGTTGCCAGTCTTCCCGGAAGTCTCCATGAACATGGCCAAGATGCAGGATCTGCCGCTCAACCCAAGCAAGGTCTCCGGCGTATGTGGACGTCTGCTCTGCTGCCTTTCCTACGAGAACGACGTCTACCGCCAGCAGAAGCAGATTTTGCCGAAACTGGGTCAGCCGATCGAAACCGCATCGGGCACCGGCACCGTCGTCTCGCTGCAGGTTCTGAAAGAGCTGGTAACCGTTCGGTTTATGGGCGACACCCCGGACCAGACCTTCACGGCCGAAGAACTCGGCTTTCAACATCGCCAGGAAAAGCCGCGGCAGGAAAAGCCGAGGCAGGAGCAACCAAGGGTCGCCGCCGAAGCCGCCGTCCCTGGTGAGCAACCGCAAGCCCCACGCAAGCGACGACGTCGCGGCCGTAACCGCGGCGGCTCCGGCCAGCAAACCCCACAGGCCTGATCAATGCTCTATCTGGTAGAAACCATCCCGGTTCCCCCGGTCGACGATGACACTGATGTGGTCGCACCCAGCGATTTGCCGGGTCTGGCCCAATACTCAAAATCGGCAACACGCGGCGCCCGCTGGCTGACCACGTTTTCGCCAGACTTGCACGACGATCGCCATTTCAGCCTGTGGGAAGCACCTGATGCGGAGGAAATCCGCCAGGTGATGGCACGATTCGGGTTCCTGAGCGATGGCATCGTCAAGATCTTCGCGGTCCGGCAATGGGGACCCGAAGATGTGCTTGCGGAACATACGTCCGAATAGGCCGCTTGGTAGAATATCCGTACACAATTTGTGACCTGGACGGCTCGGCCCGTCCGTAATGTTTCCCGTGGGGGCAATTGAATGACTGACGCAGTAGTGACTGATCACCGACTGGTAGGAAAATCGACCAGACGTGTCGATGGCGAGCGCAAGATTCTTGGCGCCGAGCTCTTCACGGCCGATGTCCGCATTCCTGGGTTGCTGTTCGCCAAAGGCGTCGCCAGTCCATATCCGCACGCGCGCGTTACCGCAATCGACAAATCAGCGGCGTTGGCGATTCCGGGTGTACATTCGGTCTTCACCGCCGACGACCTCCCGATTCGCCGTCCCTTCTCCTCCCTGCCAGGCAAATCGCCGCTCGCCATGGGTGAAGTGGCCTTTGCCGGACAGTGGGTGGCAATTGTCCTCGCTGAATCGGACCTGGCCGCCCAGGATGGTGCCGATGCTGTAATCGTCGAATACGACGAACTGGACCCGGTGCCGGATTTCGCCCTCGGTATCACTGAAGCGTCGCCACTGGCACGAGTCGACAAGGCCGAAACGAATGCTGAGGAGGCGGCCATGCACAATGCCGATGCCGCCAAACAGCAGGCCGAAACCGAGAAACCGGCCTCCGCCAACGTCTCGTCCACACTCAAATTTGAGCGCGGCGATGTTGCTGCCGGGTTTTCCCAGGCGACCCATACCGCAGAAGTCACCATCCGGTCCGAATCAGTCCATCAGGGGTACATCGAACCCCAGGTCTGTATGGCCGCGATCGATCCGCTCGGCCAATTGACGATCTACACCAGCACCCAGGGCGCGTTCCTTGCCCGGACCCGCGCGGCTGATTGGTTGGAGATGCCGGTCGCCGATATCAACGTCAAGACGATGCCGGTCGGTGGTGGATTCGGTGGCAAGTTCATCCTGCTGGAGCCGCTCACAGCCGCGTTGGCAATTGCAGCCAAGCGTCCCGTACTTGTTGAGTTAACCCGCACCGACGAACTCGGCGCGTCCAACCCTGCCCCCGCCTGCGAGATCACCGTCAAGGTCGGTGCCACAGCAGATGGAACGATCACGGCGATTCAGGGCGACTTGACCTACGACACCGGATCGATGCCCGGGTCACCGCTCCAGATCGCGGCAATCCTGCTCGGTGGCTATTACAAGTTCGACAACCTGCTCATTACCGGACGCGAAGTCCTGACCAATCGAGCCCCGGCCGGCGCCTATCGTGCTCCCGGCGCACAGCAGGCCACCTACGCCGTCGAATCAGCCATCGATGACCTGGCAGATGCACTGGCGATGGATCCCCTCGCTTTCCGTCTCAAGAACTGCGCCGTAGCTGGTGATCTCCGACCCAATGGCGGCGCCTGGCCCAGGATCGGACTCAAGGAGACACTTGAAGCAATCCAGAATCACCCTGCCTGGGTCGACCGTGCTCCCGGAACGGGGATTGCGATTGGTGGCTGGCCAGGTGGTATCGAGCCAGCAACTGCGATCTGCCGACTCGATCACGACGGCAAGTTCACGGTAATCGTCGGATCCTCGGACATCAGTGGCGTCAACACGGGCTTCACCGCGATTGCCGCTGAGGTCATGGACCTGAACCTGGAAGACGTCAACGTTCAGGTTGCTGACACGGCCTCCGCTCCATATGCCGGTGCCAGTGGTGGGTCCAAGATCACCTACACCGTTGGTGCTGCAGTCCAGAAGGCCGCAGCCGATGCGCGTCTCCAGGTGCTGAACATCGCTGGCCAACACCTCGAAGCCAGTCCGGATGACCTCGAAATCGCCGATGGATTCGTTCGCGTCAAGGGAGTTCCGGATTCTGGTGTCTCGCTCAAGCAGATCGCCAACATGTCGATGGTCGTCGCTGGCAAATACGAACCGGTCTACGGCCGCGGTGCCACCGCAACCACCGAGAGTTCACCGGGATTCGCGGTCCACCTCGCCCAGGTCACGGTCGATGAGGAAACAGGCGAAGTGACCATCCACCGTTATGTCGCCGCGCAGGATGTCGGATTCGCGATCAATCCCGCCCTGGTCGACGGGCAGATCATGGGTGGCGTAGCCCAAGGGCTAGGCTGGGCGCTTCACGAGGCCATCGAGTTCGATAACTCCGGCCAGCTCGTCTCCGGATCGCTCATGGACTACGTGATCCCGCGATCGACACATATCCCGCCGATCGAGACACTGCTCGTCGAAATCGGCAGTGAGCACGGACCGTTTGGGGCCAAGGGAATCGGCGAGCCGCCAGCAATCCCTGGTCCAGCCGCCATTCGTAACGCGATCAAGAACGCCACCGGAGCAAAACTCTCGACCCTACCGATGCGGCCCGAGCGCGTGCTCGAGGCGTTGGCGGAGCGCTAGAAACACATGACCGTACCTGCACCTTCAGCAACGACGCTGACCGGCGCCTATGGCGGGGAGAAATGGTCTCCCCGCACCCGCCCGATGCGCGAAGACATGCCATTCGCCTGGGGCGACTTCGGTTCCGGCTCGGAATGCGGCACCCTGCGCGCCGTACTTTTGCGTAGACCCGGACCGGAACTCGACGCGATCACGGACTTCGATGCCGTCCAGATGCGCTCAGACGTCGACCCGGAGCTGGCTCGAACACAGCACGACGCGCTGGCCGACGCATACGAGGCACACGACGTCGCCGTGCACAAAGTAGAAAACGGTCGTCTCGACAAACCGAACTCATTCTTCCTGCGCGACTTGATGCTGATGACCCCGGAAGGGGCAATCATCACCCGCCCGGCCTCAACGGTCCGCGCAGGCGAGGAACGATTCGTCGCCGAGGCACTCGGACGAATCGGCTGCCCCATCCTCATGAGTGTTCACGGCAGTGGAACCTTTGAGGGCGCCGACGTCTCCTGGGTAAACGAGGATCTCTGCTTCCTGGCCGAAGGACTTCGCACGAACGAAGAGGGTGCCAATCAGGTCGAGCGGATGCTGCTCGAGATTGGCGTCAAGGACGTCATCCGGGTCGGACTACCATATGGGGCAATGCACCTGGATGGTCTGCTCAATTTCGTCGACCGCGATTGTGCCGTGGTCTGGCCTCGTCGCACCCCGTACAAGATCGTCGAGACCCTGAAGCGGCGCGGCTTCCGGATTCTGGAAATCGTCGATGAGGATCAAGCACAAGCGTGCCTGCCACTCAATTTCGTCGCCCTGGCGCCAGGCAAGATCCTGATGCCAACTGGTGGTGACACGATGCGGCGGATATACGAAGACGCCGGAATCGAATGTCACACGGTCGACGTCAGCGAACTGATCAAGGCTGGCGGCGGCATTCACTGCATGAGTGCGTTCCTCAAACGGGACGCGCTCGTCTAACTCATGCTCGTCGAACTGGGTATCCGCAATTTCGCCATCATTGACGAGCTCCGTCTCACCTTCGAGACCGGAATGAACGCAATTACTGGTGAAACTGGTGCTGGCAAATCAATCATTATCGACGCGCTCGGTGCAGTTCTTGGCGAGCGGATTGGCGCAGACGTTGTTCGCACCGGATCAGCCTCAGCTCAGGTCGAGGCCGTCTTCGACCTCGGCACCGACGACTTCCCGTCGTTGACCGAGGCGCTCGCCGGACTGGGAATAGAACTCGAAGATGGGACACTCATCCTCTCGCGACAGATCACGAGCGCGGGTCGGTCGACGGCCCGCATCAACGGCTCAACCCAAACGGTCTCTGCCCTCGCCGGTATCGGTTCGTACCTGATCGACATTCACGGTCAATCCGATCACCTCAAGCTCCTGCGCACGGCCGAACAACTCGACGCCCTCGATCACTACGCCCACACATTCGGAGACCGGGCAGAAATCGCACGCCTCATTCACGAGCGCGCAGAGGTCCGGCGCCAGCGAGCCAGCCTCCGGTCTGGTGAACGGGATCGCGAACAGCGAATCGACCTGCTCCGCTATCAGGTGGACGAAATATCCGCTGCAGCGCTTCTTGACGGCGAGGATGAGACAATCGCGCGGGACAGGGCCGTTCTCGCCAATGCCGAACGCCTCCTGCTGGACTCACAATCCGCCCTCGACACGCTCGAATCTGACGATGGAACCGGCGCGATTACCGATCTGCGCCATGCCCTGACGTCGATCCAACGTCTTGCCGACATCGACGCCGGCGCCCAATCCATATCCGAGCAAGCCAACGAACTCGTCATCCTCGCCGATGAACTCGCGTCCGAAATTCGCCGCTACGTGGAATCGATTGATGCCAATCCGGCTCGCCTGGCAACGCTGGACGACCGCCTGGACCTGATCCAGAAGCTCAAACGCAAGTACGGATCGTCCATCGCCGAAATCAACGCGCACCTTGTCGAGGTCGAAGCCGAGCTGGAAACGCTCACCGGCGGCGCATTCAGCGACGATGATCTTGCCGCCCGCGAGGAAGCGCTGTCCGCCGATCTTGACCCGCTGTTGATCGCACTCACCAATAAACGAGCTGATTCTGCGCGCAGCCTCGAACAAGCCATCGACGCCGCGATCGCCGAACTGGGACTCGGATCTGCCCACGTCCGGGTCCAATTGACGACGTTGGCTGAGCCAAACGAGACCGGAGCCGAATCGATCGAGTTCCTCTTTGCTCCCAACCAGGGCGAATCGCTCAAGCCGCTCGCACGAATCGCGTCCGGGGGCGAAACCGCCAGACTCATGCTCGCCCTGAAATCAGTTCTCGCCGAGGGCGACAAGACACCAACCCTGGTCTTCGATGAAGTGGATGTCGGAGTCGGAGCACGCTCTGGCCAATCGGTCGGGGAGAAGCTTTGGTCATTGGCCGATCGCCATCAGGTGATCGTGATCAGCCACCTCGCCCAGATTGCGGCGTTTGCCGAGACCCACTTCATGATCGAAAAGGACGTCCAATCTGGTCGCACAACATCGTCGGTAACCCGCTTGGAAGGCTCGGTCCGGGTCGATGAAATCGCCGAGATGATCGACGGCAAACCGGTTTCGCCCGAATCCCGTGCCGCAGCCGAGCAACTCATGGACCGGATTGCCGGCCTGAAGCGGACAAGTGGGTGAGTCCAGTCTGTTCCTGACAGGCAAGACCTGTCCTATACTCAGCCATCGCGACACATTCCCGAGTACGAGTCGCCAATAGCCGTTCAGAAAGGACACCAGCACCAATGGGAATCAACATGAAGGCCATCCAGCAGATGCAGATGCGCCTCGAGAAAATTCAGAAGGAACTTGGCGAAACGATCGTCGAAGGTTCTGCTGGTGGTGGCGTGGTAGTCGCCAAGGTCAACGGCCAGAAAGAGTTTCAGTCTATCAAGATCGATCCGTCGGCGGTCGACCCTGAGGATGTCGAAATGCTCGAGGACCTCATCTCTGCCGCCATCACCGACGCGATGACCAAAGCCGCGGCGATGATGGAAGAGCAGATGGGCGCACTCACTGGCGGTCTCAAGATTCCGGGTATGTAGTCCCAATCGATAGCCAGGCGGGCTGATCCACCATGAAGCGGTTAATGAACGAGCCAATCCAGCTCTTCATTGGCGATGTCATTCGCCTCAAAAAACCGCATGCGTGCGGAGGTTTCGATTGGTCGGTTACCCGCCTTGGCCTCGATATCGGACTCAAGTGCACCACCTGCAGCCGTCGCATCATGCTCCCTCGACTCGAGGTCGAACGCAGAATCAAGGCGTTCATCGAGCGTGGCGACCCTGAGACCGCGATCGATGGGCTGCAAAGTGCAACCGGTGCTCCAGTAGAATCCGGGAATCCCTCATGAGTGTGATTCCTGGGGCGGCACCAGATATCCCGGGTGATCTTCAGAACGCAATTGCCGAGGATGAATTCGCACCCCATTCCGCAATCGTGCTCCGGGATCCCGCGCCGACCGGTTCACTATTTCGCAATTTCCCGTTCCTGCGCCTCTGGTCCGCGCAGGCCCTCTCCCAGACCGCGAACAACATGGTCAATTTTGCGCTGCTGTTGCGCATCCGCGAGATTATTGAGCATCACGATCTCCGCCAGGCCAATACCCTCACGAGTCTCGAGATCCTCGCCTTCTCGCTACCTGCCGTCTTCATCGGACCGCTTGCCGGTGTAGTCGCCGACCGCATGGATCGCCGGGCCCTGATGGCGATCACCAATGTTGTCCGTGCCCTGGCCATGGTTCTCTTTCTGATCATCAACCCAGCCTGGCAAGTGCAGATCATCCTGATCTCGACCTACCTCGTCACCGTGGTCTTTGGAACGGCCGGTCAGTTCTTTGCTCCGGCCCAGGCGGCGACAATCCCTGACCTCGTGCCGAGACCCCAGTTGATCAGCGCGAACGGCATGTTCAACCTGACAAATACCGCGTCTCAGTTGGTCGGCTTCGCGCTCCTTGGAACGGTTTTCGTCAAGTTGTTCGGTGTAAATGCCGTCTTCGTGCTTACTCTGGCTGTGTTCTTGCTCTGTGCGGGCCTGATCATGACGCTTCCGCGTTCGCAGCCCAACATCGAGCGGGTCCGCAAAGCCAGTTCTGCACATCCCATGCAAGGCATGTGGGGTGACATTCGCGAGGGCATCGTCTTCATCTTTCGCGATCCATACCTGATCAAGGCGATCGTCCATCTCAGCATTGCCGCGATGACAATTCAGATGCTCGCCGCCTTGGGACCTGAATTTGTCGCCGGTACACTCGGACTTGCTCCGGAAGACCTGCTCTTTATCGTGGGTCCGGCCGCGACTGGAGTCTTCGTCGGTGTGTTGATGGTTGGTCGAACTACCCGGCGAACCGAGCGCGGATCAGTTATCGACTGGGCGCTCGCCCTGGCTGGCCTGATGATGGTCTTGATGGTCGCGACAACCGGATTGCTCAATTGGCTGGCCGATCCATCCCACGGAACCATCGTCCTGACCACGGCCGTCTTCGCCTTCGGTCTGGGCATCTGCAATGCCTACGTGCTGATACCCGCTCAAACCATGCTTCAGGAGCGATCCCACGAACATGTGCGGGCTCGCGTCTTCGCCACCTTTTTCACGATCTCGAACACGCTTGCGTTCGTGCCGATTGTCTTTGCCGCGCTCCTGGCTGACGTATTTGGCGTCGTCGTTATTCTGATCTGGGTGGGTGTCGCCATCTTTGCTCTCGGCGCCCAAAGCGTCATCCGTCGCCGGATCGACGAAAGCCAGCGATGGCAACGGCTCCGTCGCCGGCATCGCGACGGACCGGAGAGCATCTCACCCCGCGCCGGCCGCAAAGGCATGCCGCTCTAGGCTCGCTCGGGCGTGTCTACCCCAGAACGTGGTTCAGCAGCGCCATTCGGATGAACACCCCGTTGCGCGCCTGCCGGAAATAGGCCGATCGCGGATCGGAATCAACCGCCGGTGAGATCTCGTCCACCCTCGGCAGTGGATGCATCACGATCGCCCTGGGATTCATCTTCGCGTACATCGCCTCATCGAGAATGTACGTCCCCTTGGCCGCCTGATACTCCGCCTCGCTCTCGAACCGCTCCTTCTGGACCCGGGTCTGATAGACAACGTCAACATCCGGCAGCACCTTGCCCAGGTCCGGCTCATCCGTGAACGGCACTCCGGCCTCGGTCAATGCACTTCGAATGTCCTCACCCATCGGCACCTCAGGCGGACTGACGAAGACCAGTTCCACTCCCTCGGTCAGGCGGGAAAGCAGCGCCAGCGACCGCGCCGTTCGCCCATACCGAAGATCACCCACCAGCGCGATCCGCAACTTGTCCATCCGGCCCAATTCGTGCCGGATTGTGTAGAGGTCGAGCAGCGCCTGGGTCGGGTGCTCGCCAGGGCCGTCTCCTGCATTCAGAATTGGCACAGGCGAGACCGCCGCCGCCCGGGCCGCCGCGCCCTGCTCATGGTGCCGAATCACGATGGCATCGGCATACCCGCTCGCCATCATGATCGTATCCTCGACCGTCTCGCCCTTGATCGCTGACGAAAACTCCCGCGCGTTCTCGGTCGAAATCACTGCCCCGCCGAGCCGATGCATTGCCGATTCAAAACTTAACCGGGTCCTGGTTGATGGCTCGTAGAAGATCGTGGCCAGGATTCGTCCGGCCTGTAACGTAGCTGGCCGCGCCAGTGTCCGCATCTCGTCTGCCGAAGAGAACAACTCCTCGACAAACGCCCGGTCAAACTGGCTTACTTGGACAATGTGCTGCGGGGTCAAGTGGGTTCGCCTTCCACCTCATGCGATAGCCGTCGACCCGAAAGTATAGTTGCCCATCCCGGAGGCCAGAGAGCCGTGCTTACCCAACTGTCAGATCGCGCCTATTTGCTTCCTGGAGGAGTCAACATCGGCATGGTCCGCCTCGACGACACCCACGTCGTCCTGATCGATGCCGGGTTGAACGACACTGCCGCTCGCAAGGCACTCAAGGCCTCCCGCGAAGAACTCGGCTCGGAAATCGTTGCCATCGTCACCACCCACGGTCACGCCGATCACTTCGGTGGAAACGCGTTCCTGGTCAAACGGACCGGCGCAACTGTCTACGCACCACGAATCGAAGAGGCAATGCTCCGCTACCCCATCCTGCAACCTGCGTTGCTCTATGGCGGCGCCGACCCGCTCGATTCCCTCCGCACCGACTTCCTGCTCGCCGATCCCAGTCCTGTGGACGTTGTCTACGATTCCGGGCCGCTGGACGTAGCTGGTCTGGCCGTCGAGGCGGTCGGTCTCGCAGGTCACTCAATCAACCAGATGGGCATCAAGGTGGACGGCGTGCATGTTCACCGCGGACGTGCTCTCACCGAGTGCCGTGATCGAGAAGTACCGTGTCCCGTACCTTTTCTCCCTCACCGATCACCTGGTCGCGCTTGAAACACTCCTGAACGTCGAGGCAACCGCCTTCGTTCCCGGTCACGGCCCGTGGCTGGAGTCAGTGGTCGAACTTCACGCTGTTAATCGCGCCGTAGTGCTGCAGACCATGGGAATGACCCTGGAGGCCTGTGCACAGCCCGCAACCATCTCTCAGGTCTCCCAGGCCGTCCTCAACGCCCACGGTGCCGCTACGGCCGACGCAACCGGCTTCTACCTGCTCCAGCCAACCATCGCCGCCTACCTGACCCACCTCACCCGCACCGGCGCACTGCACCACACAGTCGCGGGCAACCAGTCCCTCTGGGTTCGTTCGTAACCGGAGGCGACACGAGGCTGAACCCTCGTGCTATTCAGATCAAACCTGGCTGAAGCCAGCTATGCCAACCCAGGAGTTGAAAAGTGCCGCATGCAAGCTTCAATCTCCTCTTTTTCTCCACTGGCGGCTGGATACGCCTCATTGGCTACGATTGAGGGAAGATAAGTCAAGCCTTGGTTGAGCGTACCGGCCTACGCACACGAGGCTGAACCCTCGTGCTATTCAGATCAAACCTGGCTGAAGCCAGCTAAGCCAACCCAGGAGTGGGCAAGTGCCGTATTCAAAACTCTTCTATCACGTCATCTGGGCCACGAAGAATCGTGAGCCGCTGATTGACGACGAACGCGAGCAGATAATCCGGTCTTCATTTGAGCGAACCTGCTCAGAGATGAACCTGCCCTTGTTCGGCTGCGGAATCGTGTCAGACCACGTCCACCTCGCTTTGACCATCCCGCCGTCGATGTCAATCGCTGATGTCGTAGCCAGACTGAAAGGTGCATCGTCTCGCCGAGTGACATTGCAACCGTCACCACTAGGCGAGTTCAAATGGCAAGCCGAGTACGGAGTAATCTCACTAACCGAAAAGTCGCTCCCAAACGTCCTCGAATACCTGAAATCCCAAAAGCAGCGCCATGCCGAACAGAGGCTCATTAACGCTTTGGAACATTTCGATTGACAAACGCCGAGCTTGCTTCAGCAAGGTTGAATCAGACTAGCCTTGGGGTTCAGCCCAAGGCGGACCCACCCGCCGCAACACGCGAGCACCGCGACCCGGCCATTACCGCCTGCGCGAACCACAATGCGCCCTCAGCTTGCTTCAGCAAGGTTGAATCTGACTAGCCTTGGGGTTCAGCCCAAGGCGGACCAGGTGACCGCGGTGGTAGGTCGTCGCATGGTCCTTGCTTGGGACTACCGGTGAATAGAACCAATACGCGCAAACTAGCCGACAAACACCGAGCTTGCTTCAGCAAGGCTGAATCAGACTAGCCTTGGGGTTCGGCCCAAGGCGGACTCACCCGCCGCAACACGCGAGCACCGCGACCCGGCCATTACCGCCTGCGCGAACCACAATGCGCCCCCAGCTTGCTTCAGCAAGGTTCAATCTGACTAGCCTTGGGGTTCAGCCCAAGGCGGACAACCTCGACGCCAGATTCCAGTCCGAACCTACCACCGCAAATCCCCATCGACCAGCTCGGCAATCTGATTTCCCAACCGAACGCTGTAGTTCGTACCGCGATCCTCAGGATAAATCTGACTCGTGTTCGCCAGATAGAGATTCTTGAGCGGAGTCCGATGATCCGGCAGCTTCTCGCGGTAATTCAACGTCACGATCGGCTGAGCCGCCCGCTCACGGAAAACCCACCATTTGGTGATCCAGCTCTCGTCGAATGCCGGATTGATCCGCTTCAGATACGGCAAGTACGTCTGGATCAGTTCATCCTCCGGCATCGAGAAGTAGGGATGATCCGGCTCCATATATTTGCTCAGGTACACATAATGTTTGCCGTCGTAATCCTCGACCGGCATGAAGTTCGTGTGCTCGATCACGCCCGTGAATGGCATGTCTGGATCGGCAATGTTCAGCCAATAGATGTCGCTCAGCTTCCGGTCGAGCTGCAGCAACGCAACGGCCGCCGCCTCATAGGTCAATCCGGAAAGCTTCGCCTTGTACGCGTCAGGCAACATCGGTGCCAGCCGCAACATGATCGGCGACGGAGTGGTCACAATCACCGCGTCGACCGTCGTGGATTCCGCGCCCTCGAAACTGACCTGCCAGCGCCCGTCCGGAAGGGGAGCGACGCCAGACAGAGCGACGCCAGAATTCAGTTCGGCGCCGGCCTTGCGTGCGCCGGCCACGATTGCATCAGTGACAACGTTGAAGCTGCCCTTGATGTAGCCAAGCTTCTCCTGGTCGAGCGGCGATTTCCGACTTGTCGTCCGCAACCAGATCTTGCCCCAGAACCAGACCATCGCCACGTCGTGCTGATACTTGCCAAACTTGGCATCAAGCTGAGCACCGAGCGTCTTGTTGTACGCTCGTTCACCCAGTGCCCGCTTCAGCCATTTCTCGGCGGTGATCTTCTCGAACTTCTCCCACTTGGTCACCTTCTGCAAATAGGCGGTAACCAGGCCCAGGCGAACCCGGTCGTGAAACGGAATGATGCCGAGCTTGAGCAGATCCTTCGCGCCATTCAGCGGGTAAATCTTGCCGTCCGCGAAATACCCGACATTCGACGGGCAGCCACATCAGCTTGTCGCCGATTCCGATCTCGTGGATCAGCGCTGCAATCTCCCGGTCACTCTGGAAGAGGTGATGATAGAAGTGCTCAAGATGGTTTCCGGGCACGGGGAATGCGATTGCCTGTCCGCCAAAGTGCTCGGCCCGCTCCCACAGCGTCACCTTGTACCCGCGCTGGGCCATGCGCAACGCCGCCGTGAGTCCGGCGTATCCGCCACCAACGATTCCGACATGCTTTTGTTCGTTAGTTGTGCTCATACACCTTGCTTTGGCTGAAAACGAAGAACCGGGCCGACTGTAACAAGTCGACCCGGCTCCCTACCAGTCTGTATGTACGTACGAAGGTCTTAGATGAAGAGCGGAGCCAGCACCAGCGTGATCGTCGCCAGCAACTTGATCAACACGTGCAGCGACGGGCCTGCGGTGTCCTTCCACGGATCACCGACCGTGTCGCCAACCACGGCCGCGGCGTGGGCGTCGGTGCCCTTGCCGAGAACATTGCCATTCTCGTCCTTCAGCTCACCGGCCTCGATGAATTTCTTGGCATTGTCCCAGGCGCCACCACCGTTGTTCAGCAAGACGGCCAGCAGCACGCCGGAAATCGTGCCGACCATCAGCATTCCGGCCGCCGCTTCCCAGCGAAGAATGACACCGACCACGATCGGCACCGCGACGGCCAGCACTCCCGGAAGAATCATCTCGCGCAGTGCGCTTTGCACCGAGATATCGACGCAGCGCGCGTAGTCCGGTGTCGAGGTGCCGGCCATGATGCCCGGATCCGCTCGGAACTGGCGACGAACTTCGTCGATCATGCCCTGCGCAGCCCGTCCAACGGCCCGGATTGCAAGGACGCGAAGAGGAAGATCAGTGCTGCGCCAATCAAGGCCGCCGACGAAGACCTTCGGTTCGGCCAGGTTGACCGACCGACCAAGGGCATTCGCCTGCTCGGCTGTGTAGTCACCAGATGCCAGCGCGAATCGGCGAACTTCCTCCAGGTACGCCGAGAAGAGCAGGAACGCAGCCAGCCCAGCGGTGCCGACGGCATAGCCCTTGGTCAGCGCCTTGGTGGTGTTGCCAACCGAGTCGAGCGCGTCGGTGACATCGCGAACTTCTTCCGGCTGGTTGCTCATCTCGACGATGCCGCCGGCGTTGTCGGTGATCGGTCCGAAGGTGTCCATCGCCAGAATGTAGGCAGCCGTCATCAGCATGCCCATGGTCGCCACAGCTGTGCCGTAGATGCCGCCTGCATTGAAGATGAAGATCTTGGAGCCTTCAGGAAAGTCCACGGACTGACCGATTGCATAGGAGGAGAGGAGTGCGGCACCAATTGTCAGTGCTGGAAGTGCGGTAGTCTCCATTCCGACAGAAATGCCGGAGATGATGTTCGTTGCCGATCCCTGCTTGGATGATTCAGCAATCTCTTTGACAGGTCGATACTCCGCGCGGTGTAGTACTGCGTAATCAACAGGAACGCGATGGACGTCGCCAGGCCAATCAGTCCGCAAATGGCGAACTGGAATGCTGCCGTACGGCAGCATCCAGAAACAGACGATGAACATACAAACCGCGGACAAGCCGACCGTCAGGTAGAAGCCCTTGTTGAGCTCGCCCATCGGATTCGCGAGGAAGCCGTTGGTCGCACAACCGAGACACCAACGATCGAGCAGATTGCCCCGAACGCGGCCAGTACAAGCGGGAAGAAAATCCAGGCAACGTCATTTGTGCCGGTCACGGCACCGGAAGCCTTGAAGAGCGCCACACCGAGAATCATCGCACCGATGATCTCGGCAGCAGAGGACTCGAAGAGGTCTGCACCGCGGCCGGCGCAGTCACCGACGTTGTCGCCGACGAGGTCAGCAATGACGGCCGGATTGCGCGGGTCGTCTTCCGGAATTCCGGCTTCGACCTTTCCGACGAGGTCCGCGCCGACGTCAGCCGCCTTGGTGTAGATGCCACCACCGAGCTGGGCGAACAGGGCGACAAAGCTGGCACCGAACGCGAACCCGACGATCCAGAACGGTGTCTCGGCAATCGCGCCATTCGGGCCTTCAGCGAAGAGTGAGACCACCAGAAGACGCCACTGATACCGAGCAGTCCCAGGGCAACCACGAGAAAGCCCGAAACCGCTCCACCGCGCAGTGCGACGACCATCGCTTCGCCCATGCCCGTCCTGGCAGCAGCGGCTGTCCGAATGTTGGATCGAACGGCGACATACATTCCGATGTATCCAGAGATACCGGATAGTGCAGCGCCCACGAGGAATGACAATGCAGTGATAGTGCCCCGTAGGACCTGATGATCCTTTTCGAAGAGAGCCACCAGTACACCAATAACAACGGCCACGAGGACGGCCAGCCGTCCGATGGTGGAGTACTGTCGACGCAGGTATGCCTGCGCACCCTGGAAGATCGCCCCGGAGACCTTCTGCATCTCCGCCGTGCCTTGATCGCGGGCCATGACGTCTTTCGCCAACCAGACCGCGTAAAGAATCGCCACGATGCCGAATAGAACCACCGGCACCATATAGAGCGCTTGCTCTTCCAACTGCCCCTCCCTCGAAGGTGTGCCGCATCAGCTCTCGCTCAGCGGCAGTGTCTGTTTATTGCCGACGTTCCATCCGGGCACAACTCTCCGTGGACTAATCCACGTTCGGTCGGGTTCGGTTAGTGGGAACGCACACAAATAGGCGCAGTGAGCATCCTCTAGCTCACCGCGCAGTGCGAAAGTTTATCAGATTGCAATTAAGCGCGTTATTGCGACTGACTACCGCTCGGAACAGCCTGGCTCGAGCGGCCGAAACTGGTCAATCGGCGCCATAACCCCTGAATCTCGCCGTTTTCCCATGAGACCAGCAGCTGGGCCGCGTTGAAGATCGAAGAATATGTACCAGCGATCACACCGATCAGCAGCGCAAGGACGAATTCGCGTGTGGTCTCACCTCCGAAGAGGTAGAGGGCCAGCAACGTGAAGGCAACAGTCATCGACGTGTTCAGCGATCGCACAATCGTCTGGGCAAGGCTGTAATTGACCACTTCCTCAAAGGTTGGGGCAACACGCTTGGCCAGATTCTCGCGGATACGGTCAAAGACAACGATCGTATCGTGTACCGAGAATCCGATGATCGTGAGCAACGCCGTTACAAACAGCGAGTCCACCTCCACATCGGCAAATTCGCCCAGAATCGAGAAGATCCCGAGAACAATCAACACGTCATGAAGCATGGCAACCAGTGCGCAGATTCCGTACAGGATCGGGTTCTGTGTATTACGGAATGCGTAGGCGATGTAGAGCAGGATTCCGATTGATGCCAGTCCGACCGCGATGAATGATCGACGGGTGATGTCGCGACTCACGCTCGATCCGACTGATGAAAGTTGCAGCTCTGTGAACTGACCAACCTCAGACGTGATGGCCGACGCGATCTGGTTCTTTTCGTCGCTGCCTTGCTGCAATTCTCGCAACCGGATCACCGCAACCCGGTTGGGTTCTCCGTTCAAATTCTCGGCAGTCTGGACTCGAGCGTTGGAGATTCCATTCTCCTCAAGCACGGCAGTGATTTGCTCGGTCGTTATCTCCTGAGTGAATTCAATTTCCCACAAGGTGCCGCCGGTGAATTCGATTCCGCGGTTGAGTCCGAACAGGATGAGCGAGAGTACCCCCGGCACCAGAAGAATCAGCGAAATCAAGTACCAGGTTTTGCGTCGTGCAACCAGATGATCCATGGGTATTCTCGCTTCTTCAGTTAATCGGCGGCCGAGGCAACGGTCGGTTCCATAGGTTCATCGACAGGGGCAAAGAGCCACTTGCGATCATCCAATCCCAGGCGAAGCATCGTTCGCAGGAAGGTCCGGGTCACAGTGATGGCGGTGAACATGGAAACTGCTACACCGATGAACAAGGTCAGAGCAAAACCAGTGATGATGCTGGCGCCGGTGTAACGACCGAACCAGAACAAGATCGCCGCTGTGATCATCGACGAGATGTTGGAGTCGCGAATCGACGGCCACGCATGATCAAATCCTGCTTCGACCGATTGCTGTAAGGATCTTACCGCTCCGTAACTCTTCCTTGAATCTCGCGAAGATCAGGACATTCGCATCTACGGCCATACCGATCGAGAGAATGAACCCAGCGATTCCGGCCAACGTCAGCGTCACGTTCAGCAACTTGAACAGCGAGAACACCAGGGCGGTATAGATCAGCAACGCAAGCACGGAGACAACGCCTGGCACCCGGTAATACAGAATCATGAAGAGCGCCACGATTCCAAGTCCGATGATGCCGGCGATGATTGAACGATCGATCGAATCGGCGCCAAGGGTCGGTCCGACCGTCCGGCTCTGAACGACGTTGAGCGGGACATTCAACGCACCCGACTTGAGCTGAAGGACCAGTTCCTTCGCTTCCTGGGCATCGACACCGGTGATCTGACCGTTGTTCGAAATTGCCGCGTTGATCGAAGGGGAGGAGATCACCGTCTTGTCGACCACGATCGACATTGGCTGCCCAATGTGCGAGCTGGTGAACTCATAGAACGCGTCTGCACCGGAACCGTTGAGCTCGAACGCAACTGCGATCTGCCCAAGACTATCAGTGGTAACAAAAGCATCAGAAAGATCGGCGCCGCTGACAATAGTGGTGTAAACCGTCTCGGCGCTCTCCGGTGTCAGGCTCGGCTCGGCGATTGGCGATGCAACTGGTGACGCTACAGGAGAGCCAACCGGAGAAGCCGCCGGAGATCCCTCGGGAGAAGCAACTGGTGAGGCCTCTTCTTCGCCGGCCACCGTGTTTGGACCGCCGAGTGTCGTCGTAATAATCGTGCCCGGCGCCAGGAACTGTCCCTGCGTGTCGACGATTTCGAGTAAGGCCGTTCGCTGAACGAGCCTGGTCGCCTCTTCAGGATCGGTCGCACCGGCCAGTTCTACAACGATCTGATTGTCGCCTCGGGTCTGCACAACTGGCTCGCTGACGCCAAGTCCGTTGATACGGCGCTCGATCGTGTCACGAACGCCTTCCATCGTCTCGGAGTCGATGTCTACACCCGGAGGAGGATCCGCTTCCAGCAACAGCTGAACGCCGCCTTGCAGGTCAAGACCTTCATTGATGTTGATGTCTTCCTTGATTCCGGCAACGTCCAGCCAGGTCGAAGGCAACGCCAACCACCCTGCACCCAATGCAAGAACCACGATCAGAACAAGTGTTATGCCAGGACGAGATCGCACGCCGCCACCTCTCGAAATTCGGACATTCGCGCGAGAAATGCGTCCGACGGTAAACCAAATATCAAGACCGATCCGGGATGGTCAGGCGGGCCGGAGTATAGGCCCGATTTTGACGCCCGGTCAAACAATTCTACGGTGTAACGGACACTTCAGTACTTACGTACCCCCGATTCAGCGATAAAGCTGCATCTCGTCAATAAACGCCCGTACCGGATCAGCGGTTTGGAACCGTATAGATCGACCTTCTCGAACGCGATTCCGCAGCTCAGTCGAGGAGATATCGATTCGTGGTGCATCGATGAAATCGATCCGTTCCCGCACGCCCGGAAGCGCTCGCTCGAGTTCGTCCATTGCGTAGCTGGTTCCCGGTCGGTCAATCACCGCCAGCCGCGCCATGGCCAGAATTCGCTCTGGAGCCCGCCATTTCGGCAGGTCTCGGAGTGAGTCCCCTCCGATAATGAAGGTGAACTCATCCCCGCCTCTTCGCTCCCACATCGCCCGCAGCGTATCAACCGTGAATGACGGCCCGGTTCGATCAAGCTCTGTCCGGTTCAGCACGAAATAGGGTGTTCCTGCAATCGCCAACTCGACCATGTGGGCCCGGACATCAGCCGCGCTCACAGAATCCTCCGGCTTGTGCGGGGGATCGTTGGCCGGCAGAAACTCAACATGATCCAGACCGAGCGCATCGTATGCCGCGTCCGCGATGATCAGATGGCCAACGTGGATCGGATCAAACGTTCCGCCCAATAGTCCAACTTTGGCCACGCACTCGTTCCTCTTCCTGGGACCCGCCTGTCAGCACTCAACGGTATAGTATCGGAACGACATGCGACCAATTCCATGAGGTGTTCAGTGTTCGACTATCACGTACACACCACGTTCTCTGTTGACTGCAACACCCCGATCGACGATTCGTGCAAATCTGCCATCGCCAACGGCATCACCGAGATCGCATTCACCGACCATGTCGACCAGCAACCGGCCGACATGGGCTATGGCTTTTATCGCCCGAATGAGTACCTTGCCGAGATTGACCGCGTCCGCGACCTCTATGGCAAGCACCTGACGATCCTCGCCGGAATCGAGGTCGATTACCACGATGACACCCGCCCCGTAGTGGAAGCATTCATGACCGAGTGGGGAAGTCGGTACGACTTCGTAATTGGCTCGGTCCACTACGGCACGGGCGGGGAGATAATTTTCCCCGAGTTCTTCGCCGGGAAGCACCACGACGACGTCTTCATGCCGTATTTCGATCAGATCGAGCGCGCCGTCCGCACTGGCTGGTTCGACACAATCGGCCATCTCGACATCCCCAAGCGATACATGCCCGGCGACAATCGGGAATACAACCCGCTCAGATACCGTGAGCGATTGATGGAGCTGTTCAAGGTGTTCATCGAAACCGGCACGGCGTTTGAGATCAACACGTCTGGTATCCGCCAGCGTCCCAAGACCAGCATGCCCGGCCCCAGCATTGCCCGATGGTACGCCGAAGCGGGCGGAACCCGAATCACCACCGGAACCGATTCCCATGCCGCACAGACAGTCGGCGCCGGAATTCCGACCACGCTCTCAATGCTCAAACTCTGCGGCATCGATTCCGTGCTCTCCTTCCGCAATCGTCAAGGCACGCCCGTCGCAATCGATTCGCTGGCGGCGGTCCGCTAACCGTTTTGAGCGAAGAGCGCAGAAGTTCGTCGCGGCGGCGGGAGCGAACCCGGGTCGACCCCGCACCAGTTCAGGATGAATTCGATGTACCCAAGTGGGCGCATCCGAAAGTCACCGCGTACGACCTCGAGCCCGAAGAGCGCAAACGACTGCGCAAGGTCACTGAGCGACGGACAACGCAGCGGGCCACGCCGGCGCGTGACGGTTTCCTGCTCGGCATGGCAATTGCCCCTGGTGCGACATCGATCCTGGCGTTGTTCGTTTCAGTCGTACCCGTCCTGAGCGGCACAGGCGATATCCCGTTGGGAATCGTCCTCGTCCTGATCATGCAGGTCGCCGCCCTCGCCACGCTTAGCCAGATGGGCACGCACCCCTGGGGTCCGTCATGGATCTCGGTCGGCTTCCTGACTTCGGTCATGATGCCGATGCTCGCGCTGCAGGTATCGCTCCTGCATGAGCCCTGGGTGTCGCTGGAGATGGATTCAGCGGGCCCGGTGATCCTGGCAACCATTCTCGTTCTGGGACTCTACGCATCGTTCTGCTTCTGGGTGCTCTGGGTAGGTCAGCACAATCCGGCCATTGCCCCGATCCTCCTCATGCCCTCAACCCTCGCCATCCCGGCACTGATAGGTGAACCCGGACTGGTCGACCAGCACGGTGCCCTGATGATCCTCTCCGAAGTCACGCTGATCACCGCCATCGCGGCCGCGATCGTCTGGCTGTTCCCTGGTTGGCCGCAACTTCTCGCTGGTGCCGGAGCGCTGGCAGTGGAACTTGCGCGCCTCTGGGCAGCCGGCAAGGGGCCGTGGCGCCACGAAACGAGCGGCAGTATCGTCAGCGCAATCTACATAGTCATGCTGATTGCCGCCGTCCTGGCAATTGTGCTGATTCCCATGCTGTGCGCAATGGCAAAAGCGCCCGGTACCCGCCGAACTATCAGCAGGGCAACCGGGCGTTAGGCGTCAGAAATCTCTAGGAAAGTTCCTTGCCGCCATCAGCCGAGATATCGGCAAATGGATCGTCGTCTTCGTTCTTCGGCTTGATCACAGTCATTGACGCAACCAGTTCATTCGGCCGGCTCATGCGCATCAAGGTCACACCCTGGGTCGCCCGTCCACTGCGATTGATCTGCTCGCACGGAATCCGGATCATTTGCCCAGCCGTGCTCAGCATTACGACCGTCTCGTCACCCTGAACGATCGCCGCATTGACGATCACGCCGGTGCGATCCGTCAGCTTCATCGCTGTGACGCCCTTGCCACCACGATTGATCCGGCTGAACTGGGACATAGCGGTCCGCTTTCCGAGACCCTTGGACCCGATCACAAGTAGATCGTCGTCAGGCCGAATCGCCTCCGATGCGATAACTCGGTCACCAGCCGCCAATCGAATTCCGATCACACCAGCCGCCGGTCGACCCATCGGCCGCGCGTCGGTTTCGGCGAACCGGATCGCCTGACCCTTCTCGGTAACCAGAACAATGTCATCGTCGCCGGTCGTCACCCGAACCCAGGCGAGTTCATCGTCGGGATCAAGTCCAATCGCAATCAGGCCGGTCGAGCGAACCGACTGGAAGAGGTCCAGCGAGGTCCGCTTGACCTGACCAAGTCGCGTCGTGAAGAACAGGTACTTGCCCTCGGAGAAATCACTCACCGGCAGCATCGTCGTCACGGTCTCATCCGGCTGCATGGTGAGCAGGTTGACGATCGGCAAGCCCTTCGCCGTTCGACTGGCATCCGGAATCTCGTGGACCTTGACCTGGTACACCCGGCCCCGGTTGGTGAACACCAGCAGCGAATCATGCGTGTTGGCGAAGAGCATGTGCTGGACATCGTCCTCCTCACGCATGGTGACGCCCGTCACGCCCTTGCCACCACGATGCTGGGTGCGGTAGACATCGTCCGAAATTCGCTTCACATAGCCGCGCTTGGTCAACGTGACCAGCACATCGACCTCCGGAATCAGATCCTCGTCCGTCAGGTCGCCGGAGACGTCCTGAATCCGGGTCCTCCGCTCGTCGCCGTACTTCGTCCTTGAGACGATCCATGTCGTCGCGAGATCAACCCGAGGATCAGCTGCGGATCAGCAAGCAGGCCTTCCAGATACGCGATCTCCTCGCAGAACTTCTTTCGAGCTCGTCCTCGATCTGCTCGCGCTCCAGAGCGGCCAGGCGGGCCAGTCGCATGTCGAGAATCGCCTGGGCCTGGATCTCGGAGAACTCGTACTGCTTCATCAGGTTGTTGCGCGCTGTCTCGGTCGAGTTCGGACGCGCGGATCGTGGCGATGATCTCATCGATGATGTCGAGCGCCTTCTTGAGACCCTCGAGAATGTGGGCGCGGCGACGCGCCCGATCGAGTTCGAACTCGGTTCGGCGCGTGATCACGATCTGCCGGTGAGCGACGTACTCCTGCAGCGCGCGTCGAAGGGTCAGGACGCGCGGATGCATGCCGTCCTCGACCAGAGCCAGCATGTTGACGCCGAACGACTGCTGCAGGGCCGTGTGCTTGAAGAGGTTGTTCAGCACCTTCATCGGCTGCGCGTCGCGCTTCAGCTCGATGATCATGCGCATGCCGGTCCGGTCGGACTCGTCGCGAAGGTCGCTGATCCCGTCGAGTCTTGCCGTCCTTGACCAGTCTCGGCGATGCGCTCGAGCAGGACCGCCTTGTTGACCTGGTAGGGGAGTTCGGTGACGACGATCTGGTACCGGCCGTTCGCGACCGGACTCCTCGACAAACGCCTTGGCCCGGATCACGACCCGACCGCGGCCGGTCGCATACGCCGCCCGGATACCTTCTCGCGCCCAGGATGGTGCCGCCGGTCGGGAAGTCCGGACCCTGGACGATCTCCATCAGGTCGTCGATGGTGCATTCCGGATTCTCGATCAGGTACTGGATCGCGTCGCAAATCTCGTTGAGATTGTGCGGCGGGATGTTGGTCGCCATGCCGACCGCAATACCGACCGCTGCCGTTGACCAGCAGGTTCGGCAGTGCGCCGGCAGGACGGTCGGCTCGTGCGTGCTGGCGTCGTAGTTCGGCTTGAAATCGACCGTGTTCTTGTCGATATCGGCCAGCATCTCGTCGGCAATTGCGGAGAGCCGAGCTCTCCGTGTATCGCATCGCCGCCGCGCCGTCGCCATCGACCGAGCCGAAGTTGCCCTGGCGATCGATCAGCGGGTAGCGAAGGTTGAAGTTCTGGGCCATGCGGACGAGCGTGTCGTAGACCGCCGTGTCACTGTGCGGGTGATAGTTCTTGAGCACTTCGCCGACGACACCGGCGCTCTTGCGGTAGCGGGTGTTGTTGCGCATACCCATTTCGGACATCGCGTACAGCACGCGCCGGTGGACTGGCTTCAGCCCGTCCCGGGCATCCGGAAGAGCGCGCTGCACGATCACGCTCATCGCGTAATCGAGATAGCTCGCCGCATTTCTGTTTCAATACTGGCCAGGGATTATGGCGCCGAGATTCTCGTCCAATTGTGGGGATGTCCTTGAGTGCAAACGACGCGCATACTTGCGGACAAAGTTTACCACTTTATGGCACCCTCTGACCACCAAAAACCCGCGTACGGACGCCAAAAATTGACAAAACGAAGGGCGGCATCTGCAGCCGCCCTTCGTTCAGTTATCGAATGTGATTTTCGAGGTACTACGCCTCGGCCTTGACGGCTTCCTTGGCAGCGCCCTTTTTCTTGCCGTTCTTCTTGATGAAGTCTTCAACCTGCTTGCGCGCATCGTCATCGTGATACTGCTCCGGCGGCGACTTCATGAAGTAGGAGCTCGGGGCCATCAGCGAGCCGCTGATGCCGTTGTTCAGGGCCAGCTTGACGCAGCGCACCGCGTCGATCACCACACCGGCCGAGTTCGGCGAGTCCCAGACTTCCAGCTTCAGCTCCAGGTTCAGCGGCACATCGCCGAAGGTCGTGCCTTCCATGCGGATGTGGCACCACTTGCGGTCCTTCAGCCAGGGCACATAGTCCGACGGACCGACGTGCACGTTCTTGGCATCGACGTCGTAATCGAGTCTGCGAGGTGACCGCGTTGGTCTTGGAGATCTTCTTGGAATCGAGCCGCTCGCGCTCCAGCATGTTCAGGAAGTCGGTGTTGCCACCGAAGTTGAGCTGGTAGGTGCGGTCGATCTGCACGCCGCGGTCGAGAAGAGATTGGTCAGCACGCGGTGGGTGATGGTCGCGCCGACCTGGCTCTTGATGTCGTCGCCGATGATCGGCAGGCCCCGCTCCTGGAAGCGCTTCTGCCAGTACGGCTCGCGGGCGATGAAGACCGGGATGCAGTTCACGAATCCGCAACCAGCCTCGAGCACCTGCTCGACATACCACTTGGTCGCCATCTCCGAGCCGACCGGCAGGTAGGAAACCACCACGTCGGTCTTGGTGTCCTTCAGAATCTGCACGATATCGGCGGTCGGTCCAGGAGCCTTGGTCACCACCTCGGAGAGGTACTTGCCGATTCCGTCGTGCGTCATGCCGCGGTGCACGGGCACGCCCAGGTTCGGCACATCGGAGAACTTGATCGTGTTGTTCGGCCGGCACCAGATCGCCTCGCTGAGGTCCTTGCCGACCTTCTCGATGTCCACGTCGAACGCCGCGGTGAACTCGATGTCCGAACGTGATAGCCGCCCAGATTGACATGCATCAGCCCCGGGACGCGCTCGTTCTCCGGCGCGTTCTTGTAATACTCGACGCCCTGCACCAGCGACGACGCGCAGTTGCCGACGCCGATGATCGCCACACGCACCTTGCCGTCAGTGCGCTTCGAACTGCCATTGGCACCGGCTGCCGCATGACCATTCGATCCGTTCGAACCTTTTGCCACGTTTTTGCTCCTGAGAAGTACGGGACGCCCTGTATGCACGGGGCCGTCTGGCTGCTACGAGCCGGACCAAGTCTAGGCTGGCCGATGCCACATCGTCAACACTTCATTAACAGAAGCATCGGACCCGCCTTTGTGAAACCGACTGGCTAAACAGCGGCAACCGCTGCTCCGCACGTAGGGCAGAACTTCGCAGCCGCCGGTAGTGGCTTGCCGCACTGCGAACAAAAACCAGCCGTTGCCCCGGCAGCGGCAGTACCAGCCGTCGCCCCGGCAGCCGGTGCCGCAGGAGCTTGACCACTGTTCGCCTGCTGAAGCGCATTGGCCATCGCCTGACCCATCGCCATGCCCGCACCGAGCCCTGCGCCCGTTGCCGCCGCGCCACCTCCACCCTCGTTCTGTGCTGCATCACGCATCGCCTGGGCAGCCTGGAACTGGGTGTACGCAGCCATATCCCCCACGGCCGCCATTCCACTGCGCTCGTCGATCTTCTGCAGCACCTCGTCTGGCGGGGTGATGCCCGAAATCTGGAACGTGATCAATCGCAATCCGAGCTGGGTAAACGCATTCGCCAGCGCATTCTGGGCCGTCGTTGCCAGTTCGAGCGTGATTCCTTGCAGGTCCAGAATCGACTTGTGCGTCTCCCCCAGCAGGTCATTGAACTGGTTGATGATGATGCTCTTCAGATACTCATCCAGATCATTGACGCCATACGAACTTCGGCTGCCGACGACCTGATTGACAAACAGCTGCGGATTCTCGACCCGAATCGCATAGGTCCCATGAGCACGGAGCCGGATCATGCCGAACTCCTGGTCGCGGTAAACCAGCGGCTGCGGTGTTCCCCATTTCATGTCCAGGAACTCACGCATCGCCACGAAGAAGACTTCGGCGGTGAATGGCGAATCCCCGCCGAAAGGCAACCCGATCAGGCCGCCAAGCAGGGGAATGTTGTTGGTCGAGAGCGTGTGTCGTCCGGGTCCGAACACGTCGAGTGCCTTGCCATCGCGGACGAACACGGCCTGCTGTGCCTCGCGCACGACGAGCTGCGAACCAAGCCGGAATTCACCCGCGCCGGATTCCGGTACGCGGTGAACTATCTCATCCGGGTATTCATTGGGATGCTGAACAAGATCGAGAATAGCCATCGCGTTACCTTCCTTGGTGGGTGCCAGCGCTAGACGGATTCAGGGTTACCGGGGTTGATCGCTTCGGGAGCCTTGCCCAGGCTCGCCTTGAGCGCGTCAAGCTCAGACTCAACGTCCGAGTCGTAGTCGAGTTCGGCGAATTGGGAATCCAGCGTCTCGTCCTGCATTTCCAGGGTTGCTTCAGCCTTCGCCTCGGTACCGCGGATCTTCCGCTCGATTCGCTCGAGTTCGGCCGTCGGATCACTCGGGGAGAAGCTTGAGACCGCCTCGGCCACTTGCTGCTGGCTCTTGGCCCGCTTCTGACGTGCAATCAGGGCATCCCTGTGGGAAAGCGTCGACTGGTACTTGGATTCCAGCGCCGTCAACTGGCTCTTCATCCGCTCCAGCGTCTGCTTCTGTGTATCGAGCTGCTGCTGGTACAAAGCGGCACTCTCATCGTTGTCCTTTTTCCGACGCAAGGGCCTCCCGGGCGAGATCGTCCTTGCCAGCTTCGACCGCTCGACTCGCCTTGGACTGCCACTCGGCGCTCAGGTTCGTCACATCGGCAAGTTCGTAACCAAGTTCTTTTTCCTGCGCGATCATCGAGGCAACCTGGCCCCGCGCGGCATGGATGTTGGTCTCCATGTCTCGCAGAACCTGATCCAGCATCTTCTCCGGATCCTCAGCCCGATCCAGCATGTCATTCACATTTGCCCGCAGCAGTTGTGTGATTCGATCAACAATTCCCATCAGTCAAACTCCTTGTACCGACCTAGGTCGGCTGTCCAAAAATCTCAATGTCATCGACGTGAATCCCGCGACCCACCAGCGTCAGGCTGGCCGCTGGCCACGTTAGACCCATCGCAAACAGCCCGTTCGCGGTCGCCCCACCATAGACCCGATAGGAAACCGATTGCTTTCCGGAACTACCGCCAAGCCCGCTCACCGTCGCCGTGGCAGTGCCCCGCCCGTGTGGTGTCAACGCCTCACCATTCGCTGTCGCACCATCACCGGATTCGGTTATCGCCCCGGCTGTGGTGTCGGCGGCAAATCGCTCGTTCACGATCAACCATCGCTCCGGGGCGACGTCGATCCGGAACAAGCGCATCGGTTGATCACCCTCGATATCGATGACTGCATCGACAAGGAAGTTCGCGCCGCCAACCGCCAGGGCATCGCCCTTTTTGAGATTGAACGCTGGGGGAGGCAGCGGTTTGGTGCTTTCTGGTTCCAGAACCGTCAATGGCGAGGTTGCGCTGGATGGAGCCGATGGCCTACCTGTCTGCACCACGTTCGTCCGCTCGTCGAATCGCGTCTGGATTCCATCTACCCCATTGTGGATTGCGTCCAGGGCGGATTCTCGACCAGCCTGGTCGGTTGCTGCGGAAAGCTGGGCGACAATCGGGGAAAGTGTCTCGACCCGCTCAAGCAAGTCACTGTCGAACTGACTGATTTGATCGAGCGCATTGGCATCCACGTCTCGATCACTGTTCAGCCCACCATAGCCGTAGGTGGCAGTGGCAATCTGATTCTGGAGAAAGCGGATTGACTTGGCGGCAGCGTCAACCGGGCCAACAGCCATAATGTCGCGCTTGTCGGCCAGGTCTGCGCCGACGCGTTCAACCTGAACGGCCAACTGACCCAATCGAGCCGCGATGTGCTCGCGGATTCGCTTGTCACTTTCGCGCCGGTTTTCCTTGTCGCGATAGCCGTTGTATCCCGGAACGGACGACAACAGATCTAGTGATCCGGTCCATAGTGATCCTCCTCGATCAAGTCAGGAAAATATCGGCGCCGCAATAGGGACAGGTCACTTTGCCTTTGCCCGCCAGCTCCATTTGGCCACCACAGTTCGGGCAATTCTGCTGGTCACGCATCTTGGATGCTTCGACCGAATAGAGCATGCCCTTCTTCCAGTCCACATACCCACTGAACAGCCCGCGACCGACCAGTTCGGTGAGCGAGTGCTGAATCTTCTCCCGCGTCGACTGCATATCCAGCACGAGATCGCTGATCGAAACCTGTCCCCGAGCCTGGACCAGATTCAGCAGCTTCCGCTGTTGGTCGATCTCGGCCAGATCCTTGGTCTCCGCCCCACCTTTGATGATCATGAACACACCGCCAAGGATGATCGGCAGAAGCACAATCGCCGCGACAACGATCAACAGGATGAACCCGGACATTTGGATATCGTCGTCCGAGAGTCCAGTGAGACCCCAGGCAATGACACCGGCCAGCACAATTCCGCCGCCGATGGCCATCAACATTCCAATTGGTTTGGCAGACGATCGCAACGCAGTCCTCCAGTTAGCTCGATATCAATAGTACGCAATCAGCCTGAATGGCGACGCGTTTGCAGGACAGCATTCAATACATCAATAGTCTCGCGTGCCGTACGGTTCCAGGTGAATTGCTTCGCCCGATCAATTCCGGCCGCACGCCGTACGTCGCTCATCGTTCCCATTGATCAGGTCTGCCAGTCCGCTTGCTATTTCGTTGACAGACTTTGCACCGGCAACCAGAGCGGTACCACCCGCCACTTCAACAAGCGCCGGAGTGTCGGATATCAGCAGTGGTGAGCCACATGCAAGTGCCTCCAAGTGCCGGCAATCCGAACCCCTCGTAGGTTGAAACCAGGGCAGTCGCCTCCGCCGCCGAGTAAAGCGCGGGCAAGTCGTCCAGTGGCACATACCCGGTTTCCACCACAGCTTCTGGTGGCAACTGTTCGTGCACGCCGGCCATTACCGACTCAGACATCCAGCCGCGTCGCCCGACGAGAACCAGCTGCAGGTCGGATCCGGCATCCCGCAGCTGACGGACCGCCGCAGCCAGTCGTGCCAGGTTCTTTCGCGGCTGAATCGTCCCGACCGCAAGCACAAACGATCCGTTCAAACCGTAGTGAGCTCGAACGCGAAGCTGCTCCGCAACCTCGGCTGGTCTGAACCGATCTGACACACCGTGATGGATCACGGTGACCTTGTCCGGGTGCACGCCATACTGCTTAACCAGATCATCCCGGGTCGTGCCCGAAATCGCGATGATCCGCTTCGCAACACGCGCATTCCAGCGGGTGGTCTTGTCCAGCATGTGCCGCTGCCGCGTAGGGTGGGCGTCCGGTTCATGCAGATAGCCAAGGTCGTGGATCGTTACGACCGAGGCCGGGTGAACAAGGGGGATGACATGCGAGGGCACGAAAAGCACGTCGGGCCGATGCAGTGCCATTTCAGCGGACAACCGCGCGTGAGTCCAGAACCGCGGGAATGCCAGCTCCCACACGTCGCCCAGTTTCTGCAGTAACTCGCGGGTGTCGCGATCAATACGGTTCGTGTAGCTGCGAACAGTCCAGTCGGACGGCACGTTGCTGGCCATCGCATTGATCAACTCATACGAATAGGTCTCGGTCCCGGTTCGTTGCTGAACCGAATACCGACTGGCATCAATGCCAATGACCGCAGTCACAGCGAGCGGCTATTGATCACGCGGAATGGCGAACATGAAGTTGCCCTTGCAGGCCACCTCACCATTGACGGTCGCGATACCAGTTCCGGTCCCAATATTCCGTCGGATCTGCCCAAGTTCAACTTCAAGCCGGAGCACGTCTCCTGGCTTGACCTGTCGCTTGAAGCGGACTTCGTCGATGCCAGCGAAAAACGCAATTTTGCCCTTGTATTCGTCAAGACTCAGCATCGCCACAGCGCCAACCTGGGCCAGTGCTTCCACGATCAACACGCCCGGCATGACCGGATAATCCGCGAAGTGACCCTGGAAATATGGCTCTCCCATCGAGACAGCTTTGTAACCGACGCCGCGCTTGCCCGGCTCGAGCTCCTCGACGCGATCGACCAGCAGGAAAGGATAGCGATGCGGAATGATCTTCATGATCTCGACCGCATCAAGGCTCAACAATTCGGACATCCGGGTCTTCTCCGTTTCCTACGCGACCGCAGCCGCGTTCATTGCCGCGTTCGCACGTATTGCCACAAGCTGAGCGCGGTCTGGCCCCACTCCAACCATCGTAATCGGGGCACCGATTTGCTCCTCGATGTATCGCACGTATGCGAGAGCACCGGCTGGAATGTCGCCCAGTTGACGGGCGCCAGTTATATCCTGATGCCAACCCGGCTGGCTGACATAGGTCGGAACAGCCTCGTTCAACTTGTCTGTGTTGGCTGGAATGAACTGGAGTTCCGCGCCGTCCACCTGATAGCCGGTGCACACCTTGATCTCGTCCAGAACATCCAGCACGTCGAGCAACGTCATCGTGATTTCGCTGACGCCGTTCAAACGCACAACGTGCCGAGCCGCGACCGCGTCGAACCAGCCGGTCCGGCGTGGCCGACCAGTAGTGGTGCCGTACTCCCGACCGCGTTCGCGGATGAGCTGCCCGGTTTCATCATGTAGTTCAGTGGGAAACGGGCCGCCACCAACCCGTGTGCTGTACGCCTTGAAAACCGCGATAACGCGATCAACAAATTTCGGAGCGATACCCGCACCCTGGAGCGCGCCAGCGGCTGAAGGAGATGACGACGTCACATAGGGATACGTGCCGTAATCGATATCGAGCATTGCGCCTTGGGCACACTCAACGAGGACGTGACCACCTGAGGCCAGGAGGTCATACACAATCGGCTCGGTTTCCCGGACGTATGGTCGCAATCGCTCGCCCGCTTCCAGGAACGACGCAATGATCGGGTCTGCATCCATCACAGGACTGCCGTAAACCAGGTTAAGGTGCCGATTCTTGGTATCGATCATGTGGCGCAGTTTGCCGGGCAGGGTTGCAGCGTCGATCAGATCCGCAACCCGCAGACCATGTCGGGCGGCCTTGTCCGAATACGCCGGTCCAATGCCTCTCAGCGTCGTGCCGATCTTGCCGTCCTCGAGCGAGTTTTCCTGAACCCGATCAAGTTCGGAGTGGTAGGGGAGAACAATGTGGGCTCGGGCCGAGATCATCAAGCGATCTGTATTGATGTCCTGAGCCTGGAGCCCATCGAGCTCGCGTCCTAAACCGATTGGATCGAGTACGACGCCAGCACCGATGACGCAATCACAATCCGCGTTCAGGATTCCTGACGGGACCAGGTGCATCTTGAACGTTCCGCGGTCGGTCTGGACAGTGTGGCCGGCATTGCTGCCACCGTTTGCCCGAACGACCATCTGGGCCCGGCCCGCCAACGCATCTGTCAGCTTGCCCTTGCCTTCGTCACCCCACTGTCCGCCCATGATGATGGTGGCGGGCATAGCGAACCTCCGTGTCTCGTGAGACTGGCGCACACCGTATCAGCCGTTTGCTTTGGGTCGTGTGCTTGAGAACTATACCCGAGGCAGGCACGCTACTCGTGCCGCAGATCCTTGAGTTGCTCGATCATCTCGCGCTCGGTTTCGGTCAGATCGGTTGGCAGGACGACGTTGACCACAGCCAGCAGATCACCCCGTTCACCGGCCGGCTTCAGCTTCGGCATACCCTGATTGCGGAGTCGGAAGACCTTGCCATTTTGGGTACCCGCCGGGACAGTCAATGCGACCTTCCCGGTTGGAGTTGGAACCGTGACCTCGCCACCAAGCATCGCGTCGTAGAGAGGGACGTCGATCCGGGTTCTCAGGTTTGCCCCCTCCCGCTCAAATCGCGGATCCGGACGAACCGTCACTACCAGGAACACGTCTCCTGGTTCGCCTCCTGATGGCGAAACCCCTCCTTGTCCCTTGACCCGAATCTTCTGACCGGTGAGGACTCCCGCCGGAACAGACACTTCGATCGTCCGACTTTTGTTGACCGTGCCAGTCCCGTCGCAACGTGGGCAGATTGCGCCACGAGCCAATCCTTCGCCGTTGCACGTTGGGCAAATCCCGGGCGACTGGATATCGAACCGCCGCTCGGTTCCACGAAACGCCTCGTCGAAGCTGACATCGATCTTCTGCTCAATGTCACTGCCGCGGGCAGGCCGTCGCCGGAATCCGGCTGATTGCCCACCGGTTTGCGAGAACATCGAGTCAAAGATGGAACTGAATCCATCGTCGTTGCCGTTGAACGGAGCCGAACTGGGATGGGCCCTTGTGCGGGATGTATGCGTGGTCGGCCTTGCCTGGTTGACCGGTTCGTTTCCGGTATATCCGGCATCCTTGTACGCCCGCCAATCGTTGCCGTACCGGTCATACAGCTTGCGAGTCTTCTCGTCTCCGAGAACCTCATACGCCTCATTGACATCCTTGAAGCGATCTTCGGCTGTGGGATCGGTTGCATTGGTATCGGGATGGAACTGACGGGCCAATTTTCGGAACGCAGTCTTGAGTTCCTTTTGGCTGGCCGTCTTGCTTACACCGAGTGTCTTGTAATGGTCATTGATCTTGGTCGACGGCATCTCAGCCCCCTTGGCTTTCATCGACCATAGTATAAAGGTTGAGTCCTATCGACGCAAGGTGTCCGCTTTACGAGCCCGCTCGATTGTGCCCTTGCCAAAGTTCTCGCCCCATTTGTAGGTCGCTCGAATCGTCACCCAGCTCACAAGTGCCATAACAGGTCCCAGAATCGGGAGCACCAGGGAAATCACCGATGTGAACATGGACGCAAAGTCCTCCGTCATGCTCACGAATGGAGTGCCCAAACCAAGTCCTTCGTTCGCCAAACGGATGCGTCGGTTCACCTTGTCCCAGTGCACAAGTCCGCCGATAGCCAGGCCGAAGAAGAGCGCGAGAATCGGATGCATGGATTCGTCATTGTGGGTGACGGCCATGAAGCAAAGCGCACCGGCCGCCGGTCGCAGCACAGCACCGAGAATGTCAAAGGCGTGGTCAACCCGGGGAATCTTGTCCGCAACGAGCTCAATCGTCATCATCGTCAGAAAGAAGAGAATCCCCCCGACCGACGAGATGAAGTCGTACGGTCTGGAGAGCAGATCGCCGCCGGCAATCCTGTCTCCCAACGCCAATATCAACAGCGGCGTGAATGTGTTCCATCCGCACGCCGCTGCCAATCCGATTCCTGCCAGAATTCCTGAATTCACCCGTCGATCCCGCCGCCGATACCCCGGCTACTCCGCTAGCCGTACCGGAATCATGCCGCAGGTTGACCTCTACCGTCGAAACGGTCTAGTTCATTGAACGAATCACGGTGACCAATTTGCCCTGAATCTCAACATTGGAAGGGTGGGTGTAAATCGGCTCCATTGTCGAGTTGGCCGGCTGCAGGCGAACCTGCGAACCCTCATGGTAGAAACGCTTCAACGTCGTCTCGCGCTCGTCCTTGAGCCAGACGGCAACGGTTTCACCGTTCTCGCAGGTGGCCTGCTGTCGCAACAGCACAATGTCGCCATCGTTGATCAACGCGTCGACCATTGAAAGCCCCTTGACCCGCAGTGCAAACAGATCCTGGGTGTTGTCCGTGAAGAGGTCATTGCCGAGTTCGATGGTCTCGGTGAACTCAGCACCCTCGAGATCGCCCGGCACCGGAATCGGCTGACCGGCAGCAATCTGGCCAATCACCGGAATCCGGACCACATTGCGACTGATTCCCGGACGATTCACCAACTCGATACCGCGGGAAATGTTGCGGTTTCGTCGGATCAGACTTCGACCCTCGAGAATCTTGAGGTTGTAATCGACAACGCTGGTGGACGAGATATCAAGCTCGCGCTGAATGTCCCGGATCGTTGGCGGATATTCATTGTCCAGCAGAAACTGCTCGATGAAATCGAGAATCATGCGTTGGCGGCGAGAGAGTTCTTTCATGAATCTGGTCTCCACGGAGTAAGAGACACTGACCTCGCAGGTGCGGCCAGTAACTAGAACAGAATACGAACGAACACGTGTTCGTGTCAAGTGACTTTAGGGCTTTCGGGGGATAGAAGGGGAGGGAGAGCGCTAATACGGTGCAACAAGCGCTTTCCGAAGCAGGGGTTTTCTTCGGCTAGAGCGGTGGTTTGGCACACGACGGAAGGTTGTCCGTGAACGGTCTCGACTTTGCGATTATCTTCGCATTTCTCGCGATCATTTTCTTTGGCTTCTTTGGGGGAATCACCAGGGTTCTCGCAGCCATGCTGGCAATCTATATCGCAACCGTTGTAGCGGCGATGTTCTATTCAGACGTTACTGACATGTTCCGTGACAACGTTGATAATGTCACGCTTGCCACAGGGCAGCTCTTTATCTTCTTCACGCTCTTCCTCGTGACCTCGCTAGCAATTGGCTACGGCATGATGCGCGGCCTCAGCGGTGTTAAATCGACACGCCGCCTGCGCTTCGCTGATAATCTGACCGGTGTTGCGTTGGGATTGACTGTCTCAGCTTTGGCAGTCGTTCTCGCAACCGTCGTCATGTCGATTCTTCTGCAGGTACTTAATCAGACAGCCGGAAGCGGTGGCTCTGGTGCCTTGGCAGCGATAGAGGGACAAATCTCGAGTTCGGCGCTTACGCCCGTCTTCCTCGATGTGACTCCAATTGTCACCCGCTTCGTTCAGCCCTGGTTCCCGAACGGCCTCCCCGCAATCCTGAGTTAAGTGCTTCGCGTCCCGGAGACGCGTCTTGTCCAGTCACGATCGCACCATTGCAAAACTTGAATTGCCAGCCATCCTCGATCGGCTGGCTTCTCTGTGCCAGTTCTCGCTGGGAGCCGAACGCGCCCGCGAACTTGGCCCTTCCGCAGAACCGGGCCAGGTCAAGTACCTGCTCGACGTCACCCAGGAAGCCCTGACCCTGCTCAGTGACCATCCCGACCTCACCGTCGGCGGTGCTCGCGATATCCGCCCGTTCCTCGACCGGGCCACCAAACAATCCCGCCTCCAACCACCAGAGCTGCTTGTGATCTCGGACACGCTCCACGCCATTCACACCTTCCGCAAGACACTGCTCCGCCTTCAGGACGGCGAGGCACGATTCCCGAGACTGTTCGAGTTCGCCGAAGGTCTCGCCAATCTGACCGCCCTCGAAACTACCCTCAACCGCACAATTTCCGCGCGCGGAGATGTCCTCGATTCGGCCAGCGCAGATCTCGGCAAGTTCCGTCGCGAAGGCCGTGTCGCCCAATCCCGCCTGACAGAACGCCTCACCTCGATGGTCAGCGGGAAGTACGCCGCCGCCGCCCAGGACACGATCGTCACGCTTCGCGACGGCCGCTATGTCATACCGATCAGTCCGAAGCCCGCTCACAGGTGCCTGGCATCGTTCACGACGTCTCAGCCAGCGGTCAGACCCTTTTTGTCGAACCCCTGGAAGTTGTTGACCTCAACAACACGTGGCGAGAGAGCCAGGTCAAGGAAGCGCGCGAGATCGAGCGGATCCTCGATGTCATCACCGGCGAAATTGCCGACAACGCAACACTGCTGCGCACGTCGATAGAGGCGCTCGCCGCATTCGATGTTGCGCTCGCCAAGGCCAAACTCGCCATAGACATGAAAGCAGTCCGACCCGCTATCGCCCTCGGTCGCGACCGCAAGATCATCCTCAAGCAAGCCCGGCACCCGCTTCTGGACCCGAAATCCGTCGTCCCGATCGATCTCGAAGTCGGTGGAGATTTCCGCCTGCTGGTCATCACCGGACCGAATACTGGCGGCAAAACGGTCGCCATCAAAACCGTCGGCCTGCTCGCCCTCATGGCCCAAACCGGCCTCTACATTCCCGCCCAGGACGAGAGTCAGCTCCCGGTCTTTGACGCGATCTTCGTCGATATCGGCGACGAACAATCGATCCAGCAGAGCCTTTCGACCTTCTCGTCGCACATGACCAACATCATCCAGATCCTGAAAGTCGTCGGCAAGCACGACCTGGTCCTGCTCGACGAAATGGGCGCCGGCACTGATCCCCAGGAAGGTTCCGCCCTCGCCCGCGCACTGCTGGACGAACTGCTGAAGTCACGAGCCTTCGTCGTCGCCACAACCCATTACACCGAAGTCAAGGCCTACGCCTCGTCGACCGACGGTGTCGAAAACGCCAGCGTCGAGTTCGACCTGAAAACGCTCTCGCCCACATACCGATTGACCGTCGGCATGCCCGGCCAGTCGAATGCACTCGCCATCGCCCGCCGACTGGGACTGCCCGAGCCAATCGTCACCGCCGCCAAATCCCTGCTCGATCCCGACTCAATTCGCACCGAGCACTACCTGTCCGAGATTCGTGCCCGCCGCACCGACTCCGAGCGCACCCTCGCCAAGGCCCGTGACATCGAGCGCGAGGCCAAGCAACTTCGCCGTCTCGCAAACGAAGCCCTGCGTGATGCCGAGACCGCCAAACGCAACGCCCGCCAGGAAGCAATCGAGGCCGCCGAAGCCGAACTCGCCGAAATCCGCGACCTCTCCCGTCGCCTCGACCGGGATCAGTCCGTCTCAGTCAGTGCCCGCGAGGAAATAGACGCCCGCCGCCGCTCGATCGAAACCGCCCAGCAAACCGTCCGCGAGTTCAAACGCGAACACCTCGCCCCGGTCCGCCTGGTCGAATCTGCCGAGATCAAGCCAGGCGACCGCGTCCGGGTCACCGCCTTCGACGAAGAGGGCGACGTGCTCTCGGTCGAAGGTGGCTCCGCCGACATCCAGATGGGCACCATCAAGATCCGCCAGCCACTCGATGGATTGCGCCGCCTTGGTCGATCTCAGGCACTGGTACCCGAACGCCGCGGCACAAAAATCGCACCGGTCCCGACCGTCCCGATCGAGATCGACTTCCGCGGCATGCGGGCGCACGAAATTCAGGAAGAGCTCGAACCGTACCTGGAATCGGCCTATCGCTCCGGCGCACCCTTCGTCCGGATCATCCACGGCAAGGGCACCGGCGTCCTCCGCCAGATCGTCCAGGACCTGCTCAAGAAATCACCGGAAGTCGCCCGCTTTGAATTGGCCGGACCGACCGAAGGCGGAGACGGAGCCACGGTCGCCTTCCTTCAGGAACGCTGAGTCTTCTCGATCGCGCCGATCACAGCGTCAAGTGCGGTCTCCCAATCGACATCCAGCTCGACCATCCGGATCCGCACCGAATTCGGCGTGAACCGGATCGCCGAGCCCAGGAATCGCTGCACGCCGGTCTTCGCCAGTGCCGCGGTATCAACTGGTCGCAGCACAATCTCGCGCTCCCGTTCGACGACTGATTGCATGCCCAGCGCCTCGCACCGGATCCGCACCCGAATCAGCGCCAGCAAGTGCGCCACTTCGTCCGGAACCGGACCAAAGCGATCGATCAGCTCGCTCTCGATTGCTCCGACATCGAGCAATGTCTGCGCCGCAGCCACTCGCCGGTACGTATTCAGCCGCAACTCAACATCCGCGACGTAACTCGCCGGAATCAGCGCAGTCAACGGCAAATCGAGCGTCAGTGGTGTCGGATCAGTAAACGGATGACCCTGCCGAATTTCCTCGACCGCCTGACTGAGCAAGCGGATGTACAGGTCATATCCGACATCGGCAATATTTCCGCTCTGCTCCGCCCCCAAAACGTTGCCGGCACCCCGGATTTCCATGTCCCGAAGCGCGACCTGAAGCCCCGCCCCGAGTTCAGTCGCGTCCTGAATCGCATCCAGTCGCGCCTGGGCGATCTCGCTCATCGCTTTGTCTGGCTTGTGGAGTAGATACGCATAGGCCCGATGCGTTCCGCGACCCACCCGACCGCGCAGCTGATACAGCTGAGTCAGCCCGAAGCGGTCGGCGTCATCGATCACGATGGTGTTCACATTCGGGATGTCGATTCCGGATTCAATGATCGTGGTGCAGAGCAGCACATCGAATTCGTGCTTCACGAACCCGACGATCACGTCCTCCAGCACCTCTTCGTCCATCTGACCGTGCCCGATCCCGAATCGCGCCTCTGGCACCAGTTCCCGCAGTTTCGTCGCCAATCGATCGATCGATTGCACCCGGTTGTGGACAAAGTAAATCTGCCCTCCGCGATCCAGTTCGCGCAGGATCACCTCCCGGACCAGCGCGTCGGTGTACTCAGTCACAAACGTCCGGATCGGCAACCGTTCCTGCGGCGCGGTGTTGATGATGCTGATGTCCCGAATCCCCGCCAGCGACATGTGCAGGGTCCGCGGAATCGGCGTCGCACTCATCGTCAGAACATCGACCTCGGTACGCAGCCGCTTCAGGAACTCCTTGTGCCGGACGCCGAACCGCTGCTCTTCGTCGATGATCACCAGCCCGAGATCGTTGAACTTGATGTCGTTCTGGACCAGCCGATGCGTGCCGATCACGATATCGACCGAGCCTTCGGCCAGGCCCTTCACAATCGCACTCTGCGCCTGCTTTGACTTGAGCCGCGACAGCATCTCGACCCGCGCCGGGAAATGCCGCCAACCGCTGCGTGAACGTCGTGTTGTGTTGGAGAGCCAAAACAGTCGTCGGAACGAGTACAGCTACCTGTTTGCCCGCATTGACCACCTTGAATGCCGCTCGCAACGCCACTTCGGTCTTGCCAAACCCGACGTCTCCGCAAACCAGCCGATCCATCGGCTTGGTCGACTCCAGATCCGCCGTCACATCATCGATCGCCGTCTGCTGATCTACCGTTTCGGTGTACGGGAACGACTCGGCCAGTTCGTCGTCCCAGGTCGAACCCGGGCGGGTACTGGATCCCCTTGCCGGTCTCTCGTGCCGCATACAACTGGATCAGCTCGAACGCCATCTCGCGGACGGCTTTCCGCACTCGAATCTTCGCCCGCTGCCATTCACCTGATCCGAGCGAGGTCAGCCGCGGTTCAAGCCCGCCACTCGAATACCGACTGACCCGGTGACTCTGATCGACCGGCACAGACAGCTTGTCGCCCCGCGCGTACTCAAGCTCGAGGTACTCCCGCTCGACCCCGCCGATCTCGCGCCGGGTCAAACCGACAAACCGCGCCACCCCCTGATCGATGTGCACGACGTATTCGCCAGGAGTCAGACTCTCGGCAAACGCGACATTCTCGGCAACCGACCGACCCTTCTGCCGCCGGATCTGCTTGCTGAACCCGAAAATCTCGAAGTCGGTCAGCAGCAACAACTTCTGCCCCGGCAGCGACCACCCCGGCGACGCATCGGCCACCCGGATATCAAGCGTCCCGGCCGGTAACGCCGCCTCGTCGAGATTGCTTCGGACCTTGCGCGGGAAAATCTCGGCTTCCTCGAATATCTCGGTCAAACGCCGCATCTGATCAGTCGCAATCTGGACCGACCAACCTTCGTCCAGCAGCAACCGCACGTCCTGCACCAGTCGCTGCAGTCGACCGGCAAACAGCGGCGCAACCCGGAACACCCGCTCCAGCTCGACCTCGTCGTCCGGAACACTCTGCAAATCTCGACTGGCAAATGATCGCCAGGCCGCGCTTTAGCAGCTCGGGACTCAGATACGGAACAGGCATCCCCGCTGGCAACTCGCCATTGGTGACAAACCCCTGCTTGAGCTCCTCGGCGTGGGCGGCAATCTCGTTGGCAACCGCAAAGACCGCCTGTTGATCGTCAAAGATCACCTGCGTCCCGGCCGGCAGCGAGTCCAGCAGCGTGCTTGTCCCGTCCCGATATGCCGGGCTGACCAGGTCAATTCCGGCCGGAAGCTGGTGCGCCTCGATCCGGTCCAGCAGCGCTCGCCACTCTGCCCGAACCTCGTTCCGCAGCGATCGGTCGTCAATTGCCCGCAACGCCGCAACCGCCGTCGCCGTCCGGTGAATCGGGATATCGACCGGCGGCAGCAAATGCACCTCGGCCATCACGACTCGGGATCGTTGCGAGTGCGCATCGAATTGCCGGATCGACTCAATCTCGTCGCCAAACAGGTCCAGCCGGATCGGGAATTCGGCATCCGGCGGGAAGAGATCGATCACGCCACCGCGCTGGGCAATCGTCCCCGGCTCGTACACCAGCGGCACCCGCTGATACCCCATCTCCGTCGCCCAGAGCATCACCTCGTCGGCATTGATCCGTTCGCCCGCCTTCAGCGTCCGCCGCATCGCCCGCAAATCGTCCGGAGCGAGCGTCAGATGCATCAGGTTCCGGGCCGCCGCCACAATGATCGGCGTCTCACCATCCAGCAGCGCGGTCAGAATCCGGACCCGCTCCGCCGCCGCCTGATGTTCAAATGGCAATTGTTCGTAGGGAATCGATTGGGGCGTGTCCCAGAGCTTCGGTTGCCGGTCCGCAGGCAGGTACGCCCCGATCCGCGCCACCAGCTGCTCAGCCTGGTCCGTCCGCGCGGTCACCACCAAAACGGGCACGGTCAGGCCTGCCGAAATGCTGGCAACAACCCCTGGTTTGGCTGCCGGCAGGATCGGCTCAGTGAGTAATGCGCCCTTGTTGCGATTCACCACCTTGTCGATGGATCGCCGCAGGTGGATCAAGCTCAACCGAAAAGCCCCCTGAACCGCGAATACTCGCGGCGGGCGAGTCTAGCACGTGGTTGCAGCAAGTGGCCGGATTCGGCATCATTTCCCACACAAGGATTAGTAACACGTGGTTCCTGAACGGTTGAAAACCCAGCCGCAATTGCTGGCGCTGATCGGAATGATCATTGGCGCAGCGGCGATCATCGCGACGGTGCTCATCGTACGCAGCACGACCAAGAGCGATCTTGTCATAACGTACGACGTAAGCACCATCCAGATCGCTATCGAGGTGAGGGGAGCCGTGAAGTCGCCCGGACTCTACCGCTTACCGTCAGACGCGCGCCTTGGTGATGCTGTTGAAGCCGCCGGTGGCGCGTCTGACGGACGCCGACCTGAGTGCGGTCAATCTCGCCCGCCGCCTTGACGACGGGGAGCTGATCACGATCCCGGTGGAAGGCCCGGCAACTCCGATTGTTGCGGAGGCCCAAGCTACCCAGTCCAGCCAGGTTCAAGGAATCAGCTACCGGATCGATGTGAACACTGCAAGCCAACCTGAACTCGAAGCGCTTCCGGCATCGGACCGGTCATTGCCGAGCGGATCGTGACCTATCGGACCAACAATGGACCGTTCTCCCAGCCGGAAGACCTGCTTGAAGTCGAAGGGATCTCCGAGAATCTCCTGGACGAAATTCTGAGCCTGATCACCATCGGGCCATGATTGGTGCACTCTTCGGAGCATCATTTCTGGTCGGAATGCTCTTCGGCTGGGCTGCCCTACCGGCGCTGGTCCGTCGTTGCACTTGTCCTCTGGTTCTCAAATCAATTCTCCTGGCCGCTGCTAGCCGTCGCCTTTGTTGTCGCGACCCTCGGTGTCATCCGCGCTCCAGACTCGCCCGATACGGTGCTGAATCCCGACACGCCATCGTTCGAACGCGGTGTTGTCCAAGTCGACGGCACGGTGATCGACGATGGCAATCGCCAGCGGTTCCGCATCCGTACCGAAACAGGCGAGATCCTCTGCGTCAGCACCTTCGATCGAGCAAACATCGGCCGTGACGATCAACTCGAGTTGTCATTTGAGTCAGATTCAAACGATCAACCGGGACCAGGCACTGTGGGATGGCTGACGTCTCAGGGATGCTCGTGGAGTGGTGATGTCAATCGAATAACAATCGAGTCTCGAGGTTCCGGGATCATGCGAACGGTCGATGACCTGCGCCAGTCAATCACGCGGACCTTTGTGCGATGGGTTCCCGGCGATTCCGGAGCACTGCTCGCCGGACTGGTGATCGGGGACGAGTCGCTACTCTCAGACGATGCTGCTGATGCGTTTCTTCGTACCGGAACGCTGCACGTCGTCGCAGTCAGCGGCTCGAACCTGACCCTGCTGGCGGCCATCCTGGTCCTCGCTTTTGGATGGATTCCCCGCAAATGGATGAACGAGGTCTTCGCACTGGTGCTCGTCTGGGTCTACGTGGTCATCGCCGGCGCATCACCACCAACGCTTCGCGCCGGAATGATCGCCACCGCAGGCGCCAGGCGCCCGACTCCTTGGCAGGCCGACCGACTACCTGACGCTATCAATCACCATTGCCGCACTTCAGGTCGCGATCCTGCCGCAATCAATCTCTGGACTCTCATTTCGCCTGACAACCGTGGCGATCGTTGTGGTGGTAGTGACAGCCGCCGGTCGCAAATTCAATACGTTCTGGTCCGCACTTTGGCTGGCGGTGATGACAACCGCCGCAGTTCAGATCGCACTCTTGCCCCTTCTGCCGCCGGACAACCGCCCGAATCTGGTGATCGCAGTCGTCGCCAACACGGCGATCGCCCCATTTATCACGCTCGCCTTCGTGCTTGGTCTGATCGCCATCATTGTTTCCCCGGTCGTGCCGCCTGTGGGAGAGGCGCTGGCAATCATTGCCGGTCAGGCCAATCGGGTCAGTCTCTGGATCATCGAATCGCTGGCTGCCTGGAAATCCCCGCTTCCTGTTGAAATCGGTTTCCAGGCACCGGAGTGGCTCGTCATCATGATTGCTTTCGCAACACTGGCAATCGTCAGCAAGGAGTTCCGCCGGTTCGCCAGAACCTCGTGGGCAGCGCTCAATTCCAGTCGCAGCTACATGGCGCCGTTAACCCTGGGTCTCGGCTTGGGCCTGCTGGTCGGAATGCTGGCAGTGACAGTTTTGATTTAACTGGAAGTGGCCCAGGAAATCGCTGGCAAGGGATCCAGCGGCCAGATCGGGCGTTTGATGTGCTGGAAGGGCAGGTGGGCCAGCTCGCTGGTCGTCAGTCCCGGCGTGTCGCAGCGGATGATCGTCCCGGCAATATCCTTGAACCCGCCCCGGAAATGCTGCTGCGATTTGATCGCCACAATCCGCATCTCCCGCACATCGATCCCGTGCAACAGGAACAACTGCGCGTCCAGCGTCTGCGCCCGGTTCGATCCAACAATCACATCGACATTGCCAATCACCAGTCGCGCCATCTTGCCGAGATCGACCGTGCTCCCGGCACCCATCGGATTGACCAGCACGAACCGTCCGTCCGTGACCGACTTCACATAAGCACTGGCCACAATCGGCGCTCCGTGCAACTCATCAGTGAATCCACCCAGCGTCACCTCGATCGTGCTGCCCGGACCCGCTGCATGCGCTTGTAGGGCCGTCTGCGGGTCCCAGATGAAACCGAAGCATGTCTGGGGCTCATTCGCGGCCAGCAGCGCCCGAAGGAGGTGCGTACCGTTTCCCGGCGCACCACCACCCGGATTGTCCGAGACCTCCGCCACAACCACCGGCAGCTCCGTCGCGGCCAGCGCCTGGATGATCGCCTCGTCAGCACCCGGCAGCGGCTGATGGAACTGGTCGAGCGACGCAACGATCAGCGCCGCCACGTCCTCGGCCACAGTCCTCGCCAGTTCCGGATCGTTATCGGTCGTTACCAGCACCGACGTGCAAACGACCGAAACATCGGTGTGCGGAAAGCCGTGCGTGAACGAGCAATCGATCACCCCCGGTTTCGCTTCCCACTCGAAACAGCGCTCGTTGATCGCCTTGGCCGGCCCGCTGAATGTGGTCGAAGGCGGAATGATCAGTGGCAGTTTCAGCAGGTAGTTGGTCGGCTTGACCTCGCCCTTCAGAAACCGATACGCCATCTCGACGATCTCGGCCCCACGATCGAACGTATCGATGTGCGGGTACTCGTGGCAGTAGAACGCGCCGGTCGTGTGCTCCAGCATCGCGTCGGTCGTATTCCCGTGCAGGTCGAGCGAAACAAAAATCGGAATCTCGCGTACCGACCTTCCCGCGCAACTCGGCCAGAAACGTGCCTTCCATGTCCTCGATACCGTCGGCCGAACCTGCTCCGTGCAGCGCCAGGCAGATCGCATCGACCGCACCAAGCGAGTCCAGATGACGCGAACAGGGTGTCGCGAATTGTTTCGTACGCGTGCCGGGAAACCGTCGCCGAAGGCTGGGTCGTGGTCGCGAGGCATCGGCGCCAGCTCGATGCCAAGCCGCTCGCCAGCCTCGATCATCCCGCCGAGATCGTTCCGCACGCCCCGGTTGACTGTGAAAATCTCATCACCCTCACACCAGAACGTCGATTTGAACGCATCCAGTTCGGTGAATCCTGGACAAAATGTGTTGGTCTCGTGAGCAAATTCGCCAATTGCAATGCGCATGAATCACCCTGATCAAACGAGAGAAGGAGGACCGATGCGTGACCTTAGCACAGCGAACCAGTGCCTGAATTCGTTGACAGAAGGGGCACGAACCAGTAAATTTCACCGGCTAGCCCCCATAGTCTAGCGGCCCAGGACGTCACCCTTTCAAGGTGAAGATCACCGGTTCGAATCCGGTTGGGGGTACCACTAACAGAAGCCCGGCTCTGCCGGGCTTTTTCATGTCCGGGTTGCATACGAGTGTCCGCAATCGGTAAATCGCAACCAGTCGCTCACCAATTGACAGATAAGAACATAAGCCCTAATATGCAGTCAAGTGGCACGTTCGGTACGAGCGCGGGCCTGGGCAGCGGTAGATCGTCCCGAGGTTGTTCCTCGTTAATTCCACTGCCTGTGTCAGGACCGGCCATCCGGGGGCAATGAACCGCCTTAAGTCTCCTCCCTGTCCACACGAACGGTCGCTCCGTTCCGATTCCGGGACCCCGAGAGCAGTCTTAACAAGTTGTCAGTTTACGGTTGTCAGTTGGCAGACTAGGTAGTTTCTGGCGGACAGCTTCTGGTTACTCGCCAAAATCGACATCAGAAAGCGCGAACGCCCCTCTCCACCAACCGCATCCTCATCCGCAATCACCGTTTTTGGTGGAGAGGGGTCGGGGGTGAGGTCGTGAAATCTCGGGCATCGTGTCACAACTATAAGTGGAGTTAAGTCATGCAGTTCTTGAAAGCAATTGGCTGGGCAATCGACCTATGGTTCTCGATTCTGGCACTAATCCTGGGCGTCGGACTGGTTGCACTGGTGATCGCCCTTATCGCAGGAATCTGAACCAATCCCGACCGGCGCCATGCTGCGTCGCCCGGCAGGACAATCAACATCGGTCCAGATGGTAGGATCACGTGAGTTTTGTATCGGCATATCGCTGAGAGGCCTGCCCACCCATGGACGTCATTCTTCCCGCTGCCGGTCTCGGTACCCGGCTTCGCCCCCAGACCTGGAGCAAACCCAAACCGCTCGTCAACGTCGCCGGCAAGACCATCGTCGAGCACGTCATCGACAGCGTCATGCCCGCCAATCCGGACCGGATCATCTTCATCGCCGGCTTCCTGAGCGACTACCTGGTCGACTTCGCCAAGAAGAATCTCGCCCTGCCATCGGAGTTCGTCTTCCAGACCGAGATGAAGGGCCAGACCGACGCCATCATCAAGGCCCGCGATCTGGCCACGAACGACGCCCTGATCCTCTTCCCGGACGCCCTCTTCGATGCCGATTTCTCGGTGATCGAATCCCGACCCGATGCCGACGTCATCCTCTTCACCAAGTACGTTGAGGATCCATCCCGACTCGGCGTCGCGGTCGTTGGCGAGGACGGCTACATCACCAAACTGGTCGAGAAGCCGCAGGAACCGATCTCGAACCTCGCCCTGATCGGCATCTACTACATCCGCTCGATGCCCGCCCTCTACGAAGCGATCGACGAGCAATTCGAACGCAACATCCAGACCAAGGGCGAGTACTTCATCGCCGACGCCATCCAGGTCATGATCGACCACGGCGCCAAGGTCATCTCGCAGGAGATCCCGTTCTGGGAGGACTGCGGGAGTGGCGAATTGCTCCTCTCAACCAACCACATCCTGCTCGAGCGCGGCGAAACCGGCACCGAGCAGCGTGGCGACAGCACCATCATTCACCCGTCGGTCGTTCACCCGACCGCCATCCTGAAGAACGCAACGGTCGGACCGTTCGCCTCGATCGCTGCCGGTGTCACCATTGAGGAGTCCAGCATCACAGATTCAATCGTCGAGCGCGACGCGGTCATCTCCCGCTCGTCGCTCTCCAACTCGATCATCGGCATCGGTTCGAAAGTGACCGGAGCATCTGGTTCCCTGAACATCGGCGATGCCAGCGTGGTGACCCTGTGACCGATCCAAGCTCCCGGAGTCTGGTACGAGCTGACCACCACCGCCGATAGCGAAGCCGTCGAATCGGTCGCCGAACTCTTCTCCCGATTCGGCTACAACGAGGGCGTATCCATCGAGGAACCGTTCCTGCAGGAACAGGATGGCGACAACCTCCGGATCGACACATCCCGCCCGGCCACCATCCGCACCTACGTCCCCGCCGAAACCTTCGATCCAGCGGTAGTCGAGCAAATCCGCGAGGGACTCTGGCACCTCGGCCGGATGCGCGGCGTCGGCGAACTGGTCGTCACCGAGCGGTCCGAGGAGGACTGGGCCCACGCCTGGAAAGAGCACTACCGACCGCTCCGCGCCAGCAATCGGGTTGTCATCCGGCCGCCCTGGTTCGAGCACGAAGCCGAGCCGGATGACATCGTCCTGATCCTCGATCCAGGCATGGCCTTCGGCACCGGCATGCACCCGACAACCCGCCTCAGCCTCTACCAGATCGAGAAACTCGTCCAGCCCGGTCGATTCGCTCTTCGACGTCGGCACCGGGTCAGGGATTCTTGCCCTGCCGCGGCTGCGAAGTCGGTGCCGGCCCGATCGACGCGGTCGATATCGATGCCATGTCGATACGGGTCGCCGAAGGAAACCTCGATCTCAACAGCGCCCGCGACCTGATCCGGATGGACGTCGGCTCAGCGGATTGGGCGGGAGGCGAAAACCTACGACGTCGTGGTCGCGAACATCATCGCCCGTGTCCTGATGTCGATCTCGGATGACCTGCTCAGGGCCATGAAGCCCGGCGGACTGCTGCTGCTCAGCGGCATCATCGAGCCCAAGGAAGCGGACACCCTGGCCACCTTCAATGCACTCGGTCTGGAGCTGGTCGAACGCAATCAGATCGAGGACTGGATCTCCCTGACCTATCGCCTCCCAGCCTAGATTGGCAGGCATGATAAAATCACCGATTGGCTGCGCTTGAGCGGTCATAGCCACGTGCGAAGGTCCCCGAAAAGTCAATGCCAGTCGTCAGTCCCATATCGCTGCAACGCGTTGATCTGCCACCTAGCGTCCCCGGTCTGATCGAACGGATCGAACCGGATTCGTTTGCTGCCCAGATCGGTCTGCTCGCTGGTGATCGCGTCACGACTGTCAACGGCAAAACATTGATGGACGCGCTGGACTTCCAGTTCCACGCCCAGGCCGAAACGGTCCGCATCGAAATCCTGCGCGACGATCGCCGCCGCCGCTTCGACGTCCAGATGGCTGGTGACGAGTTCTGGGGCATCACCTTCGCCGATCCGACCTTCGACGGCATCCGCACCTGCGAAAACGCCTGCCCGTTCTGCTTCATCAAGCAGATTCCCAAAGGCATGCGCCGTTCCCTGTACGTCATGGACGACGACTACCGCTACTCAATGCTCTACGGCAGCTTCGTCACCCTGACCAACCTCTCCGACAAGGACTGGGCACGGATCGAGGAGCAGCGCGTCAGCCCGATGCACGTCTCCGTCCATGCCACCAATCCGGAACTGCGGGTCGCGCTGGTCGGCAATCCCAAAGGCGCGTTGATCATGGAAGATCTCGATCGCCTGCGTCGCAACAACATCGATTTCCACGCCCAGCTCGGTCTGAATCCCGGGCGTCAACGACGGCGAGGAGATGGACCGCAGCATCCGCGAACTCGCCGCGCTCGGACAACTGCCTCTCGATCGCCGGCGGTGCCGGTCGGGTCTGACCCAACACGGTCTCGAGCGCCAGAGCAAGCAGGTGCGCCTCTCGCGGACCTGCATGCGCCTCCTGCCCGGCAAGCAGATCGCGGTCCGCCGCTACGAACCGGAAGAGGCCAAGGCGGTCATTCGTCAGGCCGAGCAATGGCAGGAGCACTTCCGCGCGACGCGGGGCGAGACCTTCCTCCATCTCGGTGACGAGTTCTATCTGATGTGCGACGAAGAGGTGCCAGCCGGCGATGCTCTACGACGGCTATCCGCAGATCGAAGACGGCATCGGCATCACCCGCCACTTCCTCGAGAATCTCGAAACCTATCTCGGCCGCACCAAGGTCGGTTCGTCTGGCCGGAAGTCGCGGCACCATCGCCTGCGGAACCCTGATCGGCAACACGATGAGCGGGCAGTCGACGATCTCAATCGCCACACCGGCAGCCTCCTCGACGTCGCAGTGATCGAAAACGCCTTCTTCGGCGACGAAATCAACATCTCCGGACTGCTGACCGGTGGCGATCTGATCAGGGCCATCGGAGCCCCAACAACCGACGCACCGCTCTACATCTCGTCGCGAATGATCTCGGACAGAACGCACACGCTTCTGGACGATCTGACCATCGACGAAGTCGCAGCGGCAGGTCGGACGGCCAGTCGTCCCGTCTCTGACCCTCTCAGACGTCGCGCGCGATCTCCGCCACCGTCTCCGGGCCGCAACGGTCGCGGCCTGATGCTCCTGCGGTCGCCAAAATGACCACTGAGACATTGTTGACTGTCAGGGTCTCACCAAGAGCCAGCCGAAACCATCATCAGCTTGAACCGGACGGAACAGTTCGACTCTGGCTAACTGCTCCGCCAGTCGATGGCGCGGCAAACAAGGCAGTGATCAGCTACCTCGCGGACCTGCTGCATTTGCCGCCGACGTCTTGGCCGTTGTTCTCGGGTCAAACAGCACGAACCAAACGAGTTCGCATTCCACTCGACGAAGCCACAGCTGAGGCAACGCCTGATCACCCCGAAATGAAAACTGGCCACTCATGCGAGTGGCCAGTAAGCTTCCGTCGTCGGATCAGTTGACTCGGGTCTATCGTCGTCTCGTTCGTCAGCGTCCTTGGCGGGCGATTCGCCCTTCATGTCCGGGCTGACCTTGTAGACGTCGCCTCGCGGCTTCGAAACTGCGAATAGAAGATCCGATCGCTGATGACCTCACCGTTGGCATCCTTGACGACCCGCTGGTAGGAGATCTCAAGCCCGTCCTGCCGCAATTCGGTGTGGTTGACCGTGCCTGATCAAGCTCCGGATCGACGATCTCGACGTCATCCTGGTCTTCACCGAGAAGTTTCTGGCCCTCCCACGGTTCGCTGACAAACACATCCCACTTGGTTTCCGGACCGTAAAGCACAACCACATCAGTCTCGCCATCAACGTATGCCTCGATCAGCAGATAGCTGTCGGTAATGTTCTTGAACTTGAAGTCGCCCCAGGACTCTCGCGGACCTTCCTGCAGGATTGACGCATCAAGTCCGGCGCGTCCAGCCATCGTGTTCGTAGAAGTTCGAGACGATAGAGATGTGGCCACCATTCAGTTATCGGGAATCCGGCCAGGAACGCTGCTCGGAACACAGTGGTCGAGACCTGACAGATACCGCCACCGACATCCTTGCCGATTCGCTCACCATCCACGACTGCGGCCTCGACATATCCGGCCTCTGCCGTGATATCGCCGATCGCATAGTTGAACGAAAACTCTTCGCCGGGTCGGACGATCGCGCCGTTGAGATAGCCGGTCCCCACGTGAATATTCGTTCGTCGCTCGTCGCCAGAGCCGTAAAACGATGAGGTACCCACGCCGAATTTCGTCGTGATTCCCAGCGCATCAAGATTGTTGTCGTCAATCTCCGGCGCAATGCCCTTAACCGGAATCTCGACGTCCGCATGGTCGCCCATGAAGCTACCGATCACCTCATCAGCGAGGGGCCCAGCCAGAACCTTGACGCCGATAGAACTCTTGGTCACGGCCTGAAGTTGGTTCTTCTCGTAGTCCCAGGCAATCTGGGCGTTGACTGGATCGCGATTGATTCGATCGCCAATCATCTCGAACATCCACTTGCCAAGCGCAGCATCGTCGAGGGTGAAGCTATAGCCCGGGCGATCGGTTCGCTTTTCCTGAACGATGAACGGCACCAAATCCGTTGGCTGAAGTGTCCAGTCCTTCTTCTTGTAGACAATGGTGATCGGTTCGCTGAGGGCAGTGGTGAGTGCCGCCAGTTCCGGCTGAATATCCTCCACATGAATGTCAGCCGGGCGATACGAAACTGGTAGCGGACCGCGATAGGGCGTAAGTGAGGCGATTGAGCTCTCAATGATCGCCATCATCCTCGCTTCATCGACAACGATTCCGTCTACATCTTCCCGGACTTCGACCTTCGCGTCCTCCGTAATCACCATGCGGGCATTGCGAGGTTTGGTTCCGATATCGTCAGTCACTGTGTCCGACCACGTGGCAAGCGCAGATGGATCAATGGCCAGTTTCAGCGGCACTACCTGATCACTTCGAGCCAGATCCAGCGTTGTACCGATTCGGTCGCCAGCTTCCTCTTCCCGACCGACCGAGAACGCCGTGTCAACTGAGCCGGCGACGTCCGACTTGACACCAAGGTCGGCAAGCGTTGTCGTCCATTGCCGTCCGTCGTAATCGAAAACAATGGTGGAGCTGAGCAGTGCGGACGACCGGGCCTCGACGGCCGCTTGTGCCTCGTCGCGAGTCATTCCGCCGACAGCAACATCGGCTACATAGACCGATGGCATGACCTTGCCGCTGTACATCGAGCGCATTGCGAACAAACCGGCAACGCCAACAAGGAGCGCCAGTGTCACGACCAGTGCGAGTCGATGCCCAACGCGAAGAAGAAGATCGAGTGCAGAGTTCGAACGTCGGGGTGATGCAGATGAGTCGCCTTCCGGCGTGCTATTTCCCGACATCGAGCCAGATATTCTGGCGATTGCTTCAGACACGTGTGCGCGTCCCCAACCCGTGGTCTATGAGTCAACGGTTCCGGTTCTTGTACGCCGCAAATCACAATCGGGTTTCATCGGAAACCAGTTGCAGTCGAACCGCCCCGAATTGTACGACGTCACCGGCCCCAATGCCGCTTTCCGGCCGCACCTGCTCCCCGTTCAGGAACGTTCCGTTGCGACTGTCGAGGTCGGCGACAATCCATTCGCCGCCAACCATCCGCAAGACCGCGTGGTGACCGGAGACAGACCGGTCAGTGAGCACGACATCGTTCGATGCATCCCGTCCGACCGTTACTGGTCGCCTCCGTGACAGCCGGAAACCGCGCAAAGGCTGGCCGGCCTCATCGAGCAACATCAGGCTGAACGAGAACGCCGCCGAGGGAACCCGCAGTGATTCCCGGGAAACGACGATAACCACCCGCCACAGGAACAACAGCAGCAGCCCGGCCAGCAAGACTCGTGTCCCAAGCAGAAACCAGTCGTAGGAAATGGGCAGCAAAATGTCGCCGATCAAAATGATCGACCTGATTGATTGAGGTTACCTGGACTTCTTTTCCTCGTCGCCGATGAGTTTGGCGCTGAGATTCCCGAATGTGATGTCGTCACCAGCTTTGATCGCCTGCGAGCGGACAGACCGCCCATTGACCCGTGTACCGTTGGTACTGTTCAGGTCAATTATTCGCATGCCATCGGTCTGAAGTTCAATTCGGGCGTGATGGCGGGATACTTCGCTGGATTCCAGGACGATGTCATTGTCCAGCGCCCGACCCAAGGTCGTAACCGATTTCTTCAGCAGAAACTCAACCCCAGCTTGCGGTCCATTGCTGAACTTGAAGCGCAATGGCTGAACACCGCTGGACTTTGCAACGATCCGATAGAGCTCTGTTCGCTGCATGTCCTCATGCTCGCGCTGGCTCAGATTCGGCTTGTCGGCGATTGCCGCCGTTACCTGAATTGCCCTGCGCGGCACTGAATCGTCACCAACGATCAGGACACGCGTCTGGTCGATCAGGCGAAAATCGTTCATGTCGGCAACGTCTGTTAGCCACGATTCCATCTGGTGACACAATCCAGGCAGGAGATCTGCGAACAGAATCAGGTCCTGAGGATTGAGCACCACGCGATAGTCATTGGGGACCAAAGTGGAATCGACAGAGACGACCTGATTCGTGACCATGGCCCGCTCCAGCTTGCGACCAATCTCTGCTGGCTGAACCGGAGTCTTGAATACACGGCCGACCGAGCCCTCGACCAGGCGCTCGAACGACGCTTCAAACTTGTCCAGAATGCTAGCCACCATGCGGCGTGTGTCTTTCAGGGCATGTGAACACGGTCAAACCAACCGCCTCTCGCATTATAGGAATCGTTCGCCCGGGTCACAATCACCGCATACCTCGATTGCATAGGACCTTAGAACAGATTCACTGATCCTGATCGAGTGAATCAAATCGAAAACTCGAAGCCAGACGCATTCCCAATAGTCGGTCTACCAGATTGAACGAGCGCATAAAGTTCCAGTCCAAATGGCAAATACCCACCAAAGCCCAGAATTGGCATCTCGAACACGTGCAGCCACTCTGCGTACGGGAATGTCGTATTCCCATTTTGGCAAGTGCCCGTGCGTTCCACATCTCCCAAAAGAATCCGCAAATCAGGGTGGCAACAAACAGCACAACGACGGTGTCCCACCGGCCATTCCGCACCTGCGCGGTGATCGATCTTCCGCCCAGTAACGCGACGAGTGGATCGACCATCAGGAACAGGCTGATCCAGACCAGTGGAAACAAGAGGTCCGGCCAGATCATCACGGCGATAAACATCAGCCCACCGGTCAACGAGATGATCTTGAGCCCCGAATTCGATGGAGCGATTCGAACCCATTGGAATCTGTCGGCTACCGAATGCCAGCCGGACCAACTCGGCCGTAACAAAAACGGCCGGCACGACTGTTGAAAACGCCAGTGATGCTTCCAGGTGATAGCTGAACCACGAATATGGGTGCGGAAGGATGTAGTGCCAATTATCCAGTCGGGCATTCGCTGCCTCAAAGACCCACCAGAACGGTATCGAGACCAGAAACAACAGGGCAAATCGCTTTCCCATCCGCACAAGCAGCGAAGTTCCGCTCAGGAATCTGACAGTGCCGTCGACGAGCAGTATGTAGCCGAGCCAAAGCGGGAAGAACGTGTGGAATCGACACGGCTCCAGATCGGCTCCAGGACACGAACCAGGACACGACCAGTAGAACCAGCCCAACGACCAATTGGACGGTCACGCCAAATCGGTGTCGCGATTCCGGTTCCGTATAGTGAGTGCCGATAACGCTATCCGTTCATGATCAGATCGAGGGAACACGCGGTGATCGATGAGTCGATCTGGATCGGCCCGTCAATTCTCACGGCCGACTTTCTCCATCTAGGCGATCAGATCGCAGTCGCCGAACAGGCTGGTGTCGATTTTATCCACCTGGATGTCATGGACGGGCGATTCGTGCCCAATATTTCGTTTGGATTTCCGATCGTCGAAGCCGTCCGTCGAACGACCAATCTACCAATCGACGTTCATTTGATGATCGAGGAGCCAGAGAAGTACGCGGCCGATTTCGTCTCTGCCGGTGCAGACACGGTCACCATTCAGGTCGAAGCATGCGTACATTCCCATCGCACGATTTCCCAGATCCAGGAATTGGGTGCCACTCCTGGAATCGCAGTCTGTCCCGGTACGCCCCTGAGCGCGATTGAAGAACTCCTGCCGTTCGTAGGCAATGTCCTGATCATGTCGGTCAATCCAGGGTTCGGCGGGCAATCGTTCATTCCAGCGATGCTCGACAAGATCGTGCGAACCAGAGCACTGCTGGACGAAATCAACCCAGTCTGCCGACTCGAAGTTGATGGGGGTGTCAAACCTGGAAACATTCAACGTATCAGCCTTGCTGGTGCAGACACATTTGTGATCGGCTCTTCGATATTCGACGGTACACGCAACGTGGCAACCAACGTCACTGCGATCCGCGAAGCGCTTGAAGTCATCTGACAAAACGTACCAGTCCGGATGCGTGGGAACCGGTCAATTTTCCTAGCAAGATGAACCATATTCGGCAGTTTGCCGTGCTAGAATCCGGCCTCGTAGGAACGTTTGGGGGAAGGGCCGTTTACGCGTGGTAACAAGTCAGTTGGAATTAGCGGCTGCACCCGAAAAGCAACTCGAATTTCGCATTGACGCACACACAGACAATGGCGGTCGCTCTGAAAACGAGGACGCGATTGTCGTTGCCGATCTCGGCACGGTCGACCTCGGCGATGGGAACCTCGTTCCCGCCACACTTGATGGCAGTTGCCGATGGAATGGGTGGTCACCAGCGCGGTGAAGTCGCTGCCCAGATTGCCATTGATACCCTCCGCGAAATGTTCCTTGAAGATCCTGCCGGTGATGTCGTTCCGCTGATGAAGCAGGCCTTCCGCCGCGCAAACGAAGTCATTCACACCGATTGGTCGAATCAGTCCCCATCGCAGCTGATGGGCACGACGCTGGTTGCAGCTGTCACTCGGGGAAAGTACGCGACGATTGCCAGCATCGGTGATTCCCGTGCGTATCTGTTACGGGCAGAGCGGCTGCAGCAAATCACTCGCGATCATTCATTGGTGGCTGAGCAAGTGCTGTCTGGCCAAATCAACGCCGACGAGGCGCGAGATAGCCCGCACCGCAACATCATCCTCCACGCTCTCGGTCAGAAACCGCGACTCGATTCCAAAATGCCGAATGTCTTCGAAATCACGCTCCTTCCGGAAGATCGACTGCTGTTGCTGACCGACGGGTTCTTTGACGTCGTACCTGATGACGACCTGCTGCGAATCACGCTTGAGACGCCCGCAGACATGATCGCGTCTCGCCTCTGCAACGTTGCCAAGGAACGCGGCACCAGCGACAACGTTTCCGCCATCGTGACCACGGCCATGCCGAAACCGGACCTGGTCCTGGCGAACGCCCAAACTGCTGCGCTCGGCAAGGCAAGCGCCGGCTCGCCATTGACTCCAACGTTGCTGGCGATCGCGTTCGTGATCCTCCTTGCGATCATCGGAGTGGTGGCGTTCTTCCTGATCTAGTCTTTAGACTGACTCCATGATCAAGATCAATGGACGGGATGTCCGCGTAATCGACGCGCATGTCCACATTTTTCCGGAAGACGTTGGCAGGGATCGAGAAGCGTGGCTCTTGCGGGATACCTGGTTCGCCCAGTTGTATGCCAATCCCGCTTCTCGCTTGTCCACGGCCGAGGATTTGATCGCCAGCATGGACGCAGCCGGAGTCGACCACAGCATCGCGTGCGGCTTTCCCTGGGCCGACAACGCCCATTGTCGATATCACAACGAATACATGGCCTCAGCGGCACGCAAGTACCCGGACCGAATCTCGTGGCTCGGCATAGTCACGCCGGGAGGAGTCGACGATGTCCGATTCGCCGATGACTGCTTTCGCACTGGCGCCAGTTGGCCTGGGTGAGTTCAACGCTGATGCTCAGGGATTCCGCTGGGGCGAGTTACGTACGTTTGCACCGATTGCCGAAGTTGCCATAAATAGCGGTAAGCCGGTCCTGATCCACAGCAGTGAACCGGTAGGACACGTCTATCCAGGCAAGGGCACGGCAGTCCCGAGCGAAATCGTTGCGTTGGCAACCAATCATCCGGAACTGAAGATTGTCGCTGCACACTGGGGTGGGGGATTGCCAATCTACGAGCTCATGCCATCAGTCAAACCGCAGATTGCCAACGTCTCGTACGATTCGGGCGCATCAACGTATCTCTACGACCACTCGATCTTCAATCGCGTCATCGAAATGGCAGGACCTGAGAAAGTGCTCTTCGCGTCTGATTACCCGGTCCTTGGCCAGAAGAATCTGGTCCAGCGAATGATCTCGATGGACTGGCCATCAGATGAAGCTGTCGACGCGGTCATGCATGGCAACGCAGAACGACTATTTGCATTGGATGCCAACTCATGATTGCAGGGCTACGTGGCGTCATTGCCCAGAAATCCGAAGACGCGATCCTGGTCGATGTCGGCGGTGTTATCTACCGAGTCGGAACCAGCACCAACACGCTCGCCGAAACCGGTCCTGTTGGCGAGTCTGTCGAGCTCTTGACTGCGCTGGTGGTCCGGGAAGACGCACTCATCCTGTACGGTTTTTCATCGGCCGAGGAACTTCGCTTCTTCGAGGTGATGATCGGGATTACCGGAATAGGACCGCGGATTGCCTGCGCGATTCTCTCGACCTTCAAGCCAGACGGACTGTACGCCGCCGTTCAGCAAGGTGACATCGATTTGCTCGCGACTGTCCCGGGCATCGGCAAGAAGACTGCATCTCGCATGGTTGTCGAGCTAAGTGGGAAGCTGCCGGAAGCGCAGTACGTGCGGGAAGTCGTCTTGCAGGATCGTGATGTCCTGGAGGCGCTCAAGTCGCTCGGCTATTCGTCCAGCGAAGCCCAACAAGCCCTTGTTCGTGCCCAGATATCACCCGGGATGACCTCGGAAGAACGAGTTGTGGCGGCTCTACAGGTTCTTGGTGATCTGTAGTTCTCCGAGGCTGGCCTGCCAACAGGCGATCTATCCAACACTGCCAATGTTCACCGTGCTCTTGATCGCTCACAACCGACGAATCGGATAGTCGCCCTGCCACCAGGCACCTGCCAGCGAACGCAGGCAAGGGGATCGTGCGGGGAATTATTTCGCTAGCTCCCTGAACAGGTAAGAAATGGGCCCAGTCAATTGACTGGGCCCATTCGGTTGTCTCAATGCCACCTGATTTGTAGCGACTACCCCATCGCAGCAATCAGTGCGTCTGCCATCTTGTCGGTGCCCACCGCTTTGCTTTGATCACGGTCTGCGCGAAGGTCGTACGTAACGTCCTTACCGGCTCCAATGATCGACGCTACGGCATCCTCTATCCGAATTGCCGATTCGAGCTCGCCCAGGTGCCGCAGCATGAGCGCACCCGAAAGGATCATCGCCGTCGGGTTGGCGACGTTCTTGCCGGCGTGGGTCGGTGCAGAACCGTGAATTGGCTCGAAGACAGCGACGCCCTCGCCGATGTTTCCACCGGGAGCCACGCCAAGTCCACCGACCATGCCCGCCACCAGGTCCGACACGATGTCTCCGTACAGGTTGGCCATCACCATCACGTCGTATTCGCCTGGCTTCTGCATCAGCTGCATGCACATGTTGTCGATGATTCGGTCGTTGGTCTCGATGTCCGGGTAATCCTTGGCCACGTCCTGGGCAACCCGCAGAAACAAGCCGTCGGCAAACTTCATGATGTTCGCCTTGTGCACGATCGTGACCTTCTTGCGCTTGTTTGCCCGGGCATACTCATACGCAAACTTGGTGATCTTGCGGGTCGCCTCTTCGGTGATCACCTTGATACTGATCGCCGCAGTCGGGTCAACCTTCTTCTTGTTCAGTTCGTTGATCTTGGCAATTACTTCGGCAGTCTCGGGCTTGCCTTCGGCAAACTCGATGCCGCTGTACATGCCTTGCATGTTCTCGCGCACCACCACCAGGTCGACATCATCAAACGTGCTCTGAACACCCTTGATCGTCTTGCCCGGTCGCAGATTCGCGTAAAGGCCGAGTTCCTGGCGAAGTCCGACGTTCACGCTGCGGAATCCGTCACCGATCGGAGTCGTCGTCGGGCCCTTGATGCCGATCTTGTTCCTGCGAATCGAATCCAGCGTCTCCTGAGGCAGGAGATCACCGTGCTTTTCGAGCGCGGTCAGGCCGATATCGCGATGCTCCCAATTGAATTTGATTCCGGTTGCCTCAAGCACTCGCTGGGTCGCTTCGGCCACTTCGGGACCAATACCATCGCCAGGGATCATCGTTACGTTGTACTCGGCCATACTGAACTCTCTACTCCATGCATCATTGAAGGAACGGTTTACCGCTCCGGATAATACCCCTGTCTCGCGACTGACGCGACAGTGACCCAGCAAGGCAGGACCAAATGACAACTTCCACCCGCCGACCAGTCGCCTTGATCATTCTGGATGGGTGGGGAATTGGCCGGGATGAACCAGGCAATGCCATCCTCGCTGCTCGAACACCGGTGATGACTGACTTGCTCGCCAGATATCCAAACACGACCCTGCTGACCTCGGGACTTGCCGTTGGCCTCCCCGAGGGCCAGATGGGCAACTCGGAGGTCGGGCACCTCAACATCGGCGCCGGCTTCGTCGTCTACCAGTGGATTAGTCGCATCGATAAAGCGATCGAAGACGGTGAACTGGCCGCGAATACGACCCTGCTCGCGGCAATTGACTCGTGCATCGCCAGCGATTCGACGCTGCACATTGGCGGGTCTGGTGAGCAATGGCGGAGTTCACAGCCACACCCGCCACATTCTCGCGCTTGCCCAGATCGCTGCGAAACGAGGAATGCATCAAGATCGCCATCCACGCCTTCACCGACGGTCGCGATACCTCACCCACCAGTGGACTGGGGTTTGTGTCGGACCTTGAAGCAGAACTTGAGCGCACCAACTCGGGCCGAGTGGTATCGGTCTGTGGTCGGTACTTTGCGATGGATCGTGACAAGCGATGGGAACGGACGCAAGCCGCCTACGACCTGATCACTGCGGGGATCGGCAACCACGCTCCGGATGTTCGCACGGCGATTGAGTCCGCGTACGCAAACGGCGTCACTGATGAATTCATCGAACCAACCATCGTTGGCGAACCCATCCCACTATCGCAGACGGTGATGTTTTCCTGTTTGCCAATTTCCGCTCGGATCGTGGACGCCAGCTGACCGAGGCACTTTCCCTGCCTGGTTTCACCGGGTTTCCGCGAACCATTGATCTCAGTTCGACGGTACGCGTGCTCACGTTGACCAGATATGAAGAGCACCTGCCGGTATCGGTGCTATTTCCTCCGCATGATGTGGTCAATCCGCTGGCCAGGGTGATTTCAGAGGCCGGACTTAACCAGTTCCACTGCGCCGAAACCGAAAAGTATCCCCACGTCACGTTTTTCCTGAATGGCGGACGCGAGGAGCCTTTCCCCGGTGAGGAACGCGTGATGATCCAGTCACCCATGGTGCCGACCTACGACCTGCAGCCGGAGATGAGCGCGGTCCAGGTTGCAGACGCCACGATTGCGGCGATCGCGTCCGAGCGATTTGCGTTTCTGGTCGTGAACTTCGCCAATTGCGACATGGTCGGGCACACCGGCAACTTCGCTGCAACGGTCACTGCGGTAGAAACGGCCGACACGCAACTCGGTCGAGTGATCGCCGCGCTCGAAGCTGTCGACGGTATTGCGCTGGTCATAGCCGATCATGGCAACGCCGAAGAAATGATCGACCGGGTCACGGGTGGCCCAATGACTGCGCACACGACAAATCCGGTGCCGTGTCTCTTGATAGGTGCTGGTCCGGTTCACTTGCGCGAAGGTTCGGTGCTCTCAACAGTCGCGCCAACAATTCTCATGCTGCTGGGACTGCCGGTTCCTGTGGACATGACGACCGCTCCGCTCATTTGAATCAGGCTGTCTTGACCGCTCAGATAATATGTAGCTAGATTATCTAGACAGCGATGGAGCGCGAAAATGGCAACCAGACAATCGACAGGGAGCGCCGGTCGATGCGTCCTGGAAAGTGGCGGACGCGAAGAACAGGCTAAGTGAGTTGCTGGACAGGGCTCAGAGCGGCATTCCCCAGGAGATCGTCGCGCCGCGGGACTGTTTTCGTGGTTGTCGAACGTGACCAGTACGAGACCGAGAAGCGGCCAGGAATCGATTTCAAGGATTGGTTGCTCAGGGGACCTGACTTTAGCGAACTCGAGTTGGAACGAGACCGATCAGTAATGCGTGATGTGGACTAATGCAGTCGTTGCTAGACACAAATGTCGTGTCCGAAACCCGAAAACCATCACCAAATGCGGGTGTTATCGAATTCATTCAGGGTCAAAACGCTGTTGAGCTGTGGATTAGCGTCGTGACAATCGGCGAGATTACCAAGGGGATATTCCTTTTGCCGGAGGGACGCAAACGGCAAGCCTTTCTGGAATCCCTCTTTGCAATCGAATCGCAGTTTTCAGACCGGGTGCTGGCAATTGATGCCGAAGTGGCACGAGCCTGGGGACGACTCACAGCGCAGGTCACTCGTTCAGGATTCGCACTTCCCGCAGCAGATGGCTTGATCGCTGCAACCGCGCTTGTGCACGACCTGGTGCTCGTAACGCGCAACGTTCGAGACTTTGAACACACTGGCGTCCGGGTCCTAAATCCCTGGACCGACTAGTCTCAGGTCCACATTACTGGAAACGTTCGCCGTGCTACAGTGGGCCAAATCCTGACCCCAACCGCACTGTCGCGTGTCCACAATCAGATTTGAGGCAAGCCATGAACTCGCACGGCATCCGCAGGCTCGCATTGGTCGTCGTAGCTCTGGCTTCAACTCAGGTATTCCAGCCTCGCGCCTCGGCTGCCACCTGTGTGGTCGATGCCGTTTCATATACCGTCACGATTTCAGGCGCTGGTCCAATCAATGGCACCCCCGGCAATAACGTGATTCTCGGATCGGCCGGGAATGACACAATCAAGGGACTTGGCGGCAACGACGTTGTCTGCGGCGGTGGCGGAAATGACGACATCACACTTCTTGGTGGCTCAGACAAAGCCGACGGCGGAACCGGCAATGACACCATTCGCGGTGGGGCTGGCAATGACCTGTTGTTCGGTGGCGCCGGAGTTGATTCGCTGACGGGCGAAGCTGGTACCGACAAGGAATCCGGCGGAACTGAGGATGACAAGATCGTTGGCGGGGATGACAACGATGAACTTATCGGTGACGCGGGCAAGGATCGGCTCTACGGCCAAGGTGGCGACGACCTGATCAAGGCTGGTGCCGACAACGATTCGGTCTCGGCCAGCAGCGGTGCTGACACAGTATTCGGTGGTTCCGGCGTTGACAAGCTAGTTGCCGGTTCCGGCAATGACACGGTCTCAGGCGAAGACGGCGACGACCGTATGTACGGCGAATCTGGCAACGACCTGCTCATCGGAGGCGCCGGCAACGATTACATGTCCGGATCGACGGGAAACGACAAGACCGAAGGCGGACTGGGTGAAGATCGCCACAACCTGGGTGACGGCAACGACCAGGCAAATCCAGGAGCGCTGGATGTCGACGCTGGCAACGATGAAATCGATTGCGGGGCCGGAGACGATCTTGCTTATGGTTGGTCGGGAATCGACACAATCCTGGGTGGAGCCGGAGTTGACACGGTCTATGGCGGAGTTGCCGACGACACGATAAATGGCGGCACCGAGAACGACCTGATCTATGGCGAAGCCGGCCAGGACGAAATCACCGGTGACGCAGGTGACGATTCCATAAACGGTGGCGCGGACTCAGACATAATCGCAGGACTTGATGGCAACGACATCGTCAGCGGTGAAAACGGAAGCGATTCGATCACCGGAGATGCTGGTAACGATCTGATCGCGGGCGGCAATAACGAAGACACGATATACGGGGGCGACGGCAACGACACCATTTACGGTGAGGCTGGGTTCGACAAACTCTTCGGCGGACCGGGAACAGACACCATTGGCGGAGGTTCCGGCGCAGATTCCATCAACTACATTCCCAACGTGGTGACAGATCTCGATCCCGGAAACGACACCATCACCGGTGGCCCGGACGGCGACACGATTCAGGGTGGAGCCGGAGACGACATCATTTCCGGCGAGGATGGTAACGACACGATTTATGGCGACTTTCTGGGCGCAGTGTCGGGCGGGGCGGACACAATCTACGGTGGAACCGGAAACGATGTTGTAACTGGCGGAGCGGGGTACAACGCGTCGTACGAGCCATTCGATACAAGCGCAAACATCATCTCTGGCGAAGACGGAATCGACAGCATCCAGGGCAACATCGGAGACGACACCCTGCTTGGCGGTTCCGGCAACGATCAGCTGTTTGGCGAAGACGGCAACGACCTGGTCAACGGTGAAGCCGAACGACGATAGCCACTCTGGTGGAGACGGGACTGACGTCTGCGATGGCGGCACCGGCGGGGCAGACTCGCTGAATGGATCGAGTCACGGATGTGAAACCGTAATCGATATCCCGTAGGTTGGCCTGCTTAGCCCAGGTTCGAGAACAGCGAGTCGCCAGGATAAACCGCCGCATCGCCTAATTCCTCTTCAATCCTGAGGAGCTGGTTGTACTTGGCTACGCGATCCATCCGGGATGGTGCGCCGGTCTTGATCTGCCCCGAATTGGTCGCAACGGCCAGATCGGCCACAAACGTGTCGTCCGTCTCGCCGGAGCGGTGTGACGTAACCGAGGTGAAGCCGGCCCGGTGTGCCATGTCAATCGTCTCAAAGGTCTCGGTAAGCGTCCCGATCTGGTTGAGCTTGACGAGGATCGAATTGGCCGCCTTCTCCCGGATGCCTCGGCTAAGTCGCTCGGTATTGGTCACGAACAGATCGTCGCCAACCAGTTGCACCTTGTCGCCGATTTTTGCCGTCAGGGCTTGCCACGTCTCCCAGTCGTCCTCGGCCAGGCCATCTTCAATCGACTTGATCGGGTACCGCTCCGCCCAATCCGCCCAGTAATCAATGATCTCGGCGCTGGAGAGGGTCCTGCCCTCGCCACTCAACTTGTAGGCGCCATCGGTGAAGAACTCGGTCGCAGCAGGATCCAGCGCGATCACGACATCTTCACCCGGGCGATATCCGGCCTTTTCGATCGCGGCGATGACCAGCTTCAACGCGTCTTCATTTGAATCCAGTGACGGCGCGAATCCACCTTCGTCCCCAACCCCGGTGTTCAGACCCCGGTCGTGCAGAATGCTCTTCAAGGAGTGAAATATCTCGGCTCCCATCCGAAGTCCCTCGCGAAACGAGGGGGCTCCGATTGGCATGACCATGAATTCCTGCATGTCGACGCTGGAGCCCAGGGCATGTTTTCCGCCGTTGAAAATGTTCATCATCGGCACTGGCAAGGTGCAGGCGTTCGGTCCGCCGAGATACCGGAAGAGCGGCAATCCCGACCATTGCGCCGCGGCCCGGGCGACGGCCAGCGATACGCCGAGAATCGCGTTGGCGCCGATTCGACCCTTGTTCGGGGTTCCGTCGACCTGAATCATCACCCGGTCGATATCGCGTTGATCAAGCGCATTGAGGCCGACGATGTTCTCGGCAAGTTCCTCATTAACGTAACCAACCGCCGTCAGAACACCCTTGCCCAGGTATCGCCGCTTGTCGCCGTCGCGAAGTTCGACGGCTTCGTAGGCTCCGGTCGATGCGCCTGATGGAACAGCCGCTCGTCCGATCAAGCCATCGGCCAGCTCAACATCAACTTCAACGGTTGGGTTGCCGCGCGAATCGAGAATTTCACGGGCATGGACACTGGTGATGATCGCCGACACGTGGAACTCCCCTGGTCAGTTTCGTCAGATACCTCTTGGATGCCGAGTATAGATGCCAACCGTGGGCAACTACTTGCGCGCGTCCAGCAGTTCCTGCATGTACGTGGTCTCTGCCGACTGAGTCTCAGAAATCGCGCCGGCCAGATGTTTCACCTGATCGGTTTGACCCTTCTCGACACCTGCCTTGGCCATCCCGGATCCTCCGACATGGTGGGCAATCATCAGTCTCAGGAACTCACGATCCATATCCGGACCAGTCAAGGTCTCGAACAGCGCGAGCTCCTCGTCGGTTGCCATGCCAGGCATGGGACCTGCCATGTCGTGACCCATCCAGGCCATTGGCGCGTCAAGTCCGGTTGTTGACAATCCCCACGCATCAAGCCAGCCAGTCATGATGCCGATCTGTCCCTGCTGAGTCGTCAGGATGTCGTAGGCAAGCGTCCGGATTTCTTCGTCATCCGTGACCCGGTAGGCGTAACCGGCCATGCGCACTGCCTGGGCATGGTGGACGGACATATCGCGCAGGAATCCGGCGTCGGCAGAGTCATCGGCCGGGAAGTCATCGCCGCCGAAAACCAGCGACCCCACGATCACTCCCGCCACGGCGGCGAGGAGCACCGGAATCAGGATGAGCCACATCGGCAGTCGAGCATTTGACTCCGGAGGTGTCGAATCGATTTCGTCGGATGGAAGCGTGTCGGTGGAAATCATTGGCGATCGTCCTCATTGGGCCGCAATGTGGCGGGTGCACAAATCCTACTTCGACCGGGTCGAATCTGACCGGAACCAATGCCACAAGAAAACCTTCTCGACTTCTCGCCTCCTCGACTTCATACTTCCACGACGCAGAGACGGAGACCAGTGGCCGGTCCCGATGCCGATCAGAGAGATTCGCAAATGGTGCAAGCGAATTGCGGCAAACCCCGGTGAATTCACTCCCGAGCAGTTGACCCGGATTCCTGGTTCAGGATCCACAAATCGACCGGTGCCCCCGTTATCAGGTAGCAAGCGCAATCCGTCTCGTCCGAGCGGGTTGAAGCAGGGTGGTACCGCGTGGCAACCCCTCGTCCCTGCCGAGGGGTTTTTGTATGCCCGGTATTCGTCGCGGATTGGAACTATGACAGCGCCACCATCATTGCTCGATCAACTCAAGCAAATTGAATCAACCGCCCAGACCAGGCTCGAGACTGAGGTAACTGACCTCGGCACGCTCATTGAGTGGGAGAAGACCTATCTCGGCCCAACTGGCGAGATCACGGCAGTCCTGCGCGGAATGGGACAACTTCCGGCCGAGCAGCGACCCGAAGTCGGGCGAGCGGCCAACCAGGTCAAACAGGTGCTTGACTGCAGCACTGGACGCACGCAAGGTCGCCCTTCAGTCCGGTGCGCTGGAAGCACGACTGGCGTCGGAAACGCATCGACGTTACCCTGCCGGGCCGGACGCCGCTGGTCGGCACGGTGCATCCGATCTCCCAGATGATCGATGAGGTCAGCGAGATCTTCGCCTATCTCGGATTCGAAACGGTCTTCGGGCCTGAAGATCGAGATCGGCAAATACAACTTCGATATGCTCAACATCCCGGCCAACCATCCGGCACGCGATGTCTGGGACACGATGATCGTCGACGACGATCGCGACGAGGTCGATCCTCCGTACCCACACCTCGCCAATGCAGGCCAGGGTGATGGAGCAGCGCGATCCTCCGGTTCGGGTGATCGTGCCCGGGTCGTGTCTATCGCTTCGAGCAGCAAGACGCTTCGCACGAGTGGATGTTCCATCAAATCGAGGGGCTCGCCGTCGACAAGCACATCACCATGTCCGATCTCAAGGGAGTTCTGACCGAACTTGCCCGCCAGTTATTCGGACCGGAGACGAGGATCAGATTCCGCTGCGATTTCTTTCCGTTCGTAGAACCGGGGGTGGACTTCGCGGTCTCGTGCCCGTTCTGCGGCGGCAAGGGCTGTCGGGTCTGCAAGCACTCCGGCTGGATCGAGATGGGTGGGGCGGGAATGGTCCACCCGAACGTGCTTCGTTGGGTCAATTACGACCCGGATGAAGTCCAGGGCTGGGCATTTGGACTCGGGGTCGAGCGGCTGGTGATGGTCAAGTACGGTGTCAACGACATTCGTGCGTTTGCCGGCAACGATCTTCGTTTCCTTCGTCAGTTCGCGCGAGTCGATTTCGGTCAGGGTCAGGTGCAGTCATGAAGGTTCCAATGAAATGGTTGGCCGATTTTGTTGAGCCTGGGATCCCCCCAGTCGAACTTGCCCACCGGCTGACCATGGCCGGTCTCGAGGCCGAAAAGATCACGCAAATCGGCGAAATGTGGGCGGACAAGGTCTTCGTCGGCCTACGTGAACGACGTCGAACGCCATCCGGATGCCGATCGCCTCGTCCTGGCCGATGTCTCAGCCGGCGAACACCGATTGACGGTCGTCACTGGCGCGCCGAATATTGCAACCGGTCAGAAGGTTGTGCTTGCCCTGGCCGGAGCACGCCTGTATGACGGGCACTCCGATAGCCCGACGCCAGAGATCAAAACGCTCAAACCGGGCATGATCCGCGGAATCAAATCGGAAGGCATGGTCTGCTCCGAGAAGGAGCTGGGCATGTCCGATGAGCACGAGGGCATCCTGGTGCTTCCGGATGACGCCCCGGTCGGCATGCCGCTGATCGAATACTTCGGTGACACCGTCATCGAGTTCGAGATCACTCCGAACCTGGCCCACGCATTCTCGATCAACGGCATCGCGCGCGAAGTGCAGGCCCTGCTCGACAAGCCGATCACCCTGCCGCCGTGTCTCGACCTGTCTCGATTCCCGCCGGTCCAGCTGATGCAGTCGAAATCCTCGATCCAGTTCGCTGCAGCCGGTACATGGTGCTGCTGGTCGACAACGTGAAGGTCGCACCGTCACCGGAATGGCTCATGCGACGACTCGAGGCGGCCGGCATGCGCTCGATCAACAACCTCGTCGATATGACCAACTACGTGATGCATGAATTCGGCTTTCCGATGCACGCCTTCGACTCGCGATCGCCTGGCCGACGGTCGTTGCATTGTTCGTGCCGCCAAGCCCGGTGAAACGCTCGAAACGCTCGACCACGTCGAACGAATCCTGACTCCGGAGATGACCGTCATCGCCGACGAAGCGCGTCCGGTCGGCCTGGCCGGAATCATGGGCGGATTCGACGCGGAAGTTACGGACGACACGACCCGGATTCTATCTGGAAGTCGCCCGGTTCGATCCGACAATCACGCGGGCGACATCTCGGGCTCTTAAACTCCGCACTGAAGCCAGTGCCCGGTATGAGCGAGGAGTCGACCAGGAAAGCCTGCCGATCGCCGTGGCACGAGCAGCGCAAGCTGATTCGCGAGCTCTGCCCCGATGCGCGTATTCGCCGGCTATACCGACAACTACCCCGACAAACCCGAACCTCGGGAGGTCTCGTTCCCGTTCGCACGCATAGAGCAGTTGCTCGGAATGGAAATTGCCGAGGATGAAGTCCTGGCCATCCTCCAGCGCCTCGACTTCGATGCATCCATCGAAGGTCAAACGCTTTCGGTACAGGTTCCGTCGTATCGCCGCGACGTCTCCACCCGTCAGGACATTATCGAGGAAGTCGCCCGCATCGCCGGGTACGAGCGACTGCCCGCAACGCTTCCGTCTGGAGCGACGCAGGCTGTTCATCGTGATCCCGATGTATCGAATGCGGATTGCGGCCAGAGCTGCCCTGGTCGGTGCCGGGTACAACGAGGCGATCACCTATGTGACCGTGGATCAGACAGACATAGAGCGATTCTCGGATGGTGCGTTCAGCGGCGATCGTGGTCGATTCCCACACCGAGTGGCTGATCCGGCTCAAGAACGCGCTGCAGTCGGACCGAAACCTGATGCGTCCGACCCTGATTCCGTCCATGTTGCCGTCGCTCGCCGAAAACCTCAGGCACAGCGAATCGGTTCGGCTGGCTCGAGATTGGCGCGGGTGTACGTGCCGACAGAATCGACCATGCCAAATGAGGTCGAGTTGGTCGGCCTGGTCGCAGCCGGAAAGCGGGATTCGTTGGGACTTGACCAGGGCAAACAAGCGATCGACTTCTTCGAAATGAAGGGCGCATCGAACTGGTCCTGGATCGCCTCGGCGCGAAACAGACAACAACTTCAGCCTGGAGTCACCCAGCATTTCACCCGGGACGGTCGGCTGAGATCCGAATTGGTGAGCAGGTTGTCGCGCGATTCGGTGAACTGCATCCGACCACTGCGGCAGTCGTACGGAATTGATGATCAGCGGGTATTGGCCGGCGAAATCAATCTCACGGCACTGATGTCGGCAATCGCTCGCCACGGGGACGTGACGCCGTCGTCCCGCGTTTCCTGCCGGTCCAGCAGGACTTCGCTGTTGTGGTGAGCGACAACATTCCCGCGGCCGACGTCGAATCTGCATTCAGGAATGCCGCCGGTCCGCTACTCACTGACATTACGCTGTTCGACACTTTCTCCGGCCCACAAGTCGGCGAAGGCAAGATCAGCATGGCCTATCGCCTGACATTCACCGCACCGGATCGAACCCTGACCGATAACGACCTGGTCAAGATCCGACCGAAGATCGAAAAAGTGCTCAAGCAGCGCGTAGAGGGAGTCCTCCGTGCCTGATCAGTTGATACGAGTCCTGACAGCCGAAACCGAAGTCCGGACCGCGCTAAGTCGAACGAGAGGATTCGCAGAGCCCGAGCTATCGCCGAATGCCAGGGCCGGGGTGAAGCGCATCTTCGGAGAAGACCTCAGCGCCGAACAGGTGGTTGATCTGATTCTGCGCCGGGTGCGGACTGAGGGTGACGCCGGAGTCGCCGCTTTGACTGCAGCGATCGATGGCCAGGCACCGCTCCACCTCGAAGTTCCAGCATCGGAATGGGCCGCTGCCTTCGACCGGATTCACTCCGGAACTGCAAAGCGCTTTGCAGGTTGCAGCCGAACAAATCGCTACGTTCCACGAGCATCAAAAGCGAACCTCGTGGTTCGAGACAACCAGCGAAGGCATTCTCGGTCAGCTGGTCCGCCCGATTGAGCGAGTCGGAATCTACGCGCCGGGCGGAACGGCCGTTTACCCATCATCGCTGCTGATGACCGCGGTTCCGGCGCGTAATCGCTGGCGTCGAGCAGATCATTGTTTGCTCGCCTCCCCATGAAGGCAAGGTGTCCGATCTGATTCTGGCTGCCGCGCATGTAGCCGGGGTTTCACGGCTCTTCCAGATTGGAGGCGCGCAGGCGATCGCGGCCATGGCGTACGGAACCGAGACCGTTCCACACGTTGACAAGATCTACGGTCCCGGCAACATCTTTGTCGTACTCGCCAAGCAAAAGCTGTACGGAGTCGCCGCGATTGACGCGCTCCCCGGGCCGACTGAAACGCTGCTGGTGGCCGACGACACAGCCGACCCCGTCTTGGTAGCCGCCGACCTGCTCGCCCAGGCGGAACACGATCAGATGGCATCCGCAATCCTGCTGACCGACTCCCAGGCCCTCGCCGACAAGGTTGTCATTGAATTAGCCAAACAAGTTGCGGAACTTGATCGCTGCGAGATTGCCAGCCAATCGCTTCGGGACAACGGCGTGATCGGAGTTGTTTCGGACCTCAAGCTGGCAGTCGAATTGGCCAATTCCTACGCGCCGGAACACCTGTGTCTCCTCACGAAAGCTCCGTGGGATCTGGTGCCGCTGGTCAAACACGCCGGCGGAATCTTCATTGGAGAGGACAGTCCGGAGGCACTGGGGGATTACACGACTGGACCGAGTCACGTGATGCCAACTGGTGGCAGCGCACGATTCTTCTCTCCCGTCCATCTCAATGACTTCGTCAAAGTGATCAACGTCGCTGCCGCCAATCGCGCTGCGTTGGAACGCCTTGCTCCGGCAACGATTGCGCTTGCCCGCGCTGAAGGTCTCGGTGGGCACGCAAGAGCGATCGAACGACGATTCGAGGGTAAAACCACCGACTAGTCGGTCGCAATCCTGAAATCGGTAGCGAACCGTTCGAGCGTAAACTGGCAGTGCTTCGACCAGATTTGCGTGAACGGGATCAACGATGACCACCAACAATGCCGTGCCGGACGTTGACAACCTCACATTGGAAGAGCAGGTCTCGCTCCTGGCTGGTCGCAATTTCTGTGAAGTCGCCGCAGTCGATCGACTTGGCGTCAGATCACTGAAGGTGTCCGATGGCCCAAACGGCGCACGTGGGGCCGGATCGTTTACGGCTGGTACTCCGGCGGCAAGTTTTCCGGTAGGCATTTCGCTGGCCTCAACCTGGAATCCTGAACTGATTGGACGAATTGGCGCAGCATTGGCCGAGGAGGCAAAAACCAAGGGGGTTCAGGTCATTCTCGGTCCCACCGTGAACATTCACCGCCATCCGCTTGGGGGCCGTAATTTTGAGAGCTTCTCCGAGGACCCGTTCCTGGCTGGAACCATCGGCATCGCCTGGGTGAACGCACTCCAGGCGGGTGGAGTCGCCGCTTCAGTCAAGCATTTCACGGGCAACGAATCCGAATTTGAACGGAACACGATCGACTCTGTTATTGGCGAGCGGGCGTTACGGGAGCTCTACCTGCGCCCCTTCGAGATGATCGTGCGCGGAGCCAACCCATGGACTGTAATGTGCTCATACAACCGACTCAACGGAACATTCGCCTCGGAAAATCATCGATTGTTGACCGAAATTCTGCGAGAGGAATGGGGCTTTGACGGGTTGGTCATGTCGGACTGGACTGCTACCAGGTCGACTGCTCCGGCTATTGAGGCGGGACTCGACCTGGAAATGCCTGGACCAACCAAGTGGCGTGGATCCAGACTAGTCGACGCAGTGAACAACGGGGAAGCGAGCCGATCAGCTGTCCGCACCAGCGCTGCCAGAATGCTGCAATTGATTGATCGAACATCTGCCGCTCCTTCACTTGAGCAGGAGCAGGCAATTGACCAGCCAGAGCACAGGGCATTGATTCGCGAAGCGGGCGCGCAAGGGATAGTGCTGCTCGAGAACAACGGGGTGCTTCCGCTTGATCGGTCGGGCGGCAAGTCAATTGCCGTGATCGGACCCAATGCAGCCGTCGCCCAGATCATGGGTGGCGGCAGTTCCCAGATCAACGCGCACTACCGGGTCAGTCCACTTGACGGGATAACCAGCGCAGTCGACGGGCCGGGCACGATTGAGCACGCACGAGGATGCCTCAATACCCGGCTGCTTGCTATCCATCAACGTGATTCAACGGTCGAGATCTTTAACAACACCGAATTTGCTGGTACACCCGTTCACACACAATCAGCACCTGACACCGATTTCCTATGGCTAGGCTTTATTCATCCAGAGGTCTCGATCGGCAATCTCTCGATGCGCCTGACCACCACCGTCACCGCCGACCAGGACGGTATCCACGAGATTGGGGCTGTATCTGCAGGACCGTTTCGCGTCCTGGTCGATGGCAATCTTGTAATTGACTACTGGGACGACTGGGAGCGAGGCGGCGAGTTCTTCGGACTCGTCAGCAAGGAGATTCGCGGTTCCCTGAACCTATCGGCAGGTACCGTTCACGAGGTCGTAGTCGAGACGCGATCGACTTTCACACCTTCGTTCATCGGGATCTGGATGCTGCGACTGGGCTTCGACCTCATCGATCGCAGTCATGAACTTGACGAGGCGGTCGCACTTGCCGCCCGGTCAGACTATGCGATTGTGTTCGTCGGGCTCAACGGAGAATGGGATACTGAGGGCTACGACCGCCCGCACATGGACCTGCCGGGTCGCCAGAACGAACTGGTTACACGGATTGCTGAAGTCAACCCAAATACAGTCGTCGTGCTTCAAACTGGCGGACCTGTGCGTATGCCGTGGCTGGACGATGTCAGTGCGGTGATGCAGGCCTGGTATCCCGGTCAGGAATGCGGAAATGCAATAGCCGACGTCTTGTTTGGACGCATCAATCCGTCCGGTAAGTTGCCCGCAACCTGGCCGCTTGCAGGTCGAGCACAACCCGGCACAGCTTGGTTATCCGGGTGAGCGAGGTCGGGTCGAATACCGCGAGGGAATATTCGGAGGCTATCGCTGGTACGACGCTCGCACGCTACCAGTTAATACCCGTTCGGTTTTGGTCGCTCGTTCACGACATTCTCATTCGCTAATCCGAGCTTGGACGTGTCACGATTGGATTCTGGATGGAGTCGTGTCCGTTTCGGTGGATGTTCACAACACAGGAACGGTCGCTGGGGCGGAAGTCGTGCAGGTCTACGTGTCCCAGCCGCACCCAACCATCGAACGACCGGTCAAGGAGCTGAAGGGATTTGAGCGCGCTGACCTGGAACCGGGGAATCGCAGACGGTCAACATCAATCTGGACATGCGGGCATTCGCGTACTTCGACGACATCAGGAACGCATGGGTGGCTGATGCAGGTGAGTTCACGTTGCTGGTTGGATCGTCCAGTCGTGACATTCACCGCTGAAACAACGGTGACGCTGCCCCATGAATGGGTGCAATCGGTTTCCGACGTCTGGTTGGGCAAGACCGTCTGAATCAGTGTTTAGAGCTTGTGACCGAAATCGCTGGTGAAGACGTACTCGGTCTCACTCCAGGGCTTGTCCCAGTCTGGAGAATCAAACCGACTCAGCGCGAACGGCGACAGATCGACCAGGTTGGACCTTCCAGTAGTTACAAGTTCGGCCAGGCACTGCCCGACCGCCGGACCTTTCTTGAACCCGGCGCCACTGAATCCGCACGCCACGATCAGCCCATCCGGACCTGCCTGACCAATGATCGGATGCGTGTCCGGAGACATGTCATAGAGTCCGGCGTGCCCGTGAAGGTACTGGGCTCTCGCCATCGCCGGAATCCGCTTCGCCACCGCTGCCTTGGCTGCATCCGGGTACGTCGGATCATTGCCGAGAACAAAATTGTCCGGGTCAACAGCATCGTGCTGGTCTCCGCCGGCCACTCCGAGAAGCGATCTGCCCGGAGCCCATGGACGGGTAAATCCACCCGCGGCCATGTCCAGAAAGACGAAATGCGGGTCTGCGATCTCGCGCGGACGGTGAACAATCGCCACCTGAACCCGAATCGTCTCGATCGGCAATTCCACGCCTGTTGTTTCGGCCAGTTGAACCGACCACGGACCTGCCGCCAGAATCACGGTGTTGGTTGCAATCGTTCCCTGATCCGTTTCGACACCGGTGATCTTCGAGCCGTCAGTCAGAATCCGGATCGTCCGGACCCACTCGGCAATCAACGCTCCGGCCCGTTCGGCAGCGTCGGACATTGAGCGCGTCGCCAGGGGAGCGTCGGCATACCCGCTGTTTGGCTCATATGCGGCAGTGGTGATGTCGTCGACATAACACCAGGGTTGCAGCTCCTTGAGTTCGGCCGCGGTAACAACCTGGGTCTCGATTCCAAGTGAGCGCTGAAACGCGACATTCTCTTCCAACAGTTCAATGTTGTGGGCGACCGGCGGGCTCTGATCAACGGTGACGATCAGGCCATGACTGGTGTACCCACAGTCGCCACCAACCACATTCGCCCAATCCCTGAAAACCAGATGGGATTGGTGGGCGAGCGTCGCCTCGGGCAAGTTGGTGTAGTGACGTCGCAGAAGTGCGCCGGTCCAGCCACTGGCACCCGCGGCGATGGTCGCTTTCTCGAGGAGAACGACCTTACCGGCACCGGCCAACGCGAGTTGCCAGGCAGTTGACGTGCCCATGATTCCGCCGCCAATCACAACAACATCGGCCGACGAGGGGAGGGGAGAGCTCACGTGCGATCCATTCCGGTTCTTGAGAAATCCATTGGCTGCATGATACGGGGAATGGCGATCAGACCTCAGGAATCGTTTCGATCAGGCGACGTGGTCCCGGACCATTCGCTCCGAGCGCATCGGCCGGATTAGCCATCGAGCAATGGGCAAGCGAGAGGCAGCCACACCCTATGCAACTGGTGAACTGATCCCGGAGTTGTTGCAACCGCAGGATCCGCTCATCCAGTTCATCCCGCCACTGTTCGGAGAGGCGTTTCCAGTCGTCCGGAGTTGGAGTGCGGCCCTGCGGGAGTGAATCCAGCGCGAGCTTGATTTCCCCAAGCGGAATGCCGACTCTCTGGGCGATCCGGATGAATGCAATCCGGCGAAGCGTCTCCCTGGCGTACCGTCGTTGATTGCCGCGGGTTCGGCGACTTTCGATCAAGCCTTCGCGCTCGTAGAAGTGCAGGGCCGAAACTGAAACACCACTTCTGGTGGCAACCTGGCCGACAGTCAACTCGTTCGCCGACCATTCAATCGTGTGAGCGTTCTGTCGGGACATGGTGCAACCTCCTTGACCTAAACATTAGTTCAGGTATTACGCTTGCGCAAGAAGAGTCGACCAAGCGCAAGCATTGAGGTATAGATAAATGGAATCAGCGAACGTACGAATAGCTGTCATCGTTGGAAGTGTTCGCAAGGGGAGGTTCGGGCCGACCGTCGCCGACTGGTTTGTCGACCATGCGCGGAATCGACCGGGAGTGACCATCGACAAGATCGACCTGGCCGAATTCCCGATCGAGCAGTCGCTTGAGTCGACCCCTGTCTTGGAACAGTTTGGTGCCCGACTGGCATTGGCCGATGCGTTCGTGATCGTCACACCTGAGTACAACCATTCGTTCCCGGGCCACCTGAAAACGGCAATTGACGCCGTTGGCGACGAGTGGAAAGCGAAGCCAGTCGGATTCGTGGCCTATGGCGGCATGTCGGGGGGACTGCGAGCGGTAGAACAACTTCGGGTTGTCTTCGCTGAGGTTCATGCGCCAACGATTCGCGAAACGGTCAGCTTTCATGGAGCCAGGTCACAATTCGACGACGTTGGCCGTCCGGTCGATCCGACCAGTGTCAATGCCGCAGCCGAAAAAATGCTTGGCCAGTTGATCTGGTGGGCCGAGGCCGCGAAGGCCCAGGGCGACGCGGGTTGCCTACCCGGGATAGCGGCCAGGTTTTCGCCATATTTGTGTCCTGAAACGGTGTCAGCTGGGCAATCCCTGTGATACCATCGGAGTCGGCAAGCGGGTGTAACTCAGTTGGCAGAGTGTTTGCTTCCCAAGCAAAATGTCGTCGGTTCGAATCCGATCACCCGCTCCCTACCATCCCCAAAATTTCAGATGAATCCGCAGTCACGCCGGATGAGCAACAGTTGCTGGCGGCCTTCAACGTTGGTCAAATGCCGAGCGAGTCAGGTGTTTCACGTTTCGTGTCCTCGTCTCCACATTTCTTGCCCCGCATTCAAATCCCATTCAAATCCTTTGACCGTACTGTCTGATCCAGAGGCGCCTCGTCCCTTCGAGCGTCTGTCCGCGAATCAGCGATGGATCAGCACATGTTTGAACGATTCTCCAAGTTCGTCCTCTCCTTCTCGATAATCTGTCTCTTCGTCCTGTACGCGCTGCAAAAACAAGCCCAATCGCTTGGCGGGACATCGTCCGAGGCGGCAATGCTGATCCCGGTCACTCCAACGCCGATTTCGACCGGATCCATGCCATCCGTCCAGGCAACGGTCACGATCGCACCGTCAAATGGCAAAAGCGTAGGGTTTGCGCCGCCGACCGAAGCAGCACCAACGGACAGTCCTGCTACCGCGAATCCAACTACCAGCGGTGCCTACGCAGATGGAACCTATCTCGGTGACGTCACAGACGCGCATTGGGGTGACGTCCAGGTTCAGGTTGTTGTTCAGAATGGCGAGATCAGTTCGGTTGAATTCCTGACCTACCCGGATCATCGCAGTCGATCCCGGTCGATCAATAAACGGGCGATGCCGGTGCTGATCAGTGAGGCGATCGAATCACAGAAGGCGAAGGTCGACATCGTGTCTGGCGCGACCGACACATCCCGGGCCTTCATCCAGTCGCTCAAATCAGCGCTGGAACAGGCCGCCTGATGACTACCGCACGAATCTGGCAGCAGATGGGAATGCCCGTATCGGTCCGAATTGTCGATGCGGATTCAGATGACGAAGCAATCGATGACGTGGTCGATCTCCTCGAACAGGTGAACCAGCGATTCAGTCCGTACCTCGAGTCCAGCGAAGTCAGTCGATTCGCCCGGGGTGAGATAGATCGGGACGATGTCAGTCCGGAGATGTCTGCAGTACTGAAGTGGTGCGACATGACCCGCGACCAGACCGAGGGGTACTTCGACCCGATTCATCTCGGCCGATTCGATCCGTCCGGGTTGGTCAAGGGCCTGGCGATTCAACAGGCCAGCGACCTCTTGACCGCCAGCGGATTCCGAAATCACTACGTGGAAATCGGTGGAGATATCCAGGCGGTCGGAGTCAACGAAGATGGTGACCCGTGGCGAGTTGGAATCCGCAACCCGTTCAATCGCGACGAGCAAGTCAAGGTACTTGCGATCAGCGACCTGGCCGTAGCGACCTCAGGTACGGCAATTCGCGGTAATCACATCTACGACCCGCACAACGATTTACCGCTTGCAACCAGCCTCGTCAGTCTGACCGTCATCGCTCAGTCGATCTTTGATGCCGATCGGATGGCCACAGCTGCATTTGCGATGGGCAGCGGCGGAATCGAGTTTATTGGCGAACTCGATGGCTTCGAAGGCTATGCGATTTCGTCGAACCGAACTGCAATCGCTACGAATGGATTTGCCGATCATGTTCTCTAACGTAATGAAGTTCCCGGATTCCCTGCTCAACAGAGTCTCCATGTATCGCCTGGTCATCTATTACCTCGGCGCGTTGCTCGGAATTGCCCTCGTGCAGTCCTGGCGCGGCACACTGGGATATTCGCTTACCGAATTGGTCGGGACATCACTGCTCGCCGTCGGCGGTTGTCTTGCGATGAACTGGCTCTTCGCGGAAGTCTTCCGTGCTCCCGTGAATCACGATTCCGCGCTGATCACCGGCCTGATTCTGGCCCTGATCGTTGGCCCCGCAATGTCGCAAGGGGACTATGTATTCGTCGCCTGGGCTGCAGTTCTCGCGATGGCCTCGAAGTACATCCTGGCCATCAATCACGTGCATTTGTTCAACCCAGCGGCAATTGCCGTAGTCCTCACCTCGACCTTTGCCGGTGAATCAGCCAGCTGGTGGATTGGCACAGCGACCATGACACCCTTTGTGATCATCGGTGGCTTCTTGCTGGTTCGCAAACTGCGTCGCACCGATCTGGTCGCGACGTTTCTCTGGTCGACCTTCTTTGTGACTCTGGCCTGGAGCGCAATCGATGGCCAAACTATCACCCAGGCACTCGAACGCGGTGTCTTCGACTCGCCACTCTGGTTCCTCGCGTTCGTCATGCTCACCGAACCAGTCACGTTGCCCGCTACCCGGAATCAGCAGGTTGGGTATGCGATGCTGGCCGGCATTCTCGCCGTGCCCCAGGTGCATATCGGATCGTTTTACTTCACACCAGAGCTTGCTTTGATCATTGCCAGCGCCGTCGCGATACCGTTCCGGTCCATCCAGAAGCGTCAGTTCCTGCTCGATCGAGCGATGTGGTCTGGACCCGGCCTGATGGACTTTCTCTACATCCCCACTCGAAAACTCGCCTACCAACCCGGCCAGTACATGGAATGGACCGTTGATCACGACCACGTTGACAGTCGCGGAAAGCGTCGCTACTTCACGTTGGCGTCGTCTCCAACAGAGCGCTCACTAAGGATTGGCGTGAAGTTCTCCGAGCACGGCAGTTCGTTCAAACAGGCGATGGCTCGGAACGCTTTGCCCGGTACCCGGATTCTGGCTGCCCAGGTCGCCGGTGATTTCACGATGCCGAAAGACCAGACTCAAAAACTTGCCTTCATCGCTGGCGGGATCGGAGTGACCCCGTTCCGAAGCATGGTCAAGTACCTGATTGACCGCCGTGAGCGGAGGGACGTCGTGATGCTCTACGCAAACCGACGATATGACGAGATTCTTTATGCCGATGTCTTCCAGGCGGCACCAAGCGTCTTCAGGTTCAGACCGGTCTACGTACTTTCTGAGCCAGAATCTGCACCATTTGCCTGGTCCGGGGAGCGGGGGAGGATCGACGCCGAAATGATCGCCCTACAGGTGCCTGATTACCGGGATCGACTCTTCTACGTTTCGGGATCGCCCGCCCTGATCCAGTCGGTCAGGCAGGCTCTCCGTGAACTGGGCGTGAAGCCGGACAAGATCAAGACCGACTCGTTCGCCGGTCTCGCTGGATAACAACAAATGGATCATGGCGAGCTGTCGTATGGTTCTGCAATCGTGAGCACTGCCATTCGTGTTGGTCTGCCGTATGCGTCGGCGAGTTCAGCTGTTACTACCGATAAGAGAAGGTGATTGCCGATGAAGCCAACCCTTCCATTCGGCAATCGATTTCATACCGGCGAGACGCATACCGATTCGTTAGGCGGCCAGCTCAACTGGTTGCGTGCCGGCGTTTTGGGCGCCAATGACGGCCTTGTCTCAACAGCCGGAATAGTCGTGGGTGTTGCCGGCGCGACCTCGACCCTGTCCACGATCCTGACGGCCGGGGTTGCTGGACTTGTAGCTGGTTCACTCTCCATGGCGGGTGGCGAGTACGTCTCGGTCAGCACCCAGCGAGACACGGAAGAGGCGGCGATAAATCGCGAACGTTGGGAGCTTGCCAATCTCCCCGAACAGGAAGAAGCGGAACTAGCCCGGATTTATCGGGAGCGAGGGCTATCCGAACCGACCGCGAAAAGCGTCGCACGGGAACTCATGGCTGGAAACGCACTTAATGCGCACGCCGAAGCTGAACTGCACATTGATCCTGATGCGCTGACAAAGCCCTGGGAGGCAGCCGGGGCGTCGTTCATCTCCTTTGCGGTAGGCGGTTTGATACCAGTCGTGGCCATCCTCGTACCGCTCAGTAATTGGCGTGTCGCGATTTGCGTGATCTCGGTGATAGTCGGGCTGGTACTTACCGGGTATCTCAGCGCACGGCTTGGTAAAGCAGCGCCTCGCGCCGCGGTGATTCGTAATGTTGCTGTTGGCGCCTTGACGATGGCAATTACCTGGATCGTTGGCCGGATAACTGGCGGGCTGGTGTAGTGATTATCGGTCGCCTGTTCGCGGATTAAATTCGCGCCCCACGAACGGCCCATGCCCGGGCGATCAAAGGAATCGAACCGTCCGGCTGGATCGGCAACCGCTGCCTGATCGCCTCACGCAGTCGCCCACGAGCATCCTCGGTCAGCGACATGGCGTATCCGGGCGCGGGGGCTACACCGGTCAGAAACGGACTCCAGTAATCGTCGAAATTCGTGAATACCGTCGGCACGTCAATTGCCCGGACCTGCACCTCGGCCAACCCGAACTGCTGAATAGGTCAGCCAATGGACCAGGCTGGCAAAGGGGAAAGCGACTTCCCTCATCACGTTGGGCAACAGAAGGATCGAGTTCGATTGCCGCATCCCAGAAATGCCGCATCATCTGCATTTCGCCGAGATAGTCCCAGACATAAGCGGCTACTGTCCCGCCTGAACGGGTCACTCGAGTCACTTCAGACATTGCCTGCATTTGATCGTCGTCTGGAACAAAGTTGATCACCAGACCGGCAACGGTGTAATCGACACTCGTTGACTGAACCGGAATTGCCCGGGCATCCCCTGACTGGAACGAGGCGCGCGCATCTGGAATGTCGGTAGCAGCAAAGGCAATGAACCCTTCAGAGGGATCGACACCGATTACCGACCTCGGCTTGCAATCACTCAGGATCAATCGACTCAACGTGCCCGTTCCACAGCCAATGTCCAGCCAGTCAGCGCTCTCAGAGGGGGAGAGCCATTTCAAAAATTCGGCACCGACCATCCGGCTCCATCGGCCAACATATTGCTCATAGGCTTCGCCCGAGTTCCAGCGATCTGGCGGCAGGTTGCCTGTGTTTGGGGTGCTCATAGTCTGCCTTTCCCGCGAATTGCTGAGGAGCGAAGCGTACTCCGGATTCGCGGGAAAGGCTACTGTTTGCCGTGCGAAAATGCGAATGGCTGGACTGGTCGCCTCGGCGCCGATCCCCGCACACTAGCGGTCTTCACATTACTGCGAAAGGACGTATCCGGTGCCAATTGACGGCAACTCATCGGTCAGTCAAGTCACGGATTGGCTTGACGAACGACAGCAACGCTTCATTGGAATGGCAGACCAGATATGGCACCGGCCCGAACTTGCATACCAGGAACATTTCGCCAGCCAAATCCAGATCGCCGACCTCGAGCAGGACGGATTCACCATCACCCGAAATGTGGCCGGGATTCCGACAGCATTCATGGCTGAGTTCACCCAAGGCACAGGCGGACCGATCATCGGGATCCTCGGCGAATACGATGCCCTGCCCGGACTCTCGCAGAAGAATCAGGAGATTCAGGATCCGATCGTCGCAGATGGTCCCGGTCATGGCTGCGGACATAATCTGCTGGGTACTGCTTCGCTCGCCGCCGCTTCGGTGGTCAAGGCGTGGCTCGTGCAGTCCGGTACTGCGGGAACGGTTCGGTATTACGGCTGCCCCGCCGAGGAGACACTCGAAGGCAAGATCTTCATGGCGAGGGCAGGCGTTTTCGACGATCTCGACTTCGCACTCTGCTGGCACCCCGGGTACAAGACCACCGTCTGGGCAGGTAGTTGCCAGAGCATGAATTCGATTCGGTATCGGTTCCGCGGTCGGACGGCACATGCTGCCGCCAATCCGGAGTCGGGTCGATCCGCGCTCGATGCGGTTGAGTTGATGAACATCGGAGTCAATTACTTGCGGGAGCACGTCGTTGACTGCGCCAGGATCCACTACGTGATCACCAACGGCGGCGGTGCACCCAATGTGGTTCCCGACGATTGCGAGGTCTGGTACTTCATCCGGGCAAATCAACGGACTCAGGTCGACGAAATCACCGATCGAATTCGCAAGATTGCCCAGGGCGCCGAACTCATGACCGAAACGACGCTGGAGGAGATCTTCATTGCCGGCTGCTATGAACTGCTGCCCAACGATGTGCTGAGTGACTACCTTATGGGTGTGCTCGATGAACTGGGCGAGATTGCGTTTACCGAAGAAGAAGTTGCGTACGCAAAGACAGTTTCCCGCGCGTTCCCGATGGAGCTTCGCGAGCTGATCATGGAACAGGAGCGCATTCCACTGGACCTGGTGGACGAGGGATTGAGTGGGGCCGTCTGGCCGATTGCTGATCGCGGAGTGGTACTACCAGGATCAAGCGATGTGTCTGACGTATCGTGGATAACCCCGGTCGGGCAGATCATGACCCCGACCTGGGCGCTGGGAATCCCGTCGCACTCCTGGGCCGCCACGGCCACAGGGGCGATGTCGATTGGCCACAAGGCCATGATGCACGCCGCCAAGGCAATGGGCGCAGCTGCGATTAACGCATATATCGATCCTGCCATCATCACCAGCGCACGGGCCGAGTTCGAGCGATCGACTGGTGGCAAGTCGTATGTTTGCCCGATTCCGGCTGACGTCCATCCGCGCTTGCCCGGCTAACACGAGCGATCAAATGCCCACAATTTCCGTTCCATCGCAACGGCGCGTGCGAAAATGAGCCCCATAAAGTGAATCCGACTAGCGAAAGGTCTGATCTATGACAGCTGAATCCACACGGCCCTCGGAGGAGATCGTCGAATGGTTGGAAGAGCGCCAGCAGCGCTTCATCGACATGGCCGATCAAATCTGGAGTCGCCCGGAAGTTGCGTTGCAGGAGCAATTCGCCTGCAAGCTCCAATCCGATGATCTGGAGTCGAACGGCTTCACGATCACCCGAAATGTTGGGGATCTCCCGACTGCCTTCGTCGCCGAATGGTCTCAAGGGGAAGGTGGACCGATCATCGGATTCCTGGGTGAATACGATGCGTTGCCCGGACTCTCGCAAAAGAACCAGAGCGGGCAGGATCCGATTGTTGCTGATGGCCCGGGGCACGGGTGCGGCCACAACCTGCTCGGCACCGCAGCACTCGCCGCAACCACGGTGCTCAAGGAATGGCTTCAACACACCGGTGCACCCGCCACGGTGCGCTACTACGGTTGTCCGGCCGAAGAAACCTGCGAAGGCAAGGTCTTCATGGCCAGGGCAGGGGTGTTTGACGACCTGGACTTCGCGCTGACCTGGCATCCCGGGTCAAAAAACACGGTCTGGGCCGGAAGTTGCCTGGCCGTGAACAACATCAAGTTCCGCTTCAGGGGACGAACCGCGCACGCCGCTGCCAATCCGGAATCAGGCCGATCCGCACTCGATGCGGTCGAACTGATGAACGTCGGCGTCAATTTCCTGCGCGAGCACATGATCGAGAAAGCGCGCATTCACTATGTGATCACCAATGGAGGCGGTGCCCCGAACGTGGTTCCCGACGACTGCGAGGTCTGGTACTTCATTCGCTCTCCAGAACGTCATCAGGTCGTGGAACTGACCGAGCGGGTCCGGAAAATTGCCCAGGGTGCGGCGCTGATGACCGAAACGACGATGGAAGAGAACTTCGTCTCAGGTGCGTACAACATGCTGCCGAATGCGGTCTTGAGTGACGAGATGATGTCTGTACTTGAATCGCTCGGACCGATTCCGTTCACGGAAGAGGAGGTCGCGTACGGTAAGGCGGTGGCTCAGGCATTTCCCGCTGAGTTGCGAACCGCCCTGCTGACCAGGTCCAGTGTTCCGCTGGAGTTCCTTGATGCTGGACTCTCCGGGGACGTCTGGCCGATCGCCGATCGGGGCGAAGTGCTGCCGGGTTCGACCGATGTTTCCGACGTCTCCTGGATCACGCCAACCGCGCAGATCACCACCGCGACCTGGGCGCTCGGCATCCCGGGACACTCCTGGGCCGTCACGTCAACGGGAGCAATGACGATTGGCCACAAGGGCATGATGCACGCAGCCAAGGCAATGGCCATCACGGCTGCTAACGCCGTAAACGATCCGTCGATCATTGCCAATGCTCGCGCTGAGTTCGAGAACGCGACTGCCGGCAAACCGTATCAGTGTCCGATTCCGGATCACGTTCAGCCAAGAACCGTTTGAGATCTTATGAACGCGTATACGTCAATTTGAATCATTGAGGGAGTAGAACAATGCCACTTGTTGGAGAGTACGAACCAAGTACATCGGATTGGGCCCGGAAACAGGCCGAGCTGTATGAATCGTCAGGCGGCACCAAGGGTACCGACCTGCGCGGCATGCCCGTGATCGTAGTGACATCAGTCGGCGCGAAGTCAGGCAAGCTGCGCAAGACCCCACTGATGCGCGTCGAGCATGATGGTGAATACGGTCTGGTGGCGTCGCTTGGTGGCGCGCCGAAGCACCCGGTCTGGTACTGGAACCTGCTCAAACAACCGCACATTGAAATCCAGGACGGCACCGAGCGCGGCGACTACATGGTCCGCGAGGTAACCGGCGAGGAGAAGGCGATCTGGTGGGAGCGATCTGTTGCCGCCTACCCGCCATATGCCGAATATCAGGAAAAGACCGAGCGTGAGATTCCGGTCTTTGTTGCCTCGCGAATCGAAGATCAGACCTGATCAGACGTCGACCAATCCCTGTTGAGCCATTTTGAACTGGAGATATGAATGTCGTTTGTTCCTCGAAAATGGGTTGCCGAATCGTCTGAGTACCGTACGGATCGCTATTACCGGTACGACCACCTGACCGAACTGCTGCACAAATGGGTGGCCGAGTTTTCCGACGTACTTGCCATCGAAAGTATCGGCAAATCGTTTGAAGGCAGAGACATCTGGGCCCTGACCCTCACGGATCCCACCACCGGCGCGCACGATTCCAAGCCGGCGTACCTGGTCGAGGCAAACATCCACGCCGGTGAAGTCTCAGGTGAAGCAACGGTGTTGTGGCTGCTCAACTACATGTTGACCAATCGCGACGATGCGCAGGTGGCGTGGGCACTCACAAATACCACCACCTACTTCATTCCGGCGATCAATGTCGATGGCATGGACGCGATTCTCAGCGGCCGACCGGGCGACATTCGCTCTTCGGTTCGCCCGTTCCCGGAGAAGACACAGCAGGACGGTCTGGTCGAGCAGGATCTCGATGGTGATGGCGTGATCCGGGTTATGCGCCTCAAGGATCCGACCGGTCCGTGGAAGGTTTCCGACGTTGACCCGCGCGTCATGGCCAAGCGCGATCCCGACGAGGTCGGCGGCGACTATTACTACGTCCTCCCTGAAGGCAGCATCCAGAACTGGGACGGCGGCGCCATCAAACTCGCTCCTGATCTGTTGGGCCTTGATGCCAATCGCAACTTCCCGACCGGATGGAAGCCCTACTGGCACCAAAGTGGAGCCGGAGAATTCCCGCTGTCGGAACCCGAAACCCGGGCTCTGGCCGAGTTCCTGGTCGGTCACCCGAACATTCACGGATCGCAGCATTTCCACACATTCAGCGGCGTGATCCTTCGACCACCGACACAGGGAACCCAGGACGACCTGCCCGAGCTGGACAAGAATGTTCTGAAGGCAATCGGCGCGATGGGAACGGAAGAAACCGGCTATCCATGCATTTCGATCTTCGACGACTTTGCCTACGACAAGAAGAAACCGACCACCGGCAACCTGATGGACTTCGTCTTCGATCAACTGGGCGCCATTCCCTACGCAACCGAACTCTGGAGTCTGCCGAAAAAGGCGGGGATCGAGGTCACTGATTTCATCGGCTTCTTCAAGGATCGCGACCCGGCAATCGATGCAGCCATGTTGAAGGTCCTCGATGACGAACTCGAAGGCGAGGGGTTCAAGTCTTGGGAAGCATTTGAGCACCCGCAGTTGGGTCCGGTTGAGATCGGTGGCTGGGATCACGTTTTCACATGGCAGAACCCGGCTGGACCCTGGCTGGAGGAGGTAACTGCTCCGAACGCCCGGTTTGTGCTTCGGGCAATGCAAACCGCACCGAAACTTGAGGTCCGCGAGACCAGCGTTGAATCGCTCGGTTCGGACCATTACAAGGTAAGCCTGGTGCTCCAGAACTCTGGATTCCTGCCCACATATGTAACCGAGACTGCTCGCAAGGTTGGTGCCAACAAACCAATCAAGGTGAAACTTGAGCTGGGCGAAAACGGCTCGCTCGTCTCCGGCCAGGCTGAGGCCGAGATCGGACATCTGACCGGTCGAGCCAACCAGTACGGTTTTCTCTCATGGGGCGGCGTCTTCCCGGTCGATTCCCGAGCGATCGTGACCTGGGTGGTTCGACAAGCGAGCGGCTCCGTCAAAGTCACCGCAGGAAACGCGAAGGCTGGCACCGTGACAACTGAGATCAAACTCGCCTGAACGCGAGTCAACAATAGTGTTTCGATTCCGGCGTCGCTGGAGCCGGCGGGACAAATCAGGCGAGGTAGTTATTGGAAACAATGGGAATAGTAGCGATTGCCTTTGTGGCCGTCGTAGTGGTGCGGATGGTGTTTCAGCGAGGAAGCAGCGAACAAGCAATGGCAGAGGTCGAACAAATACCAGTTGCCAGTCTGGAGCAACTCAACACTCTCTTCGCCGAGGAGGACTCAGGCAAGCGACTACTGTTCTTGCACGACCCCTGGTGTCCGATCAGTGCTCGTGCGGCGAGACAGGTGGCTACCTTCGGCAAGCCAGTCCACCTCATCGATGTCAGCACCCAGCATGATTTACGGGACGAAGTCGAACTTCGCACCGGGATCCGCCACGAATCTCCGCAGGCAATCGTCTTTGCAGACGGACGGCCATTCTGGTTCGCATCCCACGGCCGGATTACCAGTCTTCGGCACTGACCGAGGCGTGGGAGACCCCGGATCTCCGCCCAAAGGGAGTCCCGGAAGCGCCTGATTCAGATTCCTGATTCGTCTAGGCGAGAGCAGCGGTAATTGAGCCAAGATGGTCATTGGCGTGACCAATCATGATGTATTCGATCACGCCAGCCGGGTTGATAGAACCAGACTCGCTCAATGTGAAATCAACCGTTTTGTCCAGATCGGCATCGGAAAGTTCCCGGATGCGATCGGCCGCTACATCGGTGTTCACTCGCAAAGCCACGAGCGACTCTTCCTTGGACGCTCCGGCATGCTCTGCGGCATGCTGGTCATTGGTTGCGTGAATGTCATTCATGGTAATCGGCGGAAGTGGTTGACCGGCAAGAATCATCTCGACCAGGGTGAAGACCGCCTGTTGCGACAAGGCAACGTGATGCACGATTACGTTGATAGGTCGACCATCCGCTGGCGCCACCGCGGTCCAGGACGCTGAGTCAAGGTCTTCAACCGCGGCGATGATTGCATCTGCGGTTGCCTCCAGTCGGTCGGCCAGATCTGTTGCTCGAGTGCTCACGTCATTACTCCTTATTAGTTGCATCGAATTTCATTGTGACATTGAAAGCATGTGGCGCTCAAGAGCATGACTTATCCCAGATTGCCGAATATTGAAATCATTCAGCTTCCCGTCGATCGTTGGCGCGAATATCGCCAGCTTCGGTTGACTGCGTTGGCCGAAAGCCCCCGATCGTTCGGAGAGTCCATCGATCGGGCGCGTGCCCACGATGACTCGTTCTGGCAACAACGACTGCGCGATGCAATCGAGTGGCACCTCCTGGCTTGTCTTTGCGGAATGCGACGGTGAACTCATCGGCATGGCGGGTGGATACCAATCGGTCGATGATCACGAATCGGACTCTGCGGCAGTATGGGGAGTCTTCGTCGCTCCAGGTCTGGCAACAACGATTGCGCGACGCAATGGAAGGTAAATCATGGCTGATCTTTGCGGAGTGCTGCGGTGATCTCGTCGGGATGGCAGGTGGGTATCAGTCACCCGATCATCCCACAGTTGACTCTGCGGGAATCTGGGGAGTCTTTGTCTCTCCCGCACATCAAGGCAAGGGCATAGCCGGAATGATGATGACTCATCTGTTGGATCTCCTTGCGGTAAGAGGAATCAGGTCTGTGCACTTGATGGTGAACACGGAGTTCGCGTCGGCAGTGCGCCTGTACGCGCGATTCGGCTTTTCTGAGCAGAGGCGTTTTGAGGACGTGATGGGCGACGGAAACCCGGGCACATTGATAGAAATGCACAAGGTGCTGCCTTAGCGATTTCTCCTAACCCCGAACCACGAGCGAGCCCAGTAATCTGAACTCATCAATAGCAGCCAAGGTCGTTGTAAAGAATTCGATTGCTGCGCGTCTACCTAAGTGCAACGTGGAGTTGTAACGGGAAGTAGGGCAGGTTGGTGGAACACCAGATCCAGGGTATGCGTTGCCTTGCAGAGGTGATCCGGGACGAATCCGACGAAACGCTCGCAGCGCGCGCTGCGACGGATTCGGCCGCGCTGGCCGAGCTCTACTACCGCTACAACAGCCAAATCGAGCAGTTTTGTACCTGGAAACTCGGTGATCCTGATGTTGCGGCCGACGTTGCCAGTCAGGCATGGATCAAGGTCCTGGAGGCACTCAACAGGCAACAAGTACGCGATTTTCGTTCCTGGCTTTGGACGATTGTGCGCAACGAGGTCACCAATGTCTTTCGGAGGCTACGGCCCACGATCGATGTTGATGACGTGTTCGATCTCATCAGCGACGAACCCTCCCCGGAAGAGTCCGCGATTGCAACCGGGGAAATCCGGGAAATCATGGAGATGATTCCAAAGTTGCCGAAGGCCCAGCAATCCGTACTCGCGTTGCGTCTCTCAGGTTGGACAAATCAGGAGATCTGCAAAGAGTTGGGGAAAAGTTACTCATGGGTTGGCACGACCCAATTCCGCGCATTGACCAACCTGCGAGCACTTCTTGCTGAAGCTGCAGTACCCGGAAAGGTGCGATAGGCCATGCACCAGAATGGGCAGGTATCCGTCAGCGATATTGAAGCAGTGAATCGATATTGGGACACACTCGTTGCAATGAATCGTCCCAGTGTCGTGCCGGAACCGACTCCACCAACCGAACTAACCTCACTCATTCATCGCATGCATGTCGCAGAACGCTCATCAGCGGTTCAGACAGCACGTTCGGATCGCCGATTGCAACTTCTGCTGGACAAGCAACAGGAGTTGATCAAGATGAACTCGTCACTCGAAAATCTGTCGCTAACAACAACCGCATCGATGCAGATTCCATTCGCTCCAAGGCAGTACCCAAACCGGAGGTTTGGATGGGCGGCTGTTGTCGCGCTGCTCGTCTGCGGAGCTTTGCTGCTCAGTCAGTGGTATCGATTCGAAAACGGGGTGGACCCTAATCCGGGTCTTGTCGCTCCTACTGCAGTAGCGTCGCCCGGAACCGCTTCGCCTACTCCAGTTACAACCAATCTTGGGGTAACCCTTGTCTGGCGAGCCGGACAAGGCAAGGAATCAATGCTTTATCCGACCGATGTCGCAATAGGCCCGGACGGCAACATTTCGGTTGCCGATTCTGCACACAACCAGATTCGCGTCTTTTCTCCCGACGGGGAATTGATCGAGACCTGGGGCGAAGCAGGGAGTGGACCTGGACAATTCAATTTCCTGCGAGACAAGTACAGTCAGGATGAGTCTCTGGCGTCGCTGACATACGATGCAGATGGAAATCTGTACGTTGTTGACACTGCCAATTTCCGGATACAGAAGTTTGATGCAGCCCACAACTTCCTGCTGGAGTGGGGTAGTCGGGGCGGTGGCCCAGGCCAATTCTCGGAACCATGCTCGATCGCAATCTCTTCCGACGGCATCGTTTACGTGCAGGACTTCCGCCGCGATCTCATCCAAATGTTTGATACGACCGGCAAGTACCTGGGTCGGCTAGGAAAGCGCGGAATCGGGGCGGTGCAGTTCAACGATACCGGCTGGATTTCGGTCGATCAATCCGGAACAATTTGGTCCGCTGACTGGGGCAACGATCGAGTTATGGCTATAAATCCCGACGGGTCCTTGAAGACTGGTTGGGGTGAATTCGGGACTGAACCGGGTCAGTTTACTGAGGTCATCGATGCAGTCAGTGATTCAAATGGCCATGTCTACACCGCGGAAATGGGCGCCGAGCGCATCCAGGTTTTTGATGAAAGTGGGCACCTCCTCACAATCATTGAGGACAAGGGTGACAATGGATTTATGGTTCCAGGCGCGCTCGCCGTCGATTCAGACGGAAATCTGTATGTGGCGGACTTTGGACGCGGGCAGTTGTTGAAGTTCCAAGTTGACTTCTCAGCCCTGACTCCCGCCCCGTCAGTACTTGGTCGGATGACATCGTCCGATCCAGCGGCACCAGCTACCAGCGGAGTCCCGGGAAGTAACGCCCAGTTCCTGTGGTCGACGGCTGATGCTGGCCAGGAGTACGGCGCAATGACTTCGATGACCGTCGCCCCGGACGGAACGATCTGGATGGTCGATGCCGGTAAAGACGCCATCCAGATATTCGGCGCAGATGGTACGTACATTGAACAGTGGGGTTCAGCGGGATCCGGACCCGGGCAGTTTGACTTCGTGGAAGACCGGATGTCTTTTGACCTTTACTCCAGGGTTGGGCAGGTACTCTTCCTGAGCGATGGCGGGTTCGTCGTTTCCGACCCGGGGAACGGGCGTGTCCAGCGATTCGATTCCAATCGTAAATTCCTGTTCGAATTCGGAAATGGCACCGGCTCGGAGGCAAATCCTGAGGCCACGATTGAATCCATCGGCCAGTTGCTCGATCTGGGCAATGGTCACATCGGGGTGACAGACCTCCCGGCCTCAACCGGGGCATCCGTTGATATGGTGGAGTTCGACCAGGCTGGGATGTTTGTGAAGCGAATTGGTCTCGTGGGCGTATATCCAATCGTGACCCAAGGATCGGACGGTTACTGGTCGCTGACTATCGCAGACGACGCGTCGTATGTCATTAGCTACGTCGGCTGGGATGGTATTGAGAAGAGTGACATTACGTGATTCTGGAGATGTACACGGATCATTTGGGTACGTCACCGACGTGTCGATCGACGGGAACGGACGTGTCTACATTGCCAGCTCCTACCACATGAAGATTGGCGTATACGACGCTGACGGGACATTCCTGATGGACATGTTCGGGTCCGACAGTACCGTAGGTCAATTCCGCTTCCCAGTCTCGGTGGAAATCGGAACTGACGGAACCGTCTATGTGGGTGACTACGATTCCATCAATGTCAGCGCATACACTGTGACACTGCCGTAACTCGTTGGACAACGAAACAGGGGGCTGAATTCAGCCCCCTGTAGTCTCTAACTGGTCCGTAACGTGAAGGTTAGGGCAGTTCGATGTCCATCACGGATTCACAGTCAGTGTCGGCAAAGTCGCCGACAACGTGGTCACCACCGTTGCAGCTATCCGCCGTTCCGATTGCCGGGAAACCAAGTGGGAAAGCAACACCGTCGTTGTCGCCAAGCAGGGTGTCATCGCCGTTGTTGCCCTGGATGGTATCGTCGCCGTTTCCGCCGAGGATTCGATCGTCGCCATCATCTCCTGCGATGGTATCGTCACCCGCCCAGGCTTCGATGATGTCGTTGTCAGCGCCACCGGAGATTGTTTCCGATGCTCCGTCGCCGCCATCAGCTCCGACAATGTAGTCCGATCCGTCTTCACCGTAGAGCATGTTGTTGCTGAAGTCATCCTGGAAGTCGACGTAGCCACCGCCAAAAATGAGGTCGTTGCCAAGGCCACCAATGATCGTGTCGGCAGAGCTTGTCGCACCGACCGCACTCGGCGAATCACCGACCAGCAGGTCCGTGCCGTCTCCACCGTCGATGTAATCAGGACCCAGCCCACCAACCAGAATGTCGTCGCCCGCCCCACCGGTTAGCTGATCCGCTCCGGGTTCGTAGTCGCCATTGGCAATGCTGAACTGATCAGTACCTCGAACGGTGTCATTGGTTGCCAGGAATGTAGCCGGTACGAAGGTCAGGAACGCGCCGTCCCACTCAATCGTTCCGAGAGCATCATTCCCGTCGCCACCGAGGAGTGAGTCATTCCCGTCACCGCCGGTGATGATGTCGTTTCCACCATCTCCGTCGACAAGGTCATTGTCCGGTCCGCCCTGAAGGACGTCGTCATCGTCGCCACCTGAAATCTGGTCAGCTCCTGCGGCACCGTCGATAGTGTCCTGCCCGGCTTCGCCATACAGGTAGTCATCGCCCGTATTCCCGGTGATTGAATCATTGCCAGCACCGCCGAGAATCGTGTCGGAGTCGGCACCGCCTTCGATCTCGTCCAGGCCGGCTCCGCCTTCGATGTAATCGTCGCCTGCATCGCCGTAAAGATCGTCGTCGCCGTCGTCTCCATAGATCACGTCAACGCCGTCGCCACCATTCAGGTTGTCTACGCCGGATCCACCTCGGATTTCATCGGTGCCGGACCCGCCATCGGCAATGTCATCGCCTGGCCCAGCGGTGATCAGGTCATTGCCGCCGTCACCGTAGATATCGTCGTCTCCGGTACTGGCGTTGATCGAATCATTCCCGTCACCACCGTACAGAGCGTCGTTGTCAGCTGACCCGGAGATAAAGTCGTCGCCGTCGCCACCTTCAATCCGATCACTACCGCCTTCGCCGTACATGTTGTCATCACCGGCATGGCCATAGATTTCGTCATGCGCCAGAGCCAGCAACAAGCTTGTCGTTGCCATCATTTCCGTACAGTTTGTCGTTATCAGCATTAGCAGAAAGGCTGTCGTTTCCCGATCCACCAGTCATGGTGTCGTCGCCGTTCTGACCATAGATGCGGTCGTTATCGGCACCACCGTCAAAGATGTCGTCGCCATCGCCACCGGTCATCTTGTCGATTCCGGCCTCGCCATAAATGGTGTCGTTACCGTTGCCGCCGGCCGGTGAGTCCGCACCGGCTCCACCATAGATGAGGTCATTGCCATCGGCTCCACGGAGTTTGTCGTTACCGTTCTGACCGTAGAGCGAGTCGTTACCTGGCGTGCCCGTCACATCGTCGTTGCCGTCGCCAGCCTCGACGAATATCTTGCCAGTCGATCCACCAATGATCTTGTCATTGCCGCCCAGGCTGCAGATGTAATCAGTTCCACCGTTGCCATTGATTGTCTCGCCCCCGGCCGTTCCGAGGATGACGTCGTTTCCAGATGAACCATTGATCGTGGAACCGGTACCAGTGATGGTCACGGTACGGCCAAAGCATTTGACGGCCGCGCTGGCCGGTTCAATGAAGCTGGGCTGCACAGAGCACGAGGCCCATCGCAAGCGGAACGAGCAACCTGATTCGATTCACGTGTGGTTCTCCCTCAGAAATGAGCACCGTCCGGCGCAGTGACGGCGTTTGTGCCTGGATAGTGCCTGTTCGACTGGACTGATGGCGACCCGACGTGATGACGCAAAGGTCCCAGCGTGGGACCGGATTAGGAGGAATTGGGGATCGGATCACGCCGTGCTCATCTGGAAATCCGGAAAAACTGGATTGTGGCTTGCGATACCGCCGCAACACGGTAGGATTCGCTCAATACACATCTTGCCTGTGAGTCACCTGATTGAGGATCGTTGATGGACGCTGCTGCCGAACTGACACCCGAGAAGTCGGGTAGCTATCTGACCATCCTGAAACGCCCTGCCGTCAGGATTCTTGCCGTTTCACGACTCTCGCAGCGGCTGGCCAGTTCCACGATTTCCTACGGCGCAATGGTCTATCTGGCCACCCAGGGAGCGAGTCAGCTCCAGATCACCCTGGTCTCGGCATCCACCTATATCGCATCGCTTCTTTTCGGATTGCAGGGCGGCACATTGGCCGACTCCCTCTCCAAGCGCATGGCAGTGGTGAGTGGCTACATCGCCCTGGCGATGGTCTGCATCTTCGTTCCGATCTTCTTCGGGACGGGTGTCAAAGAACTGATCTTCATCATGTTCACATCCAGCGCGATCATGCAGATCGTTTCACCGTCATTGAAAGCGGCCGTTGCCCTGGTTTCATCGCCCCGGGAGATGGCGTCGGTGGCCGCTACCGTATCGATCGTCGGCTCGATTGGTTCCGCTCTGGGAGCTTCTGCGCTCGCACCGCTGCTGATCAGCATCACCGGCATCAATGTGCTCTTGTTCGTCGCCGCCGCGATCCTGCTCGCGGGAGCAGTTTGGACGTACAAGCTGCCGGTGATGGAGAGTTCAAAGCGTCTCCGGGATGCCATGCAGGATGTGGACTGGAAACCGGCTGCGCTCTCGCTCAAGAACGCCGCGACCTGGATTGTTGGTCATCAATCGGTGGCCGCGGTGATTCTGGTCGGATCGATCGTAGTCGCGCTCTTCGAGGGGTTCAACACCCTGATCCCCGTCTATGTACGGGACGTTCTCAATGCGAACCCGACAAATGCCATCTACATCTTCGCCCCGGCCGGTATCGGCTTCCTGATCGGTACGGTCCTCACGCCGATCATGATCGATCGCTGGAGTGCGCGGAAACTGGCGATTGTGGCGGCGACGATCATGTGTTTCTCGATGGTGCTGTTCGGGTTTATTAACCTGGTCGATGGAATCCTGGCTCCGATCAGCCCGCTTCGCCTCGTCGGGTGGATCTTCGGAGTCGAAATCAGTGACCGGGTGCTGGCTGCCAGCTTCATTGCGATTCCAGCCAACTTCGGCTCGACCGCGACTGGTGCAGCAGTCATGGCCCACATCAACATGCGCGTCCCCGTCGTCAATCAGGGAGCCACATTCGGCCTCCAGGAAGTCCAGGACAACGGCCTGACGCTCGTTTTGCTTCTCGCCCTCGGTATTGCCTCGAGCATTGTTGGTCCGCGCGCCGTCTTCGTGATTGCACCGATCATCGCGGTCGGCCTGGTGCTTCTGCTGATCCGGTACAGCTTCCGGACGGTGGACTCGAACGAGATGACCGGCGGTGCCGCCTTCAAGCACCTGATCGGTGAGGACGAGCCGGAGTAGGGCCGATCAGGCATGGCATGCGCGATCAGCTCCCGCGTACCATGATCGATCGGGCGGAGTGATTCGTTCTACCTGATGCCAGGCAGTGTCGCCGGGATCACGTCTTTTGCCGTGCCTGGAGCTGCCCCACGTGACCGCCCTTCTACATCCGGTGATTTCCACTGCCAACCTGACCAAGCGATACGGTGAAGACCGCGGCATTCGGGACATCAACCTCACCGTCCAGCCAGGCGAGATATTCGGCTTTCTCGGACCCAACGGTGCCGGCAAATCCACAACGATCCGGACGCTGCTCGGCTTTCTGCGTCCGACCAGTGGCCACGCGACGATTCTCGACCTGGATTGCACGACCCAAAGCGTCGAGATACACAAACGCCTCGGCAACCTGCCCAGCGAGTTCAATCTCGAAGACCGGATGACCGGGTTGCAGATGCTCCAATTCTTCGCCGATTTGCGGGGAATTGACCGGACGGTGCCGTATGCGCACCAACTCGCCGAGCGTCTGCAGGCGGACCTGAACCGACCGATGCGACGCCTTTCCCGCGGCAACAAGCAGAAAATCGGCATCATCCAGGCACTCTTCCACCGGCCCGAGGTGATCATCCTTGATGAGCCGACCAGTGGCCTCGATCCGCTGATGCAGGAGGAGTTCCTCGCAATCCTGCGCGAGACGAAAGAGGCTGGCCAGACCATCTTCTTCTCGTCGCACATCCTGACCGAGATCGAGCGGGTGGCCGATCGGGTCGGGATCATCCGGGCCGGTGAAATGGTCGCAATCGAGGACCCGGCGACACTAACGACCCGGGCATTCCGGTACGTCCGCATCCAGTTCTCAACGGAGCTGACAAGCGAGATTCGGAAGCAGTTCGCAGCGATTACCGGCACAAGTGACTTCGACCAATCCGGCAACGTCCTCACCTTCAAGGCTGCCGGAGCAATTGCCGACGTGGTCCGTTTGGCCGGAACCTTCGAGATCGAGGTCATGGACATCGAGCGGCCGCCACTCGAGGAAATCTTCATGACCTACTACGGAGACGGCCGGTCATGAACACGACCCGTCGTCGTCCCACCTTCCTGACCTACACCTGGTTCCAGTTCCGAGCCGAACTGCGGACCACCATCTTCTGGACGATCGGACTCAGCATTTACGCCGGACTGATCGTCGCGATCTATCCTGCTGTCCGCAACGCGACCAACATCGACGCGATCCCGGAAAACATGCGGGCCGCCTTCAACATCACCGACTTCGCCTACCTGGCCGGATTTCCTGAGCAGCCAGTTGTTCGGCGTGATCCTGCCGCTGGTCTTGCCCTTCTATGGAATGGTCATGCTCTCGAACGTAGTAGCCGGTGCCGAGGAGCGGGGACGACTCGACATATTGCTCGGCAATCCGATTCCGCGCTATCAGGTGATCCTCGGCACATTTCTTGTCGCCGCCACATACATCTTCGCGATGGTGATGATCTTCGGGGGAGTGATCTGGACCGTCGCCGCGATCCTCGATCTCGAACTGACCATTCGACAGGCGCTCCAGGCGACCTTCACGCTTTGGCCAACCGCGCTGATTTTCGGGACACTGGCGCTGGCGATATCGACCTTTGCCCGACAGCGATCAGTCGCGCTCGGCATTCCCGCCGCCGTCGTGCTGCTCAGCTACCTGTTCCTGGTGATCGGTCGACTGGCACCGGCCGTCGAACTGATCCGGTACACCTCGGCCTACAACTACTACGGGGTCGCGATCGTCCAGGGCATCTGGTGGGGCGGCATGGGCATCCTCGCCGCCGGCATCGCAATCCTGCTCACCCTCGCTGTCTGGGGCTTCAACCGCCGCGATGTCTTCGCATAGAGTCAAGCAGTCGAGCCGTCAGACGTAGCCCGGACCTCCCGATGGTCCGGTTACGATCGCATCAGAGAACCGGTCCCGCGATGCTCGAACTAACAGCCCTGGAAACGCCTGACCGTCCACAGGGGCGTCGGACTACTCGACTTCTCGGCTATCCTTGACCATGCGCCGCGCCAAACCTTCAACCCCAACAATCATCGAGATCGACGGCATACAGATTGAGCTGACCCGCAAGGCGATCAAGAACGTCTACTTGCGCGTCTCGAACCCCGATGGACAGGTGCGGATGAGCGCGCCCGTCAAAATGCCGGAGAAGGCAATCGTCGCTTTCGTTCGCGAGCACCGGGATTGGATCGCCCAGCGTCAGGCGAGAATGGCGAATTTGCCTCAGGCGCCCGTGCTTCACTACGTCACTGGCGAACTCCACCCGGTTTTCGGTCAACCGTGTCGCCTGATCGTGATCGAGGGAGCGAGCCGCGCCAGTGTTCGATTGCTGCCGGGTGACGTGATCGAGCTTTCAGTGCGCAGTGGAGCCGACCGGGACAAGCGTGCTGCGGTCCTGGAATCCTGGTACCGCTCAGAGCTTGCAACGCCGGATACCCGAGCTGATCGCGAAGTGGGAACCGGTCATGGGCGTGCAGGTCGCCGAGTGGGGAGTCAAGCGGATGCGGACCAGATGGGGCACCTGCAACATCCGGGCAAAGCGCATCTGGCTCAACCTCGAACTTGCCAAGAGACCCCAGCAGTGCCTGGAATACGTCGTTGTCCACGAAATGAACCACTTGCTTGGAGCGCGGCCACACCAAACGCTATTACGCACTCATGGACCGCTGGATGCCCGACTGGAAGCGTTGGCGGAACGAACTGAACGGCCGCCACATCGAGCCGGACTAGCCCAAGCCGGTTTGCTGGTTACAGGATTTTCGGAACGTCGCTTCCGCGGCTCTCTTCGTCCTGTTCCTCACGCAACTCGTCCGTCATCAGCGGTATCTCATCCTTGGCGAACATACTGCCGATCGCCTTGAACGAACTGTCGATCGCGTCGATTATCGGATGATGTTTTCCTTTGCCATCTTCATCCGCCTTGCGCTGCTCGTTCGCTTCTTCTTCCGGACTCTCAAGTTCAATATCCAACATCCGCAGGCTCCCTCAATGTCATGAACTCATCAGCAACGAGTCACCGGAAACCGGACGCTCTGACTTACATAATGACACATTGTGGACTGTGCAATGCAGACAGACTTCCGAGCATGACCGAGGTGGCCGATCAGCAGAGACGGCCGGTTCAGGACTCGCGCGACTCCGCGTCGTTTGCCTCGCGCTGTTGCTCGATTTCGTCGTCGTCCGGGGGAATGTTTGCGTAAGTAGGCTGTACAGAGCGTCGCCGCGCCGCTTCCGAAATTTTCGTCGTCCGGCGTTTGATTGACGAGCGGGTTGGTGAAGCTCTCGACCGACTTGCTGAGCGTGTCGATCAAGCCCTTGTCATCGTCGCCAGCTTCTCGGCGGGCATCCCGCTCCTCGTTGGCGCGTTCTTCCGGGGTGAGTTCCTTGGGATCGGTCATCTGAAAGACTCCTTTGCATGATCGCGCGACCCTGCGCGTCTGCTGCAAAGTGTCCGACTCTTCCGTACTACAAACCCGAAACCGGACTACGAAACCCCTTTACCATGCGCGCTTGTATTGGCCCGGCGTATCAAGCCGATCCAGTTGACCGAGTTCGCGGGCGGCGCGGACTGGCCAATACGGGTTCCGCAGCGACTCCCGACCGATCAGCACCAGATCAGCGCGACCGTTGCGGACGATTTCGTCGGCATGCGTCGGGTCGGTGATCAAACCGACTGCTGCTGTGGGAAGTCCGGTTTCGCGCCGGACTGCTTCGGCGAACGGCACCTGGTAGCCGGGTCCGAGCGCGATCTGCTGGGCCGCGTTGTTGCCGCCGGAGCTGCAATCGATCAGGTCGACCCCGTGCTCGCCGAGAATCCGCGAGAGAGTGATGGTGTCATCCAGGCTCCAGCCACCCTCGACCCACTCAACCGAGGACAGGCGAACGAAGAGCGGCTTGCGCTCCGGCCAGACCGCCCGGGTGGCATCGGTGATTTCGAGCAGGAATCGGATCCGGTTCTCGAACGATCCGCCGTACTCGTCGGTTCGCTGGTTGGAAAGCGGGGAAAGGAAGCTGCAGATCAGGTAGCCATGCGCGCCGTGGATTTCGAGGATGTCGTATCCGGCCTCCTCAGAGCGACGGGCAGCATCGACGAATGCCTGCTGAACCTCGTGAATCTCGTCGATCGAGAGCTCGTGCGGTGTCTGATACGTGCCGTCGAACGGGATGGCGCTCGGTCCTACGATCGGCCAGAAATCCGGATTGTCCGAAGTCAGTGGCTTGCCGCCCTCCCACGGTCTGGCCGTGCAGGACTTGCGCCCACCGTGCGCGATCTGGATCGCCGGAGTTGCGCCGTGACTGCGGATGATGTCGGCCAGTCGTGCGTGACCAGCGGTGTGTTCGTCTTTCCAGATGCCGAGGTCCTGCGGCGAGAGTCGACCACGGGCTTCGACCGCCGATGCCTCGACCATCACCATTCCGGCGCCGCCAACCGCGCGGGAGCCGAGGTGGACCGTGTGCCAGTCGGTCGCGAAGCCATCTTCAGCGCTGTATTCGCACATTGGAGAGATACCGATTCGGTTGCGGAGGGTGATATCGCGAATCTTGAGGGGGTCAAACAGGTGAGTCATTGTGGTCCTTGTGGTCGATCTTCAGGTCGTCGAAGCGATTCACTGCACGCATTCGTAATTGTGTACTAGTTTATCCACTTATCTCATATAGAATGTATGCAGGCAGTGGTGCCTCCCAACTCGTCGATTCCAGTATTGTTTGCATTCTAGTGGCCGGAGACATTGCCATGACCATCAATCAGCGTTTTCGCCTCGGATTCTTTTCCTACCTGCAGTCCGAAAAACCAATCGCCGAGATCTACGCCGAGAACCTCGAGTTGTATCAGGCCGCAGATGAACTCGGCTTCGACACGGCATGGGTTGCCCAGCAGCACTTCGGCTACATCGGTGGCTTGCCATCGCCGTTCATCTTCTTCTCGGCACTGGCCGAGCGAACAAAGCAGATCGGCTTTGGTACGGCGGTGGTTTCATTGCCGCTCGAAGATCCGCTGCGAACCGCCGAGGATGCGGCTGTCTTCGAAACGCTCTACCCGGGTCGCCTGCAATTGGGTCTCGGCACCGGCATCACCAGCGACACCGTCTTCGCGACCTTCGGCAAGTCCGGTGGCGACAAGCGCGGACTCTACGACAGCAAGATCAACGTGCTGATTGATGCGCTGGCAGGGAAGGCACTCAACGAGAACGGCGATGTCCTGCTTCCTCCAGGTAATGCGCTGCTTGACCGCATCTGGGAATCGCCGTCCACAATGGAACGGCTCACCGAATCGAGTCGGCGCGGAAGCGGCCTGCTGCTTTCGCGCGTGGCAATCGGCGCCGGTCTGACCCCAACCCACGAAGTCCAGATTCCGATGGTCGAGCTCTACAAGCGCGAACTTCCTGCTGGCTATTCGGTGAAGCTCGGCATGTCGCGCACCGTCTATCCGACGCGCGATCCGCAGAACGCATACAAGTCACTGTCGGAGGGTATCGCTGCCGGCGCGAAGGCGCGGGCAAAACTGGGGCTGGCCGAAGACAAGCTGAGCATCGACGACGCGTTCAAGCACTACAACGTGCATTACGGTGATCCTGAAGCGGTTGTCGCAAGCGTCGGCCAGGAACCGCTCTTCGACCAGATCACCGATCTGATCTGCCAGGTATCGCCAGGAGTGCCAGACCACAAGCGCACGCTCGAGGCGATCGAATTGCTCGCCACCGAAGTTGCGCCAGCCCTCGGCTGGGTCCCGGCACACAAACGAAACCTCGCAGTCGTTTAAACCAACTGCCGGTCTTCGTTACCGGCGACAGCCGTTGAAGCCCCCTCTCCGCCGAACACGAATCTCCATCGTCAAAAATCTTTGCCGGCGGAGAGGGCGTTTGGGGGTGAGGTCGTGCAAGGCTCTGAAATTGAAGAAGCCGGTCCGTGGGACAGTCGGACCGGCTTCTTCGTTGTCTGCGGTGAGCGGAACCGGGACGAGCCCCGACCACCAGTTTTCGCAATACTGCATGCGCGGGTCGATTGCGGGCTGGCCCGTTTGCGAATTGCGCGAGAACCACATTGGGCCATTACCTTCGCCAGTGGAATAGCAGCGGTGGGGGATCAGTACCGGTACGTACATCCTGCCCAAGGATGCCTCCCGGCTAGACCGGACATATGTCCCCGTTTGCCGCTGCCGGATTGATTCCGGCTGACCAGTCGGCTAGGATGCGCGGAACGACAACCAATGGGCGATGGGGTTCCGCCCTGGACCGCACGGTACGCGTGCTGATGACTCCTGGCAGATGCAGTGCAGCGGGAGAATCGTGTCCGCAAGCTGCTCCGGGAGCGCAATGAACGCCAGAATCGTCATCACCGGCACAGTCCTCGCCGCATTGGTCGGTGTCCTCTCCGGAATCGCCAGCGGTCTCTTCCTCGAATCTCTTGCCCGAATTACCGATATCCAGACCGACCATTCCTGGCTGCTTTTCTTGCTGCCGCTGGCGGGAGCAGGAATCGGGTGGGCGTACAGCGGGTACGGCAAAAGCGCAGCCGGCGGAAACAATCTGATCCTCGATCATCTGCACCAGACCGACGAAATCAATCGCGTGCCCCTGCGAATGTTGCCGCTGGTCCTGATCGCCACGCTGGTAACGCATCTCTTCGGCGGATCGGCCGGTCGCGAGGGCACCGCAGTTCAGATGGGTGGGGCAATCGCAGGTTGGCTGGCCCGGCAGTTGCGGCTGAATGGCGATCTCGTTCCGGCTGCTGCTCATGTGCGGAGTCAGCGGCGGCTTTTCGAGCGTCTTCGGCACACCCCTTGCCGGCACGATATTTCGCGATGGAAGTAATCGCCATCGGCGGAATGCGATACCAGGCATTGATTCCGTGTCTGATCGCCGCCGTTATGGGCGACCTGACCATTCGCTGGATGGACGTGCACCACGCCCACTACGCGATCACGTCAGTCATCCCTGATTTTTCAGTCGGAATGGCGGTCAAGGTCGTTGGCGCAGGAATCGCATTCGGACTGGCCAGTCTGCTCTTCAGCGAACTGACCTGGGCGATCGAGCAGGTCGCGAAACGAATCGCACCCGGTCTCGCCCTGCGCGGATTCCTTGGCGGATTCGCGGTGATCGGATTGACCCTTGCGCTAGGCACACGGGCGTACAACGGGTTGAGCCTGCCGCTCCTGACCGACAGCTTCACCGGTGCTGATATCGCGACATTTGCGTTTCTGTTCAAGATATTGCTGACCGCGTTGACACTCGGCGTCGGGTTCAAGGGTGGGGAAGTGACGCCACTCTTCGTCATCGGCGCGACCCTGGGAGTAACACTTGCCGGTCCGCTCCATCTGGAACCGGATTTTCTGGCCGCGCTCGGTTTCGTAGCTGTCTTTGCCGCCGCCGCCAATACGCCGCTGGCTTGTGTCGTGATGGGAGCGGAGATTTTCGGCTCGCACGGGATCATCTACTTCGGGATCGCGGTCTTCGTCGCCTACACAATTTCCGGTCATCGGGGCATCTATCACTCCCAGCGAATCGAGCGACCGAAAATGTTCCAGACTGCCCTCAGCGATGCGACCGTGACGATCAATGACCTGCGGAATCTCGCCCGCAAGCGCTAGGACGGCACCCAGCTCGCTTCGCGGGCCTGAATCAACGTTGTCATTAGCTCGTTAAGCGGAGTTGGCACATTCTGGACGATACCTTCACGAACGATTGCACCGTTGATCACATCGATTTCGGTTTTGCGGCACGCTTCGACATCCTGCAGCATCGAGGCTTTGCCGGATCCCCCCGCAGAGAGGATCGTCTGCACCATTGCCACCCGTTCCTCGACATCGATCGAGAACCCCTTGGCAATCCCGACAGCAACGCCTTCACGCGCGATCTCATTACAAACTTCGACCAGGTCCGGTCGCTGACTCATGCCAAACGCCGTCAGTTCGGTCAGCGCGGCCACTGGCAATCCCGCCGCGTTCAGAACGAGCTTTTTCCAGACCTCGGTCTTGATGTCCGTCGTCGCCGCGGTCCGGATTCCAGCCTCGTTCATCACCAGACTGATCTCCTCGATTCGCTCGAACGGAGTGGTGTCGGCAAACGGACCGATTGTGGTGACCCCAGGCGACGAGGTATGAGCAATAACTCCCGGGCCTGATGACACGAGCACCGTGATAGGTGATCCCCATGGCAAGTTGCTGCACCGGGTACGTCTCGGCGAGCACATCGAGATTGCCCCAACCGTTCTGCAGGCTGAGCACGATCGTCTCCGGACCGACCGCAGGTCGCATCAGCGTTGAAGCAGACGCGGTGTGGTGCGCTTTGGTGAAGAGAATCGCCAGATCGCATTCGCCTATGTTCGACGCATCACCAGTCGCCGGGATGTGTGAAGTGAATCGAGACCCATCCGGCTCCTCGACGGTCAGCCCATTCCGGTTGATCGCGTCGATCGTCTCAGGCGAGACACCGAGGATGTGCACGTCGTGTCCGGACCGGTGCAGTGCACTGGCCCAGACGCCGCCCATCGCCCCGGTTCCACCCACGACCACGATTTTCATTCAGCACATCCTGTCATGTCACGGTTCAACTGGGAGCAGGTAGGCGATGAAGGCTGGTCGCCCATTCGGCCTGGTCAGGAACGTAGATGTCACCACCTCGCCCCCTGGATAGAGCACCTGGATCTCGGCCAGTCGATCCTGGTTCGGACCCATCAGAATCCAGACCGGTCGCCCCTTGGTCCAGTCGATTTCGGTTGAATCGGGTCCGTACGGCTCGAATCGGGTTTCGCCGACGATATCCGGGCCAAGAAAACGGACGATCTCCATCCCGATTGGCCATCGGTTCGAGCCGAAGTAAACGTAGGAGTCATCCGGAAGCGTGTTCAGGTAGTCGATGGTTTGGACCAGGTCAGGCCCCAGAACCCATTCGGCGTGTCGCGATTTGTTGGTGCCATTGAAGTACCCGTCGACGTTCTGAAAGGAGATCAGTCCGATCAAAACTGCGGCGCCCGTCAATACTCCATAGCGAATCAATTTCGGTCGTGGCCAGGCGAGCCGAACGATCTCCACAATCGCCAACGCGCAGAACATCGCCACAAATGGAGCAATGATCAGCGCCCGTCGAAGTGCCAGATCCGTGAAGGCGACCGAGGAGACTGGCATCACCAGAATTGTGAGCACGCCGAGCTGGGTGAGCGGGGTGTTGCGTCGAAAGAGCGCGATCACCATGCCAATAGCGCAGAGGATCAACGCAGCCTCCGGGATAATCGCGACCACGCCCGACGTATCAACCGTGTCGGCATGCAGGTTGTACGTCATCCGGTTCCAGAACTCGATGTACCGGTCCACCAGAAACCGGACCTTCGCCTCCGTATCGGAGAGCGACGTCCACTGCTCGCTTCGGAAGATCGAAAGTCGGCGTCCTCGGCCGAAGTACTCGTCCTGATTGCTGATCACCCACCGCGCCATCGGGTAGACCGCGATCGCGAACCCGGCTGCAAATCCAGAGGCACATTCGAGATTTGACCGGCTTCGGATCGTCCTCGCGAACCCCAGAAACACCAGTCCGATCACCGCCGTAGCAATCGTTAGCCAGCCCGGGATCAGGTAGAGGCTCGCCAAACCTGCAAGTGCCACGACTGCTCGCCAACCGAACAACGTCCAGGCGATGAACGCGCCGAGGACAAGCACATAGAGCGAATGCCCGTTATAGGTGTAAAGCCCGAGCGAAAGCACCGCCCCAGCCCCGAACCACCACTCCCATCTGCGACTGCGAATGCCCTCAAATAGCAGGATCAGCCCGGAAATCGCAATCAACGGCCACGAAATCGTCAGGAACGAAATGCGCGAGAAGATCAGATGCCACCCGCTGACTGCCAGCAATGTGCTGCCGATTACCGCTGTAGGGAAGCCCGCATTCCTCCGAAGCAGGACATAAAGCGCGAGGATGGTCAAGATTCCCAGAACAGCCGAGAGCAACCTGACTGCCAGCACGCTGTCGCCCCACACCGCTACAAACGGAGCGGCGAGGTAGTAGTAGCCAGTCGGGGTACCAGCCGCGGCCGGTGAATAGAGTCCGATCCAGCCATCGTTCAAGACCTTGCGCGCTTCCAGTCCGACGGCCGCTTCGTCTCCCTGAACGCCGAGTGGAGATGTAGTTAGATCGACGAACCGCAATGTGCCTGCGAGGATCAGAATCAGGACAAGCGCCGCCACGTCCCAGCGAAGTGCGTTGACTGGGCGCCACTCGCTCCGGTTGGAGAAGATGCGCGGCAATCGGGATGAGGGTGTAGAGGCATTCTGGTCACTGATCTCCACAGTCTTTGGTAGCTGGGAATCAGTTTCGTCTCGTCCCGCCGTCTGCAGCCTTAAGGCTTGCTCACGGGTCGTGGCAGCCAGTGCGCGGTTTGCCTGCTCCAGATCCCGCTGGAGTGTCGATACCTCGGCTCGAAGCAGACGAACCTCGTTGAGCAGTTCGCTGACCTGTCCAGAGTTTTCCGGTTGCGGCGGCTGATCGCTCACGGAGATACCTGGCTTTGCGTCGGCAAAATATATGCAATGAAGGCCGGAGGATCCGTCGGACGGAACCGATAGTCGCTTTCGATGATCTCCCCTCCCGGATACATCGCCTGGATTTCGGGCAGGCGATCCTGAAATTCGCCCATCAGGATCACGACCGGTTCGACCTTGGTCAGATCAAACTCGATGCTGTCCTCGCCGTACGGTTCACCGCGCGTCTCTCCCTCGGTTCCTGCCGCCAGGTATTTGATGTTCTCGTGCCGGAAGGGCCAACGGGAAGAAAAGAGGTAAATGTAGGCATCATCGGGCAACGAGTTCATGTACTCGATCGATTCCACAAACTCCTGCCCGAGCACCCAATGCATATTGGCCGATTTCGCATTAACCTCGAAAAAGCCGTGCAGGTTGGCATAGCCGATCTGCAGAACGCAGCATGACGGAGAGCAAAACCGTCCCGTACCGAATCAGGACCCCTCGAGATCGACTGATCCTAATCAGCTCCACGACCGCGATGGCCGCCAAGCAGCGCCAAAAACGGTGCCATGATCATTGCCCGCCGCAGTCCAAAGTCAATCGTCGTGAGTGGCGCGAATGGCATCAGCACGCAGGTCAGGATCGCGAGGTGGATCAGCGGATGATTGCGACGAGTAAGCCCCAGTACCGCGCCGACAATCGCCAGGAGCACCGCGGTCACGGGGACGATTGCCGCTGATCCCGAACCGGCGATGTAATCGAGATTCGGGTGATCGGCGAGATATCTCCAGAAGTCGATGTACCGATGCCCGATGAAATCAGCCTTGCCTGTGAGTGAATGGAGTTCTTTCCATTGATCCGAGTTGAAGATCGAGACCCTCCGACCACGGCTGAAGTAGCGATCCGGGTCCGTGTACATCAGATTCGCCATTGCGGCAAAGACGATCGCAAATCCGGCACCGAAAGAGCCGGCATCAAGCCAACGGCTCCAATTGCGAGCCGGCTTACTCGTGACAAAAATGATCGCTCCAGCTGCAGCGGCGACGGCCGTCACGTTGCTCGGCTCGAGAACGAGACTCGCGAGAATGCCGCCGAGAATCAACGCCTGCCAACCAAAGAAATAGAGCAAGAGCCACGCCCCGGCAATCCCCAGGAAGAGCAGATGCCCGTTGTACGCGTAGATGCCGGCCGCCATGAAACCGCCACTGACCGCCCACCACCAGCGCGGTCCCCGGCGATGCCCTTCACAGAAAGCGATCAGACTGAGCACGACCAGCATTGGCCAAAGGATGTTCATGAAAGCGATGCGCGAGAAATGGATGTGCCAGGCACTGACGGCCATGAGCAGTCCACCGATAACTGCCGTGGTATAGCCAAAATTGCGGCGCAGGAGCACGTAGAACGCAAACACGGTGACCATGTCGATGGTGGCCGAGGTCAGGCGAACCGAAATGACTTCGTTGCCAAAGGCCCAGACGGTCGGTACGGTCAAATAAAAGAAGGCCGTCGGATTACCTGATGCCGCCGGCGAAAAGATACCTATCCAGCCCTCGTCCATGATCCGGCGCGCTTCAAGTCCAGCGGCAGCCTCATCGCCTTGTACGCCGAGCGGTAGCGTCGCCAAATTCCAGTATCTGCACAGTCCGGCAATAATCAGAATCACCAGCACGGCAACGACATCCCATACCCATCGATGGCGCGGCTCCCATTCCGGTCGGCTCGCTTGAGTGCGCATCCATTGCTTCGCGTAGTCCCATCGATCGCCAATTGAGGGCCCTTGGACTGTGGGTGCCATCGATCGCAACGAAACAGGATTCGGCGTCTCAGTTGCAGTTGTCTGCGTGGTTGGAGTGGAGACCTGGGGGACGACCGGCAATGCCGCCGATTCCATCAATTCCCTGGTTCGATGTGCGACGTCTATCAGCTCCCGCGACTGATCCATCGTTGATCGAAGCTCGGCCATCTCGGCACGCAGGTGTTCGATTTCCCTATTCAGATCTGATTGCTGAGTCTCGGGAGGAACAGGTTCTGGACGCGAGGTATCTGACATTGACTTCTCTACCTCGAACCAGAATCGAACGGGAACCCCAACTGTCGCAGACGGAAATTGTATCGATCCACTCAGGGCGCTGCCGAAGTTGGCCGACTGACCACCGACACCGCCATGCCCTCAGGCGTAAGATTTGCCAATACTGTCGGAATTATCGAGTGTGACCGCAACCCTGATGGACCAAACCCGAACCTGGTACGACCTCATCGCCGCACTCAAACAGGATGGCTGCGCTATCTGTCGATCGATCAGCGAACGAATTGATCGGCAGATCGACACGCTGAATTACGAGTGCGTGATGGACCCGGCGATTCGCAAGGTGGTCAAGAACGGTGCCGGATTCTGCCCGGAACACGCGCATCGCTGGCAACGATCAGCGAGCGTCCTGGCGACGGCGCAGATCTACGTCGACATCCTGCAGCGAGCCGATGACGAACTGGGCAACCTGTCGTTCCAGAAGCGGCGGTCCTTCGCTGATCTCAAAGGCAGGATCGGACCGCGGAACCGCCGGCTTCCCGTCGAAACGGGCATTGAACTACTCGCGCCCAAATCGAATTGTCTGATCTGCGAAGAGTCAGCCGAGGTGGAAGCCCACTTTGTCCGTGTGCTTGCCACGTCCGCCGCGGACGAACGATTCACCTCGGCCCTGCAAGGTGGAACGATTTGCATTCCCCACGCCAGATATGCGCTCTGGCTCTGGCAAAGGACGCCCGCTCGTTCGAATTGATTCGCGAATCGGTGGTGAAATCGAACCGGGAACTGCTCGGTCAGCTTCGGGAAATCGTGCGCAAGAACGACCACCGATTCAACTCCGAGCCGGGCGGTGATGAGGTTGGAGCCGGCAAGCGCGCGGTCCGTCTTGTGGCCGGTGAACCGGATTTGTAGCCCGTGCCGGTTAGTATCGAATCGAACGGATCGAATCCCATCCAGAGGAGCAGAACATGGAAACCCGAAAACTCGGCAAAACCGGCCACCAGAGTTCAGTAGTCACATTCGGCGCGTACGCCGCAGGAGTCCTGACGCAGGACGAAGCGGACCGCCTGATCGACTCGGCTCTTGCCAATGGAATCAATCACATCGACGTCGCACCGTCATATGCCGACGCGGAAGTGCGGTTGGGTGATTACCTCAAGCGGAATCCGCAACCAGAACGTCTTCATCAGCTGCAAAACGGAGAAGCGGGACAAAGCCTCGGCTCGCGAGGAACTGCTGCGGACCATCGATCGCCTCGGTCGCGACAAGCTCGATCTGTACCAACTCCACGCGGTCTGCACTCCTGAGCACCTCGAGAGCTGTTTCGCGGCAGGGCGGTTCCATGGAGGCGATCGTTGAGGGAGAGGCCGAGGGGCTGATTGCCAACGTCGGTATCACCGGTCATGGCTGGCAGGGACCGGCAACGCATCTCGCCGCGCTCGATCTCTATCCGTTCGCAACGGTCATGACTGCTGCCAATCTGTTCATGGTCCAGAATCCCGATTTCAAACGCGATTGGGAGGCACTGCTGGCGAGATGCACGACCGACGACATCGGTATCCACATGCTCAAGGCAACAGCCAGAATCGCCTGGGGAGACCGCACCCAGGACTTGGCTACCTGGTATGAGCCGTTCACCGAAATGGCCGATGTCGAGCGAGCCGTAGCCTGGGCCTTGCATCAGCCGATCACCACCATCTGCAGCGCCGGGGATCAGTCGTTACTGGCCACGATTTGCGACGCCGCAGAACGCTATCAAACCATTGATGAGGCAGCGCAGAACAGCCTGCTGACCGTTCCCCGGTACGGCGACATCTTCGTGAACGCCTGACCGCAAGAGATGACGACAGTGTCCGCCATCGGTCCGAAGATAGATATCCGTCACCTGTTCGCGCAAGAACGGGCCGACCTGCTTGCGTCTGCTTCGCTCGCTGGACCCGGACGATTGGTGGTTGCCGACGGTTTGCGGCGACTGGTCAGTGCACGACGTTGTCATTCATCTCTTCGGTGCAGACGTCAACATCCTGTCCGGCGACCGCGATGGCTTCCATGGATCGCCACTGGTACCGGGGCCGGGTGATTTATCGGACTGGCCGACCCTGGTTGCCTTCATCGACCATCGGAACGACTCATGGGTGACTGGATTGCAGCGGATGAGTCCCACGCTGCTCATCCAGTTGCTCCAGTGGACCGGGGAGCAACTGGCCGAGTTCTGGCCCAGAGTCGACCTCGATGCCATCGGGATGCCGGTGAACTGGGCCGGCGCCGAACCTGCCCCGGTCTGGCTGCACGTTGCCCGCGAACTGACCGAACGATGGACCCATCAGCAGCACATCCGGATGGCGACAGATCGGCCCGGCTCCGGCGACCCTGAGATGATCCGTGCCGTTCTGGACATCTTCGCCCGAGCAATTCCCCATGCATTACGTGACATAAATCCGGATGGAGCGGATGTGTGGAGTTGATCGTCGCCGGAGAAGGTGGGGGACGGTGGCTCGCTGACCATAATGGTGATCGCTGGGGCTGGTGGAACGCTACGACGGCGAGCGTGCGGCAATAGTTCGAACAGACGTCGAGTCAGCTTGGCAGGCGTTCACACTCGGACTGACGCCCACCGAGCGCCGCGAGCGAATGACCATCACCGGAAGTCGCGAAGCGGGAATCCGCATCGTCGACATGGTCTCGATTATCGGATGACCACGCCCGATTAGTTGCCGGACCGAATCTCCTCGATCAAGCGGTGAATCCGTAGGGCTGGAGCAATTGCCTCAACTGATCCTCTACCAGGGATGACGTTTCAAGGAATTCCGATTCGGTCATCGGGTCAAAGGTCAGTCCCCGATAAGGGGCCGACTCATGCGAAGCGATCACCGTCATGTGATAGAGAAGATCAGTGTGAATCTGGTCGTACCCATCGCACTGGCACATGGCGACCAATCCCAGCCAGCGGATGACCTCGTCTGCAGCCGGTGCTTCTGAGCACGTGGGATTCGTCCTGAATCCGTACATTGGAGATCGGAACGACGAAAGTTCACTCTGGATCTGACAGTCATGGCGAAATCGGTCGTCCCCTGACCTCGAAACCGTATGGAGCATCACCGGATAGTTGATAGAGCGCTCGCTCGTGACCAGTGGAATTGGCCAGCTTCCGGACTCATGCCGAATCTTCAATCGGGTCAATCGACGCCTGTCAGCAGCGGTGACTCCGACAAGGAATGCTCTGGACATATCAAACAGCTCCTGCCCGATCGGTTTACGACGGGCATTGGCGAAATCAGCGATAAGCGGTGGTTCCGCTATTCTGACTATTCTAGTATGAATTACTGATAGGGTCGTGAGTTGAGTGCACGTCTTGACTGACGAGTGTCTGGTGATCGGCAACCTGGCAGGTCACCGCAAGCACGAACCGCAGCTCGTCCAGGTCCAGCGAGCGGATGAGATTGATCAACTCATTGCGTGTAGCCGCCGCCTCGTCCGAGTTTCCACCGAGGAACTCCTGGACGATCAATCGGTCTGATGTCTGAATTTCGACATCAACGCTTGCCCGTGATGGGTATGCGGGCAGATCGGTAATCACCCCGGCTGCAATCGCCAGTTCCAACTGCGGCATGTCCAGCACCTGGGATACGCGAATCAGGGATTTGTTTCGCCACCGCCAACCGGACCGTTCCAGATCGATAACCCAGGAGACAGTGGTGCCAAGCTTTCGGGCGAGATCCTGTTTGGAGAGACCGAGTGATTCACGCCGCTCGGATATCCGGATTCCCAGGTCGCCATAAGAACTCGGATTGTCGGCATGGTCGGTACGCGGGAGTCGAATTCTCGGAAGCATTCGCGAGGTCACCTCGTGGTAGGGACAGAACACGAACGCAGACCGCATTTCGGGGGGAACCAGCCTGCTCTGTATCCCATGCTATCGACTGTGTCGGTCCGTCACTATGGACGAATCGACCAGCCGAAGCACGGGATTCTGTGCATCCAAACCAGTCCAGGTCAGACTGTCTCAGGTGGTGCGATTTGATTTTGGCCCATTCGTGCGGATAACCAGCCTTCCAGGCGCGGCAAGAACCGGAACAGAACCGGGTTGATCGTGATCGAAACAAGCGCACCGGCCAGAATCAGGTCGTTCCCTTCCTTGGGCAGGATGTCCAGCGCAACCCCCATGCTCGCGAGAATAAACGAGAACTCGCCGATTTGAGCCAGACCAACCGCGACGGTCAACCCCGTCTTGATCGGCTGCTTGAGAATCAGGCAAATCCCCAGTGCGGCCAACCCCTTGCCCAGAATGACGATCGCGGTCACGATCAGAATTCGGGCCGGATTCTCAAAGAGGAATCGGGGATCGATCAACATTCCTACTGAGACGAAGAAGAGCACGGCGAACGCCTCGCGGATCGGATAAATCTCTTCCTCGGCCCGGTGCCCAAAGGCCGTTTCCGCGAGAACAAGTCCTGCGACAAACGCTCCCAATGCGAATGAGACGTCGAAGAACTCGGCAGCACCGTACGCAACACCGAGCGCGGAAGCCAGAACTGCCAGCAGAAAGAGTTCGCGCGATTCGTGCCCGTCGACCTTCGTGAAGATCCACGGAAGCACTCGTCGACCAACTACCGTCATGACCAGCAGGAACAGCGCCACCTTGCCGAGCGCGACGATAATCGTCTGGAACACGCCGCCGCTGGCTGAGTGGGGAGAGGTTCCGCCCAGTGAATCTGCCAACACCGGGAGCATGACCAGCGCGAGTACGGTCACCAGGTCTTCGACAATCAACCAGCCGACCGCGATCTTGCTACCGATCTGGCTCATGTCACCGAGATCGAGCAGCGCCCGCAACAGCACCACCGTACTGGCGACTGATAAACCCATTCCAAAGACGAGTCCGGCCCCCATCGACCAGCCCCAGAACTGGCTCGCGGCAATACCAAGCGCCGTAGCTATGCCAATCTGGACGACCGCACCAGGTATTGCGATGTGTTTGACCTCAAGCAGATCCTTGAGCGAAAAGTGCAGTCCGACGCCAAACATAAGCAGGATGACGCCCAGCTCAGCCAACTGCGGTGCAAGTTCACCGTCGGCCACATAGCCAGGCGTAAACGGCCCGACAAGCACACCGGCCAGCAGGTAACCGACAATCGTCGGGATCTTCAAGCGGATTGCGACTAAACCTATCAAAAAGGCCGCGGTAAGTCCGACCGCGACCGTGCCAATCAACTGGGTATCGTGATGCATTGGTGTGACCCCCGTGATCCTTGCCACCGAACAGGATGCCTGGGCCTATGGAGTAAAGATACCAGTTTCTGTCGCAATTCGGCATGTTTGAGTCACATGATTCATTAGATTTGAGGATGTCGATCCAGGCGGACAACTTCAGGATTGGATACAGTTCGGGAGCAGTTCACTCCCTACCTTGATTCACGATCGCCTGGAGCTACTGAACCCATGAAACGATTCCCACCGGCTCTACTCCTGAATGCATTCGTCAAGATGTCGCTGGTCGGTCTGTTGCTCTTTGCGGTTCTTAATCCGGACATGCAGCAATTTGAAGGCAAGGCCATGAATGGTCGAGCAATGGCCTACCCGATTTCACTGCTCATCGTCCCGATCACTATGTGGTTCCTGCGCCGGTCCCGCCCGCACCTGACCTATCCGCATCTGCTCGACGCGCTGTTCGGGATGCCATTCCTGATCGACACGGCCGGCAACGCTCTAGATCTCTACGACACGATTGTCTGGTGGGACGATTTCAACCACTTTCTGAACTGGGCAATTCTCACCCTCGCGTTCGGCCAGCTCCTGCTCCGATTTCCATACGGCAAGTGGACGATGGCCGGGCTGGCAATCGGTTTTGGCGCCTTCACGGGAATCCTTTGGGAAATCGCCGAGTACTTTACCTTCGTACGCAACTCGCCGGAACTTGCGACGGCCTACACCGATACCCTTGGCGACCTGGCCCTGGATTCGGTCGGCGCCGTCCTGGCCGCATTCATCACGGCGTGGATTCTGCTGCCGCGTCTTTCCCGGAAGTTAGACGATTCATCGGCGGCTGGCAGCGTGGACAAACATGACTTGTACGTCCACCCGCTGTCAGGGTCATAAGCGGACCACCACAACGCAGGCAAGGAAGGCCGGATCGACCGCGACCGTAAATACGCAACCTGGTCTGGTTTGACCCTGCCTCACCGTTCCCATCCCGATAGCTCGAAAACGACGTGCCCCGGTTCTCGATTCCAGCCCGCAGCACCAGCCGGATCGACCGGACCAGGCTACTGATCTGGGCCGGTGTCAGTTCACCGCCGGGGGTCAGCGGGTGAATCCGTGAGCGAAAGAGCGCCTCGTCGGCGTAGATGTTCCCGACCCCGGCAATCAGGCGCTGATCCAGAATCAGGGCCTTGATTGGTGCTGATCGACCCTTGATCGTTCGGGCCAGGTACTCAGCCGTGAACTTTGCTTCCAGTGGTTCGGGTCCGAGCTTTGTTTCAAGCGGATGGAGATTGTCGGCGGGGCGGTATTCGATCCGGCCAAACTTGCGCTGATCCGAAAACCGCAACGAGCGGCGGTCGTTCAGCTCAAACGAGATGTACTCAAAGCGAACCGGCCCGTCGGCTTGATCCAGCACCGTCAGCGCGCCAGTCATCCGCAAGTGCACGATCAGGCCGCTGCCATCGTCGAAATCGATCATCAGATACTTGCCACGACGCCGGAGATCAGTCACCGAGCGTCCGACCACCAGTCCGCGCAGTTCATCGATCGACATGCTGCCGATGACCCCCGGGAAGTTGCCGATGGTGATGGATTCGATTGTGCGACCGGTCAACGCGGGCACGAGCGAGCGACGAACGGTCTCGACTTCAGGAAGTTCGGGCATTTCGGCTGGTAGGATGTATGGTGCTGCCCGGCTTGGGCAGGCACGCGCGCGAACAGACCGGGAACGCAATGGACGACTGCATCTTCTGCAAGATTGTACGGGGTGAGATCCCCTCGAAGCGGATTGCCGAAACCCAGCACGCACTTGCCTTCGACGATATCAATCCGCTGACGCCGGTGCACACCCTGATCATCCCCAAGAAGCATCTGCACGCCCTGAGCGCCGCCACAATCGAGGACTCCGAGGTGCTCTCCCACTGTCTGCTGCTGGCAGTTGAAGTCGCCGCGATCAAGGGCGTCACCGAATCCGGTTACCGACTCATCACCAACGACGGTCCCAGACAGCGGTCAGGACGTATTCCATTTGCATTTTCATTTGCTGGGCGGCACGCGCCTGATGCGAGGTATCAACTAGATGGCGACAATCAAGACCCAACTCGAAGCAGACCTTAAGACCGCAATGAAGGCCGGCGACACGACTGCCCGCGAAACGATCCGGTTCACGCTCGCCGCGATCAAGAACATGGAGATCGAGAAACGCGAACCGCTGACCGATGCCGAGGAACTCGACGTCCTCAAGGTCCAGGCCAAGCGCCGGGTCGATTCGATCGAGCAGTTCCAGAAAGCCGGACGGGACGACCTCGCCCAGCGCGAAACCGACCAGATGGCCGTGCTCAAAAAGTACATGCCGGTCGAGCTCTCGGATGAGGATCTGACCGCGCTGGTTGCTGGCATTGTGGCCGAAGTTGGTGCGACCGGTCCCCAGTCGATGGGCAAGGTCATGCCGCTCGCGATCAAGGCGGCTGGCGACTCGGTCAGTGGCAAGCGACTGAGCGATGCCGTTCGGCAGGCACTGGCGGCACTCGGCGGATGACCGATCCGCTCGAAGTCGCCGTCTCGGTCTTCACCGAATTCGATCTGCCCGAGGTGCTCAACGACGACCTGATCGCCGATCTGATCGCCTACACCCTGACCTCCGAGGATGCCGAGGGCTTGTGGGAAGTCAATGTCGCATTCGTTGGCGAGGACGAGATCACCGAGCTGCATAAGCAGTTCATGCAGATCGAGGAACCGACCGACATCCTGACCTTCCCGTTCGACGACCCCGAGCAACCGGGCGGCGACATCGCGATTTGCGTCCCGGTCGCGGCGGACCAAGCCATCGACCACGAACTCACACTGGAGCGGGAACTCTGCTTCCTGGTCGTGCATGGCGTGTTGCACTTGCTGGAGCACGACGATCGCACCGACGAAATGCGCGGCGCAATGCTCAGTCGACAGGATCAGATTCTCGATACCTGGGGCAGGGTCAGTCGCTGATCAGGGCCGACCGCAGCACTTCGGCCGCGAATAGCGCGGACCGTCGCTGCACATCCTCGAATCCGGACCGGATCGGGAAGACCTTGAACGCATTCCGCTTGCCCGCAACCGCAATCTCGATCGACGCGGCGTAGACAGCCGGACCAGCCGGTTCGAGCGTCACCGAAATGCCGACCGCCAGATCCGCCTCGAATTCATCGGCCGTCGACTGGGCAATCCCGGTCGCCATTCCCTCGATCCCGATCGGTTGCATCGTGCTGCCGATCAGCGCTTCGTGGGCAATCGGACTACCAGCCAGGAGTGAGGCGAATCGACCGCCGCCACCGCAATCCGCGACCGCCAGCGTGAAATCGAGACTCTGGAGCAGCGTGATCAGCGTGCCGGGCAGTGTTTCATCATCGCGACCGTAAATGAACGTACCGATGATGTCGGAAATCTCGGCAATGCATTCGTCGCGGCGATTGGTGGCGTCGTCGACGTTGGTCGCAACCGACGTAACCCGGATGTGCACGCCGTCGTCCTTGGCGTAGGTCGCGATCACTGGTTCGCCGCGGGTGACCAGATGGTGCAGGTTCTGCTCGACCATCGATTCGCCGATGCCGATCGTCTTGAGCGTGGCCGAGCGGACAACCCGGTCGTCCTGCATGTGCGCGATCCGGGGGGCGGCTTGCTCGGACCACATCCGGAACATCTCGCGCGGCACACCTGGCATCGCGATCACGACGCCGGAACCGACCCGCACGAACCAGCCGGGAGCAGTCCCGATCGGATTGGCCAGCGTTTCGCCGGACGGGATGACCCACGCCTGCTTGGCGTTGCGCTCCGGCATCTCCAGACCGCGACCGGCAAAAAACGCCTTGATATCGGCCAGCAGGTCTTCATCGATGACCGGAGTTTCGCCGACTACCTGGGCAATCGCCTCGCGGGTCAAATCGTCCTCGGTCGGGCCGACGCCGCCGGTGCAGATCACGATCTGGCTGTCATCGAGGGCATCCTGAATGGTCTTGGCGATGCGATCGCGGTTGTCGCCGACATGGGTGACGAGGGTGAGATCGATGTTGAGCAGGGCAAGTTGCTGGGCGAGCCAGGTGCTGTTGCGTATCGGTGATGTAGCCGCCGAGGAGTTCGTCGCCGATGGAGAGGATTTGGGCGCGCATGGAATGGTGCCTCCGCACGAAAAAACCCGCCCCGGATATGGAGCGGGTCTGGTACGCCCGGAGGGACTCGAACCCCCAGCCTTCTGATTCGAAGTCAGACGCTCTATCCGTTGAGCTACGGGCGCAAATGCCGCACCGAGTTTAGCACGTGAGTCGGATTACACAGTTGCAGTTAGCTGGTCGAGGACCAGAATGAACTCAGCCTAGTTGGAATCCTGAGGGAAGAGTGTTTCATGGAGAGCGCTTTGATCCTCAGTAAACTTGTGAAACTGTTGTCTCCACGAATCGGATGCATGTGTGTTGCGACCAGCTTCTTCCAATACCATCATGATCGCTATGACTCCCATTCCTAGGACGTCCGTGCATTCTTTCATTCGGTAATTTGCTCCAAGCTGTAGATGACCAAATTTGCCAGTCTCAACTTGAGTCAACGCAAGAATAGTTGGATGAGCACCGAAGTCGCACTGTTTGACGGCGTCATTGACCCATTCAAGATTCGTTTTTGCAGCGTGCGACCCCGTTTTCCGAATTCCGCTGCTAATCGTGCCGGAATTGGGCGGTTGTGCTTTGCCAGAGTCTGGCGCAGGAATCCAGTTCCAAGCCGCATTTGGGATCAAGCGGAGGTAGATCATGATCCGCCATGTTTCCAGCAGATGCCGAATAACTGCGTACGACTGTGAGTAATAGCCGGCTAGCGCTGCGTCAAGAGCCAACTTAGCAGAGGCTGCCGCCGTACCGACAAGTCGCAGCCTGAAACTCCACGATAGCCATTCTCGATCTTGTTCCGTTAGTTCTGTTGAGTGCTCTTGTTCCGCAATCTCGACCAACAAAGCGAGTGCTCGGTACCAAAGTGAGATTTGATCAATATGATGCTTCAGTGCCTCGTACGTGTACTTCGACTCCAAGTTTTGGAGTCTCACATATCCGGAGTTCAAATCATCCGATCCAGACAGCATAGGGCGTACTGAATAAGGACCGCGTTGATCGGATGACATAAGCGTGTACACCTCCATATCGATTTGAGGGTTCGCCAAGTGGCAACGATCACTTTGAAACACTCGAAGTTGCAACGCCACCCCTTCTCATGCAAACGTCGAAGTGTTGAGCGCTCGGCTTTGAAGCCGGTGGCATGCTTAAGCTCAAAGTAATGTAAGCAGTTGGATTTGGCCGTGGGGATGTGGTCGAGGAGGGCGCTATCGGGGTCAATCTGGCTGGCGGCCAATTCGTGGAGCCGACAGGTGCCGCTATTCGAATCGTCAAACGGTTCAAGTTACATTTGGAGCATGACGAGACGAATTGTAGAAATCGAAAATGCGGATGTGGCGGCGGTATTTGCGACATATTCGCCTGAAGTTCACGATCGCTTGCTAAAACTCCGGCAGCTGATTTTGGCGAACGGCGGCCGAATCACCTGACGTCGGCACGATTGTCGAGACGCTCAAGTGGGGGCAGCCGAGTTATCTGACGGTTGCGCCGAAGACAGGCACGACGATTCGGATTGACCAGGTTGCGGGTTCGCCGGACACCTACGGGATGTTTGTCCACTGCCAGACGCGGTTGATCGAGATGTACAAGGACCGCTATCCGGGCGAATTCGCCTACGACGGCACCCGCGCAGTGCTCTTCAATGTGAACGAGGAGCTGCCGGTCGAGAAGGTCCGCGACATGATCCACATGGCCCTCACATACCACCGCAAATCCTGAGCTTCAAAAGAAATCGGCGCAAATTGGCCCCGACACCGGTGGCCGTACCTGGAGCGGTTAACTCATCAACCAGATGATCTCTTAGAACTCTCTTAGAGGTCTCTTGGAGTTCTCTTAATGCTCCGTCCCCACACTTCGATTCATCGGTGGGTTGGTCCCGGTCCCGTGCGACGGATCGGGAGTCACTGGCAATGGTTTTGCCGACGGAATGTCGGTGCTTCTGACAGCGGAATACGTCTCCTTTGGCTGAAGTCAAATCGACTTCCAGAGGAATCGGCGTGTCTCCGGGAAGGTGGGAATTGTGGGGCAGAGTTTGTATCGGTTGGGACGCTTCTCGTCGAGGCGTCCGTGGGTGGTCATTGGGATCTGGGTGGCGATTGCGGCAATCGTGATCGGGTTGTCGTCTTCGGTCGGCCGGGAATTGAAGGATTCGTTCGCGGTTCCGGGTCTCGATTCCCAGAAGGCGACGGATCTTCTTTCAGCGGCAGAATCAGAACAGGCTGGCTTGACCGCCCAGGTGGTGATCAGTCCGCTCGACGAGTCGGTCACATTTTTCGACTCGCAGGAATCGCGCGATGCGGTCGCCGAAATTCAGGCGGGGTTGGTCACGCTCCCGAACGTCCTGGGCACGAGCGACACGGCCGCTGCACTAACGGGTGACCATGCCGAAGCGGTCGCAAGTGGTCTGGTATCCGCTGATGGTCGGGTGGCAATCATCACGCTCCAGTACCCCGTTCTTGAGGAGCTGACGCAATCCGATCTGGAAGCGCTCAAACACTTCCGGGTAACGTCCACCGCCGCTTCGGTCATGCAAATCGAGATGGGCGGCGATCTCTTTTCGGCACTCGAAGAGGGCGATACCGGCATCGGCGAAATCATCGGCCTGATTGCCGCCGTAATCATTCTGCTGGTGGCATTCGGATCACTGATCGCGATGGGCTTGCCAATCATTGTCGCCCTGTTCGGAATCATTCTTGGAATCAGCGCGATGTCGTTGATCACCTACGTCGTCGAAATCCCGTCCTTTGCGCCCGAGATGGGAAGCATGATCGGGATCGGCATCGGAATTGATTACGCACTGTTCCTGGTGTCGCGTCACCGGGAGTACCTGCAGCGTGGAATGACCGTTGAGGAATCTGCGGGCCGCGCCGTCGCCACTGCGGGCCAGGCGGTTCTGTTCGCTGGCGGTACCGTCGTGATCGCGATCCTCGGCCTCGCCTTTGTCGGAATTCCGTTTCTGACTGCGGCCGGAATTTCGACGTCGTTCATCGTGCTGATCATGGTCCTCGCCTCGTTGACCCTGGTGCCGGCGCTGCTTGGACTATCGGGCGGCTGGATAAATCGACTTGGTCTGCCGTTCCTCAAGAGCCAACGACAAACCAGGGCCGTCAAGTCGAACTGGGAACGATGGGGCTATCACGTATCGAAGAATGCCTGGCCGTACGCAATTGGCGGAACAGTTCTACTGCTGGCACTGACCGCACCGATCCTGACGCTCGAAGTTGGCTACGCGGACGGCGGAACACTGTCCGAAACCCGAACCGAGCGGCGAGCCTACGATCTGGTCGCTGAGAGTTTTGGCCCCGGCATCAATGGACCACTGATCATCGCCATCGATATCTCGCGCGATGCCAGCATTGTCGATCCACTCGCCGAGGCGATTGCAGCAGATCCTGGCATTGCCTCGATCGCCGCTCCCCAGGTGAACCTGGAAGCCGGTGTCGCAACGATTACTGCGTTCCCGACCACGTCGCCGCAGGACACGCGCACGCTCGAAACGGTGGACCGTCTCCGCGCCGAGGTGTTCCCGGTGGTATTGCGGGACAGCCCGGCATTGGCTCACGTTGGTGGCATGACCGCAAACTTCGGTGACCTTGGCAACAAGGTGTACGACCGCATGCCCTTCTTCATTGCCGCGGTAATCCTGCTTTCGTTCGTGCTGCTGATGGTTGTCTTCCGCTCAGTGGTGGTTCCGCTCAAGGCGGCACTCCTGAATCTGCTCAGCATCGGAACGGCCTACGGAGTTCTGGTGATCGTCTTCCAGTGGGGTTGGGGAATCGGCTTGCTCGGTCTGGAATCGACAATCCCGATCATTCCGTTCATCCCGGTGTTCATGTTCGCCGCGCTTTTCGGACTCTCGATGGATTACGAAGTCTTCCTGCTCTATCGGGTCCGCGAGGAGTACCTGTTGACCGGCGACAACACCGGCGCGGTCGTGCAGGGGATTTCCAAAACGGGCCGGGTCATCACGTCCGCCGCGCTGATCATGATTGCGGTCTTCCTCGGATTCTTGACCAGCAGCGATCCACTTCTGAAGATGCTCGGACTTGGACTGGCAACCGCGATTCTGGTCGATGTCACCATCGTCAGAATGGTGCTGGTGCCCGCGACGATGACGCTGATGGGCAAGGCCAACTGGTGGTTGCCGGGCTGGCTGGATCGCATCCTGCCGACCATCGATATCGAGGGCGAAGCTGGCCTTCCCGAGCCGGAATTCGAACCCGGTCACACTCGGGAGCGTCGAACGGTCGAGGCATACGCCTAGCGCCGTCTCACGAGACGAGCAAACAGGGGTGGCGGCAATTTGCCGTCACCCCTGTCTTTCGGTCTGACTACGGCACGCTATTCGCCTGGCTGAGGCGTTTGGCGAGGAAGCCGGTCGCGCGGGTCAGGTCGAGGTCGGCGACCAGAAGCTGCTCTTCGCCGTACGGGACGAACGCGACCAGTTCGCCGTCGGGATCGATCAGGCTGGTGGCCGTTTCCTGGTAGGTGAAGGCGCCGTTGACGCTGGCGAAGTAGATCGTGTTCTCGATACTCCGCATTGTCATCGCCTTTTCATAATACGGAGCCGCCGGATCGCCCCAGGTGGTCAGGGTAGGGCCCTTGAGATCGCTGCCGGTCAGCTGCGGATGAAACACGACCTGCGCGCCGCGAATCGCCGACCAGCGGACGCTCTCCGGATACCGCCAGCCCTCGTGGCAAATCGTGGTCCCGAAGGTCACGCCATCGACCTCGAAGAGTCGGCGCGAATCACCAGCGACGTAGTACGGCTCTTCCTCAACCGGAATCTGGTTCTTGGTCTGCTGACCCTCGACGACTCCAGTCGCGAGAAATCACGAAGGCGGTATTGAGCAGTCCAGCCTCGGACTCCCATTCCATGCCCATAACGATTGCGACCCCGGTTTGCTCGGCGGTCCTGCGAACGTGTTCAAGCGAGTCGATCTGCACCTGCTGATCATGCGGCGGCACCTCGAAGTCCATCCCGCGCAGATCCGGGCAGGTAGCTCTCCGGGAAGCAGACGATTGCCACATCCTTGCTGGCCGCCTCGTCCATGAACCGGTCGACCGCTTGGAGTCGCTCGGCAACGGTCGGGTAGTTGCGCGCAGCGGCGAGTCCGATCCGCAATGTGGTAGGCGATGACATGGTTTGCGCAAATCTCCTGATGGGTCCGCAGCAATAGATTTCTTGATTCTGCCACGCCGTAACTTTCCTGACCTGTGATCAATGCATGAACATCAGAAGCCATGAACTGTAATTCTTCAGTAACTACTAGAAATTAGATCGAGCAACCTTTAGACTGCATCTCCAGTGCGGATCGAATCCGGACTCGATCTGCCATAGTTTGACCCGATAGAGATGAGAGAGGTATCGCGTGAGCACCGTCCAAACGGCCGATGTGATCGACACGATCCTGGGGGTAGAACCCGGATCAGCCGTCGCCGCACTTCGTAGCCAGAAGCCCGAATACATTGCCAATGACCAGAACTACTACCTCTCGATCTTTGAGCCGGATGCCGAATCCGCAGCCGCCTTCCCGGCCCTCGATCGGGCGCTGATTGCGGTACGGGTTGCGTCCCATACCGGCAGCACGTCCGTCGTCTGTTGGTACGCAGATCTCGCCTCCTCGCTCGGCGCAACCCAGACCCAGATCGACGCCGTCAAGGACGTTTCCAGTACGTTTGCAGACACCTCGGCATTCGGAGCCGCGGTCAGGCGGGCCGACCGGGTCACGCTCGAACCAGACACAACTGAGCCACAGCACATCGAGCAGTTGAAGGCAGCCGGTCTTTCCCCAGCCGCGATTCTCTCGCTTTCGCAGACGATTGCCTTCGTCAATTACCAGTTACGGTTGATCGCCGGACTGCGTGCATTTGGAGTTTCAGCATGAGCACCAACGTACGGGACACCTGGACACTCGATCTGCTGAGCTGGTCACCCTGGCTCGAGCGGGCAACCGAAACCGAACTTTCGCCGGAGCGCCGCGCTGCCGTCGAACCAGTCGTAGCCGCCGCCAATAACTTCGCCTACACCGATGTGCTCGCCAACGATCTTGCCTCGCTGCAGGCCAGAGCACTCGTCCACCGGCACGTCTACACCTCGGAAGAGCCGGACCCAACCGCATGGCGCGAACTGGGTGCGACGACCACCTCCCGCATCAACGGTTGCGTCTTCTGCGCCTCCGTGCATGCCCGGATGTACGCCGCCGCCAGCAAGCGACGCGACGTTGCCCAGACGTTTCTCGATGAGGGGATCGACGCCGAACTACCCGAGACCGAGCGAGCGATAGTTGATCTCGCCACCAAGGTGACCAATGATCCGGAGGCGCTCAACGCCGCCGATCTTCAGCCGCTGCGAGATCTCGGATTCGACGACATCGGCATCCTCGACGTCATCAACTACGCCGCCTTCTTCGCCAATGCCAACCGACTGATGCTGACTCTCGGTGAGCCAGTCGTGCCCGAAAAGACCAACCCGAACCGGTAACCTCGCCGGTCAGAAGCGCGCTGTTCGATCCGTCGTTCAGCGCGCTTTTTCTTGCCCGGGGCTACTTGAGCCGGGCAATGACCGGAGCGAATGCCTCGAGCATGTTGTCGCGCAGGGTGAAGTAGGTGAAGCCAAGCGTTTCGGCATAACCACGAATGTCGTCGGCAATGCTCTCAACTGAACCGACCAGCACAAACGGAGACGGCTTCCACTCGGGCTCCTCCGGCATCCAGTCCTCTTTGAGCCTGGCCAGCACCGCAGCCGGGTCGTCGGTGATTTCGAGCACCTGGGTCAGGCTGTTGAACTCGATCTGGTCGAATCGTTCAGGGGCAATCTCCCGGACCAGATCGACCTTCGCTCGTAGACCCGGGACCGTCATCTCATCGACCGCAAAGTCCGCACCGCCTGACCCCATCGAGGGCAGCAACCCGATGATGTCCGCCTCTTTAGCCGCCAGGTGAATCATCCGCTTACCCCCGGCACCAATCAGGAACGGCGGATGCGGCTTCTGAACCGGCTTGGGCATTGCGTCGTACTCGGTAATCGTGAAGAACTCGCCTGCGTGCGAAAACGGTCCCTCGCCAAACAGTCCCTTGAGCACCTCGACAGTCTCGATCAGTCGCGAGACCCGTTTCGGACCCGGATCGAACTGGATACCAGTCCAGTCGAAATCCGGGTGGATACGATCCGCCGGCTCCAAGTCCAAGCTCCATCCGGCCATTCGAGAGGATGTCGAGGGTGGCAATGTCCTTGGCCAGAAGTGCGGGGTGTCGCAAGTCGTTTTGCAGTACGAGTTGACCGAAACGCAGCGTGGTGGTGACTTCTGCCGCAACCGCCAGCGCCGGGAAGATGCCGAACTGCGCGCCGAAGTGATCAGCCATGTGCAGAACGTCGTACCCCAGTGCCTCGGCCTTTCGGGCACGCTCCCTCCAGGCGTCACCGGACTCGGCCCCCTGTATCTGAACTGAAAATCGGAACGGTCTGTGATCTGGCATATCGCTTCCTTACTTTGTGCAACGCACTAATGCGATCCGAAGTGTACGAATCGGCAGAACTGTTCTGTTCGTGTTGACGCGAATCGGCCGTTCAGGGCAGGATTCGGGTATGAGTGAAGTACGCCGACTTGGTACCCAGGCAATTCGTGACCAGATGCCGCTGCTGTTCGTCGCCGCAGCCATAGTCGGCATCGCAATATCTATGGACGGAGACGGCCGCCGGATCGTCAACGGTATCGGTGGCGTCATCTGGATCGTCGCTGCATTCCGGATCTTGTTGCAGGCGCTCGCCGTTCGTGTGACCCCGCGCCAGTACCTGCTGGTCGTGGCCGTGATTCTGGTCCTGTCCTACTTGATTCGCCCAAGCGATCCGCTCTGGGCAGCGATCGGATTTGGCTGGGGTGGAGTCCTGGTTGGCTGGATTGGCCAGGAGAAGGGGTCGAAACTCGGCGCGCTTCTCGGTGCCATGTGGCTCCCCGCACACTTGCTGATTGCCGTTGGCCGAGCTGTTGTCCGCAACCTGCAGGACGAACCCGCAGTGCTCCGATCCGATCCGCCGCCGACCGCAGTGCTTGTCCCGCTGATCATGGTTGCCTGTGCCTGGGGATTCGCCTCGCTGGCCTCACAATGGCGCCAGGAAAAGGAATCCGGACAATTGTTCAAACCACGTTCCCCGATTCGCCCTCGGTAGCAAACTCCCTCAACGCGGACCGATTTCGCCCTGATTACTCATTAATCTCTACTCTGGACAGATGATTCAGAAAGGGAATGAGGCACCTAATGGCTGGAACGATTGAGATGGACGCATTTCGCAGTGGACTGCAGACAATATTCGAAGAGCTTTTCGAGACGGAACGTGAATATCTCCTGGATAAAGGCGAGCATTTCTGGGCGACGCTCGACTCAATCGATGCAGACCTTGCCTCACGTCAGGCCGCACCGGGCGTTTCGACGATTGCCGCACAGGTAACCCATGTCGAATTCCTGATCGACGGCCTGGTCAACCACTTCGGTGAGCAACTGGATTGGGGAGCAGCATGGCAGGTGAACTCGGTGACCGCAGACGAGTGGCAAGCGCTGATCGCAAAGCTCAAGGATCGATACACAGAGATGCGCGCATTTGCCGCTGCCAATGAACATTGGGACGCAATGATGATCGGCGGAGCCTTCGCGCTCGTCGCCCATATTGCCTATCACCTGGGCCAGATCCGGGAAAAAGCCGGGATCCTTCGCGCCAATGCTTGATGCACCCGAACTGTGACGGGAACCACCAGAGCAACCTGTCTGGCCAGATCAACCGAACACGAAAAAGCCCGCGCACATTGCGCGGGCTTCCTCATAAAGGGTCCCGTATGGGGCTCGAACCCATGACCTCCTGTTCCACAGACAGGCGCTCTGCCAACTGAGCTAACGAGACCATCAAGTGGTAATTAACAAGCGAACGAGCGAAATGTAAGCCGAGTTCTGTTTACGACGGTCATCTATCTCGGTTATAACACCGGCCGGCCCTCACGGGCTACGGCTGCTCTCGACTTTCGACCTCGGCGAGCCACCTGATAGCGGTCGGATCGGAGATTGCTGCAGGGAGGATTACCCTTTTCAGCCGGTACGCGTTGCCACGCCCGGAATGGTTTCTGTTGCTCTCACACCGGTTTCCCAATGTGCCAGTCTGGACTGTCGACAGGCTTTCACCTATCTCCCTGGCTTTCACCAGGCACCCCGCTCTGTGCAGCTCGGACTTTCCTCGAACAGTGCGAACACTGCCCGCGACCATCCTTTCGCCCATGTCTTTCGCTTGTTAACGTGTTGGCAATTCCGGAGAACTGCCGTAACCACGGTGCCGAAGGGGAGATTTGAACTCCCACGAGTTTACCTCACTACGCCCTGAACGTAGCGCGTCTGCCGATTCCGCCACTTCGGCGCGGAAATCACCGACTCCTCATCGATGGAGCCGACCTGGGGACTCGAACCCCAGACCTGCTCTTTACGAAAGAGCTGCTCTACCAACTGAGCTAGGTCGGCGCGTGCCTAAGCACGACCTGGGACCTGGTGCTGCCGGCCGGGCTGCCGGCGGAGGCGGTGGCGCCGAGCAAAGAAAGCCCAACCAGCCCCGCGAGCGGGGCAACAAGAAGGGTGATCGCTAGTCTGCGCACAAGTGCCTCCGAAGAGCGTGGATCCGCTGCAGTTCCTCACCACCGCCAAGGTGGCCATCGTGGCCGGCAAGGGTGGCGTTGGGAAGACCACCGTAACCGCAGTTCTGGCGCGTGCGGCAATCCGTCGAGGACTTCGGGTGCTGGTGGTCGAGCTCGACGGCAAGCCCACGCTCGGCGCGCCTGCTGCCCGACGTGGAGGTGCAGCAGCTGTCGGCGACGGCGGCGCTGGCCGAGTACCTCGACACCCACGGGCTCTCGCGGGTCACCAAGCGACTGGCGTCTCGCGGCATCATCGACGTCGTCGCCACCGCCTCGCCGGGCATCGACGACATCGTGGTGCTCGGCAAGGTCAAGCAGCTCGAGCGCAGCGGGCTGTACGACCTGATCGTGGTCGACGGTCCCGCCGCCGGCCACGCGATCACCTTCCTGCTGGCCGCCAAGAGCCTGCTGGCCAGCGTGCGCGGCGGCCCGATCCACACCCAGGCGAGCGACGTGGCCGACGATGCTGGCCGACCCGGCCCGCTGCCAGGTGATCCTGGTCACGCTGCCCGAGACCACGCCGGTGAACGAGGCCGTGGAGACCGCGTACGCCCTGGAGGAGCGGGTGGGCGTGCACCTCGGCCCGGTGGTCGTGAACGGCGTCGACCACGGCCCGGCACTGCCGGCCGGATGCCGCCCCCGAGGGCAGCCCGATGCGCCTCGCGGCCGAGTTCCGCAACGCCCGCCGCTCCGCTGCACCACACCGAGTGCGACCGCCTCGCCGACCAGCTCGCCCTCCCGCAACTGCACCTGCCGACCGTTGCCGGCTCGCTGCCTCGACGCCGCGTCCATCGACATCCGGCTCGCCGTGGACGACGGCGAGCGAGTCGTCATGAACACGATCGACGCACCGCCGGCGACGCTGGCCGAACACCTCGCCACCGCCGAGGTGCTCGTGTGCTGCGGCTCGGGTGGCGTGGGCAAGACCACCGTCGCGGCAGCGCTCGGCCTGGAGGCCGCGCTGCTCGGCCGCCGCGCCGTGGTCGTCACCATCGACCCGGCCAAGCGTCTGGCCGACGCGCTCGGGCGTGCCGGGCGGGCTGAGCAACGAGCCCGATCCGCCTCGACGTGCCCGGCGACGGCGAGCTGTGGGCGCTGATGCTCGACACCGCCACCACGTTCGACGGGCTGGTGCGCGCCAACGCTGCCGACGAGGAGCAGGCCGAACGCATCCTCGCCAACGGCTTCTACCGCAACGTGGCCGGCTCGCTCAGCGGCACCCAGGAGTACATGGCCGCCGAACGACTCCACGCGCTGCACCACGACCCGCGCTTCGACCTCGTCATCGTCGACACGCCGCCCACCCGCAACGCGCTCGACTTCCTCGACGCGCCGGGCACGATCGCCCAGTTCATCGATCACCCGCTGTTCAAGCTGCTGATGATGCCCACCCGTCGCGGGCTGAAGGTGCTCAACATCGCCGCGCAACCCATCCTGCGAACCATCGGCAAGGTGGTCGGCGGCGACGTGCTGGCCGACGCCGTCGCCTTCTTCCAGGCGTTCGCCGGCATGGAGACCGGCTTCCGCCAGCGTGCCGACGATGTGATGGCCCTGCTGCACAGCGACGTCACCCGCTTCGTGCTGGTCGCGTCGCCACGGGCCGACACGATCGAGGAGGCCTGCTACTTCGCCGACCGGCTGGCCGCGAGCGACCTGGAGGTGGCCGCGGTGGTCGTCAACCGCTGCACACCGACGTTCGGTGAGCCGCCCGCGCAGCGGCCTCGTGCGCGCGGCCGCACGGTCCCTGTACGACAACCTGGTCGAGCTGCGCACCGACGCCGCCACCGAGCGCGAGCAGGCGGCGGCCCTGCTGGTCACCACCGGCGTGCCGGCCGGCGTGCACACCACCTGGGTGCCGACGCTGCCCGGCGACGTGCACACGATGGAAGCGCTCGGGACCATCCGCGGCCTGCTGTTCGACCACTCAGCGAGCACGGATCCCGGCGACGAGAAATGATGCCGACAAGAAATTGACAAAAACATGACGAAACCCCGTCATGGACGGAGAGTAAGTGCGTTATCACTGCGTGACTCGATTCTGGCCATCGCCGATCACGAACCGAGAGCAAGCGACCACTCTGGCTCGCGCACACCACCCCACGTCCTACGATGCCGACGCCACGGCGCCGCTGCCGCGTCCGGAGCTCGTGTCGGCATCGGCACTGAACGACGCCGTGCAGTTCGAGCTGCGCGACCAGGCGCAACAGCAGTTGGCCAGAACGGTCGCCCCTCTCGTGTTCGTCTCCACGGTGCTCTTCGTCGTGCTGCGGTCGCACGTCGACCCGCTGCCGCTCGCGCTCTGGTACGGGGTCGCGGTCCTCGATGCGCTGCTCATCCTCCTGTCCAACCGTTACGACCGTCTGTACGTCCCGATCACCTTCCCGGACAGCACCTACGTTCGTAGCAAGCTGGTCCACTACATCTGCTTCGGCCTCGTGTGGGGCTCGCTGCCACTGATCGCATCGCGCTGGGGCACCGAAACGGGCATGTGGATCTCGCTGATCGCGGGCCTGATGATCCACGGCCTGACGGTGCTGTCGGGCACTCCCTATCGCCGGCTGCGGTTGGCCTCGTTGCTCGCCATGATGATCCCGATCGGCGTCAGCATGGCAGTCCGGCCAGAGGTCGCCGCCGCCCTCGCCGCGATCGCGGTGATCTACTGCATCGCTCTCGTTCGCCTGTACGACGTGCTGGACACGACGGTGTTGGAGGCCACGAAGGTCAAGCACGAGAAGACCGCGTTGGCCGAGCAGTTGGAGAGCTACCTCAACGATCGCGACCCCCTCACCGGGTTGCTGAACCGGCGCGGCCTGTTGCACTGGTTGGTGCGCTACTCGACGATCGCGACCCCGCCGGCCGATGTCGCCATCGGCGTCCTCAACATCCGGCGCTTCTCGGCGATGAACGACTTCTTCGGTGTCGGCGGCGGCGACGACCTGCTGATCGAGCTCGGTCGCCGCCTCGGCAAGCTCAGTGGACCCGTGCTCGCCGTGGCACGCCTCGACGGCGACGAGTTCGCGATCGTCACACCCAACGTGGGCGCTCGCGATCGAACCCGGATCCTCGCGCTGCTCGGAGGGGTGCATCGCACTCCCTTCTCGATCAACGGCGCCGATGTCGAGCTCTCGATCCACGTGCAGCACGCGGTCGGGCCGGCAGCCGATGCGGAGAACCTCCTCCGTGCCGCTCGGGGCGAGCTCCAGCGTGCGCGCATCAGGGCTCGGACCGCGCCGATGTCGCTCGGCGAGCACGACCCGGAGAGCCACACCTCCATGGTCGAACAGCTGCGGACGGCGTTCACCGACGGATCGCTCGGACCGTGGTTCCAGCCGATCGTCGACGCGCGCACCGGGGCCGTCACCGCGTTCGAAGCGCTCGTTCGCTGGGAGCACCCGACGAAGGGACTGATCCCGCCCGCTGAGTTCCTGCCCCACGTCGAGGTCGCGGGGCTCGCACATCGCCTGACCCAGGTGGTCCTGGTGAGCAGCGTCCGGTTCGTTCGCGACATGATGCTGCAGGGTCGCGATCACGTGCCCGCGGTGCACATCAACGTGTGGCCGAGCGACATACGGCGCACGAAGTTCGTCGACGCGTTGCGCCGCGAGCTGGCCGTCACGGGTGTGCCCGGCAACTACATCGTGTTGGAGATCACCGAGAGCGACGTGATCCTCCTCGACGACACGCTGGCGACCAATCTGCGGCGCATCGGCGACCTCGGGGTGCAGCTCGCCATCGACGACTTCGGCACCGGCTACTCGAGCCTCAGCCACCTGCTGGAACTGCCGGTCGGTCACCTCAAGATCGATCGAGGGTTCATCCGCGAGTTCGCGACGTCGCACAAGCACCAGGCACTCGTGAAGGGCATCATCTCGATCGCCGAAGGCCTCGGGCTCGGCACTGTCGCCGAGGGTGTCGAAGCAGCGGAGGAGGTCGAGCGACTCCGCGAGCTCGGCTGCCGTCAGCTGCAGGGCTACTTCATCAGTGCTGCACTGCCGGCGCGCGAGGCACTGCTGTTCGAGACCGACGACCCGATCTTCCAGCGGCAGGGCGAGCTGTTCACCGACATCGACGCGACCCCGACGTCGATCATCGCCGATTTCGCCCCGCTCGCCGAGTAGATCGCCCACGACGCCGGGGTTTCGGCGCCGGCGGCGACAACCGGTAACGTCGTCCCGTGCACATCCTCGTCGCCACAGATGCCGACTACGTCGTCAACGACGTCACCGCCGCGCTCGGCGGCCCCGACGTGTCGTTCACCATCGTCCGCGAAGGCCGCGAGGTCAGCCGAGTGGTCGCCGAGCGCACGCCCGACCTCGCCATCCTCGACCTGCAGATCGGCTCGAAGGGCGGCATGGCCGTCACGATGGACCTGCGGCTCGACGCCAGTTCGGGCAACGCGCCCGACGTGAAGGTGCTGATGCTGCTCGATCGCCAGGCCGACGTGCACCTCGCCAGACGTTCGGCCGCCGACGCCTGGCTGGTGAAGCCGTTCGACCCGCTCGACGCTCAAGCGAGCCGTTCGCGACGTGCTCGCCGACCCGGTCCCGAACTGCCCGAGTCGGTGGCCGAACGACGACGACACCGCCGACGAGGCAGAAACCGTCGAGGAAGAAGCACCCGTCGCCGGGTAGCATTCTCCACTCGCTACGGGGTGTAGCGCAGCTTGGTTAGCGCGCCACGTTCGGGACGTGGAGGCCGGAAGTTCAAATCTTCTCACCCCGACCAGTACGAGTGCCCGCCGGTTCGCCGGCGGGCACTTCTCGTTCTCCGGCAGTCGTCGCACGCACGAGCAGGGCAGGCTGTGGCAGCGGGGGCAACCGTCGGCGTAGCGGCTGCACGGCCTGCGTCCAGGTCGACACCCATCTGGTTGGCCAGGGTCGCCACCCAGGCGATCACGTCGCCGAACTCGTGCACCTGCTGGTCGTGGTTGCCCTTGCGCACGGCCTGCGCCAGCTCGCCGACCTCCTCGGCCAGCCACGCCACCGTGGCCGGCACGCCTCGCGCTCGATCGCGTTCGCCGAACGTCCGCTCGATCACATCCTGCAGCTGGCCAGATCCATCCGACAGTTCTAGCCGCCCGCGGTCGCGCGGTTTGCGTCAAGACCTGGGACTCACAGCCCCAGGTCAGCGCTCGACAGCCTGTACGGAAAGGCGGGGTCGGACTCAGAGCAGCAGTTCGGCGATCTGCACGGCGTTGAGCGCGGCGCCCTTGCGCAGGTTGTCGTTGCTGACGAACAGCACCAGGCCGCGGCCGTCGTCGAGCGATGTCGTCCTGGCGGATGCGACCGACGTAGCTGGGGTCCTTGCCGGCGGCGTCGCAGCGGAGTGGGCACGTCGAGCAGCTCCACGCCGGGCGCCGCGGCGAGCAGCTTCCTTGGCGCGTGCCACCGTGATCGGCCGCTCGAACTCGGCGTTGATGCTGAGCGAGTGGCCGGTGAACACCGGCACACGCACGCACGTGCCACTGACCCGCAGATTCGGGGATGGCGAGGATCTTGCGGCTCTCGTAGCGCAGCTTCTGCTCTTCGTCGGTCTCCAGCGAGCCGTCGTCGACGTACTTGCCGGCGTACGGCAGCACGTTGAACGCGATCGGCTTGCACGAACTTGGTGGGCGTCGGGGAACACGACGGCCTCGCCGTCGTAGGCGAGGTCGACGGGCATGATCGACGACCTCGCGGGCCTGCTTGTCGAGCTCGTCGACGCCGGCGAGCCCGCCACCACTGACCGCCTGATAGGTCGCGGCGATGAGCCGCACCAGGCCGGCTTCGTCGTGCAGCGGCTTGAGCACCGGCATCGCGGCCATCGTGGTGCAGTTGGGGTTGGCGATGATGCCGATGCGGGCGTTGGCCACCTCGCCGGGGTTCACCTCGCTGACGACCAGCGGCACGTCGGGGTGCATCCGCCACGCCGACGAGTTGTCGATGACGGTGACGCCGGCGGCGGCGAACTTCGGCGCCAGCTCGCGTCGAGCCGGTGGCGCCGGCGGAGAACAGCGCCACGTCGAGGCCCGATGGATCGGCGATGCGCGGCGTCTTCGACGGTGATGTCGGTGCCCAGCCACGGCAGCGTGGTGCCGGCGCTGCGGGCCGACGCGAAGTAGCGGATCTCGGACACGGGGAAGTTGCGCTCGGCGAGGATGGAGCGCATCGCTGCACCCACCTGGCCGGTTGCGCCGACGACACCAATTCTCATGCCGTGCAAGGCTAACTGCGACCCTGGTGACGACCGGAAATAACGCTCCAGCCCGCCGGCTCGACGCGCGAGTTTCAGCTGCACTTGACGGTGGCGACGATCCACCAGTGGCTGCGGTGCACGCCTTCGAACGTGCGATCCTCGGTGCCGGGCAGGCCGAAGCCGCGGCGCTTCGGCCCGCGGAAGATGCGCACCTCGGTGAGCGACGGACCGACGCGTCGCCAGCACCTCCTGCGGCGTGAGGCGGTTCGCCTGCCAGCCGAGACGGGTGGTCAGCCGGCGCTGGGCGATGAGCGGGCCGACGCGAGGGAGGCGCCACGAGGCACGCACCAGCTTGCCCGCCGGCCACAGCACGATGTCCTGTGGCACCCAGGTGCGGAAGTTCAGCGCGATGTGGCCGCCGGGCTTGGTGACGCGCACCGCTTCGCGGGCGAGGGCCAGCGCCGTCGTCGTGGTGGCAGTGCTGCAGCGTGATGTAGCTGAACACGAGGTCGGCCGAATCGTCGGGCAGCGCCGAGCGTGCGACCGTCGGCGACGTGGCTGGTCTGCAACCGCTCGGGCTTGCCGAACTGCGCGACCGTCTCGCGGCAGCGCTCCAGGAACGCGGCGTCGAGATCGCAGGCGACGACCTTGCGCGAACATGCGCGAGAAGCTGGCGGTCATGCGACCGATGCCGCTGCCGATCTCGACCATCGTCTGCTGCGCCGACTCCGTCGGTGCAGCAGCCCGAACGCCTCGAGGTAGGCGACGGTCTCGTTGTCGCCGGTGTCGACGAACTCCGCGAGGTTGAGGTGGCTCGCCGGTGCGGTTGTTGAACACCCAGCCGGTCTCGCGCACGACGTCGTCGGCGGAGTGCTCGTGCTCTCGGAGGCAGTTCCGGCGGCCTTCCAGGGCACGTGTTGTCGACGGCGAGTCATGACCGCACCAGTGTGCCAGGCAGCTGCGGTCGATGACCACGGCAACCGTGGCGTGTCGACGGTTACTTCCGCTCGGGCAGCGGCGCCGAGTACGCCTGGCCGGAGTCGAGTCCGAACGCGGTGTGCAGCGCACGGGCCGCCCGCTCGAGATCGGCGACCGACGTGACCACGCTGATGCGAATCGTGCTCGTGCTGATCATCTGGATGTTGACGCCCTCGTCGGCCAGCGTGCGGAACATCTTGGCGGCGATGCCGGGGCTGGTCTTCATGCCCGCGCCGACGAGGCTGATCTTGGCGATGTCGGCGTCGTGCTCGACGCCGCTGGCGCCGATCTCGCGCGGCGACCCGCGGCGACGATGGACTCGGCGGTGGCCACGTCGGCCTTCGGCATCGTGAAGCTGATGTCGGTGGTGCCGTCGTGGCTGGTGTTCTGCACGATCATGTCGACGTTCACGTTGGCGGCGGCGAGCGGTTCGAACAGCGCGGCCGAGATGCCGGGCCGGTCGGGCACCGCGACGACGGTGACCTTGGCCTCGCTCGTGTCGGTGACGACGCCGGAGATGATGGGGTCTTCCATGTTGGGCTCCTGTGAGGTGACCCACGTGCCGTGCTCCCAGGTGAAGCTGGAACGGACGTGGATGGGAACGTTGTGGTTGCGGGCGAACTCGACGCTGCGCAGCGCCAGCACCTTGCTGCCGGCGCCGGCCATCTCGAGCATCTCGTCGAAGTTGACGTGCTGCAGCTTGCGGGCCTGCGGCACGATGCGCGGGTCGGCGGTGAACACGCCGGTGACGTCGGTGTAGATCTCGCAGCTGTCGGCGTTCAGCGCAGCGGCGAGCGCGACGGCCGTGGTGTCGCTGCCGCCGCGACCGAGCGAGGTGATCTCCTTCGTCGGTGCTGATGCCCTGGAAGCCGGCCACCACGCACACCTTGCCCTGCGGCGAGCGCCTCGCGCACGCGGTCGCCCTTGACCTCGAGGATCTTGGCCTTGGTGTGCACGGTGTCGGTGACGATGCCGGCCTGGCTGCCGGTGAAGCTCATCGCCTCGATGCCGAGATCGGCGAGCGCCATGCACAGCAGCGCCATGCTGATGCGTTCGCCGGTGGTGATGAGCATGTCCATCTCGCGACCCGGCTGGGTCTTGCGACACGTCGTTGGCCAGCTTGATGAGGTTGTCGGTGGTCTTGCCCATCGCGCTGGGCACGACGACGACGTCGTTGCCGTGCCGCTTGGTGAACGCGATGTTCTCGGCGACGGCGCGCATGCGATCGGGGTCTGCGACGGACGTACCGCCGTACTTCTGCACAATCAGGGCCACGGGTGCAGAAGGCTAGCGACGAGGCACCCGGACCCGGGCGTCGCGCGCTGGTTAACGTCGAGCGTCGTGCTGCACCGCGCCCTCGACGACACCTACTCCGCCGACGTGCGCCGACGCATCACCGTGCTCACGCTGGCACGCACCATGGCCAACGCGCTGCTTCCGGTTCGCCGCCCCGTTCCTGGCCACCATCGCCCGCGGCAACGGCACCACGCTCGACCGCCTCGGCGTCGCGCTCGCGATCAGCGAACTGTCGGGTCTGCTGTCGCCGTTCACCGGCGACGATCGTCGAGCGCTTGCACCGGCGGACGGCCATGACCGCTCGGGCTCGTCGGCGTGCGCGGCCGGCACGACGCTCGCCGCCAGCAGCGTCCATCCTGGTCATGTTCGCGGCGGCACTCGTGCGTGATCGCGCAGAGCAAGGTGATGTTCGATCTCGGGCTCGGCGCGTGGATCTCCGACCGCGTGCCGTACGCCGCAGCGCGGCCGGGTGATCGGCCTCACCGAGACGTCGTGGGCGCTCGGGTCTGCTGCTCGGCGTGACCACCATGGGCCTGGTCACCGCGGCCACGAACTGGCGGGTCGGCTACGGCCTGGGCGCCGTCGCCGTGCTGTGCATGGCGGGCGGTGGTCGCACGCAGCATCGAACCCGACTCGGGCCGCGCACACGCGCGGCCGGACGTGCGGCCCGCAGCCCGGTGCGGGTGAACGAGGTGGCCGTGACGTTGATCGCGATGTTCTGCCTGATGGCGGCGAGCCAGATCGCTGTTCGTCACGTTCGGCAGCTGGCTCGACGACCACGTTCGGCTTCACGCCGGCGGCGCTCAGCGTGGTCGCGTTCGGCCTCGGCTTCGGCGAGCTGTTCGCGTCCATCACGTCCGCCCGCCGGACGGACCGCTGGGGCAAGGAGCGAAGCGCCGCCGCCGGGGCCGGCGCTGATGATCCCGGCGGGCATCGGGCTCTCCCTGTGGCACGCACACCTCGCCATCGGCCTGCCGATGCTCATCATCGCGATCAGTGCGTTCGAGTTCTCGGTGGTGAGCGCGATCCCGCTGGGCACCGAGGTGGTGCCCGGATCGCCGGCGCGGGGCATGGCGCTGATGTTCGGTGCCGGCACGTTCGGACGTGCCGTCGCCAGCGTCCCGGCCACCCGCCTGTACGAGCGCTACGGCATTGCGTGGCCGGCGGTCATGTGCGCGGTGTTCGCCGCCGGCACCGTCGTGGCGATGCTCCGGC
>CAVZSG010000013.1:0-308993 GCA_963777865.1 uncultured Chloroflexia bacterium | reverse complement strand
CGGGGCATATCCGGGAGATTGTTGGCGCCGTTAAGCGGTAGTTTGCAGTTGGCGGTTTGCCGTTTGCAGAGACGAGTAAACAGATAGACGGAAGGGTCCTGGCAGTGCTGTCATTCGTCGCGCTTGCCCTCTGCACAACCTCACCCCAAACCCCTCTCCGCCAATTACGGTGACTGCCAATGGAGGTGCGGGTTGGCGGAGAGGGGCGCTCGCGCTGATCAGTGCGTCTTTTGCAGGCGAGAAACGAAAAACCAAAAAACCGGAAACTCCGTCCGTTCTGCCAACTGACAACGGCAAACTGACAACTTTTTTGACTGCTCTCGGGGTCCCGGAATCGGAACGGAGCGACCGTTCGTGTGGACAGGGAGGAGCTTATGCGCATTGCATTGCCCCCGGATGGCCGGTCCTGACACCGGCAGTGGCATTAACGAGGAACAACCTCGGGACGATCTACCGCTGCCCAGGCCCGCGCTCATACCGAACGTGCCACTTGATGGCAGAGTAGTACATATGTTCTCTATGTCAACTCTGCCAGTGGTCGAGCCGCAACGGGTAATACGGGCGTCTAGCCAAGTGGTCCACTTGTTGCTGGCTAGCGATCAGGATTTCGAATGCCTCCTTTGCGCGAGCAAATTTGAGCTTGAACTGGCGCTCGGCGGTCAAATGATGTGACCCGTATCCAACTCCCCGCGGGAAGTCGAGCATGAGTCGTCCGTCGTCCTGCATGTTCTACAGAACCTCGGCGAATCCAGGATCTGACAATGAGATCTCAAGAATTCGGATCCCACCCTCAAATACGACTATCGATTCACTTGTCAGCACGAGTCGGCCGTATCCCATATTCGCGCCAATCCCAACGCCGACGCATTTGACCCAGTATTCGATTGTCTGAATATGCAAGAGAATTCCCTCCGCCTCCAGACGATCGCGCTCGGCGGTCCAGACACTGGTTGAGCGGGCCAGCCAGTTGGCGAAGCGATCGAGGGCGGTGGGCTTGCGTTCGGTCATCTTCGGCTCAATTCGTCGGGAACAGGATATGCTGCAAACGCATGCTCAACTGACTCACCTTGAGCGATCCGCTGGTGTCTTTGAACGATGTGACACACGGTGGCTGCTTGCGATGTCGAGAGCTGAACCCAGACCCAGGCATACCTGGCATGTCCCGCAAAACCAGTCCTCGGCGGAGCGTGAACCTTCAGTCGATTGTCCTCCGCAGAGATCTCGACCTTTAGCAGGGATGGGTCATCAAAATGGACCCAAAGATAGCTAAGGCGTCCGCGATGTATTCGAAGGGACTCTTTCGTCAGGACCAGACTTGCCCACCGCCAAGTCAAGAATCCGCCAAGTATCCCGAGTACTCCAAGACGCGCTGGTGCAGAGGAAATCGCAACAATTATTCCTTCCGCTTCGAGTCTTTCGCGATCCTCTCGCGTGTCGGCACCGAAGAACGAGCTAAATCCCGACTGCAAGTCGTGTACCCAACTCATCGCCCGCTCCACCATTTGCGGAGCGGTGGCTCTGGCAATTGAGGGAACAGTCGATCTCGTTCCGCCAACGCTTTGGTCAGGATTTGACCTGCCGATTCGCCATCGGAGAGTTTCAATTTCAGGTTGAGTTCGATCACATTGTTCCAGGGGGCCCTGTTAGTCCATTCCGGAATATCCAGAGTCAAAATTCCCGCGTCATCCAGCTTGTGGTTCAAGGCACGGATGGCAGGTCCACGATATGCAACATCCGCGATCATCCGCCGATGGATACCCCTTCGGTAAACGATCAACGATTCGCTGGTGAGGATAAAAACGATAGTGAAACTGTTAAAGCGGACAGACCCGACACTCAGAAATCGGACCCGGCATTCGCCAGGGTCTTCCATGAACAGGACGCCTTCACACTCGAGGCGTGCTTTGAGGTCAGTTGGCAGGTCGTCCAGCGATTGCAGCCAGCCATTGAGCCTGGTTAGTGGAGATGGCGAATTGGCGTCCATGTCTCGATTGTGACACGCACTGCTGAATTCGCCACTGCCCGTTGGTTGGATTCGGCGCTGGTCCGCATTCGCGAACGGTCGGACCGAGCGTTCTGTGGCGATTCGTTTCGCACTGCCCAGCTGACTCATGGGCTTGACCGTGGGGCCGGACGTCAATGAGTTTGACCGTCATCGAGTGACCGTCATCGATGCCATTATCCTGCCGACATCATCGATCCTGGTCTGCTTCTTGCGAGGTAGGGCAAAACATCTGCCAGAAATTGAGTTAGACCGTAGTCGGGGAGCGGATTTGGTCAGGTGATTTACAGGTGCTGGTGCAAGACTGTAACCAGAAATTCAACCGGGTGAACGTGAAGGGCGTGCCGTCATATGAAGCAGCAACTGGCATCCAGATGGTTTGCGATCAGCGATAGCCTCTGGTTTATTCCGACGGTGCTGACGCTTCTGGCGATTGCGCTTTCCTGGGGCACGGTCCAGATCGATGAGTATCTGATCGAAGAGAACAAGGCGTCCTCTACCTGGCTGTTCGGGGCCGGAGCGGAAGGTGCCCGAGGGGTGTTGTCGGCGATTGCCGGCACGATGATCACGGTAACTGGACTGGTCTTTTCGATCACAATCGTGGCGCTGCAGCTGGCGTCCAGTCAGTTTTCACCGCGCCTGTTGCGTACGTTTACCGGAGACCGCGGCAACCAGATCGTGCTGGGCGTGTTTATCGCGACCTTTACCTACGCGCTGCTGGTTCTTCGATCGGTCAATCCGAGGCACAGGATCAGACGGTATTTGTTCCGGCGGTCTCCGTTACGGTTTCGATCGGGTTGACGCTGGTCAGCATCGCTTGCCTGATCTATTACCTGCACCATTCGACGCGCAGTATTCAGGTGTCCGTAATCGTCAGCCGAGCCACCGCAGATACCCATGGACTGATCGATCGCCTGAAGACCGCGGGTAATGATGAATCGACGTTGTCCCAGCGTGACTTATCGAAAGAATCCGAGACTCTCGTTCACTTCGTCACGGTGTCCGATAAAGCAGGGGTACATCCAGAGCATCGTCGCGAGGTCGCTGTTCAATCTCGATGACATCGGTGTAGTCAGGATCGAGGTTGCCGCTGCCGGTGGGCTCGTTTGTCCTGCCTGGTGTGGTGATTGCCCGGGTGGCAGTTTCCGCTCCGGCAAAGGGGATCTTCAAGGAGGATCTGGATCAACGGGTCCGGGCGGCGTTCATCTTCGGTGGCGAACGGACGTTGATGGAGGACGTCGCGTTCGGAATTCAACAGATTGCCGATATCGCGTTGAAGGCGCTTTCGCCGGGAATCAATGACCCGACCACTGCGACAACCTGTATCGATCGTCTGGCCGAATTGATGGTCGCGTGTGGAAAACATCCAGCCCCCGATCTCGAAAAGCACGTTCCAGAGTCAGGGGTAAAGCTCCTGATCGCTTCCCCTCATTTACTGACTTACTGGATGTTGCGTTCAGCCAAATACGACATTACGGACGGGCCGATGTCGTGATCATGAGCCACGTCATAGCGTCGCTGGGCAAGATGCACTCGCTCGTCGATGAAGAGCACCGAATGCCAGTGATGGCAATGGCAAAGTCATTCAATGATCAAGCATCGGCGGAAGCCCAACTCGACGCTGATTCCAGACGCATCAGTTCAGCAGCGACGTGGATGACGGAGATCGCTACTCCTGCTTGATTGCCAGAAGCCCAGCGCCGTTACGCGTTGGCGGCTTGTCCGAGCGCCATATCCAGCACGTCCAGGGCGCGGTCGAGGGCGCCGTCTTCGATCACGAGTGGTGGCTGAATGCGGATGACGTTGGCCAATTGACCGCCGACTCCGAGCAGAACGCCGTTCTCGCGGCAAATCTTGCGAACCAGTGCTGCCTGGGCCTTGGCCGGGACCTTGGTTTTCCTGTCGGTGACGAGCTCGATTCCCAGCATCAAGCCGATACCACGGACGTCGCCGATGAGGTCATGCTTGCCGGCGAGATCGTGCAGCCCGGCCATGACGCGCTCACCCTTGCGGGCAGCCATTCCCGGAAGGTCGTCGTCGAGCATCACGTCGATATTGGCTGAGGCAGCCGCGCAGGAGATCGGGTTCCCACCGAACGTGCTGAGGTGCTCACCGGGCTTGAGGCTGTCGGCAATTTCAGGCGTGGAGACGACCGCAGCGAGCGGGAAGCCATCGGCAATGCCTTTGGCCGCAACCAGAATGTCCGGTTCAACGCCGAACTGTTCGATCGCGAAGAGACTGCCGCAGCGACCGAATCCGGACTGGACTTCGTCGCAGATGAAGAGGATGCCGTGGTGATCGAGGATTTCCTTGACCCGGCGGAAGTAGGAATCGGGCGGCACGATAATACCGCCTTCGCCCCAGACAGATTCGGAGATGAACGCGGCGACATCGTTGCTGCTCTGGTACTCGATTGCCCATTCGACCATTTCGGCGCACTTGATGGCAAGTTCTTCCGGGTCCTCGGTGTTGAACGGATTGCGGTAGAGGTAGGGCATCGGCGCCCAGGAGACTCCCGGCATATACGGTCCGCCGTGGCTCTTGCGGGCCTTGTTACCGGTCACGGAGAGGGTGGCGTACGTGCGGCCGTGGAACGATTGGGTGAGGGCGATGAACTCGCGACGACCGGTGTAGGCCTTGGCGAGGCGCATCGCGGTTTCGATTCCTTCGGCGCCGGAATTGGCGAAGAAGGTCTTGCTGAGTCGGCCTGGGCTGATCGCGGCCATCTTGGCGGCGGTTTCGGCCACGATCGGGACGTGATAGATGTAGGTGGCGGCGTGGACCACCTTGGTCAGTTGTTCCTGGACGGCGGCGATGACCTTGGGATGGCGATGGCCGGCGTTGTTGACCGCGATCCCAGCGAAGCAATCGATGTACTCGGTGCCATCAGCATCGGTGATGGTCGATCCCTCGGCGTGGGCGACGACAACCGGTTCGACGGCCGCGACGAAGCTGCTGGTAACGAATTCCTTGTAGGCGGCGATGGTTTCGTCGTGACCGGTGATCGAGATTCGCTTGGACGTGGTCGACATTTCGGCTCCGTGGCATGTGATTCGACGATTGTGTTTGATGCGTGAATCATGGCAGAGCAGGGATCAAGCCGCTACCCGGTGAATAGTGTGCAGGTCAGCAGCACCGTATGATGCGCCCAAAGTCCGCTGCTCATTATTGGAAGGTCGGTTATGCAGGCGCAATCACCAGGACCAGCGGAGTCTTATGACGCGAGCGTGGTCCGGTCGATCATGGATCCATGGGCGATTGTCCTGCTGGATCAGATTGGTTTGAAGCCGGGCGAGCACGTCCTCGACGTTGCCTGCGGAACGGGCGCGGTGTCATTCGCTGCCCTGGATCGAGTTGGATCGAGCGGATCGGTGACTGGTGCTGATATCAATCCCGGCATGCTTGATTTTGCCAGGAAGAAGGCCGAGTCACGCGGCGTACAGATCGACTGGATTCACGCTGACGCCGAACACTTGCCAGCCCGACCGGGTGGATTCGATGTCGTGGTTTGCCAGCATGGAATGCAGTTCTTTCCCGATACACAAGCCTCCATACAGGCCATGTTCGGTGCACTCGCGCCCGGTGGACGGGTCGGGATCAATGTCTGGGCGGCGATCGAGCGGCAGGGTTTGTTTGCCGACTTCGAAGTAATTCGACGTGGGGTGTTTGGAGATCGAGCGACTACGTTCCAGCCATTCAAACTGGACGACCCGGATCGATTTACGCGCGAGCTGACCAGTGCGGGCTTTTCGGACGTGAAGGTGGCTGAGGTTCCAGGTTTGACGTCTTTTCCAGACGCAGGGCGGTTTGTGAGTCAGGCAATGCGCGGTGCGGCGGTGGTAATGCCGGAGCTCGCGGATCTGACACCGGGTCAGCTCGATGACGTGATTGGCCAAATCGCGAACGAACTTGGACCGTATCTCGATCGCTATCGCGACGGTCGGGGTGTCACGTTCGAGATGATCGCGTTAATTGCAACGGGGACCAGGCCAGTCGACTGATTCAGACGGTGGTCGGTTCCGGGGCTGGTGGTTCTGTGGGCGGTGGGGGAGGTACCTCGGTTGGAGGTGGGGCGACCGTCGGTGGCACTTCGGTTGGAACCTCGACCGTGGGTGGAGCTTCTGTCGGCACGACTTCGGTGGGGACCTCAGACGTAGGCACGACTTCAGTCGGCACGGCCGTCGGATCGCCAGGTTGCGGTTCGGTCGGAACCACGGTGGGTTCACCAGGTTTGGGTGTTTCGGTTGCTTCGACGGTCCCGGTCGGCGTCGGAGTTGGTGTGGAGGGTGGCTCCTCCAGATCCGGCGGCAGGTTCACCTGGAAGAATGGTGATCGGCCCGTACGCCCAGTCCTTTGGCAGGAGAGGAATACCGGATCCGCGCGGATTCTCGATGATCGGTTTGTAGTAGGCGGCCCAGCCCATCACGACGCGGATATAGACGTCGGTGCAGGTGCCCCAGGCGTCGCAGCCGAACCCGAGATAGGCGCCGATTGCGCCTTCCCAGCTGCCCTGGGCGGTGAAGCGCCAGGCGAGACCCCAGGCACCGGCGTCGATGTTGGTGACAGGATCGTGCCAGAGCGATTCGGGGGCGCCGTAGCTGCGCAGACCGTCCGGCATCATCTGGACCAGGCCACGCGCTCCGGATGGAGAGATCGGACCGGGTTCGCCTTGCGATTCGATCCGGATCATACCGGCGACGATTTCGGGTGGGACGCCCCATTTCTCGCTCGAAGCCATAATTTCGGGAAGCCAGCGCAGGACCGGCTCGTTCAATCGGGGAACTTCGTTTTCGTCGTCGACCGGCGAGGCTTCCGCGACCAGTGCGACTGGAATGACATCACTACCGGCACGATCGGATCGGGTGCGGACATTGGGACCGCTCGATCCTTCGTCCAGCGCAGGGGCGGCTGGGACTTTGATCGAAGTGTCAGGAGCGGCTGGATCGGCGGCGACCGACTTGGTGACTGCTTCGGGAGAGGCCTGGTGGGTGATCCGGAATGGTCCCTGGTTCGCGAGAGATATCGACTGGAGATGGGGCACGAGCACGAGCAGGCCGAGGCAAATGCCCAGCCATGCGAAGATTCGATGTCGCTTGCCACGTCCCGCCACATTGCCCCCTTGGCAGGTAACCGTCTGAATCGGACGCCTCGACCACGGTCGATACCGCATTGGATATCAATGCGTACGCCAAAAGCGTGGTCGGGGTTCTTCTATGCTACCACCGGTACCAATGTACGTCTGTCGCCTGCGCTCGTTTGTTTTTGATCAACAGGAGAATGGCTAATGGCACTGCCACCAATTCACGGGGTGATTCCTATTCTGGTTACTCCGTTCGATGAGCGGGGTCGAATCGATGCCGAGAGCCTGCGCCGATTGATCGACTTCAACGTTGATGCGGGAGTGCACGGTCTTGGGGTTGCGCTGGGCAGCGAGGTCTACAAGTTCACCGAAGCGGAACGCGAATTTGTGATCACGACGGTGGTCGATCAAGTGGCCGGGCGGGTGCCGGTCGTGATCAACACCGGTGCGCCAGCGACTGATCTCGCGGTGCTCTATAGCAAGCAGGCGGCTGAGTGGGGTGCGTCGGCGGTCATGTGCACCTCGCCGGGTCCGGGTTTCTCCGCGGCCGAGGTGATCTCGTACTTTCGCGAGATCTCCGATGCGACCAATCTGCCGGTGATCATCCAGGACACGAATGCCGCGCCGGTTTCAGGTGGGCTGATCCGGGCGATTGGCGACGCGTGCGAGCAGGTTCGGTACGCCAAGGTCGAGAGCAGTCCGCAGACGACGCGGGTGTACGAGGCGGTGCAGGCGAGTGGCGATCTGGTTGCGATTATTGGCGGCGCGGCTGGTCAGTTTCTGATCGAAGAGCTGCGACGCGGGGCGATCGGAACCATGCCGTGGCCGAACCAGCCGCATGAGTTTGTGGCGGTCTGGAACCTGTGGCAGGCAGGCGATCACGTCGCGTGCACGCGAGGCATTTGATCGCACGATTCTGCCGATCATCCGGATTCCTGCCTTCACGATGGGGGCGAGTCACCGGATTCACAAGTACATCCTGTGGCGTAAGGGGATCATCGCGACACCGTTTGTGCGGTCGCCGGCTGAAGAGCTCGATCCAGTCAGTCAGATGGAACTCGATGAGGCGTGTGCACAGTTGGGAATCGGCTCGTAGCTGGCGGAATTGAAGGGTTTGTATCAATGAAGATCACCGATATCACGATTGAGTCGTTCCGGACGTGGGCCGACCGGTACGAGAATGCAACGCCGTTGCCGAATACCGAGATCATCCAGACCTTGCTGACGATTCACACCGATGAGGGCGTGGTCGGGCGGTATTTCGGCGGGCACGGTCATGGCGATCAGGATGGGCTCGAGCCGCACAGTCAGGCGTACATCGAGCACAGGATCAAACCAATGCTGGTCGGGCAGGACCCGCTGGATCGGGAGCGGTTCTGGCAATGGATGTGGGCGGCGAAGACTCCGGAGCATGTGCTTGGCGTGATCGATGTCGCGCTGTTCGATCTGGCTGGGCAACGCGGCCGGGATGCCGGTCTACAAGCTGATGGGCGGATGCCGGGATCGGGTCAAGGCGTACGCGCAGCACCTACCCGAACATGGGCTCGCCGGAGAACTATGCCGAGCACGCACTGGCCTGCAAAGAGCAGGGGTACCTCGCGTACAAGATCCACCCGTACTACTACTGGAACCCGGCGACCGGCGAGGCGGTGCCCGGGCGGCCATCGCACATCGAGTGGGACATCAAGGTCTGCCATCTGGTCCGCGAGGCGGTCGGCGACGACATGGTGCTGATGTACGACCCGTGGGGCACGTATCACATCTATGAAGAGGCGCTGAAGGTCGGGAGGGTGCTGGAGAAGCTCGGCTTCTACTGGTACGAGCATCCGATGCCGGAGCACCGGGTCGAGCCGTACATCAAGCTGACGGCGCGCGCTGGACATCCCGATCCTGTCGCCGGAGATCGTCGAGGGGCAGTTCTTCACGCGGGCGGACTGGTTGCGGCGGAATGCGTCGGACATGGAGCCGGATCGATGTGTTGCGGGGCGGGATCACCGGGGCCCGGAAGACGGCGATTCTGTGCGAGGCGTACGCGGCGAGATGCGAGATTCACATGAGCGGAATCGGCAATCTGCACGTGATTGCGAGCGACGACCGAGGACACCTGCGAGTACTACGAGCGGGGGCTGCTGGCGCCGGGCGTCAACTACGACGTGGTGCCAGGGTATCTGAATCGCAGTCTGCGATGCGCTGGAGCCGGATGGCTACGTTTCGTTGCCGCAGACGCCGGGACTCGGCTACGACATCAACTGGGACTACATCGAGGCGAATCGGGTGAGCTAATCAGGCTGAGGCTAGCTGGGGATTTCGCGGGGTCCCCAGAAGTCGGTTGGGCCGATTTCGACGACGTACATCGCGATCTTGCCGTTCGGGTAGTAGATGATGTCGACGATTTTCATGAACCGGCGCATGTGGTCGTTGGTCTGAACCAGCATGTTGTATCGCTCGGCGCGAACGGAATAGAGCTCGCGCAGGCGGCCAGTCGACTTGTCCGGCCAGCCGATGATCGATTTGCTGCGGAGCTCCGGATCATCGTGCATGTAGAAATCGAGGAAGACGAAGGCGCTGTTGAAGTCGCCATCGAGGACGTAGCGGTCGTAGCCGGGGTTGTCCTTGAAGACTTCGATCGAGGGTCCGGGGCCGTACTGCCAGCCGTAGTACTCGGCCGAGACGTTGGGGTAGTTGCGGTAGGGTCCGGTCCAGAACTGGAATGCGCCGACCAGGATGATTGTGAGCGTTCCGACGGGCAGGATCCAGTTCGCCCAGAGCTGGCGGCGGTCCATCCGCTTCGGCAGCGCGCCGGCCAGCCAGTGGATGCCCAGGGCGGAGAGCAACGGGACGCAGATCATCATTGCGAATGTCGAGAAGGTGTAGGGCGGGGCCGGCTCGGTTGTCGTGATGACGTCCGGCAGCTGGGTAGAGGATCAGCGCGACCAATGCCCCGATGCCGATGACGCGACTGGTGGGGTCGGAAATCCGGAATATGCCGATGACACCGGCAAGCATCAGCGGGAGCAGAATCCAGGTCAGCTCACCGGAACCGGGGACCGAGTGGCGCATGTTCCAGCCGCCGGGCATGCCGGTTTCGCCGACCCGGAAGAGGTAATCGAGGCTGAAGTACTTGTCGTACTGGCCGAGGATATCGCCGATCCGCTCAGCGAAGGGCACGGGCGGGGTTTCGCGGTCCTTTTCCTCGAAGCGTTTCATGAACTTGTCGTCGGTTGCGTACCTGATCAGGACCGGGATGCAGGTCGTGGCGAATCCGGCGACGACCAGCAGGGGGCGCTTGTAGCTGTGCCAGGTGAGTCGATTGACAATCAGCTCACCGAGCAGCAGTCCGCCGATAAGAAGTGGTGAAGCGATGTACCAGGCGGCTTGCCCGTACATGGCGGCACCGAAGAGGAGGCCACTGCCGAGGGCCCATTTCCAGGATTTCCCTTCGCGGGAGCGAACGTAGGCGTAGTAGGCGGCGGCGGTGCAAAACAGCGAGGGAGCATGGGCGAACTGGATGCGGCTGAAATGGATGAAAACGGGGGTGAGGGCAAAGCCGATTACTGCGATTTCGCCGTGACGCCATCCCAGTCGGCGGACGGTCAGGACAAGCATCACGACGGCCAGCAGTGACCAGATTGCTGAGACGATCCGGACTGACCAATCGTCGAGTGGAGCGAAGGCGAGGACGGGGGCGCTGGCAAAGAGCGGGAGGGCGCCAAGGTGGTGGTAGTCGAAGTGGTCGTAGAAGAGCTGTGGTCTGAACTCGGTGATCGGTTTGTCGAACAATTCGAGGGTACTTAGGGCGATTTCCGCTTCGTCGGAGAACAGGCCTGCCGGGTTCGAACCGATATCACTGAACGAGACCCAAAGCAGCGCTGCCAGAACCACCACAGTCGCGATCAGCTGTTTGCTGGTGGATGCCAGTGCAGTTGCCGGTTGCCGCGATTCGATTTGAGCGGGTGCTGGGACAGCGACGGGTTCGACCGGAACGGTTCGGGTGATTTCGGGCGGAGCTGATTCAGGGAGCGTGGGTTTGGTTCGCGGGGCTGGGTAGACCATCGAGCGGTGGATACGGTATCCGCCGTCGAATTCCTGGAGCAGGCGGGCGGGGATGGTTCCACGGGCGATCCGTCGGCGAACGGCATCTTCGGAGACGCGGACCACTTCCGCAACCTCTGCAACGGTCAGCCACTCGGGTTTACGCTCGTGGCCAGACTCAGGCTGCGACTCGGTCATGAAGTCCTCAAACGACGGTGATTCGATGATGGGCAATTCTACGCGGAAGTCGGGGGCAAAATAATCGAGTTCCGCGCTGATTTGGCGATTGACTTCAGGAGTAGGATGGCATTAGAGCACGATACTGCCAAAAGTGAGTGACCGATGGAGCTTGAAGCGACTGACAACCGAGAAGCAGTCGAGGACGCCGATAGTGGTGCAGATTCTGCTTGCGAGTTGTCTGATTCTGATGGCGGCGAGTGTTGTGCAGCTGATTCAGATCGGACCGCATTCGAATGCGCCGACCTGGCAATCGCCATTCCGGTGGGAATGGCAGTGCGTGGCATTCCTGACCGGATGGGATGTTGCCTTTGCCGCGGCGATCGGATTTTCGATCACTATCGGGTTGCTCCTCTTTGTTTCGATCGGGTTGGTCCTGTTGCCGCTCGCAGTGGCTCTCCTGCTTTATGCGGTGGTGCAGGCACGGGTTTCCGGTGAGCCGTTTGCGTTTTCTGATGCTGGCATGTTCACCCTGTTCGCTACGTCGAGTCCCCTGGTCTGGTTCTATCTCTACATCTTTGCCCTTCTGGTTTTCTAGCCGCAGGGGTTGCATTTTCGTGGCTGGATTGACCCGCCACTAATATTGTTGACATCTTCATCCACAATAGATAGAATCTCCCCACAAGCGAATTTGATTACCTCATCAAGAGGGGTGGAGGGACCGGCCCTGTGAGACCCCAGCAACCGTTCAGTCCGAACCGGTGCTAATTCCGGTAGGTTGACTTGAAGATGAGGGGATAGCGTTCGTGGATCAAGCTGGTCCCGGTCTAACCCCCTCGATACCCGAGAGGGTTTTGTTTTAGGTGGATGACATGGGTAGACAACGACTCAGTCAAAGAGCGGCAGCAACCGAGGGACCGGACTCCCAGTTTGCTTGCCTGCGCGCGACCAGAGCCTTCGTCAACCTCTTCGGTCATGAGCATTACTACCGCGCCCGCGGTGGCTCCTCCTGGACATTGGCGACTGTACAGACCGCCGCATCTAGCCGGCGGAGCGTTCAGCCCCTACGTACCTAGCCACATCGCAATGTTTTTTCCCACGTTTGGCAACGGCGCCACCAGTGCCTTTGCCGTGTTCACGCGTATCCCACACAGGTTGTCCAGGAGGAGTTATGGGTCGATTCGTAATTGGTCGGGTGCTCGCCGCATTCCCGACGCTGATCCTGATCTCGCTGGCCGCATTTTTTCTCAATACGGCTGCGCGGGGAGATCCGGCGGAGCTTGCGCTGCGTCAGGCGGGGATTGAGCCGACGCCAGAAATGATTGCCCAATATCGATCCCGGATGGGGCTGGACGACACGTTGCCGCAGCGATACCTGACGTGGGTCTGGAACATGCTGCATGGCGATTTCGGTCGCTCGTTCCTGGATCAGCGTTTGGTCAGTGAGAAGATCGGCGAACGAATCGAACCAACGCTGCGACTCGGACTTTCGGCGTTCGCCGTGACCGCCATCGTTGGTGTGACGCTCGGCGTGATCTTCGGATTGATGCAGAACACTCCGGTCGATTACGCCGGTCGGTTCGTGACACAGTTGTTCGCAGCAGTGCCTTCGTTCTGGCTCGGACTGATTCTGATATCAGTCGTAGCCGAGCGGTCGTCGTGGCTGCCGGTCGGTGGTTATGGCGGGCCGCGCTATCTCGTTCTGCCGGTGATCGCGCTGGCGGCGGGTGCGTCGTCCCAGATCATTCGATACACGCGCAATGCGGTCATCGAAATCTGGCGGATGGACTATGTGCGCACGGCCAGAGCGAAGGGACTCCGGCAATCTACCGTCGCCGTACGTCACGCGTTGCCGAATGCCCTGCTGCCGGTGATCACCTGCTCGGACTGCGGTTCGGTCAGATTCTGGCTGGTTCGATCGTGATTGAGGCGATCTTCTCCTGGCCGGGGATGGGCAGCGCGTTGATTGCCGCGATCTCGGGTCGGGATCTTCCAATCATCGGTGCGTACGTGATGCTGGCGGGCACCCTGTTCGTCGTCGTTAACCTGCTCACCGACATCAGTTATGCCCTGCTCGATCCGCGCATTCGCCTTGGTGAAGCGAGGGCGACCCGATGAGCGCGACACTGAGCCGCGTGGGGGCGGTACCGGCAACGATTGTCGATCGGGGAGCGACATCGCTTGAGATCCAGAGTGGTCGTCGTCGCACATTCTCGATTCGGCGGAACCTGAATGTGATCTTGCCGGGCGGGTTCCTGCTGCTGGTCACGTTGCTCACCGTTTTCGCGCCGGTGATTGCTCCGCACGATCCGAACCTGCTCAATATGCGGATGGCGTTGACTGGACCATCGAGCGAGCACTGGCTGGGAACCGATCAACTGGGGCGGGATCAGCTCTCCCGTTTGCTCTACGGGGGTCAATCGACGCTGTATCTCGCCTTTGCGGCCGTTGCAGCCACCGTCACGATCGGGGTGGTCGTCGGACTAGCGAGTGGCTACTTCGGCGGCAAGATCGATCTCTTCTTCTCGTCGATCCTCAACATGCTTCTTGCCTTGCCGAGTCTGCTGCTCACTCTGGCGATTCTCGGCATCATGGGTCCGGGTTCGAGGAGTTTCCTGGTTGCGTTGATCGCGTCTGGCTGGGTGACGCATGCCCGGATTGTGCGGTCGGCGGTTCTCACTTTGCGTGAGCAGTTGTATGTCGAAGCGGCAATCAGCGCTGGTGCGAGTTCATTCCGGGTGGTCGCACGCCACCTGCTGCCCAACCTGCTTACAACCGTAGTGGTTTTGGCCACGCTGGATCTGGGTGTGCTGATTTTGACGATCACCAGCCTCAGTTTCCTCGGTCTCGGCGTTCAGCCGCCTACCCCTGACTGGGGATCGATGCTGAACGACGCCCGACCGTATTTCAGCTCGGTGCCGCTTCTGGTGATTGTGCCGGGGGTGACGATCACCGCGATTGTTCTTGCTGCCAATCTCGTTGGGGACGGGCTGCGCGATCTGGTGGATCGAGGCAGACGAACCCGCTAACCCCGGTGCGGTGGTCCGGAAACCGCCGGTGGATATGAAGCGCGATGGTCGTGTCTTCACTCAATCAGTTGTTGCCTTGAAAGGTATTGGTCGATGAGTCATGAGTTGTCCCGAACCAATCGGAACTGGTCTCGTAGCATCTGGTCGCGGATTGCATTGCTGGTGGTGGGAGTGCTTGCGTTCGGTCAACTGGCGCAAGCAGTTTCAGCACAGGATGAACCGCTGGCCGCATCCCAGGAACTGACCGCTGGAATCTCCCGCAACCTTGTCAATGGAGCCGAGGACTGGCTTTATGCGCACACCAGCCTGCAGGTCTGGGAGCCGTTGATCCGCTACGACGATCGCTTCAATCTTCAGCCGGGACTGGCCGAGAGCTGGACGTTGAGCCCGGATGGCCTGACCTGGTCCTTCAAACTTCGCGAGGATGTTGTCTTCTCGAACGGCAACAAGTTCAACGCCCAGACAGCGATCGCCAACATCGAGCGTTTCCGGATTCTGAGTGGCACGGCATCGATCTTCCTCGGGGGAATCATCTTCCCGGAGATCTACGGTGAGCCGACGGCGATCACGGCGACGGGCGATTACTCGTTCGATATCTCCTATGCGACGCCACTGCCGCTGCTGCCGTTCTCGATTTCGAATCATTACAGCGCCCAGTTTGACCCAGCCAGTTTCGACCCGGTGACCGGTTTCTTCTATGACAAGCCGATTGGTGCCGGTCGTTACGTTCTGACCGATTGGGTTCGCGACCAGTATGTTGTCCTCGATCGCAATGAGAACTATTGGGGCGAGAAGCCGACCCTGACCAAGATCACGCTCAAGATCTACACCGACCCGAATGCCCGCGTCTCGGCGCTGAAGTCCGGCGAGGTTGATGCCCTGGTGGAACTTGGTGCATTGCTGCCGGCCCAGGCCGATGAGCTCGCGCAGGATTCGAACTTCGTCGTCGCTGCCCATGCCTCTGCTTGCCAGACGTTCCTCGGGTTCAATGGAACCAGGGCACCGTTCAACGATGTCCGCCTCCGCCAGGCAATCAGTTACGCAATTGATCGCGACGCGCTGGTCAACGACTTGCTCTACGGCTACGTCGCACCGGCCAGGAGCATCATTTCGCAGTTCAACGAGCCATGGGTGAATACGGCTCCGGAAGCTGCGATTACCTTCAACAATGATGAGGCGATTCGACTGGCGACCGAAGCACTCGGTGGACAGCGGGTCAAGGCGGTCCTTGCCTTCACGCCGCCTTCCGAGGGTATCGGCCAGTGGCCGTTCCCGCTGGTCGCCCAGTACTTCCAGGCGATCTTCCAGCCGCTCGGAATCGATCTCGAACTCAAGCAACTTGAGAATGCGGCGCTGACCGATGCCCGGAACAATGGCGACTACGACATGGTACTGGCCAACAACTGTTGGGCCTCTGGCGACCCGAACTACCAGCTTGGTCGGCTGTTCAGCTCGACTGCGGCCCTGAATGCCGCCCAGCACAACGGGTACAACAATCCGGAGGTCGATCGGCTACTGGCTGAAGCTCGCACCACGGTTGATCCGGTTGCCCAGAAGGCGCTCTACGATCAGATTCAGGTGATCACTGCCGCTGAAATTCCGGTCGCACCGCTATGGGATCAGCAGACGATCACTGCGGCCAAGAGCTACGTGAAGGGTCTCAGCCAGCACATAGCCTACGCGCCGACCTTTGACACTATCTACATCGTCGAGCACTAGGCAGCGTCAGAATCCGCTGGGTCCGACCGTAAGGAGTCGGGCCCAGCAGGTTCGCCGAACCCCAGCGGTATCCGCAGGTCCGCATAATTCAGGTCCAGTGGATAACAATGGAGCTGACCGTGGCGATCCGGTTGCCAGTTGCGGTGCAGCAACGGTGGATTGCCAGAAACAGGAGAGCACACGTGAGCGGATTGCGGGATTACCTCGAACGAAAACTGGATGCGGTCAAGACCTTCCGGGACGCAGCATCGACCAACCCGGACGAGCGCAAGCAAACGTTGACTGCCACGGTGACGGCTGAAGGGCTGACCGGAATCCGCCGAATCCATGCCCGCGACTTCCAGGTCATAACCGATACCGGTCCGGCCCTGGCTGGTCACGATCTGGGTGCGCGGGCGCCGGAGCTTCTTCTCGGAGCACTAGGTAGCTGTGTTTCGCACACGATTCTGATTCAGGCGGCGCTGCAGGGATTCAATGTCGATGAGTTGATCGTCGAAGCGTCGTTGAATGTCGATTCGCTGGCTGGTCACACCGATATCATCAACCCGGTCTCCGGCATCACCTACACGATCAAGCTCGAATCCGACGCGACCCCGGAGCAACTTAAGACGCTGAACGACATTCTTCCCGACATTTGCCCGGTTTTGAACATCGTCAAGTTCGCCCAGTCCGTCTCAAGCAGCATCGTTCTGAACGGAGCTGAGATCCAGCTTAACTGACCGAAATGAGGAAATCCCATGGTCGCAACTGATCGACCAGACGTCATAAACCACCTGGCCGGAATCGAACCGGGAAGTGAGCTTGCGAAGCTTCGCGAGCAGCGGCCTGAGGTTCTGGAATACGCGCAAGGCAGTTATCTGGCCCTGCTGGAACCGGACGATCCTGAAGGTGTCTCCAGATTCGAGCGTGAGGCGATCGCATACCGGGTCGCTACGCTCGAACGGAGTCAGGTGGTGGCTGATTTCCATCTCGGGCGCTTGATCGCGCTGGGTACCGAGGAATCAGTGATCGCGGCAATCAGCGATTTCCCGGAGGGCGGTCCACTGGATGAACGAACGACAGCCATCCTGGGTCACGTTGATCTGCTGACCTGTTCATCCCGCAGTGGATCGCCCGGAGCGATTGCGGTGCTGACCGCAGCGGGGCTTTCTCCAAAGGACATCGTCACGGTTTCGCAACTGATTGCGTATCTCAGCTTCGAGATTCGGGTATTGGCCACCATGCGGGCACTGGGTGGCGAGCAATGAGCGTTTTTCGTCAACCCCGGACCGAATTCACGCTGGATGTCGTCGAGTGGGTGCCATTCCTGCCGACGATCACTGATATCGGTCTGACCGACGGTCAGCTAGCCGAGGTCTATGAGCAGGCGCCGGTTGCGAAGTCCAGTCCGTATTTCGCGACGCTTGCCCACGATCTGCCTGCGCTGATCAATCGCACCGGGTTGTTCTCCAACGCCATGCGGAGTCCGGGTGGGGCGTCGAATGCCGAACGTGAGCTGGCCGCGGTCGCTGTCTCCCGGGTCAACGGCTGCATCTACTGTGCTTCGGTTCACGCCCGGTTGTATGCGCAGTATTCGAAGAAGCAGGATGTGATTGAACGCATTCTGGACGAGGGTGTTGAGACCGAGCTGGATGATCCCCGCGAGCGGGCGATTGTCGACTTTTCGGTTCGCCTGACCAATGACCCGGCTGGCCTGAGCGCTGCAGACTTGCAGCCGCTAAGGGATGCTGGTCTGAATGATCTTGAGATTTACGACGTAGCGCACGCGGCCGCGATGTTTGCATGGGCCAATCGCTTGATGCAGACATTGGGTGAAGGCGTTCTGCCGGAGTAACCCTCGAACACGTTAATGAATTGGACATAATGCATGCCTGTCACTGGTGAGTTATTCAAGGAAGTATTTCAGCGCTGGCCCAGTGGGGTGGCGATTGCGACGACGGTGGACACCGATGGAAGTCGATACGGGATGATTGTGGGTTCGTTTTGCTCGCTCTCCCGCGAGCCACCATTGGTCATGATGAGCGCGGGTACGACGACGCAGAATGCACGATGTGATCGCCCGGAGTGGGGCGTACGCGATCAGCATTCTCAGTCATGAGCAACGCGGAGTTCTGGACCGTTTCTCCGGGCATGACCGAACCTACGATCATGATCGACTCGAAGGTATCCGGACCGATGTGGCGGTTACCGGAATGCCGGTGCTGCCGGAAGCGGTTGCGTGGGTCGATTGCCAGGTCCGGACCGCGCACTCTGGAGACGGCTACACGATTTATGTAGCCGAAGTGATGGCTGCTTCCCTGGGCGAGTATTCGGAACAAATGCCGATGGTCTATTTCCGGCGCACACCGAGAACGGTGACGGCCGCGGATTGGTCGATTTGAGTTCGCGGTTTACAGTTTGCCGTTTGCAGTCATTTCGACTGCAGCGCAGCATAAGTGTGATCGCGGCAAACTAAAAACGGTAAACTGCAAACCCCCTTTTCGCGCTGCGCTATAATTGACATATCTGGGCCGCATGCCTTCGCGTGCGCTTGCCACAAATCACAGGAGAACAAGCTTTTGCCAAAGAAACCAGCCTATCGTAAGCCAGTTCGCACCGTCACTCCGGTTCCGGGTGCGGTTGTGGAAGAGCGACCTCGTCGACAAGATCCAGACGCGATCACGGTCGATGGCAAAGTTGTGGACGCGCTTCCCAATGCCATGTTTCGGGTTGAGCTCGAAAATGGTCATACCGTTCTCAGCCACCTCGCGGGCAAGATGCGGACGAATTACATCCGGGTGCTCCCAGGAGACCGCGTAACCGTTGAGTTGTCACCGTATGACCTGACCCGCGGTCGCATCACATACCGCCACAGATAGCCCCCGCATCTGACCTGGAAGTGACTTCAGTCATATCACGCTGATGGGCGTTCTGAACCTATACTCAGGTTGCCGCTCTATCTGTGCGGCTCGGACACATCTTCGGTTAGGGCGCGAGTCATCTCGCGGTCGGTATCGGAAAGCAGTAGAGCCAGTGCGCTCGTGGCGATTCGCCCTCGGAATCCTGATCAGCGGCATTTTCCTTGTATACGCCTTCCGGGGCCAGGACTACGGTGCCATCCTCGACGCTCTTAGGGGCGTCAACTACTGGCTCCTGATACCAGCCCTCGGCTTGTATTTCCTTGGGGTAGTTGTTCGCGCCTTCCGATGGTCGATTCTGCTCAAACCGATTAAACCAATCTCGACTCGACAGCTTCTGCCGATCACCGTTATCGGATTCATGGCCAACAACGTCCTACCGCTTCGGACGGGTGAGATAGTTCGGTCGTTTGTCCTGAGCAAGAACTACGGCGTCCGCAAGACCTCAGCGTTGGCCACAATTGCCGTCGAGCGCATTTTTGACGGCCTAACTATGGTTTCGTTCATGCTGATTGCGGCGATGACGATCGATTTCACGTCCGATCTGCGCCATGTCATGACAATTGCGGTGATCCTGTTCGCGTTGGCGATTGTGGCAATCACAATCATGACCGTTGCCGAGACGCTGCGAGAGCGAATCCTGAACGTCATTCTCGGGTTTATGCCCGCGACGATTCGGCCCAAGGTCCAGCATCTGGCCGAGTCATTCTTCTCGGGACTTGAGTCGCTCAAGAGTCCTAAGGCGCTTGGTATGGTCGCGCTATCGTCTTTGGTGGCCTGGACCCTGGAGGCATCGATGTACTACGTCGTTGCCAGAGCGTTCGGAGGTTCGGTTGCCCAGGTAATGGGTTGGGCTGAGACCCTCCTGACCACCGGAGTGGCGAACCTGGCAACGCTGGTGCCTTCGTCGCCGGGTTACGTCGGCCCATTTGAGGCGGGGGTGAAGACAGCGCTCGCAGGTGCCCTGTCGGTGCCAGATTCCCAGGCGCTTTCCTATGCAATCGTGGTGCACGCGGCGCTGTGGTTCCCGGTGACGGTCTGGGGCGCGATCGAGTGGTCGAGGTTGCACCTTTCGCTCAAGCAGGCGACTTCGGACGAATCCGGCAATCTGACTCCGCCACCTGCGCCAATGAATTCGGGCGCTCATTCCGAGTTGAACGTACCCGCAACTCCCACCCCTCGCTCAAACGCGGCATAATCCTCCTTCGTGGATGCATTTGAAGCCTTTATCCTGGGCCTTGTTCAGGGTTTAACCGAGTTCCTGCCCATATCATCATCCGGCCACCTCACCCTGGTGCCGTGGCTCTTCAACTGGGATTCCCCGGGTCTCGCCTTTGATGCATCCCTGCATCTGGGGACTCTGGTGGCGGTGATCGTCTACTTCCGGGCCGAGATTACCCGGATGATTCTGGCAATTCCATTCGCGATTCGAAACCTGCCTGGCCTTATCCGCGGCAAGGAGTTTGCTGAGAAGCAATCAGAGGATGCCCGTCTTGGGGTGTTGATCGCAATCGGCTGTGTTCCCGGCGCGGTCTTCGGATTGCTTGGCGAGAATCGGATCGAAGAGTTCTTCCATTCGGTTGAGCACGAGGACCGGGCGATGATAGTAATCGCCATCCTTGCTGGCTGGTTTTGGAGCGCTGATGCTTTTGGCGGAGCGTGTTTCGAAGCGCAACCGGTCGATGACGGACCTACGGCTCACCGATGCGGTGATAGTTGGACTTTCGCAGGCAATTGCACTTCTGCCAGGGACTTCGCGATCCGGGGTGACATTGACCGCGGGTCTCTTTCGGAACATCAATCGGGCCGACGCTGCACGTTTCTCGTTTCTGCTTGGATTGCCGCTGGTTCTCGGCGCGGGACTAAGCGGACTGAATGATCTGATCAGCGACGGCGCGGGAGATATTGGGTACGGTCCACTGGCGATCGGGATGATAACCGCTGCGATTTCTGGTTTGATTGCAATCTCGGTCCTGATCCGGATGCTGCAACGGATGCCGGTGACGATCTTCGCGATTTACCGATTCGTGGTCGCGGCGGGAATCATTTTGTTGGTCGTAACCGGGGTTAGATAGCACCAGGTTAACTATCGACGGGCGCGACCAGTGGTGGTGGCGGTGCCGACCAATCGTACGTCTTGATCATGTAGTGGCTTCTGGAAATCATCGCTTCCTGCTCAATGTTGCCGGTTTCAATGTTGATCCACCAGGTGTAATAGGCAGGCGCCAAAAACGTGCCGGGGACGTAGAAGTGGATCACTTGCGTGGTCTGGCCGTTGACGATGTCCTGATTGCCGAGGACAAAGTCGGTCGCGCCCTCCAGTTCACTCACCCAGCCGACCGGACCCTCAGGATCGCTGTCAGCCGTCACTCTCCAGACTCCGCCGTCGTCAAACAGGTACCGCATGCCGTCCAGCCGGATCAGCTGCAGACGCGGGGTTGTGATTGAGATGCCGCCGTTGGACCAGACCTGGGACGAAACCTCGACGCCGCCATTGCCACCGGAAAGATGCTCGGTGTAGACCGCCCATTCCGTGGAGGCGAGCTGCGAACTGGACGTTGTGAAGAGTGCCTCGGCCTCCGGGTTGCTGCCGTCGGCCCGCGATTCCTCGAATCCCGAGACATTGGGATCCGGGGCACGCAGAATGAAGACTGCTGTGACGTCCTCAGCGACCCCGGCCTGGCGGACGCTGACCGTAGCCCGCCACCACCCCTCGGCGCTCAGATTGACACCGTCGGATGTGAATGAGCCGTCACCCACGGCGACAAGATCGATTGTGCGTGGGGCGACTGGGAGGTCGAGTGATTCGAGCAGCACTGACATGGCCTGAACTGTGGCGATCGGTGGATGGTCAACCCGCATGGGCGCGCCAGTGGAATCAGTTTCCACGGTTAGCGGTGGGCCATCAGTTGCATAGGCGATCAATCGGTTTTCGCCGGTTTTGGCCGGATCGACGGTCAAACGAACGAAGATCTGATCGTTGGTGGTTTCGGCGAGGGTTGGCATGGCCAGATCGAGTCGGGCCAGTTCGCCCTGCGGTGGTTTGGGTGGGGCGAGCATTGCCATGGTTGACGCCAGGGCGACGACGATCGCGATTCCGACCAGCTCCAGCCGCAGGGTCGCTCGCATCGATCTCGGCAGGTCGGATTGCGACTTACGCACGGCTCAGGTGATGCCAGGCTGCCAGGGCTCCGACCAGAACGACGACGGCGACCTTCACCAGCAGCACTGTCCCGTAGTCGGTGGATGTGACCGTATCGAGCGACGGGAAGATGAAGCCGGCGTTGATGAGACCGGTTCCGACAGCGACGATAGCCAGGGGGAGTGCGAGTCGTGAGAAGCGCTTGAATTCGGGGATTCGTTCGCCGAGCGGTACGGCTACGGCCAGGACGAGACCGCCGACCCAGATCGCGACGGAGGCGTTATGCAGGAACGAGATTCCGGTAGCCGCCCACGCGTAGGATTCCCGGCCAGCTGCGTGCGAGGTTAAGGCGAGCCCTGAGACGGCGATGAGTCCGACAGCGCCGATCATCAGGCGGAAGTCGCCGTGCAGTCCTTCGGCCAGGGCTAGGACAATCAGGAGCGCGGCAAGACCGGCGAGGCGAATCCACCAACCATTTGGCTCGGCGCGGAAGGCATCCAGGAGCGAGCCTGCTACGGCGCCATTGGGCGGGAACATGTCTAGCAAGACAGGCTCCAGGAGCGTGGCTACAACGGCCATCAATGCGCCGATAACCGCGAAACGGTTGCGGCGAAGCGTCCAGGACGAGATCAACAGTCCGATAGCGGGGACGAGGCCGAGGAACGTCAGCCAGCGGGTGAAGACCGACCAGGCCGGTGGTCGCTCGCCTTCGACGGTTGCTGCGGCTGGAGCGCGGTCGGTTCCGCCAACCCGGAAGGCATAGGAACCAGAGAGCGTGTGCCCGTCGGTCGAGGAGCGATTGTTCCAGGAGACCGTGTAGGAGCCGATGGAGAAGTCGTCGGACGAGACCTGAATCGCACGGTCGCTGCCCGATACAAATTGAGGTTTGCCGAGGATGACCGGCTCACCGCGTTCATCGACAGCGGTGACGATTATGCCAGCGAGATCGATGGGTTCGCTGAAGGTGAGCACGAGTTGGCGTGGCGGAATCGAGACCAGCGAATCAGCGGCCGGACTCTCCGATTCGAGTTGGGCGTGGCCTGACGCTGTGAAACTGATCAGCAGTGACGCGACGAGAACGATGAGGGGAACAATCGTCGCCCGGAATTTGGTCAATTAGTCGACTCCGATAGCCGTCGCCGGATAGTAATAGGAATCAACTCCACCGGTGAATGTGCCGTCCGGATCGCGTCGAACTGACGCTGGTGACGAGTAGTCGCCAAGGAGTTGACGTTCATCCTTGATTTTCAGATTGTGCCCGCGCTCGCGCAATGCATCAATTGCATCGCTACCGAACCTTGGGCTGACGAAAAGCGTAGCGGTGGAGCGGTCGATCCGGGGAGTGCTGGTAGCTGCCTGCATCGTCTGGTTTCGATCGATGAGGTTGAGGGCAAGTTGGGCGACGCAGTTCATGATTCGGCGACCACCGCTGGCTCCAATGGCGGCCAACGCCACGTTGTTGCGCGCAACAATAGCAGGAGCCATGTTCGAAAGCGGCTTCTTGCCACCAGCCACCGAATTTGGCCGACCTGGTTGCGGATCGAACCACATCATGCCGTTATTCATCAGGATGCCGGTCCCGGGAATGGTGACTCCGCTCCCCCAAAGGCTGAGCAATGTTTGGGTGGTAGAGACTGCCATTCCGTCCTTGTCGATCACGCTGTGGTGCGTGGTGCTCCCGTCACTGGTGTAATCGGGTACCGACGTGGCGAGTTCATGGGTAACGCCGAGGGAAGAACGGTCTCCCGCTCTGGCCGGAGTAGCCATGAGCGGATCGATCTCGAGCAGTTTGCTGTCTATGTAATCGCGGCTCAGCAGTGCCTCGAGCGGAACGTCAATGAAGTCTGGATCGGCCAGATAGGCAAAGCGGTCGGCAAATGCAGTCTTGAAGCTTTCGGCGAGGATGTGCAGGTAATCCGGCGAGCCAAGCTGGAGGTTGCCCACCTTGAATCCGTCGATGATCTTCAGGGACTCGGCCATGGTCGTGCCGCCAGTGGCCTTGCCTGTAGTGTGAACGATCGCATCTCCATACGGAACCGAAAGCGATTGCTCGACGGTTGCCTGGTACGAGGCAAGGTCGGCGAGGGTGAACGGGGAGCCGCCTTCGGATAGGTGATCAACGATTTTGGAGGCAATCTCACCTTCGTAGAAGGCGCGGGGACCCTGTTCGGCAATTGTCCTCAGAGTCGTTGCCAGCTCGGTCTGTTTGAGCATGACCGGTGCGTGCTCGTCCTGGCTGACAAATGGCACGCCGTCGTTGGTGAAGATGGCTCGCGTGGCTGGAAAGCGATTGAGCATGGCCAAGTCGCCGGAAGTCTTGAGCGTGGTGTGCCATGTGACCGGGAATCCCCGTTCGGCGAACGCAATGGCGGGTGCCATCGCTTCGGCCAGTGAGATGGTTCCGAATCGCTCCAGGGCGAGAGCCAGCCCGGAGATCGTGCCGGGGACGCCGACTGATCGATGTCCCGCGACATTAGCGTTGTCGATCACCGATGGCCAGCCAAAGAAGCCGGCTGCGTTTCCGCCTAGAGGAAACATGTCCTCGGTGGCCCCTGCAGGTGCGTGCATTGGATAGGAGATAACATCGGCACTGGTTTGGCCGGGTCGATGAATGACCATGTAGCCACCGCCGCCGATCCCGTTCATCCAGGGTTCGACAACTGCGGCCACGAAACAGGTTGTGACTGCCGCATCGACTGCATTGCCACCTCTTGCCAAAACTGCGGAACCCGCTTCAGCGGCCAGTCCGGTCTTGGCGGCGACCATTCCACCCCGGCTGGATGCTTCGGATCGACCTACAACCCAATCGCTTCGTGACGCCACCCTGTGAGCCTCCTGGAATGTTGCGTGCGGACCTGAGCAGGATTCTAGACGAGCGGTCGAAATACTGCCCGGGATATCTCTATTGGAAACCTGGGCTACTCGTCGTCGCGGTGTGCTGCCTGCTTGGCGGCGATAGCACCGGGTGCGTTCAGGCCAAGACCCATCGCAAGCACGGCATCAGTTGCGGACTGGGAATGATCAACCGCGTGCTCAAGAGCGTCGAAATTGCCGACGTTCTGGCGGTATCGGGTGATCATCTGGGCATTGGTGCGGGCCTTGGCGTCCTCACCGGCTTGCTTTGCATTCACGAAGTGCTGCTTGACCCGGCGACGAAGCGACTCGCCTTCGTCAGGCGCGGTCAGCGTGCCGATCGCTGCGCCAATGGCACCGCCGGCCGCTATGCCCATTCCAAATTTGGTCAATCGCTTGAAGAGAGCCATCAGCTGTTCACTTTCAGTTGCCGAGCAAACGGCGAAGCAGGCGGGAGAAAACAACAAATGAGAGTCCCAAACCTGCACCGAGTTTGAGTGCAGATTCACCATTTAGCAATGGCGGGGTCGTGTTTGCGCCACCGCCAATTTGCACGAAGATGCGGGATTTGGCTCCCTCGGCAACCGTAACTGGTCCAAAGACGAGGCCCACGGTTGAATCGAACAAGTCGATCCGGTTAGCCGATACGAACCCTGCGGCACTTTCATGAAAGGCGGTGTCGTCACTCTTCAGTATCAGGGCGGCTGACTGGGTTGCCCTTGTTTCGCGGGAATCCACCGTTTTGATCGCGCTCTGGGTCACAGTTACGTGGTCAGCGGTGATTGTGCCGGCAGTGGATTGCTCGATGTTCACCCGGTTCGCCGTGACCGTGCCCGCGTCCGCGTGGAGCAGTTCGGTAACCTCGACGAACCCTCCGGTTTCAGGGTCAGCCTGAAACGCGGTGTTCGCTGCTGGTTCTTCGGGCAGTTCGGATGTCATCAGTGCGGGCCGATCGTGCGCGTGCTATCGTCGACTGACAGTCTACCAAACACCAAATCTGGAGCATCACAATGCGGATCTATATGGCTGGTGCGATGTTCACGCAGGCCGACAAGGAATTCAATTTGCGACTGGCGGCAACGCTTCGCGACAACGACTTCGAGGTGTACTGCCCGAACGAGAGTGAACCGATCAATGACAAGACGCGTACCGATGTTACAGGCGCGATGATCTACGACTATGACATCGGCGAGCTCGAAGCATCGAACGTTGTGCTCTTCCAGGTAAGCGAGGATTCCGGCTCGAACTGGGAAGCGGGTTACATGGATGCGCTTGCCAAATATGCAGATCCAGCGAGGTGGTATGGCGTGATGGGTATGGCAACCGATATCAGATTGCAGAGCATTCCGAATCCAGCCCAACACGGCGTCGACAACCAGGCCGGTTATCTCAATCAACTGGTTGTCGGAGGACTGCAGAAGTCGCTTGGAATCTACCGAACAGAGGCCGAGGTCATCGCTCGCTTGCACGAGATTCGGAGTGAGCGGGAAGGCTCCTGATATGACCGGTATGCAAATGATTGGACGTGACCATGCGAGTTGACCGAGCAAGACGATCGCACCGAATTCAGCGATTCGCGTCTTTGCTGTGTGTGATCGTACTCACCACCATGGCATTGCCCACGTCTGGTCGATCGCAAACCGATGTAACCCGGGTTGACCTGGCAGAGTCCGTTCTCTCACCCGTTGATCTGGCGGTTGCTGGATTGCCTGGATTCGCCGTGGAAAGCAGTGGCTGGCTGGCGGCTGACGATGCGATCGACTCTTTCGCGACTGCTTTCGATGCAGACGACCGTGACCTTGAGGAGTTCTTCGACGCTGATCGCGGGTACGTCGCTGGCTTTGACAACCAACTGATCATTGAATCGACCGATGGACTGGCGGATCTGGCGGTCCAGAGCTCGCTGGTGGAATTCGAGTCTGCCGCGGTTGCAGAAGATGCATTCCAGGCGGTAATTGAGACTGCGGACGTGACAGCGGCTGCGAATGATGAATTCGGGGTGCTGGGGGATCAGTCGGCCGGATTCGAGACTGACGCCAGCCGCATTATTGCCATCCAACGCAACCGGATTGTCGGGTTCATCGTGCTCGACTCGGACTTTGTGGAAGATGCCGCCTTTGCCGAAGCCTTGAGCAGGCGGACGCTCCTGCTCGGTGGGGGGCTGGTCGCCAACATCGATGCGGGTCTGGCGGGAACAGGAAATCGACTTGGATTGAAAGCGTTGCGATTCGAGACCGAGGAGCCGGATCGTTTCATCGCAAACGATCGCTACTTCGTTTTGGATGGCCAGTTTTTACCGCAATCGTCTATGGGTGAGACGTATGTTGACTTCTCCACGATCCAGGTCGATGCATTTGGAATTCAATCCGCATACGAACGGTATCTCTTCCCGAACGAAGACGACGGATTTGCGGTGCAAATCAATGTTGTCGAGCATTCAACGCCCGAGCTGGCAGCCAGTTACCTGACGTTCACCCGGGATCGGCTTGATTTCGGTGGGGGGTATGCCGAACTCATGGTGTTCGAGGAACTGAGCGCACTGGGGGTGAACGCTGTGTCGTACACCTACTCGATTTTCTACAACAGCGGTTTCACGGTGGACGGGATGATCATCGTCATGCAGGACGGGAACATGACTGCCTCGGTCGAAGTGGACGGTGCTGACGGGGTCGAACCCGGGATGCTTATCGATCTCGCCCAGGCCCAACTCGATTGTCTTTCCACCGAAGTGTGCAACGCTATTCCGTATCCAGGTGACGATCCCCAGACGGACGACGACCGGTCGACAGATGTGCTCGACCGGTCGTGGGCAATTCGCTGAGCGTCAGGCCTGGGATGCGGCCTGGAGCTTGATGGCAATCTGATCGCGCGAGAGGATTCCCTCGACATTGCCTTCGGCATTGCGCACGACGGCGTAATGCGAGTGGGCAATTTCCATTTGTTGGAGCGCGATCATCAAGGTGGTGTCCGGAGTTATTTCAGCGAGTTGGCGCCACGGAGTCATGATCTGGGTGACAACCGTCCACGGCCAGCGCTCTCGCGGCACGAACGCCATCTGCAGCGGTGAGATCACGCCGAGCGGTCCTTCGTCGACAACCACGTAGGTTTGGCGCGGATTGATGACCTGCTGCTGATCAAAGAGCTCCTGGACCCGAGTTCGCGATGGAACGTAGACAAGTTCGCGAGCCATTGTTTGCGCAGCCGTGACGCGCTCCAGGATGCTCCGGGTCATCACGTGGGCACCGGCGGAGGTTGCCGCGTTGCGGAGGAAGCCGGCCAACATCAAGGTCCAGAGTCCATTGAAGACCGATCCACCGCTGGCGATGATGTAGACGGCGTAACCGACGAGCAGGATCGAGACCGTCTGACCGCCCCAGACTGCGATGCGGGTGGCTTTGGTCTCGTTGCCAGTGAAGTGCCAGATGATCGAGCGCAGAATCCGGCCGCCATCAAGTGGGAATCCTGGTACCAGGTTGAAGAGCAGCAGAGCGAGATTGATGCCGGCCAGCCAGAACAATCCGCTCGAAATCAGATTGCCAACCTGCTCGAGTCGGGACAGTCCGTAGAAGACACCGACAAGAATTGCGGTCACAAGCGGTCCGGCTGCGGCGACGCGGAATTCGACTCCAGCGGTTCGTGGTTCTTCGCTGACCTGGGCAACACCACCAAAGAAAAAGAGGGTGATGCTGCTTACTTTCATCTTGTTGCGCTGGGCAACGACGGCATGACCAAGTTCATGCAGAACGATCGAAAGCAGGAATAGTGCCGAGGTAGCGAGGCCCAGTAGCCAGGCGACATCTGTCTCGCCCGGCTTGATTTCATCGCGGAAGACATTGTTGGCAAGCGAGTAGGCAATCAGGCCGAAGACGGGAAACAGCGACCAGTGCAATCTGATCGGAATTCCCCGAATGACCGCCAGTGGTACTCCGGGTTGTTCCTGTTGACGATTCACGGGGGTTCTTTCTTTCGCCGCGGTGGCGAACAGCTGAAGTGTCGGGCCGGAGATCAATCGATCTCCGGCGTTGCTAATGACTATTCGGAGCGTCGATTCATGCCCATAACCATCATCACGTAGTAGAGCAGGGTCAACACTGAGGTGGCGAAACCGGCGATGTAGGTCCAGGCAGCGGCATCGAGAACTGACTTCACGCCTTTGCTCTCTTCACCGTTAGCGACTCCGCCGTCCGCAAGACCAACGGAGACCAGAGCAACTCTGGCTCGTTTTGAGGCATCGAACTCCACCGGTAGCGTGATCAGCGCGAAGGCGGTCGAGAGTCCGAAGAGCGCGACTCCGGCCCAGGCAAGTCCAATCTGGTTCAGCATGAAGCCAGCGATGAGGACGAAGAAGCCGAGGTTGGAGCCAATACTGACCAACGGCACGATTCGTGTTCGCAGCTGCAGCCAGGAGTACCCCTGCTGATGTTGAATGGCGTGACCAGCCTCATGGGCCGCAATCGCCATTGCAGAAACGGAGGGAACCCCGTACACGCCCTGTGACAGCCGGAGCACCCGACTACGCGGATCGTAGTGGTCGGTCAGGTCGCCTGGGACGGCTTCAACCGGAACGCTCTGCAGTCCATTGGCATCAAGGACCATACGCGCCGCTTGCGCTCCCGTGACGCGCCGCTGATTGGGAACCTGGCTCCACTTCTTGTAGGTGCTCTTGACGCGCGACTGCGCCCAGAGCATAAGCAAGATGCCCGGTCCAAGAAATACAAAATACATCGGGTCGAAAAACATTGATCCTCCTTTGTGGCCGGCCGTTCAACGTAATTCCCGGCCGCATCCATATGCTCTGGATGAGCCAGGGTCTCACCGGGCGAGTCGGGAGACTCGCTCGTATGGCCGGCGCTTTTGGCGCGTAGTGACGACCATACGTCCACTTCGAGGTACTCGAAGGTGGGGTTACTCCCCCTGATGCATATAACTCTACAGTGTAGGCACGCAGTGTCAAGCAGATCATTCGGGCAGGTAGCCCCCATTTGCCTCCGTTTGGTGGCAGGATTACGTCAGCGTGATTCGGCCAATGCATCAGGATTTGGACCACCATGGATTTGCTCCTAACCAACGGCACCATTCGCACGATGGATGGGCCAGGGTCGATAGCGGAAGCAATAGCGATCGAGCGTGGGGTGGTCAGGGCAATCGGATCATCAGCCGGTCTGAACCCGATCAATGCGGAGCGGATTGTCGATCTTGGCGGAGCCACGGTCATTCCCGGGTTGATCGACGCCCATACGCACCTCGAGGGCACCGCCACGCATCTGGCGTACTTTGCGGATTGTCACGTTCCGCCGCATCGCGATATTCCGGGAATCCTGCAGTCACTTGCAGGGCACGCAGCGGCAAATCCGGACACAGCATGGGTGATCGGGCAGGGTTCGTTCATGCTCAAGGAGAAGCTGGCTGAGGGGCGATACCCCTCGTTGGCGGAGATGGATTCCGCTGTCCCGGACCGGCCAGCCTTGATCCGTGCCGGAGCGCACATCAGCGTTGTGAACACGCGGGCATTGCAGCTGATCGGAATCGACCGATCAGATTACGTACCGCCAATCGGGGCGCATATTGAGCGGGATGCGGCAGGTAACCCGACCGGTGTACTAATCGAGATGTACTGGTCGCTCGGTGTTGGTCGCTTCTCACCAGTTCAGACACGAGAGGCGATCGAGCGCCTCGCAGCACAGTTATCGGGTTACGGAATCACGAGCGTACAGGATCAGTTCCCATCTGCGGCCGGGTTGCGCGCGTATCAGCACTTGCGGCGTGAGGGGAAATTCCCACTGCGAATCAGTTTCACGATGCATACGCCGACCGTTGCGGCGGTCAAGTCGTTCCTGAATCTCGGTCTTGAGTCCGGATTCGGTGATGACTACCTCAAATTCGGAGCGGCCAAGTTCTTCATCGACGGTGGCATTACCGGTGCTGCGGGAGCGTTCTACGACGACTATTCGCACGAGCCGGGCAACAAGGGTCACCTCAAACTGCAACGGGATGACGTATTCGAAATGGTGCGCTTGCTCGATGACGCCGGAGTCCAGATCAGCACGCATGTCGTGGGCGATTACGCACTCGACACGCTGCTCGATGCCTACGAGGCGCGACCGGAATCCTGGGGCAAACGGCATCGACTCGAACATGCTGGTCACTTGTGCATGAATGAGGAGCGCATTTCCAGAATCAAGGGGATGGGGCTTGTTCCGATTGTGACTATGCCGTTCCTGAACAGCTTTGGCGACTTCCTGCCTGCGTATCTCGGAGATCGGGCGAGGGGAGCCTTTGCGTTGCGGCGATTGCTCGACGCAGGTTTGATTGTCCCGGGGTCGTCTGACAGTCTGGGCGCGCAACCGGAGTCTCTCAACCCGTGGTTCGGAATGTGGTGTTCGGTGGCGCGGGAGACGTATCACGGGAACCTGCTTGCGCCTGAAGAAGCAGTCACATCACTTGAGGCGTTGAGGACGTACACGAGCGCCGGTGCGTATGTCGATCATGCCGAGCGACTGACCGGTTCGCTGGAAATTGGCAAGGCAGCCGATATGGTGATTCTGCAGAACGACCCAGCCGCAATGAATGCAGCTGAGTTGCTTGCGGTGAAACCAATGGCGACGATTTTGGCGGGAGAGGTCGTTGCTGGTGGATTCCCTGAAGTGGGTGATCATCGGTAAACCAGGAGAAACCCTCACGCGTTAGATTGAGTAGATAAATGGAATGAAAGGAGCGCATTTTTGAATAGCGTCAAATTGAATCAACTGACTCCCGAAGAGGAGCGCGTACTTGTTTACAAGGGGACCGAGCGTCCGTTCTCCGGTGAGTTCGAGCATTTTGCGGAGACCGGGACGTTCATTTGTCGCCGGTGTGATGCCCCGTTGTACGAAAGCGTCACGAAGTTCGACGCGCGTTGCGGCTGGCCGGCCTTCGACAAGGCAATCGATGGAGCCGTAACGGAGACGATCGACGCCGATGGTCGACGGGTTGAGATCACCTGTACCAATTGCGGCGGTCACCTGGGTCACGTTTTCCGGGGTGAGGGGTTCACGCCGCTGAACACCCGACACTGCGTGAACTCGATTTCAATGAAGTTCGTCCCGGCCGAATAAGAGCTCTCGGATACCTTTTCCTGCCAACTGACAACCGCAAACTACTTTTTGCGGGCGAGGACGTTCAGGTAGGCGATCTCCGGGTGGTCCTGGGCAGCTTCGGTTAGACGCAACCGGAGCTGCTCGTCGTCCGTTCCCACAACCAGGTTGCGCTCCCGTAGGCGGCCGATGGTGGCACGCATGACGTCCCAATCGGCGGACGTGGATCGGCTGACGAAGATCGGATCAAAGCCGGTCGCGGCCAGAGCGCCGAGATACTTCCGCTCGTCGACCAGGCTGCCCTGGAATACGATCTCCATCAGTGGCGAGACCGTGGCAGGTGAAATCAGATCTCCGCAGATCAGCAGTCCGCCCGGTTTCAGCCAGCGATTGGCTGCTTCCAGTCCGGCTGCGATTCCGTCCTTGAAGACATCGCCCAATCCGCCGCCCATGCCCAAGAACGAGATCGAAGCTGTTTGGCTCAAAGGCGTTGCGGATGCCTTCGCCATCGAGTTCCATGAATGAGACGAGCTTGTTGACCTTGCGATTGACCGCGAGTTGGCGACCGAAGGCGAGGTAGGGCGGAAAGTTGTCGAAGGCGGTGACCTTGCAACCGAAGGCCTCGGCGAGATCGACTGCGGCCTGCCCGATTCCACAGGAGACATCCAGCACCGAGGCTCCGCGAGCAATTCCGCCCAACATCGACGCGGCAATCAGAAACGTGCGGCCGCCGGGGGACTGGTAATACGCCTCAGGGGCGAGCGATCCGACAATTGCATCGACCGATCCGATAGGGGCGACTTTGACGGGGGAAGCGGACTCAGTCATAGGTAGTTATCCAGCTCTCGCGATTTCCAACAAGTCAGCGATCATCCCGGCTGCCGTTACTTCGGCGCCAGCACCCGGCCCAGAGACCGTCAGGGGATACCGATCATATCGCCTGGTTCTGATTGCAATGATATTCTCCGGCCCCTGCAATGCGCCGAGGACCGTCGATTTCGGTACTGATTCGATCCCGACCTTGATCGGACCGGTGGCGGGAACAGTGGCGACATACTTCAGCGCAGTTCCAGTGCGAGTGGCCTCCGCCTGTCTATCGGCGATTGGGCCGTCATGATCGGCAATGCGCTCCAGGAATGTGGAGATCGAGCAATCTGCCAGCGATTCGGGCACGAGTGATTCGACGCGATGTCGGTCAAGTCGACTTCCCGGCCAATCGTTCTGGCCAGAATCAGGGCTTTTCGAGCGACATCAAGTCCGCTCAGATCGTCGCGCGGATCTGGTTCGGTATAGCCCGCTTCCTTGGCCGCAACGATTGCCCTGGAAAGCGGCTTTCCGTCTGCGATGTCGGAGAAGATTGCGCCAAGCGTTCCCGAGAGGCAGCCGGTGATTGAGATGATGTCGTCGCCGGAAGCGAGCAGTGATTTGATCGTCGAGATGACTGGCAGGCCGGCCCCGCAGGTTGTTTCGTATCGTACCGAGCCGGATTTTGCGCCATTCCAAAGCTGCTCTGCGGCCTGCTCGCTGCCTGGTTGGGAAAGGGGCGACTTGTTCGAATAGACAACTCCGCCACCCGCGGCCAATGCCTGGCAGCCAAGTTCGGACGTTGCTGATCCAGCGGCGGCATCGAGGACATAGGGAGTGGTCAACTGGAGTCGAGCGAGATCGAAATCAACACTTTCCACGCACTTGATACCGAGCGTGCGACCAATTGCTGGAAGATCCGATCCGGTGCGGCGGGCGGCAACGATGGCGGTCAACTGCTCTGCGCTGAAGCCATCGGTCCCGGTGACCAGAGCACCGGCGGTTGTGAGGATCGCTGACACGCCAACATCGAGGCCAAAATCAGATTGCCACTGCGATCGGTTGGCAACAATTTGCTCGACGACGGTTCCGCCGATCAAACCCAATCCAACCTGAATAACTCGAATCTGTTTCACGCTTTGCTCCAGTGCTGTATCGACAGACGATCATTGTCTGTACCGTTGAAGATCAGGTGCTATTCCGTATCGTCCGAAGCTGCCTTTCGGCGGGCGACCCATTTATCACGCATTTCAACAAGATCGGGCCTGGAGAGTTGAATCTTTGGCAAATGAAGATGCGGCATGTGCGGCTTACCGGGCAATCCGCTAAACGACGGCATGGCGAAGTCCCTATCCTCCAGCCGTTGGCGGAGATCATCGACCGATCGACGGAAATTGGTTTGCATCTCGCGAAGATCCATCAGTTCGAGTGCGCTTGTTTCGCTTGATTCGCTGGACTCCGATCCACGTCGCTCGATGCTGCGCAGTCGTCGTTCGTAGAGGCGAGCCGGGCTGAGTCTGATGGCGACGTCAATAGCGGTCGAGATCAGGTCGTCGCGTAGCGGTTCGATCAACCCGTCGATTGTCCCGGCGTTGGCGGCTTCCTGAGCGAGGTAGTTTCGGGCTCGACCACCGCTGATCGAGAGCGATGATTCACCGAACATCGTGTCTACCGCGAGGATCGAGAGTATCGAGCCGCTTACTTCGCCGTACAGAACCGCGATGGTCGGCCGCCGGTGCCTCAGGATCAGATCCCGAATCTCTACCTGCGATTGCGAGTGAGAGCTGGGCGGTTCCGGTGGCATAGATCACCAATGGGAGCTCGAGGTGTGTTGCGATCCGCTGGCCGCGACGGAGAACCGCAACCTGCTGGTAGTCAATTGGTTGAGTCGTATCGATCGTGACCGAGATCGCCGCTGGCGTGCCGATACGCACGAAGTTCGGCAGCGAGACCGTCATCAGAACCGGCCAATTTGAAATGCAGATCGTTGACTGGATCGGATTGCGCCCGGAGAAGCGTCTCCAGGCGGACGAGCAAATTAGGGCGTTCTACCAGCTCATCCGGGAGAAGCTCGTCACCGCTGTCGGTGCCGGGTTCACTAAGTCGGAGATCTGCGTTTACCCCGATCGCGGCGAGCACGTTGCCGCCGGTTGGATGGGTCATGACCGTGATCAATGGGAGTCCGGCGCGATGCAGTTCGGCGATGGCTCCGGATACGCGAAGCGGCTGGATGCTGGTCAAAAGTCCGGCACCGGCGGGAAGCGACCCACCGCCGCAGATCACCACCATCGGCAGCCGATCATCAATGGCAGATTTGATAGCCGCAATCAGTTTGTCGGCGGTAACCACGCCCAACCCGGCCGGAATCAGGACGGGATCGAGGACGGCGATGACGGCACCCGCCTTGGCCAGCGTCAGGTGGCCCGTGATCAGAGCATCGGCGAGACCAGATCGTTCACGGATGTCGTCCTGGCGGTCGGCGGGACTCAGTCGTTGGTGATTTTCCAGAGGATCAAGAACGGGTTCTGAGTAGGCGATTTCTTCGAAGACGGCATCCCGGGCAAACATCTGCACCCGTTCGCGGGCAGAGACCCAGAAGTGGCGGTTGCAGGTGCCGCAGAGGCGCCAATCGATATAGGCCGTGTCATCGAGCAAATCCGCTCCGCAGCTCGGGCAGGTGAGATCGAAGAGGTCGAGATCGTCGTCAGTTTGCAGGTCGGCGAGGTTTGTCATGGCCGGAATCCATCCTTGCGAATGATGATGAGACCATTCTAGGCGAGGCAGATGGACGGGTGAAAAATGAGTGTCAAATCCTGTACCCCGCCAAGGCTGCGTGGTATAGTGAGAGAGGCACCCAAAAACAACGGCCCGAGTGGCCAAGCCCCCAACAAGCGTTCCGTTCGTGACCCGATCGGCAGGCTTGGCGTTTTGCATTCATGGCGTTCCGATCCGTCATTGATCGGGCAGGGGACTATGGCTGAAATTCGCTGGTACGGGCACAACTGTTTTCGGATTCGGGCCAAGGAAGCGACGGTCATCGTCGATCCGGTAGGTCGCGAAACCGGTTACCAGATGGCCAAACAAACTGCCGATGTCGTGTTGATTTCTCACGAGCACGCTGGCCACGCCAATCTCAATGCGGTCAAACCCGAGTTCCAGACGATCCAGGGACCGGGCGAGTATGAGATGCATGACGCATTTTTCACCGGTATCCGGACGTATCACGACGCCGAAAAGGGCAAGGTTCACGGGTACAACACGGCGTACATGATTGACCTCGAAGGCATTCATTTTTGCCATCTTGGTGATCTCGGTCATGCGCTGAATGAAGAGCAGATCGAAGTTCTGGGCACGTGCGACGTCCTGATGATTCCGGTTGGTGGGGGCACGGTCATGTCGGTCGAATTGGCCGCAGAGATGATCGGTTTGCTTGAGCCGAAGGTCGTCATCCCGATGCAGTACGCGACGGCGGTCGGAGACAAGTCACTGGGCGGGCTGGAACCGTTCTGCAAGGCGTTGGGCGTTGCCGTTCCAGAAGCGGAAGAGAAGCTGACACTTAAATTGTCTGAGCTGACCGATGTGATGCGGCTGGTTGTGTTGAACCCTGACAGCGAGTCGGTGAAGCGATGACAGAAACCACGAACATTCGGAAACAGCTGAATTTGAATGACCGGAGGCGGCGCACCAGCGTCGCCTCCCCTCTTGAACGTATTGGCGGATGGGTTCAGAAGCAGCGGAGGGAAGCATGCCTCAGTACATCTTTGTAACCGGCGGAGTCGTTTCATCAGTCGGTAAGGGCATCACCACCGCGTCGATTGGTCGGTTGATCAAGGCCCGCGGAATGAGCGTCTCGATCATGAAGCTCGACCCGTATCTGAATGTCGATCCGGGCACGATGTCCCCGTATCAGCACGGCGAAGTGTTCGTCACTGATGACGGTGCCGAGACCGATCTCGACCTCGGACACTACGAGCGGTTCATCGACGAGAACCTGTCGCGGGCGTCGAATGTCACCACGGGGCAGGTCTACTCCTCGGTGATTGCCAAGGAGCGGCGGGGCGATTATCTGGGCGGCACGATCCAGGTTATTCCGCACATCACGAACGAAATCAAGCATCGGATCAAGCTCGCATCGCGCCAGCACAACTCGGAAGTTGTGATCTGCGAAGTTGGCGGAACGATCGGCGACATCGAGGGCCAGGCATTCATCGAAGCAATTCGGCAGATGCGGCGCGATGCCGGTCGCCAGAATGTGCTGTACATCCACGTGACGTTGGTGCCAGTTCTGGGCAGCAACGGTGAGATCAAGACCAAACCAACCCAGCAGAGCGTGCGTGAGTTGCGGGCGGCCGGTATTCAGCCCGACGTGATCATCTGCCGGGCCGATGCGGACATTCCGGATGAGGTGCGCGAGAAGATTGCCCTGTTCTGCGACGTAGATGTTGAAGCCGTTGTGCCGATGCGGACTGCCGACACGATTTATGAAGTGCCGATCATCCTCGAAGAGTTCGGGCTCGGCGAATACATTGCTCGTCAGCTTGGATTCGATGGTCGCACGGTCGATCTGACGGAGTGGCGCGATCTGGTGACCCGGATCAAATCGCCCGAAGCGGTCGGTGGATGTGGCGCTGGTCGGCAAGTACGTCGATCTGCACGATTCCTACATGAGCATTGCCGAGTCGCTCGCGCATGCTGGTCTGCACTTCGATACCCAGGTCAACATCCACTGGCTCAACTCGGAAACGCTGACTCCCGAGGAGCTCGAGCGGGAACTGAAGAAGGTCTCCGGCGTAGTGGTCGGGCCCGGGATTCGGTCCGCGCGGGACCGAAGGCAAGATCGCGACGGCCCGATACGCACGTGAATCCGGACTGCCGTATTTCGGTATTTGTTACGGACTGCACATGGCGGCGATCGAGTTTGCGCGCAATGTCTGCGGACTCGAGAACGCCAACTCAAGTGAGATCGATCCTGAGACGCCGTATCCAGTTATCGATCTGATGCCGGGTCAGAAGGGCGTCGAGATGGGCGGGACCATGCGCCTCGGACTTTGGCCGTGCTGGCTGGAGCCGGATACCAAAGCCGCCGAAGCGTACGGGGACTCGCACGTTTCCGAGCGCCACCGACACCGGTTCGAGGTCAACAACGAGTATCGCCAGCAGATGGCCGATGCCGGACTGATTGCCAGTGGTACCTCGAAAGATGGCACCCTGGTCGAGATCATGGAGCTCAAGGATCACCCGTTTTACATGGGCGTCCAGTTCCATCCCGAGTTCCGCAGTCGTCCGAATCGACCACATCCGGTCTTCCGCGATTTTGTGGCTGCGGCGATCGATCGACTGCCAGAGGGCGCGCAACGGGAATTGCCACTCGAGCATGCCGTCGATCGAGTCATGACGGAAACGACATCGGCGCTTTCGGCGGACTAGCGCAGAGAATCAAATCGGGGGCGGAACGCACGTTCCGCCCCCGAATCTGTTTCTAGCCCTGAAGGTTGGCGTCCTTCGCCCGCACCATGTCAGCGAGGCCATTTTGGAACGCGGTCATCTTGTCGCGGAGATCTTCGTCACTGGTGGCCAGGATCCGCACAGCCAGTAAACCGGCATTTCTGGCATTGTCGATTGCGACGGTGGCGACCGGAATTCCGGCAGGCATTTGAACAATCGAGAGCAGTGCATCCATTCCGTCGAGCTTCGTGATGCCGACTGGTACTCCAATGACAGGTAGCGGGGTCACTGAGGCGACCATGCCCGGTAAGTGAGCCGCACCACCAGCACCGGCGATGATTACCCGCAATCCACGATTTACGGCAGTCTGGCCATATTCGATCATCTCAACCGGAGTGCGATGGGCAGAGATGATCCGGATCTCGTGTGGAATTCCGAATTCCTTGAGGGTATCGCTGGCGGCCTGCATTACAGGCAAGTCGGAATCACTACCCATGATTACCCCGACAACCGGATTTGAATCGCTCACTGAACTTGCTCCGGTCGCGGATCGTTTGTCATCAGTTCAACTGCTTTCCAGGCGCGGTCGGCGCATTTGGCGAGCGCAGGTCCGATTGTGGTGACGTGGCCGAGTTTGCGACCTGGCCGCGCATCCTTGCCGTAGAGATGAACCTTGACTTCGTTCATGGCCACGGCCTGCAGCAAGCGATCACGAGGATCGGTGCCGTCGGTGCCGCCGAGAATGTTCACGGTGACGGCGGCCTTTGCCAGGAGTCGGGTGGAGCCGAGCGGTAGATCGAGGATCGCGCGCAAGTGTTGCTCGAATTGCGACGTGGCAATCGCTTCGATCGTGTAGTGGCCGGAGTTGTGGGGTCGGGTCGCGATCTCGTTGATCAGGAGCTGGCCATCGACCTCAAACAGCTCCAGAGCCATTATTCCGGTCAGCTCGATCAGATCGGCAACGGCGTGGGCGAGGTCGGCGGCATCGCTGGACCGACCGCGGTAATTGACCCGGGAGAGATTGATCTGGCGACAGATTCCGTCAATCTGGACAGTCTCCACGACCGGGTAGATCGCTTGTTGTCCGTTTGGTGTCCGGGCAACCATGATCGCAAGTTCGCGGTCGATCTGAACCTGCTCCTCGACGACCATAACGATTCCCCGCGAGACACATTCTGTTACCACAGCGTCGAGTTCGCCTGGCGACGCGCAGCGCCAGATACCGCGACCGTCATACCCACCCTGGGCGGCTTTGACGATGACCGGATACCCGATCGATTCAGCCGCGTTTGAGGCTTCAATAGCGGTGGAGCAAATGGCGTGGCGCGGTTGGGGCAGTCCAGCGTCGGCGAACAACTCTCGCTGGCGTTGCTTGTTCTGGGCGATCCGCAATGTGAATGCCGATGGAGCGAGGTTGACCCCGTCTGCCTCGAGTCGTTTGAGGACCGGTTCCGGCACCAACTCGTGGTCGAATGTAACGACGTCGCAGGTGGCGGCGAATCTCGCGACCGTTTCGACATCGTCCGGTGAACCAATAGTGACGTCTGGCCAGATCCGTGCGGCACCATCGAGTGGACTCGCGGCGAGGAGTTTGATGTTGAGATCGAGCGGAGTAGCGGCTTCGATCATCATCCGGGCGAGTTGGCCGGCCCCAATTATTCCGATGACCTGATCAGCCTTTCCCATGTCCGGATAATACGCGAGGAGCGCGTCGGAATGAGTGCGCTGAATCCCGACGAGAGCTGGATTCAATGGCGGTCTCTCGAGTCACTCGAGTTCTGGATCCGATTCTGGCCTCGGGCGTGAACTGAACAGCTGGCGATCAACCCTGCGCACGGTGTCGTAGTTGTAGCCGCGTCGCTCCAGATAACCGGCAATCCGGCGGCGGCGAGTCTCCCAATCGAGTCCGGTCATCTTGCTCAGACGGTGCTCGGCCAGTGCCAACGCAGATGCATCGTCATCGATGTCGGCCTGGTCCAATGTCTCTTCAACCAGATCGGCACCGATGCCTTTCTGCCGTAAGCTCCTGCTTCAGGAGGCGTTTGCCACGTGGAGCGATTTGCTCCCGATTGGCGACCCATCTGCGCGCGAATTCCTCGTCGTTCAGATATCCCAGCTCCGTAAAGCGTTCGACTACCGAGTCGATTGTCACGGTCCGAAAGCCGCGCTGGGACAGGGTGGCTTTCAGTTCACTGATGGATCGTGGTCGATAGGTGAGTTGACGGGTAGCGACCAGCTTGGCTGCGATCAGGTCATCAGCATCGAGCAACGCTTGCATGGTCGGCAGGTCGAGATGGACGCCGACCGCAAGGCCAAAGTCGATGACCAGGTTCGGATCGACCGTGAATGACCAACCATTCTCAAGCGTGACTTCAAACGATCGCCCACCGCGACCGATAGGAGCCAGCTTGGCGATGGTGCCTGCTTCGGCTGGTCGTGGTTCGCGTACTGGTGCACTTTTGCCGAATGGCATTGACTAGTACGGAACGTCGACCAACGGAACTCCAGCCGCGCAGAGGTCGCAGGTCATCGGGTTCTTGGAGTCGTAGAGGGTGTTGAGTAGACCGAAAACCGGGATGCCGCCGATGAAATCGGCCCCGGAATTCCAGACCGTGGCGATTCCGACAATGTGTCCGCCGAGTGCCTGGATTGCCGGCACGAACTGGCTCATGGTCAACCCGGTCATGATCAAGTTATCGCAAAGCAGGATGCGCTTGTCCCGGATCAGATCCTCGAGAATCGGAGCAACGGTTGGGTGGCCATCGATTGGCGTTGCGTGGACGATGCGCGCGCGTGGTTCGAGAAAGTAGGCAATCCACTGGGCGACACCGGCGCCCCAGATTGATGGTGTTGCCACAGTGTTGATGTGCTCAGTGAAGAACTGCTTCGCCATCGCGTAACCCAGATGGCTCGCGAACTCAGGCTCGGTCAGCAGTTGGTCCCGATCGATAAGGCAACCACTGTGTTGGCCAGATCGATAGGCATAGTGCCCCTCTTTCAGCAAACCGTTGGCCTTGATTGCCTGAACAATTGATGCGTCAAGTCCTGCCAATTGTTCGACCACCTCTCCGGGGGATGATGCGCTGCTCATTTCAGTATCAGAGCAGCGATCATACCAGTGATCGAATTGGGGAGGCTAGCCAGCCTGCAGGAAACGATTGCGGTCATTGCGCGCGGCCAGGGTCAGGCGATCAAGTGCTTCGATATCCAGGCGGAGGACTTCTCGGCTCAGATCGTCCCCGGCAACACCGGTTTCGACCTCAATCAGGAAACTGCCGTCGGATTCAGAGAGTTTGGTCAGCCGGTAGCTGCGGGCGTCCAGCCAGGCACCGACAGATCGCAGGATGTCCTGATAGCGACCGTGAAACGGCTGGTTGTCAGTTTGTTTTTCGCCACGGTCGGGCGCGGTCCAGACGATCTGCATGGGAAGTCTTTCTACGTGAGGATGTGAATGAGGATCAACTAAACAGGTACGAGTTGCGCAGCAATAAGATGCCGACTCCAGCCAGGAAACCGAGCAGCATGAAAACCATCATTGCGCCGATCAGGGCTGCGCTTGTGCGGTCCTTTTTCTTTGCCTGCGGTTGGTATGTAGCGTAGGGGTACTCAGACGATTGTTGCATGACGGCCACCTCCATCAAGTGCTGCTGCGATATTGGCCCAGTCGCCAGTATCTGCCGCGGCGGCCCAGCCGACCCACGGGTAGGGTCCTGAGGCTTTGCGTCACCGGTTTGCACCGATTTTGCCGTGAGCGCGGTGGTGAATCGGGTTGTGCCAGGGCACGATTCGATCTGTCTTCAATGCTAGCGAACCCAGCCCAACCGGCCATGGCCAAACCGTCCCGGTACTGCAATACCAACGTCCCGACTGCACTGGTTTTTGCGGTACAGGTTCAGGTAGTACGAGATTCCAGGCGAGTCACCAGAGCCAGTAATGGGGTGAGGTGGTCCTCTGGTAAATGGGTGGCATTGAGTGCAGTGAGGGCTTGATCGTGGTAGATGCTGACAGATTCCCGGACGCGTTGTTCGATGTTGTATTTGTTCATCAGATCGAGCACGGTATGGACGCCTACGGCATCGATTTCCCGTTGATGGTAGATCGACGTGACCAGGTCAAGATCTACTGACGATGCGTCCTGACGCAGGTAGAGAACCGGAAGGGATTGTTTCTTTCGGCGGATATCATCCGCTGTGGCCTTCCCGGTTTCCGAGGCCGCCCCGAACGTACCGAGGAGATCGTCCTGGACCTGAAAGCCGAGGCCCAACGCGAGGCCAAATTGCGCCATCAGACCCGCAACAGTGTCATCAGCACCGGCAACCCATGCTCCACCGCCAGCCGCAAACTCGACGATCCGAGCAGTCTTGCCGGTGATCATTTCAATGTACTCGTCGGCGGTCACATCCTGCCGTAGCTCGAATTGGAGATCGAGCACCTGACCGGAGACGATCTCGATGGTTGTTGCATCGAATCCACGCAGCAAGTCGATCACCACATCCGCTGAAACTCCCGCCGAAGTTGATTCGAGCAAGGCGAGGTGAGCAGCGGCAAAGAGTGCGTCGCCGGCGTTGATTGCCTGGGCGACGCCCCAGTTGGCCCAGACAGTCGGGCGATGCCGGCGGGTCGGGCTGTTGTCCTGGATGTCATCGTGAATCAGGGTGAAATTGTGCAGTAGCTCAACTGCCGCGGCCAGCGGCACGGCCCGCTTCGCAGTTGACTCTCCACCAACTGCGGCACTTGCATAGATGGCTATCAGCGGGCGGATCATCTTGCCGCGGGAACGAGGATCGCCAAATGAATCCGCTGTCCAGCCGAGGTGATACTCGGCCATTTCGCCAAGCATCGGGGCGCGTTCCGAAAGCAGCGAAACCGCCGTCCGCATCTCCTCCAGACACCGGTTCGCCCAGACGTCACTGCCGGTTTGAGCTGTCATCGCTTGCGCACACTCCCGCCAGGTTCTGAAGATCACCAAAATCGATACGAACTGATCAAGCTGCCTGGATCAGTGGCCGATTCCGGATAAAGCAACACCGCCCTGTAAATTGTGGGCGGCGTTGCACGGTTTATCAATTATGGCGTGGCTCAACGGGCGTTTGATCGATAGCGTGCGGCAAGCGCACTTCCGAGCAGACCGATCAACAGAATTGCCAGCAGGATCGTCCCGGTTGAGTTTCCGCTGGAACCGGCCCCGGTGTTCGGAAGACCAGTAACTTCCTCCAGCGTTTCGGGTGTCGACGTTCCGCGAGCTGCCTCGGTTTCGGCAGCCGCGACGGTTTCCTCGTTGCCAGGCTCGGCTGTCTCATCCGGGAAGAACGAGACCGGCTCGTCGATTTCATACTCCAGGGTCGGAGTAAGGCTCGGAATCGGCGTTGCCGCTGGACTCGTGGAGGTCACGGTTGACGATGGGGTGGCGCAAGGATCGGGATTCTCTTCAAGTGGCGCACAGGGGTCGATAGTTGGCGTGGCCGACGGGGTTACACACAGATCAATCACTTCGCCTTGCTCTTCGAAAACGTTCTCAAGACATGGGTCAAATGTCGACTCTATGAATGGAGTCAAGGTTGCCGTTGCGGTCGCAGTCTCCACTATCGTGGCGGTAGCCTCCGGGGATACCTCGAAGGTGGCCTCTGCCTGGGCACCGACGTTCGGTACGGACCAGATTGCGAGCGCCACAAGCACAGCAAATGAAGCTACGAGAAATCGGTTCGCGCGCACAAAGAGCTCCCTTGCCAGTGGCGTTGGGCCACGCAGCCAATCAGGACGACTCGGGTTCGGGGCCGGTCGAGATGATCCCATCATACAGGTCATCTAGCCCATCAGTAACCCCCGACCATAGGAATATCTTCCTAGTACGTCCTAGGTGAGTTTGAAGGCCGCCCGACGCATGCCGACAACTCGTCGGTTGTGGTTGTAGATCACCGGATCGTGCAGCTCAGTCAGGCCGTCCAGCACAGATTGGGGAACGGCGTCAAGCTGCCTGAGCGCTTCAATGGCGAGGACCGGGTGAGCACGAAATGAGCCATCGGCCACGCGGATCGCAATGCCCAGTCCCTGTTTGGGCAGGCCAATGCAGAGCAAGCCCTCGGCACCCGACTTGGCCACGATATCGCCGTCGCCGAGACGCATCAGGTCGGCAACCAACTCACCCTTGCCGGACACGTTCTCCGGAAAGGCGATCATTGCCGATCGCAAGCGATTCAGGGCACCTGCATGGGCGGTTGGCTGGGAGAGTTCGGCGTAGGAGCGGGCGAACGCATGCAGAGTCGAGCCAAACGTAGGCAGGCTGCACCCATCGGTGGCCATCGCAAGCGAATCCGGTGTGACACCGCATGCCTCTGGCAACCAATGCCTTGATCTGCACCTGAAGCGGGTGGGCTGGGTCGAGATAGGTGTCGATCGGCAGGCCGAGCGCGAGGCAGGCGGCCAGCATCCCGGAGTGCTTGCCGGAGCAATCACACTGCAATGGGGACTTGGCGGTTTCGCCGAGTTGCACCTTCGCAAAAGCATCTTCGTCAGACGGCATGGGCGCGCCGCATTGCAGGGCGGATTCACCAAGTCCCAGCTTGGCCAGCATTGCCAGTACTTGCGACTGGTGGATTTCCTCGGCATTGTGTGACGCGCAGCAGAGCGCCAGTTCGGCGGGAGTGAATCCAAACTGATCGGCCGCGCCAGATTCAATTACCGGTATCGCCTGGAACGGCTTTGCTGAGGAGCGGAAGTAGAGAAACATCTCCGCATCGCCCGCATGTGCGACCAGCTTGCCGGATGTGTCGACCACGGCGATCGCGCCGGTGTGAATCGATTCGACCCGGTCGGCTCGGGTGATTTCAGCTAGCAGGGTAGACACGGTGTCAAGCTCTTTCGTGAAGGCAATCGCCACTGATCGATCAAACCCCGGCACTGTACGCCAAGGCGGGAATTTGTGAAACCGGTTCACGTGACTGAGCGTTTCAGGGGTGATGTAGTTTGACCCACGCGGGATCCACACAATGACACCTCTTTCACGACGTTCACTTCTGATCACCGGCAGTTCACTGACGGCATTGGCCGCACTGCAGACCCGCGTTCATGCGCAGGATTCGAGTAGCCCGATCGAGCCACTCAATCCAACACCGACCCCGATTGACCCCGATGACGGCAACGGGCAGGTTCAGCAGGTAGAGGCCGAGGAGACACCGACCGACGCCGGCGCGGTGACCGCCACCGGGCGGTATTTCGGGGATACCGGTCATAACCTGAAGGCACCGTTTCTGGCCAAATGGGAGCTGACGGGCGGTCGGAACGGAATCGGGGCAGCCCTTTCTGAGGAGCGATTTGCCGAGGGCGTCGGAGTCGCGCAGACGTTTCAGGCGGTCACGCTCGTTTTCGATCCGGGGCTTGATTCGCCTTGGGATGTGCAGGCCACTCACATCCCCGACGATGTCCGTCGCGCGATTGCACCGGGCAGTGCCCGCAACAAGGTGACGAAGGCAAGTGGCTCCAACAGTCGATTCTTTGCCGAGACTGGCCACTCGCTGGAGGGTGCGTTCCTGGAATTCTGGACCTCACACGGCGACCTGCCATTGATCGGCATGCCTACCTCCGAACCATTCAAGGCCAGCGCAAGCGGACTCCAGACCCAGGTCTTTGAGCGGGCGATTCTGGAGACTACAAGTTCGGGCTCGGTGCGATTCCTGCCGATTGCCGAACAGATTGCCAGTGAGTCCGGATTGCTGAGTGACCCAGCTTTCCTGCCATCCCCACCAGTTGCCGGGATCACGCAGCTGGTCAAATCGGTCGATGGACTTCGATTGCGGGCGCGACCAAGTCTTGAAGCGGACATCATTGTCCTGTTGCCCGATAACGCCGAGTTCATCGCGGCTTCGGGGGAGAGTGGCGATTGGTTCGCCGGGTATGCCGATGGATTTGCCGGCTACGTCGCATCCGAGTTCCTGACCGAAGCGCCACCACTGCCGGAGATTTCACTCTCGGACTGGGATACCTCGCGCTGGCAGGGAGCGGCCCTCGGTGAGACGAATGTTCGAAGCGAGGCGTCGACTACCAGCGAGGTTTCACGCGTGCTCATGTACGGTGAGGAGATCACGGTCACCGACTGGGTCAAGGGAGAGGAAGTCTTTGTCGGTGCAAATCTCTGGGCGAAGACGAGTGACGGTGACTTTGTCTACGCACGCAATATCGGTCGCAATGCACCGGTTGCGCCGCCCCCACTGCCTCAGGACGCTCCCGCGAGCGGTCGGTGGATCGATGTCAATCTGACCCAGCAACTGATGGTCGCCTACGAGGGCCGCAGTGTGACTCGAGTGATCGTCACCACCACTGGTATGGCTGGCTGGGAGACTCCGCCCGGCTTCTATCAGATTCTGTGGCGGGTGGCGAACGAAACGATGGACAGTGATGCAATTGGGGCGGAGCACTTTTACAAGCTGGAGGACGTGCTCTTCACCCAGTATTTTACTGAGCGAGGTCATGCAATTCACTATGCATGGTGGCGAACGCCGCAGACAATCGGGCGGCCGGGGAGCCATGGATGTCTCAATACATTGCTCGATGACGCGCAATTCCTGTGGGATTGGGCGACCATCGGAACACCTGTAGTCGTGCACAAGTAGCGGGTTGAGAGCCGTTCAATCTGGCCACGCCTGGATAGGTCACTTGACAACCTGATCGGCAGTGGTGGAAGGTTCGACATCGTAGTCCACCCGGCATGATTTCAACTCTCCCGCTAGAGGTTGGCGTTGCGCTGAATTGGGTGGGATCAGGTTACCCGCAGGCTGATTAGTGCCACGACAAATGCCACGTCGAGCGGGCTCGAATCTGGACAAGCAATCGTCCGGTCCGAAGCCGTTCTCAAAGGAATGGATGAGCGCGCCGCCCGAGCAGCGGGAGCAACCGCAGCGTCCGCCGATTGGTGCGCCACCGGATTGGATGCCCTCGGCGCGGACGATGTCGATCGTCGTCGTCGCGTTTCTGGTGTTACTTGCGACGATCTTTCAATCCAGTCTCGCCCCATCCACCAACACGAACATCGACCTGAATCCTGAGGTGCTTGCGGCGGCAACACCGGTTGAGCCGACTGCAACGATCGAGATTGATATTCCAGGCATCGTGAATGGCGGCTCACCCTCGGCCGGAGGTGCCGACGTTGACATGTCGCCACTGTTTCCGGACAACCGGATCGTGGCTTTCTACGGTCACCCCAATACAGTGACAATGGGCATTCTTGGTCAGTTCACCAAGCAGGAGCTGCTTGAGCAATTGCTGGATCAGGCCGCAGCGTACGAGCGGGCCGATCCATCGACGAACGTGTTGCCGGCATTCGAGATCATTGGATCAGTTGCGCAAACCGAACCTGGTTCGGACGGTTCATACATTCTCCAGACTGATCCGGTGCAGATGCGCGAGTACATCGAGTTCACGCAGGCGAATGACATTCTGCTGATTATCGATGTGCAGCTCGGCCGCACGTCGATTCAAGATGAGATGGCCTTGATCGAGGACTATCTGAAGGAACCGAACGTCCATCTGGCGATTGACCCGGAATTTGCGGTTACCGACGAGCAGATACCGGGTGTCGACTTCGGCAGCATCGATGCGGACGATATCAACTTCGCCGCCGAAGAACTGACCAGAATCATCGCCGAAAACAACCTTCCGCCCAAGGTTCTGATCGTTCACCGATTCACGGACGGCATGGTCACCAACATCCGGGATGTTGAGGAGACAGAGCATGTTCAGTTTGTGCTCGATTTTGATGGCTTTGGCGACCCGATCAGCAAGACAGATGGGTATGACATCTTCGTCAAGAAGAGTCGCGTGCCGTGGGGCGGGATCAAGCTGTTTTACGATCAGGATCGGCCGCTCATGCAGCCTGAAGACGTGGTTGCACTCGATCCTCCGCCCGTCTTCGTTATGTACCAGTAAGTGAGTCGAGGAGGCGAGAAGTCGTGCGGTCGAGGAGATTGCATGATGCTTGCCTACCTCGTGGGCCAGGTTCAATCATGAGAGGTGCAGGGAATGCGGTGGGGATTGATTGGCGCGAGCAACATCGCCCGGCAATACATGATTGGGGCGATGCGAGCGCAGGCTGACACAGAAGTTCGCGGTGTTTTCAGCGCAGATTTCACCCGGGCCGCGACGTATGCCAGTGCCAATGGGCTGCCGGTCATTTTCCGCTCGTTGAACGAGATGCTAGGCGACTCGCAGATCGACGCGGTTTACATCTCGACGACGAATGAACTGCACAAGGATCAGGCGATTGCGGCGATCAAGGCTGGCAAGCATGTGCTGTGCGAGAAGCCACTTGCCTTGCGTCTGGACGATGCGCGCGCGATGCAGGCTGCTGCCGAGGACGCAGGAGTCGTGCTCGCAACCAATCATCATCTGCGGAATGCAGGACTGTTTCGGAGGATGCGCGAGCTGATTGCCGATGGATCGATAGGCGACGTCCTGGTCGTGCGAGTATTTCATGCTGTTTTCCTGCCTGCTTTTCTGCAGGGGTGGCGGATTGATAACCCGGCCGCCGGTGGCGGGGTGGTGCTGGACATAACAGTCCACGATGCCGATACCGTACGTTTTGTTCTGGGGGACGATCCGGTCGAGGTGACCGCGATGACGGCCAGCCACGGTATGGGCAAGAGCGGATTGGCCGACACTGTGATGGGCGTCATGCGAATGCGGGGCGGGGCGCTGGTCCAGTTTCATGACGCATTCACGATCAAACACGCATCGACCGGCTTCGAGGTTCATGGGACCAAGGGATCACTGATTGGTCGAAATTGCATGACCCAGAACCCGGTTGGTGACCTGATTCTCCGTCGGGGTGACCAGGAAACGACGATTGACGACTTCGAGCGGAATGATCTCTACGCGCGGTCGGTCGCAAACTTCCAGGCTGCCGTTGCCGGTACCGGTCAGTCGTCGGCGACTGCGGAGGATGGACTCTGGTCTCTGGCCACGGCTTTGGCGGTGCTCGAATCAGCGGAGACCGGGAGCGCAGTTCAAGTCACTACGTCCATTTCATGATCATTCTTGCTTCCTGACCAATCTGAACCAGATCGGTATAATCCGCGCCTAGTCCTGCGCCATTTCTATCACGGAGTGCTACGTGACCGCTGCTCGATCCAAAGTCGTATCGCTGGAGCAGGCTGCGGCACTGATTCCGGACAACGCCACTGTCACCGTGAGTTCGTCCAGCGGTCTTGGTTGTCCTGATGCGACGCTCCGGGCCATCGGAGAGCGATTTCGGGCTACTGGTGCGCCGCGGAACCTGACTACCATCCATCCGATTGCTGCCGGTGACATGTACGGAATCGACGGCATCGATCATATCGCCGAGACGGGGTTGCTTAAGCGGGTCATTGCCGGGTCGTATCCGTCGGGGCCGTCGTCAATGCCATCACCAAAGATCTGGCAGATGATCTATGACAACGAGATCGAGGCGTACAACATCCCCAGTGGCATCCTGTTCCACATGCACACCGAAGCGGCGGCCAAGCGACCGGGCGTCCTGACCCAGGTTGGCATGGAGACGTATGTCGATCCCCGGCAAACAGGTGGACGCATGAACGCGCGGACCACGGAAGAGATGGTCGAGGTCGTGCAGTTCGACGGTCGCGAATGGCTCTATTTCCGGGCGATTCCGATCGACGTGGCCATCATTCGGGGAACGACTGCGGACGAGCAGGGCAGTATCTCGATGGAGCATGAGGGTGCGTTCCTGGGGGCGATGGATCAAGCGTTGGCAGCCCGGAACAACGGCGGTATCGTCATCGCGCAAGTGAAACGCGTGACGGCGGCGGGAACGTTGCCGACCCAGCAGGTTCGGATTCCTGGCAACCTGGTCGACTTCGTGGTGGTCGATCCAGACCAGATGCAGACGACGCAGACGCAGTACGACCCTGCGATCAGCGGCGAGACTCGGGCGTCACTCGATTCGTTTGAGCCGGTGCCCTGGGGACCGGACAAGGTGATTGCGCGCAGGGCCGCGATGGAACTGCTGGCTGGCGATGCGGTCAATCTTGGTTTCGGCATATCTGCGCTGGTGCCGCGAGTCTTGCTGGAGGAGGGCCTATCTGGCGACGTGACCTGGGCGATCGAGCAAGGTGCTGTTGGCGGTGTGCCGCTGCTCGGATTTGCGTTCGGATGTGCGGCAAATGCGATGGCGATTGTTCCGTCGCCGCAGCAGTTCGTCTATTTTCAGGGCGGCGGATTCGACCGGACGTTTCTCTCATTCCTGCAGGTGAGCGCGGACGGTTCGGTGAACGTCTCCAAACTGGCCGCCAAGCCGCATGTGACGGCCGGGGTGGGTGGGTTTGTCGATATCACGTCCAACGCCCGCAATATCGTCTTCAGTGGCTATCTGACGGCCGGTGGCATCGACCTGGCGATCGCTGATGGCAAGCTCGAAATCCGCAAGGAAGGCAAGGTCCGCAAGTTCGTTCCGGAAATCGAGCAAATCAGCTTCAGTGGCAAGCGTGCGGTAGAGCGGGGCGCAAATGTCACCTATGTCACCGAACGCTGTGTGATCCGACTGTTGCCTGAAGGGCTGACCGTCACCGAGATTGCACCGGGGATCGACTTGCAACGCGACGTGCTTGACCAGGTCGGCTTCCCGCTTGAGGTTGCTGCGGATCTAAAGGTGATGGAGGATCGACTTTTCCGTCCGGAACCGATTGGACTACGTCTCAATGCAAAGGCAGCGCGCGCATGAGCACTCCTGGTGATCCATCTTCGGCCGGTAAACGCGGTTTCGGTGATTCCAATGCGAGAGATGGGATTCTGGCCAGGCTTGTAGCCTGGATTTCCCGGATGTTCTCCCGATCCTGACGGTCGCTTCTATGCGGTTGCCGGTACTTGCTCGAGAAATCGGTCCCGAAGGAAACGCACATAGGTAATCGCGTCCTCGGCGAGGGCCGGATTCGCGATTGCGAGCATGTTTTCCGCATTCGCCTGCGCGGCGTGGGAGAGGTTGTACGATCCGGTGATTACCGTGTCGTCAACGATCAGCAGCTTGTTGTGCATGAAGTTGTGTGATTGACCCGGTCGATAGGGGAGGCTCCGTTTGCCAATCAGCTCGGCCTCGCGAAATAGCCGCTTGACCGCGTCAACTTTCCATTGCACTTGCGGCTGGTCCTGCCATTGCTCCAGCACACCGTCCATCTGGGTTCGGTCATAGACACCCCAGAGTTCAAGATTGCCGCGATCGAGGATTTCCATCAGCGCACCAAGAAGTTTGCTGGAGTTGATCAACATGGAACAGAAGACAATCCGCTTCCGAGCCCGCAAGACTCGTTCAGCGACCCACTGATTGATGAACTCGCCCTGACCCGGCGAAAAATCGACATCGACTTCAGCGACGGTGCCCCGGTAGCGCAACTGGACTGGTTCGGTCCGAAATGCGCCGGAGTTCTCGGTGCGCTGGTTGTCCCAGAGCTGCTGGAAATCCTGGGTGAAGTAGGCGGCGAGCTTGGTGCGAATCAGCGGTCAGGATCGTGTTTTCCATACGAGTCATCGAATCGTTGGTCCAGTTCATGGATCCAGTCCAGACTGATTCACTGTCTCGAACGATGAACTTTTGATGCATCAGACCCTCGCCGTGGATGCCGCGAATTCGTTCCGCTGGCAGAGCCGAGTTCCTCCACGCGGTGATGCTCGTCTTCCTCCGCAAAGTCGCCACCGATTTGTTCAAACTGACCGTGTGATTGCGGCTTTTTCTGGCTGGCGTCGTATATCAGGCGGACGTCAACGCCTGCGGAAAGTCGATCCTGAATGGCGGTCCGGATCGGACCGGCCGCTTCTTCGTCCAGGCGACAGTCGTAGGCGGCGAGATGGACCGACCGGGTTGCCTTGCCGATGAAGGTGGCCATCTCCTGAGCGATTTCGACCGAGGTCTGGCCGCCCTCGTAGATGAAACGTGCAGTGAGTGTGTCCGGCTCAGCCATCTAGCGAATGTCTCCTGGTGTGATGTCGTCTGAATTGGCCAGATCGCGCGAGTAACTGCGGAACGAGTGAAGCAAAATGTCCACGCACTCCTGAGGATCGTCGGTGATCGTGAAGATGTTGCGGTCGTCCGGCGCGATCTTGCCGGTGGCCAGCAGTTGTTTGTCGATCCACTCGGCCAGTCCTCCCCAGAATTCGGAGCCGAAGAGCACAACCGGAAAATTGCGCAGCTTGCCGGTCTGGATCAGGGTCAGCGATTCGAAAAGCTCGTCCAGTGTTCCGAATCCGCCCGGGAAGATCACGAACCCTTCGGCATATTTGACAAACATGGTCTTGCGGACAAAGAAATAGCGAAAGTTCAGCGCGACATTGACCCAGCGGTTGAGTCCCTGCTCGTGCGGCAGTTCGATGTTGGCCCCGATTGAGGTTCCTCCGGCTTCGAAGGCGCCGCGATTGGCCGCCTCCATGATCCCAGGACCACCGCCGGTGATAACACCAAAGCCGGCTTCAGCGAGCAGCCCTCCTAGTTCGCGGGCGGCCTTGTACATCTTGTCGCGCGGACCAATGCGAGCAGATCCAAACACGGTTACCGCCGGCCCCACATCGGCCATCGCATCAAACCCGGCCACAAATTCGCCGGTAATTCGAAGCACACGCCAGGGATCGCTATGGGTGAACGACGCGGCCGCTTCGCGTTGGTGCTGTCCCCATTCGAAGAGAAGCGCGTCCTCGGTCGGTTTCCCGGAGACCGCTGCACGGTTGATGGTCGGGTTCGGAATCATCGAGTCCGTTGCCCGGTGAGATTTTGGTTTGGCAGGTGATTTTGGAGGCATATCGAGTCAAGAACTCCCGTGGTCGAGAACCATCTGTCGGGGCTACCAACAGGACTTTTGAACGAACTCTACCTGTTCCCACGTTGGAAGCATTGTCCGCATGAATCCTTGGGTGCTACGCTTTTCACGTTAGACACACACCGCTTTTGGGTTTTCTGGACTCGACGTTCTTTCCCCCGGGAATGTCTGCACAAGGGCAAGACGATGGACTTCGCGGCATTTGCGCGACAAGCTGCAGATACTCACCCCGGTTCTCACACTCCGTTCGGAGTGGAGACCGAAATTTCTCGTGTTCAGTCGCTTCCGCTGGCACCGCAGCCATTTGCCTGGCAGAACGGTGATCAGTTGCTGATGCTCGATGTCGACGGACCAAACTGGCTTGTCGCGGAACTGCACTTCCTGCCCGACGAATGCCGATATGAAGAAGTTCGCCGGAGCACGTATCAGTGGCAGCGCGAGGCAATTGGAGCACTTCTGAGCCGGGCCCTGCTCAATGGTGACGATGCGTTGATCGATACGGTCGAGCAACTCGACCTGTATATGAATCACCACTATCGCGTGAACATTATCGACTGCTAGTTCTGCGATCAAACCAAACAGCAATTGAATGTCTTTATGCGACCTGGCGCTAGTGCTAGCATTGGCTGCATGAACGTACACCGTGAATCACCGATAGGCGTATTTGACTCCGGCTTGGGTGGCCTGAGTGTCGTCCGGCAGCTCCGTGATGAATTGCCCCGTGAATCAGTGATCTATGCCGCTGATTCGCGCTATTGCCCGTACGGTGAACGCTCCCAACCCGAGATTCGCGAACGCACAATCGCAATGGTTCGGCACCTGATCGACTCCGGTGCAAAACTGGTGATCGTGGCCTGTAACACGGCAAGTGCGGCGGCGGTCGAGCTTCTACGCGAACAATTCTCGATTCCTATCGTTGCGCTGGAACCAGCCGTGAAGCCAGCGGTTGCCCTGACAAGATCAGGGCGGATTGCGGTGCTATGCACACCAAGTACTGCCGAAAGTCCGCGATTGCACAGATTGATTGAGCGGTATGGGGAGGGCTTCGACATCCGCCCAATCGGCGTTCCCGGTCTGGCTGATTGCATCGAGTCTGGTGACTTCGACAGTCAAACGGTGGATAGCCTTCTTCGCAGCCGAATCGAGTCTGAGGTTGCAGTCGGAGCGGATGTGATCGTGCTTGGGTGTACACACTATCCGTTTGCACGTCGAATGATTCGTGCGTTGGCCGGTGACCAGGTTCGGATCGTGGACAGTGGAAATGCCGTTGCGAGGCGAGCGAGGGACGTGCTGATGTCCGCTGAGATGCTGGCCGGGGTTGGAAGAACGCCGACACTTCAACTGGAGACGACCGGTAATCCTGATCAGGTAACGCCGATTGTCCGACGCATGCTGGGACAGGACGTCTTGGTCCATGCGATCCACGTCGGTGAATTGACGACCGTGCAGCCAGTCAGCTAGGCGGACTGCCGAAACTCCAGATGATTCATCCGGGCACCAACTGCAAGACTGGGAATGGAAAAGAGCGTCGTCATGATGGGCGTGACGATGCAGGTTCTCGGCGTCAACATGATGTCGACGTCAGTCACCGGTGCGCCCCCGACCATCTGGATGATCTGACCGCCACCTGAGGCAATCTCGGTATCTGGCATTACCAGTTTGAGTGATCTCGCTCTGGCGATAACAGCGCTGTAAATGACGTATGTGCCATCGGGAACATGCCGGATCACGAAATCCCCTGATGTTTGGCGTGCATCTCCACCTAGCGGGCGGCCACGAGGGGGTCCAGGCGGAAAGAGACCGATGAAGTAGAACGAGTCCGGCGATTCGACGCCATGCACTCGTCCACTCACTGAGTTCCTGGTCGGTAACTCCTTGAACGAGGCACGATCAATCGACGTTAGTTGCTCAATGATGGGTTCCACGCGTCCTGCCGCAGTCCGGTAGTCGCTAGGATTCACTCCGGTTAACTGCAGAAATCGTTGACTGAAGCTCCCCAGACTGTTGAAACCAACTGAGAAGCAGGCATCGGTAACACTCGCATTACCGGCGACCAGATAGCGCTTGGCTTCCTGAATCCGGAGCGCGGTCTGCATTGCGGCAGGTGTATACCCCGTGATCTCCCGAAAGACCCTGATCACGTGAAACGGACTAAGTGCAGCGATGTCGGCGATGTCAGTGACGGTTAGCGTGCGATCCAGTTCTGACTGGATCTGACTGACTACCCGGCGAATCCGGAGCAAATGATCGTAGCGCGTATCCGGGCGCACTGATTACCAGTACCGCATCGCGTCGATGAAGATCGCGCGCAGGTCGTCGGCCGATGCCGGCCGTGGCGAGAGCTTGGTAACCCGGTGTTGGGGCAACGTGCCCTGAACCAGTTTGTCCAGATCGGCCTCCCCGTATCCGACGGCCGAGAGTCCGTTCGGCATGTCGGTGAGGCGCATGATCTCAATCAGGCGATCAGCCAGGACCGTGCCTGCGTCAGATGGACCAGCTCCGCTGACATCGGCGCCGAGCAGGCGTGCCGCCTCAAGATGCCGCTCCGGATTGGCCTCTGCAGTGAATCTGAACACCGCCGGCGCATTAAGGATTACCGAGATACCGTGCGGCACGATTGCGTGGTCGGCGGAGTAACCATCGGGTCGCCAGTCACGAACATTGCCGGCCACCGGATAGGACATGCCATGCGGCAGGTGAACGCCAGCATTGCCAAATCCGATACCGGCATAGGTCGCCGCGAGCATCATGTTGCCGCGGGCGTCGAGATCGTCCGGTGTGTCGAGTACCGCAGGTAGATAGCGGGCGACCATCTCCATCGCCATTCCTGCCCAGATATCGCTGATCGGGTTGGCACCCTGGTAAGCCGGCCTGAGCTTGGGTGAGTCTGGAGCTGGTCGTTGATCGAATGGAAGTGCGGTGAATGATTCAATCGCGTGACTAAGCACATCGAGCGCTGAGGCAGCCGTCACCATTGCCGGCATGGTCAGCGTATTGACGGGATCGACGATTCCCAGCACCGGGCGCAAGGCACGATGGGCAATACCGGTCTTGGCATGCATCTCTTCGAGGTCGAAGATTGCAACCCCGGTCGTCTCGCTACCCGTACCGGCGGTGGTTGGAATCGCAATTAGTGGTTTGAGCGGACCCGGGACCGGTTTGGCTTCTCCGATAGGCGCATTGACATACGTCAGCAGTCCGGCTGGATACGTGCAGTAGAGGTTTGCGGCTTTGGCGGTGTCGATAACCGAGCCACCACCGAATGCGACATAGCCATCTGGATTGACTTCAGTGGCCGCGACGATTGCGCGGTCGAAAGATGCATCGGTTGGCTCGACCCGAACATCATTGAACGGGACGACGTCGAGTCCAGCCGCTTCGAGGCTGGCTTTCGCAATTCCGTACGCTTCGGTCTCGGCGAGGTTGGGATCGGAGAAGAGCATGACCCGCTTGATGCCGCGATCGCGAACATCGTCGCCAACTTCGCGAGTCGCTCCAATTCCATATTTGATCGAAGACGTATCCATGGTGAAGATGGATTCGAGACGAGGACTGGCGGACATCGGCAATCTCCATGAATACGAACAAGTGTACTGTAATTGTAGCAGACGAATCCGCCCGTAGATTCGACGGTCAGACCCAGAGTTGTGACGCGTCGACAGACAGTGTGCCGTCCGGATGCTGAATGAGTCTAGCCGGGTTGCTCAAGCCACCGATGAACTCGCCTGTCGTCTCGTCCTGCCTTTTCCATGCCATGAACACTGGCGCGCCATCGGGAGCGCTGACGATCCGACCCGCGTACCAGGTTCCGTTGGCGTCGGCGACCAGCGGTTGATCCGAGATTGCGCGAAACGGACCGGACGGCGCGTCCGCAACCAGATAGTGCGTCCCAATCCAGTTGCCGGAGGGGCCAGTGCGAGCCAGCCTTGACGGCGAGTGCTTGCCAGTACAGAAGAACAGATACCAGCGGTCGCCGATCCGCTCGACCTGGGGCACTTCGAGCTCGCCGAAATCACCAGGGATTGGTTACCGGCGGGAGACTCGACCAACTGACCAGGTCGGTCGATTCGGCGAGTGCAATCACACCTGCGGCATCCGGTTCCTGGTCATTTGCCGAAGCGGTGAGATACATCAGGAATCGATCGTTGTCAGGATCGCGGATAACCCATGGATCGCGGAACGATTCCCATTCCCACGGTGCAGGACCGCGCTTTCGCAGGAAGCGTGGATCGGCCTCGAGAACGGGATTGCCTGGATGTCGTGTCCAGGTGAAGAGGTCTGGTGAGGTGGCCAGTCCGACTCGCTGGACGTGCCCGTCGTCACGTTGGGACAGCGCCGTGTAGTAGAAGTGCCAGAGTCCGTCGGAATCGAAGACGCTGCCGGTCCAGATGGCCTTGTCATCCCATGAAGGGGTATCCGAGGGGGACAACGCGGTCGGCTGAGGTTCCCAGTGAACCAGATCGTGTGACGTTGCATGCCCGATGGATGCGATCCAGTGTCGATCCTCAGGGTGAGCGATCGACCGAGGCGCCTGCAGGTGAAACAAGTGGTACGGGTCGGAGTCTGATCTCCGTGGCGCTATCCAGAAATCCCAAAGGTAGTTGTCGGTGGGGATGTACACGTCTGTCTCCGGTCGAACTTAGGAGAAAGGGCGAGGATTGCTCCCCGCCCCTGACACACGAACCATTGAAAGAAAGACGACCGCTAACCCTTAACGGCTCCAGCAGTGAGGCCGGCGATGATCTTGCGTTGCAGCAAGAGCACCAGAACGATCAACGGAACCGTAACGACGACTGACGCGGCCATGATCTGGCCCCACGGAATCTCGAACGAGGTGTTGCCCGAGAAGTTTGCAATCGCCACAGGCACCGTTCGTTTGTCAGGCGTCAGCGTGAACGTGTTCGCAAAGAGATACTCATTCCAGGCAGCGATGAAGGCTAGGAGGCCTGTCGTCGCCATACCAGGTGCGGCAAGAGGCAGGAGGATCTGATAGAAGGCGCGCATGGGCGTTGCCCCGTCCACCATCGCCGCTTGTTCCAGCTCCGCTGGCATAGACCGGAAGAAGTTCGCCAGTACCCAGACCATGAACGGCAGCGTGAAGGTGGTGTACGAGAAGATCAGCGCGGTCAGCGTGTTGAACTGCCCTGCCCAGCGGATCATTTCGTACAGCGAACCCAGAATCGCAATGGCCGGAAACATCGTCATCGAAAGAATCAGATACATGACCGGGGTTTTGCCCCGGAAGTTGAATCGACCAATCGCGTAGGCAGCCAGCGAACCGATGAGCAACGCGAGCAGCACGCTGGACAGCGCAACAATCGCTGAGTTCTGCAGTCCCTTGGTAAAGCCGCCGTTGTTGAAGACACTCCGGTAATGATCAAAGGTGATTTCCCGCGGCCAGTAACTTGGAGGGGCTGCGTTTAGTTGGGCTGATGTCTTCAGCGAGGTGGCAATTGCCCAGTAAAACGGGAACAGCGTGTAAATGAGAATCAGGATGATCAGCAGCACGAAAAGGCTTCGGCCGATGTAGTACTGGATGGGTTTCTTGCGGGTGGTGTACGCGGTGGTCTCGCTACGAAGCGGGATGGCCTGTGTCAACTCTGCCATTACCCGATCTCCTCTACCTTGATCATCCGGGTGTAGATGAATGCCATGACCGCAATGATCAGGAAGATGATCACGGCTATCGCGGAACCTCTTCCCAGGCGTTGACTTCCGACCAGCGTGTTCTGGGCGTAGACGGCGACCGTCATCGTGTCTGGCGCTTGTCCTTTCATGACCGCGACCAGGTCGTAAACCCGGAAGGCGTCCATGGTGCGGAAAACGAGCGCGACCAGGAGGGCTGGCTTGAGCAAGGGCAACGTCAGATCGAAGAACTGGCGGACCTTACTCGCACCATCGATGTTGGCCGATTCGTAAATGTCCTGCGGAATTACCTGAAGTCCAGCCAGGAGCAACAGCGCCATGAACGGCGTTGTTTTCCAGACGTCAACTGCCACGATAGCCCAGAGCGAGGTGGCCGGGTCGGCGAGAAGAGCGTGGCGGGGGTCCATGATTCCGAGTCTGTTGCCGAAGAAATCGTTAACAACGCCGAAGACGTCGTTGTACATCCATTTCCACATCTGGGCGGAGACAACGGTGGGGATTGCCCACGGCACGAGCATCGAGGTTCTGATCAAACCGCGACCCTTGAAATTTGAATGAATAGTCAGCGCAATGACGATTCCGAGCAGCGTCTCGAAGCCTACAGAGGCGACAGTGAACTGCAGGGTGTGTTTGAGACTTGTCCAGAAGGCGTCGTCATCCAGGACGTACCGGTAATTGTCCAGTCCAACGTAGCTCGTTTCACGGCCGGAGCCCAAACGAGCGTTGGTGAACGAAAGTTGAAATGTCCTGAAGAGCGGATAGATTGCTACGATCGCTACTACGATGACTGCGGGCGCGACGAACAACCAGGCAAGGCGTTCGCGATTTTTGGCCCACTGACTCGTCGGGGCGGCTTCCTTCAATTTTCCGGGATTGCCAGCAGGTGCTGCGGCTATCCCGAGTCGCTGATTCCCCATGTGTCCACCCTGCCCCATTGGAGGTATGGAATCGGGCGGGAGTAGATGTACCCCCGCCCGATCCTGCGTACAGTTACGTTCTACGCGTGCAAGATTTGACGACTAGGAGTTCAGCTCGTCCATCAGCTCCTGGAAGTCTTCCTCGATGGTTGCAACTGCCGAAGCGCCGTCGTTCTGCCCGGTGAGGACGTTGTGAACGCCGGTGAAGTAGGCGGTCGAGACGTCGTTGTAGGCGCTGCTGGTAACCGTGGACGGTCGCGGAACTGCGCCACCCTGGAAGACCGGCTTGAGATCCGCATAGTACGGATTCTGGGCCAGGACATCGGCGTCGTCATAGACGGTGGCGATGGTCGGGCAGCAGCGATCGCTCGATCGCGGTCGACTTCTGCATTTCCGGAGCAGGTCATGTAGCGGCAGAAGAGGGCGGCTGCATCCGGGCTCTTGGAGTACTTGGATGCCATCATCTGCCAGCCACCGAGGCACGCGGCGTTGCGGGCGCCTTCGCCATCGCCCATCGGGCAGCAGGCCAACGTCGAACTTGTCCGCAATGACCGAGTCCAGCTTCCTGGCCGGTGGCGTAGGCGTACGGCCAGTTGCGCATGAAGGCGGCATTGCCGGCCTGCCAGACGCCGCGGGCATCCTCTTCCTGGTAGCGTCGTGACGCCTTCAGGAGAGATGGTGCCGACCCAGCCCTTGGCCCGATCGAATGCGGCAGCGGCCTGCGGGTTGTTGATGCTGATCGTTCCGTCCGGCTCGATCATGTTGCCGCCGCCGTTGGAACGACTGCCACTCCAGTGCGTCGCAGGTCAGACCTTCGTAGGCGTTGCCCTGCCAGACGAAGCCCCAGAAGTCGGAGTTCGCAGCACGCTCGCCTTCCTGGATCGTCTGTGCCATCTCGTCCAGCTCGGTCCCAGGTGGCGGGAGCGGTGAAGCCGTACTTCTCCAGCAGGTCGGTGCGGTAGTAGAGCAGGCCGGCGTCCGTGTACCACGGGATGCCGACGAGCTTGCCGTCAACCGTGTTGTTCTCGACGATCGCCGGGAAGTAATTCCGCGACTGACATCCGAGAGCGTCGGCGTGAGGTCAACTGCGTGTGGGGCGAGGATACCGGGCCAGATGACGTCGATCATCATGGCGTCGATGTCCGAAGCCTCGGCGTTGAGGATCTGCAGGTAGTTCGCCAGCCGATCGGTGGCCGACTGTGCGCCGGAGATTCGGGTGACGGTCACGCCGGTATCAGCGCTGAACTGATCCACAGCGGCCTGCTCCCATGGGGTGCCTGGTCCATCAGAACCAAGAACTACCGTGATGCTCTGGCCGGCAAGGCTCTGGTCGAAACCAGCAGGCGATGTCAGGGTCGAGCCTGGAGCGATGGCCTCAGGAGTTGCATCCTGGGCGAAGGCATTGTCGGTCGCAAGGCGGCCGAGGAAGAACGCGCTGATACCAAGGGCAGAACCCCGGGTCAACAGCTCGCGGCGGCTGATGCTTCCGCGTTGGAAGTCTCGCAGGAGGCCTGCGATCTTCTTGTCGTTCTGTGTCTTGTCGAAACTGGTCACTCGTCAACTCCATTCGTTGAGTCGTACTTCGCGGCGAACATCGCCGCACCATCCACAGGAACCCTCTTGACCCCAATTTCCGGGGAAGTGTCCTCAAGAAGGTTGCCGGAAGTTCTGTAGTACCACGCACGTCGAATGTTGGTCAAGCGGCCAACCAACTCTGCATCACATTGAGTTATCGGCATTAGATGATCAATTTGGGTGGAAAACAGCGGTCCGTTAGCTGCGGATCGAGCCAACCACTGTCATAAGTTCGGAAACCCGCCGCTGGTCGACCGGATTCCATGTAATTCCGTCTGTTTCGAGGCTTGAACCGACAACGGCTCCATCGGCAAATGCAAGCAGCTGTGCCGCATTGCTTGCCTTGAACCCGGTGTTAACCAGTACGGGAACTCCGGTTCCCTTAAGTGCGGCCGCTACCTCTGCGAGTTCGGATGCATCGGCCGCCTGGCTGGTGATCGCGCCGGAAACACAGATCGCATCCGGTGAGGACGAGAAGGCGACGGATTTCGCGAGTTCGGCCACTGGTCGTGGGGCAAGAGGTGCGGCGAATTCGGCGTTGATGTTGAACATCATCCGCACGTCTTCGGCGCCAATTTCACGACGGTAGCGGGCAGAGTCTCCTGCACTTCGAACCCAAAGCCCGAAATCGCCAGCAAATGCGCCGGTGAAGATCTCCCGGCAGAACGCTGCTCCGGTTGCCTTCGCGACCGCAAGGGTCGCTTTCGGATCCCAGAGCACGTTGACTCCGAACGGAACCGAGAGTTCGCCGCGCATTGATGCCACCACATCTGAAATGGCCGCCACGGACGCGAAATCGGCGTCCAGGCGATACGGGCGGTCATTCTCGTTGCAGAACATGACCGAATCGATCCCGCCGGCCTGGAGCGCATCGAGATCGCGTTTGACCCAATCGCGAATGAAGTCCATGCCGCCAGCGGAGTTGTAGAGCGGGGAGCCGGGCAGAGCGGGCAAATGGACCATGCCGATGATGGGTTTGGATACGCCGGTCAGGTCAGTTAGCCAGGACATGATTGCTTCTCCTTGGAACCGGGCCGTCAGCTACTCAGGCAGTTCATACCGGCCGCTCTTGGCGGTAAGCAGGATGCGGAACACAACCGTCATCTGGCCCAGATCCGGGATCGGTGCGGGTTCAGGGTAAATCAGCCGAAGGGCACGTTCGCGGTCTTCACCTGATAACTCCTGGAATTCACCCTCGGCGACCACGCTCTGCCAGACATCTGGTGCGCTGGCCGTGTCGACCTCAATAGAGACGAGCGGATTTGCCCGCATGAAGGTCAATTTCGTTCCGGGACCAGTGTGCGCATAAATGGCTCCACCGTCGTAGCCGTATGCGAGCGGAACCAGGTATGGTCGAGGTTCGGATGGGTGACTGCAGGCGATGCGGCCGACGATTGCCGTTTGCAGAAGGTGCTCAATCTGGCTGCTCTCGAGATGGCGAATTACGCCCATGGGTTCAGTCTCCTGTCCGGCATCATAGCCGGACCTGACCAGTCACGAATCGATCAAACCCAGCAAGATCCTTGATTATCTCAATCTGGTAGGCAGGTAGTTACGCTAGCGAAATAGCCAGCGATGGGCGATGCGTTTGCCGGGTCCACTTCGAGCATGATTGCGGAACTGAGCGGATCTGACGCGGCAATCTGGTCGATCAGGCGATAGATGATCTCCGCCCCATTCAGCCCACCGTCGAGCGCGAGTCGTGGTTCGGCGGCGATTGAGCGGTTGCCATCGATCTGGTCCGGGCGCAGGTACGGGAGATTCGCGAGAACCAGATCGAATGAACCGTCGACATCGGCGAGCAGGTCCGACGCGATGAACTCGATGCGCCCAGGCACATGTCGCTCAGCATTGCGTCTGGCGACGTCGAGCGCTTCGACCGAAACATCGCTTGCCGTAATCCGTGTCGATACTGGCGTATTTGCGGCGATAGACACGGCAATCGCCCCACTGCCGGTACCGACGTCGATTACCGACGAGTTGGCTCGTGCAACCAACCACTTCAGCGCCCATTCGACGAGCAGTTCAGTTTCCGGTCGAGGCACCAGCACATCGGGAGAGACGTCGAAATCCAGTCCGAAGAACTCGCGCTTGCCCAAAATGTAGGCAATCGACTCGCCCTCAAGTCGGCGGTTTGCCAGCTCGGCGAGTCTGCGTTGGTGTTCCGCCGACATCTCGTCGTTCTGGTTCAAGAGGAGGTGGGTGCGATCCAGCCCGAGAACGTCCATGACCAGAAGTTCGGCATCGAGCCTGGCGGTATCAATCCTGACTGACCTGAACGCGATGATCAGATTCCACAGCTCGTCATTGATGGTAGTCATAGGTACGCAGAAGAGGTGAGGGCCTGACTCAGGTCGGGCCTCAAACCACTACTGGAACTTCCTCGAGACCGGCATCGCGCAGTCGCTCCGCTTCATCGGCAGCCCGCAGCTCGTTGAGGAAAACATCGATATTGCCGTCGAGAACACCGGGCAGATTGCTGGCGTTAACCTTGACCCGATGATCGGTGATCCGGTCCTGCGGGAAGTTGTAGGTGCGGATCTTTTCGGACCGCTCGCCGCCACCGATTTGCGATCGCCGTTCATCGCCGCGCTCGGCCGCCAGTTTCTGCTGCTCGGCGTCGTAGAGGCGTGTGCGTAGGACCGTCATTGCCTTCAACTTGTTCTTGAGCTGGCTCTTCTCGTCCTGGCAGGTCACGACCACGCCCGTCGGGAGATGGGTGATGCGGACGGCGGAGTCGGTGGTATTGACGCTCTGACCGCCGTTTCCGGATGAGCGATAGACATCGATCTTGAGGTCGTTGTCGCTGATCTTGATGTCGACTTCCTCGGCCTCAGGAAGCACCGCAACACTGGCCGTCGAGGTGTGGATGCGGCCCTGACTTTCGGTGGCCGGGACGCGCTGCACCCGATGGACGCCGCTCTCGTAGCGAAGGTGGCTGTACGCTCCTTTGCCATTGACCTCGAAAATGACTTCACGGAAGCCACCACCATCAGTCTGAGTACTGGACAGCACTTCGACCTTCCAGCGGTTCTTCTCGGCGTAACGGGTGTACATCCGGTAGAGATCGCCCGCAAAGAGTGCCGCCTCATCGCCACCGGTTCCGGCCCGGATTTCGACGATGACGTTCTTGTCGTCATTTGGATCTTTAGGAACCAGTAAGGCGCGGAGTCTGGTCAGATAGTCTTCACGCAGTGACTTGAGTCGCTTGATCTCGTCGTCGGCCATGCTGGCGAATTCAGGATCGGAGGCGAGTTCAAGCGCTTCGGCAAGCTCCTGCTCTCCAGCCTCGTACTCATTGAAGACCGAGACGACCTCTTCGAGCTCCGCCCGCTCGCGACCGAGATCGGCAAGCTGAGACATGTCGGTGAGGACTGCCGGATCGGCCATTTGGTGGTCAAGTTCATCGTAGCGGCGTTTGAGTTCCGCCAGCGTGTTCAGAAATGTGCTCATGGTTGGCTATTCTTGATCTGTTCGGGATATGTGCAGCCAAGTGACTGACCGCCTCTAATAATAGACGAGGTGGGAAGGGGTCCGGTGGGATTAGCCGAGCCGTGCGGTGGCCAGCTTTTCGTAGGTGGCGCCTTCGTGGCTCATGTGGCTCCGGAAGAGCGTCACGTGGTCCACGGTGAAGGGAGCTTCGAGCGCCTTGATCTGGGCCTTTACTTCTTTCGAGCGCATTGCTTCGATCAGGGCGTTGGTTTCGGGTGATTGGAGCTTGTCACGGGCTCGTCCGAGCGTGATGTGCGGTTTGAACTCGCGTTGTTCCGGAACGAAGTCGAACCCGAGCAGAAACGTCTCGATCGATCGATTCAGTCGGCGCAATGTGACGACATCGCCAGTCAAGCCAAGCCAGATGATCTGCGGCTTGTTCAGGTTCGGAAACGCACCGGCACCATCGATTGCCAGGCTTATCTGCGACGTGCCCTGACTGATGCCACCGAAGGCCATCCGGAGTAGCTGGGCGGATTCAACCGGCACTTCACCGATGAATTGCAAGGTCAGGTGGGCTGCGTTGGCCGTGATCCAGCGGACCGGCAGGTCCTTCGCGGCCAGGATTTCGAGCATCTTCTCGACTGGCCCGCGATGGGAGTCTGGGAATCTCGATCGCCACAAATAATCGCCAGGGGGTATCCGGCGAGTCAGGGGATATGGGTCGTTCTTTCGTGATTTTGGCTCGGTCTCGCGGCATGATATCCAGTATACGAAGCTCCATGCGATTAATGACAGGACGGCGACGTGATAGTGACGGCATTTTTGGGTCCTCGTGGGACATTCAGTGAGGACGCGGCAGTTGCCTTTGGTGGGAGTGACGGGGAGTTGCTTCCGCTGGCCACGATCCCGGCTCTGGTTGCGGCAGTTGAATCAGGAGCGGCCAGCCACGCAGTTCTGCCACTGGAGAACTCGATTGAAGGCTCGATCAGCGCAACCCTCGATCTGCTGATTCACGAAACCGAGCTGCCAATCGTTGCGGAACTGGTCATCCCGGTGCGACTGTTTCTGATCGGTGTGCCAGGCGCAACGATTGGAGAAATCGACACGGTCTCGTCGCACTCCAATCCACTTGGGCAGAGTCGGCGGTTTCTTGAGCGGACGCTGCCGAATGCGAGTCAAGTCGCGGCGATGAGCACGGCGGCCGCGGTTCAGGATGTGATCGAGCGAGGCGACCCAACCCGGGCCGCGATTGGCACGCGTTCCGCCGTTGATTTGTTTGGGGGCGAGGTTCTCGCCTCGGATATACAGGATGTGCAGACCAACGTGACCAGATTTGCGGTCATTGCCCGCGATCCCGCCGGTCCGACCGGGGACGACAAAACCTCGATTGCCTATACCCTGCCAGAGGACGTGCCTGGCTGTCTTTATCGATCGATGGCACCGCTGGCTGAGCACGGAATGCAATTGACCAAACTCGAGAGTCGGCCATCCAAGAGCCACCTTGGCAACTACGTCTTTCTGCTCGATTTCCTGGGGCACAAGGACGATCCGGAGACTGCGGCCGCGCTCGCCGAGCTTGAGCCGCAATGCACCACCTTCAAGGTCCTGGGAAGCTATCCGAGATTTCCGCTTGAGATTCATTCCTATGCGCGACCGGCGACAACGTCATGAAAATCTGGATTGCTCAATCCGTCCTGACTCGTCCGCTTATCGCGGGATTGTCAAATCTCAAAGGTGCAGAACTGGTCCCCGCCCCGGGACCGGACGTATTCGTGATAACCGAGACTGCCCGATTCGCGGCGTTCCCGGATCATCGATTTCACCCGGAAGCGGGAATTGTGGTCAGGGACAACGGCGTGATCATGTTTCATTCGGCGGTGCGGGCAGATGAGCTGGACGAGCCAGTGATCTGGGTCCGGACAGAAACGGCCACTGCCGAACTCGTCGCCCGGGCAACGCTGCAACCGTACTTCGGCTTCCATCCAACCCGCTGGGTTTCGGAGGGAACCGGGGACGAGGCTGGAGTAGTGACCGACGAACTCGCAGCACTTGCCCCGAGTGAGGCTGGTTTCCGCGAAGATCTGACTCGAGCCTGGTTCGTTCTGACTGGATTGCCGCTGGTTACCCACCTGCTTGCGATATCCAACCGGTGCCGCCGCCGATGACATTTCGTCGGTGGCTGCCTGGATTCGGGCTGGTGGTCGACTCGAAGCCTCCCAGAGTCGCGGTGGTGATAGATCAGATCGCCGGGGAATGCGGGGCGGAGCGGGCATCCATCGAGACACTCATGATCCGGTGTGCGCTGGACGATGGAGGGTGAGGAACGAATCGCGGCAGGCGAGCTTTTCCTGAAGTCGCGGGTCGCAACCGGACTCGGCCCGATCCCATGGGACACGTCTCTGATCCAAACGTAGAGCAGAGACACGTGAAAGCGGGGTTGCGATTATCGCAACCCCGCTTGTCAACGTCAAAGACTTGAACCGGGAAAGGTTATCCGGCGGTGAGTGCGGCTGCCTTCTCGCGGAGTTCCTGGAAGAGGAGGGTGCTGAGGTAGCGCTCTCCGGCCGACGCGAAGATAACCACAATCGTCTTGCCAGCGGATTCAGGTCGGGAAGCGATGTCCTTGGCGGCCTTGGCAGCTGCCCCCGAGGAGATGCCCGACCAGCAGTCCTTCACGTGGTCGCCAGTGCGCGTGGCATTCGCGAACGCCTCTTCGCTGCTGACCGTCAGGACTTCGTCGTAGACCTCGCGATCGAGAACATCCGGCACGAAGTTGGCGCCGATACCCTGAATCTTGTGCGGACCAAAGGTGCCTGCGGACAGCAACGGCGACTCAGTCGGCTCAACGGCGATCATCTTGATGCTCTGGCTTGAGACCCTTGAGCACCTGACCGACACCAGTGATCGTGCCACCAGTACCGATTCCTGCCACCACGTAATCGACGGCGCCATCGGTGTCCTGCCAGATTTCGACCGCAGTCGTCTTGCGATGGATTTCCGGGTTGGCTGGATTGGCGAACTGGGCCGGGATCCAGGCGTCGGTGGTTTCGGACGCGATCTGCTCGGCCTTGCGGACGGCTCCGGCCATACCTTCGGATGCTGGGGTCAAGACAACCTCGGCCCCATAGGCAAGCAAGAGGACACGGCGTTCGAGGCTCATGCTCTCCGGCATGGTCAGGATCAGCCGGTAGCCCTTGGCCGCGGCGACCCAGGCAAGAGCGATACCGGTGTTACCGCTGGTTGGCTCGACGAGAACGGTTTTGCCCGGTGTGATCAGGCCCTGTGCTTCGGCATCCTCGATCATCGAGACGCCGATGCGGTCCTTGACGGAATAGCCGGGCGTGAACGATTCGATTTTGGCGAGCACGGTGCCGGGAGTGTCGCCGGTGAAGCGCGAGAGCTTTACCAACGGGGTGTTGCCAATAAGTTGGGTGGCATCTTCGGCAATGGCCGGGCGAGTGCGGCGAACGAGATCTGAAGCCATGGGTGCGTCCTTTCTGGTGAGACGTAATGGAGGCTCAATCGTTGAGCGATCCGACATAGTGTAGTTGTTTGTCAACTATGTTGATGGGTTGCCGGGATACGTGTCGAGAGTAGGCAGTCGATGTATCAGAAATCCCGACCGATAGCACGCTGGTAATCCGCCTCGGAGCCGATCCAGGTTTCACCATCGGCATAGTGCTCCTTCTTCCAGACCGGAACGATCTGTTTCAGGCGCTCGATCGCGTGTCTGGAAGCCCGATACGCTTCGTCGCGATGCGGAGACGCGACTGAAATGACTACCGATGCCTCGCCTGGCTGAAGCAACCCAACCCTGTGGATGATTGCGATCCGGTCGACGCCAAACTGCTCCTCAATCTCGTCGGCGATCGTCGCCATCATGGCCGTGGCTGCTTCGTCATATGCCTCGTAATCGAGGGCGGTGACGTCTGAACCGCGGGCGTTATCCCGGACTTCGCCGGTAAACGTAATCACTGCCCCACACGACGGATCGCGAACGACGGCCTCTGACTCCCGGGGATCGATCGGGTCCGCGGTCACGCGAAAGAGCCGGGCACCGGAACCACCAGACACCGGCGGAATGAAGGCAAGCTCGTCTCCATCCTCCAGTGCGGCGTCCCACTTTCCGTAGGCATGATTGATCATCACCATGACCGATTTCCGGAGCCCAGTCAGGTCGGGATGCTCACCGCTCAGCTCAATGAAGATGTCTTCCGGCGTAATGACATCGGGGTAGGTGCGTTGCTCGCTCGATGTTCCGATCACTTCACGCACAAGGGCGAAGTGGCGAATATTGATGGTGCGGGACATGCCGTGGTTCCTCTGGTGTCAGAAATCGTTCACTTCGGCTGAGCCTACCACGCAACCTGACGGCTCTACTCCTGCGCAACCGGGCTGGCGTTTTCCGAGGTTGCTGAGGGAGTTGGGGCAACTTCTGTAGGCGTTGCAATCTCAGTACTGGTCGCTGTCGCGGTCGCGGTTTCGACATCCGGGGTGTTTGTCGCGACTTCTGTTGGCGTACTTGATGCAGTTGGGGACGGTGTTGCAGTCACGGTAGCGGTGGGGTCTTCGCTGGATGCGAGAGCGCTAACCGTAAAGGCGGTCGTGACCACCGTGTCTGAACTGCGGGCAATGATGGTTGCCGCTCCCTTTAACTGACGAGCGCGGGATGGTGACGGTCACTCCAAGGGTGCCTGACGCATCGACGACCACCCGCACAAGGCGAGTTTGCGCTGTGCCTTGCCGAAACGAGACGGTTACCGCCTGGTTACGGGCAAATCCGTAGAGTCGAACCCTGGTCGTGCTGCCGGCCCGGCCAGAAACCGGATCAACCCGAACAACCGGGGCAATTGTCAGATTCGCGGACGCCTTCAACCCGTCATCGGCAAAGACTTTCAGGGCGCGCTTTCCGGAGGTGAGATTCGGGACGCGGAATGAGATTGATGCTGTAGCCGTCGCTCTTGACTCGACCAGTTGCAACGTCAACTCCGCTCAGATTGAAGCGCAGATTCGTCGCTGGTGTGAATCCAGAAACTGTCGCAGTGACGCGATCTCCCGGTGACGTGGTTGCGGCCGAGACTGAGACCCTGGGTGTTTCGATTGAACCGGGGAGTAGGCCAAGTGCGATCAGAATTCGCGATCTCAAATTGGCCTGTTTCGAAGTCGAAACCGAATCCGCCAAGATCACTCCAGATCATCCACGGGACATCCCGGTCCTCGAGATGGAGTCGAACATCCCGATACCACCTGGCCCGATCGACGGGATCCGAATACGTACGCAGGACACCGAATTCGGTGACCATAACGGGGACATTGTTCGCCTCGGCCCAGTCGATACCTTCATTGAGGATGCGGGCGAGATCATCCGGTCCCCAGCGTTCCTCACCGTAACCGACCAACCAATCGCGAGCGTTCTGATTGGTCTGTTGGGGGAGGATTGCTGCGACCCGCTCCGGCGTCGACGGATAGGGCACACCGCGCATCGACTCAATCTCCGCGCTGCCGACCCAAGTAGCGCCCTGGTGCGTGAAGAAGAACGGCTCATAAAAGTGGATGTTGTAGATGACGTTGTCGTCGCCGATCAGGTCGGGATCGAACGTATCCAGTTCAAGCGGGCTCGACCACTGAGGGCCACTCAGGAGGATGGTGTGATCCGGTGCGCCTGCGCGGATCGATTCGACCAGATCGGGGGCAATCGTCTGGGTCCAGAGCGTCTTGTTGCTGGTGAAGATTGGTTCGTTGAGCGGTTCCAGAACCATTCGGCTGGCCGGGTATTGACTAAGGTGATCGGCATAGTTGCCCCAGAACGACACGAAGGTGTTGCGGAAGGAAACGTCATTCTGGATGCGATTGCTGATATCCGACACCGTCCCATTCGGGAACCGCGTTGTGTACGTTGATGATGACGTTGAATCCAATGTCGAGGCAGATCGCGATGGCGGCATCGAGCTTGGCGATGTTCGCGGTGTTGAGCTCGGACGACCCGTTGCTGGCGGCCATCAGGTAATAGTCGGTCGGAATGCGGACGCCCCGGATCCCGGCGTCGTAATAGGACTGCAATTCCGCACGGGTGTACCGCGTCCCGAGCGTGTCCCAGGCCGGGCCGGAGAACCAGAACCACCAGGGCAGGTTCATTCCCGGGCCGAGCGACGCTGCCATCGCGTACGGATCACCGGCTGCGGCGGCCGGTTTCGCCTTGTGCTGTTGCCCACCGAGCAGCGGCGTCAGGAGCAAGAGCGCGCAAATTACCAGTCGCCACAATCTGTTCAACGCGCCGTTCTCCTGATGAACAACCAGCCGATCATTAGCATGGCGCACGGATTCCCGATTGGAAAGCGTGTGATCGTGTTGAAATCAGACGGCTGTTCGGGGGATGTCGGTCAGCAGCGCGTCGACAATCGTGCCGGCCGGAATTGAATCGTCGCCCGGGTCGATGATCAGGAGTGCATTGGCATTCAGCATTGAGGCGAGGCGCGACGAGATCTGATTGCCGGTTGTACTGGCGAGGAGCTCGCCCGAATCGGACACGGTCAGGAACGCGCGTTGATACTCGAGTCGATCGGATTTCTTGACCGGATCGACCAATCGGACCTTAACCTTTGCTCGTTCCAGGGTCGATGCACCCTGCATTTTGAGCAAGGCAGGTCGAACGAAGAGCTCGAGCGAAACCATCGACGAGACAGGATTGCCGGGTAATCCGAATATGACCAGGTCCCCGGCCGTGGCGAACGTCAGTGGTTTGCCCGGCTTCATGAAAACCTTCTGGAAGTGAATTTCGGCCGTTTCACCAATCAACATTTTCACGATGTCCTTGTCTCCGACCGAGACACCGCCACTGGTTACCAGGACGTCGATCTTGTCCAGCAAGGAATTCACTAGCGCTTTCAGTGCATGGATGTCGTCGCCAACCCGTGACGAATGGACGATCTCGGCACCGGCAGCCTCAAGTGCGGCCACCATTGCGAACCGGTTGGAGTCTCGGATCATGCCCGGGGTGAGATCGGCCCCGGATCCACGAGTTCGTCGCCGGTTGAAATGACGGCGACCCGTGGACGTCTGCGAGACCTCCACCAGTCGGGGTACCCCATCGTGGCAATCAATCCGATTTCCACTGGTCCAAGAAGCGCGCCAGCCCTGAGGATCGTTTGACCCATGGCGAGATCCGATCCCGTCGGGCGGATGTATTGGCCCACTGGAACGGTGGGTTCGGCCAGCACTATGTGGTCCTCGGAGACCTCAACATCCTCGATCTTGATTACGGCATTTGCACCGGTCGGAACCGGTGCGCCAGTCATGATCTTGACCGCATACCCCTCAGTTACCTCGAGTCCGAGATCAGGGCCCGCGGACTGGACACCGGTGATTTCACGCCAGGGAGACCCGTCCTCGGCGACCACCGCGTACCCATCCATGGTCGCGGCCGGAAATGGAGGGTGGTCGTCGCGTGCGACAACATCAATCGCGAGAATGCGGCCGCTTGCCCGGGCGAGATCAACCGATTCGGACGGCAATCCCCGAACGATGTTCAGAACCAGATCTTTGGCGTCGTCAGGATGCAGCATGCCTGGGGGTATTTGCATTGGACTTTCTCGCTCTAGACGGAATACGGCGGTGCTGGCGGCTCGCCCGTTTTACACATCGGGATGATAGCCCGGCCCCGGTAGACCGGGGAGAGCGTCGCGTTGGCAACAATGTGGAGATTGTTATCAGTAAATAAGTTACGCACGTTCCGTTGACATAGTTTCATACGTTCGCGTAGCGTTTGCGGTCACAGACGATGCGGTCTGTTTGGGTTTGGGAGTACAGGAGGTAGGTAGATGGTAGAAACAGTACGTTGGCGTTCCCGTTTGGTCGGGCTGCTCGCAATCGTTGCGATGCTGATGCCGCTATTCACAATGCAATCTTCAGCGCAGGACGCCGGCAAGGTGCTCCGCGTTCACCAGGCTACGTGGCCCGACGTTGTCGATCCACAGAAGAGTTCCTTCAGCAGTGAGATCGTCATTCTCTCGGCCAATTACGAGGGCTTGACTCGACTGGCTGATGACGGCAGCACGGTTCCGGCCGCTGCCGAAAGTTGGGCGTTCAACGAGGACGGCACTGTTCTCACCTTCAAGCTACGTGCTGGCCTGATGTACAGCGACGGTTCGCCGCTGACTGCAGAGAACTTCCGCTACGCCGTTGAGCGCACTTGTGATCCAAACACCGCCGGACAATATCAGTCCATCCTCTTCGAGATCGTTGGCTGCGAGGCATTTGCCAGCTCATTGACAGCTCCCGAAGTTGGCGAGGGCACTCCGGTCGTAGAAGTTGACCCGGCTGCCTATGAGACAACCAAGGCGGCTCTTGGCGCGAAGGTTATCGACGACCTGACCCTTGAGCTCACACTGACGCACCCGGCTCCCTACTATCCGACGGTTGCCAGCCTCTGGGTCTTCTTCCCGGCCAAGCAGGAACTTGTCGAGCAGGGCGGCGACGACTGGTGGAAGGATCCGACACTCCAGATCGGAAACGGACCGTTCCAGATCAGCGGTTGGGACGAGAATCAGCGCGTCTCCTTTGTTGCCAACGAGAACTACTGGGGCGGTCGGGCCAAGCTCGATGGCATGGAGTACATCTACCAGGGTGACTCGGCGGTAGCGCTTGAGGCCTATCGCAATGGCGACCTCGACATCATGCAGGTCGATTCCCAGCAGATTCCTGAAATCCAGGCCGACACCGACCTGGGCGCGCAGATGCTGTCCTACGTGACTGCGTCGTCGTACGGAATCGGCTTCAATCTGTCGCAGGAACCGTTCAACGACATCAAGGTTCGCCAGGCGTTCTCCCAGGCATTCGATCGCGAGACGTACTGCACGATCATCCGCAACGGTGACTGCAACGCGACCTTGAGCTGGATTCCGGCTGGTCTTCCAGGCGCAATCGAGACTGACCTGAATGCGTTCAATCCGGAGCAGGCCGTCGCCACGCTTGGCTGAATCCAGCTACGGCGGACCGGATGGGCTTCCGGAAATCAGCTTCTTCTACAACAGTGACGATGCCGCGAATACGGCACGAGCCGAGTGGATCGCCGGTCAGTACCGCGACGTCCTTGGCGTCACCATCTCCCTGCAGCCGACCGAAGGTACTGCGCTCACAGCACTTCGCAAGGATCCGGCCACGTTCCCGCAGATGCTGCTCGCCACCAGCTGGATTCAGGACTACCCGGATCCGCAGAACTGGCTCAGCGTCTTCTGGAAGTGCTCAGCGACATTCGCAATCCGGGCTTCATACTGCAACCCGGCATTCGATGCACTGGTCGACCAGGCCGACGTTGAATTCGATCAAGCCACGCGCCTCGAGCTCTACGAGCAGGCTGGCCAGATCCTGGTCGAGGATGTGCCGATTGCATTCGGATACAACCTCTCCAATGTCGTACTCATCAACCCGGCGGTTACCGGATACGTAGCCACACCGCTGGACGCAGAGTTCCCGGGACAGTTCTCCTCGCTGCTCCTGATCGACATCACACAGTAACCAACACGTACATTCAGATGCCGCGACACCCGTCGCGGCATCTGTCTATCTTCCAGTGGGCCAAGCCGTTACCGTGTCATAATCCGCCTGCGCTCAGGAATCCATCATGATCAGCTACATCATTCGCCGAATACTCTGGGTCATCCCTGTCATCATCGTCGTTTCCGCGGCGACGTTTTTCATGATGAGTCAGGCACCGGGTGGGCCGTGGGATCAGGACAAGCCCCTCCCTGCCGCAGCCGAGGCAAACCTGAATGCTCAGTTCGGCCTGGACAAACCGAAGTGGATCAATTCAGATGCCCTTTCAGACGCCTGGGAAAGCGGTGAACGAAACCCACTTGACCTGATTGGTGAGTTCACCGATACGCAATTCCTGAATTACATGCAGGGCGTTTTCCGGGGGGACCTCGGTACGACGTATGAGTCCCGCGGTGCCGAGACCGTTCAGCAGGTGATCCGAAACCAGTTTCCTGTCTCTCTTCGAATCGGGTTGGTTGGGATTGTGTTTGCCCTGTTGGTTGGGATTCCGCTGGGGGTAATCGCGTCGCTGCGCCAGAACAGTTGGCTCGACTATTCCAGCCTGCTGGTTTCGACAGTCGGAATTTCCGTACCGACGTTTGTCAGCGGCTTGCTCCTGCTCATTTTCATGAGTCGCAATTTTGGTATCTCGCCAATCAAGCCTCCGGAAGCGTGGGAAGGGTTTTTCTCGACCGCCTACATCCTGCCTGGGATCGTGCTTGGACTTGGCACGATGGCATATATCACGCGCCTGACTCGCTCTACCATGCTTGAGATCATGCGCAATGATTACGTCCGCACTGCACGAGCAAAAGGGCTATCGGAACGAATCGTTGTGCTTCGCCACATGCTGAGAAATGCGCTGATTCCGGTCGTTACTATCGTCGGCCCGGCCGCAGCAGACCTGATTACCGGGTCGATCATCATCGAGACCATTTTCAACGCGCCAGGACTTGGTCAGGAATTTGTCACCTCAATAGGCAAGCGAGACTACTCGATGATTGTGGGGATCACAATCTTTTACGCCGTGCTCATTGCGATGGCCAACGTACTCGTTGATCTGAGCTACGGGATTATCGATCCGCGGATCAGGCGGAAATAGGGGACTGGTATGGCAACGCAAACAGCCCCCGTCGAGATAGTCCTCGCCGATATCGCCGAATCCCCATTGTCCCGGTTGCGTCCGGAGCGCAGTTTATGGGGTCTCGCCTGGCGCAGATTACGCAAGAACAAAATGGCGATGCTCGCGCTCACGTTCCTGTTCCTCTTACTTTTGGTGGCCATTTTTGCGCCGGTTATAGCGCCACACAATCCTGTGTATTCAGACGTGAAGACCGCTGGTCAACTTCGAAAGGCAGCCTGGATCGATGATCCAAATCCGAATAAAGCAGGCACATGGGATTATCCGCTGGGCACGGACTCTATTGGCCGAGACGTCTTTTCCAGACTGGTCTATGGTGCCCGTATTTCGCTGGTCGTAGGTTTCATTCCGATGGTAGTCATCCTCCTGATCGGAGTACCGGTTGGTTTGACAGCCGGATTCATGGGTGGGCGAGTCGATAACCTGCTGATGCGAATGGTCGACGTCGTGTATGCGTTTCCTGCGCTTCTTCTCGCGATCATCATGCAGATTTCGTTCGGTGACACCTCGTTCGGAAAGCTTTTGAACGGCCTCGTTCTGTTGTTTCTTTCACTCTCGATCGTGAACTGGACAGGCGTAGCTCGGCTGGTTCGTGGTGAGACCATGGCACTTAAGGAAATGGAGTTCGTCGAGGCGGCACGGACGGTCGGTGCGAGTCGAACGTCTCTGGTGATGAAGCAAATTTTGCCGAACGCGCTTGGTCCGATCATTGTTGCTGCCGCCTTCATCGTCCCCGGCGCGATTATCTCGGAATCGGTCCTCAGCTATCTCGGGGTCGGCGTTCGACCCGATGTAAATCTCGACGCGCCGTTCCCGACAAGTTGGGGCCAAATGATTCTTGATGGGTCCAAGGTGTACAACGTGCAATTGTGGATGCTTCTCGCCCCAAGCCTCGCGGTCGCGTTCACAACCCTTTCGTTCACCTTTTTGGGCGACGGGCTGCGGGACGCGTTGGATCCGAAACAGATGGACTAGACGCAAATATGGCTAAGGTCAGATTTCTTGTCCGGGATCTTGATAGAGCGGTTCAAACGTACTCCTTGGCGTTCGAATTTGAACTTATAGAGCGACACGGTAACGCGTTCGCACTATTGCGGAGAGACGATCTTGACCTCGGGTTGAGTGGACCGGACAGTTCTGCGTACTTACCGCTTGACGATGGAACGATAGTTGGACCCGGTGGCTGGAATCGCATCCTGATCGAAACTGACGACCTGGAAACAGCCGCTGCACGGTTTGCGGATATGGGCATCAAGATTCGTAACGGCATAGTTCGCGGTCGGGGTGGAGCGCAAATTCTGGTCGAGGATGGCGAAGGCAACGTGGTCGAGGTGTTTCAGACGGAACCTTGAAGCAGAGATTCCCAGCTTGTCAGAATCACCAGCCTTGCTGAAAATGGCGGTTCGACAGGTATCTAGCGGCAGGGCGGAGGTGCTTCGATGGCAGCAACGGTTCGCTATCTGGTCCAGGACGTTGATCGGGCAATCAAGACGTACGTCAAAGCATTCGGGTTCACGTTGGTGCAGCAGATGGGCCCGGCATTTGCCATCGTGCAGCGAGGCGACCTCGAACTCTGGTTGAGTGGACCATTGACTTCGGCCGCCAAGCCGATGCCAGACGGAGCCAAACCAGTGCCAGGTGGCTGGAACCGGATCGTTCTGGTTACCGAGGACATCGAATCGGAAATCGAAACCGTGCTGGCACAGGGGATTGCGTTGCGCGGTGAGCTCGTCCGTGGTCCGGGTGGGTCGCAATTGGTTGCGAACGATGGGGAAGGCAACATCATCGAACTGTTTGAGCCTGCGTAGGACCAGAATGTGACATAATATCTGCGTCAGTTTGATTGAGGCGAGTTTCACAATAATTGACTGAAACTTGGGCAAAACGTACACTCAGGCTGATTTTGGCTGATCCCGACGTACATGAGGACCTTGATGCCGAGCTCTAGCAACGTGCCGCAGAGCAGCGATCAACCCACGTCGGCTGGCGAACCGGTAATCCCGGATATTCGTCCCCCGGCGACATTTCCACCTGATCGCTTGATCGAGGCGGCCCGCTCCCGGCTGCTCAGCCAACTTACCCAACACAACGATGGGGTAGTACCCGAAAATGTCATGCGCGCGATTTCGCGTGCAATCGAATGGCATGACGGACAGTTGCGCAAATCAGGAGAGCCGTATGTGGTCCACCCGATCGAGGTGGCCATTCTTTTATCCCGCATGTCTGTCGACACCGACGCAATCATCGCCGCCTTACTTCATGACGTCGTAGAAGACAGTGGAGTTGAGCTTGAAACACTCCGGAGCGAATTCGGCGATCGGGTAGTTCTTCTGGTCGACGGAGTTACCAAGCTCGGTCAGATTCAGTGGACCGGCGATGGCGACCAGGCCACCCGGGAACGGGCAGTCCAGGCCGAGAATCTGCGCAAGATGTTCCTGGCGATGATCGACGACATCGGCGTCGTGCTGATCAAGCTGGCCGATCGCCTGCACAACATGCGGACGCTCGATCACATGGCCGCCGGAAAAGCAGGTCCGGATCGCGCAGCAGACGATGGAGATCTACGCTCCGCTCGCGAACCGGCTTGGAATCTGGCAGTTCAAATCTGAACTCGAGGATCTCGCGTTTCGGTACTTGCAGCCGGATGCCTACATCTCGATCAAGCGCAGTCTGGAAGAGCGCGGGCGAGATCAAGCTGCTTACATCGCCGCGGTGATGAAGGAACTGAGCGACGCGATCACATCTGAAGGTATCGACGTCGAGTTGATGGGCCGCACCAAGCACATCTATTCCGTCTACCGCAAGATGCAGCACAAGCAGCGCGCATTCGACGAGATTTACGACGTCATCGGTATCCGCTGCATCATCCCGGAAGATCGCCTCAAGGATTGCTACGGCGTTCTTGGCATCATCCACTCGATGTGGCACCCGATTCCGGGCGAATTCGACGACTACATCGCCACGCCGAAGCAAAGCATGTACCAGAGCCTGCACACGGCCGTCATCGGACCGAAGGGCCACGCGCTCGAGATCCAGATCCGCACCCGGCGAATGCACGAGATCGCAGAGTTCGGTGTCGCCGCACACTGGCGGTACAAGGAAGGCAAGAAGAGCGACGCCAAGGTCGAGGCGAAGGTTGCCTGGCTGCGGCAAATGCTCGAATGGCAGTCCGAAATGAAGGACGCCGAGGACTTCGTCGAGACCGTCAAATCCGATGTGCTCGAGGAGATGATTTACGTCTTCACTCCCAAGGGCGACATCATCGAGCTCCCGGCAAATGCGACGCCGCTCGACTTCGCCTACCGAATTCACACCGACATCGGCCATCACACGGTGCGGGCAAAGGTCAATGAACAGCTTGTTCGCCTGGACACGCCGCTCAAGAACGGTCAGGTCGTCGAGGTCTCGACCAGCAAGACGAAACTGGGTCCGAGTCGCGACTGGTTGCGCGAGGACCTGGGCTATCTGACCACCGCCTCGGCTCGCGAGAAGATCCGGCAGTGGTTCCGTCGACAGGAACGGGATGAGAACCTCTCGCAAGGCAAGGACATCCTGGACAAGGAGCTACGTCGCCTAGGGGTAGATCTCAAGGCCGACGACCTCCACAAGCACTTCCCGCGGTACTCGAAGGTCGAGGACATGATCGCCGCGATTGGCTATGGTGCCATTTCGCCACGGTTGATCGCCTCGAAAATCGGCGATACCGAAGTAAAGAATGCGTTGACGTCAAACTCGCACGTACCGAAGCCACGCGCTCCGTTGCGACTCGACGTGATGGGCGTCGGCGACTTGTTGACGTCGTTGGCAACCTGCTGCAAACCGGTGAGCGGGGATCAGATCGTCGGATATGTCACCCGGGGTCGGGGAATTACTGTCCATCGGTCGGACTGTCCGAACCTGACGAATTTGCCTGACCCCGAGCGGTTGATTCAGGTCACCTGGGGTTCAAAAGCTGGGGAGACCTATCCAGTCAACATTCACGTGCGAGCGTGGGACCGGGTCGGATTGCTCAAGGACATAAGCACACTGCTCGCTGACGAGAAGGTCAACATCATTTACGTGCAGACGGTCACGAACGATGATCGTACAGTCAGCCTGCGCATCACAATCGAGGTCGAAAATCTCGGTCAATTGAGTAAGGTCCTGCACAAGATCGAGAGTGTACCGGCCGTTGATGAAGTCCGCCGCGATACATCCGGAACTGCCGCCGAAGCAATCCGCGTTGCAGGCGACTAGCCCCGTGGCCAACCGCAAATCAGTGCTCTGTCTCGGTGAGGTGTTGATCGACATCATCGTCTCGGATGGCGCGACATCATTGATCGATGCCAATGCGTTTTCGGCGCGTCCGGGTGGGGCACCGGCAAATGTCGCAGTAGCGCTTGCGCGACTCGGCATTCCAGCCGCCTTTTGCGGGGCGGTGGGGGATGACCCATTTGGCGAGCGACTGCAAAATGTCCTGCGAGCAGATCAGGTCGATACCACCCATCTCGCGGTGATACCGGGAGTTTCGACGACGTTGGCATTCGCCTGGAAGAACGAGCGAGGAGACGGGCTGTTCCGGATCATCCGAATGGCCGATACCCATCTCTCGGTCGACCTCGTTGAGCGGGCCGACATTGCGAACCGGGCAGCGATCATAGTCGGGCTCGGTTGTCCTCACCGAGCAGGGGAGCCGGGCAGGCAATCTACCGGGTCGTCGAACTTGCCAGAGCGGCGAGCGTGCCGGTCATCTTCGACGTCAACATACGGGCGAGCTTGTGGGAGTCGTCTGAGCATGCCCGGGCGTGCTGTCAGCCAGTTCTGGACGCCGCCACGGTCCTCAAACTTTCGCTGGACGATAGTGCGTTTCTGTTCGGACTGAATGAACCCAACGCCGTTTTTGCAGTTGACCTGGGTGGCGATCACATTCGACTGGTTACGGATGGGGCTCGCGGCGCATGGTTCCGGAACCGGGCAGGAGCGGTCGAACACGTGCCGGCATTCGATATTGTTCCGGTGGAGCCGACCGGCGCTGGCGATGCATTTACGGCAGCTATCGTGAGCCGTTATCTCCAATCCCGGATGCCGCCAGATCGCAGCGATGTCGAGTTTGCCTCGGCGGCCGGTGCGATAACTGCGACCAGAATCGGAGCGATCGAGTCGCTTCCGACACGCCTGGAGATTGAGCAGTTTCTCGGGAACCGCTAAGCTGCAGTTAAGGGAATCGCGCAACCGGGCCGTTTCAGGCATCAGGGACCCCAGATGACCCAGCCATACGTTTATGACGCAGCCAGCTACTTAACGGCAGACGCTGCCCGCGCTGAAGTCGCTCGACAGGCGACGGAGCTTCACCTGCTCCATCAGGTGCGCACGACGATCTCAGACTCCGATCGCCCTGCGGACGTTGTACGACAGGTCGTTGAGGCGCTGGCCAGCCACATCGGGTTTGCCCACGTCGGAGCGTATTCCGTTCGTGATGCTGAGTTGCGTTTGGTCCATCAGGTTGGGTACGACGCTCCGGCCGAAATTCTTTCGATCAACAGCGGTATTTGCGGGTTCGTGGCCAGCACCGACGAGCCGGTGTTTGTCGCCGATACCAGGGCCGACTCTCGCTATCTTGCTGTGCTGGAAGACGTAACCTCAGAGATTTGCGTGCCCTATGGCTCAACCGCAGGCCACCGTGGCGTGCTAAACGTCGAAGGCACCCAGGACCGCCCGCTCACGATTGACGATCTAAGGGTGATTCTCGAGATTGCAGTAATGCTGACAAGCGCGATTGAGCGCGCGGAGATGCGATCCCGGCAACGCGTGACCGAGCAACGCCTGGAACTTGCCCTTAGTGCTGGTGAAGTGGGGGTCTGGACCTGGAATCCCAAGGCCGCGTCGATTGAATGGCTGATCGGGCCAGATCACCCGCTGGCGAAGCTTCTTCCGGAGCAAACGTCCGTACAGGGGTCTGCTCGATTTGCTGGACGCCGGGGATGTCGGGCACTGTCAACATTCGTTCGCGTTGGCCGTAACCACGGGGTTGCTCGACCTCGAATTCCGGTTGGTAGATCCGCACGGGATTGCCGTCTGGGTTTCGATTCGTGGCCAAACCGTTCGGCGGGATATTGCCGGAGATCCTGCCGAAATCGTAGGCGTGATAACGGACATTACCGGTCGGAAGCGACTCGAGGAAGAACGGCTGCGCCTGGTACATCTCGAGACCGCGCGAATCAACGCCGAAGAATCGCAGCGAGTGATGGTGACGACCATCGACCGCTTGTCCGATGGATTTGTGTCGTTCGATCTGAACGGATCGGTCCAGCTGATCAATGCTGCCGCTGCGCAATTATTGAATGTCGATCAGCAAACAAGTGTCGGCAAGGACATGGTCTCCGTGTTTTCCGAAGTTGGAACGGAGCAAAGTCGTTCAGCATTGTTCGATGCGTGCAAGGCCAGCACGTCATCCGCATTTGACCTGCTTGATCCGGCCTCAGGGCGATTCCTTGATGTGCATGTGTTTCCTGCCAGCGGATGGAATAACGGTCCACCTCCGGGACGTAACCGAGCTGCGAACATCGGAATACCAGCGGCAACGAGCGGAAACGCGGTTCAGGGCACTGGTTCAGCAAGCCTTCGAACTGATCGTGGTGATGGACAGAGCGGGCCTGATTTCCTATATCAGCCCGGCCGTTGAAACCATGCTCGGTTACCACCCCAGTGAATTCGACCGGCTCTCGCTGCCGGTGCTCATCCATCCTGACGATCGCTCGAGGTTGCAGAGTGCATTTATCCGGATCCTTCGGGTGCCGGACTTCGTGCTTGATATCGAGTTTAGGGTGGCGCACAAGGACGGTGGGTATCGGTGGCTCGACATGACATTGACCAACCTGATTGCCGATCCTGCGATCCAGGGCATTGTCGCGAACTGCCGCGACGTTTCCGATCGGCACGCATCGGACTTCAGCCTTTGGCTTCAGGCCGAGGTGTCGGCAGTGGTTGGTCGCTCGCTCGATGTCGATCAGACTATTGAATCGCTCAACGATTTGTTGACGGGTTCGTTTGCCCAATTCAGCATGGTGGCCGTTCTGGATGATCAGGGGGAACTCGTTCGCCAAAACTGGGCAGCACTGGATACGCTCGAACTGCGCGAAACAGACGTTAACGCGCTCTTGTCTGATGTTCGGCGCGCTGTCGACGTGAACTTCGGCGGCGATTCAGTCTCGGCCCGATACACCCTGGTCATTTCATCCGTTGATCCGGACCTCACCGATTTGCCCATCTCCTTTCAGGACATCGCGCAGCGTGTAGCCGAGCTTGGATTTGAATCGGTGATCGTCGCGCCGATTACTCTCCGCAGATCGTTGCGAGGCATCCTCATCGTGTCTCCGCGGCAGGATGAGCAGGTATCTGAAATCGATGTTTCGATGGTTGAAGATATTGCCCGTCGCTCTGGTCTCGCAATCGACAACGCCGAGTTGTACGAGCACGCCAGGGAAGCCGTGGCGGTGCGCGACCGATTCCTGTCAGTTGCGGCTCATGAATTGCGGACCCCGATCACGTCAGTGACGGGCTATGCAACGATGCTTCGCAAGGAACTGGACGATCGCAACGATCCGGAGCGACTCAAGCGGTACGCTGGGCGGGTAGATGAAGCCGGGAAACGCCTGGCAAGCCTCGCCGAAGATTTACTCGATGTTTCCCGAATTCGGTCCGGGCAGATGCCCTTGCGCATGGGCGACGTCCCGTTCAGGGTCCTGGTCGCCTCGATAGTGCAGCGCTATGTCGAACAGGCAGATGGAGTAGGTGATCGACTTGAGTTTGTAACTCCGGATACGGACCCACGGGTGTTTGGGGATGCGGATCGGCTGCAGCAGGTGAGTAACCAATTTGATCGAGAACGGGCTCAAATACAGTTCGACCTCTCGAAACCGTCACGAATCACGCTTATCCGAAGCGAACGGATTTGTTTCGCTGTCTGTCTGCTGATCGCGGCATTGGCGTTCCCGCACGAGAGCTCGAGCAGATTTTTGAACCGTTTGGCCGGGCAACGAACGCCGTCGAACGAGATGTACCGGGTCTCGGTCTTGGGACTCTTCATCTGCCGGACAATCATTGAACGGCATGGTGGTAGGATCACAGCTACCAGTGGTGGAATCGATTCCGGATTGACGGTCAGGGTCGATTTGCCAATTGCACCGGACGCTTCCGCATCAATCTAGATCACGGACTTCAGCACTTGCCCTCACCCTCCAGCCCGATTGCGTTCGCGATCGGCCCGATTGAAATTCGCTGGTATGCCCTCTTCATTCTGGCCGGGATCATGACCGGAGTGGCCGTTGCGCGTTGGGTAGCCAGGCAGCGCGGACAGGATGAGAACTTTCTGGTCGATTCCACTCCGATCGTCATCATCACGGCGGTTATCGGGGCTCGGCTCTATTACATTGCGCTTGAATGGCGGTACTTCTCTGAGAATCCGGGCGACCTTGTCAGTTTGCAACTGCGCGGACTGACGATTCATGGCGCATTGGTGGGCGGGGTTGTCGCGTTCTGGTGGCTCTGCAGGAGGCATCACCAGCCTTTTCTCAGATGGGCAGATACGATTGCGGTTGGCATTCCGATCGGGCAAGCGATTGGTCGATGGGGCAATTGGGCAAATCAGGAGGCGTTCGGCCGGCCGTCGGATTTACCGTGGGCAGTGGAGATTGCTCCGAATCAGCGACCTCCCGCCTATCTGGATTCGGCAACGTTTCACCCGACATTCTTGTACGAAGCAATTTGCTCGATGTTGATCGCTGGCGTGCTCTACCTTTTGATCAGTCGGGCAGGCAAGTCTGACGGTTGGCGGGATGGGTACGCATTGGCGCTGTACCTCGTCCTGTATGGTGTAGTGCGACTGGCGATTGAGTCCATGCGGACCGATTCGCTGTATATAGGTCCGTGGCCGGCCGCATATTGGCTGAGCGCATCGTTGATTCTGGCCGGCTGCACGCTGGCCGTTGTTCGCAGAAGGCAAGAGCATCTTGGCAAGCAGACCTGATTCATTTTCAACCCGGGCATGGCCATGGGTTGCCCACGTCATTTCCGGTCACGTGATCGAAATGACTCGCGAAGGATTGATCGGCGAGGACGTTTCCGAAACGCTGATCGCGGCAATCGACCGTGTTCGTGATCAGATAGACGAACACGAGGATTTGATCGCACTTGTTCGTGGATTTGAGAGCATCCTCGAATCGCAACTGACGCCGGATGTGGCCTCGGCTGGCAGGGTCGGTCGATCTATCGTTGACGTTTCTGCATCTGTGGCACGACTGGTTGCGATGGACCGGATATTTGCCCTCGATGAGCAGGCGTCCCGGTGCGAAGCGGCTGCCCTCAGATTGGCCGAAACCAATTACGTCACGCTGATGCCCGTCACAATGGATGGGTTTGTGTCGCAGCCGACATCTTTTGCGCATTGGTCCGGTGCGCTGATCGAGCAACTCGGTCGCGCCCGAGAGGACCTCAAGCTCGCGCTGGACCGGGTGGATGCCAGCGCCATGGGAGCAAACGCGCTTGCCTCCAGTGGTTTCGCGGTTGATCGAGCGGCATTGGCGCGGAATCTGGGATTCAATCGGGTGGTCGAGAGTACCTTTGATGCTGTTGCATCTCTGGACTGGCTGTCAACGGCAGCCACCGCGATTGACTCCGTGTTGGGCCCCCTCCGTCGATTTGCCGAAGAGGTTTTCACCTGGTCGCGAATCGAACCGACCGCATTCCGGATCGGTGATTGGCTAATGGACACGGCGTCCGGCATACCGCAGTGGTCGGGTGCATTCGGGCTTGTGCGTTTGAATCAGGATCTTGAACATGTCGCGTTCCAGGCACATGTCTTGGCGCACGAAGCGTCCAGCGTCAGTTACGGACCGCAACTGGCAACCATTGGCCGAATTGCATATGGATTTGATTCGATAGCAACGGAGGCCGTTGATCTTGCTGCCGAAGTTGCCCGCTTCTTCGAAGACGGTCTGATCGTGAATGCTGCGTGGTTTTCGAATCGCGCCGGCCGTAACTTTTCGACCAGCAGCGACCTCGCTGATTTCCTGATGATCGAGGAGAAGCTGGCGCCGGCCGAGGCCGAACAAATCGCGACACTGACAATTTCTCGGGCGCGGGATCAGGGACTCGAAGCAGCGGGCATAACCGTCGACTTGATCGACGGTGCCGCATTGATGGTGATCGGCCGCGAGCTCAAGGTTGAGTTCGAGGCGATCAGTCGTTACCTGGCACCGCGGCGATTCATCGAGCGACGCACCGCACTAGGTGCCCCATCGCCAGAATCAATCAGAACGTTCGTAGCACATCGCTGGCAGGATCATAATGAACGCAATAGCGTTATGGATGAACGCAAGCGCCATCTTTCGGTCGCGGTACGATCAATACGCTCGGATGTCGCGACGCAAGCCTGAACCATTCAATACACCGTCGCTCTGGATTACCAAGGATTTGCACCATCAGTCGCCACAATACGCCCAACGAAAATGAACGCGAGGCCGCCCTTCTGATTGCCGTCGATTCGCACGGCAGTAGCTGGGACATAACGGATTCGCTCGAAGAACTCGCTCGCCTGGTCGAGTCGGTCAATGCTGAAGTTGTGGGCTCAGTCACCCAGCGTCTCGGACACCCGGTGACCGGAACGTATCTGGGCAAAGGCAAGATCGAAGAGGTGATTGCGCTCAAGGAGACCCTCGAATACGACCTGGTTGTCGTGAACGACGAACTCTCGCCGGCCCAGTTGCGCAATCTCGAGAAGCTGCTCGATGTGAAGGTGCTGGATCGAACAGCCATCATTCTGGATGTCTTTGCCCAGCGCGCCCAGACCCACGAAGGACGCCTTCAGGTTGAGCTTGCCCAGCTAGAATATCGCTTGCCGCGCCTGACCCGGATGTGGACGCACCTTTCCCGTCAGGCAGTAGGCGGAGTCGGTGTTCGCGGTCCTGGTGAAACGCAACTCGAAACAGACCGTCGGGAAGCCCAGAAGCGCATCACCTTCATCAAGGAACAGTTGACGCAAGTCCATCGGCATCGCCAGTTGCACCGCGATCACCGGCGCGAACAGAACGCGCCAGTCGTCGCGCTGGTCGGATACACCAATGCCGGCAAGAGCACGCTGCTGAACGCACTGAGTGGCTCGGACGGTGTATGCCGAAGATCAACTCTTCGCCACGCTCGATCCGACGACTCGCCGGGTCGATCTCGGCGACGGTCTGAATGTGCTTCTGACCGACACCGTGGGATTCATCAACAAGCTGCCTACCCTGGTCATCGCCGCATTCCGGGCAACGCTCGAAGAGATTCACGAAGCAAGCGTGCTGGTTCATGTTCTGGATGTGACGCATCCAAACGCACGCGAGCACATGACCACGGTCAGCGATGTCCTCGAGGAACTGGGCGTCGATGACAAACCAGTCGTGGTGGCGCTGAACAAGGTCGATCGTTGCGGGTACGCCGATGTGCCCACTATCGAGGAACTGATCGAGTCGCTCGCAATTCCGCACCCCGTGGTACCGATCTCGGCCCATCAGAAACGCGGATTTGACGAGCTTCGAACGGCCATCACCAGTGCTCTCGAAGCAGAACGCGGCATCGCCGAAGTAGTTGTCCATATACCGTATGCCGAAAGCGTTCTGGTGGAACGGTTCTACCGAATCGCGAAGGTCACATCGCTCGAACATGATGAGACGGGAACCCTCCTGACCGGGAAAGTCTCACAACGCGACCTTGAGCCATTTCGTGCGTATGTGCAGGTGAAACCCGCCAAATCCATGCCTGCCCGTGCCTCGGCCGGTCGATCACTACCCGAAAGCGCAGCCTAGGACTAAGGTCCAGAACCACGCGGGAGGGACGAATTGGTATGTTCCACGCAGCGTTTCTGGTCGGTATAGTCGCTTCCGTATTCGGTTATCCGGACAGATAGCCGTGCGAAAGCGAGGGGTAACTAGTGCTTGACGTTTTGACTGACATGTTGGCGCGACTTCGGTCCGACAACGACCTCGAATTCGCCGCAATCTCGGCGGATGGCATGATGGTTGTGGCGGACAGTGTCGAAGGTGTAGATGCCGATGGCGTCTGCGCAACCGCCGCTGATGGCTACCTGGTGATGACTGCGTTGGGCGTCGAGCTGCAGCGCGGCGAACAGCAGATGCTGACCATCGAATACTCCGAGGGCACCGTTGTGGTTTGCCCGCTGGAGCATGGCGCCGTTCTGGTGATGCTGACTGGTGGCAATGCGAATCTCGGACGGCTCCGGCTGGCCGCGCGTCGTTTCCAGGCCTCATACCTCGAAAGCGCCGCACAAGCCGCGTAGCACCCGGGTAGTGCATTCTTCCGTTTGACTGAACAGCAAGGTTCAGGAGCAACGCAAGAGGAGCACCAGGTTGTCCGGAGAGAACCAGTCAGGCGCGTTCACGTATGCGGCTGCCGGCGTCGATATTGATGCCGCGTCATCTGCGCTGGACAAGGTGCGTCAGAAAATTCAGGCGACATTTCAAGGGACAGGAGCTGCCAGGCCAATCGGCCACTTTGGCGGCTTCTTCCGTTTGCCCGATGATGGTGACCGGTTGCTGATCGCCAGTGCGGACGGAATCGGAACGAAACTCAAGATCGCGTTCGCCCTCGGTGGCGAAGCACACGCGACGGTCGGGGCCGATCTCGTCAACCATTGTGTCAACGATCTGCTGGCGGTTGGTGCGAAGCCACTGTTCTTTCTGGATTACGTGGCGATGGGCAAGCTCGATCAGGCGGCGTTTGCCAGTCTGGTCGGTGGAATGGCGTCTGCCTGTCTTGAGAACGGCGTGGCGATGATCGGTGGGGAGACGGCCGAAATGCCCGGGATGTACGCGGACGGCGAATATGACGCGGCCGGGTTCATTGTGGGGGAAGTCCGGGATGATGAGGTCGTCGATGGCTCGGCGGTCGCCGCAGACGATGTCCTGATCGGGATTCCCAGCGGCGGATTGCAGACAAATGGCTTCAGTCTGGCGCGCGCGATTCTAGGCCTGACAGGCGAAAAGGCGCACGACCTGGCGATTCTCAATCAGCCGGTGGTTGGTGATGAGGGCCGCTCATTGGGAGAGGCGCTGATTGCACCGCACAGGTCCTTCAAGAATGACGTTCTCCCGCTGGCCAGAGCTGGTCACATCTCGGGAATGGCGCACGTCACTGGCGGTGGGCTGAAGGACAACGTGCCGAGAATGTTGCCCTCTGGACTGACCGCCCGGTTTGATACAGATAGGTGGGAAGTCCCGCCGATCTTTTCTCATCTGGTTCAGATGGGGGATACGCACCGGTCCGAATATCACCGAGTCTTGAACATGGGTATCGGATTTGTGCTCGCGACTCGTTCGTCGAACGCAGCTTCGGTACTTGCGGCAATTCCAGAAAGCGTCGTGATTGGTTCGGTAGTCCCGACCGGCTCCGATGGCGCGCGTGTGCTGGGACTGGATTGAGTCAGATCGGCGCAGAGGCCGACGTGATAAGTGGTGAGGTCGATGCTAGGTCATTTCGATCCACATCTAACGCAAGTGATCATCGATGAGGAAACTGCATCGTCGATCAACAGCGTGCTCCGGCAATTGATCCGGGATAGTCAGGCCACAAGCGGCTGCGTGCTCGATCGCGCCGGTCAGATCATCATTTGGGATGGTCCGGCATACGACGGGCAACGGATGCAGCTTGGGGCGTTGATCGCCGGCACCTATGCGTCCACACGGGAAGTCGCCCGCATTCTCCAGGAAGCCGGATTCCGGACCTTGCTGCAAGAGGGAGCGCGGGAAAAGATCTTCACCGAGGCCATTGGTGAGCACTGGCTCGTCTCCCTGATTTTTGGCAAGCACACCGCGTTGGGTTTGGTCAAAGTCTTGTGCAACCGTGCGACGTTGGATTTACAGCAGGTATTGATCAGGGCCATGGAACGGCAGAAACATCGTCCACGACTCAAGGATGTGGGTCTGGATATTGTTGCGAATGACACGATAGATCTGATCTTCCGGAACGACACCGAGAAGTGATGGGCTGAGGGAGAATAATGGCGCTCATCAATGTTGCCGCACGGGAGATTCACGGGAAAATCGTTTACTACGGTCCCGGTCTGTGTGGCAAAACAACCAACCTGCAATACATTCACAGCAAGATCCCGACCGGTACCAAGGGTGATCTGCTCTCAATCGCAACCGAAACCGAACGAACCCTGTTCTTTGACTTCCTGCCGCTCGATCTCGGCAAGGTCCAGGGGTTCACGATCCGCTTTCACCTCTACACCGTGCCTGGGCAGGTTCTCTACGAACGAACCAGGATTGCCGTGCTGAACGGTGCCGACGGTGTTGTCTTTGTGGCCGACGCCCAGCGTGAACGGCTCCAGGACAACCTGACCAGCCTCAAGGAACTCGCCCAGAACATCTCCCAGTCCGGCAAGCGATTCCTCGATTTCCCGTTGGTCATGCAATACAACAAGATGGACCTGCCGAACTCACTTCCGACACCGGTGCTGGATCGTTATCTGAACACGATTCGGGTTCCGCGGTTCGAGGCAACTGCCTTCAATGGCCACGGTGTCTTCGAGACCCTGCGCGCGATCTGCAAGCTGGTCACGAACAAGCTTTAACCTCAGCCAACATAGATCAACATCGAAAGGGCGCCCGAGTGGCGCCCTTTCGCTATGTCATTCCGTTCTAGATTCGTACCGCTCTGTACATGAGCGTTCGGTATTCGTACGTCACATCACCGTTGCCGACGGTATCGATAGCCACGCGAATTGATTCGAAAAGCGCATTGCGATCCGGAGGCGAGAGTGCAATGTGATCGGAATGCGTACCGAGGACACCGATGTACTCATTGGTCGAGTAGACCTGATCCCAGTCGTAGTACGACAGCTGCCATGGATCGAATCCGGGCAAAGCGTCGGGCATGGGTTCAGAACGAGTTGCATCTTCGATGCGGTGGGTGCGATCCAGTTGCGGGGCATGCAATTGGTACGCCGCCATGATCGCAGTCCAAACCGGTCCGTCAAAAGTTCTCGGGCGGTTCCACCAGACAGCCAGTGTTCCTCCCGTTTTGAGCGCCGTGTGCGCTATGGCCGAACCTACCACCGGATCGATCCAATGCCATGCCTGAGCGCACGCAACGATTTCGTACGCAGGCTGATTCTGGTTTGAACGTTTCGAATGGCTGGACAATTACGCGGATCGGCAATGCTCCGGCACGTGCGGTTATCTGCGCTGCCATCTCAGAGTCTGGTTCTACCGCATCGACAGTCGGCACCACGCTGGGCAAGCGCAATCGTTGCTCGACCGGTCCCCGCGCCTGCCTCCAGGATCCTGGGGTTTATCGAACCACCAAGCAGATCACCGAATAGCGCATCGGGATATCCGGGCCGGTACTGATCGTATTGATCAGCTATCTGCCCGAAACTGAGCGCGCGTTTGCTCCAGTTTTCATCTGACATGGTTGGTGTCGATCGGATCTTGTTTCAGAATTGAGTTGTTCAATCATTGCCCAATTCACTTGAACGGCGAATCGGAATAAAACCCAGCTGTTTGTACGAGGGGTTCGGGTGGGTATAAAAGCCTTTGCCCGTCTTTTCGCCGAGGTCACCGTTTTCAATAAGCTTAATCAGTCCCGGTGACGGCTTGTCGGTGGGATCGAGTGTTTCGCGCTGATAGGACCATTCGATATCGCGGACCACGTCGAGTCCGACCATGTCCATGATTCCGAACGGCGCGTACTCAGTTTGGAAGAAGATCATCCAGAGGCGGTCGATATCCTCGGGAGTGGCGACTCCTTCGTCCATCACGCGCAGGCTCTCTCGCTTTACGGCCCGCCAGATGCGATTGATGATGAAACCCTTGCTTTCGATTCCGACAATTGGCGCGACCAGTCCAATCGACTGCCCGAATGCCTGCGCCCGCTGAAGGTTCTCCTCGGTCGTGGCGCCACAGGTCATCACCTCAACCATGGTGCGGACCCAAATGGGTGCGAAGAAATGCATATTCAGGACGCGTTCTGGCTTGCTGACCTCCGAGACAACGTTCCGGGTAGGGATAGAGGAACTGTTGGACGCGATCAGTGCGGTCGGATTGAGTTCGTCTAGCAATGCGAAGAGCTCAGTCTTGACTTCGACATCCTCCCGGACCGCCTCGATGATCAAATCTGCCGATCGTGCGGCCGCTTCGAGGTTTGCGGTGATTTCAATATTGGCGCGAGCAGTGGTCCGGTCCACTGTTCCGATTCCGGCGCCGACCAATCCGTCCAGAATTTGGCCGTCGATACGTTCATCAGCTTTGCCCAGTGTTTCCGGGAAACCGTCAGTGAGCTGGACCTGATAACCATGGATTGCGATGAGGGATGCGATCTGCGCACCCATCGTACCCGCCCCAATGACGGTGATGTTCCGGATGCCGTGATCGTGCGACGCTGACACAAGTGCTCCAATCGGTGACGCGAATGAACCGTGACGGCAATGCTACTCAAGGTATGGCGTTTTCGCTGCCCAGGTGGATAATCGAATCATGAATGCCGAGATTGCCGAAAAACTGGATGAGATTCGTAAGCTGTGTGCGCTCCACGAGGTTGCTCAACTGGAACTCATCGGCTCTGCCGCACGGGGGTTCGATTTCGAACCTGACCTGAGCGATTTTGACTTTTTGGTCACATTCAAGGTAGAGGACGAAGGCACGTTCTTTGCGAGAAGATACTTTGCGTTCGCTGACGATATGCAGAGACTGTTTCGTCGGACAGTACAGGTACACCATGGCTCATCGCCGAGGGTGAAGGGCTCAGAACAGTTGTGGGCATCAATAGATTCTGATCGGGAGCCGGTGTATGACAGCCTCCGTGCTAAGGCAATTGCAGCTATCACTTCTGGACGCGCAGCTAGTTGATCAATACACCAGTGGAAAATCTCTGGACGATTTTGCCGAGGACGAATTATTACGCCTTGCAATAGAGCGGCTGCTCGAGAGATTGTGCGATCGAATTGGACTTGCGGCCCGCGCACTTCCAGGATTGGCTCGCGAGTTTCCTGAAGTCGCTCAGATAGTCGGGTTCCGAAATCGCCTGGCGCATGAATATGACAACATACTGATTCGCGTCGTGTGGGACATTGTACAAAGTGACATTCCCCTTCTGAAGATTTCGTTGACCTCATTGCTTGAGATGGACGTTGATCGATTGAATCAGGTTTACGGTGAGTGACCTGCTTCTCGGTGTCGATATTGGTTCGTATTCATCCAAAGGTGTTCTGGTGACGCCGGGCGGGGATGTGCTCGCCACAGCCACTGTTGAACACGAGATGAGCTTCCCACGACCAGGGTGGGCGGAGCACGACGCGGACGACATCTGGTGGGGCGAGGTAGTCACGATCACCCGCGAGTTGATTTCAGGCAAATACTCCGGTGCCGATGTTGGAGCAGTTGCTATCAGTGCGATTGGTTCGTGCATGCTCCCGGTCGATGAGCAGGGGAACGCACTTCGTCCGGGCGTGCTCTATGGCATCGACACCCGGTCAACCGCTGAAATCGATTGGCTCAACCAGCACTTCGGTGAGCAGCCAATGTTCAATCTCGGCGGGAATGGCGCTCACAAGTCAAGCGATCGGACCGAAGATTCTCTGGCTCCGAAACAATGAGCCGGATGTCTGGGCGAAGACACACAAGATTCTGACTGCGAGTTCGTACGCGGTGCTGAAACTGACCGGTGAGATGGTGATGGATCGCCACTCCGCCTCATACTACAACCCCTTGGTCGATATCCGAACGCTGGAATGGTCCGATCAATTCGCTGGCCCGATCATTGAGTCAGACATGCTGCCGCGATTGCTCTGGTCGGACGAGATTGCCGGTACGGTCACTCCGTGGGCAGCCGAACAGACTGGTTTGCGGGTCGGCACGCCGGTGACCGCCGGGACGATTGACGCGGCTGCCGAAGCAATCAGCGTTGGGGTGGTTGAGCCCGGTGAACTGATGATCATGTACGGCACGACCATGTTCTTCATTCAGGTAACGGATATGCCCACGCCAGATCCGCGCATGTGGTGCTGCGGGTTCTGCTTTCCGGGCATGTACGGCATCGAGGGGGGCATGTCTACGACTGGTGCGCTTACGCGTTGGTTCCGGGATCAATTGGGATCGCCAGAACGTGACCTGGAGGTGGGTGGCGGACCGAATGCGTACCAGTCTCTCGCGGAACTGGCTGCACGCGTTCAGCCTGGTTCTCAGGGGCTCGATCTGTCTGCCGTACCTGAGCGGCGAACGAACCCCGATCAATGATCCACTGGCCAGGGGGATGTACGCGGGTCTGACGCTCTCGCACACGCGAGCGCACCTGTACCGCGCGTCACTTGAAGGTACTGCATACGGAGTCAAGGACAATCTCGATGTGATGGGCGCGATGGGTGCGGAACCAAAGCGGATCGTGGCTGTGGGAGGCGGAACGCAGAATCCACTCTGGCTGCAGATCGTGTCCGACGTTACCGGTAAATCGCAGATGGTGCCGCAGCGGACGATTGGTGCCTCATATGGCGACGCATTCCTGGCTGGCCTGGCGTCTGGAATTGTGAAGGATCGATCTGCAATTACCTCGGACTGGGTAAAACTCGGCCGAACAATCGAGCCTGACCCGTCAATGGAAGCTGTCTATGCCCCGTACCACGACATCTACAAGCGGCTCTATGCCAAAACGGCTGATGAGATGCACGAGCTGGCCGTGCTCGGACAGGCGAACTAGTTGCGTACGATTCCCTGCCGCCGCTCCGCGAAACATGAATCGCAAAGGACCGGACGGGCCGGGTCCGGACGGAATGGCACAGTGGTTTGCTTACCACATACCGAGCATGTCGCCGCGAAAAGTTCGCGACTTGCCGGAGCACCTTCCAATTCGCGTTTGGCTTTGACCGCGCGGCGCGCGTCTCGGCAATCCGGGCAATACTCAGGCGGGCGGTAGCCTCGTTCCAGATAGAACGCCTGCTCACCCTCCGTGAAAGTGAATTCCTTGCCGCAAAGTCGACAGATTCGAACCACGTCACCCAAGTTCAGATTCCTTCCGACAGTGCACGGAATGGTGAGTCGATCAGTACGGACTGTCAATTCGGAAACATAAATTGATGAAGGCAGTGTGCTACATTGCGGGGCGTCAATGGCGACATCTATCTGCGATTTCTGGCCCATCGCCAGCGCCCCAAGGAGAACCCTGACGGATGAATATTCACGAGTATCAGGCGGCAGATTTGCTGGCCCGATATGGGATCCCGACCAATCCGGGGATTGTGGCAACCACGCCGGATGAAGCAGCCGCTGCCGCCGAAAAGCTAGGTGGCCTGGTTGTCGTCAAGGCGCAGGTGCACACCGGTGGTCGCGGGAAGGCCGGCGGAGTCAAGCTCGCCAAGACCGCAGATGAGGCCAGAGCGGCCGCCGAGGCAATTCTCGGACTCGATATCCGCGGTCACATTGTGCACAAGGTTTTGATTGCACCGGGCGTATCGATCGCCAAGGAGTTCTACCTGGGCGTCGTTCTGGATCGTCCCGCGCGCAAACTCGTCGTGATGGCATCTGCGGAAGGTGGCGTCGAGATTGAAGAGGTCGCCAAGACGAACCCGGAGGCGATCAAAACGGCCCACATTGATCCTGCCCTCGGACTTCATGCGTACCAGGCGAGGCAACTTGGCTTCGAACTTGGTCTCGATGCAGACAAGGTCGGCGGGTTCGCTTCAATCGTGCAGAAACTGGCCACGCTGTATCAGGAACTTGATGGAACGCTCGCCGAAATCAATCCGTTGATCCTGACCGGTGATGGTGCGTGGCTGGCGCTCGACTCCAAGGTCAGCTTTGATGACAGTGCACTCTTCCGGCATGCCGAATTCGAATCGATGCGCGATATGAACGAAGAGCAGTTAACGGAACTCGAAGCCCGTCGATCAGGCATCTCGTTTGTCAAGCTCGATGGCAACATCGGCTGCATCGTGAACGGTGCGGGTTTGGCAATGGCAACGATGGACGCGGTGAAACTCCATGGCGGCGAACCGGCCAACTTCCTCGACGTTGGCGGTGGAGCCAGTGCTGACCAGGTCGCCACGGCGTTTAGCCTGGTGACAGCCGATCCGAACGTCAAGGCAATTCTGATCAACATCTTTGGTGGAATCACACGCGGCGACATCGTTGCCCAGGGAATCCAGGAAGCGATCGGCCGGGTAGGCGTCACTGTTCCAATTGTGGTGCGGTTGTCCGGGACCAACGCAGATGAGGGCCGGGCGATCCTTGAAGACGAACGGACTCCATGCAGTGGCCACAATGGACGAAGCAGCAGCCAAGGTAGTCGCTTCGGCGGCTGCCTGATTCGTGTTGATGATTGATTCTGGTCGAGGAGTAGGTACGTGAGCATTCTCGTAAATTCGTCAACACGCTTGCTTGTGCAGGGCATCACAGGTCGCGAAGGTTCGTTTCACACAACCCAGATGGTTGAATACGGCACCAACGTTGTCGCCGGAGTCACTCCAGGCGGCAAAGGCAAGACCGTTGCCGGTGTGCCGGTCTTTGACACCGTCGCCGATGCGGTCGCCGCCACACAGCCGAATGTTTCGATCATCTACGTGCCGGCGAAGTTTGCGCCGGATGCCATCTATGAGGCAGTCGATAACGGAATTCCGTTCGTTATCTGTATCACCGAGGGCATCCCGGTGATGGACATGGCCCCGGTATTCGCCTATGTCAACGCCAAGGGTGCGCGTTTGCTGGGTCCGAACTGCCCTGGCATCATCACGCCGGGACAGGCGAAGGTCGGAATCATGCCGGGCTTCATTCACACGCCGGGCCCGATTGGTCTGGTCTCACGCTCTGGCACCCTGACCTACGAAGTAGTCGACGCGCTGACTCGAGAGGGACTTGGTCAGACGACGGCAATTGGCATCGGCGGCGACCCGATTATTGGTACCTCTTTCGTCGATGCGCTGGCACTCTTCCAGGCTGATCCCGACACCAAGGCAATCGTCATGATTGGCGAGATCGGTGGTAACGATGAAGAGACGGCGGCCGCGTTCATCAAGGCAAATGTCACCAAGCCAGTTGTCGGATTCATTGCTGGCCAGACCGCACCTCCAGGCAAGCGCATGGGTCACGCCGGCGCAATCATCTCGGGCGGTGGCGCAGGGACAGCTGCGGACAAGATGGCCGCACTTACTGCCGCGGGAGTCTCAGTCGCTGATCGACCGTCCGCCGTTCCAGGATTGGTCAAGGCAGCGATGGCGTAGATTTCGACGCAAGCAAAAAGCGCCTGGTCGGTTGTTATCGACCTGGCGCTTTTGTTTGCATTGAGGTATCTAGAGCCAGATGAAGATCGCGGCGCCCAGTACGACAAAGATTCCTGTGAGCATGAAGGGGAACATGAGACCCTTGAAGGACTCCGGGTCAAATCCAAGCTTGTACAGGCCGCTCATTTCGCGCCACTTGTCAATCGGACCGAAATTCTTGGTTGGGGTCGACTCACTCACGACTCAAGCTCCAGCGGACCAAACGGCCCAGATTTACACCACATCACCGCTGCATCATGATACACCCGGGAACGGCAAGAGATACGGACTAATCGTCATCATCCTCGTCATCGTCCAGATCGAGGTCGTCGTCGGGAATCTGACTGCCAATCGGACGCATTGCCGGGAAGAGAATCACGTCACGGATGTTCGCCTGGTCGGTCAACGTCATGGTGAGCCGATCTATGCCAATCCCGATTCCGCCTGTCGGTGGCATTCCGTACATGAGCGCATTGACGAAGTCCTCATCGATGGGCATGGCATCGAGATCGCCGGCCTCGCGGTCCGTTTGCTGCTCCATGAATCGTGCGAGCTGATCGAGTGGATCATTGAGCTCGGTAAACGCGTTGGCCAACTCGGTTCCAGCGATGATCAGCTGGAATCGCTCAACATGATCGGGATCGTCGGGCTTGCGTTTGGCCAACGGTGAGAGTGCGAGCGGGTGATCCAACATGACCGTCGGTTGAATGATGTTCGGTCGGACGGCGTGCTTGTACAGCTCATCGACTATCCTCGGCCAGACCGTGCCGGGTTCGATCTGCGCGCCGGCCGAACGTGCGGCCGCCAACAGACTCTTCGGCTTCCGGATAATCCATGTAGTCGATGCCGGTGTACTGCTTGATAAGGTCCCGCATGCGTCACTCGTGGCCAGGGACCGGTCAGCTTGATCGTGTGCTCTCCGCTGGTGAACGTCTCACTGCCCAGCACATGTTCGGCGATGTACCCAAACATGCGCTCCAGGCGGTCGAGCACGATCTGGTAGTCGGAATATGCCTCGTACCATTCGAGCATGGTGAACTCAGGCGAATGGGTCTTGTCCATGCCCTCGTTACGGAAGTCCTTGCAGATCTCGTAGACCCGCTCGTAGCCTCCGACGATCAGCCGCTTCAGATACAGCTCGTCGGCGATTCGCAAATAGAACTCGTTACCCAGCGCGTTGTAATGCGTTGTGAACGGTCGTGCCGCCGCACCGCCATAGAGTGGTTGCAGCGTAGGTGTTTCGACCTCAATAAAATCTTCGGCGTTGAGGAACGTTCTGATCGCCGTAGTGAGTGCGGATCGGAACCGGAAGACCTCCCGCACCTCGGCATTGGAGATGAGGTCGGCGTACCGTTGGCGGTACCGGAGTTCCCGATCCCGCAGTCCCTTGCGTTTCTCAGGCGGAGCATTCAGGGCCTTTGTCAGGATCGAGAAGGTGGAGACCCTCAGCGAAATCTCGCCAGTGCGCGTCCGGAAAAGGGTGCCAGTTGCCTGGACGAAATCTCCCAGGTCCACAAGCGTGCTGAAATCTGCGTGGGCTTGTTCACCAACGTCGTTCAGACGGACGTACAACTGCAGCTCGCCGTGGCCGTCACGGACGTGCGCGAACAGGGTCTTGCCCATGTCGCGAAACGACACAATGCGCCCGGCAACCGTGATTGATTCAGTGTCTTCACCTGGTTCCGTGGCGGTGGATTCAATCTCCTTGAATCGGGATTGGGCCTGAATGGTCGTGTGCGTGCGGCCGGAGCGAAGGGCGTATGGATTGAGGCCACGGTCGCGGAGCGTGTCAGCTTTTTGCCGACGAATCTCCTGCAGGTCTGAGAGCTCCATTGGTGCAGCGGCTCCTCTGAGAACAATGTCGAGTACAAACAAAAACCGCCGGGTGCACCACCCGGCGGCATCATTTTGATCGCAGGTTGCGCGCCTAGGCGACGTTCTTCACAGTGTAGACGATCTTTCCACCGGGAGTTTCGACTTCGGCCGAGTCTCCTTTTGTCTTGCCCATCAGCGATTTTCCGACCGGTGATTGGGTCGAGATTGAGTTAGTCTTGATATCTGCCTCGGCCGGATCAACCAGGGTCCAGGTGGATTCCTCACCGTCGGAATCGACCGTTGTTACAACAGATCCGAGCGCAACAACACCATCGGCACGATGCTCGACGATCTCGGCGGTAGCTAACAGGAATTCGAGCTCCTGAATCCGACGATCGGCCATGATCAAATCTTCCTTGAGCTCCTCGTATTCGGAGTTATCGGAAATATCACCATCGTCATTGGATGCCTCGACTCGTTGGGTCAGCTCGGGGAGCTTGACGTCGCGCAAGTGCGCCAATTCGTCTTCGAGTCGTGCCTTACCGGCTGGTGTCAAGTGAACGGCGCCGTCACGCATTGCTGGTACTCCGTTTCCGCGGTTGCTCCTCTTCGGAGCGCACACGACAATGTGTGCTACATGAACGACTGAAGAATTCGGTCGTCTCGTACTCGAGATATATAAAAGAGCCGAAGGCACCTGCCCTCAGCCCAATCTCGCGCTCCGTCATTATATCGCCGCGTCAGTTCAAGGTCGACACGTACGCCACGATGTTTGTTCCATCTCAGGAGTGCCGATTGATGTGGCGTCGCTGGATCGTCATCGCCCTGGTTCTGCAGGGGCTCGGCTTGATGCTTCTTCTGGTGGCCGCGACGGGCGATGATTCAGAAGGACGCGCGATTGCCTTGATGGGGTTGAGTCTGATCCTTGTCTGGGTAGTCGGGTTCGGCCTGCTGACGGTCTATCGTGGCAATGGTTTGGTCCGGATCCTTGGGATCCTGCCTGGGCGCTGGTCGATCCAGTTTGTACTTGGGTGCACAATCCTCGCACTCCTGGAAGAGGCGGTAACAACATCCCTCACAAACATGGCTGGCTTGTTTGGCGATGAGACGGGTGAGGCGCAGATCACCGCCTCGTCCAACTATCTCGAAGTAGTTGCCCTGCACAGCGTTATCGTCTTTATCCCGATGTTTGTCGGGTGGGCGTGGATGCTGCACAGGTGGTCGTTCTCGCCCTTTGCCGGATTCTTGCTGTTCGGGCTAACCGGAATGCTGGCCGAGATAATGTCATCGGGTCCGCAGCAAGTTCTTGGCTTCGGAATGTGGATTCCGGTTTATGGCTTGATGATCTACCTTCCGATTCGCGCATTCGCTCCACGGAATTCCAGGCGCCCACCATTTTGGGCTTACCCTGCGGCGATAGTGATCCCGATTGTCGTCGCGGTCCCGGTCGTAATCGCGGTGCTTGGAGTCCGAAGTCTCATTTAGCAACGGCCGGTTGTCTTGAGCGATGCTCCGCCAATCAATTCTCTGACCAGGGTCAAACAGCGGGATCTCACGGGATCGCCCTGCCTGGATAGGCAATCGGTCGCGGTAGCGACGCTGAGGTGTTGACCAATGGGTACGATGGTGGCTAAGATTGGCTGGTCATCAGGTGATGACGTGTGTCGCACTGTGTCCTGGCTGATAGCCAAGGCTGACACATTTAGCCCTCGCGAAGGGAGCGGCGTTGAACGCCGGTAGTAGTCAAAGTCACTCGACCAAGGCGCGCCCTTCAGCGGTGGCTTGTGTCTGCTGAGATTCCCCTCAACATCCACTAGTCCCCAGTGACCGAGGAGCGCGCCGAACCTGGCAACCTCGGTTTTTTGATTCTGGAAAGACGGTGGATCATGTCCAATCGCGTCCGTTACTACATCACGGAAAGCGACAACCAGCCGGTTGTCCGCAGTGTCCCGGTTATTGTCAATGCTCAGCCATCGCATGAGCTGATCGAGATCGAGCGCCGACCGGAAGCTGCCGCAAAAGTGGCTTCGGGAACACCGGTCGGTCGGATCGTGAAGGTTCTTCGCAAGCCTGCATCCACTCCATCGTCCTGATTGGTCGATAACCCGTGGATAGTCTGACCAAGTCCACGGTACCTCCAGAAATACTCGACCAGCTTCGCCAGGCGATTGATCGCCAGGACGGTGACGTCGCGCGTTCGTTGGCCCGCCTATTGCTCGACGAGGACGCGGCCGAACTCTTTGAGGATCTCGATCAAGCCGAGATCCGTGCCCTGGCGGAGTTGCTGGGCGACGAAACGCTCGCCGATTTGCTTACGCAGATCGACGAACGTGACGCGGCTGACATCCTCGAGCAGCTACCAATCGAACATGCCGCTGACGTCCTCGAGGAAATCGATCCGGACGATGCAGCGGACATCATCTTTCAGGTAGACCGGGAATTTTCCGAAGACATCCTGGTCGCGATGGAGCCGGCAGACGCGGCTGAAATTCGCGAGCTGATGGCATATCGCCCAGACACTGCGGGCGGCATCATGACTCCCGAGTTCGTGGCGATGGAGCCGAGAATCCGGGCGGACAAGGCAATCGCAGCGCTGCGGAAAGTCGCTGAAGAAGCCGAGACCATCAACTACGTGTACATCACTGACCCGGAGGAGCACCTGCTCGGGGTGCTCTCGCTCCACCGTTTGGTCCTCAGTCGCCCGGATGCGCTCGTCGAAGAGCTGATGTACCCGGATCCGACCCGGGTACACGTGGATGACGACCAGGAAGATGTCGCCCGGCTTCTCACCGAACGCCACTTCCTGGCGATTCCGGTGGTCGACGACGAGAACAAGCTGGTCGGGATCATCACAGCCGATGACGTTGCCGATGTTCTCGAAGACGAAGCAACGGAAGATATTGAGCGCCTTGGTGGATCGGCTCCACTGTCCGAGCCTTATCTGCGTGCATCGCCGTTCCTGTTGTTCCGGAAGCGGATCATCTGGTTGATGGTGCTGTTCATGGCCCAGTTCATTACGCTGGAGGTCTATGACCACTATTCGCGAATTCTTGAGCAGCAGTTGATCCTGGCAATGTTCGTCCCGATCCTGATCGGCACCGGTGGCAATGTTGGTTCGCAGACGGTTACCACCATCATTCGTGCGATGGCCGTCGGTGAAGCAGCTCCGCGCCACTTTGCCCGGATTCTGGGTAAGGAAGTGCTGACGGCCGCTGGGCTCGGTACGGTAATGGGGCTCTTGATGTATACGAGAGGCGCAATTACGGACGGCCAGCAGTTCGGCCTTACCGTTGGATTGACCGTCATGGTGCTGATCATGTGGGCGGCGGTCGTAGGCTCGATGTTGCCATTGATCCTGAGCAAGTTGAAAGTGGATCCGGCAGTCGTGTCGGCGCCATTCATCAGCAGCTTCGTGGATGCGACTGGGCTGGTGATTTACTTCACCCTCGCGCAATGGATTCTGCACGTTTCTGCCTAGTCGTGTCCGTACAGTTCGGGTATGCTCCACTTTCGTATTGACTGAAAGTCACGTCGCTGGTGAGCCCGCATGCACGACACGCTCCTCGCAATCATTCCTCGCAACCACCTGAATACCGCCCTGAGTACGTTTCACCGGGAGGGCTACGGTCCAGTGATTCGGGTGTTCGATGCTGATCGTGCTCCGTTGGGCGATCAATGCGAGCGTGCTGGTATCGGGCAGCCCGAGTCCGTAGGTAGATGTACCCCAACAGATGTTGTGATCATGGTGAACGCACCTAAACGGCTCCATTCCGCCGCTGCAATTGCGGTCGCATGCGGAGCCCATTCGGTCGAATTGGTGGTTCGGGAAATGCCATTACTGGATAGGACGACCGGGCAGATTGTCAGCCTTGCCACCGAACGGCGAACGCGACGGTCGGTAATGCGTGCTCCCATGACCGTTTCGGACGATGTCCATATGGTTGCTGACTAGTCCGGCTGCACAATTCCCTGCCGGAGCAGCTCAATGGTCAATTAGTTACTGCCGCTTCCGTTCAAGCAGCCTGATGTATACCGCACAAATCATTCACATTCCGATAACATCGGTTGACGGACTCCCGATTACTTCCTAGCATTAGCGCGGTTTCACAAATCAGGCAACGATGCCCGGCAGAGAGTCGGGTCACCGGTTGCTCAAGCAATCGAGGGAGATTCTTTGAGCGGGTATGAGCTTCGCCTTGGGCGGCTGTTCAACGGTGCCACCGGACGATCATTCGTCACGGCGCTTGATCATGCCGTCACTCTGGGCGTGACCGAGGGCAACATCGATGCAATCGATACCCTCGAGACTGTGATCAAGGGCGGACCGGATGCGGTGCTGCTCGGACCAGGCCTGCTCAACAAGGGTCAGCATCTTTTCGCCCGTCGCGAAGCCCCTGGAATCATCGTTCGCTGTGACTACATCATCAATCACCCGTTCATCAACGATCTGGGTGAGGGGTATCAGGAGATCTGCACGGCTGAGCATGCAGTCCGCCTGGGTGGCGACGCTGTGGTCATGTTCCTGATGGTTGGCGCGGACAACCGTGAAATGCTGAAGCAGAATGTCAGCGCAATCGCGGCCATGTCTGCTGCGGCTCATAACGTTGGTCTTCCGCTGATCGTTGAGTCGGTCCTCTGGGGATCACGGATCAAAGAGCAGAAAGATCCTGAGATTCTTGCCTATGGTGCCCGGGTTGCCGTCGAACTCGGTGCCGATATTGTCAAGACGGAATACTCCGGTGATCCTGACACTATGAAAGACATCATCGCAGGCTGTCCGGCGCCAGTAATGGTCCTTGGCGGCTCCAAAACCAGCGATCCCGATGCGCTCTGGAAAGGCACCCGCGATGCAATCGCAGTCGGTGCCAGGGGCGTTATCTACGGACGGAACATCTGGCAGTCAGATGATCCAATCGGCGTCTCCCGGATGTTACGGGAGATGATTCATGGGTCCGCGTCGTAACAACGACCGACCCTGCGGCGACCAACGGCGGTCGACGCGAACCAAAAATTGGGAGCTCGGCTCCGGTTCTTGTGAGGAGTGACCGACGAACGGTCCGCAAGAACCCCGGCACTGTTGCCGGAGCAGGTTCATTCCGTGAGGGAGGCTGTTTAGTGGCAGATCCACGCATTCACGACTTGTATCGTCAGCTGGTAGAGAATCGCATCGATCGACGTGGCTTCATGAAAGCTGCGGGCGCGATGGGAATCTCTGCGGCATCTGCATCCTTCTTGCTGAAGGCGGCTGATGTTCGAGCGCAGACCGGACCCCCGGTCGTTGCAACCGGTGACGGAACCCTTTTTGCGGGTCAGGAAATCACTGTTCAGGTTATCGATGCGTCGGTCAAGCTTCCTCTTGAGGAAGTGCGAGCGGAGTACGAAGGCGCAACCGGCGCGAAGGTGACAATTGTCGCCGACCCGATCGAGAACGCGTTTTCCAAACTGCTCGAAGACGCCGTCAATGGCACGAACGCGATCGATGGCTCGGTCATCGGCATGTGGTGGTTGGGTGAACTGGTCGAAGGTGACTTCGTCCTTTCATACGATGACTACTATGCCGATACCACCGACAAGTTCCCGAAGTACAACTCCGAAGATGAGTTTGTTGGTCTGCAGGCCCTGCGCATGTACGACGGCAAGCGCTACGTGGTCCCGTACGACGGTGACGGTCAGTGCCTTTACTACCGCCGCGACGTGCTGACCGATCCGACCTGGATGGAGGCCTACAAGACCGAGACCGGAAACGATCTCGGTGTGCCGAAGACCTGGGACGAAATGGTCGCCATCGCCACCTTCTTCAATGGCAAGGATTTCGACGGCCAGGGCACCCCGGGCAGCGGAATCTCGATGCACTTGAAGGTCGGCGGTCAGGGCATGTTCCACTTCATGTCCCTTTCAGCGCCGTACGTCATCGGTCCGGACAACGCGAACCTGTACTGGTTCAATCCGGAAGATATGACTCCACTGATCGAGTCGGCCGGCCACATCAAGGCTATGGAGGCGTATCTCGCCCTTGCCAAGACTGGTCCGGAGGCTCAGCTTGGATGGGCACTCGGTGAAGCGTGGGACTACTTCCTCAACGGGAACGCCGTCTTCACGTTCAGCTGGGGCGATGTCCTCCCGCTCGCGATCGAGCAGGACAAGCCAACCCGCGGCAAGATCGGAACCGCTCAGCTGCCAGGTACCATGGCCTACACCAATCCGGTCACCGGTGCGGAATCGGTCACGACAGAGGTCAACTACGTCGGTAACACCACCGGCGGATCGTGGGCCCCGGTCGTCATGAAGGCCACCGAGTATCCAGAGGCCGTGTATTACTTCTTTGCGCTGATGGCCACTGAAGCCAAGCAGAAGTTCTATGCCGGTCGCGGATCCGACGGGGTCGATCCAGGTCGCTGGAGCCAAATGCCGCCAGAAGCCGTTGAAGGCGGAACCGGCAGTGTCGAGGATTACACCTCGCAGGGCTTCACCGCTGAAGAAGCGATTGAGTACTGCAAGGCGTACTACGACAACTTCAACAACCCCAACCAGCTGCCGTACCTGCGCATCCCTGGCGCAGCGGACTACTGGAGTGCGCTCGATATCCGCCTGTCAGAGGCTGTTTCCGGAGGTCAGGCAGCTGCCGATGCCTGCGCGAACACCGCCGCCGACTGGGCAGAGATCAATGAGGCCCGGGGGACAGATCTTCAGCTCGAGTCCTACAAGCGCTCGCTCGGACTCTAGTCGACAGACAGAACTCGTGATCCTGGTGGCCGGGCATTCCCCGGCGCCAGGATCTTTGTAGAGACTCGTATCGTTCTCATAAGCCAGGGTAGAACAGGGGCAGCGGAATGGCGCAGGTTGAGTCAACCTCACGAATTGACCAGGGATTGGTCGGACTCGACCCGAGTCTCGTGTTACCTGGTGACACCGGGGAACTCATTCGTCGGTGGTTGCCGAAGGGTCTGACGGTCCTCGCGATTGTGCTCGGCGGCGCATTCACCTATGGCTTGCCGGCACTCAATCTCGCCGACGGTACATCACTTTCGATGTCCGAAATCAACGAGGTGCTGACGTACGCGTCTCCAAGTCGTGGTTGGGTGGTCCCACTCGGCTGGTTCTGTGCCCTCTTTGCCTTACTCAGCACACTACTTCTGCCGGAAGGCGAGCGGTTTGCACGCACTATCGCCACCACGCTTGGTGCGGCAGGCACATTGGTTGTTCCGTATTACATTGCCACCCGCCAAACCAAAATCGACGAAACGGCAACCGGCCTGGGATCAGGCATGGTCGCCGCAACAATCTGTTTTTCCATCGCAATCATCATGCCGTGGTTGGGTCTGCTCTGGATCAACCGCCAGAAGCCGATCTTTGAGCACGGCTGGAACCGTTGGCTCTTCGTAGGTCCGGCAATTCTCTGGATTCTGCTGCTCACCATTTTCCCATTGGTCTACGCATTCACGACCAGCCGCTATGGATTCCGCAACGGCAAGATCAATCGCTCGCTCGGATGGGGCAACTACCAACGCGCGTTTGCCGATGCTGATTGGGGTCACGCATTCACGGTCGGATTCACCTGGGCGCTTTACGGAGCGATCGCCACGGTGGTCATCGGCGGCGTGATGGCCTTCCTCACGAACGAATTCACGATTGATCGCGCGGCGCTCCATGCGATCAAGGATTTCTTGCCGATCGCCGTGATTCCGGCATTCATGATCGGCGTGCTGACCAACACACTGAACGATCCGCTTGACAACCAACTTTGGATCACGGTGATCTTTGTGGTTGCCGTGGTCTCGGCTGAGATGATCCTCGGCGTACTTTTTGCACTGCTCATGAATCGGGAAATCAAGGGTCGGGGAATTCTCCGGGCAATACTGACGTTGCCGCTCTTTGCTGCTCCGGTTGGTATCGGCTATCTCGCCCGGACGATCTTCTACGAGGGCGGCGGACCAGCGGACCGTCTGTTGCTCCGTTTTGGGATTGACCCGCCACCGTGGCTTTCGAGTCCCACCTGGGCCAAAATCTCGACGATGATCGTCGATGTCTGGCAGTGGACTCCATTCGTTTTTGTCATTGCCTTAGCCGGATTGCAAGGGCTGCCGTCTGACATTGTCGAGGCTGCGGAGGTCGACGGGGCCAGCAAGTTCCAGGTCTTCAAGTCGATTACGTTGCCGCTGATGGCACCGATTCTTTGGCTGATCCTGCTACTCCGCACAATCGATGCCTTCAAGGTGTTCGACATTGCCGCTTCGATGACCCTCGGTGGTCCCGGGCGATCGACCGAGTACTACAGCTTCTACAACTACCGCACGGCCAGAAAGTTCTTTGACTACGGGTACGCAGCGGTACAGGCCTTCATCCTGCTCCTTGTCGTTTCTGTGATCGTCACCGTCCTCTGGGGCCGAATCAAGGGTATCTACGAAGAGGAGGTCATCAAGGCATGAGCGCATCCCAGGAAACCCTTACCCGATACCGCGAAGAATCAAAACGGCCGACGCCCGGTCAACTTGCATCACGAGTTCTGCTTTGGCTGGCGATAATTCTCGTTTTGCTGTGGACGCTGTTCCCGCTTTACTGGGCGGCGGTCTGCTCCATTCGTGAGAATGCGGATAGCTACAGCACCAAATTCCTGCCCTGGATTCACTTCGACCCAACGCTTGAGGGCTGGCGTCAGATGTGGAGCCTGCCGGAGATCCATACCGCACTCAAGAACAGCATCATCATCGGCGTCGGTGCGGCGACCCTCGCGACCGCGCTTGGTGCCTTTGCAGGCTACGGAATCGCGCGGTTCTATTTTGCTCGACCCCGGAACGGGAGCCTGACCACCTGGTTCCTTTCGCAGCGCATCATTCCTCCAGTTGTATTCGTGACGCCATTCGTGCTGCTCATGTTTCAGGTTGGGCTCTATGACAGCGTCTGGGGTCTGGTCATTCTGAATGCGACCTTCAATCTTCCGTTCCCGATCATCATCCTGACCCAGATGTTTCGCGAGCTTCCGATCGAGCTTGAGGAAGCCGCGCAGCTTGATGGCGCAACTCGGTTGGGGATTTTCCTGAAGATTGCCGCTCCGCTGGTTGCGCCAGGAATTGTGGTCGCCTGGATCTTGTGCATGGCGTTCAGCTGGAATGAGTTCCTGTTCGCGTTCTCTACCACTCAGGACAAGGCGCGACCAATGTCGGTCATGCTGGTCGGAGCGGAGCAAACGCGAGGTGTTGACTATCTCTTTGTCGGTACCCGCATGATGACCATGATGGCGCTGCCGATCGTCGCTGCCCTGCTGGTGCAGAAGTACATCGTGCGTGGCCTCTCCCTGGGAGCGGTTAAGGGGTAACCTCTCGCAATCAACTGCGAATCCGGAGAGCGGTGCCCGATCTGCCCGCTCTCCCTCGTTTACGGGATAGTGCTTGTGATCTCCCAGTTGCGTTTTCGTTCTGTAGTCGTTTGGTTGCTGGTTGCGATCGTTATTACGTGGACGCTGTTCCCGTTCGCCTGGGCCATCTCCACGACCTTCAAATCCGACGTGGCTGTGTACAACAATCAATGGATTCCATGGGTACAGTTCGACCCGAGTCTGGATTCATGGCGCGCGCTCTGGAATCTGCCGGTGCTTCGGGAAGCGCTATTGACCAGCGCTGCCGTTTCAATCGCGGTCGCATCGGTTTCGGTGCTCCTTGCCGGCCCCGCCTCGTACAGCATTGCTCGCATGAAATGGAGCGAGAAGTGGCAGAAGGGAATGCTGTTCGGCTTTCTGGCCCAGCGGATCATGCCGCCGGTTGTACTGGTCACGCCGTATCTGGTGCTCTCTTCGTATCTTCATCTGCGCGACACGATTCAGGGCCTGATCGTCGTCAATGTCACCTTCATGCTGCCGCTGGCGGTGATCGTTGTGCACGGAGCGTTCGCGGGCATGCCGCCTGAACTGGTCGAGGCGGCTCAACTGGACGGCGCCGGCGCGTTTCGGACGTTCCTCCAGATTGCTGTACCGTTGGCCAGTTCCGCCCTCGTCGCTGCCTGGATTCTCTGCCTCGCCTTTACCTGGAACGAATGGCTCTATGCTGACTTCATGACGTTCAAGGATGTTGAAACGATGCCAGTTGCCTTGATCGCTGTGGTTGGCGGTGGTGGGGGCGGAAACGTTCCCAGCGCCATGGCCAGGGCACTTTCGATGATGGTCGTGCCAATTGCCGCCGCGATGGCCACCCAGAAGTTCATCGCCAACGGACTCTCGATGGGTGCGGTCAAGGGATGAGTAAATCATCCGACGGACCGCTGATTCTGGGGCTGGACATTGGCTCGACCAACATCAAGGCGGTCGTCTACTCCCGCAATGGTCGCGCCGTTTCAGTTGCGTCTGTGCCCCAGGAAACGCATTACCCGAATGTGGCGTGGGCGTACTTCGATCCGGATCGCTTGTGGGAGCTCTGCTGCCAGGTGATTCGGGAGGCGGTTGGCCGTGTTGACCACGTGGAACGGATCGCTTCGGTTGCGGTGACCAGCTTCGGCGAGGCTGGCGTGCTGATCGATGCAGCGGGCCGACCGACTTCGAACATGATTGCCTGGTTCGACCGTCGCAGCGACGAGCAATGTCAGCGATTCAATGCTGCAATCGATCCAGACCGGCTTTTTTACCTGACCGGCACAATCGTTCAGACCATCATGACGGCGCCCAAGCTGATGTGGCATCAGGAGCACGAGCCTGAAGCGTGGGCGAGGTCGGTGACCTTTCTCAAGGCAGCTGACTACATCGCCTGGAAGCTATCTGGCGAAGCGGCCCAAAGTCTTTCGCTTGCGTCACGAACCGGACTGCTCGACCTTCGCGGGCGAGACTGGAGTGACGAGCTGCTCGGCATAGCCAACGTCGAGCGATCGTTTCTGCCGGTTATGCAGGACGGCGGCACTCCACTCGGTCCGGTTCAGCAATCTGCCCAGGAATGCACCGGCCTCACCGACAGGACACTCGTCTCGGTAGGCGGTCATGATCACGTCTGCGGCGCGCTTGCATCCGGAGCTGTCCATCACGGCGACTTTCTCGATTCGATGGGGACGTCGGAGTGCCTGTTTGTGGCACTGGATGCGCCGCTGGATATCCCGGAAATGGGGCATCGCGGATTCACGCTCGGTGCCCATGCCCGGGACAGCTACTACACATATGGTGGGCTCTATACCTCTGGCGTCTGTTTCGACTGGATTCGGGCCGCCGCCGCAGAAGGCGAGTCGCATGAGGAATTGCTGGCCCGCGCGGCGGCCGTACCACCGGGGAGCCTCGGAGTCACATTCCTGCCGCACTTGCGGTTGGCGAATACCCCGCATCCAGATGGAAAGGCGCGCGGGGCGTTCATTGGCCTGACCACCGATATCACAAACGCCGAACTGACCAGAGCGGTGCTGGAAGGTGTTGCGCTCGAGGGTCGGGACACGATGGAGTACCTGCTCGATTACGCCGGTGTGCCTGCGCTGACCGAGGCAAAAATCACCGGTGGCACGGCCAGAAATGAACTGCTGCTTCGAATCAAGGCAAGTGTGATGCGCACCCGATTGCGCGTACTCGAAACCGAAGAGGCCGGTGCACTCGGTGCCGCAATGCTCGGTGGAATTGCATCAGGAGTGTATGCATCAGTCACCGATGCGGTTGCCAGTATCGAAACCGACGACCATGTGATTGAGTGTGATCCGGATATCGCCGAAATCTACGATCGGATGTATACCGGTGTATTCCGTGATTTGTTCCACGCGCTCCAACCGTTCAATCACAAGCTTGTTTGCGCAGTTCACCGGCACGGAGATGGTCCAGTGAGTGAGCCACTGCTGGTTGGACTCGACGTCGGCACAACCAACATCAAGGCGGTAGTTGTCGATCGTACCGGGCAAACCAGAGCCATCGCCAGTGTCGCCCAGGTCATTGAGTATCCGAGACCGGGATGGGCCCAACACGATCCTGAACGAATCTGGAACCTCTGCTGCGAGGTACTCCGATCGGCGATCGCGCAATTGCCGGATCCATCGCAGATTGTGGGCATTGCAGTCGCCAGCATGGGCGAGGCCGGTGTCACGCTCGATGCAACAGGGCGAACCGACGTACGACGTCATAGCCTGGTTTGACCGGCGAACCGTCGCCCAGACCGATGCGTTCGCGGCCGGCATCGAGCGGGACGCCGCTGTTCGCAATCACTGGAACCGAAATCCAGCCGATTATGACCGCTCCGAAACTGATGTGGATCCGGGATGAACTACCTGAGGTCTGGTCCAGAACCAGCAAATTTCTGAATGTCTCGGCCTACATTGCCTGGCGGCTTGGTGCGGAGATGGTGCAGGAGCATTCGCTTGCGTCGCGCACTGGCTTGTTTGACCTGCGCCGCCGGGATTGGCATCCGGAACTGCTCAAGTTGGCCGGCCTGGACCGCTCACTCTTCGGCACGCTTACCCAGGGCGGCACGCGGATTGGATCGGTGTCCAGGGCGGGTTCGTTGGCTAGTGGACTGCCAGCCGGGATTGCGATCGGCATGGCCGGGCACGATCACTTGTGCGGAGCGTTCGCTGGCGGAGTTATCCGTCGCGGCGACGTACTGGACTCGATTGGAACGGCCGAAGGATTGCTTGTCGGGCTCGATACTCCTGTGGACGACGTGACGATGGGCGGACAGGGGTTCACCCAGGGCGCTCACGTTGTGCCGGATCAGTACTACGGGCTCGGGGCCATCTATACGGCTGGCGCGAGCTACGAATGGGCCCGCAAGGCGTTCGCGGGAGGTCGCGATCACCAGGCAATTCTGGCTGGGGCACGGTCGGTTTCGGCCGGTTCGCTCGGTGTCATGTTCTTGCCCCATCTCAGACTCGCGATGTTCCCGGAACTCGATTCCAGAGCGCGGGGAGCATTCATTGGGTTGACGACGGATGTCACTACCGACGTATTGATTCGCGCAGTGCTCGAGGGCGTGGCTATGGAAGGTCGGGCGGGATTTGGTCCGCTGGCTCAATTTGCTGATCTGCCTGAATTGACGGATATCAAGGTTATCGGTGGAACGGCCCGAAATCAGCTTCTGATCGAGATCAAGGCGAGCGTGATGAACGCCCGGCAGCATGTGCTTGCAGTTGACGAGGCCACGGCATTAGGTGCGGCGATGCTGGCCGGAATGGCTGCCGGAGTCTATTCGTCTGCGGACGACGCGATTGCACAGGTGTCGTACGACGCAACGATAGTCGAGCCAGATTCTAGTGTTGTTGCACTCTACGACGCTATGTTTAACGACGTCTATCGCCATATCTACCACGCGCTGCGACCAATGCATCATGCCATCTTCGACATGTTCATCGATAACGAGGAGCATCGGGAGCGCGTGAGTTACCTGGGCATCGACCTCGGCACCAGTTCGGTCAAAGTCGTGGTAGTTGATGACTCCGGTGGCCTCCTCGCGTCGACTTCGGCCGCGTATCCAACGAATCATCCTGTTCCAGGGGCCGCCGAGCAGAACCCGGACGATTGGTGGAATGCCGTCGGTCAGGCAGTCAGGTCGTTACCGGTAGCGTTGCGGCAGTCGATTGTGGCCGTCGGACTGTCCGGGCAGATGCACGGAACCGTTTGCCTGGGAGCCGATTTGGCCCCACTCCGGCCGGCAATCATCTGGTCCGACACCCGTGGCTCGTCGACCGCGCTCGAGCTGACTGCCCGGATTGGCAAGCCCAGGCTCGCCGACCTCGTTGGAACCTCATTGGCGGCTGGTTTTCAGGCGGTGACGATTGCGTGGTTGCATCAGCACGAACGCACCACCTGGCAGTCGCTGCGAATCGGTGCTGCTGCCCAAGGATTACCTCCGATTTCGATTGACCGGTGAACTCGCGACCGAGCCAAGCGATGCCGCGAGCACGGGGATGCTCGATGTATTCGACCGCCGGTGGAGCGCGCCAATTCTGGCCGAAGTCGGGCTCGACGAATCACGCCTGCCGCCAATCGGAAAATCGGCAAGCCAAAGTGGCGTGCTGACCCCGGAAGCACAGACCCATCTCGGAATTGATCGGCCAATCCCCGTCGCCGGTGGGGGAGGCGATGCTTCGTTGGCGGCAATCGCTTCCGGTGTCTCGTCGCTTGGGCAAACGATGCTGACGCTTAGTTCCGGGGCCCAGGCAACATCATTCATTGACGCGCCCAATGTCGATTTAGGTCTGCGAACGCACACCTTCGCCTCACCGCTCGATCCCGAAACAGGTGAATGCGGCTGGTACGTGATGGGGGCAACCATGGCGGCCGGGTCTGCGCTTCGCTGGCTGCAAACGAACGTCTTCCACGGCAATCTTGATGAAGTTGACCGACATTGCCGAAGCGGCCGGTGAGGTGTCGGCGGGATCGGACGGACTGATCTTTGTGCCGTACATCTCCGGAGAACGCACTCCACACATGGATGCGAGTGCCCGAGGTGCCTTTATCGGATTGACCGCAGATCACGATCAACGGCACCTGACCCGGGCAGTAATGGAGGGCGCGGTATTTGCGCTGAAGGATGCGTACGATGCGGTTGCCAACCTCACGGGCCAGCAGACGGAAATAGTTGTGGCGGGAGGAGGCGCGCGAAGTGCACTCTGGTTGCAAATCGTCGCTGACGTGATGAACCGAACCATTCGGCCAAGTACGGTTGCCGATCAGTCCGCGATGGGCGCCGCAGTGCTTGCTGCAGCTATGGACACTGGTCAAACCGGCAAGTGCAATCGGCAAGACGTTGGGCAAAGTTCGGTGAGTCGGTATCGCCAATCGCTACGAATGTTGAGCGGTATGAAGCGCTGATAGAGGTATATCGTGCCTACTATCCGGCCTTTCAGCGCTCTTTCCCGACGCTTGCGGATTCGAACTAGTCGTTAACTCGCGGATTTTCGGTATTCGGCAATCAACTCTGCCCGTCGTCCCAGCTGAAACGCGTCCAAAGCATCTGCTCGCGGCTCAACTTCAGCGACTATGGGCGGTCTCCATCGCTCCACCAATTCCGTCAACGACTCTTCGCGGACGATGGCCGCGATCTGGACCGCCGCACCGCGTGCCACATGTTCTCCGCCGCCACGCACCTGAACAGGCAAACCGGTTGCATCGGCGATTGCTTGTTGCCAGGTCGGATGAGCCGAACCACCGCCAACCAGGGTGACAATCGATTTGCTGACTCCCAACCGGTCCAGTGCCTGTTTGGCATAGGCAAGACTGGCGGCAACGCCATCAACGGCAGCCCGCAGAAGGTTGTCGCGATTCAGGTTGGAATCAGTGAGTATTCAGCAACGTGCCGGTCGGCGGTCGGCAAATTCGGGAGTGCGCTCACCGGACAGGAATGGCATCAGCAGTAGCCCGTTGGCTCCCGGATCGAACTGCACCGGCAAGGTCCAAGCGCTTCGCTGACGGACGAGTCCAAACAGGTCCGCAAACGCATTCAGCACTCGAGTGCAATTGATTGTGCAGGCAAGTGGCAGGAAGCCCCCCGCTGCATCGGCAAAACCGGCCACCTCACCCGACTGATCGTGCGTCGGATGCCCGGACACCGCGAATGCAACGCCACTGGTGCCCAGACTGATGACCAACTCGTCGCCGGTCGCGCCGATACCGAGCGCCGCCGCAGCGTTATCACCGGCTCCTGGGCCAACCGGAATTCCAGCAGGTAGATCCAATGCCTTCGCCGCTGCCACCGATAGGTGCCCCGCTTCGTCCGACGGACCGCGAACCTCAGCGAGGTGGACTCGGTCGGCGAATGACTCGGTTGTTGCCAAGGCGATCAAATCGCGACGGAGCTCGCCAGTATCAGGTGACCACCAACCGGTGCCGGAAACATCGCTCCGGTCGGTGGTCAACCGTCCGGTCAGTCTATGCGTGACATAATCGTGAGGCAGACAGATGGAGACAGTGCGATCCAGGTCAGCGGGGGAGGTACGGGCAAGGTGAGCCAGTTTGGCGATTGTGAACGACGCCACCAGCCGTGACCCGACCTCAGTCGCAAAGTCGGCCAATCCGTTCAACCGCTCGGCGTCTTCGGCCGCGTCGACGTTATTCCAGAGCGGCGCTGGTCGTACCGGGTCGCCATTTCGGTCGAGCGTGACCAATCCGTGCTGCTGCCCACCAACCGCGATACCTCGTACCAGCAGATCATCGTTGACGCATACCTGGACGGCGCTCTTCAGTGCCGACCACCAGTCCTCCGGATTCTGGGTGGAGGCCCCGGTATGGGGTGCACGTCCTTCGCTGACCTGCTCGCCCGTCTCGAGATCGACGGCGATTACCTTTGTGGATTGCGTGCTGGAATCGACTCCAAGCACTACTTCGTGCTGACGTGGCATGGGTAGTTTCCGGGCACTAGATTCGAGTGTCGTCTCGTGTATTCTGCCTGAGTCTATACGCCTGCGCAGGCAGCCTTTTATTCAGGAGAGACACTCGCATCCATGTTTATCGTCGATGCCGACATCCACGTTAACGACACGCCGGCCAATCTCGCCCCATACATCGATGAGCCGTGGCGAATTTCGCTCGAGACGCTCGCCAAGGGCAAATGGGGTTACCTCGATATCCCCGGCTTTTCGCCCAGCCTCAAGCTCGATCCACCTATCATCGGTCAGCACGATTTCCGCTCAGTTGACACCCCGCGACCAAATGAGGACAGAACTGTCGTCAATTGGTGTTGACGTCGGCATTCTCTTCCCGGACAACATGCTTCTTATGGCACCCATTCCAATGGTTGAATACGCAACCGCCCTTGGTCACGCATACAACCGGTGGTTGGCAGAGGAATGGATCGGCAAGGCGGACGGCTTGTACGGCGCATTGCTGGCCTGCCCGCAGAATCCGATCGATTCGGCCGCGTCGATTCGTGAATACGGCAAGAACCCGGGCATTGTTGCGATCTACCTGCCAACCGCCGGAGTCAATCCACTTTGGGGCAACCGCAAATACGATCCAATCTTCGAAGCGGCCCAGGAGATGGATCTCCCAGTTGTGCTGCACAGTGTGACGATCGTGTCACCCGCATTCCCGTGCAACACCGATCAATTCGAGAACGCATGGGCCCGGCAGATGCTCGGCCACTCGTTCGGGATGATGGCGAACTTCGTCTCGATCATGCACACGGGTTTGCCGGCCCGATTCCCCGAATCTGAGGATTGTCTTTACCGAGGCGGGGATCGGCTGGGTCCCGTACATGACCTGGCGAATGGACAAGTACCATCGCGAATTTCGTCGTCAGGTCCCGTTCCTGGAGCGTCCACCGAGCGAATACATCAACGAGCAGATGTGGTTCGCAACCCAACCGATCGAAGAGCCAGAGAATCCACAGTTCATGGTTGAAACCATCCACCACTGCGGCGACGACCGGGTGATTTTCGCTTCGGACTGGCCGCACCATGACTTTGATCATCCCAAAGGTGTGCTGAATCTACCGATGAGCAATGAGCTCAAGCGCAAGGTGATGGGCGAAAACGCGCTCAATGCATTCACCAGGATTCCGCGACCAGCCGCTGTTCAGGAATCCTGACGATGGCGGAGTACGACGTCGGCACGGTTTCGGAGTTCCCGACCGGATCGCACCGGGTCGTTCAGGCAGGGCGCCTGGAGATCGGTGTCTTCAATGTGGATGGCGAAATTTACGCATTGCCCAATATTTGCCCGCACCAGTTCGGTCCGCTGTGCAAAGGCAAGGTCAATGGAACAACGGTCTGCAACGCCTCGACCGACTGGAAGTTCAGTTGGCAACGAAACGGCGAAATTCTGACCTGTCCCTGGCACGGAATCGAATTCGACATTCGCACCGGCGTCAGTCTGCCGTCCCCGAAGATGTGGGTTCGGCCCTACGGAGTCGAGATTCGCGATGATCGCGTCGTCGTCTCTACCAGTCGCGAAAGGTAACCAGCACCATGCAGTGGTATCCCATCAAGTTGACGGCCCATGTTCGAACCTATTCTTTCGGACAGCGGTTGATTCCGGAACTGCTTGGCAAGCAGGGTTTGCCAGAAGGAGTTGTCGCCGAAACCTGGGAGATCAGCGACCATGCTGAGACGACCGGTACCGTGACCAACGGCGAGTTGGTGGGCAAGACACTGCACGAGATCACGCTTCAGTATCCTGAGGAACTGGTCGGCCAGGGTTGGTCCGGACCGCACTTTCCGCTCCTGGCCAAGTTCCTGGACGCGTCGTACATGCTCCCCGTGCATCTGCACGCCGATGATGAGACTGCCGCTCGCGTGTACGGCGCGCCCAACGGTAAATCCGAAGCGTGGCACATCCTCTGGTGTGAACCGGACGCAACTGTGCTGGCCGGCCTGAGTGGCGAGTTCAGCAATGAAGAGCTCAAGGCGGCGTACCTGGCCGAAGACTACGATCGGGTTATGCCGCGGTATCCGATTCAGCCTGGAGACACTGTTTATGTTCCGGGCGGCATCATCCATTCGTTCGGTCCAGGCACGCTGATATACGAAATCCAGCAAACCAGTGACCTCGCCCAGACGGTGATGCCGGGCGATCTGTATGGCAATCGACACTCTCCGGAACAATGGGAAGCCAACATTGATGCGACGCTGGCTGAACTGAAGAACGACTACAAGCCAGTCCCGAACATCGGCCTGGGCGTGACATTCCCTCAGGGACGATCCCGGTTTGGGGCAGTTTGCCCGTCGTTCGCTTTGGAGCGATGGTCACTCGATGAATCCGTCACCCACGATAAGCGCGGACGTCGCTGCAGCATCCTGTCCAATGTCGGCGAGCGCATCGTGCTGAAATGGGACGGTGGTGAGGATGACCTCCAATCGGGCGAGAGTTGCATTCTGCCGGCGGCCCTGGGCGAGGTGGAGATCATCCCGGATAAGGATGCCGGTGCGGATCTCATCTACTGCTATGTCCCGGATATGGCAGTCGATATCATCGAACCGCTGCGGGATGCGGGTTTCTCGAACGATGAGATCAAGTCTCTCGGGCATGTGACAGGACTCTAGGACAAGCGTGTTTGTGAGCAAGTTGATTTGAGCACCATGGAATCAGCCATTCGAGACCGGTCGCAGCGCATTGCTGATACGAAGCGGCACCTGGCTGTTGATGTCGATTGCTGGGTTGGAACCGCAGGTGAGGGTTCGTCGCCGTATCTCATCCCGCTTTCGTTCCTCTGGGATGGTGACTCGATCTGGTTGTCGACGCTGCAGTCGAGCATCACCGGACGCAATCTGGCGACAACCGGAAAAGTGCGGCTCGGCTTTGGTACGACGAGAGACGTTTACCTGATTGAGGGAACGGTCGAAGCGATTCATGAGTCAAAGATTGACCCGGCGCTCGGCGACCAGTTCGCCGCCAAGACAGGATTCGACCCGCGCACGTCAGAGGGCACATACCTCTACTTCCGCGTCTCGCCCGCAATGATTCAGGCGTGGTTTGAAGAGCCGGAACTCGCTGGGCGGACGATCATGCGCGATGGGTGCTGGTTGATCTGATCCACCAGGGATCCAGCGGCATCGATCCGATTGGTCCGGATCGATGCCGCGAGGAACGCCTAGCCATTGCGCTTCAGGCGACCGGTCCGCTTCGCGAAGCGCTCACCCGCCTGGAAGATCTTGATCCCAGCCGGGACCGTGACCGCACCCATGATCAACAGCGGCCAGATGTTGCGCCATTGTTCCGACATCGTCTCTCCATCAAGCAACGCGCCGCGAATACCGCGCAAGGCATACGTGACCGGCGAGAACTTCGAGAGCCATTGCATCCAGCCCGGCAACACATCGATGTCGTAATACACGCCAGATATCAGCAGCAGGACTGAACCAAAGATGAATGTGACCTGTTGCCCCTTTTCAGGCGATAGCAATGGCATGACCGCGGCCATGATGCCGAACCCAATCAGGGAGATGCTGCAGATCGCAAGAACAACGATCGCCGGCAGGTAATTGGCGTTGTCCACTTCGAGATCGAAAAACAGATTGAAGACCAGGAAGATAACTGCCGTTCTCAGCAATCCGTAGGTCACCGCGTAAACGCTCGTGCCCAGCAGGTGAGTCACCCGACTGACTGGACTCATGAACGTGTATTCGATCGTTCCTTCCCACCGTTCCCAGCTGACCGTTTCGGAGAGGATATCGAACAGCATCGAAAGATATGACCAAATCAAGGCACCGATCAGCAGATACGTCGTCAAGCGCTGATTGCCGTTTTCACGGTCCAGCTGAACGCCGATGAATCCGATGCTCATCGCATTGCCGGTGGTGTAAACGAGCCAGACCAACTCCCACAGGATGTAGCGTTTGGTCAGGTAGTAGTTGCGTTGCACGAAACCCAGGGCGCCGATCAGTTCGGTCATCCATTGGGATTTGCGCTGGGGTATACCGAGAGCCTGCATTAGTCGTCCTCTTCCGTGTCGGCTTCTTCAAGGGTCTTCCCGGTTGCGGCCATGAAGACCTGCTCGAGCGTCGGCAACTCGCCGTTTAGTTGGTACTGGCGTTTGAGATCGTCCGGCTTGTCCATCGCGACGATCTTGCCGTCTACGATGATGCCAATCCGGTCGCAAAGCGCTTCGGCCTCATCCATGTCATGGGTGCAGATCAAAATCGAAGCGTTGTGATCGGCGCGAATTTCGTTGATAAGGTTCTGGACGTCCTTCTTCGAGCGCGGGTCGAGACCGGTGGTTGGCTCGTCCAGCAGCATCAGCATTGGACTGGTCAACAGCGCGCGAGCGAGGGCGATCTTCTGCTGCATACCGCGCGACAAGTGCTCCATCGGCTCACCGGACCGCTTGGGATCAAACCCGGTCCGCTCGAGGATCTCCTTGATACGTGGTTTTGCTTCGCCAGAGGTCACGCCGTAGAGCTTGGCCCCGTAGAGCAGGTTCTCGACCGCCGACAGCTTCTTGAAGAAGCTGGCTTCGACGCTGACCCGGTTCATCAGGCGCTGGGCTCGCGCGAGGGTTGTTGAGCGCGTCGATACCGAAAATCGAGACCGACCCCTTGTCCGGCTCGACCAGCGTCGAAAAGACGCGAACCAGCGTGCTTTTGCCGCTTCCGTTTGGCCCGAGCAGGCCAACGACCTCACCCTCCTGAATAGTCAGATCGACGTTGGCGAGCGCCGGATGCATTTCATTGCGCTTCTTTTTGAACGATTTCTCGATGCCATGAGCCTCGAGGGCAGGAACAGACATATGGATTGAACTCCGTCTTGGATGATGCCAGGGACACGACGATGCTACGCAACGTGCGTTCGGCGGCGGTCTGATTGTGAGGGGAGTGACCTAGTGGGTCATAAGCTCCGGTGCGATGCGCAGTGCCCACAATCCGAATCCGGCGGTGCCAGGTCGTCTTCTCATCATGACTGGCAACCTCCAACTGGAACGCGAACAGTGCCACCTACCGGGCTCGCCGATGCTAACGCACGATTCGGCAAGTTGCAATACTTTGGTCGAGTCGGGTCCGAAGTGAAGTTACTTGTAGTTCGTTGAATCTCTGAAATCTGAAACCCGGAACGCGATCATTTGGCGGATGAGGTCGACCGGCAGCGGTGCATTCAGAGGAAACGCAGTCGTGCCTTTGCCATTCGTGTAGGCGTCGAGACCTTCGATTGCCTCCTCCATTTCGGGGGTCGATGGATAGAGTGAGACGTGCTTCTTCCAACCTGCGAAATGGAACAAATTGCCACCGCCGAGCGTGAACGTTGGCATGCCGTACTTGATTGTCTCGATCGCATCTGGCGCGCACTCGTGAATCAACGCCCGAATCTGCTCAAGCCTTTCACGCGCCTCAGTCGGCATCGTTTCGAGGTAGGAATCAATTGAGGCGAACGGTCCGGCTTTCTCAGGCATGTACAACCTCACTCACGGTACAGCGCTTTCGGCTGCAGATTGAAGCGATCGAATGTACGCAACCATGTCCCAGCGCTGTTGCTCGGTCAGGGCAACATGGTAGGCGGGCATATCGCTGTCGACAACGCCATTCGATAGCAGCGTGAACAGGTCGCCATCGGAGAGAAGTCGGCTACGTTGATCGACCAGATTCGTACCGGATCCATGCTGGTGATTGGGATCGAGCGTGTCAAGTCCAACGCCGCCCGGGCCATGACATGCCAGACAGACGGCCTGGTAGGTCTCTGCGGCTGAGACAAGTTCAGAACTCTCGGGCGCTTGAAGCTCATGCCCGTCAGTCCTCGGAGCGCTTCGCTGCACGGCCTGCACCGTGAAGCCGACGGTGATCATTGCCAGTGCCAGAAAGATGATTGCACCTGAAAGTGGGGCCACATTTTCGTGGCGGCGGACGACAATCAAGCCGGTGATTGCAATGACGCCGGCAAAGAGAATGAGTGCCCACGCCGCAACCGGAACAATTGGCCAGGTCCACGTACGTTCGACGATTTCCGGAGGTGGGGAGAGCCAGTCGCGGGTATCGACCGGATACGTGGCGACCGCGTCCTCAAGTCCGGGCCGTCGCACTGTGACTTCGACGGTCCATTCCGACGGTATGCCCAACCGGATCGCACTGAACGCAAAGGTTCCAGCCTGATCGCGGGCAGGTTCAGCGTCGAATCGTTCTCCGATGCTGGAACCTGCGCTGGAGGTCGACGACGTGGAGACAATCACTCGCTGAACGTCGATTGACGGAGACCCAGTTGGATCGGAAACACGAATCCGGAACTCATCGTCGACAGTTCCGGTAATCGTTGCCGCTAATTGGATGGCGAGATCACCAGTCGTTTGGGATTGATCAACCACATGTATCGGTGCCGCGACCTGCACCACTCCCACTGCTGCGGTCGGGGACGTGCTGGAAAGTGCGGCACCAAATGTGATTACCACGCCCAGAACTGCACATTCTGCGATCAGGAGTCCTCGCGATTGCCGATCAAGCCGTCCTTCATTTGCGTCCAGCCACGGTTGTACGATCCAGCGGTTGGTTGCGGCAATCGTCAGCACCAGCACAACGATCAGTGACTTGTAGATGAGCGTCTGACCGTAGTCCGAACCCTCCAGGGCACGCTGATCTGGAATCTGCAGGGCAGCTGAAAAGACTCCGGCAGTGATCAATACCAGCAGGCCACCCATTGCGACGGACCCGAACCGCTGCACATCTGGTCGATCCCTTGCCAGAACAGCTGCCAGGACCAGATTGAGCAAGGCTCCAAACCAGAGCAGCGCCAATGACAGGTGAACAAATGCAACTCCAATAGCTAACTCACTTTGTTCCAGCCCTGCTGAGTGTCCTGATGCTGCCAGCAGTACAACTGCGCCAATCCAGGTGGACGCTGCGGCGATTCGGAGCTGTCTGAGACGGTTGCCGGCCACGATGAGTGTGGCTGTGGCCAGAGTCAGCACACCTGCACCGAGTTGAAGTCGTCCAGATTGGCCGAGGTCCGATAGGCGGAACGACACGGCTGGCGACGCCAATGCGGCAATCAGACCTGCCAAACCGGCGCTCGCTATTGCAATTGATTGCACCCGATCTGGAATGTGGCTGCGGGCGAACAGTTGGGAAACGATCACCCCAAGTGCCAGCAACCAGGCAGCACGGAGTCCAATCTGCCACCAACTGGATCGAGCATCTGATTCCGGGGACACCAGAAGCGGAGCGCGCCCGGTTCCGACTGAAAACAGAACCACGCCGGTCGAGTCATGCCCGTCGGTTGCCGATGTCACTCCCCATGTGAGTGAGAAAACGCCCGTGAGGTCGGAATCCGCAGCGAGAGTGGCACCCACAGTCTTGCCCGAATCGGACATTACCGTCTCGGTGAGTGGGATCTGGGTGCCGTCGGGGGCCTGCAGCAAGAGCTTGATGGACTCGGTCTGAACAGGTTCGCTGAATGAAAGCGACACAGTTGGAGGAAGGACAGCCAACGCGCTTCCACTCAAAGGACTGGCCACGGTGAGCCGCGCATGAGACAACACATCCGTCGAACTCAGGTGCAGCAAACAAACCAGCAGAACGGTGAGTGCCAGGAGTCGTGTCAGTGTCCGGAACAGGGATCGCATAGTGGTATCGTACTGTGACCGTTAGTCGTCGACTTGCATCGAGCGTTGAGGTTCATGGGGACACGCCGGACGACAACCGCAAATACCGATTCAGGCGAATCAGCCGCCGAACAGCGCCGCTGGTGGGAGCGACTTCGGCTTAACCTGATGCCTCCGCAGGTCGACACCGTGCACCCGTCTGGTGGCACTGGAGCGATCGTTCGGGAGGGCAACCTGGTCACCCTTCGACGCCACACTGGTGAGAACCGTGCGGCTTTCCAGCGGTGGTATGCAGATCATGACATCGCGAGACTTCTTCGCCACGATCTGAAGCCACTCAGTTACGTGCAATCGCTGGTCTATTTCGACACCGTCATCATGCCCAGTTCGGCGCTCGGGCTGACCTGTGCCATTCACGACCGTGAATCCGGCGAATTGATCGGCACGACTGGACTTACCGATATCCAGGATGGCTACGAACGAAGTTGCTATTTCCGGATAGTGATTGGTGAATCGAGATTCTGGAACCGTGGATTTGGCAGCGAGACGACACGCCTGATGCTGCGGGAAGCGTTCGAGCGGCACTATGTCGACGTCGTTAACCTCGAAGTTTTCGATTACAACGAGCGGGCGATCAAGGCATACTCACGTGTGGGATTCGTGCAGCGCGGAGAGCATATAGAGTGGCCCGAGCTTGGCGCACCGGAATTGCACGTACTTGAAATGCAAATTGACCGTGACACCTTCTACGCAAACGACAAATAGAATCGGGACTGTTCGGCTAAGCGGGTGGAACCGTAAACGATCGGTTGGGCGTACATAATCGTGTAGGCGGTTTGCGAGTATCCTACGCGTTGCGTTCCGCTTCATGCGGGGCACTCCGAGGTTGGGGAACCCCGGGTTTGCGCCAGGGACAGCGTTCCGGTGCAGGAGCCAAAGGTACATGGGTAAAACAATCAAACGGTTACGCGGTGATACAGATGTGCGACCGCATGACTCAGTCAGTGTGGATGTCGTTATTCCCGTGTACAACGAGGAACGTGCGCTCCCGATTTCTATCCCGATTCTTTGCCAATATCTGGAATCGTACGTCCCGTATCACTGGACCGTGACCATCGTCGACAACGCGTCGATTGACCGGACGATGGACGTAGCCACTGAGTTGGCCAGCAGGTTTCCGCAAGTCAAAGTGCTCCATCTTGACCAGAAGGGTCGTGGGCGTGCGCTCAAGGCGGCCTGGTTGGCATCTGAAGCGGACATCGTCTCCTACATGGATGTCGACCTCTCCACCAATCTCAGTTCGTTCATGCCTTTGATCGCGCCACTGGCCACCGGGCACTCTGAGGCCGCGATTGGCTCTCGATTGAGCAAGGGTGCGGTTGTTACCCGGCAATGGAAGCGGGAAGTCATCTCGCGGACATATAACCTGATGATCAAGCTGACCTTCCGTAATCGTTTCTCGGACGCGCAGTGCGGTTTCAAAGCACTGACTCAGCAAGCGGCGACATCGTTGCTCCCGCTGGTCGAAAACAACGAATGGTTCTTCGATACCGAGTTGCTGCTTCTCGCCGAAGAGCGCGGCCTTCGCATTCATGAAGTGCCGGTGGATTGGGTAGAGGACCTCGACACTCGCGTGAAGATCGTCGCCACCGTGACGGAGGACATCAAGGGCCTCTGGCGTGTTCGCAGGCAGCGACTCAATCGTCGTCGAACTGCGTTGGCGCGCAAGATTGGAATCGAGAACACCGTCCTCTCGGCGGATTAGGAATCGTGGCCTCGTTTGGGTTGACGGCCCGACACACATCGGACTAGGATACCCAGGTCATATTTGCCCGCTGGATGCTGACTGGAATGGATCGCGCAAGCGTCTGTTGCAAACAGGGGGAGCCCGCGCCACCCGGTGTTTCGATTGCTGGTTTGATGCGGAGTACTAAGGAGGAGTCGTGTCGGAAAATGAGCGCCGTCTCGCGGATCGGCTGGATACGAGAGACTTGCTAATTCGGGGTTTCAGTGTTGTTTCGTTGATCCTGATTGCATTCTTCGCACTGGTTGCCTTCTAAGGTCCCCCGCTAACCTGAACTTCACGGTCGTCTCCCTTTGGAGGCGGCCGTTTTTGATGTGATCACCGTGACGGCGGACCAGATGTCCAGGCAGTGGGTAATGCGTTTGCGATTTCACTGGATAGCGCAAGCTCAAGGCGATGCTGCTTGCCGCAGGACGGGCAATTGGTCGTGATGCGACCGTCAACCGTCCAGAATCGCTCGATATGCTCAACCGCGATGTTGCCGTCCAGATCAAATCTGGCCAGCACTATTGGCGGCACACGACAGACACATTCCCATTTCAGTGCATGGCCTGATGACTTCCAGTCCATTTGCTGCCGTCCACGTTTGGTCGTATTGCGAACAAGTGTTCGCTTTCGTCAGCGTACGACGAATACATGGCAAGTTCAAGCGGGCAAGATTTGGAATGTTCTCTTGGTTGAATTACCCGGCGATTGCAGGATGCTAGAACTGACCGCGTGAGGCTGGCACCTTGTCCCAGCGATCAAGCACCCGCTTGAGCACAGTCCAAGCCGATTTTGACGAAGTTTGACCTCGTGTTCCTGCCAGTGGGTTAAGACTCGTCAGACAGACTGCCGCGACAATCCCCGAATCAATAACCTGATCCAGCATTGTGCCGAGCTCTTCAAGCTCGAGCCCTCGTTCAGACGGCGTCGTGCTGCTTGGGACCAAATGCGGACTGAGTACGTCCAGATCGATATTCACCAAAAGTAATTCGGAGCGACTGGTCAACTGTTTCAGCGCATCCGTGAACGCGGTTCCCTTGCGAGCATCTCCAGCATCAACCCGTCCAACAGAATGGCTGGAGAGCAAGTCCTCCTCGGCCTTGTCGATGTCGCGTGTGCCCACCAGAAGCATGCGATCTCCAGCAACCGGTACTCCGAGGTCGGCCGCGTCACGCCAGCGCGGACCGGCCAGGCCTGCAATCACTGCCAACGGCATACCGGCCAGAATTCCGCTGTAGCTGGTATCAGGTGTGTTGAAATCGCCGTGAGCGTCAAACCAGACTATGCCCAGTGCCCGACTCGCCCCGTCCGACTTCTGCAACCCGGCTACGACCCCGACAACGGCGGTGTCATCGCCGGCCACGATTACAACCGGCGCACCAGTACTCCGAGCACGTGCAACCAGTTGCGCTGTCGATCGCCCCAGTTTGCCGATGTTGACCGCCGTACGCCCTGTCTCGCGATCTTCGTCGCTCAGCGTGGCACTCTGAACTGATTCGGCACGTTCAGCCAGCCCGCTATCGAGCAGCCGCTTTGGTCCGAGGCCCAATCCTTCTTCAAATTCGTCGTACCGGTACGGAACCGAAACTACATGTGGTCGCATCGGAGGTGCCTCTCGCGTGGATATCGAATGTATCCGGATTCTACTTTGCGAGTGGGCCGAAGTGTTCCCTTCACATCACAATGCAACTGCGTACAATCCTCGATTGATATTGCATGCCTTAGAGGCGTTCCGGAACTCTATTGTCCACTGAACCCGAATCAACACCCATCAATTACTACAAGCTCCTCGGTGTGGCATACACGGCCTCGTCGCGCGAGATTACCCGTGCGTATCGGGAGGCCATGAAGCGGACGCATCCGGACACGGTCGCTCCCGATCTACGTGGGCGAGCAGAGGAGCACGCCAAACTACTCAATCTGGCGATGCGAACACTTACCAAACCTACCGAGCGCCAAAAATACGATTCGACATTGCGCAACGAGATGCTTCAGGATCAGATCATGTCGCAGTACTTCGGCGGAATGGGCATGCCGGGCGGGCAGGATGATCGTTACGGAGAAGCGCTTCGACGTGAGCAGACGGAGCATGAAAAGGCCGAACGCAGACTGACCAGATCGCTCTGCCATAGTCAGTGTGTTGCTGATCTTCGGTGGGGCTACTGCTTTGGTCGTTTGCTCGTTAGTTGTTTGGGCCGTGGTTTCTGCCCTGGTTCACGCGCTGACCTAGCGCGATCCCGCGCATCTCGCCTGAGTTCCTTGGAATCGATGTTTGTCTTTCGGATCGACCAACCGATCGATTCGAGCGAGCCAAGCATTGCCCCAGCACCAGATCGCGCCATCTCAGCATACTGACTGGTTTGATCGAGATCGGCGACATACGCCTCGGCCAACAACTTCCCCGTCTCCACGGCCAGATCCAGCGCCCCAAAGACCGGCAGAAGTCTCCGTTCGTCGGCGGTCAGGGTGCGGACGCCCATATACGACTCGATCACTTCCTCAAGTGCCGACGCGGACCACCCATTGAACCGCGCGACAAGTTGCGCAACGTCGACCAGCGGCGATGTCACGCAGGCCCGACCCCAATCGACAAGCGACAACTTGCCGTTGTTCGTGATGACGTGGGCCGGCCACAGGTTGCGGTGCGACGGTACACCAATGCGCTCTTCCAGAAATCCGGAGTCCTCGAGGACATCCCACGCGGCAAAGACAACGCGCTGACTTGCGCTTTGCCATCGTTGGATGTGGACTTCCCGGCGGTTTGACTGGCGTGATGTAATCGCTGACCGCTTTCCACTCGATCCGCTGAGCGACCAGGTAATCCTTCAGGGTAACCGTTGGCAGCGCGTCCTTGGGACGATCCGGTTCGCCGAGGTGAATCTGCGCAACCAGTGCCAGTCAACGCTCGCTATTCCGCCGACAGGCGGCGGCAACGGTCGCATCAAACCGTGCCCCTCCCAGATCAGTCTCCCGTTCATCGCCCAGGAGGCGCCTGGCAAATACCGGACCACCTCGTAGGACGAAGAGCCAACTGTGCCGCTGGAACTGACGGGGTGGGCCGCCGGAAGCGCGTATGGAAGTCGCTCGGTCGTGAAGGTCATGAACTGATGCCGGGCATTGATGCGCTCGACCGGCTCCAGCAACCGGCAAACGCCTGATCAGCCAGTCTCCGTGTTCATCGGTGAAGCGAAGCAGATGCGGTCGCCCAGCCACGGTCTCTGGCTGGGTAACAGGATTGAACGATTGGACGGCTTCGAGTAACCCTTCGTCCGGAATAGCGACTGGAAACGGTGATGGAGCGGATCTGGTTGGCTTTTTCACCTAGTCGTCATCTGCATTGGATTTCGATGCGTCCCTGATTTGCTCGACAACTCCGCCATCGGCAAGCGTCGTCGTGTCGCCGAGTGGGCGATTGGCGGCGATGTCGCGGAGAAGCCGGCGCATGATCTTCCCAGACCTGGTCTTCGGCAAGTCCGGAGTAAACATAATCTGTTTTGGCCGAGCGATCGGGCCGATCTCCTTGGCTACGTGTTGTTTCAGGGTTGCCGCGAGTTCATCGTTTGCATCGAATCCACTTCGGAGAATCACGAATGCGAATGGCACCTCACCGGTCAGTGGATCCGGCTGGCCGACCACTGCCGATTCTGCTACCGACGGGTGGGAGACAAGCGCACTTTCGATCTCGGTGGTGCTAAGTCGGTGGCCGGAAACGTTCATGACGTCATCAACCCGACCGAGCAGCCAGTAATAGCCCTCTTCGTCCCGCTTGCACCCGTCGCCCGGGAAGTATTTGCCAGGGAAGCGGCTCCAGTAGGTTTCCTTGTAACGCTCAGGATCGCCGTAGATTCCGCGGAGCATGGATGGCCATGGCTTTTCAAGTACCAGGTATCCACCTTCGCCGAATGGAACTGAGTTGCCTGTGTCGTCAACTACGTCGGCCACGATGCCCGGCAGCGGGAATGTTGCCGAGCCTGGCTTGGTCGTGGTCAAGCTTGCCAAAGGCGAAATCATGGCCGCGCCGGTCTCTGTCTGCCACCACGTGTCAACAATTGGGCACTTCTCGGCCCCGATGTGGAGGTGGTACCACATCCACGCTTCCGGATTTATCGATTCACCGACCGTGCCAAGGACGCGAAGGGACGAGAGATCGTGCTTGTCCGCGTGTACCGAACCGTGCTTCATGTGGGCGCGGATCGCCGTAGGAGCGGTGTAGAGAATGGTGACCTTGTAGCGCTCGATAATCTCCCACCAGCGTTCCCAATTCGGGTGATCTGGCGTTCCTTCATAAATGATGCCGGTCGAGCAGTTGGCGAGCGGTCCGTAGACGATGTACGTGTGGCCCGTTACCCAGCCGATGTCTGCCGCCGCCCAGTAAATGTCGGAATCCTGGAGATCGAAAATCCATCGATGGGTGCAGGATGCCTGCAATAGATATCCGGCCGTCGAATGCAGGATGCCTTTCGGTTTGGCGGTGGTGCCCGAGGTATAGAGCAGATAGAGCATGTCTTCGCTCTTCATTGATTCGGGAGCGCATTCGCTGGATTGCCGGGCCACGATGTCGTGCCACCAGACATCCCGACCCTCCTCGAATGCGACATCCTGTCCCGTTCGCTTCACGACCAGGACATTGGTGATCGATGGGGTGGACTGGATCGCTTCGTCGACATTGATCTTCAGCCCGGAAGCGGTCCCTCGTCTGAACCCACCATCGGCCGTAATGACAACTTTTGCTTCCGCATCATTGATTCGATCGGCAAGCGCGTGGGCCGAAAATCCGCCGAAGACGATTGTGTGGGGTGCGCCAATTCTCGTGCACGCCAGCATTGCGATTGGCAATTCCGGGATCATTGGCATGTAAATGGCGACACGATCGCCACGTCCGACGCCAAGTTCCTTGAGGGCATTGGCGCATTTGCTGACTTGCTCAAGCATGTCGGAGTACGTCAAGGCCAATCGATCGCCGGGCTCGCCTTCCCAGTAATACGCAACCCGATCACCGCGTCCAGCGAGAACATGGCGGTCCAGGCAATTGTAGGAAACGTTCAGCTCGCCACCGTCGAACCATTTTGCAAAGGGCGGATCCCAATCGAGGACGGAATCCCATTTCTTGAACCAGTCGAGTGATTCGGCCTGGGCCGCCCAGAATGCTTCAGGATCAGAGCTTGCTTGCTCGTAAAGTGCGTGATCCTGAATGCTCGCGTTGCTGGCAAATGCATCCGACGGTGGAAACGTGCGTCGTTCCGAAAGCAGTGCTTCAATTGCCTGCTCATGCGGGATCTCGCTGGACATTAATGCTCCTTTGCCGGTTCTGGAAATTCAGTCTGTTTGCGACGCAACTCCGGGCAAAGAATCCCGGTGTGACCTACCGCCGCGGGTCGAATGGCAGTATACAAACGTAGGTGACGTGCCGGAACACAGCAATTGCCATATTCGCTCGTCATCAGGATCGATCGAAGTGATCGACCACCGTTTCAGGGGAGGCGTCTCGATGGTCACCGTTCATATGTGGGTTGGTTCGGTATTGGTTCTCGCGTACGTGGTTTTGACTGTCGTCAATTTCATGCAGATGCGGGGTAGCCGGACCATTTCCTGGGCGCATACCCTCTCGATGGCGGCGGCGGGGCTCCTTTTGATCCAGATTCTGCTCGGCTTCAACCTCCTGGGTGGGGATCACTCGATCACCCCGTTTCATTACATCTTCGCCCTACTCTCGCTCGTAACCGTCGGAATTGAGCATGGCATGGTCAAGGGACGGGAACTGGCATCGGACCGAGCACGGATTGCCGCATTTGCTTCGACTGGCACGATGGTGCTGGTATTGATCGCTTATGCGATTGCCGAGTCTGCCTGAAAATTGATGCACGATCGCCAAAGCCCAGTGGACGTCTAGTCGGTAGTGGAGTTGCAGGCTGGTGATCCGCACTCGCTCAGCGCGAATCGGCGGATCTCCGAACGTCTGGGTTCCTCCCCGCTCCGGAAGCACCCGGAGTTTGCAAGTTCCGTATTGATGACAAGTCGAGGGCCGTGCGATCTTGTCGACACCAAAGAAATACGGTCCCGCATTTTCGGCGAGACCGTATCGCTTCAGTAATGGTGTCTAGCTGAAATCTGACGGATCATCCCCGTCGTTTTCTGGCTGCGGAATCACCCATGCGGTCATTGGCTTCAGAATCCGCGGCATCAGGAACGATTCCGAGGACCGGACGCCATCGATAGCGGCAAGCGTCATCAGGAGATCGACCAATGCGCTCTGTGATTCCACAACTACCTGTGCCAGGATGTCGAAGCTGCCTGTCAGGAACGACGCAAAAACAACCTCGCTCATTTCGGAAAGAATCTCGCCGATCTTGGGCAGTCGGGAGATATCGACTCGCAGCCCGATCATCGCGCTGATTTCATATCCAAGTTGTTCGGCATCGGCGATCATCGCAAAACGGATGATTCCCCGATCCTGCAGACGTTCCACGCGACGGCGGACGGTTGATTCCGGAATGCCAGTAACCCGGCTCAATTCGGCAAACGACATTCTGGCATTTTGCTGAAGCAGACGGATTAGTGTCCGATCAGTGGTCGAAACCAAACGCGACATCTTGGGTGCGCTTCCTTCCCTGTACGGTAGCAAACATTGATCAAATGACTGGAAACGCCACTCGGGTAGCTGGCACTGAGACCCGGTGAGCCTTGTTCCGTTCGGACAGCGTTGTCGCGAAATAGTTTAGAGGAAATTTGCCGATCTGCGGCGGAGTTCTGCACATCTCGGGACCAATTAGGGTTAAGTGCATAGATTTGCCAAGAATCGTGGACTCACAGGCACGATTTCCATGTTGTTGTGCTAAAGTTCCGACGGTTCATTCGTCGGAAAGTGTGCGCCAGTTACATCCAAAGTCGGGCCTTTTGGCGTAGGCTCGTTCAGATACGTAGATGATGGCATTCGACGGAAAGTCAACACCAGGGGGTTGGGGTAGCTCATGACAGTTTGGCGAAAAACATTCGCAATTGCGTGCATTCTGGGTTTGCTCGGTGCGCAACTGGGTTCATCTGGCACAGCACGAGCGGCGGATGCGCTCGATGTCGATTCCTGGATTGAGCTCAGCTCAATCTCGCCTTCGTCCGGCTGTGAGATCGAAAGTGCCATCGAAGTTCGCAGCGGCGGCTATGCGCTGGCCGGAGTAGATGTGTTCGTCGGCATCTTCGTTGATTCCGATCTGATCAGTGCCGATCGCGTCAGCACAGACGAGAACGGCGTTGCCTTCCTGTCATTCGATGCCACCCTCGCCGATGGTGAGGATGCCTGGATTGATGTCACTCTGAATGACACCTACTGGTGGGGAACCGCCTTCTATCCAGGGACTGGCGTCTCCTGCTACGACTCACCGCTGAAAACGACCGAGTCCGGACCAATCGCCCCTTCGGCAACCGCGCCCGTAAGCACCGATTCAGATTCCTCAGCAGATGTGTCCGAGACTGATACCGCCACAGTTTCCTACGGCGGCGGAACGATCATTCCTGAAGTTGGCTTCTACGTTCAGCAACGCAATCTCAGTTGCGAATATGCATCCCTGTACATCGCAACCGCGGCCTGGGGCAACGGCATCTCTGAGTACAACTTCGACAACCTGGTTGGATGGTCTGATAACCCGCATCAGGGATATCGCGGCAACATCACCGGCTGGTGGGGTAACACCTACGACTACGGCGTGTACGCAGAGCCGCTTTCCTGGGCGCTCGCGCAGTACGGATTTGTCGGTGAAGTTGCGTACACCGGTGGCGATCCCACCTGGTTGATCAATGAAATCGATGCTGGCAATCCGGTGCTCGTATGGCTCGGTCTCTGGGGCGACCAGAGCGAGTGCTACGACGGCTACATGGTAACCGCTGGAATGCACGTGCTCGTCGCCTATGGGTATGACGATGGCGGAGTCTATCTTTCGGATCCGGCCATTGGCGGAGTCAAGTACTACGACTGGGCCACATTCCAATGGATGTGGGGCGTAAGAGCGGTATGTCCCTCTCGGTGTATCCAGCCTGATCTAGCCTTCGAACGTAACAAACCTAACGGACCGGTAGTTCAATACTGCCGGTCCGTTTTTTCATTTTCCGGGGCTTCCGCTCGATCCTCCGCTGTATGGAAAGATCTGAACCAATTTGCCTGAAGATGTTGTTGTGTGCAACGCCTGGAACCGGGAAAGGTGCTGGCGGTGCACGACCATGCGGCACGGATCGATTCCCTCACCGAATTGCACGCCATTGGCAACCCAGCGAGTCGAAGGCATCTTTGAGCGACACCCTCCGATCTCGGGAATACGCCGTTGAAACCGCTGACGGACATCTCGTTCGGAGTTGCATGCACGAACTGTCGAAACGGTCGTTCATGCCCTCTTTAGCTGGACGGCTGAGCTGACCGGAGGACCCAGGGCCGAGTCCCAAAATCGTCCGAAGCTTTCCGGTAGAAATGGCCCGACTTCCTCTGCCGAGTGGGCCGCATCTGACGCCGCCGCGCTGGACGTATTGGCGATTCTGCTTTTCGTGCACGGACCTAAAGTCGACTCAGGCTCATTTCAGGGCCAACTGATACTGCCCGATCAGTCATATTGAGGTCGATACCCCGTGCACATCCCGCCCGCACACGCGTTAAGTCGACGATCGCTCTTGGTCGGTTCTGCGGCCATGCTGGTTGCTTCTCTGGTTGATACGCCATCGGTTTATGCCGATCTGGGTGCCGTCTCAGCGACATCCCCGGCGGATGCCGCGATTGATCTTCATCTAGAGGCCTCTCGCAAAAGCAAGGTCATCGGAAGCGTCAACCCAGGTTCATCGGTTCGGGTCCTGGCTGGACCATCCTCTGATGGCTGGTACCTTGTCGACACGGGTCCCGGATCTTCCGCCAATCCCGGGTGGACTCCTGGCTCGACATTGACCTTCTCTCAGCGCGCCGTGATCCTCTGGGATGCCGGCGTTTTCTCGACGGCGACAGACGCAACTGGCTGGATCGGATCGCTACGGCATGGAATCGTCGTAACCGTTGCCGGTCCCTCGACCAATGGTTTTTCGTATGTTCGATTCGGGGAGCTGGCTGGGTTCACGTACACAAGTGCTCTACAGGAAACCGACCTGCCGCTGACCGACCAATACGGCGAGTGGTGGGTAGACGTGAATCGCTCCACGCTCAAGGTCAATCTGATGATCGGCACATCCGTGGTCGATAGTTTCCCGGCATCCATGAGCACTGAAACCGGGGACGGCTTTTACTCAACCGCCGTCGGCCGATACTGGATATACGAGAAAGTTGAAGGCCTGCAATACACGCCTTATGCGAAGGCATACTTCATGTATTGGTGCGGTTTTGACTCGTACCGATTCAACGGTTTTCATTCCTGGACAATGGACGGAAATGGCTATGTTCTCAACGGAGGTTGGGGCAATACTGCTGGATGCGTCGCCACGGAACCGAAGCATGCCGCCATCATCTACAAGTTTTTGAGCATCAACAGTCGGGTTGAGATCCACTGGTAGCGGTTCACAGCGAACGTACAGCGGACTCCCAATGTAACCGAAAAGTACTGTGTCCACTTGACACCTACCCCAAAGGCATGTCTAGACTTCCGTACTAGCAGAGCAATCTCCCCTGGGGGATTGGGCTGGTACGGTTCTCATATGGTTCCAAAAGAGCCACGTGTTCCCCGCACCGCTTGGCAGAGGATGGCTACCTCGTCCACTCTGCGACATGTAGTAAAGAGGGAAAGGTGGCATGCTGCACACGGGTCGGAAGACCCGCGGGCTGTCGTGGCATTCGCTCAAAGTGAATGGTGCGTTTGGCTGGCGAGTCGGTTTAGTTTTTGTACTTCTTTTGACTGTCCTTTCATCGACAGTCTCCCCAACCAGAGCGGCAGTCGACAGCTATGTCGACACGGATGTCCTCTACCTACGGGCTGAACCGTCAACTGCTGGATCGGTCATCGCTGAGATGGTCGGCGGCGATTACGTTGCGGTTATCGATGGCCCGACAAACGACGGCTGGTACTTCATCGACTACGCGGGTTACCAGGGATGGGCTTTTGGTGCCTTCCTTTCGGTAGGTGGCGCTCCTGGCTGGGAGAGTGCGTCGAGTGATGCGGTAGGCGGCGATGACGGAACTGTCTGGGTTGCCACCGACGCATTGAACGTACGCACTGGACCATCGACAGATTCCGGAGTACTCGGAACCGTTGGCCAGGGACAATCCCTTGAGGTTGTTGGCGCCGCAGTCGATGGGTTCTATCCGGTTTCGTACGGATGGGATACCGGCTGGGTTACCGCCGAGTTCCTGAGCTGGTCTCCGGTCGGAGGAGGTCAGGAGCGCTGGATCGATGTCGATCGATCGAGTGGTGTTGTCAGCCTGATGGTTGGCAATGAATCCATCTCCGCATTTTGGGGCGCCATGGGATTCGATCTCACGGACGACGGCTTCTATGCAACCGCGAATGGCACGTACTACGTCTATGACAAGAACGCCGCGCTGACCTGGACTGATTGGGCGAAGGGCTACATCGAGTACTTCGTCGCATTTGATCCAGATCGATTCAACGGCTTTCATTCATACACAATGGACAAACGGGGTCGCGTGATTGAAGGTGGCGATGGCCCGACCGGTGGGTGCATAGCCCTCGATCCCGGCTTGGCTGAAGCGCTCTTTGATTTTGCAACCTTTGGAACGCGAGTCGAGATTCACTGGTAGCCAGGTGATTTGAATCGAGTTTCAGGAGACCGCAGCACCGTGCCTAACCCGCACGGTGCTGTTGTGTCCGATGCTCGGTTCCGATAGCAACCGTGGGATAATCCCGCCATGAATTCCACGAACTCTCATCTCATACCGACACCAAACAGCGACGCCTGGCGCGGCCGGGTCACCGCCGTAGCGCTCTCGTTGAGCATTTTGATTGGGTTAGCCGCAGGGCTATTCCTGAATTTCGGGCAATCCGCGTCTGCCAGGACTGTGACCTGGACCTCGTACGACGTTGACCTGACGCTTCGATCGGATGGCTCATTTCGGGTCGAGGAACTCCAGACGGTCTACTTCTCAGGCGGCCCATTCACCTTTGCATTCGCCGAGATCCCGCTAACTCGAGTAGACGACATTACGAACATCGAGGTGAGCGAGATTCGGGACGGTGTCTCGGTCCCATATCGCCGCTCAAATACTGAGGATGAGGAAACGTTCTCGATCGAGAGCACGTCGTCCGCTTTGACGATCAATTGGTTCATGCCGCGAACGTCTAACGAATCACGCACATTCCTGCTTGCCTACGATGTCATCGGCGGATTGCGAGTGTACGAATCGGAGAGTGGGCCACGCCAGCAGATCTGGTGGACCGCCATCTCCGATGACGTAACCGATACTGCTCCGATTGCCAGCGCAACATTTGAAATCCATCTCCCTGAACCTGTGGAACTTGGCCAGGTAATCATTGATGGTCCCGGACCAGATGAACCATCCGAACACTCGGGTGACGGACAGAATTACGAGTGGTCCGAAGCTGGTATGAGTACTGGAGACAGTCTCGAAGCCCGGATTGAGTTCCCTGCGATTGTCAACGCCACTGTACCGGCCTGGCAGCAAGCAGACGACGATCAGCGGCTGCGCGAGCAGGATCGGGATGCACGTCAGGCGCTGCTAAAGATCATCATGGCCGCGGTTGGCATTCTCTTTGGCGTCGCCGGTGGTATCGGACTCTTCGGGCTATGGTATTCAAAGGGGCGGGATCCAGGAGTCGGTGCTGTCGCAGACTACTTGAGCGAACCACCGGACGATCTTCCACCAGGTGCTGCCGGGGCATTGGTCGACGAGTATGTTAATCAGCGTGACATCGTTGCAACCCTGACCGATCTCGGTCATCGAGGCGTACTTTCGATAACCGACAAGAAGGGCGAGGGAGTGTTCTCCCGGCGTGACTTCGAAATCGAACTGAAGCAACCAGTGGACGGTTTGCGACCGTTTGAAAAGACGTTTGTTTCAGCGATCATGGGATCAAGCGAGGTAGGAACCAAGGTTCAATTGGGTATCGCCAAGACCCGTTTCGGTGCTCAAGTTGAGAAGATCCAGACCCAAATGTACGAAGAGTTGGTCAAACGAGGTTATTTCCAGATTTCCCCGGAAACGACCCGTTCGCGCTATCGAAAGGTCGCCACAACCGCACTGGTGATTGGTGGGATCCTGTTGATCTTCTTTGGCGGACGACTGTTCGGTGTATCGCCGTGGATCATGATTCCTGTCGGCACACTAGCGCTGGTGTTTGGATCGCTCTACATCGTTGCCAAGGTGATGCCGAAGAAGACGTATGAGGGAGCCGAAACCGCAGCAAAATGGCGAGCGTTCAAGCGGTACCTCACTGATCTGGATCAGAACCGCGCGACGGCGGGAGCGACCGAGCTCTTCAACAAGTACTTGCCGTACGCCGTAGCCTTTGGGATAGAGCACTCATGGGTGCAGAAGTTTGCTGACGCTGGAGCGCCACCACCTGAGTGGTATGGCGGTTCTGGTGGCGGCTGGACTGGCTCAGATGCTGGTAGACCGTATCGGCGCAATCGCGGTGGCTGGGGAAATTGGACGACCATACCATCGAGCGGCGGCGGTGGAGGTCAGACGGGCGGCGGTCTCGACATGCCCGGTCTCCCAGACATTCAGGACGCGAGCGATAGCGCCGGCAAGTCACTCCAATCGATGAGCGGCGGCCTGTTTGATCTCTTCGATCTCGCCGGTTCCGCGTTTGAATCGTTCGGCTCATCCAGCTCCCGAAGTGGTGGTGGTGGAAGTCGGCACGGCGGATTCAGCGGAGGCGGGCGAAGCAGTGGTGGTGGTGGACGAAGCGGAGGCGGCGGAGGTGGCGGTCGCGGGTTCGGTTGAGCGCTCGCGCGTCAGTCCTCGGATGTCCGGTTGATTTGCTAACCCGCGCTGAAGTCCTGACTTGGGTCGAGGCAGCGCTAGGCAAAACCGATCTGCTCCATCTGATTACCCTCAACCCCGAACAGGTGATGGCGGCACGCGCCAATCCCGCCACGCGTTCGCTGATCAGCGGTAGTGAGATTGTGACCATCGATGGAGTCGGTATCTCACTTGCTCTGAAAGCACAAGGGAAATCACCGGTTGAGCGCCTGACTGGAGTCGAGCTGGTCCGGGAGATCACTGAGCGAGGGTATCCCGCATTCCTGCTTGGCGGCCGGGCGGGATCGGCGGAATCGGCTCAGGCCAATTTGCAGCGCGAATATCGAACTGCGCGGATTGTTGGAGCATGGTCCGGCGGGCGCTCCTCCTACAACGATGATCAACAATCGCTAGACCGGATTGCCGCTTCGGGCGCGCAGGTAGTACTGGTCGCGTTCGGCTCTCCGGCACAGCTCGAGTGGATCGAACGCAATCGGATCGCACTTGAGCGAATCGGAGTCAGGGTTGCGATTGGAGTAGGTGGAGCGCTCGATTATTACGCGGGCCTTGCGTCTCAACCGCCAGAGTGGGCGCGCAAACTTGGAATCGAATGGCTGGTCCGCCTGGTCCGCGAACCGTGGCGCTGGCGGCGGCAACTGGTGCTGCCGGTATTCGCATGTTTGGCAATGGTCGAGGCGATCCAAGTGCGGTTGGGGCGCTCGTAACGTATGCTCATTCGCGAGATGTTTCCAGCAGCTGAGGACCGACACAAGTAATGACAGTTCAGGACAGCTTGGCCTACAGCGACGAGTTCCCATGCGCCCGTCATCCAAAGACCATGACCAGGCTCCGCTGTTCGCGATGCGGCACGCCGATCTGTCCCCAGTGCGCCGTCCGAACTCCGGTTGGTTTGCGTTGCCCGGATTGCGCGGGCGTTCGCGGACTACCGACCTACGCTACGCCGGGTGGATCACTGCTAAAAGCCGCTGGAGTGGCGATCGCCATTGGTTTGGTCTTTGTTGGACTCTTCGCCTGGTTGCCTCAGTGGAACTTCTACTTGTCTCTCGCGCTCGGTTTTGGTGTCGCAGAATCGATGGCTTGGGCGGCGAAGAACAAGCGCGGCAAGGATTTGCAGGTTATCGGAATTCTGGTCGTGGTTTTGGCGATGGTTGCCGGACGCGCGTTACTCGCGACCCGGCTTGATCTCACCTGGGAGCAGATCAACACATTCACTCCCCGTATCGAGCAGGCGCTCCACCTGGAACTTTCCCCTGATGGCCTCTTTGTGCTTCTGACCGTACTGATTCCGTGGTATCGCTTCCGATAGGCGTGACATGAGCACGCCAAGTCGGTCCGGCATTGCCAAAATCGCCCTTCTGATAACGGCCGGTGGCCTTGCCAGCCGAATTCTGGGACTTGTCCGGGAGCAGCTGGCCGCAAACTTCTTTGGAGCCGGCGATGCCGTTGCCGCGTTCCAGATCGCTGACAACGTTCAGACCCTGATCTTCGACCTGGTCATCAGCGGCATGCTGCAGGCCGCGTTGGTCCCGGTGCTTGTTGAATTCTCCGGTATTGATCAACGCCATCACCTCCGCCGGATTTCCGGTGCGATCGCCACGGTTGCTGTCCTGACGATTGGACTGGCGACGGTTCTCGGCTGGATGTTCACCGATTCCGTGGTCAGCGTGATGACGAGCCTCGGGAGTGATGGCCAATCCCGATCGCCAGAGACGATCGCGCTCACCGAACATATGGTGCGGATCGTTCTGCCTGGCGTGCTCTTCCTTGCACTTGGATCTGTCTTTTCGGCCGTGCTGTACTCACTTGGCAAGGCATCAGGACCGGCAATGGCCCTCGCTGCGAGAAACCTCGCCGTGGTCATCGCAATATTGGCGCTTGGCGATCGACTCGGTGTGGAGAGCATGGCGTGGGGCGCACTTGTTGGCGGTGTGCTTGTTGCTGCCATACAAGTGCCCTGGCTGATTCGAGCACGTGCCCTTCCGATTCCCAATTTTCAATTGCGGGATGCCGCGGTCCGACAGATCGGTCGGCTATATCTGCCGGTGTTTCTTGGGTTAATGGTGAGCACCGTTCAGGTGGTTGTCGATCGCAATCTCGCCTGGCAAGCGGAAGCGGATGCCCTGGGAGCCATGCGATATGCCACGACGCTGGTCCAGTCGGTGTTGGGCCTGGTCGCTGCCGCGGTATCGCTGGCAGCGCTCCCCGCGCTGGCAACCCATTTCACCAATCGTGATGACAACCAGTTCGATCAGACACTGGCCGATGCAGTTCGCCTGGTCACGCTCCTGATTGTCCCCACGATTGCAGGACTCGCGGTGCTCTCCAGACCGATTGTTGCGTTGCTCTTTGAACACGGCGAGACGGGCTCGGCCGAAGCGCACTCAATCGCAATTGTGTTGTTGGGGTACCTGCCTGGAACACTCTTCGCAGCCTACGACCAGTTGCTGATCTACGCGTTTTACGCCCGCAAGCGAACCTGGACGCCGGTGCTTGTTGGCATCGTTTCGGTGTTTGCGTACTTCGCGGTTGCCGGAATCGTGGCTGATCGATACGGTGCGCTTGGACTCGCCATCGCCAACAGTGCCCAGTTCATCGCGCATACCCTTATTCTCGGCTGGCTTGCGCGCGAGCTTGTGGTCCGGATCTGGCACCGGTCTGCGGACCTGATCCTCGCCACAGTGCAGGGCAGCCTGTATCTCGACCCTGGCGGCATTTGTGACGTTTCTGGGCTTGCGTGAGCTCGGGAATGGTCTGGCAGTTGAGTTTGTGTCCGTGGCGATCCCTGTGGGCGTGGCAGCGGTTGTCTATGCGTTCTTGCTCGCGCGAAGTGACCTGCCCGAAGTTGCCATGATCGCCAGGCGGCTTCCGATTAATCGATTCTCCCGATAGGATCGACCACACTCAGCCTGGTACTGACATCAGCTCGGCGACCGATGTAGACCTCACCAATGCGGTACGCCTCACTCCAGATTTCGCGAATGCCGATTCCATTTGTCCGGGCGAGTGCAGCGCAATCGTCATACTCCGGCGAAACGTCGAGTACCCGGCCCTGCCAGATTTTCAGCTTGAGTCGGACGTCCCCCCATTTGGTGAGGACTGATTCAAACCGACGGTCGGCAGCGAATCGATCGACATCAGAAACCCGGACTCCAAGCGTGGTCGATTGCTCAATCAGTTGCGAGACCAGGGCATCTCGATCCGACGGGCGGGCAAGCACACTCAAGAGTTGAGCCGGTCGTCCCTTCTTCATCGCAATCGGAGTGGTCCAGACGTCGAGCGCGCCAGCCAGAAACAGCCGCTCCGTGAGGATCTCGAAGAACTGCGGGTTCATGTCGTCAATATTGGTTTCGAGGACGACCAGCGAATCCACACCTGGTGAAGCGATCGTCTGTGCCACGCTCGTCTCACCGATCAGGAGGCGGCACATGTTCGGCCATGGGAATTCCTTCGAGCCGAAACCGACGCCCAGTCCTGCTACCTGAAACTCCGGTCGCCTGAATTCGGCCAGGGTTCCAATAATGGCAGCGCCGGTTGGCGTAAAAAGTTCGCCTGCAGACTCCTCGCCATTCATTAGGTGACGCGACGACTGACCCCGTCATCGCAAGCAGGCGGGCGGTTGCGGGCGCTGGAACCGGCATTACTCCGTGCGCTGCGCGGACGGTGCCCCCGCCGACATGCAATGCTGCCGAAAAGAGCTTCTCGATTCCGAGCATTCGCAGTCCAATTACCGCACCGACGATGTCGACGATGGTGTCAAGCGCGCCTACTTCGTGGAAATGAACATCATCGACCGGAACGCCATGCACCGTCGCTTCAGCTTCGGCGAGATTGGTGAAGATCTGAAGTGCTGTGGCCTTGTCTTGCGGCAGGATCGCTGAATTCGCAATCAGTGCCCGGATATCTCGCCAGGAACGGGCATGGTGCCCGACTTCTGGAGCCACTACCGCGTGCGTTCCGCCAAGACCGTGCTGCGAGACCGGTCCGGCGGTGATGCTGACTTCTGGCAAGCCCAGTTTGCCCAGTTCAGCGACCAGTTCGTGCAGATCGACTCCGGCATCCAGCAGGGCGCCAAGAATCATATCGCCGCTTGCGCCGGAAAACGGTTCTAGGTAGCCGATCTTCATGAAAAGTGAGTCCCCTGTTCCTGTATTCAACTGCGGTTGCAATGCTACTATCGGCATCAATTCTGGGTGGGGATTGGTCAGGTGAACGGGGGAGCAAATGCAGTCGGTCGGTCAGGTCGAACGCGAGGCAACGGCTCAGTGGGGCGGGCATTCCATGACCGCTACCCTTCGAACAGTAATGGTGCGTCGGCCAGCCTTGACTGTTGGCGGTGACGAATGGCAGTCATTCGGCTATACGCGGTCTGTTCGTAACGAAGCCACGGCCGCCGAGCACCAGGCATTTATCGATATCCTCGTCGCCAATGGGGTTGAAGTCATTGCCGCAGGACCTGATCCGGTTGGTCACCTCGATGCTATTTTCAGTTACGACCCATCCCTGATTACGGACCACGGCGCGATTCTCCTTCGTCCCGGGAAATTTTTGCGACGGGACGAGCCGGCCCTGCACCTCGCGACGTACCGACAGCATGGAATCCCGGTCATCGGTGAAATTCTCGAACCCGGAACCGTTGAGGGCGGGGATACGCTCTGGATCGATCAGCAGACACTGGCCGTCGGCAGAGGGTATCGCACTAACACCGAAGGTATCCGGCAGCTGGCCGAATTGCTGCAGCCAGTCGGGGTGAACGTCGTCGTTTACGACTTGCCCCACTGGACCGGAGCAGGTGAATGCCTGCATCTGATGTCGATGATCAGCCCGGTGGCCGACAAGACGGCAGTTGTCTACTCGCGCATGATGGCAGTTGCATTCGTCGAACTGCTCAAGGAGCGCGGTTGGACCCTAATCGAAATGGCCGAAGAAGAGTTCGATAGCATGGGCTGTAATGTTCTTGCATTGGGTGGTGGGAAGTGCCTGATCGCCAACCACAATCCACTCACTCGCCAAAAACTTGAAGCGGCTGGCCTGACCGTGATTGAGTATGAAGGTGACCACATTTCGCACAATCGCCAGGGCGGTCCAACATGTTTGACCAGGCCAATACTGCGACAGGATTAGCCTGAATGCGCCAAACTGGCACGGTGCGCATGCGACTGATCGCCAACTCCTGATTCAAATGACCATATCGTGACTTTTTGATCTGCCACAAATTGCAGACCGAGCTTGACGGTCTGTAAGTAGCCCGTAGAATACGCGAAAGTTTCTTTCGTGCTTCTTGTGGTTTCTGCAGTATTTCGATGGGTGGGGGCAGACATGGATAAGTCGGTACGGTTCAGATCCGTCGACTGTCTCACCATAATTGAACAACGGTTGCCGGCACTGACCGGGGCATCCCGGTTGGTCGCAGAAGCGATCGTTCGCGATCCCTGGGCCGTTCTCGGGATGACGATTTACGACGTCGCCGAGATGAGCGGCGTCAGCTTGCCTTCCGTCACCCGTTTTTGTCGGGCGGTCGGATTTGGCGGCTTTCGTGAGCTTGTCCAGGGAATAGCGCAGTCGCTGGGTCGGATCGATTCGAAGGATTTTGAGTCCCTGCAGTCCAGCAGTGCGGAATCAGGCGGAATCAAGGCCTTGGCAGAGACGATCGTCAAGCGTCAGGTCGAGGCCCTTCAGACTACGCTTCACGCACTTGATTACGACGCCATTGAGCGAGCGACCCAACTGATTGCTGATGCTCGCAGGGTTGTCATTCTTGGGCACGGTGCCGCGCAGGTTCCGGCCCTTGGATTGTCGGTGAAGCTTATGTGGGGCGGGGTGCCTGCCATGGAAGCCGCTCCCGATATGTTCTCCAATATCGTCATCACCGCACAACCTGGCGACGTAGTTATCGGCGTTTCGCATCAGGGTCGGACCAGGGACACCATCGAACTCTTGCGCCTGGCACGAAAATTTGGTGCAACCACAATCGGAATCTCAACTGTCCCCAATTCGCCACTCGCTGAAGTGAGTGATGTCTCTCTTGCGGTCTTGTCGCCAGATGTCGCCAGGGCTGGGACCTTTCTGATCGCCTTCGATGCGCTGATGGTAGTGGCCGACATTCTTGCTGCCACGGTTTCTGATCGCAAATGGAACGGCGATCCACCGAATCGCAGCGATGTGGTTGAGTGGATTGAGCGGAACCTTCGCGTGGGACCATCAACTTTCGGGGAAAGTCGACACGCTCGCCGAATTCCAAACGGATAGGAATCAATGGAACGTGACAGTGGTGCGGGAGAGATCCGGGCACGGGCAGCAGCATTCGTCGCAAGCCATCGCGACGACATTCTCAACTTGACTCGAGAACTGGTCGCAGCACGCAGTGAGAATCTGCCTGGGGATGAGACCGCTCCAGCGGCCGTGATCCGATCCTGGACTGCGCGGCTGGGACTACCGGAACCGGTCGAGCTGGCCTCCCTCCCTCATCGCCCAAACCTGATCTTCACGATCGATTCGGGGCGTCCTGGTCCTAAACTGGGGATCTGTGGCCACCTCGACACGAAGCCAGTCGGTGATGCGGCAGCGGAATGGAAGACTGACCCGTTTGTCGCGACCGAAGTAGACGGTCGGCTTTATGGTCTTGGCACGACAGATATGAAGGGTGCGGTTGCTGCGATGCTCGTGGCCGGCGGAGCCTTCCGAACCGTCGCCGAAGATGTTGGGGGATCGCTGACGTTGATCCTGACGGCCGACGAGGAATACGGGAGTGTCTATGGCGCCGAATTCCTGACCCGGTCAAATGCTCTCGATGTCGATGGAATCGTCTTGGGTGAACCATCCGGAGTGCATTCGGATTGGGAAGCGATTCGGGTCGTTTCTCGCGGAATCGCCTGTTTCAAGGTCCGCGTTTTCGGAGACCAGATCCACTCGTCCATTTCCGATCAGTTCCCGGTCGTCAACGCCGTCGATCACATGACGCAGCTCTTTGTCGGGTTCAAGAAGCGATTCAAACCCAGTTTTCCGCCGCATCCACTTTGCGCGTCGGGGCCAACGGTGAACATTGGTGTTAAGACGGTCGGTGGAGTTGGTTTCGGCGTGAATTCGGGCGTAGCAGAGTTCTGGTCCGATGTCCGGTTGACGCCAGGCATGTCGCAGCAGACGTTTGAGCGGGAAACGAGCGAGGCGTTGGCCGCCGCCGCGGCTGAAATTCCAGGTATTCGATACGAACTCGAATACCCGGATAATCTCCGCTGGATTGAGCCAACCGAAGTCGGCGCAGACCATCCGCTGACCGTCGCGTCACTCGACGCGGCCAACCGTGTACTCGGCCGAGAGATTCCACTGGCAAGTTTCCCGGGTGCCTCCGACGCATATCCATTCCAGTACATAGGTGGAATTCCGACAATTGCCTCGTTCGGACCAGGCTGGCTGACACCTGCCCACGGTCCAAACGAATGGATTAGCCTGGAGAGTCTCAACCAGTCGGCAGATATCTACGCCCAGCTAGCCATCAGTTACTGTTCGGGGATGACCATCAGTTAGCTTTGCTGACCAACTGACTGGATCACCGAGAGAATCTCTGCCCCGAAATCCCGGTCCTTTATTGCGCCGATTCCAGACAGGCCACGCAACGCCTCTCGGCTCGTCGGTCTGGCGGTTGCCAGGCTGTCCAGTAGCCGATCAGATGCGATCACAAAGGCGGGCACGACCATCTCGCGAGCCTTTTGCGTTCGCCATTCAGCGAGTGCGTTGTAGTACGGATCGCCAACCCTGCTCGATTTGAATCTCGTCCTGGTCGGCATCACGGATGTTCCACCCGCGCACCGATCGCAAACATCTCCACATGGTGCAATCTTTTCGTTCAGGTGGCGCGCGAGATGGACATGCCGACATCCGTTAGCGGTGAGGTACCCAATCATCTCCTCAGCCCGCTCCTTTTGAGCGGACTGCAAGCGGTTCAACATCGATTGCATATCGACTTTGGTTCCGATTCCCGTTGGCAGCAGTTCCAGGCAAACTGACGATTGCTGAAACGTTGCGGCAATTCCGTGGTGCGCGATTACAGCCCGCTCGAGCACGGCAGGTGAGCAGTCCAGTTCGTCACACGCAGTCGCCGTTGGGACCGTGACAATTGCACTTCCGGTACTTACGCGCGCCAGCCATTGCCCAAACCGGTCATTTGGCGCTACGACATCGGATTCGGCCGAGCGCTGGTTCCAGCGCAGCGTCATCAATCGACCGCTATCTGGATGGCGACGGATGAGATTGGCCTGTTCGAGGAGGCCAATGGCAACATTGACGTCTGTTGTGTCTCCAGCCAGATTGGCGATCTCCTGCCGGTCGAGAATGCTCCAACGTCCGGCAGCGGCCAGCTTGATTCCACGATAGACCCCGCGCAGTTCCTCGATGGTGACGGATTGCTCATTGGCGTGCCGTCGAATCGTTGCCGTATCGCCGGGGGTGTAGAGCAGGATGCAGCGGGCTGGTAGTCCGTCGCGGCCAGCCCGTCCTGATTCCTGGATGTACGCCTCGAGTGAACGGGAGGGTGAATGATGAACGATCATGCGGACATCAGGCTTGTTGATGCCCATACCGAAAGCAATTGTGGCCACGATCACCTGCACGTCGTTTGCGAGGAAACCGTTCTGACACGCGGTGCGCTCGCTGGTCGACATCCCCGCGTGGTATGCGCGAGCCTGGACCCCGTGATATCGCAGTCGTGCAGCAAGATCATCGGCATGTTTTCGAGCCGAAACGTACACGATGACAGCACCCTGGGCCTCCTTGCAGAGCGTCACAAGTCGTTTCGCCTTTTCCTCAGCGACGGTCAAGCGTTCGACCGAGTAGAAGAGGTTCTCGCGGAATGCAGAGGTGCGGATGACCTGAAACGTGCGCCCAAGCGACGTGCCGATCTGGGTTGCCATCGCATTGGTAGCGGTCGCGGTAACGGCGAGGGTGGGAGGATCGCCAAGTTCTTCGAGTGCTCTGGTCAGAAAGAAGTAGTCCGGCCTGAAGTCGTGTCCCCACATCGACACGCAGTGCGCCTCATCGATTACAACCAGGCCGACGTTCGCGGCTCGCAGGACGGCGAGAAATGATGCCTGCCGGAAGCGTTCGGGGGCTGCGTAGATCAGTCGGTATTTGCCTTGACTGATTCCGTCCAGCCGGCGATCCATCTCGGCCGGGTCAAGCGTGCTGTTGATCAGAGTTGATTGTTGCTTGAGTGGTTCCGGGAGCGTCGTCAATTGATCATGCATCAATGCGATCAGCGGTGATACCACCACTACTGGACCATCCAGTAGCAAGGCCGGTAGCTGGAAGGTGAGCGATTTGCCCGCACCGGTTGGCATGATTGCGAGGGTGTCGAGACCGTCCAGGCATCGTTGAATTACCTGGGCTTGACCCGGTCGCAACTCGTCATAACCCCAGACATCCCGCAACATCGCAGTAATCGAGTCGGCCCCCACCGGATCGTCCAGCGGAGCCAACTCGTCCGGCTCATACTCAGGTTCGGCGACGGTCTCAAAGAGCGCGACCAGATCTTCGGACAATATGTCCCGGGAGGGTGGCCGGTCTCCGACCAACATCGATTCGGCGATCACGAGAAGCTCGGTGTCCATCAAGTCGGTCAGAAGCTCGATGATCTTTCGTACGTCTGATTGCGCGGCCCTCTGGCCAAACTTGTCTGCGGCCTGCGTCAGGTAGCGTCGGGCGACGTGGAGCTGGTCATTTTCAATCGCGATTCGGGCCAGAAACAGTGCTGGGCGGGAGCTGCGAGGGGCTGCGGTGAGGAGAGCTTCGGCGCGCATACGAGCGTCGTCGCTTCGCCCTCGCTCAAACGCAACTTCAACCTTCGCCATTTCTATGGTCAGGTCAGATTCTGGAACCCTGTTAAGTTCCTGGTCTATGTCCCTGAGTCGTTCAGCTCTGTCCGTGAGATTTGAGTCGATCACAAGTCGAGCGAGCCGAATCCAGCCAGTAGCGTCGGGAAAACGCGAAACCCTGCCTACCCGGATCGCCAGGGCAGCGGACAGATCCCCTTTGGTCTCCTGGAGATCGGCGCGGGAATCAAGGATGGCTCCGGTCAAACCATGCCGATCAACCAACTCGGCCAGTACCCGCTCAGCGTCATCGAATCTTTGTTCGATGCGCAAGTACCCGAACAGCAATCTCAGGGTCTTGTCCGGTATTTCCGGAAGACGCGCGAGTGCAGTTTCGACGAGCGACGGACGGACCATTTGAACCTCTCTGAGAACGCATGTTCGTTTGACGTGAATAGTAACTCAGGTTGATGTGTGGGGGAATGGTCGTCAGCTCGTGCAGTGCAGTAATAATGATTGTTGAAGGAGCCACTCACGATGCAGACACGACAACCTACACCGATTATGGAACGAATCAGATACGGCACGTACGGTGTCGCTGCGGGCCTGTTCATTGGCATGTTGATGGGTTGGATGTTTCACGGTCTCGTCGGTGCCGTCGTCAGGCTCGGTTTGCTCCTGATCGTCGTGATTCCGGTTTGCCTCGCGGTTTACTTCTGGTTGAAGGTCAACGCGCAGAATCGCGTTTCCAGGTCCGAACCAGTAGTGCGAGAAGCTGAGTGGTGGGATGTTTCTGAGCCTCGCAAATAGAGAGCGGTTGTGCCGGATTTTGCGGTTAGTCAATCTGACCGCTACACTCGGAGTAGCCGCGCTTGGTGCGGCCATATCCTATCAGCATCATGGAGCCTCACCAATATGGCAGTCGAATTCACCCGCGAAGATGTTCGCGAGGGTCTCAAGCAGGTATACGATCCAGAAATCGGAATCAACATAGTCGATCTTGGCCTCGTCTACGATGCAGATATCGCGGACAACGGCGATGTACTCGTCACGATGACACTCACATCACTCGGTTGCCCACTTGGTCCAGTGATCGTCCAGGAAGTTCAGGGCGCGCTCAAGGAGTTCCCTGGTGTCGGCGAAGTCGATGTCAAGCTCGTCTGGAGCCCACCGTGGTCGCCAGAATTGATGAGTGAGGATGCCAAAGACGAACTCGGCATCTGGTAAGTCATCCCGGATGATGATCCGTAACCGGCGGCTGCTCGGACTGGCGATCACGATCTGCTTCGTATTGCTGGTTGCCGCCGGTTGTGCAGCTGGTGCTCCGGAAATCGATAAGCCGAGCAACCTCTCACCAACCAGAACGGCAACCCCAGCCGGCTAGATCTCGGCCAACGCGAGATAGAGATGTTCCAGGAACTGATCGGTTTGATCACGGTGCAAGGAATGCGAGCCACTCTCGATACGCTTCGCCGAGAAGTTGTCTCCCAGATTAGCGAAAGTTGCCGCAGCTTCGGCAGGGACCAAACCGCCCGTTTCGATGTCGCCATGAATCAGCGTGATGGGCGATTGGATTACCTCGAGCCCGTCGAGGTAATTGACCCCACGTCCCGTCATGGAGTGATTCCGCATCTCCAGAAATACCGCTTGCTCTGTTGACGTGATGATTTCGGCACGTCGCCGGATATCGGTTTCGGTCCAGTCCGGAAACTCGGTCCGATAGTGATTGGCGGCGTCTTCAACGGTCATCGCAGCGAGATTTGCCCATCCTTCCAGCATCGGGGCCCGCTCAGGCCCACCGGAAAGTGGCATGTCTTCCAGAACAATCGCTTTTGCGCCGAAGGGGTGGCGCCTGGCCCAGGTGATGGTCGTCAAGCCGCCGAGGGAATGACCGAGAATGATCGGTTGCTCATCGCACCGAGTGGCTACTATCCGTTCCAGGTCGTCCGCGTAGTCATTCAGACCGTAGCCAGATTCGGGGTGTCCTGAGCGTCCATGTCCACGAAGATCCGGGATGACGAGGGTATGCGACTGCGCCAGGCGGGACATTACCGGCAGCCAGCTCTTGCCACTGCTCCCGATCCCATGGAGCAATATCATGAGTGGCCCAGTGCCGATAACACTCAAGGCTATATCAGGCCCGCCGCCGCGAATTACATCTCGCTTGCGAGATTGACGCTCGCTCACCCCATCCTCCAGATTATTCAGACTAATGGTCGTGCATCCTTGCAGATCAGGCAGCAATGTTGATCGCGGGAGAGTACCATTGCCCGTGCATATAAACGTCGAGATCGCCACAGATCGCCGACGATATGGGTGGGAGAGAGGCGGAGGAGTTCCTCGGTGAATACAGTTTCGCGGCGCACATTTTCATTGGGCGCCATGAGTTTGGCGTTGGGAGCCACTTTGGCTGCGTGTGGGACGCAATCCGAAGAGGTTGTTCCAACCGTCACACGTGAAGACGTCGCTGGCGCCCCCCCAACCAGAACTGCTACGTTGCCGAGCGACGCAACGCCGGAACCTGAAGTCCCCGCTGGCACGCCTGCTGAACCGGGCGAAGAGCCTGGCGGCGGCGGAGGTTCGACAGCAGTCGAACTCGATATGGTCGATCTTGCGTTTGAGCCAACTGAGCTTGACGATCGCGGCCAATACTGACGTAACCATCACCTTGATCAACAAGGGTGCATTGCCTCATGCGTTTGCGGTTCCATCAGAGAACATCACGTCCGACGAAATTAGCGGCGGTGGAACTGGCTCGATTGTTGTCAATCTTCCGGCAGGCGAGTATGAGTTTGACTGCCCGGTTCCGGGACATAAGGAAGCCGGAATGGTCGGCAAACTTATCGTCGCGTAGCAGGTCTTTGAACTCAGGATTCGCGCTCGTCGAATCCGACGAGCGCGTTTTTTGTGCGAACAAATTCCGCTTCAAGCCAAAATCCGTGCGCCCAGGTGACTGATCGTTCCCATTGCATCACCCGCTGAGCCGTCGAGCTGACTGTCCGGTATCGATCCCGGGATGGTCGGAACCAGCGAAACAGTACAAAACCGGTCATTCTGATTGCTTCGGAGGCCGCAACTCCGAACTGACGGTGCGTGACCACCTCGAAATCCTCCTCGCCGAGCATTTTCTGGAGGTCGTCGAGACTGTAATGCCGTCGCCAACCGATATCGGCAGTTTCGAACGGTCGGAGACCTCGCTTGCTGATATCGACGAGATAGCGATGCAGGTTGAAGGCATCGAATCCGGCCAGCGGGCCCACAGATGGCACTCGTAATCGAACAGTGCCTCCATCCTGAATGACACGGCGAAGTTCCTTCGCTAGTCCCTCATCGTTGCGGACATAGGCAAAGACAGTGCTGCAATCGATAGAGCTGCAGGACTGATCAGGGTAGGGGAGACCAGTCGTGGTGGCTCCAACAGTTATCGAGTCCTCGATGCAGCGGATCGGTCGTTCGTCATGCCGCGGCTCCCCCTTTGGCAGGGAAGCGCGCCGCTTGGGACGATGCCATCGCCAGTCGAGATCGAGACGAATGATGTGTGCTTTTCCGGGTGCGGAATCGAGATTCGTCATTGCATTCATATAATCGTTCAAATGGCAGGTTGCCAATAGGTCAGGAGAACAGTCCACGACATGTATTCCCTGCATCCCATCACAACCGAGTTGGTAGTGGAGTTCCTTACCGAGGTCGAGTCCGGATCAGCTATCCCGAACATTACCCGGGCGCGGCAGGGTGTGGCGTGGCTAAATGCGGGGGATTCGCGCGGACCGGATGTGATTTCTCATGCCCTGGCCACATTTTTGACCGCACGAGGCCCGGCATTTGCAATGGCCGATGTCAGTTTGAGCGGTTGGGAGGCATCCATAGATCGTGGCGTGGGTATGTTGTTGCGGCCGCCCTCGCGGATCTTTGTGGATGCTGGAATGTCCCGCTCGAGGGCGCAGGAATTTCCGATACGGATCGATCAGCAACGCGGAATGATGGCCGGCGCGTATGTCCCGCCGCATTTGATTCCTGACCTGCATGATCTCCTTGAATCGAAAGTGCACCGTCAGCTGCGTCGTCTGCAAGAGGCTGAAATGGAGCCGGTTCTGACACTCGGGACCATGCTCCAGGCGGTCGGGTACGCCCGTGAACACCAGACGGGACTGCTGGAGGCGATGGACGTGCTCCATCCCGAGGTCGACGCGTTCCAGATCATCCAGATCAACAGGCGGAAGGAACTTGACCCACAACTTCGTGTGCGTTTGGAAGAAGCTATCCAACCACCCAAGCGCCGCGGTCTGGTTTCCAGATTGTTGGGACGGTCCGAATCTGATGATCGAACGTCATTTGAGTCAGAGTCGCCCAGCAATCAGTTTGACCCGAAAGACCGCTTTTCCCGGTAGTGCACGTCCGTTCGTTGAAACGGCTCACATTGACACACGCCGTATAAACTTGCTATCATTTCCTGCGTTAGCACTCCCAACGTGAGAGTGCTAAATGAGCGAAATGCAAGGTCGTACAGGCGTGGAGCCGATCACATCTCGTCCGCGAGATCCACAATTGACCACTCGACAGCGCGACATCCTCCGGATGGTCGTCTTTGAGTATGTGCAATCTGGTCGAGCGGTTGGTTCCAAAACACTGGTCGAAAAGTTCAATGTGCCATTTTCGTCGGCCACAATCCGGAACGAAATGGCCGATCTTGAAGAGCTTGGCCTGCTGCAGGTACTGCATACGTCCGGTGGTCGCGTTCCAACAGATGCTGGATATCGCTACTACGTGCATAACCTGATGGGTAATGTCGAACTTCCGGCCGGTGATCAGATCATGATCCGGCACCAGTTCCAGCAAGCAGCAGATCACCTCGATGGGTGGGTGGAATTGGCAGCGACGGTCCTTGCCAGCACAAGCGGCAATGTGTCACTGGTGACCGCGCCGAGGACCGCAATTCCGAAGCTGCGGCACTTCGAGCTAATCCAGTTACAGCCGACGGTCGCTCTGATAGTTCTGGTGACGTTTGATAGTGCGGTTCGCCAGTCAATGGTGCACTTGCCGGTTGAGACGACACAAGATGCGCTCTCGCGCCTTGCCGACAGTATGGCGAACGAGCTTCGAGGTCATACCGCGGAGGAGATCGAGCGCCGCAATCATGGCACCGAAATGATTGCGCACGTAGTCCTCGATCAGCTTGTGGCGATGCTTCGGCAGTTTGAATCCGCTGAGCAGATCGAGATCAGGCACTCAGGGCTCGAACACATGGTCGGGCAACCAGATGTAGCTGATCCGGATCTGCAGATCATGATGGGCCTGGTGAGCTCCGGAGGGTTAATGACGGCTCTGTTGCCGCAGATCTCGTCCGCCGGTGATGTCCAGGTGTTCATTGGAGGAGATGATCTTCCGGTTGGTTTGCAGCGATTTGGAGTCGTGCTGTCACCTTACGGGGTGGAGGATGTCATGACTGGCGTTCTCGGGGTACTTGGTCCAACCCGGATGTCGTATTGGCGAACGATTTCGACCGTTCGTTATATGGCCCGGTTAATGAGTGACCTTATGGCCGATCTTAACCCCGGAACAGATTGAAACATACATGAAGGAGGAGACATTGGATCAGACAGCAGAGACGATTGACGGTCAGGACGAATTGATTGATACGGAAGAAATTTCACTCGAAGCCGTGCTGGCAGAGCGGGACGGACTCATTGATCAATTGCAGCGAAGCGTCGCCGAGTTCCAGAACTATCGCCGGCGGGTTGATCAGGAGCGTTTCCGGCTTCGCGAAACAGCAACCCAGGATGTGATCAGGGCGATCTTGCCGATTGTTGACGACTTGCAGCGAGCAATCGGTGTGATGCCTGATGAGCAGAGATCGTCCGGACTTGGCGAAGGGATTATTGCGATCGAGCGCAAGTTCCTCGGTGTACTGGAACGGAGCAACGTCACGCCAATCGGCGCGATCGGCGAAGCGTTCGATCCCGCCTTTCACGAAGCCGTTTCAACAGATGAGAGCGGCCAGCAAACGCATGTCGTTGAGGTTTATCAGACGGGATACCGCCAGGGAGATTCGGTCCTTCGACCGGCCATGGTGAAAGTAGGGGCAGAAGCAACATTTAACGCATAGGAATGAACTGATTTCTCTGGCATTTTGACGTAGTGAAAAGGAAACGCATCAATGGCACGAATGATTGGAATTGACCTCGGAACCACCAACTCGGTTATGGCCACCATCGAAGGTGGCGAGCCGATCGTCATCCCCAACGCCGAAGGCGAGCGACTGACCCCATCGGTGGTCGCAGTCACCGCACAGGGAGAACGACTGGTCGGACGGTTTGCCCGCCGTCAGGCCGTCACCAACCCGGACAACACCGTCTTCTCGATCAAGCGCTTCATGGGTCGCAAGTTCAACGATCCGACCGTTCAGAAGGACATCGCCCTGGTGCCGTACAAGATCCGGGAGGCATCCAACGGCGACGTTGAGGTCAAGATGGGCGACCGGTGGTACAGCCCGCAGGAAATCTCGGCGATGATCCTGCAGAAGCTGAAGGCAGACGCCGAGGCCTACCTGGGTGAGAAGGTCGACCGGGCGGTCATCACCGTTCCGGCCTACTTCGACAACGCCCAGCGCGACGCCACCAAGGACGCCGGCCGCATCGCCGGCCTGAATGTCGAGCGCATCATCAACGAGCCGACCGCATCGGCCCTCGCCTACGGTCTCGACAAGAAGAGCGACGAGAAGATCGCCGTCTACGACCTCGGTGGTGGTACCTACGACATCTCGATCCTCGACCTCTCCGACGGCGTCTTCCAGGTGCTCGCCACCAACGGCGACACGCACCTCGGTGGCGACGACTTCGACCAGGTGATCATCGACTTCCTGGCCGACGAGTTCAAGAAGCAGGAAGGCATCGATCTGCGCAAGGATCGCATGGCCCTGCAGCGCCTCAAGGAAGCGGCCGAGAAGGCGAAGATCGAGCTCTCCTCGCACTGCAGCAGACCGACATCAACCTGCCGTTCATCACGGCCGACGCCAGCGGACCGAAGCACCTCAACGTCTCCCTGACCCGCTCCAAACTTGAGCAGTTGGTCAATCCGTCTGGTCGAGCGCACCTGCCGCCCGATGGAGGCCGCGCTCAAGGACGCCGGCCTGAGCAAGGGCGAGATCGACGAGGCTGTCCTCGTCGGTGGTCAGACCCGCATGCCGGCCGTCCAGCGCAAGGTCCAGAGCTTCTTCGGCAAGGAACCGCACAAGGGCATCAACCCGGACGAAGTGGTCGCGATCGGTGCGGCGATCCAGGGCGGCGTGCTCGGTGGCGACGTCAAGGACATCCTGCTCCTCGACGTCACCCCGCTGACCCTCTCGATCGAAACGCTGGGTGGCGTCGCCACCCCGCTGATCGAGCGCAACACGACGATCCCGACCCGCAAGAGCCAGATCTTCACCACCGCCGCCGACAGCCAGCCGCAGGTGGAGATCAACGTCCTTCAGGGCGAGCGCCCGATGGCGACCGACAACAAGAGCCTCGGCAAGTTCATCCTCGACGGCATTCTGCCGGCGCCGCGCGGTGTGCCGAAGATCGAAGTGACCTTCGACATCGACGCCAACGGCATCCTGAACGTGACCGCCAAGGATCAGGCGACCAGCAAGGAGCAGAAGATCACCATCACCGGTTCCTCCGGTCTTTCGGACAACGAAGTCGAGCGCATGGTTCAGGAAGCCGAAGAGCACGCCGATGAAGACCGCCGGCGCCGTGAGGCGATCACGTTGCGGAACGATGCCGAGAGCATGGTCTTCCAGGCCGAGAAGACCCTCAGCGAATACGGCGACAAGATTCCGGTCGAGATCAAGACCGAGCTCGACGAGAAGGTTGCCGCAGTCAAGGACATTCTCGAGAACGATCGCGAGAATGTCGATCGACTGCAAGCCAGCCTACGAGGAGATGGTCCAGACACTCTCCAAGGTCGGCTCCGCCATGTACGGTGCCGCTGGCGACGACATGCCGAATGGCGCAGGTGACTTCGGTGGAGATCCCTCCGGCGAAGCGACTGTCGAAGATGACGCAACGGTCGAAGGTGAGTTCCGCGAGGTTGGGTCCGAGCGTTAAGACCCACTACGTAAACGCGCCAAATGGAGAGGGCAATTGCCCTCTCCCTTTCTCGTGAATTCGCTTATTTGGCAACCGAGTTTCACCGCCGACCTGGTGCGATCCCTTGGGTCAACTGAACTTACCTCGATCTCATTCGGCCCAGGCGTAGCTCACCGGCGTGGCTTCATCCCCTACGACGGTCACAGTAACCCGTCCGGTGTCGGTTGACTCCCCATCAGTCACTCGATAGTTGAACTGATCTGTACCAGTGAAGCCTGCGATCAGGGCGGTAAACGATTCGCCCTTTCTTGATTTCAGTTGTACCGTGATCCGGCTGTGCGACTCGATAGATCGAGAGTTTATCGCCATCGGGATCGGAGTCATTGCCAACAACATGAATTCGTATCGCCTGTCCCTCTGATGTCTCGACCTCATCGTTGACCGCTACCGGCTTGAGATTGGGGTCTCCGATGGTGATAGTTGCCGTTGCTTCTGAGAACAGTCCGGTTGGATCGGTGATTCGATAGGTGATTGAATCGAACCCTTCGAATCCCGGCGTCGGCGTATACGTGATCCTTCCAGTGGCATCGACCGATGCAGTACCGAATTTCGGATCAACCCGTATGGACAGAGTCAAAGGCTGATCACCGTCAGGATCGAGGTCATTGGCAGCCACGTCGAGCACAGCGAATGTACCCGGATCCACGCTGAACGAATCGTCCTGCGCAGTCGGCGGATCATCGACCGAATTGACGACAAGGTCAATGGTCATCATTGCGGCCCCACCAGCACCGTCACTGAGTATGTATGAGATTTGATCAGAGCCTTTGGCGTTGGGGTTCGGCGTGTACACGACCAGCCCGTCAGCGTTGATCGATGACGTTCCGATCAGACCGTCAGTGACTGATTGCACGACCAGTTCGTTGCTGTCGATATCTGAGTCATTCGCCAGCACGTCCACTGCGATCGAAACGTCCTCATCTGTGACGGCGGAATCAGGAGCGGCAATCGGTACGTCGTTCTGCGGTTGAACCGTTATTGAGACCAATGCATTCGCCGTGCCGCCATTTCCGGTCACTGCATACGCAAATGAATCGACTCCGGAGAATTCTGGTGCAGGAACATAGGTCACTGATTGCATAGCGTCGACGACCAGGTCGCCATGCTCGGGACTTGTGATTATTGCCAGAACCATCGCGCCGCCGTTCGGCTCGACGTCGTTCGAGAGGAGATCGAGTGTGTTTCCGACTGAGTCCTCCAGAACCAGGAACTCGTCATCGCGGGCGAGTGGAAGCGGAACCACCATTTCACCGCGCTGGACCGCGACATTTGCGCTCGCACTATTGCCAATTGCATCCATTACGGAATAGCTGAACGAATCACTGACCACCATGTCGTCGTTTGCAACGTATGTGATCGTGTTGTCCGGATTGACCGTTGCGGAACCGTGGGCTGGCTGAGTGACGGCCGAAATGGTCAGTGTGTCCCCTTCAGCGTCGGCATCGTTCCCCAGAACGTCCAATGTGACGGCAGCACCTGCTTCGACTGCGGTAGCATCGTCTGCTGCGAGCGGAGCACCATTCACCGTAATCGTTACCGTGGCTGGGTCGATGCCATCCTGATCGACAAGCGAGTAGGTGAACTGGTCGACACCAGCAAAATCTGGATTCGGAATGTACAAGATCATGCGGTCGCTGTCGGACCATTGCGTGGTGCCGAATTGCGGTTGGGAGTAATCGTTCAACCAAAACGCATCCCCGTCAGCCTCGCCATCGTTAACGAGAATGTCGATCGAGGCTGATGCTCCCTGGCGGATCACCACTGCATCGTCGGCAGCATCCGGTACATCTCCGACGGATGTCACCGTAATGTGGATTTCGGCGTCCTTGTTGGTCGTCCCGTCCGATGCCCGATAGACCCACGCCAGTTCTCCGTACCAATTGGGTTCAGGGGTGAACAGGATCGATCCGTCCGACATCGCTTCGGCTGAGCCGTGCTCTGGTTGGGACTGGAGCGACAACGTGAGTGCCCCGCCGCCGGGTCCGGCCGCGTCATTGACAAGCGGGTACAGCTGAATAGCTGCGTCCTCGTCGATCGTGTAGCCGTCTCCGCGCGCTTCGGTGCCGGTTGGCGAACCGATGATTGTGACTACGACGGTAATCGTCTGTTCACTGCCTGATTTCAGCAGAGCATTCAGTGTGAACGCATCGTCCCCGGTTGCGTTGGCATTTGGCATGTAATGAACAAGGCCGGTCCCATCAAGCCATGTGACGCCAGCACCCGGTTGCGACACTCCTCGTACGGCAGTAATGTCGGTTCTTTGATCTTGAGGATTGAATTGCAGCTCGGCGTTGATCTTGGTGGAAACGAGGATCGGATCCGAGGGCGCTGCCCGGGTTGTACTGGAGCACGTACCAATCGCGAGTATCACCAGAATCAGACAAAGACCTACTCGCGACCGGAATCCGGACTGCGACGGGGTGGGTAGTTGGTGGTGGTGCACGATTTCCGGGGCCCATTTCTGCACTAGATACGTACTGCGAGCTTAGTTCGCACTCCGCCAAATCGGTATAACCACTCGGTCACCAGGTCTGGCACCGATCAGGCTAGTTACGGGCAAGTGAAGGTGGGTGCGGGTCCCTGGAAGGAAAGAAGGGCGAGCCGAAAGCATCGCCCTGAAATGTCGCAAATGGCTGAATCTAGGCGAGAATCTCGACGTTGTTAGATGCAACCGTCCTCGTCTTGCCGTCACTGGTTGTGATCGACATGATTTCAACCATGATTCCGTCCGCCTTGCGTTGCCGCTTGGGCCGCTCAGCAACAGTGCCGACCAACCCGAGGCTTTCCTGATCAGTAATGCGAACCTTGGTCGACTCAGTAAGTGACATCGCTTCTGCCGGTGCCTCTTCATCGAGCATTTCGTCATTGATGGCCAGCATCTGTGGTCTGGACAGATACCCGTTCACGCGGGAGGTAGTCAAGAGGGAAACTCGCTGATTCTCGAGTTGCTTGAGAAAGCTGAAAATCTCACCGCTGATCGGCAAGACTCCGAATCCCTCCGTAGCCATGATCGCCAGGTTCGACATGAGTCCGTCACCAACGCCAATGTCGGACGGGCCTACACGCCACGGAGCAAGTCGATCCTCCGCAGGTATTCCAAGGCATGCGGCGATTTCCCGCTCCACCAGGCCCCCTACAATCAGTCCGGCGACGCCAACTTCCATCAGTCTCCGCATGGTCGCCGCACTTGCGAATGAGCCACCCACCACGATCTGACCAGCCATATCAGCGCCGATGCTTTTGGCTGAGAGTTCTTCTCCGGGGCTGGTGACCGCGATTCGCAGCGTTCCAGCTACCGACGGGCCGATTCCGACAATACCGAACAGCCGTGAGCCAACCGTTCGAATTGCAATTGATTGCTTTCCATCGACATATTCGACATCACCGGAGACAAGGGCGCGCACATCCCCGCCCGAACCCGGTGCCAACAGGCCAACGCCGGTGTCGTTATCAAGGGAAAGGAGTGTTCCAGTCATCGGAGACGCCACCACAGTGTTGCGCAACCCCTTGCGCGTTTTGGCGATGGCTTCGCCGGCAGCAAACGTGGATCCGACCTGGCGAATCAGATGTTTACCAGCTTCCGAGGGAGCTACCCCAAGTTGATCGGCAATAGCAATCCGAACTGCCAGATTTCGTGGGTCAGTCTTGGCAATTACGTGATCACTGCTGATCCGTTCACCGGCGCGAACCTTGACTTCGGCATTCGCCGGAAGCCGACGGACAACGTGCAGTTCCCGATCCCGGACAATGACAGCTTCTCGATTCGGAAAATTCTCATTCACGGTGGTGCTCCCTCAAACTGTGGGCAGGCTAGTTATTCGTACGGATCGTCGACGAAGCTCGTATTCCGTTTACAGACTCAAGCCACTGTCGAACCTTTTGAGCACGATTGCCGTGACCGGTCAGGGAACGTGGACGCGCATCAATGATTACGCCAACTGCCCCGCCGACAATCCGGCGTTCTTCGGCGAGCGTGACGGTCTTGCCCGTGGGGTGCCCGCCGACTGAGTACTTCCGCTCCGGTCGCAGAACGATCGTTGCGGATTCCCCGGTTGGGAGCGGAATGACTTCGATCGAGCCGGACATCACCGAGAACTGGGCCATTTCACCGCTGTCGAAGTGAATCTCTCCGCGACAGGCAAGATCTCCGTCACCGGTCGCGCCACCAATGATCACGGCGCTGCCGAGATGAAGCAGTGCGTCGTACTCAAAGAGGCTCGAAGCAAGCGATGGATCGACTGTTCCAACTACACCCGCTGCGGCCATCAGTCCATCAGAATCAAGGGCCAGATCGACCACTCCATTGTTGGGGACCACATCGACCGAGTCGAGAAGCGCAAGGGCCGCCGCTCCGGGCTGATTCCATCTGGCAAAGACCGGCCCACCAATGATCAGATCAACCCCTGCCAGTGCAAGCGGCTGTGTTCGACTGATTTCATTGATAGCCCGGCGCGCTACTTGACGGGCCAGCGCTTGCTCTATCGCGAGATCACGCTGCTGTTCTGCAACCGTCCACGGTCGAATTGATCGATTGAGTGTCCAGTTGATCAGGTCATCTTCAGATGCTTCAAACGGAAGCCAGGAGGTTGCTTCGGAGACCTCACGCCCAGTCAATCCGGTAATCGAGGTGGTCAGATCGATCTGCGGGATCATTGAAAGTGATCCCTGGTCTCCGCTCGCCCAATGTGCGTGCACGCCGTCGTCAATGCCAATGGTGAGAACGTGGCGCTTGAAGGCCCGGGCGATGAAGCGATTGACGAGGTCTACCGCATGGGCGCGCGAGATAGGAGCGCGCATAGCCTCGTCTGCAATCAGCTCAAAGTCCGAAGTACGAAGTCTTGTCTGAAATGCCTCGCCAATCTCCCGTTCGATCTCGGACGCAATATCCGCTGGAGAGCGAACCACAGGTGAGATCGAGCGGACTTTGAGCTTGGTACCCAGTGATGCGACACCTTGCTCCTGAGCGGCTCCATCGGCAATTACGATTGCCCGGGAGACCGTCCCAATCATGCCGACCTGCTTGGCGAGTTGAAGAACTCGAGGCATCGAATCCTGGGCCCCGGCACCAATGATCAGCAGCGCCATTTCCGGCTGAAAAGATCGGAGTGCATCTGCCTGCGTAGCTGCCCAACCCCCATCCTTGCGAGCCGCCGGGGCCGCCGCATGGAACAACCGCGTATGTACTTTGCGAAGGGCGTCCATAACCGGGCCGGCCACCGCACTCTGGCCCGCCTCCAGGATCGCAATCCGGATCGGTTCGCCGAGTGATGCGGCGATGAGCAGTCCATCGACGCCATCGCCACTGGCCAACTGCGGCATGGCCAACTTGTCACGAACCGTCAGTCCCCGACCTGTGGTCCACTCCAGATGGCGGAGCAAGGCCCGCCACCCTTGTGAGATGTCCTCGTATGGCAAGTCCGCCGTCGTTCGGTACTCTGCTTTGGCGACAAACCGAAACGCCCCGCTCACGTCCTCAAGCAGGTAGGCACGGGATGTTCCGCGACCGAAGTCGGCTACGATCAATGACTCTATGGATTCTTCTCTGGTGTCGGTCATTCTCTACGTCTCAACCTTTGGAGCGAGCGAACAGGGGACAGGGACTTACAGCAGCATCAAGACAGCGAAGAGCGCGACAAGGACGACCAGCATGAGCAGTTGGAACGTCTGCTGCCGGTAGATTGGTTTGCCAGTCGCGTTGCCACCACCGAGGGACAATCGCTTCTTCGGTTTGGATGTGGTGTAGGCCTCACCCGAACTCGGAACGAACGACGTTGGTGGGATGAGCGATGGATACTCCTGCGAGACTGTTCCGCTTGACGTGTCAGGGTTCCCCCAGTTCGCGTTGGCAATTTCAGAGGTATCCCAGTGGTCGGTCGATTCAGTTGCCTGTGCCGATTTGCTCAGCCAATTTGTCGACGGGGCGGCCACCATTGTTTCGCCAGGCAGCGCCTTCTTGACGATCGTGGCTGGGGTATCAGGATGTGGAGATGCAACGATTGCCTCCGCTTCGACTTTGGCGGCATCAGCCGCTGCGATCTGTTTGATCCAGTCTGGAAGATCGTTTGCCGAAATCAACTGGACTGGGTCCGGTGCAGCATGTTGCGTTCGGTGACCGGCCTGCATGAAGCTGGGGACATCAGATCCAGCCGAACGTTCGCTGTCGACAATTTCGTCCTGCTGCGTGCTGCCAAGCATTGGTGGAGCGTCAGATGGGACGGATTCGCCTACGGCAGACATCTGCAGAGATCGATTCGAGGTGTCAACAGATGCAGGCTCAATTTCGACAATAGGTGCGCTCTGAGCTGGCGGAGCCCAGGTAGCGGCCGCGGCTACCGGTGCAGTTGCTGCCTGCTGCTGCTTGAGCACTTGCCCGCAGACTCGACATTGCTCGTCTGTTTCGACGTTGGCACTGCCGCAAAGTTCACAAATAACCAATCTCAACCCTCCGTGCTGGCAGGTTCAGCAATCGCCGTTACGACCCACGCACGGGGTGCTCCGGATTGCTCCAACGAATTCCGAGTATATGGAGGGGTCGGGTCATTCGGTTTTTCCATGTCAACCGAAAAGTCCCAAAGCGGGAGGAACTGTGGTCAGCCGGCCACCGGGAAAAGCACGGCACTATCGAGCCAGATTGTCACCGGACCATCATTTACCAGGGTCACCTGCATTTCGGCACCAAAACGGCCAGCCTGAGGTTCGATCCCACGGGAACGAATGGCTTCACTAATGTGGTCAATCAGTCGGACTGCAATATCTGGCGGAGCTGAATCGGTAAAGCTCGGTCGGCGGCCCTTGCGGGCGTCTGCATAGAGCGTGAACTGGGATACCACCAGCAGCCCTGCATTGACTGGATCGAAGGCGTGAACATCGGCCAGGGAGACGTTCATCTTGCCGTCTGAATCTTCCAGAATCCGAAGCCCGAGCAACTTGTCGACCATTCGGTCAGCAATTGCTTCATCATCTCCGTAGCCAATCCCTACAAAGACAAGCAGACCCGAACCGATTGCCCCGATCGTCTCGCCCTCAACGGTGACTGATGCGGATCGAACTCGCTGAATGAGGAATCGCATCGACTATTGCAATCTGGCAATGGTGGCCGTCGCCATGGCAGCGATACCCTCCTGTCGCCCAGCAAACCCGAGTCCCTCGTTGGTCGTCGCCTTGATACTGATTGCGCCTGCTGGGAGGCCACTCGCTGTTGAAATGGCCGATCGCATTGACTCAACGTATGGTCCGATTTTTGGAGCCTCGGCAATAACCATTGCATCGACGTTCACGACGCTATAACCGTCTGACGCTACAAGTGCTATCACCCGCGACAACAACACCAGGCTGCTGATCCCTTTGAATCGAGAGTCTCCGGGGGGGAAGTGCATGCCGATGTCTCCGAGCGCGCATGCTCCCAAAATGGCATCACACATGGCGTGCAATACAACATCGGCGTCCGAATGGCCGTCCAGGCCCCGTTCGAATGGAATGGTCACCCCGCCGAGAATCAGTGGCCGCCCTTCGACAAGGCGATGAACGTCGTACCCGATGCCATTACGTGTTTGAGTCTGAGGGGATTGCATGGAAACCAGTGCCTCGAGAATTGCACGATCGTTCGGAACGGTCAACTTCAAATTCCGTTCATCACCTTCAACTAGTATGACCTTGCCACCGAATTGCTCGATGAGTGCGGATTCATCTGTTACCGCGATTCCCTCGGTTTCAGCGCGTGCCAGGGCCACCCTCAGCGTGTCGGCCCGGAACGCCTGCGGAGTCTGGGCCCGCCACATGTTCGAGCGATCAACCGTCTCCACCTTGTCACCGTACTGCCGTTTAAGCGTGTCGGTCACGGGAACGGCCGCAATTGCCGAATCCGCACCTGCAATCACCGCGTCAATTGTCGACCTGATGATCTGGGGTGAGACAAGTGGTCGTGCGCCATCATGAACAACCACTACTCCAGCTTCAGGTACAGCAGCCAGTCCGGCTGAAACTGAATCCTGGCGGCGGTCGCCACCTGCAACGATGCGAATGTCTTTGCCGGAGGCCATCTGCTTCAGCGCCCGATCGACCAATGGGATCAAGTCAGAACGCGATACGACTACGATATCGCCAATTGATTCCACGAGCAGAAACGCCGATACCGAACGAACCACAACCGGAACCCCAGCAAGGGATTCCAGAACTTTTGGCGATCCATATCGGGTCGCTTGCCCAGCGGCAACAATGATTGCAGCGATTTGATTGTTCACGGTGCTAGTTTAGGCGGTCGCCTTCAGCGGTGTTGCAAACACCATCCGACCGGCACCGGTTTGCAGGAGGCGCGTTACCGTTACTGGCGTCTCAGAACCAACCAGGGCTCGCCCGCCATCAATGACAACCATGGTGCCGTCATCGAGGAACCCGACTCCTTGACCCGCCTCTCGCCCCTCTTGAACTACCTTCAGGGTGATGTTCTCGCCGGGGTTCACGATCGGCCGGAGTGCGTTCGATAGCAGATTCAGGTTCAACACCTGAACTCCATGCATTTGCGCAACCTTGCTGAGGTTGAAATCGTTGGTCAGCAACGCGGCATTTTTGTCCTTGGCCAGCTTGGTCAGTTTGGCATCAACATCGCGCTCTTCTGCGACCTGCGAATCGATTACCTCGATCTTTCCAGCATGATCTGTCCGCAGCGTGTTGAGCACTTCGAGACCACGGCGACCACGTGCCCGTCGCTGTGGATCGTCTGAGTCGGCGATGTGCTGCAGTTCGGTCAATACGAAACGAGGTACCAGCAACTGATTGGGCAGAAAACCGGTGCCCATGATGTCGAGGATCCGACCGTCGATTGCAATGTTGGTGTCGATGAGCAACGGTTTCAGGTTACCGTTTCCTGACTTCAAGGACTTTGGCTTGAACCAGGGATCGAGAAGATCATCGCTGCGCAAGATGGCTACTGATACTGCTCCACCCACGGTGGCGATGGCAACGGCGACCACAGCAACAGTACCTGCTGGATCAGGCAATAACGACATGATGAATGCCAGCGGAGCGGCCACGAGCGAACCGAAGGCCAGACCGACCGCGATCGCAATGATGTCCCGGATGGATGCTTCGGCAATTCGGTTCTTGAGTCGGCGGAAACCGTCCCAATGGATATGGGGACCGAGGATGTAGCCGATTCCGCCGATAGCCAGTCCGAAAAACACGAGCTTGCTGCCGCGGTCGCTACTGTCCGAGCCAACGGTCAACAACGCGCCAGCCAGAACACCGAACAGGATGCCGACGGCAAAGCCGACCATCCTCAGAATCATTCTCAATTGGTTCATGAGCTCAATACCTGCTCAACAGAAAAGTGCGACGGCCGAAATCGACCAGTTCCCAGCCTATCAGTGATCAAGTCGCCGGATGGGCCCCTCATGTGGGAAATAAGGACCGGGTTCTATCGATACCGTTGTGCCCGTGTCTGGAGTTCGGCAACGACTTCCGGCCCGACCGACCCAAGACCCAGGGGCGCATCCTCGCGATGTTCAGCACCGTGGTAATCACTTCCACCTGTCGCGATCAACTGATATCGCTCGGACATGGTGCGTAGATAGGCTCGCTGTGTGGGGTCGTAAATGCCGTATTCGACCTCCATGCCATCCAGCCCAAGCGGTAACAGTCGCTTGATCATGCGCTCTGGGCCGCCGGTGGTATAGGGATGGGCAAGAACAGCGACTCCGCCCGCAGCGTGGATCAGGGCGATGCTTGATTCAGGCGTGACATCATCCCTCGGCACAAATGCCGGTCGACCACCCGACAGATACCGATCGAACGCCTCGCCCACCGATGTCACGTACTTCCGCTCGATCATCGCTCGCGCAATATGGGGTCGGCCGACTGACTGGCCGGTCGCATGCTTCAGGACGTCATCCATTGTCATCGGCAGACCGAGTTTGGACAGTCGGATGCAAAAGCGTTCTATGCGATCCAGTCGCTGATGCTGGAGGAGGGCAAGTTGCTCGGTGAGGTAGGAACTCGAGATATCAATGAAATAGCCGAGGACGTGGACTTCTGCATCACCAACGTTCGCGCTCATTTCGATCGCTGGAATCAATCCAAGGGAACCAAGGTCTCGACCTCGCAACTGCCGGTGAGCGTCAACAGTATCGTGATCGGCAATTGCGATTGCTGCGAGGCCGACCGATGTCGCCCGCTCTATCAGCAAGTCAGGAGAATCCAACCCGTCTGATGCGGTTGTATGCGTGTGTAAATCTGTCTGGTTCAACAAGGACGTAATCGTGGGAAAACCTATCTGGGTTCGATGACCAACCGAATAGCCGTCCGGTCTTCGTTGTCAATTGTGATGTCGATGAACGCTGGCAGGCAGACGGCGTCGATTCCGGTTTCAAGGAGGTAGTCCCGCGCGATTGCAACGGCCTTGATTGCCTGGTTGGTCGCACCTGCACCAATTGCCTGTACCTCCGCTCGCCCGACTTCGCGGACTACGCCGGCGATGGCGCCTGCGACAGCGCTCGGTCGGGACTTGGCCGAGACCTTGAGCACGTCCGAGCTTTCCGAGTCGTCTCGGGTTGGCGGGTCAACGACGTCTGCCGGCACAACCGAGTCGATCACAGTAGGAGAAGGTGCTGGCTCCCAGACATCCTCCTGGCTCGATGTACGTGTCGACGTGCGGAATCTGCTTCTGGCGCATCGTTGAAACTGAACCGGCTCAATCTCCTGGGCAGGTGAGTCAACATTCTCGAAATCATCATCCGGAGAAAAGCGCGACTTCTCAGGATCGATTTTGATATCACGGAGATCAAGCTTGCTGAAGAAACGATCCATTTTGAACTCCAGGACGCAACGGCACAACGCGCGTGCGATGGGTAACGTCACAGGGCCATAACGCACATCGTTGGGTGCCGTGGCGAAATGACGATTTCGTTTGCAGCGGCACTCAGCTCAGTGCGTTTCGGCAATGAACATGAGTACCGCAAACGTGATTGATCAGCACTCGCGCGCCGAACACACCCTTGTAGGAACCCTGGAAACCTTGCAGCTCACGTGAGGACACCGTTGTCTTCATCGTTATGAACGCGCTCCCATCATGGAAGCAATTTCAGCAACGACCGAACCTGACAAAGGACTACGGGTACTCCCCAGCGAGTGATAACGTGATGCACTCGGAAGGCTACAGTAAACAATTGACACGGTCAATAACTATCGAGCGTAGTCAACTGCCCGTGTTTCCCGGATGACCGTGACCTTGATCTGGCCAGGGTACTCCAGAGACTCTTCGATCTTCTTGCTTACGTCTCGCGCCAACCGACTGGCAGCAAGGTCGTCGATCTGGTTTGGCGATACCAGGATTCGGACCTCGCGGCCAGCCTGGATCGCGAACGACTTCTCGACGCCCTCGAACGAGTTGGCAACGCCTTCCAGCGCTTCAAGCCGTTTGATGTAGGTCTCGACCATTTCACGACGCGCGCCCGGTCGGGAGCCGGAGATCGCATCTGCCGTAGCGACGATAAACGCCTCGACAGTCTGCGGCTCTTCCTCGCCATGGTGGGCTGCAATTGCATGAACAATCTTGGCAGAGCGTCCCAATCGGCGGGCGATATCCGCACCGATCAATGCGTGCGGACCTTCAACTTCGTGGTCGACCGCTTTTCCGATGTCGTGGAGCAGGCCCGCAGTCTTGCAGACATTGATATCGGCGCCAATTTCCGCAGCAAGGGCAGCGGCGATGACGGAACTCTCCAATGAGTGGGCGAGCACGTTCTGACCATAACTAGTCCGGAACTTGAGTCGACCAAGGAGCTTGATCAAGTCTGGATGAAGTCCGACCACGTTCGCCTCGTAGGCCACGCGCTCACCCTCCTCGCGGATGGTGGTATCGAGTTCAGATTGCGTCTTGTTGACGACATCTTCGATACGCGTTGGGTGAATGCGGCCGTCTTGCAGCAACTTCTGCAGGACCCGACGGGCCAATTCACGACGGAGAGGGTCGTATGCCGAAACAGTGATCACTTCTGGCGTGTCGTCAACGATCAGGTCAACGCCAGTCGCCTGCTCAAGCGCACGAATGTTGCGCCCTTCACGACCGATGATCCGGCCCTTCATCTCATCGCTTGGCAACGGAATGACCGAGACCGTGGATTCAGCCACATAGTCGGTGGCAATTCGTTGGATCGTAGTGGCGAGAACCTTGCGAGATCGGCGCTCAGCCTCTTCATGGATCTCCTGGTCGATTTCATGGAGTCGGCGCGCTGCCATTGCACGTGCTTCGACCTCAACCTCGGAGACGAGTTCCTGGCGCGCTTCTTCAGCTGAAAGCTGGGCAATGCGCTCAAGCTCGCCGACTCGCTGGGCACGAAGCGCCTCGATTTCGGCTGTTTGCTTGAGCTTTTCGAGGTCAAAGTTCTCTTTTTGCTGGTTGACTGATTGTTCCTGTCGCTTGACAGCGACTTCCCGTTGCTCCATCGATGCAACTTTGCGATCGATGTTTTCTTCTTTTTGCTCGATGCGCTTTTCGATCCGTTCGATCTCTTTGCGCCGTTGCGTCAGTTCTCGATCAAGGTCTCCGCGAAGTCGAATAGCCTCGTCTTTTACCGCGATCTCTACATCTCGTCGCTTTTGCTCGGCATCTTGCAGGACCTGATCAGCTTCACGCTGTACCAATCGCAATCGCGAATTGGCACGACGTTCAAGATAGAACAATGTTCCTGCAACCGAGACCACTGCGACGAGGAGTGCTTCAACCACGGGGATTAGTAGCCCGTCCACGGTCAATACTCCCCAGGGTCACCCTTGTTGTGAGGGTGGTTTCGATTGGTAAGGTTTCGCATCAGGCGAAACGTAGTGCTTGGTAGGACGGGATCTGGTTAAACCTTGTCATCCCGACACGCGCGAATGATACGGTTTAATCGAAAACGGTGTCAAACGGTTTCAAAACTTCCGGATGCGAGAGTGGCTCTTATTGCTCACACAATCGTTTGAATCAATGGCGGATAGAGCCAAATTGTGACAGAATCGCTTCTGAGACGCTTCTTGACCTAATTGAGCGCAGTCCCGTATTTCGATGGAACGCCATCAGGTAGATAATGCTGAAATGAAGATTGCGCTCGTCCACGACTATCTGACCCAATTTGGCGGGGCCGAGCAAGTCCTCGCCGAACTCGCCGCCATGTACCCGGACGCACCGGTGCTGACCTCGCTGCACAAGCCGGGCATCACCCTCCCGGGTGTCAAACCAGAGCAGATAGTGGAGAGCTCCCTCGGCCGAATCACTGGCCTCAGGGACAAACATCGCCTTGCCACACCCGTTTATCCGCTCGCATTTCGCCAACTCGGAGCACATCTGGATGATGTCGACATAATCATCGCTGATAGTAGCGCCTGGGCGCATCAAATTCCCGCGCGTGAACATCAGGGCCTGGTTGTCTACTGCCATAGTCCTGCCCGGTTCCTCTACGGAGACAGCGACTATCTCGATTCAACTCCAATTCGCGGCGTAGCCGCCAAAGCCATGCAAGTCGGACTGACACCATACCGGTGGCTGGATAGGCGGTCGTACCAGCGGGCCGATGTTGTCGTAGCCAATAGCGGGGTGGTGGCAAGACGATTGGCATCGAGCGTCGGTGTCGCCGCAGAAGTCGTCTATCCACCCATCGACACCGCGTTCTTTTTGCCGCAGAATCGACGTGCAGCGTGGTCCATGGATGTTGGTGGTCTCGCGTCTTGTAGCGCACAAACGGATCGATCTGGTCGTTGAGACTGCCACGCGATTCAACATTCCCCTCAAGGTCATCGGCACTGGACGCGATCGGGAACGACTTGAGTCGCTGGCTGGGCCTACCGTGGAGTTTCTCGGATTTCAAACGCGGGAATCAGTACGCGATCATTACCAGCGGTGCTGCGCATTCATCCTGCCCGGTGTTGAGGATTTCGGGATGACCGCCGTTGAGGCCCAGGCGAGTGGCGCACCGGTGATTGCGTTCAATCGGGGCGGGGCAACGGAATCCGTTCTTCACGGTACGACCGGATACCTATTCGACGCGCAGGAACCAGAGTCGCTCCTGGCTGGAATAAAGCAGATTGAGCGTTACCCTCCAAACCCGGCCGACAGTATTGCTCAGGCAGCTCGGTTCGGCCGTGAACATTTCATTGCAGGTATAGAACGTGCCGTGGCGTCGGCAGCACGAAAACGCGGCATCAATCAGGAGCGCTGAAATCGCAGACGCCAGACCATCAGCATCGCCTCGAACACAATCCGTCGGGACAGTTTGGATTTGCCGGCAACGCGATCGTGGAAGGTGATCGGAACTTCCTGGACTGTCCGGCCCGATTTCCAGACGTGCCAGGTCGTTTCAATCTGAAACCCGTACCCGTCTGTGCGCAGGCTGGAAAGTGGTACGGCCTCCAACGCCGCACGTCGGTAGAGCTTGAATCCGGATGTCATGTCCGTAAACGGAGCGCCCAAAACGGTTCGGGCGTAGATCCCACCGAATCTGGAGAGAACTCCGTCTACTCCTGGGCCATCCGACGGTCGAGCCACCTGCGACGTATCTCGAACCGATCACCAGGTCAGCCGATTGGGCCGCCTCGATCATCGTCATCAAGTCAGCAGGGGAGTGCGATCCGTCGGCATCCATTGCTGCGACTAGATCGGTATCGAATGCGAGAGCAGCGCGGAATCCCGCCACATATGCCGGGCCTATCCCGGACTTTCCAGGTCGGTGCAGCACCGTCAGTGAGTTCATGGTCGACGCCAGGTCATCAGCGAGCTGACCTGTACCGTCGGGCGAGTTGTCGTCTACGACAACTATCCGGGCGTGCAGGAAGTAGTTCGGCTAATCCTTGCACAATGGATGTCAGGTTTGGGTGTTCGTTGTACGTGGGGATCACGATTGCGATCGAATGAGGCACGCGTGCTCCCGAAACTCGTTTTGGTGATTGATCAGAAACTGTCGCTAGTTGACCGGCTCATTGCGACGGCGTGAAAGAAGGAATTCAATCTGAGCCAGCAGTGCTTCGATATCGAATGGCTTGGAAAGGGCCGCATCTGCATCAGTCAGCTCACTTGACTGGCGGCGAATGGTTCGACCTGCAGACATGGCTACGATCGGTAAATCCGCAGTTGCAGGATCTGCCTTGAGTCGGCGAATAGCGGTTGTTCCATCAACTCCTGGCAACATGATGTCCATGAGGACCAGGTCCGGCTTCCAGTCTCGAGCGAGCAAGATGCCCTGAATGCCGTCCCGCGCAATAGCCACGGTATAGCCTTCGCCAACGAGGACTGCTTCGATCAGGTCGGCGACGGCAGCTTCATCGTCAACAATCAGGATTCGCTGCCCGTCCCTTCGTTCAACTGCCGCCTGGGTAGTTGAGTCAGGAAGTGATTCTCGAGTGCCCAAACTGAGGCGATCAAACGGAAGTTCCGAATCCACAGTGTCGATCGATTCCATGAAGGCCTCCTAGGAGTCCGCTACGTCGTGGTTGGTCGGAAGTGAGACTTCGTTGATCTGGGCACCGATCTGACGGAGCTTGGGAACGAGCGCCTCGTACCCACGGTCGAGATGATACACGTCAGACACGGTTGTCCGCCCATCGGCGATCAGCCCGGCCAGGACCATGCCCGCGCCTGCCCGAATATCGAGCGCACGCACGTTGGTGCCCGTGAGCTTGGTGGGCCCGAAGATATCCGCTTTTGTTCCATAGCGGGTCGGAGAAAACTTCTCGACCCGAACGTCGGCGCCCATTTTGACCAATTCGTCGGTGTAACGCAGGCGATCGTCGAACACGCGCTCGTGGATTCGGGAAACACCTTCAGATTGCGTCATCAGCACCGCAAATGGTGCTTGCAGGTCCGTCGGAAAGCCAGGGAAGGGGAGGGTCTGGATTTCGACGGCGGTCAATGGTTGGCGAGTGCGGACCAACATGTCCGAGTCCTGATGCCAGACTTCTGCTCCGGCTTCGCGCAGTTTCTCCGTCAACGGCAGCATGTCTGGCTCGCGTACACCGCGCAACGTAACCTCGCCCCGCGTGATCACGGCCCCAATTGCATAGCACCCGGCCTCAAGTCGATCTGGAAGGATCATCTCTGACACGCCGTGCAATCGGTCAACACCCTGAATCACAATCATCGGTGAGCCGAGACCGCTGATCTGGGCTCCCATCCGATTCAGCATGTTGCCAAGCGCGACGATTTCAGGCTCGCATGCGGCATTTACGATTGTCGTCTTGCCTGACGCGAGCACGGCAGCCATGAGCAGATTCTCGGTACCGGTGTGGCTTGGGTAGTCCATGTAAATCCGCGCGCCATGCAGGCCGATTGTGCGCGCAGTGATCATTTCATCGGTTGCATCGACCTCTGCGCCCATCTTCCGGAAACCACGCACATCAACATCGACCGGGCGAGCTCCAAGCTTGCAGCCACCTGGAGTTGACGCGGTGGTCTCGTTGAATCGAGCGAGCAGCGGGCCAGCAACCAGAAATGATGCCCGCATCTTGGCGACCAGTTCAGGGGCAGCGGAGGTGGTCGTGATGTTGGCGGCACGTACTGTCACACGGTGACGGGCGGTGTCAAACGAAACCTCGGCACCAAGTGCCCGCAATAGATCGACCATCGTATGGCAATCAGAAAGGTCGGGAACGTTGGTAAGGGTGCATTCGTCGGCGGTCAACAACGTTGCGGCGATCAGCGGGAGCGCCGCATTCTTGGCGCCGCCAATATCAACCGCTCCGCGAAGTGGTGTCCCACCCTCGATCTCAAGCATGCGAAACCCCTGTGGTGCCGATACAACATTCGGTGCGGGGTTGGTGCTTATTGCGATATCGACCAAGATTGCGGCTCCTCAACGTCAATGTCCCGGAAATCGGGGCCACAGCACTCACGTGCTGACCCGGACAATTCCTGTCGCGACGTGAGTTCCGGTGACTATACCTAACTGTCTCGGGTGGTGACCATGTTTGGGTTGCCCCCACGGCGCTTACGACCCACGTTCAGGCGGAGATTGGCGCGGCGGAGAGCAGCTAGTGCCTCTTCGATCTCGACAGTTTCGCCGCGATTCCGGATTGCTTCTTCCGCATTCCTTCTGGCAGCCTCTGCCCGCTCGACGTCCAGTTCTTCGACTCGTTCAGCGGAGTCGGCCAGAACAACCACCTTGTCCGGAGTCACTTCGATGAAGCCGCCGAAGACGACTATAGACTGTTCGCGGCCGCCCTTTTTCACGCGTAGTTCGCCATGAGCCAGGGTCGAGATCAACGGAGCGTGCTTCGGAAGGATACCGAGCATTCCATCACTCCCCGGAGCAATCACCATGTCGACGTCGCTCTCGGCAAAGACAATTCGCTCACCAGTTACGATCTCTACGTCCAGCTTTGCCATGAACTCTCAACCTCGTGTGATTCTGATCAGTGCGGATCAAGTCTGAGCGGTATGACCAGACCCAACGCGGGCCTGGTCATACCCAGGTGGGATTGGTTTAGGAGGAGGCTGCCGCCGCTGCGACGACTTCCTCGATCGAACCCTTGTACATGAACGCGGATTCCGGCAGGTTATCGTGCTTGCCTTCGAGGATTTCCTTGAATGCGCGCACGGTGTCTTCGCGGGACACGTACTTGCCATCGAGGCCAGTGAACTGGGCTGCGGTAAAGAATGGCTGGGAGAAGAAGCGCTCGATACGTCGGGCTCGCGCCACGACCTGCTTGTCCTCTTCAGACAGTTCTTCGACGCCGAGAATGGCGATGATGTCCTGAAGGTCGCGATATCGCTGCAGAACCTGCTGGACCTCACGAGCCACCCGGTAGTGCTCGTCACCCACGATCAGTGGGTCGAGAATGCGCGATGTCGATGCGAGTGGGTCAACGGCCGGGTAAATACCACGCTCTGAAATCGACCGCTCCAGGGAGATGGTCGCGTCAAGGTGAGCGAAGGTCGTCGCCGGGGCCGGGTCGGTGTAGTCGTCAGCCGGCACGTATACCGCCTGCACTGACGTAATCGAACCGGTCTTGGTGGTTGTGATCCGCTCCTGCAGCTGGCCCATTTCCGACGCAAGTGTCGGCTGGTAACCTACGGCGCTCGGCATACGACCGAGAAGCGCGGAGACCTCAGAACCTGCCTGAACAAAGCGGAAGATGTTGTCTACAAAGAGAAGGACGTCTCGTCCCTCGTCGCGGAAGTACTCCGCCATGGTCAAGCCGGTCAGACCGACGCGAAGGCGGGCACCCGGCGGCTCGTTCATCTGTCCGAAGACGAGCACAGTCTGGGCAGACACTCCAGAGCCCTGCATTTCGCCCCAAAGCGCCGTTCCCTCACGGGTCCGCTCGCCCACGCCGCAGAATACGGAGTAACCATTGTGCTCAGCCGCGATATTGCGGATCAGTTCGGTGATAACCACCGTCTTGCCCACGCCAGCGCCGCCGAATACGCCGGTCTTGCCGCCCTTGGTGAAAGGGGCAATCAGGTCGATGACTTTGATGCCAGTCTCGAAGATCTCGATCGACGTTGCCTGCTCCTCGAATGAAGGGGCAAGACGGTGGATCGGGTAGTGGGTCTTGGCTTCGACTGGTCCGGCCTGGTCGATCGGCTCACCGATAACGTTCAGGATCCGACCCAGGGTCTCCGGACCAACCGGTACTGAGATAGCGTCGCCAGTGTCAAGAACGTCCATACCGCGGCGAACACCGTCGGAGGAGCTCATGGCCACGGCACGCACCCAGTCGTTGCCGAGATGCTGCTGCGTCTCGAGGGTCAACACGCTCTCGTCATCAAGCGTGACCTGCAACGCGTTGTAAATTCCCGGAAGCTGATCCGGGGGGAATTGAATATCGATAACCGGACCCATCACCTGGACGATACGACCGGTTGCTCCTGCTGTAGCTACCATGTGCGCTCCTAACCCTTCAGCGCTTCTGCGCCAGCTGCAATCTCGGACACTTCCCGAGTGATTTGTGCTTGACGCGCCTTGTTGAGACTCAGCGTCAGATCCTTGGCCAGGTCCTTGGCGTTGTCCGATGCGCTCCGCATCGCCACCATTCGGGCAGAATGCTCAGACGCAATCGAATCAAGCATTGCCTGGTACACCTGGATCTCGACATACCGCGGCAACAGGCTTTGAAGCACGTCGCGCGGGTTTGGTTCGAAGATGTAATCCGAATACGCGCCAGCGCTTTCTGGCCGGACAATTGGCAGAATCTGCCGAACCTCCGGAACCTGCGTCAGCGTATTTACGAATCTGGCATAGATCACGTGTACCGAATCGACCTTGCCTTCAATGAAGTCATCGATTGCCGTTGTTGTGATCGGTCTGAGATCAGCGAGTGATACCGCATCCCCGAGCCCGGTGTAGGACGACGTCACGTTCTGCGAGGTCCGGACCATAAAATCCCGACCCTTTTTACCGATCGAGAGGACGTCCGAACCAGATCCGCCAGCCTCACCGCTGATATAGCGGGCAGCTCGTCGAATAATGTTTGAGTTGAGCGGACCGGTAAGTCCGCGGTCCGGAGTGATAAGAATCACGGCGCTCCGCTTGACTTCACGTTGCTGCAGCAGCGGAAAATCAGCCATTTCATCGGAATCCAGCTGGATCGCCGAGAGATCGCCAATCATTCGCTCCAGTCGCACCGCATACGGTCGGCTGGCGAGCACACGTTGTTGGGCCCGACGCATCTTGGAGGCGGAAACCATCTCCATCGCTCGGGTAATTTGTGAGATGTTCCGGACGCTACGTATGCGGCGCCGGATCTCGCGTGGACTCGCCACGGATCATGCCTCCTTGAGAAGCTAGTCGGCCGCCGATGCCGTTGTAGATGCGAAGGCAGAACCGGCTTTGAAATCGGAAATTGCTTGCTTCAGCATTTCACCAATTTCATCGCTGATCGCCTGTTCGGTAGCAATCTTCTTCAGCAGGTCACCCTTGGTCGCTCGCAGGTTCTCCAGCATTCCGGCCTCGAAGGCACGAACGTTAGGCACTGCCACGTCATCCAGGTAGCCATTGGTCGCAGCCCAAAGGACGGCAATCTCTTCCTCGACGGGAAGCGGCTGATACTGACCCTGCTTCAATGCTTCAGTCAACCGCTGACCGCGATCGATCTGCGCTTTGGTCGCGGCGTCAAGATCGGATCCGAACTGTGCGAACGCCGCCAGAGATCGGAAGTTGGCCAATTCGAGTCGAAGACGACCAGCAACCTGGCGCATCGCCTTGATCTGAGCGGCACCACCGACCCGGGACACCGACAAACCAGCGTTCACTGCCGGACGGACGCCGGAGTTGAACAGTTCCTGCTCAAGGTAGATCTGACCGTCTGTGATCGAAATCACGTTGGTCGGGATGTATGCGGAAACGTCACCGGACTGGGTTTCGATGATCGGGAGTGCCGTCAGGGAACCGCCACCAAGAGCGTCGCTCATGCGGGCAGCACGCTCGAGCAATCGGGAGTGGAGATAGAAGACGTCGCCTGGATACGCCTCGCGTCCCGGAGGACGGCGGAGGAGGAGCGATACCTGGCGGTACGCCCATGCGTGCTTCGACAGGTCGTCGAATGCAATCAAGGCATTGCCACCGTTCTCCATGATCTCTTCGCCCATGGCAGTGCCTGCGAACGGAGCGATGTACTGAAGAGCGGCCGGGTCCGACGCCGAAGCGACCACAACAATCGTGTGGTCCATGGCACCGTTCTGCTCAAGAATCTGCACAGCCTGGGCGACCTGGGCACGTTTGAGGCCGATGGCCACATAAATGCAGGTTACGCCGAGACCCTTCTGATTGATGATCGTATCGAGCACAACCGCGGTCTTGCCCGTCTGACGGTCACCAATGATGAGTTCGCGCTGACCACGACCGATCGGAATCATCGAGTCGATCGCTTTGATACCAGTCTGGAGTGCGGTATCGACGTCCTGGCGAAGAATCACGCCCGGGGCGATCCGCTCAATCGGGCGGGTCTTGTCGGTTGAAATCGGACCCTTGCCGTCAATTGGCTGACCAAGCGCGTTGACCACGCGACCGATCAGGGCATCGCCGACCGGAACCGAGCCGATTCGCCCGGTTGCCCGAACCTCATCGCCCTCTTCGATGTCGGTATATTCACCCATGATGATGATACCGACAGAGTCTTCTTCCAGGTTGAGCGCCAGTCCGAGAACACCAGATTTGGTGAACTCGACCAATTCGCTCGACATGACTTGTGAAAGTCCGTAAACGCGGGCAATTCCATCGCCGACTTCGACGACGGTACCGACATTGCTGACGGACACATCCTTTTCAAAACCGGCAATCTGCTTGCGCAGAATGTCACCGATTTCAGTTGCTCGTAGCACCATAGTTCACCCTGCCTCGCCACAACCCTCGGTCTGAGGATGGGTACATTCCAACACCGTCACACTATGCTCCGGATTCCAACCGGTTCCGCAGCCTGCGCAACTGGTTGGATACGCTGCCGTCGATCAATTGATCGCCGATTCGCGCAACAACTCCGCCGATGATCGATTCATCCACATGAGCCCGAATTTCTACCTGTTTCCCGACGAGGGCACTCAGCTGCTGTTTGATTGCAGCCTCCACGTCCTTGTCGATTGCTGCTGCTGTTGTGACGTCGGCAATAACTATCCCGAGTTCGGCCAGAGCCATTTCCCGGAACAAGGTGGCCATTTCGGGCGCAATCGCAAGGCGCCCGCGATCCAGAAGCAGCGTGGCGAGATTGAGCGATTGGGGTTGACCTGTTGCCAGGACGTCCTTGATCACCGCCATCTTCTCGTCGCGACTGACATTCGGGCTCGTCATCAACATGCTGGCTGTAGAGTCGGACATCAATGAAGACAGCGAATCAAGATCGCGCTGCCATTGATCAAACGTGCCCGACTCTTTGGCAATCCCGAATACTGCTTCTGTGTATCGCTTTGCTGCGCCACTTGCCATGCGTCAACCTCTCCTGAACGTGTTACCCACGTCCGATTGAGGACGTTGCCTCGGCCAGTGTTTCCTCGATCAGGCTGCGCTGGGCTGCCGGATCAAGTTCCTTGCGTACGATCTTCGAAGCAGCGTTAACCGCAAGATCCGCCAGTTCCTGGCGAAGCTGCAGTCGGGCCTGCTCTGTTTCTGCTCGCAATGTCGCCTGGGCCCGGGAGAGATACTCCTCAGACTGTTTGGCGGCATCGTCGCGAGCCCTGCTCAGGAGATTCTCGGATGCTTCACGAGCATTGGTGACAATCTGCTGGGCTTCCTTGCGGGCTTCCAGCAGCGCCTCTTCGTTCCGTGCAGCAGTTGCCTTGAGATCCGCCTGCATCTGCTCCGCGGCACTCATGCTCTCCTGAATCTTTGCGGCCCGGGCATCGATCGTCGTAACGATCGGTCCGAGTGCATATTTCCAGAGGAGAGCGATGAAGCCGAGGAATGCAATAAGCTGGACAGCTAACTTCCAGCCATCGATTCCAAGTTCACCCATTGCTTCGTGTCCTCACTTGCCCGACTCCGGGTTCAACCGGTCGGCACCGTCCAAGCGACCTTCGCAGACCGCTCTTCCTGTCAATTAGAGGACGAACGCAATGATGACCGCGATCACGAAGGCGTAAATCGCGACGGCTTCTGCCAGCGCTGCGCCGATGATCATGGTCGATCGAATTTCGCCGGCAGCTTCCGGATTGCGACCGAGCGCATCCATGGCTCCGCGAACTGCGTTACCGATACCGAGTGCCGGTCCGATACCACCCAAGCCGATTGCGAGTGCGGCGCCGATCGCCTTAGCCGCGTCAACGCCCTCTGGGCCTGTCATTCCGCCAAACACGTCGATCCTCCTTGTGCGATACACGAAATGCTCGTGTCCGCGTCCTTCCTCAGGACGACCCTTGCCGTCCCTGCTAACTCATGCCGGTGGATCGCAGCAGACCATAGGTCGCCTGACCCACTATGAACCCTTCGGCCCGGAACCAGTCCGCCGCCGAATAGAACCCGAAAGAAACCTAGTCGCCGTGACTGCCGGCGGTTGCAGGAGCCCCATGGGCGTCGTGTGCGTGCTCGTCTTCATGCTCTTCGTGGCCTGACATGGCGAGCGTGATGTAGATGGCGGTCAGGAGTGCGAAGACAAGTGCCTGGATTGTTCCAAAGAGCACTTCCAGGAAGAGGAAGACGATCGGCACAGCCAGCGGAATCACGGCAATCTTGACGGCGTTGGCAATGGCGACCATCACGCCGAGAAGAATTTCGCCAGCGAACACGTTTCCAAAGAGTCGGGCGGAAAGCGAAATGATTCGTGAGAATTCACCGATGACTTCAATCGGGAAGAGGAACGGTGGATTAGCCATGTGCTTGATTCGACCGCGGACACCGTGTGCCCGAATGCCGTAAATCTGCACTGCGGTGAACGTCACAAGTGCCAGGGCAAGGGTCATGTTCAGGTCTGCATTTGGTGCCCGGAACAGAGGAACCAGCACTTTCTCATGTCCCTCTTCGGCGCGTCTCCGCAGAAGCAGCGGCGGCCGCTGACTCAACCGGCCGATCGGAGGCGATTTCGTAGGCGACCATGCCTTCTTCGTGATCGGCATCCTCGGTTGCTGGGGTTGTTCCGTCTTCGGTGTGGATTTCCTCAGCGTGCTCTGATTCCCGGTAGAACCCGATCGTTCCGACGCCAGGGAAAAGTCCGGAATAATTGGCGAAAAGGATGAAGATGAACAGTCCGCCGACCAGAGGCATGAGCTGTCGGGAAGCCTTGCGTCCTGCGGTTCCCTCGACGATTCCCATAATGAAGCCGACGATCATTTCGATCATGCCCTGAGCTCGTCCGGGGACAACCTGCAGGTTGCGGGCAATCAGCCACCCACCCAGCAAGATCACACCCATGACCAGGAACATGGTGAGCATCGAGTTGGTCACTGGAACCGGTCCAACGTGGAACAGTGTTTCGGCCGCTATCTCGACGTGAATTTCCATCCGACGCTCTTGCTCCCTATCGCTGTTTGGTCGTTCGATCCGTATTTAGCTTCTGTACGCGCGCAACCTGACGCGCGACAGGACCGACTTTTCCAGTACTGGAACTCAACTGGGCCAATTCCCACAGTTGATAACCGGCCAGAAACAAGCCGAGTCCTACACCAATCAGAGTAAATAATGGAGTGCGGTCAGTCGCTTGATCAATCAGCAAACCACCGATAACGCAGAACAGGATGCTTGCAACAACGGAACATCCCATCCCCCAGGCCATACCGGCCGAGGCAAGTTGAGCGCGTTCTTCGGGAGTCGGCTCCTTAACCAAGGTTCGTTCCCCAAATGACCGGTAACTCGATTGCGAACTTTATCACAATCTTTTTAGGGACTGTGCGCGAAATCGAGTAATTCTAACCTGATTCAGCGGCGAACGTGCCCGAATGCTATGCTCACCTGTCGATTTCAGTTGTTTTAGCGATGAAATACGTGGTCAGTCGGCTCCATGAACCTGTTGCGTAAACGACTTTCCTTCGGATTAAGCGGCAATCTCCTGCTGCTCTTCTATACGATTTTCCTCTGGGAACTGGGCTTCGGCCTCTATTTCAATAACCTGTTGACTATCTATATGAAATCCCAGGGGTTAAGCGCATCGGGAACCGGCGCGATCCTGACCATCGCCGGTCTCTTCAGGATCGTTCTGATGCTCCCCGCCGGATCCATCATGGACCACGTCGGGCGCAAGCCTGTTGTGCTTTTTGCCGCCGCAATCTCGATCCCGGGGGCGCTTGCCTATGCCTTTGCGGACGGTTGGGTACTCCTGCTCATTGCCAGCATCTGTATGGCGATAAATGCGCTGGGATTCCCGGCGATGTCAGCAATCATTGCCGATTCAAATGCACCCGATCCGCTGGACGCCTTCCGCAAGCTGTACACGGTAGGACCGGCGATCGCTTTCATTATTGGACCGCTCGTCGGTGGGCAATTGGCGGGGCTGGTTTCCCAACGGTCCGTGTTCTTCGCATGCGCACTCGTTTTCACCGGCGCTCTTGTCCTTGCGAGCCGACTCACGGAACCTCCGATGCAAAATCACGGCAATCGTCGAGGTGGGTACATCGACATCGTGCGGCACAGGCCAATGCGTTTCGTCGTCATTTACGCGTTCGCGATGGTTACCGTTCTTGGCTTTGGTACGACGTTCCTTCCTAACCTCATGCAGGAAAAACACAATTTCACCGATCAGCAGCTTGGCGTTGCCTTCTCATTCGGAGCGCTCGGGACATTGATTCTTTCCATCATCATGTCCCGGTCAAAACGGATCACCCACTTGCGTGGGGCAGCGATGGGTGTCTTTTCAGTGGCCGGCATCTGCGTTGCCGCACTCGTCATCGGCAATCCCTACGTACTTGTACCGGCGTTCGTATTGCGCGGTGGGTACATGCTTTCGTGGTCGCTGATGACTCCCCTCGCGAGTGACATCACACCCAAGCACTTGCAGGAGCGGGCATTCGCAGGCATCGAATTCACAACTGGAATCGGAAACACCATAGCCCCGATCCTCGCCGGAGTTGCTTACGAAATCAACAAGAACTCACCGCTTGTGATCAGCGCTCTCCTGTTGCCCATCCTGGCGGTCCTGGCACTGGTCATGGAGCAAAAGGTGGTAAATCCCGAAAAGGAACGTCGCAGGGCTGCGGAGGTCTCTCGGGAGTCAGCGTCGTCGGTTGCAGCTGCCTGATCAAATCCGTTGCGCCAGATGCTCGCGACCTGCCGGCGGCTCGTAGGATTCCGGCCACCACTCAGTTAGTGCGGTGATCAGGCCCTCGTTGTCGAACGTGAAAAGGCTCAATGCAGTCGTCCGATCACCATTCCAGTGCACGTCACAGTGGGTGAACACCCGGTTACCAGTTTCCAGAAATTCAACAACGGTGATCGTGCCGGTTCCCGGGTATTCAATCTGCACCTGAATGAAGGCATCGGGACTCGCGAATCGCTCCCCGGATACTGGCCAATCAGCCACGAATGAATCAGCGAAAAATGGACGAGCCTCCAGGAACGCCGACCGGCTGAAACAGTCCCATAGTCTGCGAATCACGTCTTCCTGATGGGTCATTCGTTTCGGGCTCCGCTATTCCGACAACGACCGAACAGAGTCGTTCGATCTCGGAATTGGTGGTCAGGTAGTGGACGGAAGCGCGCACCACTTTTTCCAGATTCCGATCTTCCATGTCGTATCGCGTGCTGAATATGGAGGATGTTGAGACATTGATCGAGTGCTTACCCAACCGGGTTCTGATCTCGGCTGGCTCAAACCGTTCGTCGACAAAGGTGACGATGCCACCCCGGTGCTCCCCAACGTCGGTTAGTCGAACTGTAGGGATCCGGGAAAGTTCTGATCGTCAGAGTGCTGGCCGCCACCGAAATCTGCTCCCAAATCGCCGGCATACCAAGTATTCGGGCATGTTCAATCGCCTCACGCATTCCGAGAATGTTGGCGTATGACCGTTCCCAGTTCTCGAACCGGCGCGCGTCGCCAATGATTTCGTATTGATCTCGCGACACCCAGGTGGCGGCGTGGTTGTCCAGCATCGGCGGGTGAAGCGAGGTCGCTACCTCTGACCGGACGTATACAAAGCCCTGACCACGTGGACCGCGGAGATACTTGCGGCTGGTTGCGGAAAGCATGTCGCACTTGATCTCGACAACATCTATCGGCATCTGCCCAACAGTCTGGCAGGCGTCGAGCAGGTAATAGGCAGGCCAATTCGCCACAACGTCGCCGATTGCTGCCGCAGGCTGGGTAAGACCGCCATTGGTGGGCATATGGGAAACGGCCACGACCCGCACCCGCTCACTCATCATTTCAGCAAGCGCCGATACGTCCATTTGTCCGTGCTCATCATTTGGCACAACCTGAATTTCGACACCCTTTTCCCGAAGTTGGAGAAAGGCGATGACGTTGCTGCCGTATTCCGCCTTCGACGTCAGAATGATGTCCCCGCGCTGGAAAGGAATGGAGTAGAAGACCATGTCCCATCCGCGAGTGGCATTCTCGACCAGCGCGATTTCGTCGCGTTTTGCGTTGATCAGTCCGGCCACGACATCGTAGGTGGAGTCAATTCGCTCCGCTGCCTCGTCAGCCGCCTCGTAGCCGCCGATTTCACTTTCGCGAACGGTATGGTTTACAACCGCATCGATAACTGACTGCGGCATAAGTGAGGACCCGGCGTGATTAAAGTGCGCAACGTGCGAGCAACCCGGGGTACGGCTTCGCTCTCGCTCAACATCAATGGTGGTTGTATGACTCATCTCATTCCATTCAGCTCATGATCGATCTGCTCTTTCTCGGCAATGGCGCGATGATGCCCACGCCCCGCCGCTGGCTGTCAAGTTTTCTGATGCGAATCGACGGTCGCATCATCATGTTCGACGTCGGTGAAGGATCCCAGATTCCGTGGCAGCAGACCGGTTGGGGCTTCAAACGTCTCGACACAATCTGCCTCTCGCACTGGCATGCCGACCACATTGCCGGTTTGCCGGGAGTGCTGCATGCCGTTGCCAACAGTGGACGCACCGAACCACTGACGATCATTGGTCCGAAGGGAACCCGAACCATGGTCAACTATCTGCGGGCTGTGGCCGCGGAATTGCCGTACCAGGTTGTCGTTGCTGATCTTGCCAACGAGCAATCCTGGCAAATCGGGCACGCTTCGTGTGTCCGTGATTCTCGGTGCTCATCGTGTCCCGGTACTGCTTTACCGATTCGATGTGCCGAGGGGCCGCGAGTTTCTGGCCGGGCGCGCGGAATCCGACGGAATTCCCCGCACTGCGTGGTCGGAACTGGCTTCAGGAGTATCAGTCACAGAAGGCGGCCAAGTCCTGGATGCAGAGCGTTACCTCGGGCCGGAACGGCGTGGACTGTCTCTCGGGGTGATGACAGATACCCGACCCGTTGAGAGCGCGCCGGAGTTTTTCCGCAGCGTCGACCTTCTGATTGCAGAGGGCACGTACGGTGATTCAGCTGACGCCGATAATGCCGAGCGCAATCGCCACATGACGTTCGCCGAGGCAGCGACCGTAGCGAAGCAGGCGGATGCGCGGCGTCTGGTGCTTACCCACTTCAGTCCAAAGATGGACAATCCAGTGCAATGGATCGCCAACGCACAGGACATCTTTCCCGCGACGACGCTCGCAGAGTCCATGAGCGCATTCACTTTGTCGTTTGATCGGTAATGAGTTCTACGGGAACGAGGGCGTAGCGACGGGAGATGGACTGCTCTGAATAATGCCGGCGAAGGGATTCGTCGGAACGTCGGTTGAAAGCGAATCCTTGACCCAGGCATTCACTGCCACAGGATCCGAGAAGTAAACCCACGCGCCGCTTTCCGTGTAGCCGCCCCAAATCAGCGGATCTCCGAGGTTGCTGAGATTGATATCGGCATCTGCCATCCCGTACCCGATCTGGGCCAAGGCCAACTGCTGGTCGATGTAGAAGCTGGTCTGCACCGAGTCACCCAGGGCGGTGATGATGTCGAACCCGTTTGAAATCGAATCGACCGATTTCGCCTGATCGAACAGAGCTCGCAGTACCTGCAGTTGCCGATCCCGTCGACCATCGTCACTGTCCTGATGTCGGGTCCGCACGTACTTGAGGGCACGCTCACCGTCCATGGTCTGCACGCCTGGCGTAAAGGTAAGCACTTCCGTGCCGTTGTCCTCGGTTGGGTACTCGTTATCGACGATCAATTCCGGCACATCGACCGTGACTCCACCCATCTCATCGACGACCTGCGTAAATCCATCGAAATCAACCATGATGTACCCGTGGATGGGTACCTGAAATACGGATTCGATCGTGTCCCGCATCATCACAACCCCGGCCACCCGGCTCTCGGGATCGGACTGCACTCCGTAGTTGTAGGCGCTGTTGATCTTGTCCAGTCCGATTCCCGGAATCTCGACCAGCAAATCCCGCGGAATGCTCACTGCTGAGACCTTGCGGTCAACCAGATCGATATGGGCGATGATGATCACGTCGGCGTTCTGGTCGCCGCCATCGGGTCGCTTGTCGACGCCCAAGAAGCATGATGTTGATATCGGTCAAACCGTTCCAGAGTTCACTCCTGGTGGGGTCATCGGTGCCGACTGACGCGCCAATCAGGTCCTGGAAAACGCTGCTCCGGGAGGGATCGTCCCTGGTCGGCAATTGCCCCCCTGTGCTGACCAGGTTGGGCAGTCGCAGTTGGAAGCGCATTGGGGTCTTCGGCTCGGACATCGATCGGAGTTTCGGTCCCTACCGGTCCACCAATGTCTCCCGGTAACGCAGTCGGATCATCCGCACCGCTGACAGCAGTCGGATCATCCCAGGCAAAGTCGTTTTCACTTGGGGGCAGCGGAACCACGGCACTGCGTTCTGCGTGGACGATCGCATCCACCATCCGCCACGCGTAGACACCCCCGACGGAGCCGAGAACGACTACGAGGAGCAGTGCGGCCATAAAGAAGGTCCGCTTGCGTGATTTGTGACGCGGTTTCAGATTGAAGAAAGCCATGCTCTCCTGAAGGCGGGGGTTCAATGTCAAGAAATCAGCCAGGCACAGAAGACATCGTTGGCCGCCCGGTCGACCAAGTCTACTCTGCTAACGGAGCCAATCGTTATTTGGTTTCGTTGGTTTGGTTACGTTCGCTCTTCTTCTTTTGTTCCTCAGCAAGGGTCTGCGTGCGGAGATAGGCGGAATACACCGCTCGGGAAAAGACGGTTCGCAACCCTCCCTTCTCCATTTGGTAAATCGCCTCAGCCGAGGTACCGCCAGGCGACGTGACCATGTTCCGCAACTCGGCCATGTGCTTGCCGGATGCCCGTGCAAAATCTACCGATCCTGACACGGTCTGGAGTACGATCTGCTCGGCAATTCGCCTCGGGAAACCCCATGTGCACCCCGGCGTCGATCAATGCCTCCATCATCAGGAAGACGTAAGTTGGCCCGGTTCCACTGAGCGCAGTGGCCATATCGACGTACTTTTCTTCATCGACATACAACTCTTCGCCGAGCGCAGACAGGATTGTCTTGATTTGTGCCCGTTGAATCTCGGTAACCTCGGGTGTCGCCGCCCAGACCATCATGCCCTCGCCGACCTGGGCCGGTGTGTTGGGCATTACCCGAACAATGGCGCGATGATCGAGACCGCCCTCGAGTATCTCGATGTCGGCCCCGGCAATGATCGAGACAACAACCTGATTTGCAGTCAGTCGCCCCTGTATCTGATGCATGACTCCCTGTAGTGCCTGCGGTTTCACCGTCAGAAAGACTATGTCTGCACCTGTGGCAACGGCCCCATTGTCCTCGGAGACACCAATGCCAAATCGTGCGATCAGGTTCTCCCTGCGATTCTCGCGGGGGTGACTTGCGCGAATTTGCTCTGGTCGCACAATCTTCTTTGAAAGCAGACCGGAAATCATTGACTCGGCCATGACGCCAGTGCCGACAAATCCGATTGTCCCGGAAATCGCCGTGTCCGGTGGCGTCGTTCGCGTCTGGTGCAGTCACGCTGGTTCGTTCCTCAGTGCAGGTGGATGTCAGCCCACAATTGTAGACTGACCATACGAGCTGTTCGTGCCCTCACGCTGGAGATTCCCCTTGCCCAACCGACTCGCTAATGAAATCAGCCCGTATCTGCTGCAGCACAAGGACAACCCGGTGGACTGGTATCCGTGGGGCCAGGAAGCGCTGGATCGGGCGCGCAACGAGGACAAACCGATTCTGGTCAGCATCGGTTACAGCGCTTGCCACTGGTGTCACGTCATGGCGCACGAGTCGTTCGAAGACCCGAGCACGGCCCAGCTGCTGAATACCAACTTCATCAACATCAAGGTCGATCGCGAAGAGCGTCCGGATCTGGACAACATTTTCATGACGGCAGTCCAGGCAATGACCGGTCAGGGTGGGTGGCCACTCAACTGCTTTTTGACCTCGAACTGGCCTCCCATTTTTTGGCGGAACCTATTGGCCACCCGAGGATCGGATGGGCATGCCAGCATTTCGACGCGTGCTGGATGCGGTCGCCGACACCTGGCAAACGAAGCGCGACGAGATCCTGACGCAGGGCGAGCAAATCCGGCAGGCGCTTGCCCATCGTCCCATCGGATCCGGCGACTCTCCGGACATTGAAGTCGATACGATCGAGCAGGCCGTTCTCCGCCTCCGCACCCAGTTTGATACGGTCAATGGCGGCCTCGGTGGAGCCCCGAAGTTCCCCCAGAGTTCTATCTTCGAGTTTCTGCTTCGGGCAAACCACTTGCTGCGCGATGACCAGCCGCGAGAGATGGTCAGTCTGACCCTTGAGAAGATGGCCGAAAGTGGAATTCACGACCAGATCGGCGGTGGGTTCCACCGATACGCGGTCGACGAAATCTGGCTTGTTCCGCATTTCGAGAAGATGCTCTACGACAATGCCCAGCTCGCCCGCCTCTATCTCGACGGATACCGCGTCACAGGTCGGGCCGATTTTGCCCGCACCGTCCGCACGACGCTGGATTACGTCCTGCGCGAAATGACCGCCGACAACGGCGCGTTCCATTCCGCCCAGGATGCCGATAGCGAAGGCGAAGAGGGCAAGTTCTACGTCTGGACGCCGGATGAAATCCGGTCGATTCTGGATCCTGCCGACGCCGAAATTGCACTCAAGGTCTTCCGGATTACCGAGGCAGGCAACTTCGAAGGTCACTCAATTCCAACTCGACATGGCGACGGCGATGTTGATCCGTTGGAGATCGACCGGATTCGCGATCTGCTCTACACCGCGCGAAGCAAGCGAATCTGGCCAGGCAAAGACGACAAGATCATCACCAGCTGGAACGCGATGACCATCCGCGCTCTGGCCGAAGCCAGTCGAACACTTGCCGAACCCAGATATCGGGACGCCGCAGTGGCGTGTGCCACGTTCATTCAGCAGTCGATGGACAAGGACGGCGTCCTCTACCGGATCTACGGTGGAGGCCGACCAAGTGTTCCCGCGTTCCTTGAGGACTATGCGCACCTGATCGACGCGTGCATGGCGCTCTACGAGGCGACATTCAACCTCGCCTGGATCGGCTGGGCAACGAACCTTACCGAGCGGATGCTTTCGCTGTTCCTCGATCTCAACACTGGCGAGTTCTACGACACGAGCAGCCAACACGAATCGTTGATTGTCCGGCCGAAGGAGCTCCAGGACGGCGCGACTCCTTGTGGGACATCTGTTGCAGCCGACGTGCTGATCCGGATGGGACACCTGATCGGCAAACGACGCGTGCCTGGCCATCGGCACCGCGGCTCTGCGTCCCATGCGCAACTTCATGGAGGATCAGCCGGCGGGATTTGGTCGCTATCTGACGGCGGCAACCCGTTCGCTCGAAACGGTTCGAGAAGTCGCAATTGCGGCCACGACCGGGTCAGGCGACATCGATGGATTTGCAGCGGCCGTGTTCACCCGCTTCGAACCATCCGCCCTGATCGCACATGTCGATCCAGCGGCCCCACTCGCAGCAAATGTCATGCCGTGGCTCCAGGATCGACCGATGCGCGCTGGAGCGACTACCGCCTATCTCTGCGAGCAATTCGTTTGTATGCCACCGGTTACTGCACCGGAGGATCTGGTGATGCAGCTCGAAATGGGTACCGGGATGGTCTGGCGCGCGTTCTAGTCGTCGCCACCGCCGCCAACCTTCGGACCGAGGACCATCGATTCTTCGTCGCGGAGCCAGCGAACCGGATTCTCCAGCATGCCGATCCGCTCAATACTGACCGTGCAGGTGTCTCCGGATTGGAGCGGACCGACACCTTCCGGCGTGCCGGTCATGATGATGTCGCCCGGATCAAGCGTCATTACGCTCGAGATGAACGAGACGAGGAAGTCGACCGGGAAAATCATCTGGGCAGTCGTCGAGTTCTGGCGCACTTCTTCGTTGACCGTGCAGGAGATCTTCAGATTCCTCGGATCAAGCTGAGTTTCGATCCATGGTCCAATCGGTGCGTAGGTGTTGAATCCCTTCGCCCGGACGAACTGGCCATCCTGGGCCTGCAGATCGCGATCTGAGACATCGTTCCCGCAGGTGTATCCGAGTACGTATTCGAGACTCTCGTCGACTCCAACGAATTCGGCCTTGCGCCCCATCACGACGACCAGTTCAGCCTCGTGATGCGTCTGATGATCGGGGTGGGCAATCCGGATCGGCTCCCGGTTGTTGACAAGTGCAGAGGGCGGCTTCATGAAGAGCACCGGTTCGGTGGGAATCTTGCGATTCGGATCACGCTCGGTGACATGTGCCGCGTAATTGAGCCCCACACAGACGATTTTGCCCGGTTGTACGGGCACGAGGAGTTCGACGTCATCGATTGCACCGACTACCTCGCCATCATCGCCAAACCAGAACGGTGCATCGGGCATATGGTGCACGAAGCCGTCCCGGGCAATGCCCCAGCGTTCAGCGGATCCGTCCCGAAATCTGACAATGCGCATGGCATTCCCCCTTGATTCGTCGTCGACTTCACTACTCTAACTGGTACAGGAAGTGGTTGTTCGTACAAACTAGTGCAATGTAACGGAGACCCGCGTGCCCGATCTTTTCCTGCAAATTTCAGATGGCGATCCAGCCTCGGCCTCGGATGCGCCGGAACTCAGTGAAGCCGAAGCACTTGTCCGTGCTGGCCAACGGCGAGATCGTCGGCTCGAAGCTGATTCCCTGGGGCTCAAACTATTCGTTCGCTGTTGCCGTTGAGCGGGAAGATGGTGCCGAGCAGCTCGCGATCTACAAACCGCGACAGGGAGAAAACCCACTCTACGACTTTCCCGATGGCACGCTGTACCTGCGTGAAGTCGCGGCGTATCAGCTTTCCAAGCGCTTTGGAGCTGGGAATCGTGCCGCCTACGGTGGTCAAGGATGGCCCGCTTGGTATCGGCAGTTTGCAACTCTACAAGGCACCGGTCGAGCAAACGGACGAGTTCGATTCACGTGCGTTCTGGTCGCAATGCACGATCGAAATCGAACGCCTGGTGCTCTTTGATCACATCGCCAACAACGCAGATCGCAAGCTTTCACACTGCCTGCTCGATCAAACCGGGAAAATCTGGGGCATCGACCACGGGCTTTGCTTCAATCACGAATTCAAGTTGCGAACCGTGCTATGGCAGTTCAACGGTGGTCCAATCAACCCAGGTCTGCTCGCTTCGATGAAACAGTTTCGCTCTGACGAAAAGGCGTTGCGCGAATTATTCGAACCGTTGATCAATGAGGTCGAACTTCTGGCACTGCTTCAGCGAATCGACGACCTGATCGAGTTCCCGAACTATCCGATCCTGAATCCGTACAGCAACATTCCCTACGGTTGGTGGTGAGCCGTCAAGCTCAGATCGACGATCGCCTTGATCGCGCCCCGGGTGTTTTCCATCAAGTGCACGGCTTCATCCAGCGACGTGAGCCGCTGGGTGATCAATCGCGATGTGAGCCCTGGCCAGAGCGCCTCGAACTGAAGCAAATCGTCAATCGCCACGCGGAAATCCCCGATGTTCGAGTTGACCGAACCGACCATCGTCTTGTTGCCTGTGACAAATTCGAAGTTGATCCGGTCGATGGGCAGTTCGGCTGAGCGCGTTCCACCCGTCACGCTAAGCAGAACCATGACGCCACCGATTCCCAGCAGTGGTATGCCAGCCTGAACCGCTTCTGAGCTTCCGGAGCACTCGACGATGATGTCAACATTGCGGGATTTGCTCGCGAAATGCCGTCAGGTCGGTTTCAATCGTCGAGACGTACGTGGCACCACAGGCGCGGACAAGTTCGGCCGCCGGTGACTGATCTGCTGGTCGCCGAGCCAGGGTGTAGACGTCGATCCCCCGAGCTCGCAGCACGAATGTCTGCAATAACCCGATCGGCCCCGCCCCAAACACGACCGCGGTTTTCGGTTCCCAGGCCGGAATTCGTGATTGCACGCCCGAGAGCACACGCCACGCCTTTTCGGCGACACTCGTCGGCTCAATCAGCACGCCAATTTCACGAAGAGATGCGGGTACGGCTACAAGATTTGCGGCATCCTCAACGAACCGCTCGGTGAGAAATCCGTGTCGACCGAAGATTCCCCGCTCTGTGAACGCCATCCGGGTGCAGAAATCAGATGCACCTGCTTCGCACTGTGGGCAGCCACACCCTCGACGGACGGTCGCCGAGACCAGATCGCCGACTGAGAAGATCCTTCACCGTCGACCCAACTCTGACAACTTCGCCAAGTACTTCGTGGCCTATCACCAGATCGGTCGATCCTGGAGGAGGGGAGCCAAGTTTGGATTCGATGATCTCCCGGTCCGTACCGCAGATTCCGGCCTCGAGAACACGCACTTCAACCTGATCAGGTCCCAGCTCGGGTAGTTCAATTTCGGCCATGTGAAGAGAGTGGGGCGTGCCTGGGGTAACGGCGAGTCCTGGAACCATTTGGTGGGTGGTCATGCTATTCCTTATCGCGTGGTTGCTGTGTATACTTGCCGGAAGCCGACTAGTTCGGACGGATTTTTGTGTGCGTCCGAGACGCTGAACTTCCTTTCAGGTGGTGAATTTTACGCATGCGGGTAGAGATTAAAGATTCCGAGTCGTTCGATCAGTTGCTCCGTCGTTTCCAGAAGGGCATCGAGCGCTCCGGCATTATCCGGGAACATCGACGCGGTCTGCGCTTCATCAGTGCGCAGGAAGAGAATCGCGCCAAGCGCCGTAAGGCCGAGCGCCGCCGCCGCCGAAACGCAGCCTAGGCTTCGTTCCTCCCGATCGACAACAAACATTCAGTGAGCCGGGCGCAAGCTCGGCTCATTTGCGTTGGCGAACCCGGTGCTATTCTTCCGAAACGAACATCCTGGGTATCAGGAATAATCATCTACCTAACTCGGAGGTCCCCACCATGGCGTCGGTTGTCACTCCGCCCAGCCGCTACGATGCGATCGTCATCGGAGCTGGTCACAACGGATTGGTAGCCGCCTGCTACCTCGCCGGGGCTGGTCTTAATGTCTGCGTGCTTGAGCGCTATCACGAAGTCGGGGGGCAGCGATCAGCGAAGAAACCGTCCCCGGCTTCAAGCTCTCGACCGGTTCCTACGTGCTCTCACTTGCCCCTCGCCAGATCTTCGACGAACTGGGCGCCTGGGATGGCATTGAGCTGCTCGACCGCAACCCACGTTTCTTTGCCCCATTCCCCGACGGCAGCTCGCTGACGTACTGGACCGACCACAGCAAGTGGCTCGACAGCATCCGCAAGATCAACGCCAAGGACGCCGATGCCTACGACGTCTATGACAATGCGGTTGAAGTTGCCTGCAGGGTCATGGACAAGTACATCCTGGGTCGGCCACCGAGTTGGGACGAAGTTGCCAGTAACTTCAAGACTCCGGAAGAGCAGAAGATCTTCCAGATGTTCTACATGGGCTCGGTCGCTGATATTGCCGAGTACTACTTCGACAGCGATCAGATGCAGGCTACCGTCAGTTCCAGCGGCATCATCGGCACGAATCGTGGTCCGCGAGATGCTGGCACCGGGTACGTCAAGCTCTATCACTCGATGGGCATGTCGACTGGCTATCGCGGACGCTGGGCATACGTGCGCGGTGCGATGGGAGCAATCACCCAGGCACTCAAGAAGGTTGCCATCAAACGGGGCGTGACCATCCGGACCAATTCCGACGTCGAGAACATCATCGTCAAGAATGGCCGGACAACCGGCGTACTCCTGACCTCCGGTGAGGAAGTCGCCGGCCGACATCGTGCTCTCCAACGCCGATCCGAAACGAACCTACCTCGGCCTGGTCGAGGAACGCGAATTGCCGGCCGAATACAAGCGGTCGATCGAGCGGATCAAGATGGAGAGCCCAACCGTCAAGATCAATATGGCCGTGCACAGAGCTGCCGAAGTTCAAGGCGCTGCCTGAGGATCAGCAGCTGCAGGGCAGCACCGGCGGCCTGTTCATCGCGCCGTCGATCGATTACATCCAGAAGGCGTATTACGACGCGAAGGCCGGGCGACCAGCCGACAAGCCGTTCATGAACATCCACATGCAATCCGCCGTCGACCGAACGGTAGCGCCTGGCGACATGCATACGATCTCGATCTTCACGCAGTACTTCCCGTATACCCTCGCCGAAGGAACCTGGGACGAGCGCCGCGACGAAATCGCGATGAACGTCATCAAGGAATTCGCCGAGTACGCCCCCAATATCCCGGATGCCATCGTCGGCATGCAGGTGCTCGCGCCACCGGATGTCGAGGCGCGCTTCGGTATGACCGGCGGCCACATCTTCCACGGCGAACTGGTACCGGAGCAAGCATTCGATATGCGTCCTGTTGCCGGAAGCTCGTCCTACGAGGGTCCGATCGGCGGTTTGTTCCTCTGCGGATCAGGCGCGTGGCCAGGCGGATGCGTCATGGGTGCGCCGGGGCATAATGCCGCTCAGGAAGTAATCGCTCGAATGCAGGAAGGTCGCGTTTTGAAGGGAGCACAAGTCCAGTCATGAAGGTTTTGATTTCGGCAGATATGGAAGGCACCTGCGGGGTAAGTTCGTGGGTACAAGTAACCCCGACGGAGTACGCCGGCGGCCGTGAGCCCAGCAACCAGACCGAGTACGACCGTGCTCGCCATCGCATGACCGCGGAAGTCAATGCCGCGATCGAGGGTGCAATTGAAGCCGGGGCCGAGGAAGTGATCGTCAATGACAGTCACGACGGCATGCGCAACCTCGTTCCTGAGTTGCTCCACCCAGCGTGCCAGTTCATCACCGGTAACGACAAGCCACTCAGCATGATGCAGGGCATTGATCTGGCCGGCATCGGTTGTGTGTTTTTCACCGGGTACCACGCCAAAGCCGGTACCCCGGGCGGCCCGCTCGCCCACACCTGGACCGGCTGGGTGAATGACGTTCGCATCAATGGTCGTTCAACCGGTGAGTTTGGCATCAACGCCGCCATTGCCGGAGCTTTCGGAGTGCCGATCACGCTGGTAACCGGTGACGAAAAGGCGGTTGCCCAGACCATCGATCTGCTTGGTGATAAGTGCCATGGTGTCGTGGTCAAGCAGGGCTTCAGTACGTTTTCCGCCCTGCACCTGCACCCACTCAAGGCTCAGCAGTTGATTCGCGAGGGTGCGGCCCAGGCGGTAAAGAATGCGAAGAAGGCCAAGCCATTCGTGATTCCCAAAAAGACCGTTATGGAAGTCGAATTCGAGCACCAGTCCCGCGCCGACCAGGCTGCCTATATTCCGGGTGTCGAGCGATCCGGCGAGCGAGCGGTCTCGTGCAAGCCAACCGACGGTGTTGAGTTGATCACGTACTTCAAGGCAATCACGCGAGCCGCTTCGATTACCTTCTCTCCGTGAGCTGATTCGATCCAAACTGAGATGGATAACAGGCCGGGTCTACGATCCGGCCTGTTTCGTGACCTCGGCAATTTCTCGATCGACTTCAGCCAGCCTCCGCTGCGCAAACGGAAGGTTCTCTGCGGTCTTCGATTCTTCCTCGACCAACCCGGCCCGTTCGGCCTCCAGTCGGTCCCGCTCGGCCAGCAATTCGCGCTTCTGCAGCTGCACTGATTGCGCAAAGGGCGAATTTCCATGCCAATCCAGCCACCCGCCGAATTCGCTACTTGGTCGCGCAAGATCTGCCAGTGTCGCTGTCGGGACAGGCAGGTCACTCAAAAGCTGCTCACGCGCATCGGTCGCATAGACGATCAGACTGTGGGAGAGATGATCAGTGAGCGCCTGTAAGTCGGCTTCAGGACAATCATCTGGCACAAGGCTGGAAACAGCTCCGGAAACGATCGAGAGGTCGCTACGGGCCAGCTGAAAGCCGCGCTCGGCCCAGTCCAGATCCTCAGCCAGTTTGAACTCGTGAGAACCTATCGACAGTTCAATTTCAACTACTGGATCGGAGCGGAACGACCGGACGAGATCGACTCAGGCGGCAACTGCAACCCGGCGGGTCCGCCAGATGTTGGCAACCCGTCGATGTCTGCATTCAGTTCATCAATCGCTTGCTCAATCAGCGCAATCTCGGCCCGCCAGCGATTCTGCTCCGATCCAGCATCCAGCGCCGTCGAAACCTCCTGAGCGAGCGTTTCGCGGCGTCGACGGAGATTGGACAACCGGGAAGCCAGCACGGGATCACTCGGTAAGCCATGCTCGCCTACGTCAGTCCGGGGCGTGACGTTGAATCGCGACACCGAAGGAGCAACCGGCGGCGCGGGAGGAATCGGGGTATCGCGCTTCCAGAACTTGAATCGGTCCATCGTGGTGCATCCTTTCGGTCCGGTCGCGAATGATTTCTTGACCGGATACTGTTACCCGGTCAGTATTGCAGCCGGACACGGATTGAACACGTTCCTCCTGGAGATTCGCCCCCGATGAGCACCGACGCTTCTCTCGCTTCAAACATCGTCTGGAATCCGACCGACGAGTATCGGAATCGCAGTCGGTTACTCAAACTGATGCGCGAACACGGCATCGAATCGGTCGAAGATTGGCAGTCGTGGGCCACGGCAGATGTTGGCCGCTACTGGGACGCGACGGTACGCGATCTCGGACTTGAGTTCACTTCACCATATTCCAGCCCGGTCGATTTCTCGGCTGGAATCGAATGGCCAAACTGGTTCGTCGACGGCGGATTCAACTACGTCCACAACGCCGTTGACCGGTTTGCGACCGGACCTGATGCCCAGCGCACCGCCATCATCTGGGAAGGCGACGACGGAGCCCAGCGCAACATAACGTTCCGTCAGCTCTACCGTGAAACCAATCGATTGGCAAACGCTCTGAAGGACCTGGGGGTAGGGAAGGGCGACGTGGTCGGCATCTTCCTGCCGATGCTGCCTGAGACCGTTACCGCCGTCCTGGCCTGCGGAAAGATCGGGGCAATCTATACGCCGCTCTTCTCCGGATTCGGAGCCGAGGCGGTTGCTTCCCGCTTGAATGACTGCAGCGCAAAGGTTTTGATCACAGCGGACGGGTTCTTCCGCCGCGGTTCGGTGGTGCCAGTTAAGGATGTCGCCGATCAGGCGCTCGTACTGAGCCCGACAGTCAAGCACGTGCTGGTTCTCCGTCGCACGGGACATGAGATCTCGTTCGATGAATCGCGAGATAGCTGGTGGCACGATCTCGTCGATTCGGCTTCGGCTGATTGCGAGACGGTCGCGACGGCCGCTAACGATCCATACATGGTCATTTACACATCCGGCACCACTGGCAAACCCAAGGGTGCAGTGCATGTTCAGGCTGGCTTCCCGATCAAGGCCGCCCATGACCTCGCCTACTGCTTTGATCTTCAACGCGACGATGTCCTTTTCTGGATGACCGATCTTGGCTGGATGATGGGTCCGTGGGAGATTTGCGGCGGGCTCATGCTCGGCGCTACCATCATGCTCTTCGAAGGAACGCCGGACTTTCCGAATCCGGACCGCACGTGGAAACTGATCGCTGACCACGGCGTCACAGTGCTGGGAATGGCACCGACCGCGATCCGCTCCCTGATGACCAAGGGCAACCACTGGCCGGCCGCCCACGACATGTCCTCGTTACGTGTAATGGGCTCAACTGGCGAGACCTGGAATCCCGATCCCTGGCAGTGGTACTTCGAGCAGGTAGGCGGCGGCAGGTGTCCGGTGATCAATTACTCCGGTGGCACCGAAACGGGCGGCGGCATAGTCGGCTGCACCACGATCACACCGATCAAGTCGTGCTCATTCTCCGGGCCTGTGCCTGGAATGGACGCAGACGTGCTTGATGAGATCGGCCAGCCTGTACGAGGCAGCGTCGGTGAATTGGTCGTTCGCCAGCCATGGGTGGGAATGACTGCTGGATTCTGGAACGACCCGGATCGCTACGTCGAAACATACTGGTCACGGTTCCCAGGTATCTGGGTCCATGGTGACTGGGCCGAGGTCGATGACGAGGGGTATTGGTTCATCCGCGGCCGCTCAGACGATACGCTCAAGGTCGCTGGAAAACGGATCGGACCGGCCGAGGTCGAATCAGCTGCTGTTGCGCACGACAACGTGCAAGAGGCGGCTGCCATCGGCGTCCCTCATGAGCTGAAAGGCGAAACAGTCGTCGTTCTTTGTGTTTTGACGCCCGACCAGCGAATCCACTCGGAGGAGCTCGAAACGGACGTCCGCATGGCGATCGGACGGCAACTCGGAGCCGCCCTGCGACCGGAACGGGTACATTTCGTCAAGGAACTGCCGCGAACCCGCAACGCGAAGATCATGCGGCGCGTTATTCGTTCTGCATACCTGGGGCTGCCGGCCGGTGATATCACTGCGCTTGAGAACCCGGCAGCCGTAGAACAGGTAGCCGAACTCGGACGGCAATCACGATCGGGAGTCTGATGGACAAGGAACATCTGCATGGATCGAAGATGATCCAGCAGGAGGAATCGATCTCCACGAAACGTGCCGATGAGCGTCGGGCCGAGAATCTCGAATACGGGCTGCCATCTGCCTGGAGCGTCAAGGACCGCACGATTCCGCTCTTTCGCCGTGACAGTCGGCTCCTACTCCCACAGCCCGACGTTTCTCGGCTCGCCCTTCCTGCGCGACATGCGCGAGCTTGGTGGTCAGGATGTGGCCATCATCGGTGCGCCACTCGATGCCGGAACCACGTTTCGCTCTGGCACCCGATTCGGTCCCCAGGCGATGCGAACCATCTCGTGGACTCCATTACGGATACAACTTCGAGTTCGGCCTCGACCTGACCGAATCGCTGAACATGGTCGATGTCGGCGATGTCTCGGTAATCCCGGCCAACATCGAGAAGAGCTTCGACCAGATCGACAAGGCCGTTGCGTACGTCCACGAGCGCGGGGTCTTCCCGGTGATCCTCGGTGGCGATCATGCGATCGGATACCCGGATATTCGCGGTCTGGCACCGTACATCGATGGCAACATCGGCATCATCCATTTTGATCGCCACGCCGACATGTCCGAGTTCAATCTGGATGAGCGGATGCACGGCACCCCGTTCTTCCATGCCACCAATATCGACAACGCGCCTCCCGACGAATCTGGTCCAGATCGGCATCGGCGGCTGGACCAGTTCACGCCCAAGTATCAAGAACGTTCGTGAGCGCGGCGCCACCTCGATCACCATGACCGATATCGATCGCTGGGGACTCGAGCGCATCGTCGAAATGGCGCTCGAGATTGCCTGGAAGAATGCCAAGGCGGTCTTCCTGTCGTTCGATATCGACTGCATCGATCCGGCCTTTGCGCCCGGTACAGGAACGCCGGAATCGGGCGGACTGCTGCCGCGAGAGGCGTTCCGGATGCTCCATCAGGTCGCTCGCGAGGGCCTGGCCGGTATGGAAGTGGTCGAAGTCTCGCCGCCGTACGACGTGGCCGATGTGACGTCGCTGCTTGGAGTTCGGGTAGTCCTCGATGTGTTGGCCACGCTGGTACAGAACGGCAAGCTGGGCCAGATCCCGGAACCTCCGCCACCTGATCCCGAGGGTGAAACGCCCGCGTGACAGAGTTTGGCTTTCAACCAGTGATCGAAACGGTCGAGCGACTCCCGATCAAGCGCTCCAGACCCTTCGCGTCCGAAGTACGCCGTTGGTTGGTCGTCGGGGCTGATCTTCTCGGTTCTTGGCGGTTGGTGCTCTCGGTTTGCTCTCTGATCGCCGCGATCTACATGTCGGCCCGGACAGATCAGGAACGGCCGGTGGACGCAATCGTGGTCATGGGTGCTGCCCAGTTCAACGGTCGTCCCAGTGCCGTGCTGCGAGGCCAGGCTCGAAACGGCCTACCGGGTTTGGTCAGACGGCGTCGCGCCACTGATCATCGTGACCGGTGGCAAGGCTCCGGGCGATAACTTCACTGAGTCAGAAGCCAGTCGCGACTACCTCATGGAAAGAGGCGTGCCTGAATCGGCAATCCTGCTCGAAAACGAAGGACGGAACTCGGCCGATAGCTCTGGCCGGGGTTGCGCGAGATTGCTGAGGCCCGTGACGTCCAGACCGTACTCATCGTCAGCGACGGGTTTCATCTGTTCCGCAGCAGGATGATCGCAGAGGACAAGGGACTGGACGCCTTCGGTGTTCCAGCCGAAAACAGCCCGATCGAACCGTGGAGTTCGACCGAGCTGGATTACGTGCTGCGGGAAGCGGCGGCCGTTCTGGCCTACGTGTTCAGCTAGCCAGCCAGCGCGATAAATGCGTTCACATCGTCCCGAATGACGCTGACACTGCCTTCCCAGAACGCCTTGTCGCGAATATCAATTCCGAAATCCATCGCCAGATCCGCCGCAGTCGCCATTCCCGTGCGGGACAGGAGCGATTCGTAGCGCTCGGCGAATCCGTCCGGCTGATCGCGATAGACCTTCAAGCAGGCCGAGCGCAAAAAGCAACCCGAACTGATACGGGTAGTTGTAAAAGTGAAAATCAGTGTCGTAGTAGTGCGGCTTCTGTACCCACTGCCACTTGTGGACCTGCTCGTGATCCAGGGCATCGCCGAAGGCAATCCGCTGCTTCTCGGCCATCATTTCAGTGAGATCGTCGACAGAAACGGTGCTCGATCTTACGACGCTCAAAGACCTCCAGCTCGAAGTTGAAGCGCGCGTGGAGATCGAGAATCAGCCCGACTGCTTCCGAGAGGATCTGGTCGAGTGCAGCGAGTTTGCGATCGGCCGGTGACTTCGGCCAGAACGGCGTCCTCGACCAGACGCTGGCAGAACATGCTGACGCCGTCTCGGCCAAGTGTCATCGGGGTTTCGGTCTGGAGGGATGTCCGCTCCATCAGGCAATCATTGTGATGGGCGTGGCCAAGTTCGTGGGCCAGGGTCTGCACGATGCCAAACGATGGGACAAAGTTCAGCATGATCCGGGATCCGAAATTGCCCATTCCGGCGCAATACCCGCCACCGACCTTGCCTTCGCGCGGTCGGAGCATCGATCCAATGTTTGTCGAGGGACTCGTCCACAACTCGCGCCAATCGAGGCGAAAACGGCACAAGCACGTCCCGCGCGATCTTGACGCACTGATCCCATTCCAGCTTCTCCTCATCAGCACTGATCGGGGCGGCCAGATCGTAATGAGCCATCTTCTCGATACCGAGCAGCGCGGCCTTGGCTCTTGAGGTATCGATGGAGATCGCCATGGACCGACTCTGCCGCCGAAAACATCGCCGCGAGAATGTCCCGGTCGATTGCACTGACGAATAGCGACCAATCCAGTGGAGAATCCCAGTTGCGCCTGCGGGAGAGTGTGATTGCCTCGCCCTTGACCGCATTGAGGGCCAGCATGAATGCCGAAGCGCCAGACTCCCGTGCGACGTTCGATCGCCTCTGACGCTGCCTTTCGACGGGATCTATCAGGCGACGAAAGTTCTGGCATCGAGCTCGGTAATCGAGACGGTTTTGGTCTCGCCATCCAACGTGATCGTGGCGGTCATTCCGGCGTCGAAGTCATCCCGAGCCCGAACCCAGGCCTGACCACCGGTAGATTGAAGCTCGGCAGCCAGTTCCTCAAGTTCCGGTGACATCACGTGCCTTGCCCCAATGGCCGCACGCTTGATCGGATAGGCGTGTTCGGCGAGGACACTGCCTTCCGCCGCGTCACTAACCTTCAGCGTTCCCATCCAGGTCGTCAGTCGTGGTGCCAGCGCACGATATTTCGAGGTAACCATCTCGAATTCACCATACGCAGAGGCCGCAGCGGCATCATTGGAGTCAACTGAAGTCCAGCAGTACAGGTAATTACTGATCAGCTCGGCGTGATCGCTGACCTTGTTCCAGGTATAGATGATCTGTTCGGCGTCCGTGTCGGGATGTGCGCCGTCCAGGAGGCCAATGCCGTATTCGTCGAACAGCCCCTGAAGTTCGATCGATTCCGGTCTCGAAGTTCGCTGATCGCAGCAATGTATGCCTCGTCGGTTGTGCTCGGGAACACGATTTCAAGGTCCCAACGGGGCAGCGCAGTTGATGTAGTCATGAATTCGGATGTCCTTGTGTGCGTAATGCCTGATCGACAAAGAATAGCGGGTCGGCCAGCATCCTGACCGACCCGCTAGCTGGAAGAATTAAGTGGATTCTGGTGTTCCCGGATCCGCCAGCAGTGGATCAGGTTCGCCAACTGTCGGCACCACAGTTGGCTCGATCACCGGGGGCGGTGGGCAAGACCCATTGCACGTGCGATCAACCCGAACATCGTCGATCAGCAAATCGAACGAGCGATTGGTCGACCAACTGCCTAGAATCAGCGAACTCAGTTCGACCGGATAGACAGTCTGCGTGGACGTCGCCGCAAACACTCCGTTGATCCAGACAGTCGCGGTCGCCGTTCCGACGGATAGCTGAATCCGCATTTCGATGTTGGACCACTGGTCAACTGCTATCGAACCGAGAACGACCAATTCGCTTGTATCAGTCCAGCGAAGCCCGAGGGTTCCATCCGCCAGGACGTAGATACTCGCGATTGCCGAACCATCGTCGCCAGTCAGGGTCGCTATCCGCACTCCGTTGGCATCGACAGATATTGGCCGCGTTTTGAAGCTGACATAGAGATCGGTTTCGCCCGCACCAAGTGCTCGCTGAACATACGAGGCAGTGCCTGGTTGCGCCTCCGTCCCACCGCTCGCCACAGAGAGTGCCTGGCTGCCATCCGGCCCTGATCCTGGTGCAAGCGCCGCCCCGTCCGTTACCCATTGGCCCAGATCTGCCTCAAACGAATCTCCAAACGGCACGGGCGAAGCCGGCTCCAGTGGTCGGGCTTGGAAGTTCGACCGTTGGCTCAACCGTGGCCGGAACCGGTGTCTCAGTCTCTACTGGCACTGTCGGCTCGGTTATCGCAGTCGCGGTAAGTAGCCGGTTCTGGCGATGCATCGGCAACCGGAGTCTCGATCACCGGGTCCTCACTCATCGAGGGAGCAGACGTCCAGACAACCAGACGTGGTTGATAACTCCCGGCCTGGCGTGAGTACCACGAGACCGCATCGGAGGAAGAACCCTTGATGACGAATGCCACATATCCGTCGCCATCGATAACACCCGTGACGTCATACGCGATCCATGAGCGCTTGGCGATCGCACCGTAGTCATCGATCAACCCACCGGACGCGGCCGGCTTGTTGCTCCAGGTGACGGTCGATTCACTCCAGCTCGGCGTAGTCTCGTAGATTCCAGGCCCATTCGATGTGCCATCGTACGAGTAGAGGTACAGCCTGGCCCGATAGACCGAGTCGCCGATTCCAGTCAGCTTGAACCTGATCACCGTTTCGTAATCGGACGTCGAGCCTCCCTTGACGCTCAGTCCTGTTCCAGTGCCCTCGTTCCGAGTCGGGTTTGCTTCGGATACACGGGCATCTGCATGAGCCGCGAATGACGTCCCGGCCAATATGTCGAATGTCGCGGTAACCGACGAGTCGGATGCAGGTGGATCGTAATTGTGTGATCGCGTGCCACCGTCGGACCACGATTTGTATATGTACGGCTGGTCATCTGGCCCGATCTGGTCCGGAGCAAGAATCGATAGCGGGTTGTTCTCCCACGTAAGGATCTCCGCAGGGGTTATGAATGGAGCGCCTTCGACCCAAACCAGCATGCCGGGGACATTCGAACCGACAGTGATGTTCACCTTGTTCGGGTAGATGTTTATGCTCTTGGTCTTGCCAAGTCCGTCCGAATCCCGAACGGTCAGCTTGATTTCCAGGTAGCTGTTGGACGCTGCCTGCAAGTCCTCCGGTTGCGGAGCCTGGAACGTCAGATTGTTACCTGTAGTCGGTCCAAGCAGCGGATGGGTGTGGGTGTCGTGATGGAGGAGCACTTCCCAAGTCCGACGACTGGTCGGGATAATGCCGTCTTCCGCGTCATCACCGTAGCCCTTGAGCGTGATGGTCTGGCCGACACTGTATTCGCTGTCCGCCACTGGCGACGTAATGATTGCCTCGGGTCTCGTATTGCCGGCATCGATCGTCACAGTGTCTGTGTCAGTACCACCCTTGCCATCGCTGACGGTCAGGGTGACCCTGTACTCGCGCTTCTCGGTAAAGGTGCGGGTCGGATGCGACGATGTCGAGCTCGTGCCGTTGTCGAATGTCCACTTGTAGGTAAGCGTGTCGCCATCTGGATCGGTGCTGTCTCTCCCGTCGAATTCAACCTCTAACGGTAGTGCGCCAAAGGTTGGTGTCGCGTCGATATCCGCTACGGGAGCGCGATTGTTGGCGGCGGAGTAGCTGATTTTTCGAACCTGGCTGCTCCCGTAGTTGGTGTAATAGAGGGCGATGTTGCTGCCGTCCGGCCCGAACTCAAGTTCAGTGACTGCTCCGAGACCACTTGCAAAAACGGTACGGGTCCAGGTTCCGCTGACGTTCTTGAGTGACCAGATGGTTCCGCAGGTGTAATCGGCGAAGAAATAGGTTCCGTTGTACGTGGTTGGCCAAACTCCATTCGGAATGAACGCCCCGCCGGTGATCGAGTTGCACGAACCGTGTCCGTAGACGTACTGCGGATTAGTGTCAGCAAACCCGCAAGTACCGCCACCACCGTTGTTGGCAAAGCCTTCGCAATTGTTCCAACCGTAATCATTTCCAGCCTGAATCAGATCGATCTCTTCATAAGCGTTCTGTCCGACGTCATTGGCAAATATTCGAGTTGACGAGGCGTTGGGATCATCTGCGATCCGGAAGGGATTCCGTAAGCCCCAGGCAAATGTCTCCTTGCAGTGCTGACCGCTCGTTGTAACGCCAGTTGTTCGGCACGTGCCGCCGGACGCGTAAAACGGGTTGGACGAGGGAGCATTGCCATTCCGGTCGACGCGAAGAATCTTGCCGAGGAGTCGATGCTTGGATCGGGCATTGGCGTTCGCACCTCCACAAGCGCTGGAGTTTCCGATTTGGCAGCCACCGTCGCCTACTGCAATGTACAGATAGCCATCCTTGCCAAAGGTCATGCCACCAGCATTGTGGTTGCCGCCCGGAGAGGGAACGTTGTCGATCAAAACGGTCTCGGAGGTGACTGAGTTTCCACTGAATACAAAACGGGAGACGCGATTGACCGGCGAATACGACTGGTTGTACGCGCACGAGCCGTTCTTGTTGTTTGTGTAAAACAGGTAGATGTACCCGTTGGAGACGAAATCAGGATCTACGGTCACTCCGAGGAGGCCGCGCTCGAAGTCCGAACAGATCTTGTTCGCAATGTTGAGGACGGCAGTGGTCGTGCCACCACTGCGCTTGTAAAGGACTCCGCCCTGGCTCGTCACAAGCATCGTCCCGGCCGGAGTGAACGCAATGTCAGTCGGTCGCGAGATCGACGTGACCAGTGTGTCGGAAAAGCCACTTGGCACAGCGGCCGAGGCTGCCGGAGCTCCAAATAGATTCGTTCCGATGATGAGGAGTGCCGTAAGAACGCTGGCAAAAATGAGCCGCCCGCTCACGCGCGGTGAAGTGTGCCGATCCAACCCTATCCCCCCAGATTCGTCGAACTATTCACCCGGAATAGCGATGATTGTGTGGGTCGAGTCTAAACCGTTCCGAATAGGCCCGTCACTGAGGAGAGTGGCCTAGGCTTCCAGTGCTTCCGGAGTCAATTCCAGATACGCATCGACCTGATCACTCATCTCGAGCAAGGCCAGGTAGCCGGTGATCTGCTCGCGAGTCAGCCTGGTGAAGTCGCCTTTTTCGTAGGCACTGAGCGCGACCGATGTCGTCCCGAGATCAGGGGCGATCTCGCGCAGGTTGAGATGCATGGCGATACGGCGCCAGTAGAGCTTGTATCCGAGGAGCGTTTTCGGGTCTTGTTCGTCCATGGGGTGCGATGTCTCCGGATGCGGGCTGAGATTCGGTGCCGGGAGAGGGATTCGAACCCTCACGAGTTGCCTCGGCGGATTTTGAGTCCGCTGCGTCTGCCATTTCGCCACCCCGGCGGGTGACCGAGTCGAGATTGTACCGGAAATCACCCCCAAATGCGGAGTATTCTTCCGAATCTACAGGCAATCATGCCGCCCCGGAACAGGAGTCCTTCGTGGTCGCGACATCCGAAACAATCAAGGAATATGGCCTCGTCATTGATGGCCAATCGGTGCCAGCGCTCAGTGGCAAGACGTTCGACACGGTCAGCCCGACCACCAATCTGCCAATCGGTCGGGTTCCGCTCGCTGGAATCGCCGATGCTGAGCGCGCCATAGCCGGCCGCCCGCAAGGCATTCGACGACGGACCGTGGCCGCGCTGGACTCCGCAGGAGCGATCCCGGGCACTGCACCGGGTCGCCAACATTCTGCGCGAACGGCTCGACGAGATCGCGATCCTGGAGACGCATGAACTGCGGCAAGATCATCGTCGAGTCACGGGCGGACGTGAACGCATCGGCCAACTGCTTCGAGTACTACGGCAATCATCGCCACCCAGCTCTGGGGCGAGCAGATCCCGATGAACGGACCGCTGCTCGATTACACGCTGCGCGAACCGGTCGGAGTTTGCGCCCAGATCGTGCCCTGGAACTTCCCGCTGCTGATGGCGGCCTGGAAACTGGCTCCGGCGCTCGCCGCCGGCAACACCCTGATACTTAAGCCGGCCTCGGCCACCCCGATGACCGCGATCATCCTCGGTGAAATCTGCCGCGACGCCGGGATCCCGGACGGCGTAGTCAACGTCGTGACCGGGCCAGGCTCCGAAATCGGCGACGCCCTGGTCGGCAGCCCACTGGTCGACAAGGTTGCGTTCACCGGCGAAACCGAAACCGGTCGGCGGATCATGGCCCTGGCTGCTCAAACCATCAAGAAGGTCACCCTCGAACTCGGCGGCAAGAGTCCGAATATCGTTTTCCCGGATGCTGACCTCGATGAGGCGGTCAACGGATCGCTCTTCGCCATCTACGCCAATGCCGGTCAGCGCTGCACCGCCCGAACGCGGCTCTTCCTGCACCAGGACATCTACGACGACTTCACCAGGACATTTGTGGAGCGAGCACGCCAGATTCGGGTCGGCGATCCGCTCGATTATGAAACCCAGATGGGACCGGTCATTTCTCCGCCAGCAACGCGACCGCGTCCTCAACTACTGCGAAATAGCGCAGGAGGATGGTGCCGAACTGCTCTCTGGTGGCCGGCGGGTCACCGCCGAGGCACTCGCCGCTGGCAACTTCATCGAACCGACCGTTTTCGGAAATGTCCGATCCGACATGCGCCTGGCTCAGGAGGAGGTCTTCGGGCCGATCCTGGCGGTGATCCCATTCGAATCCGAGGATGATGTCATCCGGATGGCGAACAGCACCATCTATGGCCTCGCTGCCACGATCTGGACGAATGACATCAAGCGAGCCCACACGATGGCGCGCGAACTCCAGGCCGGCAACGTCTCGATCAACTATCCGACCGTAAATCCACCCGAGGCTCCCTTCGGTGGGTACAAGCAGAGTGGCCTCGGCCGCGAGCTGAGTCGGCACGTCATGGACCTCTACACGCAGGTCAAGAACGTGGTCGTGAATCTCAACCCCGAACCGTTCGATTGGTACGGTCGGTGGCCAGCACCGCCGAAAGCCAAATAGGAGTAACCGACCGTCGGAAACGGTGTGGCGAGTCCAACGCTATCTCGGCGATACTTACATTTGAAAAGTGAATCGCGGGCCGCCTGGCCACATTCCCGGAGAACACATCTTTGAGTACAACGAGCGAGGCTCTTGCTACGAATCATGCTGGCCGGACGTTCGAGTCGGTGGACCAGCTGGAGGCCGCGCTCCGCGGTGAGAACTACATAACCGATCGCAGCCTTGCGACGACCTTGTACCTGACCCTCAAGCTGCGCAAGCCGCTCCTGCTGGAAGGAGAGGCGGGCGTCGGCAAGACCGAGATCGCCAAGGTGCTCTCCGACCATTCTCGACACCCCGTTGATCCGCCTGCAGTGCTACGAAGGCCTGGATGCCAGCGCCGCCATCTACGAGTGGGACTACCCGCGCCAGATGCTCTACCTGCGCACCCTCGAGGTCACCGGGAATACCGACCAGGAAGCTGCCCGCCGCAATCTCTTCGGTGAGGAATTCCTGCTCAAGCGGCCCCTGTTGCAGGCAATCGACGCTGCGCACGATCGCTCGCCGGTCCTGCTGATCGACGAAGTGGACCGCGCCGATCAGGAACTCGAAGCCTTCCTGCTCGAACTGCTCTCGGACTTCCAGGTCACCGTCCCGGAACTGGGCACCATTCGCGCCGAGCACGAGCCGATCGTCATCCTCACCTCGAACCGAACCCGCGAAATCCACGACGCGCTCAAGCGTCGCTGCCTCTACTACTGGATCGATTTCCCGACCTACGACCAAGGAATTCAAGATCCTGTCGGCCAAGGTGCCGGATGCCCCGGAAAAACTGCGCACCCAGATCTGCGGATTCACGCAGGGGTTGCGTGAGGTCGATCTCTTCAAGCCGCCGGGCATGGCCGAGACCCTCGACTGGGCGCAGGCACTGCTTGCGCTCGGCACCAGTGAACTCAGTAGCGAAGCGGTCGATGACACGCTGGGCGTCATCCTCAAGTACCAGGAAGATGTCGACCGGGTTCGAGGTGAAACGGCCAGTCAACTGATCGAGCGAGCCGCCCGTGCAACCGCGCAGTCTTAAGAGTCGTCGCCCGGAAGACATCACCGCCGGGCGACTGACCCGCAACCTGCTGACGTTGGGTCGTGACCTGCGTAGCGCTGGTTTGCCCATCGGAAGCGGTCAATTGATCACCTTCGTCGAATCGATGGGGGAGATCGATTGCCGCAGTCCGGCAAGATTTCTATGCCGCAGCGAAGGCGACGCTGGTCACTGCTCCTGAGCAGATTCCGACGTTCGACGCTGTCTTCGGTCGATTCTGGCGTCAGTTGATGAATCCGTTCAATCCGGTGGAGACCTCGCTCGAGGACCTGATCACCGACGAGGAACCGCCAGAAGACAGCACGCCAGCGAAGCAAACGAGAACGAGAAGAAGGCCGGTGCGGATAACGCAACCCGCGTCCGCGAACGTTCTGTTCTCGCGGTCGAAGATACCGGCACCGAGGACGACGGTGAGGCCCAGGATCTCGATGACCTGCCAGACGACGTGATCGTCTTCTCTGCCCGAGAAGTGCTGCGCAAGAAGGACTTCTCGCAATTCACGGCCGACGAAATCGCCGAAGCGCGCCGCATGATCGAGCGGATGGACTGGCGACTGGGCACGCGCAAGACCCGGCGCAAAGAACGCGCCAACAATGGTGAATTTCATCGATCATCGCGCCACGCTGCGGCGATCACTTCGAGCACACCGGGGTTCCGATCGAGCTCAAATACCGGCGTCGCAAGGAACGGATGCGTCCGCTGATCCTGATCTGCGACATCTCCGGCTCGATGGACCGCTACTCGCGCCTCCTGCTGCAATTCGTCCATGCGATGGAGCACGGTCTCGATACGGTCGAGGTCTTCGTCTTCAGCACCCGGCTGACCCGGATCACGCGTGAACTGCGCAAGAAGAATGTCGACGCGGCGATCGAACATGTCGTCAACTCGGTCGATGACTGGTCGGGTGGCACCCGAATCGGCGAAGCGATCAAGGACTTCAACTTCAAGTGGAGTCGGCGGGTGCTTCGCTCCGGCGCCACCGTGGTCATGATCTCCGACGGTTGGGACCGCGGCGATCCGAAGTTGCTGTCGAAGGAAATGGCCCGGCTGCAGCGATCCTGCCGCCGGCTGATCTGGCTGAACCCGCTGCTTGGGTGCGCCGGGATACCAGCCGCTGACCCAGGGAATTCGCGCGGCACTGCCGTACGTCGATTACTTCCTGCCGATTCACAACATGAAGAGCATGGAAATCCTGGCCAGGATCCTTGGCGATGTTGATGACCAACCACCTGTCCGAAGGCAAAGTGCCCTGACCGGTACCGCAGCCGAACAACTGCCCGGGATCGCCAAGATTGGCACCCGCGGCGAACTGACAATAGAGATTGACCCCAAGTACATCTCCCGGGTCAATGCTCGGAGGTAACCACGATGAGAGAGTTTCTGCCTGAAGTCGACACCTGGCGCGCCCGAGGTGATCGCGTTGCGATCGCCACGGTCGTTCGTGTTGAAGGCTCCGCCCCTCGACCAATCGGGGCAACCATGGCCGTCTCGGCCAGTGGAGATCTCGCTGGCTCTGTTAGCGGTGGCTGTGTAGAAACGGCGGTCTACGACGTCGCTCAGGACGTCCTCGCCACGAACAAGCCCGTTACCGTTCGCTACGGCATCACCGATGAAATGGCCTGGGATGTCGGACTTGCCTGCGGGGGAGTCATCGATGTCTACATCGAACCGCTCGACCTGCAAGTCGAGAGCAAATGACCACCATAGCCACATCGGATATTTACGATCAGGTCCGGGCTGCCGCCGAAGTCTTTCAGCCGGCGGCTATTGCCACGATCATCAGTGGTGATCTCGCTGGCACCAAGCTGGCGATCATCGGTGATGAGCAGATCGGCACACTCGGGTCAGCGGAACTTGATAGCCTCGCTGTCGAGCATGCGAATCGGCTACTTGATGCGGAAAAGTCGGACACCTTGTCAATCGCGTCAGATGAAGGCGAAATCGAGGTCTTCTTCGACGTCTACCCGGCCCCACCAACCCTGATCATCTTCGGCGCAGTTCACGTCGCACAGGCCCTGACCACACTTGCCAAGCGAATCGGCTTCCGCGTGCTCGTGTCCGATGCCCGCGCGATGCTCGCGACGGAAGAGCGATTTCCGGATGCGGACCAGATTCTGGTCGCCTGGCCAGATGAAGCAATCAAACAATTCACGATCGGGCGGAACTCATACCTCGCAATCCTGACCCACGATCCCAAATTCGACGAACCGGCCCTGGTCGGAGCGGCGGCCACCAACGCGCGGTACATCGGTGCGGTTGGCAGTCGCAAGACCAATCGCGAACGCCGGGATCGTCTTCGCGCGGCAGGACTCTCCGACGAATCCATGGACCGGATTCGCGGACCGATCGGCCTGGACATTGGAGCCAATTCGCCTGAGGAAATGGCGATCAGCATCATGGCCGAGATCATCGCTGTCCGGAAGGGCAGGGCGGGCGGTCCACTGACCGACTCAACTGGATCGATCCGTGGCGACGCGACCTGATCTACCCCTGTCGCCGGGCTGGTTCTCGCGGCTGGCACATCGTCGCGACTCGGTCGACCCAAACAGTTACTCGATATCCTGGGCGAGCCACTCATTCACAGGGTGGTCCGAATTGCATGCTCCAGCGGACTTGCGTCTGTGACCGTAGTTCTGGGCAACCAGTCGGACGCAATAGCGTCGCTACTGGCAGATTTACCCTGTCGAACGGTAGTGAATCCGAAGTTCGCGGATGGCCAGTCGACATCATTTCTGGCCGGACTGAATGCACTTCCCGAAGAAGCAGACGCCGTCATCGTTTTGCTCGGCGATCAACCAACTATCTCGGCCCACACTATCAACTTGGTGATCGAAATCATGGTCCAGAACCGCCGCGCCGATAGTCCAGGCATCCTATCGCGGTACCCGATCGCACCCGCTGCTCTTTGATCGATCACTCTTCCCGGAGCTGGCAAAAGTGACTGGCGATTCGGGAGCGAACAGTGTTGTTCGTTCGCACAGGAACGAAATCGTCCTCGCCGAAGTCGACGAGGACGTTCCAATCGATATTGACACTGACGAGAACTACGAACGGGTTCTCTCGTTGCTCAGCGCAGGTCAGGCAAAGTAGCCATCGTCGACCATGCGGTCGAGCGCGTTCCCGAACGCCCCAAGCGTAAATTCAACGTCCGCCACGGTGTGGGCAACGCTGAACAAACCACCGCCGCCAAAGAGATCGACGCCCTCAAGCTCCATGGCTACCGAGAGCGGTCCGGACCGACCCGCCTTGGCGCTTGCCTTGAGTACTTCGGGATTGATCCCACGAGGGATCAGGAGGTCTCCAGCAATGCGGTTCGTCGGGGTTTGATCGAGGAGGACGTGGAAGGCAGAGCTGTCTCCCCACACGCACCCAGGCAGTCCCTTCGATTCCAGTATCGAATTCATTCCGGAGCGAAGCTGAACCGCCAGCGCGTCGCAATGATTTTGAACGTCCGGATTCGAGCACTTGGTTAATGCCACAATGGCCGCCGCAGCAGAGACTGGATTCGCATTGAAGGTGCCCGGGTGAATGATCTTGCGCTTGCCCCAATCAGCCGTGTCCTTGAAATCCAGGAACGACATGATCTCTTCCTTGCCTGCAACAGCGCCGCCGGGAAGCCCACCAGCCACGATCTTGGCCATCGTGGTCATATCCGGGGTCACGTTGAACCGCTGCTGTGCTCCGCCAGGTGCCCATCGAAAACCAGTGATCACTTCGTCGAAGATCAACACCGCTCCGAACTTGGTCGCCAGTTCTCGCACAATCTGAAGGAACGTCTCTTCGAGGGGAATTTGACCCCAGGACGCACCGCTCGGTTCAAGGATGATCGCCGCGACGTCACCCTGGGCAAGTCGCTCTTCCAGCATGTTTGGATCGTTCGCCGGGACCACGGCTACGGTCCGCAGAACGTCATCCGGAACGCCCGGAACGCCCGCCGATTCGAATGGCGGCTTTTCGCTCTTTGCGACGTAGTCATTCCAACCGTGGAAATGGCCCTCGAATTTCAGGATCGTGTTTTTGCCAGTGAATGTCCGGGCAAGCCGCATCGCGAGCAGTGTGGATTCGGTTCCTGATCCCACAAACCGCACCCGTTCAGCAGACGGGACCAGTTTCGTGATCAGCTCGGCCCACTTGCGCTCGCCTTCATGACCTGAGCCGTAATGTGTCCCCTTGTCTACCTGCGCATGAATGGCGGCGCGAACATCAGGATCACCATGACCCAGGATCAGCGCTCCGTGGCCCATCGCGTAGTCGATGATGCGTTCGCCGGATACGTCCCACTTGTACGCACCGTCCGCGTGATCCACGTAGATCGGAAATGGTCGCTGATAACGACCGTCGTGAGCAATGCCGCCTGCGATGCTGCCCCGTGCCTTCTCATAGAGAGCCTTTGAGGTCGCGAACCGGGATTCAAAATCTGATATCAATTGACCTTTGGGAGGAGCCTGAACCATTACCCTGCCTTTGGAATTCGCGCGCGTACCGATCGCTCGTCTTGCCGAAAGTATATGACTCTGACCGGCACTTGACCGTTGACAGGAAAGCGTACGCTTGTTCGTATGAGTGATTTGCCACACCAGCACTTTGTGGAGGTTGCGGTCGAGGGCGTATTGCCCGGTCCCGATTCGCTCACGCTCACATATGCCACCGAACGGGAACTGGAAATCGGCACACTGGTTTGGGTTCCGCTTCGGCGATCTGTCGCTTTGGGCGTAGTCCTGGCTTCCCATCAGATTGAGCCGGAGTTCAACGTAAAGCCACTGCTCGACGTTGTTGATGGCTTCTCCATGCGCCCAGAACAAATCGACCTTGCACGCTGGCTGCAGCGGGAGTGCGCGAGCGATCTGTTCAGCTGCCTGGCGTTGATGCTTCCACCTGGAGTGAAACTCTCAGTCACTCCATGGTTCGAGGCACGAGGAGGTCAGACCGGTTCGACCAAAATGCAGGAGCAGGTACTGGAGCATCTCCGCCTGAACGGAACCGCCTCGCTTGAGCAGCTGCAAACGGCCATCGGCTCGACACTTTCCACTGTATTGAAAGACCTAGAACGAACTGGCGCGGTTACACGCCGATACACGTCAAACGTCCGCACAGTGCAATCACGGACTGAATCCTGGTGGCGCGTCAATTCAGGTACGTCGACGCCGAAACTGACTGCCCGCCAATCAGAATTGCACCGACTTGTTCTTGCTGCCGGTCCGGACGGGATGCGCGCCAATGAGGCCCGGGACCGCACCGGCGTTTCTGCCTCCGTTGCCGCGAAACTCATCGAGAACGGCGCAATGGTGGTCGAGCAGCGGCCATTGGAAGCCCAACTCGAAATTGAACCCTCCGGTCCCATTCCCGTTCTCACTGATGAGCAGCAAGAAGCCTGGTCCGGAATTGCGGATGCCATCGAATCCGGACGTTCCAGCCCCCAATTGCTCTTTGGCGTGACCGGCAGTGGCAAGACCGAAATCTATCTGCGGGCGATTGCGCGAACATTACGGTTAGGCAAACAGGCAATCTACCTCGTCCCGGAAATTGCGCTGACGTCACACATCGTCGGGCGGGTCAAGGATCGCTTCCCTGGTCAGGTGGCGGTACTGCATTCTGGCCTGGCGATGGGGGCACGGCAGGAAGCGTGGGATGCCGTCGCTTCGGGCGAACGTCGAATTGTTGTGGGGACGCGTTCCGCACTGCTCGCCCCGGTACCTGCGCTCGGGCTCATCGTCATCGACGAAGAACACGACACGTCGTACAAGCAGGATGCAGTGCCTCGATACGATGCCCGCTCGCTGGCTGAGGAAGTCGCCAGACGCGCATCGGCGACGATCATCCTGGGCAGCGCGACCCCCAGAATCGAAACACTCTGGCGGACCACGCAAAACCAGGTCACGTCCTACCGACTTAGCCAGCGCGCTGTTGCTGGAGCCCGGGAGTTACCACCCATCCAGATCGTCGACATACGCCAGGAGCTCCAGGCCGGCCACACCGCCTTGCTAAGTCGTCCGCTGATCGCTGCAGTCGAATCCGCTCTGGAACGCCGTGAACAAACCATGCTGATGCTCAACCGGCGCGGTATGTCGACTGTCGTAATCTGCCGCGATTGTGGTAGTTCGCTCAATTGCCCCAACTGCGACATTCCGATGGTCTTTCACCGGGATCGTGCCTCACTGATCTGTCATCGCTGTGATCATCGCGAGCGTCCGCCAGTCAATTGCCCGAAAGTGCGATGGCACGCTCGATTACTTTGGAGCCGGTACGCAGCGGGTGGAGACGGAGGTCCGCAAGCGATTCCCGAATGCGCGGGTTGTGCGCTGGGATCAGGACACCGCCCGTCAACGTGGTGCCAACGCCGAGATTCTTCGGTCGATTGAGGCCCGGGAAGTCGACATCATCATTGGTACGCAATTGATTGCCAAGGGGCTGGATCTTCCGTATGTCACCACCGTCGGCATTGTCAGTGCCGATGTTGGTCTGCACTTCCCCGATTTCAGGTCAGGCGAGCGCACATTCCAGTTAATAACGCAGATGGCCGGGAGAGCCGGACGGCGTACGCCAGCGAGTGCCGTCATCGTCCAGACGTACTCGCCAAACCACTACGTCCTCCAGGCGGCCCGGACCCATGATGTCCACCAGTTCTACCGTCACGAGATTGCATTCCGGGAATCGCATCGATACCCACCGTTTGCACGAATGATCAGATACCTCGTACGCGGCGATACCGATGACGATTGCGCAATCGAATGTGACCGAATGGTGCGATCGATCGGGCGAGAGGCACGCGCAGTCGGATCAGTAATTGAGATAATTGGCCCCGCTCCGGCATTTGTCGCCAAACTGCGCGGTCAGCAGCAATGGCACATCATCGTGAAAGCCCTGCCCGACGATATCGAACGGTTGCTGGATCGTTTGCCGAACCCTCCTGGGTGGATTGTGGACGTTGACCCCGTTTCGCTGTTGTAATTGACAGTAATCATGAACGCCGGGTCTTATCGTGGATACCGGTCAACGCACAGAGGGCGAACGTAGAACAATGGCTCTGCTCCCGATTATCAAGGAAGGCGATCCCCGACTGCGCCAGAAGGCGCTCAAGATTCGCCACGTCGAACCCGGTTTGAAGCAACTTGCCGACGACATGCACGAGACGATGGACGACGCTCCTGGAGTCGGACTGGCGGGACCGCAGGTGGGCGTGATGCGGCGAATCATCGTCGTTCACGTGCCAGAAGACTTCATCGACGAGGGATCACCGGCCGTTCGTATGACCCTCTTGAATCCCGAAATCGTCAAGGGACACGGTGAGGAAATTGGTCTCGAGGGGTGTCTCAGCATTCCCGGATGGGTTGGCCACGTCAAGCGCCAGTTAACGATTACAGTGAAGGCCATGGATCTGAACAATCGCAACGTTCGGATCAAGGCCGATGGCTATCTCGCACGCGTGCTTCAGCACGAAATTGATCACCTCGACGGAATTCTCTTCGTTGATCGTATGGAAGAGGGCGAGGAACTGCAGCCGGACGATGACGAGGACGATTTTGAGGTTGCGTCAGCCTAGATCGTGATCGCGGGTTGCACTATCTGTGCTCGGGCGGCCTGGATGATCGCTGCTATCTCATCTACCGCTCTGAGCAACCCGTTTGTTTCATTGAACACGACGTAATCGAACTCCGACACACGAAGCATTTCATTGCGTGCCTCTTCAAATCGACGTTCGAGCGCGGTCCCTGTGTCAGTCTTTCTGGCCGAGAGCCTGAGACGAAGGCTATCCATCGATTCCGGAGCAATGAAGATTCCAATCGATTCCGGGATCAATGCCCGAACCGCGGCAGCTCCCTGGACATCGATTTTGATGATTACATCCTGTCCCCGTTCCAGGGCTGCGCGAACCGGACTCTTCGGCACGCCATAACGATTGCCGTAGACAAGGGCGTGTTCGAGAAATTCATCCGCCTCGATCCACTCAGTGAATGTTTCGTGACTCAGGAAGTAATAGTGAATTCCGTGCAGCTCGCCCGGACGAAGGTCTCTTGTCGTCGCCGTGACTGCGAAGTGACTATCTGATTCGCGCTCACGCAATCGATCGAGCACGCTATCCTTGCCAACGCCTGACGGACCCGATATCACGAATACTCGGGGTTGGCGACGGGCACGAAGTCTGGCGATGAACTCGTCACCATCAAACGGTTGATCGTCCGGAACGGTCACGACTGATGCCTCCATTCAGGCTCGATATACATAGCAGTTGACGGAAGTAGCAAATGTTCGATTCATTAACCGCCGCAGCGCTTGCCGACCAGCTTACCCGCGATGTAGAACCAGGCCGGGTCCAGAATGTTGGCCTGATCTCGCGCCAGGCAATCTGGCTGGAAATCTACGCCAGGGGCCGTCGCAAATACCTGATCGCCTCAGCCGAGAGTCAATCCGCTTCAGTCTACCTGACCGCCAATGAGCCGGTCTCGGATCGGCAACTGGTCACCCCGCTCCTTCTGCTCCTCCGAAAGTACGTACGTGGGAGCCGATTGGTCAGCATTCAGCAACCGCCACTTGAGCGTCACCTGACCCTTACGTTTGGAATGAAACTCGTTCCTGATCATCCAACTCCAGTGCAGGAACCGATCGCAATTCAACGTGAAGATGATGACGACGACGAGGATGAATCGGACGACGACATCGTTTTCACGCACCTGCACCTGGAGATCATGGGTCGACACAGCAACCTGATCCTCGTCAGTGATGACGGGCTGATCATGGAGAGCGCCAAGCGAGTCTCGCTTGAAATGAGTCGTGTCCGACCGATCTCCCCGAAACGACCGTACGTGCCCCCTCCAGTGCAGGACAAGGCCGATCCCAGGCGAGCAACAGAAGCGGAACTCTCGGCGCTGCTTTCCTCCAATCACCCCGACAAGAACTTCCATCGAGTGTTGACCGGGCACTTTCGGGGCCTAAGTCCGCAAATCGCGCGGGAAGCGATTGCCCGAAGTACCGGAGCAGATGGATCCGTCAGTGCGGCCGATCTCAGTCGGGAACTGAGATTCTTGTTCGAACCACTCCTGACAGATACGTGGGAACCCACGGTCTATCGAGACAGTGACGGAATTGCCGTGGCCTACGCTCCGGTTCCGTTGCAATCGCTGGCAGTCGACTTGACCGCCGAGCCTGCTGCATCCATTTCGGCCGCGATCGAGATCATCGACGGGTCGACAACTCCCGCCACGGAAGCGGGAAAACACGCCATTCGTACCCAGCGCTTGACCGCGTCGATTCGTGATTCACTGGAACGGCTCGACGCGCGTGCACGGTCGCTCGAAGGTGAAGTAACGCGGCACGAGAATCGTGACCAACTTCGGCAATGGGGCGAGCTGATCTTTGGATACATGTGGCAGATCAAGCCCGGGGACAGGGAGCTGGTCGTAGATGAGGTCCGGATTCCCCTTGATCCTTCGCTCTCTCCCTCCGAGCAGGCGAGAGACTACATGGACCGATATCAGCATGCCAAAAGCTCGGATACCCAGATCTCAAATGCCCGGGAAGAGTTAGAGAATCGTCGTCAATATTTGGGACAACTGCTGACACTCGCTTCGCAGGCACGGAGTATCCAGGATGTAGAGGAGCTGGAACAGGAGTGGCACGCGTCCCAGCCAGAGCAATCGAGAGGCAAGTCACCACGGAGATCAACGGGAAAAAAACGGACATTGCCAACCGAGGTCGTCCGCGACCAGCCGATTTATATCGGCCACTCAGGTGCTGAAAATGACCGAGTCACCTTCGACATCGGCGGCCCGGATGACACGTGGTTGCATGCACGTGGTGTTCCCGGCTCACACGTGATCGTGAAGTGGACTCCCGGAGTTCGGGATAATGACGAGGTAATTCTTCGCGCCGCCGAACTCGCCGCGTTCTTCAGTCAGTCGCGCGAAAGCGGTCGGGTTGAAGTCGACATAACAGAGCGTCGGCACGTACGAAAGATCAAGGGTGGGGGACCGGGAATGGTCACCTACCGGAACGAGCGAACTGTATCAGTCGCTCCGGTAGGGCCCCGCTAGGATGGATCTTCGGCCAGGGAAGATGAGATCAATGGCGTCTTGGCGAAAATCTTGGAAATGATGATCCCGAACTCATAGAGGATGTAAAGCGGTACCGCAACGATTGCCATGTTCACCGGATCGGTACTCGGTGTAATGACCGCCGAGATAATAAGAATCACGACAAAAGCGTATTTGCGAATGGACGCCATCTTCTGTGGTGTTACCAGATTGATCTTCGCCAGAATGAACATGATGACCGGAATCTGGAATGCCAGAGCAAGCCCGAGCATCAACGTCATGTAGAACGTGATGACCTCTGTTGCGTCCGGGTCCCAGGAATATACCGACGTCATGAACGAGCTAAGGAAGAGCAACGCCCGCGGTGCGGCTACAAAGAACCCGTAGGATCCACCGAGTATTGCGAGGATGAATACAAACGGAAGCGCCGAGAAGACAATCCGCTTTTCCTTGCGAGTCAATCCGGGGGAAACGAATGCCAGCAATTGATAGAGAATGAGCGGGAATGACAGTCCGATCGCAATGTACAGGGCCACCTTGAAATAGATCGTGATCACATCTGTCGGCGACCCGATGTCCAGTCCTTGTGAGGCTTGCGCATCGCGACGGATTTTGTTCAGCAGGGGGTACGCCAGAACGACACCAATGAGGAACGCGACGCCTATCGAGAGGCATGCCCTGACAACCCGGTTACGCAATTCGATGAGATGCTCGCCGAGCGTCATCTCCTCGAAAACGTCATCCTCACCTTCGTTAGGCTTCATCCAGTCCGGTCGACTTGGTCGACGCATTCTGGGAACCTTCGGAACCTTTGGGGCTGGCAAGCGCGCTAGTCGGGCCATGTATTTACCTGGTTTGCTTGCTCAATCGGGCAAGCCTTGTTGGGAAACAAAACGGACGGACCATACGCGGCCCGCCCATTCCGCAAACGTTGATTCACAATATCACGGTGAAGTCCGGACATTGACAATGAGCCTGCCGCCTAGCTGGCGTGCTCCTCAATGAATTTCACCGCGTCAGACACGGATCGAATGTTCTCTGCGTCCTCGTCCTTGATCTCGGTGTCGAATTCCTGCTCCATCGCCATAATCACTTCGACCAGGTCAAGGGAATCCGCGTTGAGATCGCCGATAAACTCAGCGTCCATCGTCACCTTGTCTTCATCAACGCCAAGGCGCTCAGAGACAATGCTGCGTACACGCTCATATACCGACGCCAACGTTATCACCTCCAACGTAAAGTTCAATCAGAGGACGCCCAACCTCGGACACCCTCGAACACCGGATCCACCTACACAAACGTCAACCGCGTATAGATACCGGTGCTCGCGCCGGATTCTACACGACCGCAAGACTGCGGGGCCAACATCTGGATCTGCTAATTCGGGCGGGACCGATCATTCTGCGGCGCTGCTCGCTCCGAGATTGATCCAAGCACACCGTTGATGAAGCGGGCGCTTGCGTCCCCACCGTATTCCCGGGCTATTTCCACAGCCTCGTTAATCGCCGCGCGAAGTGGTACATCGTCGGCATAGAGCGCCTCGAACACGCCAATCTGCAGGATTGAGCGGTCTATCGGCGCGATTCCGGAAATTGGATAGTCCGGCGCGGACATTTCGATTTCTACGGTGATATCGCGCTCTCGTGCGCGGACACCCGTCAACAGGAATGAGGTGTATTCCAGGGTCTCATCAGGGGTAGCTTCCTGATTTCTGGTTCGCACCAAAATCTCGCTCGTCGAATGCCCGGTCAAATCGGCCTCGTACAAGATCTGCATGGCGAGAACACGAGCTTGATGACGCCGGGTATTCCGCTGCTTTCGGTCCCTGCTCGCGGGTGGCCTGGTCGGTTGTTCGCTCATGTACGATCGGTCTCCGGCGTAAATTCGATGATGTGAACAGAAATCGGACCGGTCTTCATCCCAAGCATCTTTTCGATTGCGATGGCAACCCGAGCCTGAACCTGCTCTGCCAAATCGGGAACATTGGTGCCGCTTCGAACGGAAAGTGAGACCGATGCATCTACCGTGTCGTCCGAAATTCGCACGCTTATGCCCCGTTCAGAATGCCAATTTCCAGATTCAATCGCCAGTTCAGGTGATCGGATCGGGAGGATGCGCCTGTTGGCTGACCGTCGTCCGCTAGTGACCTTAACCACTCCTGGCACATCCAGGGCGGTCATCTCAATAATCTCGATCAGAACGCGCGGAGCGATAGTAACAATGCCCAATACGCCGTCCTCATCAATTTCGGCCAGGACGTGAGATTCGGTAGTCGACGGTAACCCAGCGGTCATCCGATAGAATCCTGCTGTGCGCCGACGATCGCCTGGTGATTTGCCTCGAGGAACTTGCCCACAAATCCGGTGTGGATGTCACCTCGCCGGAATCCTTCGTCCGCCATGATCATGGAGTGAAGTGGTGTGATGTGTGTAACTCCGTCAATGATGGTTTCGCGCAATGCCCGTTCCATCCGCTCGATCGACTCTGCCCGGTCCTTGCCCCAAACGGCAATTTTTGCAAGCAATGAATCGTAGAACGCCGGAACCTGATACCCGCTGTACAAATGAGAGTCAACCCGCACTCCGGGCCCCCCAGGTGCAACATATGTCGTCACCGTGCCTACCCCTGGGGCAAAATCTCGTGATGAGTCCTCTGCAGTGATACGACATTCAATCGCGTGACCACGTGCCTCGTAATCTCCGGCATCGAGACGTAACTGCTCGCCCATGGCGATGCGAATTTGCCAGGCAACCAGGTCGATACTCGAAACCATTTCAGTAATCGGGTGCTCAACCTGAATTCTGGTGTTCATTTCCATGAAGTAGAAATGACCTTCGGCATCAACCAGAAACTCGAGCGTCCCGGCGCTGCGATACCCAGCGGCCTTGGCACCCTTTTGTGCGGCTTTCAGGATATTGTCCCGGGTTCGCTTGCTGAGGAACGGAGCAGGGGCCTCTTCGATGATCTTCTGATGCCGCCGTTGCAGCGAACAATCACGGTCACCGATTGCGTACACGTGACCGAAATTGTCGGCAAGAATCTGCACTTCAACATGCCTGGGCTCGTTCAGATATCGCTCGATGTAAACATCGCCGTTCCCAAATGCCGATTCCGCTTCGGATTGGGCCATGGGCAATTGCCGGATTAGCTCCGTCTCGCTATTGGCGACCCGCATTCCCCGACCGCCGCCACCAGCTGCGGCCTTGATCAGCACCGGATAACCAATGCGCTTCGCGGAGTCCTTCGCATCAGCCAGATTCCGGACCACGCCTTCGGTTCCCGGCATAAGCGGAACTCCGGCGTCTTTCATCAGTTTGCGGGCCTCTGCCTTGTTCCCCATCTTGCCGATGACATCTGAAGGCGGTCCGATGAACGTGATGCCGACCTGCGAACAAACATCGGCCAGATAGGCATTTTCGCTGAGGAATCCGTACCCGGGATGCAATGCATCACACCCTGTCACCAACGCAGCGGAGATGATCGCAGGGATGTTGGTGTACGACCGCGATACGGTTGCTGGCCCGATGCATACGGCTTCATCTGAGAGCCGCACAGCCAGCGAATCGCGATCCGCATCGCTATAGGCAACTACCGCATCGATGTTGAGGTCTCGACACGCGCGGAGAACGCGGAGGGCGATTTCGCCCCGGTTTGCAATCAGTACCTTGCGAATTGGTTGAGCCATAAGTCAGTGGTCGCCTTACGAAGGCATGAACAGCCCACCGTCAACGGTGAGCACATGCCCGGTGATAAACGATGCGGAGTCCGATGCGAGGAACGAGACGGCGCCGGCCACATCTTCCGGACTGCCAAACCTGCCCAGCGGTGTTTGCTTGAGGAGATGATCCTTAAGTTCGGCAGGAAGCACCTCAGTCAATCGAGTTTCAATGAATCCCGGCGCAACGGCATTCACCGTAATCCCTCGTGATCCAACTTCCTTTGCCAGCGACTTCGTCAATCCAACCATGCCAGCTTTGGCCGCTGCGTAGTTGGCCTGCCCGGCATTCCCGACCAGCCCGACAACCGATGTGATGTTGATGATGCGCCCGGAACGCTGTCGAAGCATTGGTCGAATGGCAGCCTTGCAGCAAAGAAAGACCGATTTGAGGTTCGACGACAGTACATCGTCCCAGTCCTCCTCGCTCATACGCATGATCAGCGTGTCGCGAGTGATTCCCGCGTTGTTGACCAACACGTCGATCTTTCCGAATGTGGTCATGGCGTATTCGATCATGGCGCCGGCTTGATCAGCGCTCGAGAGATCACCCGAGAACACGTGTACCTTGGTCCCGAGGGTCGACAGTGATTCAACTGCCGCCGTCGCACCGTCAGAATCCGCCCGGTTTGTTACCAGCAAGTCAAATCCGTCGCTGGCCAATCGTTGCGCGATCGCAAGACCAATACCTCGAGTGCCGCCGGTAACAATCGCGAGTTTTGCTTCACCCATTTCGTATCAGCTCCTATCGATTTCCACTGGCTGCGAGTTCAACGGTGAGGTCGGAATTGTCGGCTACGGCATGCTCAAATCGAGGTACGCCTGCCACTCCCCATCGCACGACCCCGGCCGCCCACGCCAAACCGCCGCCGAATGCCACAAAGACCACGTTGTCGCCATCGTGGAGTCGTCCAGATGCCTGCGCCTCACAGAGAGCGATCGGGATGGACGCTGCTGATGTGTTTCCGTAGCGATCCAGATTGACCCAAACCTTCTCCCGGTCCAGATCCAACCGACGGGCAGCCGCATCGATGATCCGGACGTTCGCCTGGTGGGGAATCATCATGTTGATGTCTGCGAAGGTCAGACCAGCCTTGCTGACCGCTTCCGCCGCCGCGTCACCCATGACCCGAACGGCGAACCTGAATACTTCGTTGCCATTCATCTGGAGGTACGGTCGGTACTCTGGAAAGATGCCAGCGGTCTCGGGAACGTATCCGCCCCAGCCTGGAATATAGAGGTGACTGTATCCGGCTCCATCTGCTCCAAGAACGGTTGAGAGCAGCCCGCGCTCCTCAGTGGAGCGTTCAATCACTACCGCACCCGCTCCGTCGCCAAATAGGATGCAGGTCGATCGGTCGGAGTAATCGACGAATCGGGTGAGTGTGTCGACACCAATCACCAGCACCCGCTCGTAGGTCCCGGCCTGGATGAATTGCGATGCGGTTGAAAGGGCATAGACGAAACCCGAGCATGCAGCGCCGAGATCAAATGCGCCGGCGTTTCCACCGATTTCTGCCTGGATCAGGCACGCCTGAGAAACAAGAAATTGATCTGGCGTGCAGGTTGCGACAACGATCAGATCGAGTTCCTCAGCGGAAAGGCCTGCTTGCGCTAGCGCTTGTCTGGCAGCGGCCGCTCCCAAGGAGGTCGTGGAATCCCCGGCACCGACGATGTGCCGTTCGCGAATCCCTGTCCGCGAAACGATCCACTCGTCATTGGTCTCGACCATTCGCTCAAGGTCTGTATTGGTGAGTATTTTTTCGGGGACAGACATTCCCCAACCGGTGATCGCTGCGTGGTGCATCGCTCGTGCGCGTCCCTCATCTGAATTCGGCAGATGTCTTCGACAGTGTCACCCGAATCAAGAGCAGAACGCAATGACCGCGTCGGCTTGCCGACGCGGTCTCGCTCTCTCGTTAACCTGGACTACTGCTCGCGAGCGGCGCGCTCTTCGATCACGATGACCTGTCGACCACGGTACATCCCGCAGCTCGGGCAGACATGATGGGGTCGCTTGACTTCACCACAACTTTTGCACGACACCAGGTGAACTGGTGCGATAAAGATGTGGCGACGTCGATTTCCCTGTCGGTGGCGGCTGATACGTTGCTTGGGAAGAGCACCCATCGAAAAACTCCTGTCCTGTTACTCGTCGTTCGACCCAAGCAAGGAAGCCAGTGTCGCAAATTGCCCACTCAGGGCGTCGTTTTCGTCATTTTCAAACGCAGGCGGTCCTGGGCAATTCTCACCGCAGACCGGAATCATCGGAAGCGCTACGATGATCTCCTGACGCATCGGCTCACTGAAATCCAGCTCATGGTTTTCAGATATTTCAAGCCGCTCGTCGAGTCCTTCAACTTCGGACTCAAGCATCGTACCGCGTTTGACGTCATACGCTATGCGAAACTCGTCCGAAAACTCGACTTTCACCGATTCGTCATAGGGTTCCAGGCAGCGCTGGCATTCCAGCTTTACCCGCGTACGACCGCTAACGGTTACCAGAATCGCGTCCGACAATTTCGTCAGCCGGACGATACCAGCCAATCCAACTGCCTCAAGATCCTCGTCCAGGGAAAACCGGTCAATCGAAAACCGGTACGAACGGGTTGACCCCATTTGCTCCCGCAACAACGCGGCGACGTTCACCACCGTATCGTTGTGCAGGTTTACCTGGCCGGTATGTTCGGGTTCCATCTTCCCCCGCCTGACCGACACCGAAACGCCGGGTCTTCCCCGGCGTCAGCGTGTGATTATAGATCAGCGAACAACCGAGGTCAATCATCGAATTGTGGCGGGGTAGCCCGGCCTGCTCAATTCGACCAGGATTCACCAGTCAGCCGACCCGGAACAAGCAGCTACGTTCGACCAATACCGTCCGTCGGTTGCTACTTGCCGACTTCCGCGCGGGCCTCTCGCATCATGATAACGGCGTCTTCCAGGGTTTCATCGATCATGGCAAGTCCATCGCGCATTGCACGCTCGACCTTGTCGAACTGCTCAAGGGCGTAGGCATCGATGACACCCAACGTGCGATTTCGCGCATCTACGGCATCCTGCAGTATCTGTTCGCTCTTGAGGCGGGCCTCATTCAGGATCCCGTCTTTCGAAACAAAGTATTCCGCTCGCTTGCGGGCCGCATCCAGGATTCTGGTTGCCTCTTCATGTGATTCCTGGATAATCGATTGCCGCTCTCGAATCACTCGCTGAGCCTGTTTCACTTCGTTGGGCACAGCGATCCGGAGTTGGTCGACCAGCGCGAGAAACTCATTCTCTTCGACCATCACGCGACCACTGAAGGGGACCCGCTTGCTTACGCTGACAAGCTCCTCGAGTTGATCCAGCAGGTAGAAGATGTCAACTGACGTGTCGTCGATTGGGTCAACGAGATCAAACCCGTCCCCATTCAGGAGCGCGTCGTCATCAGGCAAATCGTTATTTGGTTGCCGCCGCCGGTATTGTGGCTCCCTCGGAACATCCCGGGAACGCGGCGACTGAAAATCGAGGTCGTCGTCCATTACTGTGCGAACCGTTTCTCGAGCGCGTCTCGAACATGGTCGGGTACGAGTCCGTTCAGATTACCACCCAACGATGCAACTTCCCGTATCAGGCTGGACGATACGAACGAGTGCCGGGACGATGTCATCAGGCAGACTACGTCGATTTCAGGAGCCAGATGAGCGTTCATATGGGCAAGTTTGAATTCATATTCAAAGTCAGAAACGGCGCGTAGTCCACGAACGATGGTGGTTGCCCCCAGTTCGCGCGCGCAATTGACGGCCAGTCCGTCAAATGTCGTTACCTCGATCGAGGGTTGATCCTGAAATGCGATTCGTGCCAGCTCGACTCGCTCACTGGCGGAGAACAGGGCACCAGGTTTACCGGATCGCTCATAAATGGCAACAATTACCTTGTCGAAAACCCGGCTCGCCCGCCGTGCCACGTCCATATGACCATTCGTTATTGGATCAAAACTGCCAGGATAGATCGCGGTGGACATCAGCTCTTAACCGTTCCTCACTGAACTTCGTAAATCGAGAAGCAACTGTCACCGTGGCATCGACGCTTGATAAGGCGCAATTCACCCTCTGATGGGTCAAAGCTGAACTTCGGCCAGTGACCGAGGGCAATGATCGTTCCCGATTCTACCAACTGTGATTGCCCGACACTGGTCAGAACGTCTGCGATGTCTGGATCAGCGTAAGGTGGATCCATGATCACGAGGTCATACGGTTTCTTCGCCTGATTGACGATCGACGGTACTGGCAACTGGTGGACCGCAGCCCTGGATGTGAAACCGGTGTGTGCCAGGTTCCACTTGATCACCTCGCACGCTGCACGCTGCTGATCGACGAAATCGGCCCACGATGCTCCGCGCGAGAGTGCCTCGATCCCGATTCCGCCCGTTCCAGAATAGAGATCGAGCACCCGATCAATGTCGAGGTCGAGCGATTCCAGGGCGGAAAACAGCGCTTCCTTGATTTTGTCCTGCATCGGTCGGGTCAAGGGACCAGGCGGTCCCTTGAGCTTGCGACCCTTTGCTTCACCGGTGATTACGCGCACGCCTCTATGCCCCCGCCAATTCCCTGGCTGCAGACGACCAGAATGCCTGGACCTGTTTGCGCAATGGCAAATGGTCAGGGCGTTCCAGGGTCGGATCTGCGTCAACGATTTCAAATGCTGCCTTACGAGCAATGTCCAGCAGTCTCGAATCAAATCCCGTTCGCAGCATGGAGAGCTCTGGCAGTCCACTTTGGCGTGTTCCAAGAAAATCTCCTGGCCCACGCATGCGCAAGTCGGCCTCGGCCAGAACGAACCCGTCTGTGGTGGACTCCATCATTCGTAGCCGTTCCTCGGCAACAGGACCGGTATCGTCGGCAAGCAGCAGGCAGTAGGATGCTCCTCCGCCTCGGCCAACCCGTCCCCGGAACTGGTGGAGCTGGGCCAACCCGAAACGGTCTGCACCCTCGATCATCATGACGGTCGCATTGGGCACATCAATACCCACTTCGATGACCGAAGTGGCGACAAGAATGTCAAATTCGCGATTCTTGAAGCTTGCCATTATGCGGTCTTTCTCTGAACCAGACATCCGGCCGTGGAGTACGGAGACGGTGAGATCGGGAAAGACATCGCGTTGCAGGCGTGCCGCTTCAGCAACGGCAGATTTGGCATCGCTGGCATCGGAATCTTCGACCAGTGGACATATCACAAATGCCTGCCGACCTTTCGCTACCTCAGATCGAACCAGGTTATATGCCCGCACACGTTGTTCGCCAAAATAGCGCCTGGTCGTGACGGGCTCGCGACCCGGTGGCATTTCATCAATCACTGAAACGTCGATATCTCCCATCAATACGAGATTCAGCGACCGTGGTATTGGAGTAGCGCTCATGGTCAGAATGTGCGCAGGCCCCACGGTCGCCTTGCTCGGCAACTCGCCACGCTGCCGAACTCCAAATCGATGCTGTTCATCGACCACGGTCAGGCCGAGCTTGTTGAAAAGCACGCCCTGCTGAATCACTGCGTGCGTACCAACCAGAATATCGATCTCGCCGCTCACCAGACGTTCGTGCAATACAACCCGGTCCCGCTTCTTCGTGCTTCCAGTCAGCAATGCCACTTCGGGTCGATCATCACCCATCTTGGCGAAGAGCCCGCCAAAGGTTGAGAACAGCTGGTTTGCGAGTATCTCCGTGGGTGCCATTACGGCCGCCTGGAAACCGGCACCAACCGCCTGGATTGCCGCCGCCGCCGCGACAACGGTCTTGCCACTCCCCACATCTCCCTGTACCAGGCGTTGCATCACCCGGGTGCCGGTCAAGTCCCTGGAAACATCCCGAATGGCGGAAGTCTGCGCACCGGTCAGCGGGAAGGGCAATGTTGAAAGGAACGCGCGGGAACGTGGCAACCCGGCAGTGAGATCATTGCCCGCTTTGTCTGCATTCGCTGCTTTGCGTTGGGCGAGACCGACCTGAAGCAGGAAGAGATCGTCGAATGCCATTCGCCGGGTCGCATCTGCCAACATCTCCTGATTGGCTGGATAGTGCCGCTGCGCAATCGCATGGGGCAAACCAATCAACTGGTGGCGACTGAGTACATCCATCGGTACGTAATCATGGAGCGTGCGTTGGGTAGCGTCGATTGCCAGCCGGGTCATGCGCCTGAGTTGTTTCTGACCGAGACCTTGCGTCAACGGATAGACCGGAATAAGCCGTGTACGCTGCAAATCCGGGGAGTTCCGATGTTCCCACTCCGGACCGGTGAGCGAAAGTCCGCCGCGAGATGCATCAACCATGCCGTGCACGACGATCTCGTCGCCCTGGTTAATTTGCCGACCGATATACGGATTGAACCAGGTGATACGTGCCCAGCCTGTGCCATCCGTTATCCGAGCCTCGACCCGTTTGCGCCCCATCTGAATCGTATTGATCTCTGTCACGGTGCCAGCGAGCGTAACGGCGTCCTGATTCCAGATCTGACCGACGTTGCCTATTGCATCCGGTCGCGAGAAATCGATATGGGTCCGCGGCACGTGATTGAGCAAGTCACCTATCGTCGCAATGCCGAGATTCTCGAGCTTCGCGGCAACGGCTGGTCCCACGCCGGACAACGTAGTAACCGCTTCATCTGGTCGGCGACTCAGCGGTCCAGACGCCGGTGCCTTGCGCTTGCCCGGAACCAACGCGGATGGGTTTCGGCCAATTGGGCCGAAGGGAGGGGAATCTTCCCTGAGGAGTGGCGCCAGTGCCTTGAGCCGATCAGCAGTTGACTTGAGCATTTCTTGCCGCTCATCAACATTCGCGTTGAGATATGTGCCCAGAGCCTGACGAATATCGGTGATCACGCTCACGGTCTGGGACGCTGGTGCGCGCGATTCAAGCGCGACGATGGCCTCCAGAATTCGTGTGAAGTTCCGACCCGTGCAACCAGATTTCCACTCGGCGCGCATCAGGTTCAGCACCGGCTCGATCAGGATTTCTTCTATCGCTTGCAGGGAATCGGTCGCCCGGAAACCAGATGTCATGCGACAAGTATATGGACCCGGGACCGTTCGAATGCGCGGTATCAGTTATCGGTACGAAGACATAAACCCATCGCGCCAGCCCCGACATGTGTCGCAACGATCGGTCCGTAGAGTGAAACGATGACCTTGTCAGCTGGAATTGAATCTGCCAGTGCCGAAATGATTCGAGCAACGTCATCGCCGCTGGTGCCATCGTGGAGGATGCTGAGTTCGGCCACACCCTTGAATTGAAGGGCGAAGTCAATGATTCCGTCGATTGCCCGCGATCTACTGCGGGTCCGCTCGAACGGAACTACCTCACCCTCCTGGCAAAGCAGCAGAGGCTTGATCTTCAGCAGTGAACCGAAGAGCTGACTCGCCTTGCCTATCCGACCCCCACGCTGTAAGTACTCCAGCGTGTCGGCAAAGAAGACAAAGTGATAACGGTCCCGTTCGGTCGTCAGCATCTTGACTACTTCATCGAGGGAAAGGCCAGACCGAATGAGCTCGGCTGCACGTCGGACCTGCATTCCCAGCCCAATTGACGCGCTGAGCGAATCGAAAACGTGAACATTGGATGGTTTGGCCGAATCTGCCGCTCCCAGAACTGCAGACTGGTACGTTCCGCTCAGCTTGGATGAAAGAGCCACGATCAAAACATGGTCGTAGTCGGCAATCAGCGCATTGATGGCCGCGGTGTACAGGGCAGGTGATGGCTGGGACGTACGCGGCATTTCGACCGCATGCGCCAACTTGTCCAGGAATGCCTGTGGCGTCAGGTCAACATGATCCCGATATACCTCAGTGCCGAAGTGCACGTTGAGCGGCACCATGCTGGCCGGTAGATTCGCCAGTTCAAGGGGCGTCAAGTCGGATGTACTGTCTGTGATGAGTGCGATTCCCGGCATCGATTTACTCCACGGAGATGATGAATCGGTAGTGCGGTTGATCTCCGCGAACTGAGTCGATTTCACACGAAGGGTAGGTCTCTGCAATTGATTGACCAACTGTTTCGGCAAGCTCGTCAGGCACATCCAGACCTGCAAATACCGTAATCAACTCATGTCGGTCGCTTACAACGGTAGCGAGCGCCTCACCGACACACCCTGTGAGCGAATCAGACACGACATTCAATCGGTCATTCACCAGACCGATGAACTGCCCGACACGGACAGTGGAGCCGTTTGCAATTGCGTCCTTGTCCGCCTGCGCGATTTCTACGGTAGTTACACGTTGGGACGCACGCTCCATTCGGGACACAAGATCAGCAATCGGCGCGTCAGTATTGAATGCCGAGGCTGCGGCCAGTCCTTGCGCCACCGACCGAGTGGGCACGACCGAAACGGCGACGCGAGCAAGTGACGGTATCTGATTTGCCGCCAGAAGCACATTCCCATTGTTTGGCAGCAGGATCACTTCCCTTGAATGAACGTCGTGTACCGCGGTCAGCATTTCGTCGATGCTGGGATTCATCGTGGTACCGCCATCAACAATTCGATCCACGCCGAGGGAGCGAAATGCACCAGCAATGCCGCCTCCGCTTGCAACAGCGACCACTGCGCGATCTGATTGAGCAACTGGCACGTGTTCCTTTGCCAGCCCGGAAAATGCCGCCGCCTGTGCATTCATGTTGTCGATTTTGATCTGACTAAGCGCACCCCATCCGACTGCATAGTCGAGGAGCTTCCCAGGATTCTCCGAATGGATATGAACCTTTACCGTTGTGTCGTCACCAACGATTACGGCTGATTGCCCCATCCCGGCGATTACTGAGCGAACGCGATCGAATGGTATTGCGGTTCCGGAAATCATGAAGTTCGTGCAGTACCCGAAGGAATCGTGTTCGTCTGAATTGAGGTCGATCTCGGCGGGTCCAGACATAGTCAAGACGGAGATGTCTGGTGTCGTCCCTTTGGCCGCTGCCAGGAAGCCTTCCAGTGCCAGCACGACACCCTGGCCACCTGAATCCACTACGCCTGCATCCCTCAGGGCGGGCAATAGATTCGGCGTATCAGCGAGTGCAGCCTTTGATCCACGAACCGCGGCGTCGAGCACTGAGACCAACGACGGATCCCGAGCAGCAATGGCCTCTGCGTGCTCTGCTGCTACCCGTATCACGGTCAGCATGGTTCCCTCAACTGGCCGCATAACCGCCTTGTATGCGACGGTCGTAGCCCCGCGCAAGCCTCGTGCAAGGTCGCGCCCGTCAATCCGATCAGCACCTGAAACTTCGTTTGCGAAACCCCGAAACACCTGGGAGAGGATTACACCAGAGTTTCCTCGAGCACCCATCAACGATCCGTGGGCAATGCGGTTTGCAACGTCCCTGACGGTTGGGTCCGAGCCGGCCAGGGCTCGGGCGTCGTCCAGTGCGGCCCGCATGGTGAGGCTCATGTTGGTACCGGTGTCGCCATCGGGTACCGGGTACACGTTAAGTGCATCAATCGTTGCGCGGTTTTCCTCGAGCAACGCGGTCGCTATCGCAAACGCCGAAAGCAACTCATTACCGCCCCAGACGACATTTGCGCTCATGTGGTCGTTGCTTCGGATGCATCCGCATGGCGCAGTCCGGCCACCCGCACATCAACCCGCTCGACTGGCAATCCGAGTGTCGCGTGGAGTTGGAAACTCACGGTCTGGATGACATTGCGGGCGACGGTCGCAATCGGAGTTCCAAATGCCACGATCACCGGAACCGAGACGGAAATTCGCCCGTCGGTTATCGAAATGCCGATTGACGATCGTCTCCACGGCCGCGGCACTCGTGCGACTAATCCGCGACCGGAGCTTGTGCCGATGCCGACGACTCCATAGCATCCGCGGACGGCATCGCGTACGAGGTCTGCAATGGCAACCTCTGCAATGTCAATTTCCCCTCGGTAGGTGGCATCTTCCTGATGTTTGGACTGCATCGTACTCGCCTGACTCTGCCTCGATCGTTTACGCGTCATGACAATTGTTCAAGTGCAACTCTACATTCAGCGCGCACTAATTCATCCTCATCGCTGAGGCCCGCCTCGAGGTACGGTAGAGCAATGCCGCCAAAGCGGTGCCCCAATGCCCAGGCCAGGTGTTGCCGGACGAGCGCGATGTCGTGCGACTTCAACGCACTGATCATCGGCTCAAAGTCGCGTTCCTCACCCACATTTCCGAGTGCGATTGCCGCATTTCTGGCTAGACCAGATCGCTTGGTCCGTTTCACTGCGGTACTGCGATACGTCTCCCCGAAATCCTCATCGTTCATCTGGATTAGCCGGACCAGCGATGGAAACGCGTTGTCTGGTGAACGAGGCGCAAATGCATCGTCGATGAGTGATTTGGCTGCTCCGGTGTAGGGGCAGACATCCTGGCATGTGTCGCAACCAAAGACCCAGTCAGTCATGCGGCCACGAAGCTCAATGGGAATTGTTCCCCGATTCTCAACCGTTTGAAACGAGATACACCGTGGCGAGTCGATTACATACGGCGCAACTATTGCACTTGTCGGGCATTTGGAGAGGCAGATCTGACATGCACCGCAGTTCTTCGCGAGTGGCTGATCTGGTTCGATCTCCAGATCAACCAGGATTTCGCCGAGCATCACAAATGAGCTGTGGCCAGGAACGATGATGTTCGAGTGTTTGCCGTACCAGCCGAGTCCTGATCGGGCGGCGACCGCGCGGTCAACGATCCTTGCCGTGTCAACCAGAATCCGGACTTCGATGTCCCGCCCGAGCATCTGCTGGAGATCACGGCACAGCCCGCCCATCCGTTTCTTGAGCGTTTTGTGGTAATCCGCGCCCCACGCATATCTGGCTATGCGACCGCGGGTAACTCCATCGTTTGGCGGCTGAAGATCGGACCGAAAGTAGGGGACACCTACCGAAACGATGCTCTTGGCATGTTCATGCAGCGCAGTCGGTGTAGCAGAGATCGCTGATCGCTCGGCGCTAAACCAGGACATTCCATCGAGTTTTCCGGATAGCCGGCGTGACTCGAGAATCTCCTCCAGTCCCTCGAACCGATCAGAATGGGTAACTGCTGCGATCGCAAGACCGTTCGCAATCGCAAGATCCGAAATTGATTGCCGCAGCAATTGGCGTTGCATCACGGCGAGGTCGCGAGCATTGCCATAACTGTCGTGAAGTCAGGCAAACCTGCTTGCGCACCGAGCGACCCAACAACACAAGCACTCACAGCCGAAGCGAATTCCAGAAGATCGGGAACTGCCCAACGTTGTGCAAGACCGAATGCAATCGCCCCGGCGAAGGCGTCGCCCGCGCCCGTAGTGTCAACGGCATTAACGGGATAGGCCGGACAATCCCACCGATTGGAGGCGTCGACGGCGCTGGAACCGTTCGCACCGCGGGTCATGACGGCAAGACGGCAATTTGTCCCAACCAGTTTCTGCTGGATATGGATGAAACCCTCGTCTCCAGACACCGGGCCGGTCAAATCGCCAAACTCCCGTTCGTTGCCGACAATCACGTCATGCCGAAGGGCAACCTCAAGTTTGTCGTCTGCTACAACATCGGCCAGATAGCTCAATGGGCCAAGCAGCCGGCACTTGGGGAGGGTATGTGCCGGCAAGTCAGTGAGAAACCGCCGCAGGTCAAGATCGACACAATCGAGGACCGCAACATCACTTCCAAAAAGCCTGTCGATGGACATCTTGTCTCCGCGCTTCAGGTACGGTGCTTTGCGCCAGAGAATCGTTCGCTCGGAAGTTTCATCGCTGACAATCACCACCGAGAGATCGGTGGCTCCGGGGTCGATTATCACGTCGGACATGTCGATTCCGGCACCAGCGTACGTTTCAAGAATCGACGTACCCTGCCGGTCTGATCCGATTTTCGTGAAGAAGCGAACATCTCCGCCAAGCTTGCGCGCCGCCATCGTCAAATTGCCGGTAGTGCCACCCGGAGCGGATTGGCTCTCGCTCATCATGCTGAACGATGCTTCCGCAGGGTACTGATCGATCCGGTACAGCTCGTCCCAACTCACAACGCCCAACGCACTGATCGTTACCGCCCGGACCGGAAATTGTGGCTGACTCATTTGGTTCTTCCGGTGGAACTAGCGAACGGCAAGACGACTTGACACTCCGACCTGATCGGACGTTCTCGGTCGGCGACCGACTCCCGAACGGTCCAACGTGCCCAGAGCAATGACAACCAACAAGCACAATGCCAGTCCAGCACCCAGTGCCGTCCTGCTGGGCGAACCATCCATCACATAGGCAAAGGTGACTGGGGCAGCGGCGGCAACCAGACTGATTCCGATCCGAACCCACATTGACGAATTCAGTTGCTCGAAAAGCGGATTAAGCATGTACCGTCGACCTGCGAGGCCCGCGCCAATCAACGATGCCATCGCGTATATCAGGAGTTCTATGGAGTCTCTGCCTACGATGGTTTCCGGGAACCATTCGCCGTTCGAAAGATCACTCAACGCCAGTGCCACAAGTATTCCGATCATGGACAGGGCAATGGAGAACTGGGCGAGGAAACTGGCAGCAAATCGAGTGCGAAGGACACCCCAGATAACCGCACCGATAACCCATCCGGCCGCAAAAAACCCAACGCTGCCTCGAACAAGAATCGACTGGCGTCTGAAGTCGTCGAAGACGGCCAGAAACGCGAGCCCTTCCACGAACGTAATTGCCGAGGCACCGATAGCGATTGCCACTGCGGTCCAGAAGCGACGACTGTCTCCTTCATAGGAGGCTTCGCGCCTGGCAGGTCGATTCTCTGTCCGTGGCACTTCGGGCAAATGGACGCTCTGCTGCACAGCCGAAAGCGTAGCAATTCCCATAGCCACGGCCGCCAGGTACCAGATTCGACCGAATGCCTGCGACCAGGGGAGGTTTGGCTCACTTAGTACCGACCAAAGGCTGAGTGCTCCAAGGGAAATGACAAGCTGGGTTGCGATCGTGGTGACGACGGACGTGTCATCCCAGAGTCCGTGTGCAGAGCCATGGACGATGTGCCTCGCCTGGGCACTTCGCGCAATGCCGGTCGCGATGGCATAGGTTCCGTAGCAGATCAGTGCCGAGCGGAAACGTTGATCAGCGTCGGCCGATCGTTCGCTGACAACGAATGCAAGGAGTACAAGGGACGCAGTTCTGACGACGTATCCACCCACAATCCACGGCATCACCCGTACGGTGAGATGCTGCAGGAGAGGGGCGATTGCATAGCCTACCGCCCAGCCGAATCCAAACACCCCGATGAACCAGCTGATTCGGGCCGGGTTGGGTTCGATTGATCGCGCGAATACAACCAGCACTACTGGATGCACGAGCAGCCCGGCGAGTTGATCCGTACTCCGACCAAACCAGGAAAAGAGATTCCAGAGTCCGCCCTGGTCCGTCCATCGCCGCCAATTATGGCCGGATAGTGAGGACACGTTAGTGCTGGCCGCGAAGAAAGCAATCGTTCATGCGGTTCGATTATAGCGATCCCGCGTTCAGGCAGTCTGTGAAGGCAGCGGTGCAATCAATTCAGACGTAGCCATCGCTCGGTCCTGGGTGTTGTCAAACATGTCCAGGATTGCGATTCCGTCGATATCGAAGAACTCATACATTCGCATCATCGATTGGATCTCAGGCTCGGCATTCATGTACAGACCTTCCATGAGACCCTGGAATACCTTGGCCTCGAACATCTGCGAGAGCTTGTTGTTCTGAATGCCAATGAAGGTCTTGTAGAGCTCAATCAAGTCGATAGGGTTCAGTGTGTTGTCGAGATCGCCGCGATTGATCTTCCCGGACGACATCCGCACGCGCAACGCGTTCTCACCCGCGAAGCGGTTCAATTCCTGCTCGAACTCCATTGCGAGTCTGACTTCGTTCATAGAGAACGAGCTTCATGTAAATAGATTCAACACAGAGTTGAAAAAGCTCGCAGACCTTGACCTTGTTAGGTGGGTTGGACTCAACAAAGCGCTCCTGAGCAAGTTCATATAATGCCCGTGCTGCGTCGAACTGAGACATTCCGGTCGCTCGGGCAATGCCCGTCACGTCTCGATTGCCATTGACACAGTCATAGACCCGGCGTAAATGCTCCGGAATGGTGCGCTCGACCAAATGCGGGCGCTGCCGGAAAATCATGAAAACGGACGATACGACAGGACTGATTTCAATCCACTCGTCAACGCGTCTCGTTCCTTCGATGATCAGATGATTGCCATCGACGGTTACCGCCACGCCGTTCACCTTGCTTACGTACCCTGCCTGGAAGGTGAACTCACAATTCCGCCAGAGGAACAAGGTGTAGATCGCGGATTCGAGAAGCTGTTCGTTGCATTTGTCGACGGCGGAACGATCAAGCAGTTTTCGCTTGATCAACTCGTCGATCATTTCCTCTTCGCTTTTCCCGGGCCGCCGTTGCCGGAATGCCTCGACCTGATGTCTGGTCAGCCGACCGGTCCTGACGAGCAGGTCAAACTGACCAGGGAGTTTGGAACCCGATGCAACATACGTAATTCGACCATGTTCAAACGTGATCGATCGACTGTTCCAACCCTGATGAAGGACTAGCGTCCCGGTCTTGCCGGAAAGCTGGATCATCTGCAATAAGTCGGAAATCAGGAAGTTGCCGAGGCGACCTTGCAGGTCGAACACAGGGGATTGTCTGTCAACGGTACGGGTGTCCGAGACCATGCTGATGCGGCTCCTTTGGGACAATAAGGATCCTAGATACCTCGATTGTCCTGTGTTCTGGGAATAATCCTATTGCCTTTGGGTGGGCGTTTGTTCACCTGTTCGGGCTACCACGTAACAGGACGACTTTCCCCGTGTATACCAACGCAACCGCACCATCCCTTCAGCCAGGAACGCACTTCCCCGCGTGCTATGATTTCGCGAGCATTTTCGACTCCCCCTGTTCCGCGTCGAACGGTGTTTTGCTCGCGACGAAAGGCTGGAAGCCTCGGGTGCAAAAGACCCAAACAATGGCACCTTCGAAATCAACGTACCCAGCAAGTGCCATTCCAGCAACCTTCCCATGGTTGAAGATCACCGTGCGCGTCATGCAAATGGTCGTGGACGTAATGATTGCCTTCGTATCGTTCCGCATCGCATGGCAACTTCGGTATGAGTACGAAGTAGGCGGAGTAGTCCGGTCGTTCTCCTACAGACCGTTCTCCGAATTTCAGGATCGCGCATTGATTTTTGCCGGGCTTTCGCTGGCAATTCTTCTCATTCGCGGCGTCTACTGGTTGCCTCGGTCAACTGGTTTGCTCGATGAATCCGTGATGATCATTGGTGGACTAACCACCGCAATGGCCGGTGTCATCCTCACAGCATTCCTGACCCGGTTTGTTCCTTCTCGCCTCGTGTTCATTTATGCGTGGGTCATCGCGATCGTGCTCTTCATTCTGCGTAGGGCAATCTCACGAACCATACGGGCTTCGCTTTGGCGCCAGGGGAGGTACGTGGATCGAGTGCTCGTGGTTGGCTCGGGAGAGTCCGGGCGTCGGATCATGGAGGCGATGCTCAACACACCGTCGCTTGGCTACAAGCTGGTTGGGTTTGCAGACGACCTTCCGGACACCTCGGACTTGTCGGTTGCTACTGAGCACCGTGTGCATCGTGCCCCTCGGGTAGGGTCGCTGGATGAAATCGAGCGCCTGGTTACTCGATATAACGTTGACGAGGTCATCATCGCGTTGCCCGGAGAACAATTGACCAGGGCGACGTCGATCATCGAGCAATGCCACCAGCGATCAGTGCAATTCAAGGTCGTTCCCGATCTCCTGCAACTTTCCCTCGATCGGGTCGATTTAGGTGAAGTAGCGGGACTTCCACTGATCGGCGTAAAGCCTGCATCGATCCAGGGTGGACAACGACTGGCCAAGCGCGGAATCGACGCGTTGGCAGCAACATTTGTATTGGCGATTGCCGCCATACCGATGGGCGTAATCGCAATTCTGGTTCGATTAACGTCTGACGGTCCGATCCTCTATCGACAACCCAGAGTAGGGCGTAACGGGGCCGAGTTCACACTGGTCAAGTTCCGGTGCATGGTCGCCGAAGCAGACGAGATGCGCGCCCAACTTATGCAGCAACATCAGATTCAGGATCCCCGATTGTTCAAACTTCGCGACGATCCTCGCCTGACCCGCGTCGGTCGGGTATTGCGCCGGTGGAGCCTCGACGAGCTACCCCAGTTCTGGCACGTGCTCAAGGGCGAAATGAGCCTGGTTGGCCCAAGGCCACAAATGCCGGAAGAAGTGGCTGAGTACGAGGAATGGCACCTGCAACGTCTTGCGGTCACCCCGGGATTGACTGGCCTTTGGCAGGTCAACGGTCGCAGCAATCTCAGCTTTGATGAAATGGTGCGCCTGGATCTCTACTACGCGGAGCACTGGTCACCGTGGCTGGACATGAAGATCGTGTTGCGCACGGTTCCTGCCGTCATTCTCGGCCGGGGAGCGTATTAGGTGCCTGGCGACCCAACGACTCAGGATTACGACATCAGAATGGTCCTGGCTGCGATTCGCCGATTCTGGTGGTTGATCGTACTGGCGCCAGCTTTGATCCTGTTCGCACTGTCCGTCAAAAATCTGACCGCCGATTATCAGGCTTCGTTTCAGGCATCGGTTTTACTGCCCGGAGATACCGAAATTCCGGGAAGTGCCGAGCGTCCGGAACTCATGATCCTCGATGATCTTGGACCGGTGGTCGAGTCACGTGCATTTGCCGAAATGGTTGCAACGCAGGCTGGTTTGTCCGTTGACGACGTACTCGGCACCTTGAGCGTTGAGCGCTATAGCAGAATTGCCACTGTGACAGCGCGTGATGCGGACGCATCCCGGTCGTTGTCGATCGCAAACGCTGCTGCGGCCGTGTTCCCCCAGGCGATCAATGACTTGATGGTGTCAGCTGAAAGCCAACCAGCAACTGTTCTGATCATTGACCCGCCGAGTGAGCCAATCAAGGGCGACGAAAACAAGTGGACGGTTACGGCGATCGCAACTCTGGTCGGGTTTGCCATCGGTCTCTTCGCGTGCCTGGTCCTGGACGCGTCCCTTCCGCCTAGACGTACTGCCGCGCTGAGCTGACGGGCTGCAAGGTCGGGACATCCTCACGGGCCAGTACAATCCAGCCGCGCGAACGCATCGAGACGATCGTCCGCCACATGGTGACGTCTTCAAGCGAAACGCGCGCGGTCAGTTCGCGCAGATTTGCCGGGCGACCATAGAGTGCGGATGCCACCTGAATCTCGTGATCCGTCATCTGATCAGCCTGGTTGTCGATGTCTGGACTCAGCAACAGCATTGCGGCCTCGGTAGGAAGCAGCGCCTTCAATGCGGTCAACTCATCCGTCCGCCGTGTCGCTTCAAGTAAAATGCGGTCCGAATTGAGAGGAACGATCTCGGTTTTTGGCGATACACGGGCGTCGCGATGAAACACGAAAATTCCACTCTCTGCCGCAATGACCCGCGCCAGTACCTCAATGCATTGCTCTTCAACGCACTGGCGGAGCTGAGCGTCCGAGATAAATCCGTTCTCGATCAGGATGGTTCCGAGCGCTCGACCATCCCCTGCGGCTTCCTGGAATTTCAGTGCCTCTCGCAGTCGATCGTTGCTGAGAATTTCGAGCCGAACCAACATCCGCCCAAGTCTGAGGGACGTGTTGGTCGACGTAACCAGGATCATCCTGCCCTTGTCGATGAACATGGAGACTTCATCTCCGTTGGCCACAACCGACAGGCGCCCCGATTGCTGACGCAGCGCGAGCAAATAGAGAAGATCGGCAACGCCGATGTCATTGATTTCGCCCATGAACGCCATGTAATCGAAGCTCCAGGATCAGACGCAAATGCATTGCACCCAGTATTGATCCCGGCTCGGTGTAATGAGATGTGACCTAGGTCACGATTGGAGGCTCAGGACTGGCCCGCGAAATACGTGGAGAGGTACGACTTGCTTCGCAATTCTTCCAGATCAACGGACACCACGCGGTGGCCAGACTGTCCTGCCGCCACCGCCGCCGCGGAGATCACCCCGGCTGTTTGCTGAACCAGTTCTCCGATTTCCACCAGACTGTGGCCCCACTGATTCGCAAGTTCCCGGACCCGCCCTGTGAGCTGACTACTCGGGCTACCAGTGCCTGCAAGGATTCCCCGGTCAACCAGACCTGCAATCTCCGCATCGGATAGTCCCGATCGAATTGCCGTCAGTGCAGTCCAGTACAGAACCTGCGTGGATTCGAGCACCAGGTCTTCTTCTACCGAAACATGGCGGTGCTCGCCAGTCAGGACACCGGCAAGCTCCCTGAGCTCATCGGCAATTCGGGTGGCGAGATAGGTCGGATCGGATTCATGCAGCAATCGCGATGTTCCAGATACGGCCGCCAGATCATGATCGGCCAACCATCGATAGGCACCGATCCAAATGGACAAATCTCCGTGAAGGCTTTCTTCGGCTTTGTACACGTCTTCGGGATCAAATTGTGGGGTTCCGTGGGCAATCAGCTCGCCATCAGCACCCAGTTCCCGGTAATAGCACGTCGGGTAGCCGGTATGGCAACACGCACCGATCTGGTCGACCCGAATCAGGAGACTGTTGTTGTAGCAGTTCAGGTGGATGGATTTGACGATCTGCTCGTGCCCGGACGTCTCACCCTTGCGCCAGAGCGACTGACGGCTGCGACTCCAATAGTGCATCCGATTCGTTTCGCGGGTTTTGTCGAGGGCCTCGTTGTTCATGAATGCCAGCATGAGGACGTCATTGGTGGTGTCGTCCTGAACCACGACCGGAACCAGGCCCTGTTCGTCAAAAGAAACGGGAAGATTGCTCATACTGGTGGCCTCACTGGCAGTCCGGCGTCGATCAAATAACTCTTGAGATCGCGAATCCGCAATTCGCCAAAATGAAAAAGTGATGCCGCCAGAACCGCATCAGCCCGACCAGGCGCGAGTGCGTCAACGAAGTGGTCCAGCTTGCCAGCGCCCCCTGATGCAATCAGCGGAACGTCGACCGTAGAGCCGATCTGCCCAAGCAAATCGACGTCATAGCCGTCGCGGGTGCCATCACGGTCCATGCTGGTCACCAGCAGTTCGCCGGCTCCCAACTCTGCCGCGCGTTGCGCCCATTCCACAGCATCAAGCTCAGTCTTGCGGCGCCCGCCATGGGTATAAACGGCCCAACTGCCATCTGGTTCACGTCTGGCATCGATCGCGACTACGATGAACTGCCGACCAAACCGATCAGCACCGCGAGTTATCAGTTCGGGATCAGCAATCGCCGCAGTATTCAAGGAGACCTTGTCCGCACCGGCCTTCAGCAGTTCGCGCATATCGTCGGTCGAACGAACGCCACCCCCAACTGTCAGGGGAATGAAGATCTCGGAGGCAGTCCGAGACACCACATCGATCATGGTCTTGCGGCTGTCACTACTTGCCGTGATATCCAGGAAGACCAGCTCGTCAGCACCTTCGCGGTTGTAGAAGGCGGCCATTTCCACCGGGTCACCAGCATCACGCAGCTGGACGAACTCGATACCTTTGACGACACGACCATCGGTCACGTCCAGGCACGGGATTACGCGGCGGGTGAGCGTTGTGGTTTGTGTCATGACTGCCATTGCAATGCTTCCGGAAGATCAACACGCCGGTCATACAGCGCGCGACCAATAATTACGCCAGACGCACCTGCTTCCGCAACCTGCTCGACATCAGACAGCGTGCCAATACCACCCGACGCGATGATTTCAGCGCCTTGGATGCCGATCATTTCTCGAAGCGCGTCCAGGTTCGGCCCAGCCAGCGTCCCGTCCCTGCGAATGTCGGTGTAGATGATCGAGGCGATACCGGCATCGATCATGACTCGCGCAGCATCCGTTGCCTTGACAGTGCTTTGGGTCAGCCAGCCATCGGTCGAGAGAAATCCGTCCCGTGCATCGAGTCCTGCCGCAACCTGACCCGGAAATTCCTTGCCAAACTCCGTCGCAAGTACAACGTCGTGCACGATTACGGATCCAATAATCACGCGATCAATCCCCGTTGAGAGGATTTGGTCCGCATTTGAAAGCGTCCGCACGCCACCGCCGACTTGCAGGTTCGTACTGACCGCATTCCGGATCTTGTCTATCGTCTTCAGATTGACCGGCGAACCGGCCTTGGCTCCATCGAGATCAACCAGATGAATATGGGTAGCGCCTAGCGACTCCCAGCGCCGCGCTGCGTCCGCCGGATCCTCATCGAAAATCGTCTCGCGGTTGAAGTCACCCTCAACCAGTCGAACGCATTTGCCGTCACGAATGTCGATTGCCGGGAAAATAATCAACCGACCGCCGCCGTTTCCGGTTGGCGGGATCTCGTTCCGACGTAATCGACGAACGAGCGCAGGAATGCGATTCCAGGATCCGCGCTCTTCTCGGGATGGAACTGGCAACCCCAGAGATGATCGCGAATAACTACGGCCGGGAACGTGACGCCATAGTCGGTCGTCGCAACGACGGCATCGCCATCCGCATCTTCAGCGGCAAAGCTGTGCACGTAGTAGAAGTAGTCCGCGTACCCGGTCGCTCCGAACGGGGAGTCCTTCGTTGCGGTGACCAGGCTCCATCCCATGTGTGGTGTCTTCAGCGTTCGAGGAAGATGCACAACCCGTCCTGGTATCAGATCCAGACCGAACGTGTCGCCCTCTTCCTGCTTGCCGTACATGATCTGCAGACCAACGCACACGCCGAGAAACGGAACTCCCCGCTCGACCGCCGATTTGATCGCCGAATCGAATCCACGTTCCGCCAACGAGTTCATCAGATGCCCGGCGTGCCCGACTCCAGGCAATACCAGGGCGTCAACGCTCTCCGACCTGATCACCGTGTTCAACCACAACGGTCTCGGAGCCTGCCTCATTCAAGCCGCGACTGATTGAGCGGATGTTGCCCGCCCCATAGTCAATGACCGCGATCATGCCAGCATCCCCTTGGTCGAAGGCACCGTCATGCTCGACCGGCTGATTCGGGTGGCCGTATTGATCGCAAGCGCGCCGGCCTTGAAGATTGCCTCGGCCGCGTGATGTGCATTTCGCGCACGCAGCAAGTCAATATGCACCGTGAATCCAGCATTCGTGGCCAGTGCGCGCCAAAATTCCTCGACCAGGCTGGATGCAAAATCGGCACCGATCTGCGGTTCCGGCATCTCCCCGACGAAATGGAAGAACGGCCGACCGGAAATGTCGATGACCACTCGGGCCAACGCCTCGTCTAGCGGCGCATAGGCATGCGAGAACCGGGCGATTCCTTTGCGGTCGCCAAGCGCTTCCCGAATTGCCGAGCCGATCACGATTCCAACATCCTCAACCGTGTGGTGCGGTTCGATTTCGATATCACCGGTACAGCGGACAGTCAGGTCCATCTGCGAATGGCGTCCAAGACAATCCAGCATGTGGTCAAGAAATCCCACGCCAGTCGCAACATCGACAACACCTGATCCATCCAGATCGAGGGTGACCGAAATCTTCGTCTCGCGCGTTTCGCGATCTATTGTCCGTGACCGTGTCTGGTGCATCGTCATGCCTGCTTCTTGTCAAGCGAATCGGTGAGCGCCGCCAGGAATGCCCGGTTTTCCTCCGGGAGTCCGACAGACACCCGGAAGTATGACCGCAGCAGGGGATCGCCGTACGCCCGAATCAGGACGCCGCGCGACCCAATCGCCTTTACCAGTTCGCGCGCGTCCTCAAGATCGGTCTTGATAAGCACGAAATTGGTTTCAGATGGCAACGGGTGCAGCCCATCGATCGCCTCAAGTTGGGCAATCAGGTCGTCCCTCGCCGCGCATATGTCCGCCACGCGATCCATCAGATAGTCGCTGTCATCAATCGACGCAATTGCCGCCTCAGACGACGCCAATGCGACATTGTGGAATGGCGGAATTACTCGATGCATGTAATCCACCAGGTCGACAGGAACCAGTCCATAGCCGACCCGCATACCAGCCAGGCCCGCCCACTTGCTCATCGTCCTCAGAATCATCACGTTCGGATAGTCATCCATCAGATGCTGGAGATTGCGACCGTGAAACTCGGCATAGGCCTCGTCAATCGCAACCAGGCACGTCGACTGCTCGATGATGGCGCGAATGTCAGTCTCGGGAAATGCATTACCGGTCGGATTGTTCGGGTTGCAGATAATGACGAGCTTGGTGCGGTCACTCTGCGCTCTGATCACGGCATCTGGATCCAGCCCAAACTCAGACGTCAGCGGTGCATTGACCACCACAGCACCGTGCAAGGTAAATAGCGGCCGGTAAACGCCAAACGTCGGCTCGCTGATGATCACCTCGTCGCCAGGTTCAATCAGCAAATGGGCCAGGGCCGTGAAAACATCATCCAGGCCCGCCCCGCAGACAATCCGGCCGGCGTCGAACTGCGTGTACTCCGCAAGCGCGTTCCGGAGTGCCGTTTGGGCGAAATCCGGATAGCGATTCGTCTGCACGAAGTCCATCAGTGCTGCGCGCGTCCGTGGCGACGGTCCGAATGGCGATTCGTTCATATCAAGCCGGATCAACCGGTCCGGAGCCTTGGCCGCCCCGGTTGCAGGAACATACGCTGGCAGGTCGAGGACTTGCGGCCGCACCAATTCGGCGAGTGAACGTTTTGGGAGATCGGATTCGACTGTCACAGGAGCAACTTGTCCAGCGACGAGACGAGAATCTCGGTCGCGCCAGCAGCACGGAGCTGTTCAATCGCCTCCCAGAAGACGTCTTCCTGAATCGCCATATGAACAGCGATCCAGCCGGGGACCTGCAGTGGAACCACTGTTGGCGACTTAAGCCCCGGCACGATCCGCTTGATATCCTCAAGGGCCGATTCGGGAGCATTCATCATCAAATACTTGAACTTGCGGGCAGCGCGAACGGCATTGATACGGAGCATGCAGTCGATCGATCTGAAGCTTCTTTTCAGGATCTTCTAGCGAACGCTTGTTGGCGACCAGAACAGCTTCAGATTCAAGAATCGTGTGAATCTGGCGAAGATCATTCAGTATCAGCGTCGAGCCAGTGGCGGTCAGTTCGACAATGCCCTCAGCCAGTCCAAGTGCGGGAGCCATCTCCACCGAACCACTGAGCGTGATGATTTCTGGTTCTGCTCCCAGTTCGCTGAAAGTAGCGTCTCGCCGAATTCGGGTACGAGGTCGCCAGCTTGACATGCTTGATGTCATCGACGGTTTGATGCGGTGAGTCGCGCATTACGGCGATCACCAACTGGCAGTATCCAAAACCGAGCGCCACCAACTCTTCGACGTCGACCCCTTCTTCATAGATAAGGTTGCGCCCGACAATTCCCAGATCCGCCGTACCCATGTCGACATAACCGGGAATGTCGTCGTCTCGTCCGTACAGGATCGAAAGCGGGAAGTTACGGCAACGCGAAAGCAACCGCTGCCCGTAACTCTCGAACTCAAGCCCGATCAGACGCAATAGACTTAACGTGTCGTCCGTGAGTCGACCGCTTCGCTGGATTGCGAGTCGAATTCGGTCATCTCCGTCGATCATGGATTTGGACATTGCTGGAGGAGATCCTTTTGGCGAATGTGAGCAGGAAGAGTGGGGGACTGCACAGGCCCCAGACACTGTGTACCAAATTGTGACAAAACGCACAAGCGACGAGGCGACATCTTTGCATTCTTTTGACCATTTGACCGTTGAAGTTGACCGGATCGTGTCGGGCGGGTTTGGCCTTGCCCGGCACGAGGGCCGAACGCTGCTGGTGCCATTGGTCTGCCCCGGCGACATGGTTTCGGTAATTCCTGCCCGCAAGGGCCCGTTCGCCGATACTCGTTGAAGTTATTGCACCCTGGACCGAGTCGAGTTACTCCGCAGTGCCAGCACTATGGTCAGTGCGGCGGATGTGATCTGATGCATCTCAGCTATGAGGCTCAGCTGGAAGCGAAGCGATTGATCGTTCTTGACTCGCTCAAGCGGCTCGGCGGATCGGATCTCGACCTGCCGTTCGTGGTGATCGGCAATCCTTCGCCCTTCGGTTCGAGAATCCGCGCAAATTGGCACCCGACCAGAGCAGGCGGTGCAGGATATTCCCGCCGAGGATCGAACGAGATCATCGAAATTTCGGAATGTCCAATCCTCGATCCTGTTCTGGAGCGGTACCGAATGCAGGTACGGATAGAGCGGGACACCGCTGCCCTTACCAATGGTCATGAGATCTCAAGTGAATCACAGGTTGGCGCTGCCCCGAAATCACATTCTCGATTCTTGGGAGAAGAGCTTTCGTCTTCAGCGGACGCATTCTTTCAGGCGAACGGTGCGTTGCTTGGAACCATTCGTCGCGAGGTCGTCCGAGCTGCGGACGGGTCATCTCCATCCACCATCTGGGACCTCTACGCCGGAGTCGGTCTCTTTAGCATTCCCCTTGCACGTCTCGGAGCCACCGTCACGTCGGTTGAGTCGGACCCAATCGCATCAGGATTTGCTCGCACCAACAAGGCTCTCGCGGACCTCACCAATCTCGAGGTTCAGACCAGCACTGCCGAAGATTGGCTTGCCTCCGACCGATTGACTCCTGATGTGATTCTCGTCGACCCACCTCGTGTCGGCTTGAGCAAATCAGTCACGCGCAGCCTGATCAGGCGTCGCCCGAAGGCCCTGATCTATGTATCCTGCGATCCCGCAACCTTTGCCAGGGACCACGCGCTCCTGCAGTCGGGTGGTTTCAAACTGACCTCGATCATCGGGTTCGATCTCTTTCCCCAAACGCACCACGTCGAGATTGTCAGCACCTACAAACTCAGTTGACGGGTGGCGCGGGGTGTTGACTGAGATGCTCATGCACAATGAGCCATCTCCCGCCCTCTTAAACGAACACATTGGTGCCCCGCCCGCCACCCGGTCACGCTGCTGCCATCCAGTTGGTGGTCCAACAAAAACGATAGACGCACGCGGCTGCCACATTCCCACGCGCGATCCAGACAATATCCTCGAGCCAATAGCGCTCAAGCGGGAATCCTGCCCAGGTTGATTCGAATGCAGCCCGAACCGCGGACAAGCCTACATGCGACCCATCATTGAACCAGAAGACGGCGTCAGCCGATAACAATGGCAGGATCAAATCGAAATCGTGCAGGTTGATCACGTCCTCATAGTGGGCGAGCAACGCTTCCGGACTATCCAAACCGATCTCCTTCCAACTGCTGATTCACCAAACAATCGAGCGTTGCGCGTAGTTTGGCCAGCGAACGTGGATAATTGGTCATCGAATAATTTCGGGAGTCTACACGTGCTAGCCAAGGTCTTCAGTTGCGCCGTTGTTGGGTTGGACGGTGTCCTGGTTGAAGTTGAAATTGATGTCGGCCAGGGCACACCGGGCATCGTTATCGTCGGCTTGCCAGATAAGGCAGTCGAGGAGAGTCGAGAGCGGGTTCGATCCGCCATTCGGAACAGTGGCGGCCGGGTTCCTCAACAGAAAGTCACCATCAATCTCGCTCCGGCTGATCTCAAGAAGGCGGGCCCGACCTACGATCTACCAATAGCGGTCGGAATGCTGGCCGCGTCAAACCAGATCACCAGCGATCTTGGGGACGCGCTGATCGTAGGCGAGCTCTCGCTCGACGGCATAGTCCGGCACACCCCGGGCATTCTGGCGATGGCGGCATTGGCCGCGTCCAAGGGTCTTCAACGCGTCTTTGTTCCCGCTCCAGACGCCTCCGAAGCCGCCCTGATCGATGGAATTGACGTCTACCCGGTCAGCACGCTCGCGGACCTCGTCAACCACCTGAGCGGAGACGTCCCGATCGCAATCCACCGGGTGCAGACGGATTTGAGTGCGCCAGTCGTCCTGATCGGAACCGACTTCAGCGAAATCAAGGGCCAGGAACAGGTCAAGCGAGCTCTGGAAATCGCTGCGGCCGGTGCGCACAACGTACTCATGTCTGGGCCTCCAGGCTCGGGCAAAACAATGCTTGCCCGGGCGATGCCGACAATCCTGCCGGAAATGTCGGTGCAGGAAGCGCTGGAAGTCACCCGGATCTACAGTGTTCGCGGTCTCCTGCCTGCCGACGTTCCTCTTGTTCGTGAGCGACCGTTTCGATCGCCTCACCACGGCACGAGCTCGGCTGGGCTGATTGGTGGCGGCTCTTGGCCGCGACCGGGCGAAGTGTCACTCGCGCATCGCGGAGTCCTTTTCCTCGATGAGTTGCCGGAGTTCTCGGCCAGCACACTCGAGATGCTCCGCCAACCGCTCGAAGACCGGGTTGTGTCCGTGGCTCGGGCATCGGGCACAGTCGCCTTCCCCGCCAACTTCACCCTGATCGCCGCAATGAATCCGTGTCCGTGCGGCTTCCAGGGTGATCCGCTACGGCAATGCACATGCTCCGGGCAGGCAGTGGAGCGGTATCAACGGAAGATAAGTGGACCGCTCCTCGACCGGATCGATATCCACATCCAGGTTCCGCGAGTTGAGATCGAGAAGCTGAGCGACAAACGCCTGTCCGAGCGCTCAGATGCGATTCGCGAACGGGTGCTGCAAGCCCGGATTCGGCAGACGGAGCGATTTGCCGGAACCCAGTTGCTCACGAACGCCGATATGGGGCCCCGAGAACTGGCCAGCTTTGTGCAATTGGACGCGACAAGCGAGGCGATCCTGGCCCGCGCCGTCCAGCAGCTTCAGCTCTCGGCCCGTGCCTATCACCGCATCATGAAGTTGGCGCGAACCATTGCTGACATTGAAGGCGCAGACGCTGTCGCCGCCAATCACCTGGCCGAAGCTCTCCAATACCGCCCCCGATAGCACAGGCATGACTGGTAGCATAGTCACGCTTCGCGACGAGCGAAACTCACGTCTGCATCGGCACCTGCACGCATGGATCGACGCCGAGGGGAATCTGCACATCGACGGTCACGATCTTGGTCTGTCGGCCGGCCCATTTGACGACCCATCAGAACACGAATGGTTTCTTGTGTACCAATCCGTCCACCTGGCAGCATTACGAGAGTTACTTGGGATTGCCAGTGATCAGTCCCTGCTCGATGCACTGGAAACTCGATGGTCATTTGGTAATTCGTATGCATTGGAACAGCTACTCGGCGAGAGTGGTATTCCCCGAGAATTCGTGTCTTTCTGACGGTTCGGCGTCGAGACCTCCTCAGAAACCCGGACGTCGCGGTACTCGAATCCAATTCCGCCCACGCATCGCCTCCGCCTGAACATTCAGTCGTGGGGCACTCGACGCAGGGCCAGAGCATTGTTAGCTGCGTGGGCGTAATCGTCGGCTTCATTCTCCAGATCGGATGCCTGGCGTTCCAGGTCTGAGGCAATCTCGGGGTCTTTGATCATTGCGATATTCACACGAACGTTGAACAGAGATCCCTTGATCGACGCTGCGATAAGTGCGACGCCCGTATCGACATCGGACAGTGCATGCGTCGTGCCTAGTCGGGCGACTGCCGATGCCTGCCGAAGCGCACCGATTGACTCCTGAGCGCTGAAGAGCGGTGCACGGGCGGCAGCCAACAAGGCTTGTTGCACGGCGGTCCGCCGAATCAGCTTCTCGTCATCGGTTGATTTCGGCAGGGCTGCGGCAAATCGATACCTGTCGTAGCACGCTTCGTCTTGCCGCGCCGAAAGTGACAGTGCATCGACAATTCCGTCCAGTTCGTCGCCGATCGAATCAATTTCAGGGCTGGGTGTTGATTTGACGGTCAGACGGCACACCATCGCGAGCAATGCGGAGCCCAGTGCTCCGGTGTACGCGGCCGCACTGCCCCCGCCCGGAGTAGGGGAGCCAGATCGCAACGCGGTCAGGTAGGTGTCAAGCGTTCGTGTGTCGGGAGTGAATACGTCAGTTTCCATGTCACGCATGGTACCGGAAAGTGTCAGGACTGGGCAGGCTCAAAAATGAGCTGATCACCTGGCTTCAAATCGGCAGCGGCAGCCGATCCCGGGTTCATCTCGATGACACCGGCTGCGCTGGTCAAGTCCCATTTCCACGGCTTCATCGCCGGCCGGACCTTCTTGACTCGATCCTGCTTGTCAAAGTAAATGAGATCGATCGGGAACTTCATGAAGTTCGTATGGATTCCCTTTGCTGGTCGGAACACGAGGCCATAACCATCCGGAATCGATTTCTGGAACATCAGACCCTTGAACGAGCCCCACATTCCCTTCGCTTCATTGATATCAGTTCCGACCACCTGCCCGGTTCGTGCATTGCGAACGACCGATGCGCTACTGGATGCCATTGTGTTTCCCTTGCGACCGCCAACTACCTCGATTCTGAACCGATGGTCGAATGATCGCAAGCACCGATCAATCCCCCGAATGTATCAATTCGGTGCAGCTACTTCTCTTTGATATGGGACGCAGCAGCAATCTCGGAGAGTTCTACCAGGAACCGATCCTCATCCAGGAACTCGATTCGGTATCGGCTCTCATCGGTGTCCGGGGCCGCCGGAAACACAATCCGTATCCAACCTTCCTCCGCGCCACGGCAAATGAGTTCGGTGACCTTTGCCTCGAACTTGTTGTAGGCCATGTTGGGTTCAAGGACCCGGTAATACTGTTCACCTTGCCCATTGCGGGACCAAAGTAACCGCACGATTTGCCGATGTTTGGTGACGATCGGGGAAGGCGAGAGCTCGTTCGCCATGAGCCCGCGCAGAATCGCATTGAACTTGCTGGTGGGCCGCATGAATTCGCCGCAAACCGGGCAGTTCGACTCGTCCGCATCATCATGGCGGAAGCTACGGCGGCAATTGTTACACCAGAGGTAGGTTCGAGTCTGGTCTTGAATCGGCTCAGTCATCTAGTCGCCCATCGCAGGAAAACAAAAAACGCGGCCCGCGCGTAATCGCACGTGGCCGCGTTGAACGATTGTTGCCTAGTTACGCATGCCCCGCTGCTCGTACTGGTCAGCACCGCCGCCGCTACCTCGGTTGACCGCACCAGGGTGCTCGCCACCCATCTTGTCGGCCCAAACCTGAATTCGGTGCGTAATCCAGATTCCGCCGATGATCATGACCACCGCCAGGATGACTTCAATCGTGTCGGCCAGGACGCCATAGTCAGCAAGGTTGTCGATTCGGAAGCTACCGAGGTTCCGTAAGAAATCACCCATCAGAAAACCTCCGCTACTTCACGATCAGCTTGCCGACCATGCCAGCATCAGCATGACCCGGAATTGGACAGTCGAATGCGTACTCACCGGGAGGCAGATTGATGACAACCTCACCAGAGCCACCACCGGGGATTTCAGCCGAGATGATGTCCTGATCCTTCACCTCGAACTGGTGGGGGAGAGCACCGTTGTTGACCAGCGTCACTGTCACGTCCTGATTGGCTGGAATCGTGATCTCTGTCGGCTCGAATGCGAGATCCACCATATCGACCTCGATCGGACCAGCCGCAGTCGCACCTGCATCGTCGGTTGGAGGAACGGCCGCAGTAGCGTCGCCCTCTGTCACGATCAGCTTGCCGACCATGCCAGCATCAGCATGTCCCGGCACTGGGCAGATGAAGTCATACGTACCAGGAGGCAGATTGACGACGACCGAGCCGGTTGCCCCACCTGCAATCTCATCCGACGTGACACTTCCGTCTGCCAATTGGAATGCGTGTGGCAGAGCGCCCTTGTTGACCAGATTGATTGTGACGTCAACGTTGCCCGGAATCGTCAGCTCAGTCGGCTCGAATGCCAGGTCGACCATGTCAAGCTCAACCGGCTCAACAGCCGCGCCTCCGCCATCAACTGGTGAGGCAACCGGCGAAGCGTCTCCGCCAGGCATGACCGCGTCTTCCGACACAATCAGTTTTCCAACCATCCCCGCATCGGCGTGGCCAGGCACCGGACAATCGAAGTCATACTGCCCGGTGGCAGAGTTCACTGTACCGTACCTGAAGATGCCACCGGCAATTTCCGCCGAAGCACTTCCTTGCTCCTTGACTTCGAATGCGTGTGGCAAGGCACCCTTGTTCACCAGATTGATCGTTACATCGGTGTTCGCAGGGATGGTCAGTTCGGTCGGCTCGAATGCCAGGTCAACCATATCGATCTCGAATGCCGCGACAACACCTCCGTCTCCGCCAGAACCGGTATCAGGAGTGGTTTCAGTTGCCTGAACGGCGGCGGGTGGCGGAGTTGGGTAGCCTCCCGATTGCTCAATCGCCGCGTTGTAGACCTCGTTCCAATCGACATGCTGGATGAAGACAACCAATTCGTCGATTTGAGCGTCGTTCAGCGGACCGTTGTAGCTCGGAGCCGAACGCCGGCATGAGGTAACCGATGCCATCACCCGTCCGTTTACCGACGTGGATACGGTTTCTGATGAAGTTGGCGCGTCCTTCAAGACCGCTACCGAACTGAGGGTTTGCGGGATCCGACCAGGGGATTGCCGTCTGCAGTCATGCCGGTCTGGTTCAGTTCTCGGTTGCGAGGAATCTCCGCCGATCGGCGCACCAATTCGTCCGGTTCCCGCCTCACCTGGTGCGGTGTATCCCTCGCCGGCTGGACCATGGCACGCAAGGCACTGCGAGAGATAAGTGCTCGTGGCGCGTTCCACGGCGTCGTGATTGTTGAGCCTCGACTCGAGAATCAAGGCGGTTGCTTTCGTCGGCGATGTACAGGACAAGTACCCCGGCCAGGGCCACCAACCCGAGAATCACGACTGTGGCTAGTCGTTGAACAGCCCCCACGTTTACCGCACTCCTACACGAACCGCCGAAATCGACGTTACTGAAAGCTTGACTGCCTGATCCGGCGAGTATTCCTGACGAAGATCGATGCTGCCGGTGTCGACAAGAATGTCTCCCGTTGCCGCATCGAGACTGGCGGACATGTAGTCCATCGGACGAGGCGCCGGGCCACCGGTCCGAACGCCTTCATAGTTGTAGATGCTTCCATGGCACGGGCAGTGGAATTCCTGGGCTGCCTCACTGAACGGCGGAACGGTGCAGCCCAAGATGTGGACATCGCCAGTAGAGCGCCATCACGCCGTCTTCGGTGTGCACCAGGTAGAACTTTCCGGCTGAGTTAACGAACGGTTGTCCATCAACCGCTGGAATTACGCGAGGCTGGACACTCGAAGCACCTTACCGAAATCGCCAGTCTTGTTCGGCCAGAGGAAGCGGACAAAACCACCCGTCAACAGGCCAACATTGATCACGATGCCGCCAAGTGCGGCGTTACGAACAAAGCTTCGGCGTCCGACCGTCTTGGGCGTGTGCGGCGCGGCTTCGTGATGCACACGGGTCAGCCGGGCAACAGCCCGACTTCCGAGTACTCCCGCAACCGTGCGGACTAGCGACGTCATCCTCGATCTCCTTCAACCGTCGTTCGGGTCATTTCGTGTTGCGACATATCTAGTGATGCGTGAGCGGCAGATTCCATGGCCAGGTCAGATCCTGACCTGGGCCGCGGAACGACGTGCCAAAGATCGCCAGCACCCAGTACGTGACGAAGAATCCGGTGAAAAGCGCAATGATCATCTCGCGCGTAGTCGGACGGAAGAGCGTTTTCACAACCACGAACATCATCATGATCGAGATGAACATGACGGTGGCTGGGAAGACGATTTTGCCGACGAACTCCGGGAACGAGACATTGTGTACAAAGTGAATGATTCCAACGCCAGGGAAGTCGTCACCAATGTGCTCTTCCGTCCAGACAATCAGCCAGTTGCCGATTCCCCAGCCCGAGCGCTTGTCCCCGATCAGCTCGTCGGCCACGATGTACACCGTCAAAACCACGGTAGTCCAGATCGCCGTGAAGCCAGTGATCTTGCGGCCCTTGGCGGACGTGCCGAGAATACCGACGCCGAGCGGACTGCGATCGACGTACGGAATCGCCGCGAGTGCACCAAGTGTGAGCGTCGGAACGATCACGCCGGCCAGACCCGGGATCCATGTGCAGGAGCAGTTCCTGCAGGTTCAGGAAGTACCACGGCGCCTTCGACGGGTTCGGCGTCTGGTTCGGGTTCGCGTGCGCAGTGAGCGGCGCGTTCACGAAGATCGAAAGGAACGTCAGGATCAGCAGGAAGACCGTCGCGCAGACCGCCTCGACGACCACCAGCGACGGCCAAACCATCACTTCATCGTCGGCCAGGTCGGTCGGTCGCGCCAGCGCGCGACCACGCACCAGCTCGAGCAGCTTCTGACGCTTTGCCTCGTCGATCTGACTCTGGGGCTGTGTCGGTTGGCCCTGCACCAGTTCCGCCATGTCGCTCTCCCTTGTCCTGTCTATCGTCTCGACGATCGTCGAATCGCGACTACAGCGGGCCGGAGATGCCGCCGTCCTTGCGGATCCGCCAGAAGTGGACCGCCATCAGGAACGCCGCGATCAGCGGCAGGAAGATGACATGCAAGGTGTAGAAGCGAATGAGCGTCGGCTGGCCGATTTCTTTGTCACCCTTGAGCAGGAAGTCGACCTTCGGGCCGAGGATCGGGGCCGCGCCACCGATCTTGCGTGCCGACGGTGATCGCCCAGAGGCCAGCTGGTCCCACGGCAGCAGATAGCCGGTGAACGAGAGCAGGAAGGTCACCACGAGCAACAGCACGCCGATCACCCAGTTGAACTCGCGCGGCGGCTTGTACGAACCGGTGTAGAAGACGCGGCCCATATGGAGGAAGACGGCGATCACCATGCCCTGGGCGGACCAGCGATGCATGTTTCGCATCAGCTGCCCGAAGGTCACGCTGGCTTCGATGTCCTTCATGCTCTGATAGGCCAGGTCGGAGGACGGGACGTAATAGAACATCAGCAGCACGCCGGTCAGCGACCAGCACCAGGAACATGAAGAACGACAGACCGCCGAGACAGAAGGTGTAGGTCACCTTGGTGGCGTAGCGCTTGATCTTGACCGGGTGAATGTGCAGGAAGACGTTGCTGGCAATGATCAGCGCCTGGTTGCGCTGATTATCCGGATAGCCGTGACGAACGACCGAACGCCAAACCGATGAGCTGGTAATGCGATCGGCAAGCGTTTGCTCGCGTCTCATGCGGTCCCCTCCTTCCTGGGCAATCTATCCATCGATGCGCGTTATCGTCATGTCCAGCCCTGGTTCTCGGCTCGATCGCTGGGTGGCCCGTCACATCGGCGCGGCGATTCTACTGCCGCGTTCCCAGGTCAATCCCCTGACGCTTGCCATGCGCCATGTTGCCGCATTTGTGGCGCCCGGCGTCGAAAAAGCCCGCGATTCCAGCACGAGCTCGGGTGGGCGCAACAGGACTCGAACCTGTGACCTCACGGATGTGAACCGTGCGCTCTAACCAACTGAGCTATGCGCCCGCGCCCGGCACTTTACCACAGATGAAACCAGTGCCGGAATACGAACGTACTATGTGTAAGCTGGTCAGGAAACCGCTGCTACGCACTCGACTTCGACAAGGACACCACGCGGCAATTTGGAGACTTGAACAGTGCTGCGGGCGGGTTTGTGATCTCCAAACCATCGCCCGTAAATCGCGTTAAAGGCCTGAAAATCGTTGAGATCGACAAGGAAGCACGTTGTCTTGATCACCTGGCCCAGCGATGAGCCCGAGGCAGTCAGCACGGCATCGAGGTTTTTGAGGACACGCTCCGACTGCGTTTCGATATCTGTGCCGTCGACGTCCATTGAAACCGGATCAAGCGGAATCTGGCCGGCGGTATACAACAGCCCGTTCACGACGATTCCCTGCGAGTACGGACCAATCGCAGCGGGTGCGTTTGGTGTGGCGACAATTGTTAGATCAGCGGCCAAAGTCGTTGGTCCCTTCATATATGTAGTAGAGCGCACCGCGACGCACGTCTGACGATACACGCCAGAGTCGTTGCCGCAGATTTTCACCGACTAGAATACAGGTTGGCGTTGTACAGCGCTCTCATGCAGGAGTACAGATTGGTCGCAGCAGTTCATCCAAAATATCGACGAACAGGGGTAGCCATTGCTGGCTCCCCAGAGCGGCCGCTCGTTCGGGTCAGTCATTGGCTGAACGCCGCAGTGGCGATCGTGGGCCTGGTTCTCATCGCGTCCGTCGTCGGTTTGGGACTCTATGCCTATGGGCATCAGGGCCGAATATATCAGGGTGTTTCAGTAGCCGGAGTGGAATTGTCCGGGATGACCCGGGCAGAAGCCGAGATGGCACTTGAGCATGACTATTCCTTATATATGAATACACCGTTGGTTTTGAGCCATAACGGGGCGAACTACGCTATCACGCCGGGCGAACTCGGGGTTCGCGTCGATTCAGCCGCATCGGTTGACTCGGCCATGCAATATGGGCGCGAAGGTTCGATCTGGAATCGATCCCGCGATTGGGTTTCAGCGCTGTTCAGCGGAAGTGACGTTGCCGCCAGCGTGACGGTTGATCCAGTCCGCACCGACGAAGGCTTACTAGCACTCACCGATGTAGTCGCCCATCCGCCGACCAATGCCTCGATCGATTTCTCAGGGACTGAACCGTCGCTTGTTCCCGAAGTGCCTGGGATTGGATACGACTATGGCCTTACCCGGGCAATGGTTGTTCAGCGCATTCAACACCGCAGTTCCCAACCGGTCGAGATTGCCACGACAGTTTTGCAACCAGACGTCACGGCAGAAACCCTCGCGGCGACCCTGCCATCCGCGCAGACGGCGATCGGTAACGCGATAGTGCTCCGTGGCGTTCAGGGCCAGAAGTGGACGCTCGACCAGCAGCAACTCAAGTCGATTGTGTCCGTCAGTTCAGACGGATCGTCAATTGATGTCAATCGCGCCGCCCTGGAGCAAATGGTTGCCAGCATCGGCGAGTCAATCGCACAGGACTCTTCCAACGCGGTTCTCTTTGTAAACGGAGAGGGCGCACTTGAGGTCGTCCCCGCGCGCCAATCCATCGTGCTTGACGTGGATAAATCAGTTGAACAGGTCGAGTCCGCAATTCGGGCCGGTACGGGTGAACTCAATCTGGTCATCACGCGCGAAGACCCCGCGATCACAGATGACCTTGCCCAGGAATCGTTGGCCTCGATTCAGGGCACACTCGCCAACGGAATCACAGTGAAGTGGGATGGTGGACAAAAAGCGCTCTCGCCAGATGACCTGCTAGCCGCTCTGGTGATTGATACCAACCCCGATGAGTCGGATCCATTCACGTTCAGCCTCTCTCCTCAGGTGCTCTCAAGTTACATCGAAACGTTTGCCGGCGACATAGAAGTAGAGCCGCTGGAGCCAACATTCCGATTGGTGGACGGCGAGATCAAAGCGGTCGAGAAGGGTCAGACCGGTATCCTGATTGACTACGAGTCGTCGGCCGAGCGAATCCAGCAAGCGCTGTTCAAGGGGTACTCCAGCTCAACCCTGAAGGTAGACACGTTCGATGCCGAGTACACCACCAAGGATCTGAAGAACATCACACTTCCGGACGTCCTGGCTGAAGCCGCCACTCCGTACAGCAGCTCCACGGAGGCCCGCAAAACGAATGTGGAGCGTGCCGTTGACTTGCAGAATGGTTGGCTAGTGGCACCGGGAGACGAATTCTCCTATGTGAACTTCATCGGGGATATAACAGAAGACAACGGTTTCGTCGTCGGCCTCGGAATAGTTGCCGACCCGAGTAACCCGGGTGCCGTCATGACCGCACCGGTGATCGGCGGTGGAATCTGCCAGGTATCAACCACGATCTTCCAATCTGCTTTTTGGGCAGGGCTGACCTTCACTGAGCGACATCAGCATCCGTACTGGATCAACAGCTACGGAACCGGACGAAGGTGGACTCAAGGGACTCGATGCGATGGTCAACATCGAAACCGAGCCGAACGATTACGCAATAACCCTCGACATGAAATTCATCAACACAACCGGCAATTGGATCGCAGTCGAGATGACCGCCGACGGTCAGAACGTTACCTCGCGAATCCTTGGAACAAACCCAGGGTGGGACATCCAGGTTGAGGACCCCGAGATTTCCGGAATCGTCAAGCCGGATTCGACACCAATCCGCCAGGATTCGCCCGAGATTCCGGCAGGGGAAGAGCGCCAGGTCGAAACCGCACAGGATGGATTTGACGCTGACATCGTTCGCACCGTAAGGGACCGTGACGGAAATGTCATCGATACCTATGTTGTCTCGAGTTCGTACTCCGCGACATCGAATCGCGTGCTGGTCGGCACCGGCCAGTAGGGCCATCGGAGCAGGGGCGAATCAGAGAATGCGGTCAGGAATGCTCCTGGCCGCTTTTCGTTGACCGTTGACCGTGTATGCGTTGCCTTCGATGCCGTCCAACGGTGAACCTGCACGAAGGTCAGGTAGTCTGCAGGCTTCTTGAGTGCTTTCTGAGTAATTGCCAATCAGAAGTCAAGAGACGGATTCTTTTCGGAAACTCCTGGACAGTTCAATATCGAAGGCGTGGAACCCGAAAGTCCGGCGAATTTCAGTCAATTTCGAAATATTGGGCAGTTTTGCCTTGACGCTCGCTTCATAGATCGTTATCATCACTTGGCTCTTGACGAGAGAGCGAATTCGCTGCGGCCGAACGGCCCAGCTGCAGAAACTTCAGCAGTGAAGTGATTCCAAGCAGAGTGCACGTGATCCCGGAGGCGTAGAGCCGGGTTGATTTGTGCGCGGAAGACGGAGTGAAACGGGTTTCGAGCCGTGCCGGTAACGGTATAGGGGAGGGACTTTGTAGAGCCAATCGCACGGATACAAAAACAAAAGTCCTTGAGAGCTGGCTGGTGGCCTTCGGGTTGCTGGTGGAGACTGGAGAGGCGAACAAATCTTGGTGGAGAGTTTGATCCTGGCTCAGGATCAACGCTGGCGGCGTGCCTAATGCATGCAAGTCGAACGGGGTCTCTTCGGGGATTAACGTGGCGGACGGGTGAGGAACACGTGGGCAATCTGCCCTGAGGTGGGGGATAGCCCTCGGAAACGAGGGGTAATTCCGCATGTGCTCAGTCGCTGTCGGGTGATTGAGGAAAGGGTTTTCGGACCCGCCTGAGGAGGAGCCTGCGGCCGATTAGCTAGTTGGTGGGGTAACGGCCTACCAAGGCGATGATCGGTAGCTGGTCTGAGAGGACGGCCAGCCACACGGGGACTGAGACACGGCCCCGACTCCTACGGGAGGCAGCAGCAAGGAATTTTCCGCAATGGGCGAAAGCCTGACGGAGCAACGCCGCGTGCGGGATGACGCTTTTCGGAGTGTAAACCGCTTTTCTTGGGGACGATGAAGGACGGTACCCGAGGAATAAGGACCGGCTAACTACGTGCCAGCAGCCGCGGTAATACGTAGGGTCCGAGCGTTGTCCGGAGTTACTGGGCGTAAAGCGCGCGCAGGCGGCTTCGCGCGTCCGGCGTGAAAGCCCCCGGCTCAACCGGGGAGGGTCGTTGGGGACGGCGGAGCTTGAGGGCGGTAGGGGCTGGTGGAATTCCCGGTGTAGTGGTGAAATGCGTAGAGATCGGGAGGAACACCCGTGGCGAAGGCGGCCAGCTGGGCCGACCCTGACGCTGAGGCGCGAAGGCGTGGGGAGCGAACGGGATTAGATACCCCGGTAGTCCACGCAGTAAACGATGCAGACTAGGCGTGGGGGGACTTGACCCCCTCCGTGCCGGAGCTAACGCGGTAAGTCTGCCGCCTGGGGAGTACGGCCGCAAGGCTAAAACTCAAAGGAATTGACGGGGGCCCGCACAAGCGGCGGAGCGTGCGGTTTAATTCGACGCAACGCGCAGAACCTTACCAGGGCTTGACATGCACCTGCAGACCGGGAAACCGGGTGGCCTTCGAGGGTGGTCCACAGGTGCTGCATGGCTGTCGTCAGCTCGTGTCGTGAGATGTTGGGTTAAGTCCCGCAACGAGCGCAACCCTCGTGAGTAGTTGTCGATGTTTCTACCAGACTGCCGGGAGCAAACCGGAGGAAGGTGGGGATGACGTCAAGTCAGCATGGCCCTTACGTCCTGGGCGACACGCACGCTACAATGGCCGGGACAATGGGTAGCCAAACCGCAAGGTGGAGCGAATCCCCAAAACCCGGTCTCAGTTCGAATTGTGGGCTGCAACTCGCCCGCGTGAAGGTGGAGTCGCTAGTAACCGCAGGTCAGCAGTACTGCGGTGAATACGTTCCCGGGCCTTGTACACACCGCCCGTCACGTCACGAAAGCCGGCAACACCTGAAGCCGGTGGGCCAACCCGTAGGGGAGGCAGCCGTCGAGGGTGGGGTTGGTGATTGGGACGAAGTCGTAACAAGGTAGCCGTAGCGGAAGCTGCGGCTGGATCACCTCCTTTCTAGGGAGCCCGAGTAGGGTCAAGCGATCCGAAGTGAGCCTGATCGAGTGTCGCCTGGTGGACGGTGGAACCGGAGTTTGTGGCAACACAGGCAAACGGGTGCGCGCCAGAACGGCATGGTTGGGGGAATGGATCGTCATCTGGTGGGTTGGTTCTGGTTTCACTCCGTCTTCGGCGCAGGGACGACCTGGTGCTGAGGGGCGCGTAGCTCAGGTGGTTAGAGCGCGGCCCTGATAAGGCCGAGGTCCCTGGTTCGAGTCCAGGCGCGCCCACCGTGAAGCAATTCACACGTGAGTGGGACGGGTGGTTGAAATGGGGCCGTAGCTTAGCTGGGAGAGCGCCGCCTTTGCACGGCGGAGGTCCGGGGTTCGAGTCCCCGCGGCTCCACCGCAGGAACGACTGACAATGAGGGCATCCGAGTGACTGGATGTGGAAGAGGGTGACCGGATTGCGGGTACTACGCAATTCGGCAAAATGAACTTGCTGCTTTCTCTTGCGTGGACGGGATGTCCTGGGAGGGAGCGGGGTTCAGTCATGACCAGCAGGGAGTAATTCCTGGTTGGAGAGCTGGATGGATCAGATAGGCGAGATCCACGAAGATGAGCGCACGGTGGATGCCTTGGCGCTTGCGGCCGATGAAGGACGTGGCCACGCGGCGAAATGCCCTGGGGAGGCGCTGGCAGCCGGTGATCCAGAGGTCTCCGAATGGGGCAACCCATCACCGGCAATGGTGATACATATCCGGATGGATGCGAGGGCACCGGGGGAACTGAAACATCTCAGTACCCCGAGGAAAAGAGAGGATTCCCGGAGTAGCGGCGAGCGAACCGGGAGGAGCCCAAACCGAAGCGGCGTATGAGCCGTAGGCGCTGCCGTTTGGGGGTTGAACGACGGCCATGGAGCGGGGGACAGACCGCTCGCATTGAGTCACACATTAGCCGAACGCCACTGGAACGGGCGACCGGAGAGGGTGAGAGTCCCGTAGGCGACGGTGGGTGACTGGGTGTGATGGACGAACGTGAGTACCGCCGGACACGAGAAATCCGGTGGGAAGCAGGGTGGACCACCGCCCAAGGCTAAATACCGCAAGCGACCGATAGTGAACCAGTACCGTGAGGGAACGGTGAAAAGCACCCCGGCGAGGGGAGTGAAAGAGATCCTGAAACCGTGTGCTTCCAGCCGGTCGGAGCACCCTAGTAGGTGTGACGGCGTGCCTTTTGTAGAATGAGCCGACGAGTGATTGTGCGTGGCGAGGTTAAGGCAGGGACAGCCGGAGCCGGAGCGAAAGCGAGTCCGAAAGGGCGACAAGTCGCGGGCAATCGACCCGAAACCGGGTGATCTACCCATGGGCAGGCTGAAGCGTGCGGAACACGCGCGTGGAGGCCCGAACCCGTGTCGATTGCAAACGGCACGGATGACCTGTGGGTAGGGGTGAAATGCCAAGCGAACCCGGAGATAGCTGGTTCTCCCCGAAATGCATTTAGGTACAGCCTCCGGCTGCAGGCACCTGGGAGGTAGCGCACGGATCGGGCGGGGGCTTACCGCTTACCAACCCGAACCAAACGACGAATGCCCAGGGGATGCCGGGAGTGAGACTGCGGGTGCTAAGATTCGTGGTCGAGAGGGAAACAGCCCAGACCGCCAGCTAAGGTCCCCAAGTCCGATCTAAGTGGGCAAGGTGGTCGCGGCGCACAGACAACCAGGAGGTTGGCTTAGAAGCAGCCATCCTTGAAAGAGTGCGTAATAGCTCACTGGTCGAGGGTGCCGCGGCGCCGACAATCCACCGGGGCTCAAGATCGTCACCGAAGCTGCGGATTGATGCAAATCGATGGTAGGGGAGCGTCCCCGTCAGCGGAGAAGGGGGGCTGGAAGGGACCTGGAGCGGCCGGGAGTGCGAATGTCGGCATGAGTAGCGCGAGGAGAGTGAGAATCCCCCCCACCGAATGCCCGAGGGTTCCGCAGCCATGCTGATCAGCTGCGGGTGAGGCGGGCCTAAGCCGAGGCCGAGAGGCGTAGGCGATGGACAACGGGTTAAGATTCCCGTCCCGCGCGTGACCGTTATGAGCGATGGGGGGACGCAGGGGGGTAGGTCCGGGGTCGCGAGGCCTCCAAGCCGGTAGGGAGTGCCGATAGGCAAATCCGTTGGGACGTTGACCGAGAGGTGATGGGAAGGTGCGGGGGAGACCCCAAGCCGCACGGATTGAGCCTGTACTGCCAAGAAAAGCCTCTAGCCAGGGAGTGTGCGACCGTACCGCAAACCGACACAGGTGGGCTGGTAGAGTAGACCAAGGTGGACGAGAGAACCTCCGTCAAGGAACTCGGCAAATTAGCCCCGTAACTTCGGGAGAAGGGGCGCCCCGGTAGCGTGAAGCGCCTTGCGCCTGGAGCGTGAGGGGGCCGCAGTGACCAGGCCCAGGCGACTGTTTACCAAAAACACCGGTCCCTGCCAACGCGGAAGTGTGGACGTATAGGGGCTGAGACCTGCCCAGTGCCGGAAGGTTAAAGGGAGAGGTGCAAGCTCTGAACTGAAGCCCCGGTAAACGGCGGCCGTAACTATAACGGTCCTAAGGTAGCGAAATTCCTTGTCGGGTAAGTTCCGACCCGCACGAAAGGTAGAACGATCTGGGCGCTGTCTCGACGGGGGACTCGGCGAAATTGAAGGACCGGTGAAGATACCGGTGACCCGCGGCAGGACAAAAAGACCCCGTGGAGCTTTACTCCAACTTGTCGTTGGGCGAGGGTGTCGTTTGTGTAGGATAGGTGGGAGCCGGTGAAGCTGGGGCGCCAGCCCTGGGGGAGGCGACGGTGAAATACCACCCTGGCGGCGCTTGCGTTCTCACCCGAGCGGAGCGGGGGACCGCGGCTGGTGGGGAGTTTGACTGGGGCGGTCGCCTCCCAAAGAGTAACGGAGGCGCCCAATGGTTCCCTCAGGCCGGATGGCAATCGGCCGGAGCGCGCAAGGGCAGCAAGGGAGCTTGACTGCGAGGCGGACAAGCCGAGCAGGGACGAAAGTCGGGCCTAGTGATCCCACGGTGCCGAGTGGAAGGGCCGTGGCTTAACGGATAAAAGCTACCCCGGGGATAACAGGCTGATCCTGCCCAAGAGTCCACATCGACGGCAGGGTTTGGCACCTCGATGTCGGCTCGTCGCATCCTGGGGCTGGAGAAGGTCCCAAGGGTTGGGCTGTTCGCCCATGAAAGCGGTACGCGAGCTGGGTTCAGAACGTCGTGAGACAGTTCGGTCTCTATCCGCCGTGGGCGTTGGGAGATTGAGGGGGGCTGGCCCTAGTACGAGAGGACCGGGCTGGACGAACCGCTGGTGAGCCAGTTGTCGGGCAACCGGCACCGCTGGGTAGCTACGTGCGGACGGGCGAACCGCTGAAAGCATCTAAGTGGGAATCCCTCCCCAAGACGAGTCTCCCCATCTGTGAAGAGGTAAGGCCCCCGGGAGACGACCGGGTTGATAGGCGGGAGGTGGACGGCGGGTAACCGACTGGAGCCGAGCCGTCCTAATGGCCGAGGGCGGATCCCCTCATCCGCATGACTAGCCAGTACATGACTGAACGCCCCGTTCCCGCCCCGGAGACCCCGGAACCAGAGGAACAGCACACCCAAACCAAAAGCACATCGCTGGCATCAGACGGGCCGCGCGGAGGTGTCCGTGGCCGAGAGCGCGCTGGCCCCACCCGGTCCCATCCCGAACCCGGTCGTGACCCACCGCAGCGCCGGAGAGTACTGCGGGGGCGACCCCGTGGGAGGCGAGGCCGCTGCGGGCACCTCCGCGCGACTATCTGATTCCAGACCGTTCATATCACCCTCAACCAACCCCTTTCCCACCACCACGACGCGGGGTGGAGCAGCGGCAGCTCGTTGGGCTCATAACCCAAAGGTCGGGGGTTCGAATCCCTCCCCCGCCACCACCTCAACCACCCTCACTCCATTCCGAACCACAGACCAGGGGTCACGTCACCGAGACGTGAGCCCCTTCTCGTTCTACGGCAACCCCGTGGCGGATTCTTCGCAGTCATAATCATTGACGTCGTTATCTGTCAAGCGGACGAGTGTTGATTACTTGATGGTGCAACCCACGTGCTAATCGTCTGACGAACTTAGGGAGTTCCCGAGGTTCGTTGGGCCAGTGCGTACGCAACAAGCGCATTTGCATGGCCATGCCCCATCGCATACGTGCTCTTCAGATGATTGACCAATTCCATATGCTTGAGTGGACCTGCTGCCTCGATGATTTCCATCCACTCCGGAATGGGGCGTCCGTACTTCGCCTCAATCGATGGAAAATAGGATGCTGGCCCCTTGACTGGTTCTTTCTGCGTCGACATGATCGTTTCTCCTGTTAGCCGAACAAACCAACTACTGACTGTCACTGGATAGTCGATTGGCCGGGCGCAATTCGACAGGTCAATCAGTCAGATCCTCTATCGCCGTGTGCGTTCAGTTTCTTCCAGGACGGCAGTTTTGTTAAGTGCGCCTTCCCATCGAGTCAAGCCACTGTACATGCCCGCAAGACGCGCCAGCAAATAGTGCTTTGCGCGCACAAAAACGCGATTGCCAGCATGGCTCGAATCTGGACCGAAATCAGATCGATTTCATTGTTCTCGCGGCACAAATATTGTTGTCGGATGATCAAATGTGTCGGTTGACACGCTCCACTGTCCACTTCTAAACTGCGCCATCCTCACAAGGAAGTCCGGGTGTTCCGGACGCTCTGCCAGCGGTGGTCCGTTTGCAGAGTATCAACAAATGCAGTCGAAGAGGTAAAACCATGCCGTCAGACAGCAATGTGGGAAGAACCAGTCGACGCGGACTCATGCGTACCGGAGCTGTACTCTCTGGCGCTGGGGTCGCCGGTTTGGCTACCGGACGCGCGATGGCCGCCGATAGCATCAACGACAGCCGCCTGAAGACCGTGCTTGATCGTGGCAAGTTGATCGTCGGAACCGGCGCCACCAACCCGCCATGGCACTTCGAAGATGAAAATGGCAAGCTCGTTGGCATGGACATTGACATGGCCAAGGAGCTGGTCATCGGTCTTTGGGGAATCGAGGAAGATCCCAAGGCGAACGATGACGAGTACGTTCGCAGCCTCATCGAGTTCGTTGTCCAGGAGCCGAACGCCCGAATTCCGAACCTCCTCGGCGACAAGGTAGACGTCGTGATTCAGTTCATGACCGTTACCGTCAATCGTGCGACCCAGGTTGAGTTCACGATTCCCTACTACCGTGAATCGCCGACATTCCTGCTCCCTGGCGATTCTGAATTCAATACAATCGCCGATCTCGCTGCGGTAGGCTCCGAACTGACGATTTCGGTGCTTCAGAACGTCGGAGTTGAAGAGGCCACGGTGGCAATCATCCCGGGCGCGACGGTTGACCAATATCCATCGATCGCCGATGCGATTGCCGCGATGGACGCCGGTCGCTCGGACGCAGCCGCTGTCGACCTATCTTCGGGCAAGTGGTTCGGTCGAACTGAGCCGGGTCGCTACAAGCACACTGAGGGGTACAACCCGAACAGCTACGCTGCGTCAGTGAAGCCAGGCGACCAGATCTGGTTGAACCTGATCAACACCTGCTTCTATGAGGCCATGGCCGGGCTGAACTTCGATCGCTACAATGCGTCGTTCCAGACATGGTTTGGAGAGACACTGACTCCGCCAGCAATCGGATTCCCGCTCGAGTTCCGTTAGTAGTCAATTCATCGCGGGGTCGAGCCTACTCGGCCCCGCGTTGTATTTAGTCAACGGTACGGAGTCTCGCATGGACCACGTCTTGTCTTTACCGCTCGCAATTGGTATCCGGTTGCCGTATCAGCTGCGATGGGAATACGTATTCAATAACTTTGATTGGTTTATAGACGGTCTTAAAGTTGCTCTTTGGATGTCTGCTGTTGCGTTGATTATTGGAAGTGCAATCGGACTAATCTGCGCATTTCTTCGGTCAACCGGCAACCCAATTCTCAAGATAATTGTCACTGCATATGTGGAACTCATTCGAAATATCCCACTTCTCCTGTTGGTCTTTATCTTTTTCTTCGGGTTGCCACAAGCGTTTCCTCGCCGATCTGACGAGCAAAAATTCATACTCGAACTGCTCCCTACGCCCGAACGTACATTTACCGTCGCACTCACGATCTACGCCGGCGCATACCTGACCGAGATATTTGGGTCGGGAATTCTGTCGGTCAACAAGCGATACCTCGAAGCCGGCAAATCTATCGGCCTCAGTCGACTTCAGATCGCGCGGTATGTGACCACTCCAATCATGTTTCGAACCGTGCTTGCCTTCATTGACCACAACGTTCATCTCCCTGTTCAAGGACACCGGAGCCGCGTTCTTCATCGGTGTTCGAGAACTTAGTTTTGCCGCAAACAAGGTGAACACGGATTTCTTCCGACCAATCGAAGGATGGCTCATGGCGGGTGCGATGTATTTCGTCACTGCCTGGCTCCTCGCCACGTCTATTCCGCTTTCTCGAAGGCAGAATCAAATGGTCTGTCTAGCGAGTACCCGGAAAGGAGGCTGAAGTGGATTTTGGCATCGTTTGGGAGAGTCGGCATCTGCTCTGGGAGGGCCTGCTCTACACGTTCAAACTCTTCGCCTGGGTCATCGTGTTCGGTACAGGGCTGGGCATTCTCGTCGGAGTTGGTCTGCTCTACGGTATCAGACCAATCAAGTGGATTCTGAGCGGCGTACGTCGACGTCATTCGTGGTATGCCGCTGATCGTGACGATCTTCGTGCTCTTCTACGGTCCCGTCGCATACGGAATCAATCTCTCGCCGTTTCAATCGATCGTTCTCGCGCTGTCAATTTTTGCGTCCTCGCACATGGGTGAAATCGTTCGTGGAGCGGTGCACTCCGTACCGCGCGGACAGGAAGACGCCGCCAAGTCGATCGGACTGACGTTCTGGCCACGAACCTTGTCGGTGATCCTGCCGCAGGCTGCACCAGTCATGATGGGACCGTGGACCAATCTCGCCGTCGACATGTTCAAGGCAACGTCATTGGCGCTCCTCGTCAGCCAGGCCGATTTCCTCTTCTCGATTCAGAAACGAGCGGCCGCCAACGGAAACTACCTTGCTCATTACACCGTCGCAACGATCGTTTATTTTGTCTGCTGCCTCGTCATTTCGCAGGCGGGAGCCTGGTTGACCCGTCGCATGCGGGTAGGTGTTGCGTAAATGGAAACAACCGATGGAGCGACTGGATTGAACGATCAGGCAACACCCACACAATCTCCGGTTATGGTCCGGATCCAGGACGTGCACAAGCAATACGGCCAACTTAAAGTGCTTAAGGGCGTCAGCATGGATGTCCACGCAGGAGAGGTCGTGTGTGTCATCGGTCCTTCGGGGTCCGGCAAGACTACGCTACTCCGTTGCATCAATTTCCTGGAGACATACCAGAGTGGTCGAATCTATGTGGATGGCCAGTTAGTCGGCTACCGGGAAAAGAATGGCAAGCTTTCGTCCGCCCCGGAACGTGAAATCGCGAAGGTCCGAGCAGAGACCTCCATGGTCTTTCAGCAGTTCAACCTATTTCCGCACATGACCGCTCTTCGCAATGTTGCATTTGGACCGATGAAAGTCCGCAAAACGCCGAAAGCCAAAGCGGAAGCGCGCGCCAAAGAACTGCTTGACATGGTTGGACTCGCAGACAAGGCCAAGTCCTATCCCAATCAACTCTCCGGTGGCCAGCAGCAGCGCGTAGCAATCGCCCGCGCTTTGGCGATGGAACCGAAGGTGATGCTCTTCGACGAAGTGACCTCTGCCCTGGACCCAGAATTGGTCGGCGAGGTGCTCAACGTGATGCGCGCATTGGCAACATCGAGTGGAGTCACGATGATCGTTGTTACCCACGAAATGCAGTTTGCGCGCGAAGTCGCCGACCGACTCATCTTCATGGATGAGGGCCTTATCGTCGAGGAAGGTAATCCGGTCGAGGTATTTGCCGCCCCCAGGACCGATCGCCTGAAGTCGTTCCTGAGCCGCGTTTCAGGGCACTAACCGCAAGTCGAATCAGATTGCAAAAAACGCGGGTGGACATATAGTCCACCCGCGTTTGTTCGAACCGTTATTCGAATGTGATCGTCCCGAGCATGCCCGATGCCCGGTGCCCCGGCACATTGCAGTAGTAGGTGTACGCACCCGCCTCAGCCGTTACCGTGATCGTTACCGATTCACCGGCCTTGATAAACCCGGTATGGATGTCGAGTTCATCTATGTTGAAGTCATGCGGCAGAAAGCCAGTATTGACGATCGTCAGTTCGACGACGCTTCCTGCTACTGCCGAGAGACTTTTGGGGAGAAGGCGATGTCCTTCATATCCAGATTCAGGGCAGTCGGAGTCGCTTCCTCCGGTGTACCTCCCTCAGCCGCAGCAAGGTCGCACTTCAGCACCATCCCGCTTGGGGGAGTTCCCGCAGGGGCAGTGGTCATGATCACAACATAGAGATTGCCGGCCGAGTCGAATGCGATATCGTTCGGAATTGGCAGTCCGCCGATTACAGGGAACGGCTGATTGTACGCACCGATCTTGACAATTGAACCAGCGGCCGGCGGGGTCTCGAGGAAGTTCTCGGAAATCTGCACCGCGTAGATCTGGCCATTCGGAGCGATTTCGACCGCGGTGATCATCGTCATTCCAGTCGCCGTGGTTGAAATGTTCCCTGATGCGTCCACCTTGTTGATGCTCGCAGCACCAGGAGGGAACGGACCGCCAGTAAGCTGCCCAACATAAACGCCACCACCAGGAGCAGCCGTCAATCCGGTCGGCACCGGATCAATCTCCTGGGCTCCACCGCGGGACGGATTCTCGAAGCCCTCCATCGGCACGCCTGGAATGACCGCCAACGCAGTCAGTTCGCCCTGTTGCGGATCAACGGTGTACACAGTGTTTCCACCCGCGTCCGCGACATAGATCAACCCGTCATTGCCAACTGCCAGACCGTACAGGTTGGAGTCCACAGCGTTCGGATCCGGATTCATTGTCCGCTCGTACTCGCCGATGTCAGCAAGCTGGGTGATTTCTCCGGTAGCTGTGTCGATCGCAATAACCGTGTCCCGATATTGCGCAGGCGGGATGATTGCCGTCCCTGGGCCAGGTCCACCGATGGCGAGATAGACAATGCCATCCGCGACATCGATTCCCGCCGGGCCAACGACTTCAGTTCCGAACGAATACGATGGCAACTCCCCGGTCAGAACCGAACGTGAGCCATCGGCTGTGACAAGGGTCACTTGACCGGTGTTGCCGAACATCGAAAGTGCTTCGGTAGACTCAGGAGTACCCTCTCCAGCCGGCGCATACTGCGGCTCGTCGCCAGCGTCGCCCGCTTCAGAAATAAACAGGTTGTCGTCGTCGTCAAACGCGATATAACGTGGGTTGTACAGCCCATCCACGTATACCTCACATCCGGGAGGTGGAGCAAACACCGGCGGATCGCTAACTGGAGTTGCATCCTGCGCGATGGCAATGTTCCCCATAATCAGCAACGAACTGATGCCCGCTGCCGCAACTGCAGCTGAAAAACGCGAACGTCCTGGAATTGCGTTCATCTAATATTGGCCCCCCTCATGGTCGCCCAATACCAACCCAAACGGCATGGCCAACCAGCTCATGCCTGCCCCATGAAGTCTGGAACGACTTCAAATGCCCATCTCACCACTGCAACAGCCGTCCCCAGCCAGCTCCCTGCAATCGGCCTCTCAGGGCACCCAATATCCTATCGGTACACGTGCTGTTTGGCAACGCGCTATGGCGCAACTACTACGACCGTTTGGTCTCCCGTCGGATAGACTTGAGGCTGTGCGCGGCAAATCTGAGCCGCACCGTACCCCACACTTCGCGAACTCAGGTGATCCATGCCCGACAAACCACCGATCCAGTCTCAAAGTCTTGTCTCCCGAAAAATGCTCGGTATGGGACTGCTGGCCGGTGTGGCAATCGGTGCGGTTGCGACGGTGCGCGTCCGTAATCTGAATGCGGATCCTGATTCTGACCGACGTGAGCCAACTTCAGTTGCCGATTGGGACCGAGCCACCCAAATAGCGACCACAATGAACCGCGCCGATGCACTCTCCATCGCGCAACGCGACGCCCTTGATAGGGAATATCGCGCCCTCGTTGAACAGTGCCTGCCGTTGGTCTCCTCCTATATGGGCGTGACGATACCGAGTCCGGTTGAACGGACCTATGCCTTCGATCGGGTTGACTGGATCAATGCCAACGTCACCGCGTTCAGGAATCTGCTTACACCATTGAATGACTTGCTGGTTGGGTCAGCGCCTGAAAAGTCGGTGATCGGCGGGTTGCTCGGCAGTGCCAATCGACAGGTGGTCAGTGCGGAGCTCGGAATGCTTCTGGGATACCTTGCTCGCCGGGTGCTCGGTCAGTACGACCTAGCGCTGTTGGGCGGCGAATCCGAAGGACCCGGCAAGCTCTACTTTGTGCAACCGAACATTGCCGCGACAGAAACACTCCTCGGCATTCCCAAGGACGAGTTTCGACTTTGGCTGGCACTCCACGAGATGACGCATGTGTTTCAGTTCGAAGGCTTTCCCTGGGTGAAGCCTTATTTCCAGTCGCTCCTGGACGAGTATTTCGTTTTTCTGAAGTCAGACATCAGCGAGCTCAAGTCTGGAATGCGCGCGATGAAAGTCATGGTCGGGCGAGTCAGGGAAGGCCAGCGCGACAATCAGTCGTGGATTGAGTCCCTGATGACTCCTGACCAGCGCTCAGTCTTCAGTCGGATCCAGGCCCTGATGTGCATCATCGAAGGCTATTCCAACCACGTAATGAATGCGGTCGGCAAAGATCTCATGCCGAATTACGCCCGAATAGCCCGCAAGTTCGAGCACCGACAACGAAACAAGAGCTGGGGAGAGCAGCTGCTGGCCAGGATGACCGGGCTCGACGTCAAATTGGAACAGTACCGATTGGGCGAAGAATTCATTAACGCAATCGTGGCCGAGCGAGGACACGACATGGCGCTCGCAGTATGGTCCGGACCGGAATCGCTGCCGACGCTCGAAGAGCTTCGCAACCCCGCCGCTTGGATTACTCGAATCGACGCCTCGGAACGTGCAACTCTCAATGGAGAAAGTGCCGCCGCCCCGTAAAGATCATTGGGATGCCGTTGTTGTTGCACGCGGCAACGGTCTCCTCATCACGCATCGATCCGCCCGGTTGAATGATCGCGCTTATTCCAGCCTCGATTGCCGTAACAACACCGTCGGCAAACGGGAAAAATGCGTCGCTTGCAAGCACAGAACCCGCCGCCCGTTCGCCCGCTCGTTCGACGGCTATCCGCACGCTGTCAACCCGGTTCGGTTGACCAGGTCCGACGCCGACAACTGCACCATCCTTGACCAGCACAATCGCGTTCGACTTCGCGAACCGGGAAACATGCCAGGCAAGCGCCAGGTCCGGTCGACGGCTCGCCGGAACGTCCGTCGTTGTTGCAATAGTCCATTCACTGTCCGTGTCAGCTGCGGAATCGCCATCCTGAATCAGCAATCCGCCTACGATTGATCGAATATCGGTGCGCACCTTCGATTGCCACGCCGCTTGTTCAAGCTGCAGCAGCCGCAGATTTTTCTTCTTGCCGAACAAGGCGAGTGCTTCCGGGCTGAATGCAGGTGCAATAACCACCTCGTAGAAGACGTCGGACATCGCCTCGGCAGTTTCCAGATCGACTGGTCGGTTCAGCGCGACGATCCCACCAAAAGCGGAGACCGGATCGCCGGCAAAGGCATTGCGATATGCCGACACCAGCGTTTCGCTTACGGCCAGGCCACACGGGATCGTGTGTTTCACAACGCAGCACGCAATCTCACCCAGCCCTGCCACCGCCGAAAACGCTGCATTCGCGTCAAGAATGTTGTTGTACGAAAGCTCCTTGCCCTGCAGTTGGGTTCCCCCAAGGACGCCAGTCACCGGATTCGTGGAAGAGGGGACTACATACGCGGCTGCCTGTTGGTGCGGGTTCTCGCCATAGCGCAGCGTTTGGACCAACCGTGCCGGGATCGTCAGCTCAGTGGGAAACCGAATGGCATCGCCGCGCAAGTATTCGGCAACCAATGCATCGTATGTCGAGACGTGTTGGAATGCCTTCGCCGCCAAATCGCGACGATAACTCGCTGAATCTGTGCCGTCCCGAAGGCGGGCCAAGGTACTCGCGTAGTCACCTGGATCAGTCACTATCGAGATACTCGGGTGATTTTTGGCGGCCGCTCGGATCATCGCTGGCCCACCGATGTCGATCTGCTCGAGGGCATCAATGAATGCACAATCCGGCTGCGCCACGGTTGCCTCAAAGGGATACAGGTTTACCGCGACAACGTCGATGGCGGTAATGCCGTGTTCGGCAAGCTGGGCGAGGTGTTCGGGTAAATCCGTCCTGGCGAGCAGTCCACCGTGAATAGCGGGGTGAAGCGTCTTCACCCGTCCATCGAGGATCTCTGGAAACCCGGTAACCTCGGAAACTGATTTTGCCGGAATGTCGTGATTGCGGAGAAACGTGAGGGTTCCACCGGTCGAAATGATTTCGGCCCCAATCTCGACAAGTCCTCGTGCAAAAACCTCGAGTTCCGACTTGTCATAAACGCTCAATAGGGCACGCACGCAAGATGTCCTTTACGAGTTGATCATCGTTGGCAATAACGCGATGAATTATGACCGCTCGTAGCGTGTCCTGTCGGGGGCAGGGATACGCCTGCGGACAGTGGCGAGTTGAGTAATTTGTGAGCGGGTAGTTGACATTACTGTCTAGCACGCCGCACGACGTAGACGATCGACAAGGGACCGGCGACAATCCCGAAGATCAGTACTGATCTTCGCGGGACCGAATCATTTCATGCAACGAACCGTCAATTCCCCCCAACAGTGTGATTGTGATCACACGAACAGGGACAATTGATGTTCGGTTGGTTCTCGGCATACCGCGCGCGCACCTTTGCATCACTCAAGATCCGCAACTATCGGCTCTACTTCATAGGGCAGGGGGTTTCGATCTCCGGCACCTGGATGCAAACCGTCGCCCAGGGCCTGCTGGTATTGCAGTTGACCGGCTCCGGTACCCAACTGGGACTCTTGACCGCATTGCAGTCACTCCCCGTCCTTGCCTTTGGCGCAATGGGTGGCGTAATTGCCGATCGTTACTCCAAGCGTTCTCTTCTCTATATCACGCATTCGACAGCGGGTTTGATCTCCTTGACCCTCGGTATCCTGGTCTGGACCGGCGACGTCGAGATGTGGATGGTTTTTGTACTGGCCGTCTGCCTCGGGTTCGTTGCCGTCGTCGATAACCCGACCCGCCAGTCGTTCCTTCTTGAGTTAGTTGGGCCGGAACAGATTCGGAACGCTGTTTCACTGAACTCAACGGAAATGAATCTCGCCCGGGTCATCGGCCCCGTGCTGGCTGGAGTGATGGCTGCCACTATCGGCCTGGCGTCGTGTTTCATCGTAAATGGACTCTCGTACTTCGCAATAATCGTGGTGATGACGCTGATGCGTAGCGACGAGATGATTGCCGGAGTGACCGTTTCTCGTGCCAGTGGCCAGCTGCGCGCTGGGTTGGCATATGCCTGGGGAAATCCCCCCGTGCGCACCACTCTGATCATGATGGCAATCATCGGAACGTTCACCTACGAATTCGGCGTAACGCTCCCGCTTTTCTCAGAGTTCACGTTCGATGGTGGCCCCGGCAGCTATGCGGCGATGACTGCCGCAATGGGGTTAGGTGCGGTAGTTGGGGGCCTCTACGTCGCCGGACGGACTACCCAAACTCACCGGTCGATCATCTTCGCGGCTGCGCTATTCGGGGTAAGCGTTCTTGCCACTGCATTGGCACCGTCGCTGGTAACCGCGGTCGGGCTCCTGCTGGTGGTCGGCTTCTTCTCGATCAGCTTTACGACGTTGGGTAACACCACATTACAACTGAATACCGATCCGACGATGCGCGGACGGGTAATGGCGCTCTGGACGGTTGCCTTCCTGGGTACAACCCCTATCGGTGGACCGATAATGGGAGCGGTAGGCGAGCACATTGGAGCGCGTTGGGCCCTGCTGATTGGAGGTCTCGCAGCCCTGGCGGCTGCGGCATATGGCGCCCGGGCAATAAAAGCGCCGGCAGTTCCGGAAACCGGTTTGGCCACCGACGCTTAAGGTTCAGAGTCAGGCCAGATATGGGGCCATGATCGAGTTCCAGACCCGATCCATTTCGCTGATCATGGGACCCTGCTGGTGGTCGAGCCACGTGCTCTGGGCGCCAATCATCGCAACGATCAACGTGTGTGCCAGTTCGGCTTCGTTACACGGCTTGATTTCGCCTGCTTTGACCGCCGCCTTGGTGGTCTCCACGGCGAGTTCTTCAAATTCGCGCATCAGTTTTGCGAGCTGTGGGCGATAGGCCGGTTCGCTCCGTGCTTCAATGAAAAAAGCCAGATAGAGTTCCGCGTTGGCAATGTCGCGTCGCTCGTCGTCCGGCTGATTTGGGATTGGCAGGTAAAACCGGGAACGCAGTACGTTGAGTGGCGAAAGCTCCAGGTTGTCGTACTGCCTGAACAGTTCTTCCTGCTGCTGGGTTATCCAGAGAATGAATCCCTGAACCAGCGATTTCTTGTCGCCAAATCTGCGGATGAGTGCCGACGTTGTGCACTTGATCTGTACTGCAATCAGTGCAAACGTAAGCCGGGCATACCCAACCTCAGAAATGACACTCATCATGACGCGATATACATCGTCGTCCTGAAAGGCCCTTGGTCGACCGACTTTGTTTGGTGTGCGTTTGACGGCGAGCTGATTGTCGAACTGTGTAACTGCAGTTGAACCTACCATGGCGATCTCCTATGTCCCTCTCGATGCCAGCGGCATTATGCATCCATGCAATGCCAATTTCACATATTGTTGATGGGTTGTGCCTAATCGGCAGATTTCGTTAGGGCGAGCTCTCGTGGAGCAAGGCCCTGATTTGTCGTGCAATTTCGTCGGGCCGATCAGTCTGGATCCGTACGGAATCAAATCCGCCGGGCCGCTCAGGGGCATCGTTCAGGTCAATGGTAAGGACCAGCGAAGGATCCCCATAACTTGCGGCGATCTTCTTGCCACCGGTCCAGAATCGTCCCCCACGAGCGCCGTTGATTGGATTCGAGAATCCAACTCGTCGGGCCCAGAATGGAATCCGCTCGGCGGGACCAACCCGGACGTCCGCAATTGAGCTGTAGGGGACAATCAGATTTTGCATGATCGCGGCCCAGGCGGTTTGCCTGGTGAACGTGACTGTCAATGCATCTGGGCCCAACGAAATCTCATTTGCCATACGTAGCCCGCTTAGCGACTGAAATGCTGGTCGGCGCGCAATCCTAGCAGACCAACCTGTGTATGTCGCTGTACTAAATCAATGGCAACGCCAGGAATCGGGCATATTCGTCCGACTTCATGACGAATTTGTCCCGTTGCTGTCTGGAGGTGGGGCTCCACCAGTCGGCGATAACGGCAACACCCTGCTTGGACGTTGCCTTTGACCAGGTGCCAACAACCTGCCCGTCCCAAACGATGGTGGGCCGGAATACGCCGTTACCACCCGGAACAATGTGGTTCAGGAATGGATCAGGTATGAAAAGCGATCGATCCTTGTACCCGAGGACAAACTCGTCGAACCCTGGCAGCAGGAATAGCTCTGGCTCGCTCGATTCAAACACATCCGTATCAGCACCCGATCGCCAGTAGTCGACACCATCAAATTGTTCGACTTGGCAATGCTCTCGAATTGCCCCGAATGCCTTGCGTGCGGTTCCCAAGGCGACGCCGGTCCACCGGGCGAAATCGGCAGCGGTCACCGGGCCATGACTCCGAATGTACGTCGCGGCAAAGTGCGCCATTGGGTCAGCAGGGCTTTCCGGTTCAATGCCCGAGATCCAAGAATTCAGAAGCGTATACCCTGGCTGACCATCAAGGTCAGATCCGAAGCAGATCAAACCTGCGCGGGCGAAGTAGCTGATCAGAACGTAACCCCGCTGATCACCGCTCGATATGCCAGTTGACTCAATCAACGCGTAGATTTCAGCTCGATTCCGGGTTTCGCCGTCTGCCAAAGCGCTCGTCAGTACATCCCGGATTCGTTCCAGGACGTCCTGAGTAAATCCCAGTGATGCGAATCTCGTCCGGTTTGCCGTCTCCAGCCGCGGAGTGAGCATCGGAAGGATCCATGGCGCCGCCGATCCATGAATGAGGTGCAATGTCCCGCGCATTGGCCACGTCCGCACGATTCGCTCAGCCACAATCGATTCCCGAACCTGTGCTTGGGTCGGCATTCCCGCGGTCCGAAGTGCCAGTGACCAGAGCGAGCCGGGAAAATCCTGCGCCTGCATCGCCCCATGCCAGAGCACAGCCTCTCCGATCGTCTGGAACGGTCGTTCGCTGATACCCAGATTCTTGAGTCGCATCAACCCGATTTGCCTGGCAGTAATCAATAGGATTAGGACCTTTTTCATTGACCCGGTGAAACGATTGACCGCACTTCGATTGAATTCTGATGCCTTCTGCCCCGTGAACAGGCATTCACCGAAGCGATCATTATTCACAACCGCACCTGCAAAGGAATGTACAATCGCGGTGTAGTGTGTGCAGCAATTTGATTCTGGCAAGTGTCGCAGTTTCGTCGTCGATGCCTCCCTGTTTGAAGACATTGCCGATCGTTGAACGGTCCTGAATCACCCCATCTGCTCCACCGCAGTAATGAACCACTCGAGGAGTTTGCAAATGGCCACATTGTTTGACGCTGAATTGGAAGATCGTCTAGTTCGCTATGTGCAGATCGACTCCCCCTCGGACGAGTCCTCGCCAACATCGCCAAGCACCAAATCGCAGTTCGACATGCAGAATCTCCTGGCAGCCGAGCTCAAGGAGATTGGTGCCAGTGATATCGCGCTAACGGACTACGGTGCGCTTCTGGCCACAATTCCCGCCACGTCCAGCGCTGCGACCAAAACAATCGCGTTCCTTGCCCACGTAGATACGGCCCCCGGGTTCAACGGCCTGGGTGTCAAACCAAGGGTTCACCATTCATACGATGGATCTGACATCCGGTTCCCGGACGATCCCGAAATTGTGCTCACACCGTCGCTGTCCCCGTACCTGGCCTCGAAAGTTGGCGACACGATCATTACCGCCAGCGGAACGACCTTGCTCGGAGCGGACGACAAGGCGGGTGTCGCGATCGTCATGGCGATGGCAAAGCACTTGCTCGCCAATCCCGCCATTCAACACGGTCCAATTCGGATCTGCTTTACCCCTGACGAAGAGATCGGACGCGGGGTTCACCCCAACCTTCCGGCAGACCTGGAATCGGACATCGCGTATACGCTCGACGGTGCTGAACTGGGCGAAGTCGTCTACGAAACCTTCTCCGCGGACAAGGCCACAGTCAAGATTCAGGGGGTTTCGATCCACCCCGGGCAGGCCAAGGACGTGATGGTCAATGCATTGCACCTTGCCGCCAAGATCATCGACACGCTTCCCCATGTGACTCGAACACCGGAGACGACCGACGGTCGCCAGGGGTTCATCCATGCCTATCAGCTGACTGGCGGCTCTGCTGTCGCCGAGATTCACTTCATCCTTCGCGACTTTGAGGAGGACATTCTCAAGGAGCACGGGGAAATCCTGCAAAAAGTCTGTGACGCGGTACTGGCAGGCGAACCACGAGCGCACATCACCTGCGAGATCACACCCGCAGTACCGAAACATGCGCTATTGGCTCGAAAACGACATGAGCCCGGTAGAGCTGGCCAACGAGGCCTGCCGCCAGGTCGGCATCGAACCATTTGCCACGCCCACCCGCGGCGGTACCGACGGATCACGGCTGACCGAACTGGGCGTTCCAAGTCCGAATCTGTTCACCGGAATGCAGGACATTCACGGCCCGCTCGAGTGGGTCAGTGTTCAGGACATGGGCAAGGCGACCGAAGTGTGCGTACGCATCGCCGAACTTTGGGCGAAAAGTTGATCCTCTGGTTGGGGTCAACCATCGTGCCGCATACTGCATCAACAGCTAATACCAACCAGTTCTCGACGGCGACATTTGGGGATGGAGGCGCAGAATGAGTGAATCGGCAGCAGCAGAAGCAACTGGCAATTCGTTCTCGGAACGAATGCTGGACGGCATCGAGCGCCTCGGCAACAAGGTTCCTCATCCGGTGATGATGTTCCTCTACCTGATCGGACTGATCATCGTCCTCTCGTCGATCCTCGATTGGGCAGGAGTCTCGGTAACTGAGTTTATCGCCGAACCAGTGGGAACCAGCGTTACTGAGAACTTCTACGAGGACACGACCCAGCCGGTCTACGGTTCACCCGGCTACGAAGATCCCGATTTTGAGATACGTGAAGTCGAAATCAGTATCAATGGAATGATTTCCATTGACGGCATCCGGTTCATCTTTACGACCTTCGTCTCCAACTTCGCTGGTTTCAGCGTCATCGCGGTGACGTTCATCGCCATGATGGGTGCCGGTGCGGCCGAAGGTGCAGGGCTTATGGACGCCCTGATTCGCAAGCTCGTTGCCTCAGCTCCGAAATCTATGATCACATTCCTGATCGTTCTGGTTGGCGCGCTCTCCAGTGTCGCATCGGATGCCGGTTACCTGATCCTGATTCCGCTCGCGGCCGTGGCATTCCTCACGCTTGGGCGTCATCCAATCGCCGGCATGGCAGCCGGGTTCGCCGGCGTGGCCGCGACCTTTGCCGTCAACATCATTCCGCAGCCCACCGATGCCATGATCACGGAGATCGCGAACGAGTCGATTGTCCTGGCTGGTGGTGAAGCACTCACGATCGTCAATAACTACTACTTCGGCGTCGTCTCGATGATCCTGATGTGTATCGTCGCGACCGTCGTGACCGAGAAGATGATTGAGCCGCGGTTGGGTCCCTGGGATCGATCCATGCTCAACATTCCAGACGGTGCCGAGGATCCCACCAAGAGCAAGCTGACACCTGAGGCAGAAGCCCGTGGCCTGAAGTGGGCGCTCTACGGATTCCTCGCAGTCCTCGCCGTCGTCACGCTGGCCACAGCACCCTCTGGTGCACCACTTCGCGAGCCAGGTACCGGCGACATCATCGGCAATACCCCGTTCATGACCAGCCTCCTGTTCATCATCGCAGCTATTCTTCCTGGTTTCCGGTGCGGCCTTCGGTTTCGGATCCGGCACCTTCAAGAGTGCCAATGATGTCATCGCCGCCATAACCAAGACGTTCAACACGCTCGGTGGCCTGGTCTTCATGCTCCTGATGATTGCCCAGTTCATCGCCTACTTCAATTACACCAACATGCCGCGAGTGGCCGCCGTCGCGCTCGCCGACCTGCTCGAGCGAATCGGGACTCTCAGCGCTGCCGTTACTGATCGGTTTCATCCTGGTCATCTTCCTGCTTGACCTGATCATCCCTGGCATCGTTCCGAAGTGGGCCATCTTCGCACCGGTCTTCATTCCGATCTTCATCCGGCTCGATGTGGCCCCACAGACACTGCTGGCCGCCTACCGAGTTGGTGACTCGCCAGTCAACACGCTGACCCCGTTGATGGTCTACTTCCCGTTCATCGTCACGATCGCCCAGCGGTACAACAAGAGTGCCGGTGTGGGAACGATCGTCTCGCTGATGATTCCCTACGCAGCAATCATGGGTATCGTCTGGATCCTGCTGTTCGTGATCTGGTTCCTGCTCGGAATCCCGCTCGGCCCAGGCTATCCAGTCTCCTTCTAGTCCGCATTTGAATCTGAAGGCGTCTCGAACGAGGCGCCTTCCTTGTTTTCAGCAGTTTGTTGCCCGCCAGAAGAGAGGAAGAAATCATGTCCGGAACAAGTGACGCGGCTCGAGCCTATACGCGAGCCAACGGCGAGACCTATGTGAGTCAGTTGCTGGAGATGCTCAGAATCCCCAGCCTGAGTGGAGATCCGGCCCACGCCGGAGACGTCCGCGCGATGGCGGAATGGCTCCAGGCCCACATGGCAGGACTCGGACTCAAGGCTGAAGTGATGGAGACCGCCGGCCACCCGGTTGTCTACGGCGAATGGCTCGGTGCCGGTCCGGACAAGCCAACCGTGCTTGTCTATGGTCACTACGACGTCGTTCCGGCCAACAAGGAAGAGGACGGTTGGGACACTGAGCCATTCGATCCCGTCATCGTGGACGGCAAGATCATCGCCCGTGGTGCCACCGACGACAAAGGGCAACTCTTCATCCATGTCAAGGCACTTGAGGGCTATCTGAAGACCGCCGGTGCCGCGCCAGTCAACGTCAAGTTCCTCATCGAAGGCGAAGAGGAAGTCTCCTCGCCGAACCTGACTCCGTTCATCAAGGACCACCTGGATCTACTCGCGTGCGACGTCTGCGTCATCAGCGATTCCTCAATGCGGACAATCGAGGAACCAGCCGTTACCCACAGTCTGCGCGGCATGACCTACCTCGAGGTCCACGTCGATGGTCCGCGAGACGACCTGCACAGCGGCTTCTTCGGTGGAGCAGCCCACAATCCGGCCAACGCTTTGGTGGAAATCCTGGCCCAGCTCTACAACGACGACAACACGGTTGCCGTCCCCGGCTTCTACGATGACGTAGTCCCCCTGACAACAGCCGAGCGGGAAATGATCGAGAAGACGGCCCTCTCCGATAAGCAATTCATCGAGGCGACCGGCGTTCCGGCCGTCTGGGGCGACAAGAACTTCACGATCAAGGAGCGGGTCTCTGCTCGTCCCACATTGGATATCAACGGAATCTGGGGTGGCTACTCTGGGCCAGGTCCGAAAACGATCATTCCATCAAAGGCCGGAGCCAAAATCAGTTCGCGCCTCGTTGGCAATCAGGATCCCAACAAGATCTTCGAGCAAATCAAGGCATTCATCGAGTCCATCGCACCTCCCACGGTCAACGTGCGTGTGGAACTGATCACCGTTGGTCAACCGGCGCTGATCTCATTCGACCTGCCAGAGATGAAGGCCGCTGCTGCTGCATATCGGAAGGGTTGGGGCCACGAGCCGGTCTTCACCCGCGGTGGCGGCAGTATCCCGGTGGTCGCAGACATCTACGACCTGATGAAGGTTCCGATCGTGATGATGGGGTACGGACTCGATTCAGATGGTCTCCACGCCGCCAACGAGCACTATCGAATTGAAATGTTCGAACGTGGAATCGAGACCGCGATCGTCTATCTCGAAGAACTCGGAAATCTCGGGTAATCCACCCATTCTGAAATGAAACTGCACGTCCTGGAGCAGGGGCGTATTGAGGCCGTAAACAACGCGTTCGTGACCGAGACCGGGCAACCGGTCTCGGTCACCGCGACCTGGCCAGTTCGCTGCTACCTGATCGAGCATCCTTCCGGTTGGCTGCTTTGGGACACCGGGTTGCCCGAGGCGGAGCTACAGGGACAATCCTGCTCGCGCTTGGTGGCGATCAGAAGCTGATCCTGAATCCAGTCTGGTCGTGGCTCAACGAACTGGGCAGTCGAACGGCCTGATCAGCTCCTGGTCGGCCTTTCTCACCTGCACATCGATCACGGCGGTAACATCTGCCAATTCGAGGGTGCCGAGTTTCTGATTGCCCAGCGGGAATTCGAGCACGCGACTCGTCCTAATGTGACCCGACCATACTTCCCGGCGGGTTACCGGAACATCGAGAACGAGGCGGTCACTCAGCTCACCGGAGTCCACGATGTGTTCGGTGATGGATCCGTGGTGATCCACCCGGCACCCGGTCATTCACCAGGCCATCAGGTGCTATCGCTGAGACGGACTGGCAAAACGTCGCTGATTCTGGTCGGCGACGCAGGATATAGCCCGGTTGACTTCATTGAGCGACGATGCGCCAGCTGGAACTTCAACCGACCTGAATCATTCCGGACCATGGACAACCTGATGGCACTGGCAGCCGAAACAGGTGCACGGCTGGTGTTTCACCACGACCCGCAAGCCATCCACGAGTGACTGACCCGACCATTCGACGGTGAATCGAAGCGTGATGATTCGTTCGCACAAGAATTGGTACCCCAGGCAGGATTCGAACCTGCGACCTACCGCTTAGAAGGCGGGTGCTCTATCCCCTGAGCTACTGGGGCGGGAGAATCAGTTCGACCTCTCGCATTTGCGAAGTCCATGCTAAATCAACCCGCACCCGATTATCCAAACTCATCGGCCAAAAGCGATCATAAAGTCCCGTTGGGACGTAGCCCGATCGGGTAGGGGCGGTCCCGGTTTGGTCGAGTCGCCAGACGTACTGACGTACTGTGAAAAAACAGGCTGTACGGACATATTGCCATAAACTCTAAGTAATTCTATATTTGTAGTCATAGGAACATGGTCCTGTTTGCCAAAGATCGCACTGGGAACTACGTCCCATCCCGATTTTCTGCGCTCCAGACGCAGTACTGTCTGAGGGCTAGGTAGTAAGTACCAGATCGCGTTGACACTTCGATGTGCATTTCGTTTGAGGGCGCCCCAAATCATGAAAAGACAGCACAAAGCGAATCGATTTCGAATACTGGCAGCATTGGTCATGTTGCTCCTGGTTCTCGGCACGAGCACATCCGCTCACGTTCGCCTCTCAGGCCGGACGAGCAAGTGTGCCTGACGCCGAGAATGCCGCACCACTGGATTCGGTTCGACTTAAATCTGCGCTAAATGGCCTGGGAGACGGCGAAGTCTGCCTGCCAGGAATCTACCTCGGCCGGATTCAGACCTCAGCCGCCGGCAACTACATCGTCGGCCAACAGATCACAGTGGGTTCGTTCACAATCGAGGTAACCAGCACTAAGGACGGCGGAGAAATCACCGGCTTTATAGTGGTCGGCGGAGCCTACGACTACTTGGCTATCCATGCTGGTGGCGGCCAAACGACATTCACGGATCCGACTGGCCCGTTTGCACACGGCCTGAGCTTCGTTGCCTTCTGCGCCAATACAACTCCACCTACGGCAACCAATACGGCTGTGCCTCCAACCAGCACATCAACAAATACACCAACAAACACGCCAGAACCTCCTACAAGCACAGCCACCTACACCAATACTCCAGTGACTCCTACCAAGACACCCAAGCCACCAACAGCCACGGCGACGGCAACCGTCTGCAACGGCCCGAACAAGATCTCCTTCACATGGCAGCCAGATCTTAGCAATGCTGCGGAAGGTATCTTCGCTGTCATTGTCACGGGCTATGGTCAGCCAGGTGCCAGCCAGGTACTTTCATTGGCGTCCTACCAGACGCAATCCCCCGTCTATGACGCTAATGAAACGCAATATCTCTTCGACTCGGATACAGCCACTCTGGTAATCGGATCGAACTGCTACGGATCAGTTGAACTGGCCGTGACCGTTCCTCCGTGCTACTTCCAGATTGACCTGGTCAAGGGCAATCCTCTCCCGATAGTTGGCCCTCCAGACAACTACTATGGCGATGCCAAGCTTGATTGGTTCAACGGCGGATACAAGTGCTCCACTGCAACTCCGACCAACACGCCAACCAATACCCCGACAAACACGAGCACTCCGACCAACACGCCAACCAATACCCCCACCAACACAAGCACACCAACCAATACCGCAACAAATACACCTACTGACACTCCGACAAACACAGAAACCGCAACAAGCACGGCTACTGGCACAATAGAGGTGCCGACAGTGACGGCGACCAGTACGGCCACGGCAACTGCCGAGATCCCAACTGAAACCGCCACGAGCACGGCGACGACCGAAATTCCGACCGAGACCGCCACCAGCACGGCAACTGCTACGACAGAGATTCCAACAGAGACGGCCACCAGCACAGCGACCGGGACTGTCGAGGTCCCAACCGAGACCGCCACGGCAACCGCGACGACGGAAATCCCAACCGAGACCGCCACCGCAACACTGGAAACCGTTACAGAGACCCCGGCGAGTACCGCAACCTCAACGCTTGAGGTTGTGACTGAAACACCCGTCAGTACTGCAACCGCAACACTGGAAACTGTTACAGAAACCCCGGTGAGTACGGCAACCTCAACGCTCGAGGTCGCTACTGAAACACCCGTCAGTACTGCAACCGCAACATTGGAAATCGTTACAGAGACCCCGGTGAGCACGGCAACAGCGACCCTGGAAACCGTAACCGAGACACCTGTCAACACGGCAACCGCTGCTCCGTCGAACACGCCGATCATCGTCGACGAAACGGAAACACCAGAACCGACGGCCGAGGACCCAACCAACACTCCGACGCGGGAATCAACCGTCGGTGGTGTTGAGGAAACACCAGTACCAACTGAATCCGACCCGGTCGACGAAGCGACCGCGACTCCGGAGAAGCAGGAAACGGTTGCAGGAGTAGTGATTGACGAAGGGGAAGACCTGCCTGACAGCGGTGTCGGTTCCGCCTATTCGAGCGGCGGACCGGGTGCGATGATTGCCCTGATCCTGCTCGCCATCATGACGGCCGGACTTGGCCTTCGAATGCGACCTGCAACGAGAACGATCAAGCGCTAACTCTTCAGACAAATTACGAGCCGGGGCAATTGCTCCGGCTCGTTTTTTGTTTGTTCGAAAAGAGGGTTACGTTATCGCTCTTCGTATGGATCAATCTCAAGCGTCATAAAGATTGGTCGGCCCGCCGTACCCTTCGCCATCGAAAGTACCGAATCACAAGACCACCCGATGGTCATGGCCCGATTGGTTATCAACTGGCACTATCAGTCCACTGAGCCGTCATTGGGGTACGCGCTCACGTAGTTTGTAGGCCGGGTACATCACATGAAACGATTTTCACGAAACCTCCTTACCATTCTGGCAATCCTGGTGTTGTCAATTTCGATATCAAGTCCACAAGCCGATGCCGCCCGAGGGTGGTGCAAGGTCGACCCGGTCATCATGGTCGATGGTCAACTGGCTGATGTGTTCGTCGGCAGCACGCCCGAGATGCTCCTGCAGGCAACAGGACCGATCAAGATGGAAATCATGATTCCCAAGGGCTCCAAGGGCGCCGTTATTCTGATGGATCTCGGATTCCTGCGTGGATATGACATCAAATTCATCCAGTCAGCCGAGCTCAAGAAGACCAAAACGCACACCCAGATCCAGGTTCGGGTTTATGCGCCATCAAAGACCACTCTTCCCGTGACGGTCACGTTCGCACCACGGACCCTGAATAGCTCACTCACGGACATTCTGTTTGGATCGAGCGTTGATGGCTCGTCCAATAGCTGGGTGACGCTTCGCACCAAGTAGTGCACTTGGCCCGATATGAATCAATTCGCCGGGGTCCCGAAAAGGACTCCGGCGTTGTTTTTGGCACCAACCGGTGATTGCGCGAGGGCGTCCAGTCGGCCGAAAGTAGGGACATGAGCAATTGGCTGTCCAGGCGAAATGACTTTGGCGAGCTTCCGGATCGTTTGACCCGGTATGTCCTGGCCATCGCAGTTCTAGGACCGCTCGCATCCCTGGGCGCCTGGCAACTAATACCTGGTTCAGGCGAGTCACTGCCGTTAGCACTCGTGCTGGTCCTGACCGTACTGGCATCACTTGCTGAACGGTTCCCAATTCATCTCACACACAAAACGCACATCAACGTTTCAACCGCCGTCTACATCGCGATGTTCCTGACCCTCCCCGCATCAACAGCATGCCTGCTGATTCTTGTCGCGTCGGCCTTGGCCCAGCTTCTCCGGATGACCGCGAACCATGAACTAGGTCTATCGGAGCCATTGTTCAACACCGGTCAGACCGCTCTCTACACGGCGGTCGCGGCCGTTGCAGTCTCGATGGTCGATATCAACACCGCATTGAGTTGGTCGGTTGGCAATTTGAACATCGTCGCTGGTGTGGTCGCGTCAATCGTCTTGCATCTGGGCAACACGCTCCTTGTCGCCGGGGCCGCCGGTCGCCACCTTGGCACGAGGACAATCCGGGTATGGCGGAAAACGGTCACGATGGATCTGATTCCGCATGCGGCGCTAACTCTGGTCGGGTTCGCTGCGGCTGAAATCGGCATATCGGCACCACTCCTGATCCCGACTCTGGTGATCCCCGCCGTCCTCGTCCACCTGGCAGTCAGAGAATCCGTACAACTCACTGAGAACGTGCACGAAGCCTTGGCCGCGATGGTCGACATCGTCGAGTTGCGAGACCCATACACAGCAGGACATTCTCGCAGGGTCGCCCAAACAGCACGACTTATCGCACGGGAATTGGGGCTGACGTCAGAGGAGGCCGATTTGATCGCGTCTGCTGGGCAGGTCCATGACATTGGCAAGATCGCGATAGACCCTGCAATCATCCTCAAGCCCGGCAAACTGACCGACGACGAATGGGTGCAAATGAAACTTCACCCGGTCTACAGCGCGGATGTGATCAATCGATTCGCGTCGTACCCGGATGGGGTGCCGCTCGTCCGTGGCCATCACGAATCGATCGACGGTACCGGCTACCCCGACGGCCTGAAGGGTGATGCGATCCCAATCGGAGCCAGGATCCTTGCCGTTGCCGACACCTTCGACGCGATTACCAGCGACCGACCCTACCGCAGCGGAATGCCCGTCCACCGGGCGGTCGAGATTCTCAATGACGGGCGTGAAAAGCAGTGGGACGCCAGGGTCGTTGATGCGCTGATCGGAATACTGGGCAGGGCCGGGAACGACGTTCCGATTTATCAGCGGGTTCAGGATACCGATCAGCTGACCGGGACTGCCGCCTGATTCCACGTCAGTTCGCCAAGCAGGTCCTGCAGATCGAGACGCTCGGTTTTCATCACAATCGAACCATCCGGTCGGGTCCATTCACTGCGATCCCGGTCCCAGGCGATCTCAATTCCGTTGCCGTCCGGATCGTGCAGGTAAATCGCCTCGTGCGTTCCATGATCTGATGCACCATCGATGCCCCATCCGCTCTCGACAATCCGGTTAAGGGCGGCCGCAAGATCCCGGCGCTCCGGGTAGTTGATGGCGAAGTGATACAGGCCGGTAGTTCCGGGAGCAGGGGCAGCGCCATCCTTGCTGTCCCAGGTATTCAATCCGATGTGATGGTGATAACCGCCAGCCGAGAGGAACGCGGCTTGATCGCCGTATCGGAAGACGAGATCGAAGCCCATAGTGGATTGGTAGAACTCCACAGCGCGATCGAGGTTGGACACCTTGAGATGGATATGACCAATGTGGGTTCCGGCCGGTGCTCGGTACGAATCTGACATGTTGCATTCTCCGTAATCAGCTAACACATAGTAAGTACAATGTTGAAATCATACCCATTGCTGCATCCAATGTCCAGATCGGTTGAAAAAGTCGTTGGTCAGGCTTTCGGTGCGGAGCGGGCCTTGCTTTCTGCTCGCAATGCGGCGATCAGTTCCTTGAGCGTGGGACCCAGCTTTTCGCCAAAGCCATCGACGGTCAGCAACGTCGTGCCCGCCTTCCCGACATCAGCTCGGGCCGCTATTTCGCCGGTCACTCGGGGGATAGCGCCCTCAGCCTTGCCCATCACGAATATGTGATTCGGCCTGGCTGCAGGCCCGGATTTGTACCCGCGCTCGACCAGAAATGCGGAGGAAAACGCAAGTGCTTCCTTGGGCGAGATCTTTAGCACCGCCTTCTTCTGGACTGCTGTTCGGGCAACTTCCGCGTTGATGCTATCCACGGCTAGCCCTAAAACTCACTTGATTCACCTGGATTGAGCAACAAGCATCTGGCAGTGGTCTCGGTCTCTACCTTGCGCTTGAACTCCAGTCCATCCTGTTGAATCGGCGGAAAGGTGTTGTAGTGGCAGGGGATGACGAACGCCGGATTCACGAACCTGACTGCCCGTAGCGCGTCGGCTGGCCCCATCGTGTAATGGTCTCCGATCGGCAGAACCGCAAGATCGATTCCCTCATCTCCAATCAGCGCCATGTCACCAAACAAGCAGGTATCGCCAGCGAAGTACATCGTTCGCCCGCCAAACCGCACAACAAATCCGGCTGGAACGCCCGGTGCAACATCGCCCCCGGGCGTCGAGAACGACGATGTGTGCCAAGCCGGGACGAACTTGGCGGTACCACCCTGGAACTTCACTGTCCCACCGTGATTCGCTCCGACCGCGTTCTCGACGCCTTGGCTGCCCAGGTAACCTGCCAGTTCTGCTGTAGCAATCACCGCTGCTCCAGTCCGCTTGGCGATTGATACCGAGTCTCCCACGTGATCATTGTGGGCATGCGTAATCAAAATGGTCTGCGGAGCGAACTCGTCCGGCGATACCGTCGCCACCGGATTCCCGGTGATGAAGGGGTCGATAAGAACCGACGCCCCGTCCGCCTCGAGCGCAAACGCCGAATGTCCGATATAGGTAATCTTCATACGTGATCCTGTTCAGATAGTTGAGTCTTCGTGTGCTATCCCAACGATCGATCGAACGCGACTCGACCCTCGGAGATCGTCAGGTCAACTCGGACATTCTTCATTTCGCTTGGCTGGAACATCCCGAAGGTCAGTCTCGAACACGGCAACATCGCCCAGTTTGCCGACTTCGAGTGATCCCTTGATCTTCTCCTCGAACGATGCATAGGCACCGTTCAGCGTGTACGCGCGAATCGCACTCTCGAGATCTACCGTTTCCTCCGGCCAGATCTCTGTTCCGTTCACATCGACCCGACTCATCATCATGCCCAGCCCAACGGTTGCCGAAACAGGCACTACCGGAGCGTCGGTGCTGGCAGCCGCGATGATGCCCTCCTCGGCAAACGTTCGCATTGCAATCGAGTACCGCAGGCGCTCAGCACCAAGATTCTGCAGGTAGGCGCTGGTGAAGTAGTAGAGGAAGGATGTCCCCGGAATCGGCACAGCTCCAAGCCGTTTGATCCGATCAACGGTGGCACGGTCGATAATAGAACAATGCTCAATCCGGTGGCGCGTGTCCGCCCTTGGGAACCTGGTTTGTGCCTCCTCGTACGCATCGAGGATTAAGTCGATCGCCGCATCGCCGATTGCGTGGACACCAACCTGGAAGCCAAGCGAGTGCGCTTTGACGACTTTCTCTTTCATCTGGTCTGGCGGCTCCATCCAGAGTCCGACGTTCTCAGCTTCACCTTCAAACGGGGATCGCATTCGCGACGTCCGCCCACCAATTGAGCCATCCAGGAAGATCTTCGCTGGGCCGATCCGCAACCACTCGTCCCCGAAACCGGTCTTGATCCCAAGTGCGGCCATGTGATCGAGCGTTTCGTCAATCATCATCATCAGGTAGGTGCGCACCGGCATCGCGTCGTTCTGGCGCAAGCGCTGATATGCCGCCATCTCCATTGGATTGCGAATCCCCGCTTCGACCGTGCTCGTGACACCTGTGCGAAGGAATGCCTGTCCCGCCATCTCCAGTGCGCGAACCAGCCCGTCTTCAGTTGGTGCCGGCATGTGCTGACGGACCAGATTCATCGCTGACTCGCGGAGAATTCCTGTAGGTTCGCCGTGCTCATCACGGTCAATCGTTCCGCCCTCAGGATCTCGCGTCTCGGATGTAATTCCCGCGATCTGAAGAGCGAGTGAATTAACCGCCACGATGTGGTGGCACGCCCGGAACAGGAAGACCGGATGATTTGGCGATGCGTCATCGAGATCGACCCGATTCGGCTGTCGTTTATCGGTCATGCGATCTTGTTCATAACCACGACCGACGACCCAGTCGCCTGTTCCAAGCGTGCTGATCCGTTCCCGAATAGCCGCTTTGATGCCATCGATTGACCCGACCGCCTCAGGGGAAATATCGATGTCCGCCAGCGCATAGCCGACCATCATCGGGTGAGCATGGTTATCGTTCAGCCCCGGGGTTGCTGTTCGCCCCTGCAGGTCGATGACTTCTGCGCGCGGCCCACCAGCTGCTCGAGCGTCTTCGTCACTGCCAACGTGGACTATTCGACCAGAACGGATCGCAACTGCGCTCGCTACCGGATTGAGCGGATCGATTGTGATGACGTGTCCATTGATGAGAACCAGATCGCGATGCACGTTGTACTCCTTGTATGCCTCATTGCATGAAACGACAGTGTTTAGATTGAGGATGAACGCCACCAGGACGCAATTTGATCGGCGGTCGCAATCCAGACGTCACCGAGATCGATCGCATAGTCCAGCAAGCGAACCAGCGCTCGAGAAGGCCCTGGTCGACCGGAAACGAATGGATGCAGAGTCAGGCTCATCAGAGAACCCTCGACCCGGATGACGTCAAGATCCTCCCGCCAGAACTCGTAGGCGAGTTGCGGTGTCGTCATCTTGTCGACAAAGAACGAGTAGTCGTCCCAGTGCGACGACGGCGGGAGTTGCACCAGCGGCGGAAGCGATGGATCCAGCTCCATCAGAAACGGAGCATCCCCGCGCGGAATGTCCATGGCCCAGGTAAGACCCAGTTCCTGACAGATACGGTGGGTTTCGTCGGTATAGCGCCATCCGGCCGTTTTGTGTCCCGTTGGACGAACACCGGTCGTGGCATGAAGGGTTTCGATCGTCCGCTCCATATCGATCCGCTGTTCGTCGGTGGTCATACCGTTGTAGTAGCGGTGGTCCCAGCTGTGCGCCGCAATCTCGTGACCGAGTTCATGCGCTCGCACCACCAGTTCCGGTCGGTCGAGCGCCTCCTGCCCAACCCAGCAAAACGTGGCCGGTACGTCCGCGTCCGCCAAAACGTTGAGCAATCGGCGCACTCCGAACGGGTCGTACTCCGCCTGCGAGATTGCATACGTGTTGGAAGCGGGTTGGTAGTTCGCTTCTCCGTACGGTCCGTCAACATCAATGCTGACACACAACGCACAGCGATGCCCTCCTGGCCAACCCGGTCGCTGATCGAAGTCCACGCATTACTCCTGTGCCATAAACGGCTGGATCAAGTTAAAGACGAATCACGCTACGCAGGGTCTCGCCGCGCTCCATCGCATGGAACGCTTCCTCAGCCTCTTCGAGCGTGATGACCTTCGTCACAACACCATCAAGGTCCAGTCGTCCCTGCTTGTACCAGTCGGCAAGAAGTGGGAAGTCGCGGGTCGGTAGGCAATCGCCGTACCAGGAGACCTTGAGCGCGCCACCAACATCGAAGAAATTGGCAAATGGGAACTCGACCTTCGCCTGCCGATCGGCAACGCCGATGATGACGCACGTGCCGGCCAGATCGCGCGACCAGATGGCGGTCATGAGCGTCTCGGGCTTGCCTACCGCCTCGAACGACGCATTGACGCCGAATCCGCCTGTGATCTCCTTGATCGCCGCAACCGGATCGCCATCCTTGGGATTGACTGTGTGCGTCGCGCCAAATCCCTTGGCCCACTCCAGCTTTCGTGGATCGACATCGACGGCAATGATCGTCGTAGCGCCCGCCAGCTTCGCGCCCATAATCACTGAGTCGCCCACTCCGCCGCAACCAATCACCGCGACTGATTGCCCAGGTTGAACATCGGCCGTATAGATCGCCGCACCAATACCGGTCATGACGCCGCAACCGATCAGACTCATCTGCTCCGGTGGCAAGTTCTCGTCGACCTTGATGCACTGCTTCGAGTGAACGAGAGTGTGCGTACAGAACGTGCCGATTCCGAGGATCGGGGTCAGAACCGTACCGTCCATGGTTGTCATCTTCTGGGTCGCGTTCAGACTGGCGGCACACAGATGCGGTCGCCCAGCCCGACAAAAGCGACAGGCATCACACGGCGCCCGCCAGGCGAGGATCACATAGTCACCCTCAGCCACATTCGCGACGCCGTCGCCAACCGCCTGAACGATTCCGGCGCCCTCATGCCCAAGCAGAAACGGGAAATAGTCGGTACCGAACATCCCGTTCTTGGCCGAGAGATCGGTATGGCACACACCACTCGCCAAAATCCGGACGAGTGCTTCGCCTGGGCCGGGCTGCGGGATCAGAAAATCCTCAATGACACCAGGTTCACCCGGCTTGTATGCAATGACGCCTCGGGCCTTGATCGGATCGGACATTGGTCGAACCTCCTTGTTCTATAGTCTCAACACTCCGGCATCCTCACTGACCGGTTCAATATCTGTCAATCCTAAATGCTAATGCTCGTAACTGACGGCGTATCCAATGCGTCACAGAAGAAGAACATAGCGGAATACGACTTCCCGCACCCGAATCCAAAGGACGTAACAATGGCTGGCGACGCAACTCAGGATCGATTTCTCGGCGCAATTCTCGGTATGGCCATTGGCGACGCATTTGGCATGCCTGTTGCGGGCTGGAGTCGGACGACCATCGAGGATTTCCACGGAACGGTGACGGACTACCTGCCGCGGACCTTCCCCGATGGCGAAGCAGTCAACCCGGGTGAGATCACCGATGAGACCGAGTTCGCCCTCTGCATCATCGAATCGTTTACCGCGGGGCAGGGGACGATGGATGTAGAGAACATCGGCATTCGCATGAGCTACCTGGCACGGGCCGATTCCCGCCGCTGGATGTCAGCAGAAGTTGCAGCCGCACTCGACGGAGCATCGGAAGCGGCAGGATTCCAGTTGCCGCTCGTCGATGATGAAGTAGTCGGCGCGGACATTCTGGCCAGGGGCATCCCGATCGGACTCATGCACAGTATGGGAGCGCTGAACGACTCCAGATTGCGTTCTGAGGTTGAACTCGTTACCCGTGTTACGCACGGGAGTCCCCTGGCCTGCTCACTGGTCGAAGCGGTCGCCCGTGCGATGTCCCATGCCTCCCGGCAATCCCGGACCCTCAACGAACTCAAGGCAGTGGTCGCGGAGGAACTTCCAGATGGCGAAGTCAGAACCGCGCTCCTGACTGAAGCCGCTGCGCAGGCAAAAACTTCACCGGCCGCCACCTTGATCGAAGCGATTGAGATTGCGAGTGCGGCCTCAACGTTCGATGACGTGCTGCAGCGATCCGTCGCCCCGGGCGGCCCTGCGGATGCCCGGGCTGCGCTGGCCGGCGCACTATTCGCCGGTCACAAGGGAAGCTCGGTAATCCCGCAACGCTTCATCGATGGTCTCGAATCCCGAATCTACGTTTCACTGGCGGTGCCGTGGTTCTACCGCACCGTTGCCCGCCGATCAGGCCGGGTTGTCGATATCAGGAGCAGCGCAGGCTAGCGTCAGGCGAAACGCTCCTCATTAACATAATCGGCGTTGTTGTTGTACCCGTAATTCTCCCAAAAACCGGGACGATCCTCGGTCATGAACTCGATGCCCTGGAGCCACTTTGTGCTTTTCCATGCATATCGGCGGGGCACAACCGAGCGCAGAGGGTACCCGTGATCTGGCTCCAGAACCTCGCCATTTGCATGGGTTGCCAGTAACACGTCATCCGACTGGGCTAATGCGAACGGAACATTGGCGGTATAACCGGCATCCCCGTGAAACATCACATGCGCGACATCTGCATTGGGCTTGACCAGGTCGATGATCGTCTGGAACGAAACTCCTGCCCATTCCATATCGAGCTTGCTCCAACGGGTGACACAGTGCATGTCCGCCGTGATCTCGTACCGGGGTAGTTCATTGAACTGTGCCCATGTCAGGGTCACTGGATTCGCAACTGCACCGAAAAGTTTCAAGCGCCAGGCATCCTCGAAAAAAGTCGGGCACGTCACCGTAATGCAGTACGGGCCACCGCTCGGTCAGGTACTGCCCTGGGGGAATCCGGTCGGCGATTGCTGGATCAACCTTTGGGCGCTTCAGTCCTAACGATCGAAACACAGTGGCGTCTCCTTTTGCCTGATCGCATCTGACGTTTCAGGCAATCATTTCTGCAGAGTAGAGGGCCATGAGCACTTCGTTGTGGAAGGCACCATTAAAGAAAATGTGGTCCCGATGCACACCTTCGGTCACAAAGCCGATTGATTCGTAGAGTTTTCGCGCTCGTTCGTTCGATTCAATCACGGTCAGCTCAACCCGCGCCGCCCGTCGTTGCTCGAAAAGAAACCTGGCGAGCGTTGAAAGTGCATCTTTGGCGTTTCCTTTGCCCTGCGCCTCACGCTCGCCAATGTAGATACCAACCTCGGCGGATCGGTGCCGCTCGTCAAAGCCGTGAAAGTCGATCCTGCCAATCGGTCCGTCAACAGTCTCGATGATGAAATATCCTGCCGATTCGAACCGCGCAAATCGATTCACTAGATCGTCGGCAAACGCGTTATGGGCAACGATTGGTTGTGGCATGGCCCAGCCGGTCATGATCCGGGCGTCGTCTTGCCACCGCCGGAGAAACGGCAAATCCCGCTCTTCAATTGGCCGCAAATGCACCTGACGACCGCGAATCATGTGATAGAGGTACTCCGTCGAAACGTTGACGCCTAAACCCGTGCAACTATACTTTGGTAAGAGCGCGCTCGGTCATCCGGGCGCGTTTGATTGCCCCGGATTGAACATCCAACGATCTCATCCATATGAAGACATCAATGACAGATAAACGTGACTATTACGATGTGCTCGGTGTCGGACGGACAGCGAATGCCGACGAACTGAAAAAGGCGTATCGCAAGCTCGCTCGCGAATACCATCCAGACGTGAACCAGGGCGACCCTTCGGCCGAAGAGAAGTTCAAGGAAATCAACGAAGCCTACGAAATCCTCTCTGACGATGATCGCCGCGCTGCCTACGATCGATACGGTCATGCGGCCAGCGGAATGGGCGGCGGAGATCCATTCGGTGGGTTCGGCGGTTCCCCGTTTGGTGACCTATTCGAGAGCTTCTTCGGCGGCGGCCAGTCCAACTCCAGGAAACGGAGTGGCCCAACACGAGGCCAGGATCTGACCGTAACCGTGAATCTCACATTCGAGGAATCCATCTTCGGTGCGGAGAAAGAGGTCGAAGTTCTACGCCTCGAGACCTGCGCGTCCTGCCATGGCACCAAAATGAAGGATGGGGCCGAGCCTCCGCGTTGCTCATCATGCGGCGGCACGGGAGAGGTCCGACGCGTACAGCAGACCATCCTCGGGCAGTTCATGACCAGCAATCCGTGCCCCGCCTGTCGAGGTGAAGGGGTCACGATTACGGACCCGTGCCCGACCTGTCGCGGTCGTGGACGGACGTCTCAGGCACGGATGATCAGCATCACCATCCCTGCTGGAATCGATGAGCATCAGACTCTGCGCCTCACCGGTCAAGGTGAAGCGGGGCCGGCTGGTGGACCTGCGGGAAACTTGTTCGTCAACGTCAAGATCAAGCCGCATCAGCACTTCAGCCGCCAGGGACGCCAGATTGCGTCGGGTGTGGGAATCAACGTTGCGCAAGCAATGCTGGGCGACGAAATCAACGTCCAGACGCTTGACGGCGATGTGACGCTGAAGGTGCCATCAGGGACCCAGTCGGGACAGCAGTTCCGCCTCCGACAAAAGGGAGTCCCGGATATGCGCACCGGTGATCGAGGCGACCAGATCGTCACGATCCACGTGGTCATCCCAGAGTCACTGAACGATGAACAGCGCGATTTGATCAAGCAACTTGCGTCAACGTTTGGCAGCGAGGTAACCCCGCAACCCGCTGCAAATCGCGGTTTCTTCGACAAGGTCAAGGACGCACTTGGCGTCTAGGAACCGGTTGAGCAGGCAGCTGGCCAGTCGGTCGTAGCAGGTCCGATGACCAACAATGACAGAGGCGAGACCGGAATTCCGGTCTCGCCTCTGTTTGCTCCCGGGATTAGGGATTAGCCACCCATCGCCGGGATGAGTTCATTCACAATTCTGTCCCAATACACCGTGATCAGTGTCTGACCCAGAGTGCTCAATATGGCGAACACAATAAGCGCCACCAACATGATGATCAGTGCGTATTCGACAAGGCTTTGCCCGTCTTGAGTCTCGATGTCTGGTGCTTGTGCCTGAAGCAGGCCGTTCACCTTTTGCACCATGATTGTTTGCTCGTCCATTCCAATGCAAGATCGAGATTGAAATTGCACTCGAATAAACTCGCGCTCCTTTCACTACGGCTCAGCGCTGTGTCGCAGGTTGGGACCCGTCTGCGTGATACCGTCGCTGGTCCTTCTCTTGAACCAACCAGGTGTCGTCCGAACGGAGCAGCGCACCAACAGACACCTAACTGCCGCTAACGATACGTACTGGTTGTTCGTTCGGATACCCTCCCAATGGATGAAAAGCGCCGGTACCAAAGTCGTTTGGAGTACTGTGACCCCTGTCCGAACAGGTACCGGCGCATTCGTCGATCGCGGAAGTTGATTCTCTTGTCAGGCGACGAGAAGCGCCTCCAGCGGTACCGGAATGTCGATCTCGATCGCCATCCCCCGATTGGTCCTGGTTTGAGTCGTCAAGGTGGCGGCGAAGTATTCAATACGATGTTTCAGCGATTCTTCGTCGAGTGCAGCGTAGATCGATTCCCGCTCACTCTCCAGACCAAACCCTTCGACCAGCACACGAACCAACGGCCCATCGAGACCCAGGTGAACGTCGATCTTTGTGGCCGCACCCTCCACAAGCAAGGCACTCATCATAGATTGGACGAATCGGAAGATCGCAGTCTGCATCACGTCCGTCACTTCGAGCACGTCAGGTCCGTGGATCTCGCCTGCAATGCCCCGTGCCCGCTTCAACTCTTCAAGGTACTTCCTCAACGTGGCCACTACGCCGATTTCGCTCAGCATCAAGGGCCGCAGGTCGAACAGTATTCGTCGCGTCTCCTGCAGGGAGCTATTGATCAATTCCTTCAGGCCGTCAATTTCAGTGCGCGCTTCGTTGATATCGCGATCAATCAAACGACTGCAAATTTCTGCGCGAAGCATCAGGTTGGTGAATGCCTGAGTCGGGCCGTCGTGAATCTCGCGAGAAATCCGAAGTCGCTCGTCTTCCTGGGCCTCAATCAGAGCCAGGACGCTTGTTTCAGCAAGCATCTCTGTTGAGCCAGCGCCAAGCAGGCCGGTAGTGGCCCTGGGCACTTGCACGTTCGCGTTGACGTCTTGTGGCACAGTCTGAATGCCCAGCAAGTCAATCAGAAGTCTCAGTTTGTCTTGATAGTCACGAATGTGTTGCTGCCGGTTATGCAGCTGTTCAGCTTGAGACCGCATCATGAACAATCGGAGTTGAATCTCGTGCGCCGTATTGTAGAGGTCTCGAATGTCTTCCCGACTGTAGTTGTCGAGATGCATTTCCATGTCCCGGACACGGTTCGACATCTGAAGTTCACGATTGGCCAGCTTCTCGACTTCACTGTTGGTCTTCGAAAGCAGCAGCGAAATCTCACTGAGCGACTGGACCGAAGACTCAAGCTCCTGTCGGCATTCGCCCTCAAGTACAAGCACCCGGTCGAAAAACTCTTTTGTCTGTGGTGGTGGAAGAATGCTCACTGGCACCGATACCTGTTCACTCGTTGGTCACGTCGCACTCCAGAACGGAGGCAGTAGGCAGTGACCAGCCTGCCGCGAATAGGTCGGAAAGTGAAGGTCCGGATATGGCACCTACGTCCCAAACTGACCGGCTGTTGCGACCGGTCCCAACCGGCGCTCGTGCTATTATGGGGAGCCGTTCGGCCTCAATCGGGTCGTTTGGTGGCGAGTGGTGAAAAGGTATCACAGGGCCCTTTGGAGGCCTTGTTCTAGGTTCGAATCCTGGCTCGCCAGCCTCCTGGACATGTGATTGATACGGGGTGCCGGACGTTTTGTCAGATCGAACCGCCGCAATCATTCTGGCCGCCGGTGCGGGCACGCGTATGCGATCCGCTACCCCAAAACCACTCCACCAGCTCTGCGGTCGACCGATGATTGATTACGTCTGCTCAGCAGTTGATTCCATCACCCCGGAACAGGTCATAGTCGTACTCAGCCCCACTCTGAATGCCAACAATGATCTGATAGCGCACCTGCAAAATGCGTTCGGTGATCGACTTGGCATCGCCATCCAGCACGAGACTTTGGGAACGGGAGATGCACTTCGCTGTGCCGTTCCACTGATCCACGAAGTCGATACGGCTGTCGTGGTTTTTGCAGATCACCCGCTCCTCGAAGCGTCGAGTGTTTCTCGCCTGATTGAGACTCGCACGACCAGCAATGCCGTACTCGCGCTGCTCACCAGCGTTCACCCGGATGGTGCGGGATACGGACGCATCGCCCGCGATTCCACTGGAGCAATTGTGGGAATCGTCGAGCGGAAGGACGATCTCTCCGCCGAGCGAACCGGGCCAATCGAAGTCAACACCGGAATGATGACAATTGATGTGCCTTGGTTAAGAGGCGCGGCCAATCGACTCACTCCAAGTGCCGCATCCGGCGAGTTCTATCTCACACAACTTCCTGAGCTCGCGGTTGCGGACGGACTGTCCGTGGTAAGCGTCAATGGCACACTCGATGATCTCACCGGCGTTAACGACCGAGTCGATCTGGCGACCGCTGAATCAGCGCTCCAGACAAGAATTCGCGCAGCGTACCAACGGGCCGGAGTAACGTTCGTCAACGGATCCACGACCCATGTCGAGCATGGCGTGGCTATCGCCGAAGACGTCATCATCGAGCAGGGGTGTGTGCTTCGTGTCGGCACGTCAATCGGTAAGGGCTCCGTCATCGGACCGGGTTCGGTCCTCGACAATGCCACAATCGGTGCGAACTGCAGCGTTGTGAATTCCTACGTTGTCAATTCCCAGCTGCACGACGGTTCCGACGTCGGGCCATTCAGTCATATCCGTGGCGGCTCGAGTCATCGGCCCAGGTGTGCACCTCGGCAATTTCGCTGAAGTGAAAAACAGTACGCTCGGTGAAGACGTTCGTATGGGGCACTTCAGCTATGTTGGCGATGCCTCCATTGGTGCCAGGACAAACATCGGCGCCGGTGTCGTAACCTGTAATTTCGATGGAACCGACAAGCATCCGTCCGACATTGGCGAGGACGTATTCCTTGGGAGCGATACGATGTTGATTGCTCCGATTCGCATCGGCGGTGGAGCCGTTACCGGAGCCGGTTCGGTTGTTACCCGGGATGTAGCCAGCGGAGATCGAGTGGCAGGTGTGCCAGCTCGGCCACTTCAGAACAGAGCACGAAAGGTCTGGGAACTCATGATGGACGGCCGATTGCAGGTCTTCTCCGGCAATGCACATCCGCAATTGGCAACCGACATCATGAACGAGCTGGATCAGCCGCTCGGTCGTGCGGTCGTCGGCAAGTGGCAAAACGGGGAAACGCGGGTCAAGCTGGAAGAGAACGTGCGCGGAAGTGACGTGTTCATCATCCAGTCAATGAACGAACCCATGAATCACCATCTCATGGAAATGTTGATGATGATTGATGCCGCTCGCCGCGCATCAGCGGCCAGAATCACCGCCGTTATTCCCTATTACGCATACGCAAAGCAGGAGAAGAAGACCTCCGGTCGAGAACCGATTTCAGCGAAGCTGGTCGCCAACCTGATCGTGACCGCCGGGGCTGATCGCGTCCTGACCCTGGATCTTCACGCTCCGGCTATCGAAGGTTTCTTCGACATCCCGGTTGATCACCTTCGTGCCACCCCATTGCTTGCAGAACGTATCAAACGAACCGGAGATCTCGATCTGGTTGCCGTCAGTCCTGATGCGGGCGGTGTTGCCCGAGCTGATGTTTTCCGGACAAGACTACGCGCACCCCTCGCCATTATCTCCAAGCGGCATCCAGGTCCCGACGAAACTGAAGTCCTCGAGATGGTTGGCGACGTCGAAGGCAAGGTGGCAGTGATTGTCGATGACATGATCTCAACTGGCGGAACTCTTGCGCTTGCCGCCGACATGCTCAAGGCCCGAGGTGCCCGCAAGGTCGTCGCGGTAGCCACGCATGGCGTATTCGCCGGGGACGCGTTGGGATTGATCGAACGCTCGTCAATAGAACGTGTCTACGTGACCGATACCCTTCCGTTCCCAGCCGGTCAGGATTCCAGCACGGTCGAAATCGTTCCGGTCGCTCCGATGCTTGCAGAAGCGATCATGCGGATTCACACCGACCTGAGCATCAGCGCACTCTTCAGCTAAACCCGATGTCAAACTTGATTGTCGTCGGTGCGGTCGAATCCACCATGACGACTGCACTCGACCTTTTCGACGCGAACGTGCTCGATTCGGGTTCGGCGATCCTGGCGACCTGGCAATCGGCGGGGCAAGGGCGATTGGACCGAACCTGGTTGGCTGAGCCCCACCAGGCCGTACTGATGACCGCCTACCGATCCGTATCAATCGCTCCTCCCCGACTTGGGCTGATCGCAATCGCAACGGGTGTGGCCATTGCCGAGTCCCTCGAACAACTCGGAGTCAGGGTAGACCTCAAATGGCCGAATGATTTGCTCATCGATGATCGGAAACTGGCGGGCATCCTGATCCGAACGCGATTGTCCGGAGACCTGGTGCACGTCTTCGCAGGCATTGGCGTGAACGTCCTGAGCGTTCCCGGGGCACAGTCCGCATCTGCGACCTGCCTCGCAGAATGGATTGCGGTGCTCCCACCCGTACCTGAAATTGCTGAATTGATCCGATCGCGGTGGAACGACATCATTGCCCATCTGGAATCTGGTGCAGACGAAGACCTGATCCAAAGGTGGACAGAGCGAGCGGCGTGGATCGGTGAAATCGTGAACATTGAAACGCAAGGCACCATCTCCGGAATCATGTCTGGAATCGATGAATTCGGCCGACTCCTGATCAATGAAGACGGAGTTATCCACGTCGTCGATCATGGCGATGTCATCCGGGGCCCCCGTCTTCTATCCCGGACTTCATATACTGATCCCGGCATTTAGTGCGACTTCGTTAATCCCTGCCGTAGTAGAGGACGTACCTGTGACGCAATCCGTAATTCTGGCTGGCGCGCGCACGCCGTTTGGCCGCCTCAATGGCGCACTTGAATCGCAAACCTCAATCGAACTTGGTGGCACAGCGATTGGCGCAGCAATTGATCGTTCCGGTCTGGAGCGTGCAGATGTTGAGCACGTGATCATGGGGCAAGTCTTGCAAGGTGGGGTAGGACAAATACCTGCAAGACAAGCTGCATTTGCTGCTGGGCTTGATCGGACGGTCACTGCCGAGACGATCAACAGGGTCTGTGGCTCCGGAATGCGCGCAATCGAACTTGCCGACATCGAAATCCGCACAGGAATGCATTCGGTCATTGTCGCGGGCGGCATGGAGAGCATGACCCACGCGCCGTACTTCGTCCGTAACGCACGTTCGGGCTATCGAATGGGGAACGGCCAGTTCGAGGACATGATGATCGCTGATGGCCTCTGGTGTGCCATGGGGCACGTTCATATGGGCGTGCACGGCGACACGGTTTCGGCGGAATTCGGGGTCGGGCGCGAGGAGCAGGATCAATGGGCACTTCGATCCCACCAACGTGCGCTGAATGCCATAGATTCGGGGATTCTTGCCGAAGAGATCATCCCGGTTCAATGTGGTGGTCAAGAAGCAATCCACAACCGTGACAACGGATGAGGCCCCTCGTCGCGATACGAATCTCGATGCCTTGGCGAAGCTCAAACCCGCTTTCTCACCGGACGGATCGGTAACCGCCGGAAATGCACCCGGTGTCAACGACGGCGCCGCGGCGGTGATAGTTACCGATGCGAAATGGGCAGCCGCCCGGGCGATCCAACCGCTCGCGACTATCCTCGCTCATGGGGAAGCCGCCTGGGATGCGCCCTACCTTGCCCGCACTCCGGCAATGGCCGCCGAAATCGCGCTGAAACGCGCCGGACTTTCTGCCGCAGATATCGACCTTTGGGAGATCAACGAAGCGTTCGCCAACGTAACCATCAACTCGATTCGACTACTCGGAATCGATGCCGATCGTGTCAACGTCAACGGCGGAGCAATTGCCCTGGGCCATCCGATCGGCGCCAGCGGTACCAGAATCGTCCTGACCCTTGCCCTGGAGCTCAAGCGACGCGGCGGCGGGATTGGACTCGCTGCAATCTGCTCTGGTGGTGGCCAGGGTGATGCGATCATCATCAAGGTAGATGCGTAATGTCTGAACGATTCCCCGGTGCCCACATCCTCGCAGTTAACGGAATCTCGCCGACCATAGGCGAGGGAGTGTTCATCGCCCCGGGCGCGGTTGTCGTGGGTGATGTTGAGATAGGCGAAGGTTCCAGCATCTGGTTCAACGCCGTTCTTCGCGGCGATGTTGCTCCTATCCGCGTCGGCAAGGGCACGAATGTCCAGGATCTGGCGATGCTCCATGTCGACCGCAACAATCCATGCATCGTGGGCGATAACGTCACCATCGGTCACAGTGCAATCGTGCACGGTACCGTGATTGAGGACGACGTCACGATCGCTATGGGAGCAATCGTGTTGTCCCATTCACGAATTGGAGCAGGTTCGGTCATCGCCGCCGGTGCCGTGATCAGCGAACGCATGCAGGTCGAACCGGGTTCGCTCATGGCGGGCGTTCCGGCAGTGCTCAAGAAGACACTCAATCCGGAACGCCGTGATCAACTGGCCGCAATTGCCGGCCTGTATGTGGAAAACGCGCGCCGGTTTCAGGCAACGCTCGAGAAAGCAGAGGATTAGTCGCCATGGCCGTCGAACTAACGCGCTCCGGAAATATCGCCACAGTAACCATGAATCGTTCGGATGCGCTGAATGCATTCAACACGCAACAGTTGAAAGACGTCGTTGCCACCTTCAATGAAATCAAGGACGACCGCTCGATTCGAGTCGTCATCCTGACCGGAGCCGGAGAAAAGGCATTCGCAGCCGGTGCTGACATCAAGGAAATGGTCGGACTTGATCGGGCCGGCGGACTCGAGTTCGGACGCCTGGGTCACGCTGCGACCCGAGCCGTGGAGGTTCTGCCGCAGCCAGTTATCGCCGCCGTGAACGGATTTGCAATGGGAGGCGGCTGCGAGATTGCGTTGGGGGCCGACATTCGCATTTGCAGCGAGAACGCGGTCTTCGCCCAACCCGAAGTCGGCTTGGGTATTCCACCAGGGTGGGGAGGGTCCCAGCGACTGGTTCGGGCGATCGGACCGGGAATGGCCGCTGAAATGATCCTGACTGGTCGCCGCGTCAAGGCCGACGAAGCGCTTCGCATCGGCCTGGTCAATGCGGTCTACCCGATTGCTGATTTGCTGGAGAAGGCAAACGAGATCGCTGTCCAGATCGCGAAGAACAGTCCCCTCGCGGTTCGCTCAGCCAAGCGCCTGATGCAACTTGCCTTCAACGGTCAGGTCGTCTCCGGCCTCGATACGGAGTTGCACGCCTTTGCCGATGCCTTTGCCACCGCCGACCAGAAGGAAGGCATGACGGCGTTCGTCGAGAAGCGGGCCGCTGACTACATTGACTCCTGAACCCCCAATGTCTGACAACGCTCGATCTATCCGCATTCACGGCGCGACCGTGGCGTCACAAGTGCTGGTGCGCTGCCTTGAAACCGCGGGAGTCTCAACGGACAAGGTCGATGGTGATCAGCCGGACCCGAATCTGCTGCGATTGGCGACGGCGGCATCACTCTCCCCGTTGAACGCGGCTGGTTTCTCCACCACCAGGATCGAGTCGCACTGGAAACGACAGCTGACGGAAATTGACTTCGAGGATTCCGATTCGGTTGGGCCGGAGATGTTCGTAGTCAGGCCTGAACGCGCCGTTCACAACGCGCAACACCCTCAACCCGAATCGGATCAGCCCTTTGTGATGAAAGTTTTCACTGGTCCGTCGAGAGCAGGGGAGCACTGGTCGAGTCCTGAGGCGGTTCAGTTGACGCTCGAACTCCAATGGGACGCGACAACCGAATCGACACATAGCGTGGTCGAGCTTTCCGGCGAGCATCTCGATGAAGTCACAGGCTCGGCTGTTGTGATTTCCGTTCCCGGCCTGACTTCGCTGCTGTTGACCGTTCCCATGTCCGTTCTGGTCGAGCAGTCGATAGCCATTGCTGACGTCGCCTGGCGTCTGCTCGATCATCCAGGAGTTCAGTCAGCCATTCCCGCACAACAGTTCACGCGCACCGCGAGTTTCATGACGCTTCGTGACCCGATTCCTCCGATCGATCGGTACAGTTCCCGTTCGATCCTGATCGGGGCCGCAGCCGGTCTTGCCGATCCTGTGAACCTCGATCGGGAAGTCAGCTCGGCGGTCGGTGCCGCCGATCTGCTGGTCGAGGCATTCCGCGCCAATCGCTGGTCGTCAGCAGGACTTAGCCGCATCGGACGTGCGTCTGTCTGATTGCGAGCACAGGCGCAACAGGGCATGATTTCCCCATGAGCGACTCTGAACGCAATCTCTCCGAACTACTTCCTCCTGTCCCGGAAGCCAACCTCTCGATCACACCCAGTGCGCTCGGCCAGTACATCCGGTTCGAGCAATGCCACCGCTACTTCCGCCTGAACCTCCAACCGGATGCGCCGGCTGGATCGCGGGTAAGATCATGCGTGGCGGCGGCTTCGGCGTGGTCGGCAACATCATCGTCGGGGTGGTGGGTGCGATGATCGGCGGCACCTTGTTTCGCATGATCGGCCTGCCGCCGGTCAGCACCTTCGGCTCGCTGATCAGTGCGATCGTCGGTGCCTGCGTGCTGCTCTACATCGTAAGCTTGGCCAAGAAGGCCTAGGCCCCGAATACGGTTAAGCTGGTGCTGCCAGCGACCCGGTGTCAGGCGTTGGGCATCGGGCGCCGGCGGCCGGGCCGGACAGCGGAACTGCCTTCCAGGTCCGTGTGCAGGAATGCCAGCAGGACGGCCACGCTGCCCAGCAGATCGCCCAGATGCCGACGAAGTTGGTGAAGCGCTCGCATCGACCCGGTGTCCTCTCGAGGGACTTTGCGAGCTTTCCATAGCACCGGCATGCGAGCGCGATAAGTTGTCTCGCTCCCACACCAGTGTCGAAATCGTGTGCCATAGCGAGGTCTGACGCGGTCAGCTTTGGTGCCGATGCCGCCTTATAGTACGCATGACCTGAAGCGCGGCCGAGAAGTCCTATCCAAGCCCGCCGTGATGGCAGACCCCGCGGAAGGACTTGCAGACACCGGCAGCTGAATGGCGTCCCCTAGGGGACTCGAACCCCTGTTTTCGCCGTGAGAGGGCGAACCATCGGGCTCTGGCGTTCACCGTCGTACGCGTATGTCCACGATTTCAATGGCTTAGACATTGTCTGTTCGCATGCCGTTCACGTATGTTCGGGAACATCTGCTCCGGACGATCTCCGGACGTTCGTTTTCGCCATGAACGCGACAAGGAGCCTCGATGGCCCGCATGGTCCGAAGCCAGATCGCGCAACCGCACCCAGCGGCTGAAGCTGGAGCCGCGCAAAGAGCCCTATTGGGCGGTGCTGGAGCGCGGCTTGTCGCTCGGCTACCACCGGTCGACCCGCGGTGCGGGCGCTTGGTGGGCGCGCGCGCTGGTCGCGGGCAAGTACCGCTCCGGCATCCTCGGCGTGGCCGACGACCACGAGCCTGCGGATGGCGATCGTTATCTCGACTACGGGCAGGCGCAGCGGGCGGCGCGCGCCTGGGCGGACCGGCAGACCGGCGCGGGCCCATTCACCGTCTCGGCCGCCTGCAAGCGCCACGTCGAGGCCCTGCGCGCCGGCAAGGGCGAGCGCTCGGCCTACCACGCCCAGAGCGTGGTCAACCGGCACATCGAGCCCAAGCTCGGCGGGAAGCGTGGTCGCCGATCTGACCACCGACACCATGCGGCGCTGGCGCGACGGGTTGGTCAAGCTGGCCGGTGACGAGTTCGACGATGAGGACGAGCGCCGATCGCGCGACACCGCCAACCGTATCCTGACCGTGCTGAAGGCGGCGCTCAACCGCGCCTTCGAGGACGGCGTGGTCAAGGACGATCGGGCGTGGCGGGCGGTCAAGGCGTTCAAGGCCGTGGGCGAGGCTCGGCAGGCGCTGCTGACCGCCGAAGAGCTGCAGCGGCTCGTCGATGCCTGCCCTGCCGGTCTGCGCGAGCTGGTCGCCGCCGGCGCCTACACCGGCGCCCGGCTGGGCGAGCTGACCTCGGCGAGGGTGCGCGACTTCGATGCCAAGCACCGCACGCTCTCGGTCCGCGGCAAGACCGGCTCGCGCATCATCCACCTCGACGCTGGCGCCGTCGCCCTGTTCGCGCGCTTGGCGAAGGGCGGGCCGCGGCCGAGCCGCTGCTGCGCACGGCCGACGGGCGGCTCCTGGACCGCCAGCCTGCACCTACGGCCGATGGCCGCGGCGGTCGCCGCAGCCCGGCTCGATCCGGCGACCACGTTCTACGCACTGCGCCACAGCTACATCACCCATGCGCTCAATGCGGGCGTGCCGATCAAGGCCGTGGCCGAGCACTGCGGAACATCGGTGATCATGATCTAGCAAGACCTACGCCAAGGTGCTGGCCGGGCACCATGCCCGCTACGCCGCGATGGCCGCGCCGACGCTCGATTTGGATCGGGCCGGCGGCAACGTCGTGAGCATCGCGCGATGACCAGTGCGGCGCAGTACAACTGGAATGCATCTCGCGCTCGACTTTTGCCCCATCCTGATCTCGATGTTCAGGCTATTAACGAGGAGCTGAACCAGATCTACTACCGGTCCGTAGAGGCACAGTATCGTGAGCGCCAACCAGATGCGAAGACAACCAAGCGGCAGCTGAAGCGGCTATGGAATTCATTCAACGCACTTTCGGCTCCGGCACTCAAGATTCTGTCTAATCAATTGCGGCAAGACCTGCCGGGCGCAGGTATTGCAGTACCTGCCGATGTTCCCGATCGGGAGCTAGTGCATCTTCTTGCTGCAGTGACATTCCGGGCCACACTGACCGAACCCAGCAAGCCTGTAGGCCACGAGGAATTGGCGCGCAAGCTCGATTAGCCCTGGTGGAACTTGTGAACCTCTATTGCACCGTCACCGGAGGAGGAAAGCCCTATCGGGATGGCAGCAAATGGCGACGGCTTGAGGCCGTTGAGTTCGCAGCAACAGTTATGAACGTATGGCACTTGAGACGCAATTCCGACACCGCACAGTCACTGGCGGCGATCTGGGGCGACACATCACCACCTGCCAATCAGGGCAAAATCCGCCCGCAATAGGGGTGCTAAAAGGCATTCGCTTGCTGCCGTACATTATTGCCCGTTCGCGTAAGTCCATCAGCGAATAGGGTATCTAGATGAACATCTCTGCTCCTGACAGCGTCCTGGCCTACACGGTCGAAGACTTCGCCGCCGCGACGGGTCTCGGCCGCACGCGGCTTTACGCGGCGATCAAGAGCCGGCAGCTCCGCGCCCGGAAGTACGGTAAGCGTACGGTCATCCTCGCGGAGGACGGGCGCAAGTTCCTGGCCAGCCTGCCCGAGCTGCAGGCCGCCTGAGCCATGCAAAAGGCAAACGCCCCGGCTTCGGACCGGGGCGCTGCGGTGACTTCGCTGGCTGGCGATGCTCCACAGCATAGCAAGATCGATGCCAAAACGCTAGCGGCTATCGATCGGGCGAGTGATCTCGACCGCGCATGGTTCGCGCGGCACCCGACTCGCGCCTACCGGCTACGCCCTGTCGTGCCGGGCGAGTTTGGCCGAGGCACCTTTCCGTCCGGCACGCAGCGGCTCGCGCTGGTGAAGCAGCTCCTGCCCGGCTGCCGAACGAGGTTCGCCGTTCTGGGCGATCCGCCGGCCGTGCTCCTGCGACACCTGCCTCGGCGAGATCTGGGATGCGCATGCGCCATGCACCGGCGGCGACAGAATCAAGCGCTCCTGTGTGGATATCGCCGCAACCCTGATGGCAACGCGGCCGACGAACGCACAGAGCCCCGTCATCCTCAGCTCTGACCTGCCGCCCGAGCTACAGTGCATATACAAGGTGCTCGGAGCGCATGATGGGCGTCGTGCTCTGGCGTTCGGAGCTACGCGACGGCAAGCGAACCAAGGTGCCCTACCGCGCTTCCGGCCGAGCCAGGGCAATGTCAAACAAGCCCACTACTTGGCGTGATTCGGCCCGGCCTATGCCACCTTTGCGGAGGGTGGCTTCGACGGCTTGGGCATCATGCTCGGCGACTGCGGCGACGACCGCTTTATCGTGGGCAAGGATTGGGACCTGTGCCGCGATCCGACTACGGGCGAGATCGCCGCATGGGCGCAAGAGGACATCGAACGGTGGGGCAGCTACTGCGAGGTAAGCCCTTCCGGCACGGTAAAGGGCTACGGATATCACCGCAGCGTGCCGCCGGACGGCCGCAAAGAGATCACCATCGATGCGCCAGTGCCGCCCGGTGCGGAGGGCTCCGGCCACTCCAAGCCCGAGATCGGGCTCTATCCCGGCTTCGATCCACGGCGACCGCCTGGTGAGAGCAAGGGCCGCTACTTCGCCCTGACCGGGGTGCACCTAGACGGAACGCCGAGCGAGCTGCGCGACGTGACCGTGGAGTTCGCCAGGACATTGGCGGACTTCGAGGCCGATCAACAAGCCGGCCGGGCGCGGCAAAGCCAACGGGCACGCAATCCCCGATATCGAGCCCGTGGCGAGCGACGACACCGCCGCCATTCTCGCCGCACTCCGCGAGAACGACCGGGACTTCGCGGCGGCTCGGGATGCCGGCGTAAAGATCGGGCCGGGGCCGGACGACAGCGCCAGCGGGCGCGACTTCTCGCTCGCGGTATGGCTGAAGCGGGCGGGCGTCGCGGAGGCCGGGATTGCGGCGCTCCTGCGCCTGTATCCGCATGGCCAAATCGGTCTCGGCAAGCTGCGCGGGCGGCCGGCGTCGCGTCGCATCGCGCGCATCCTCGCCGACCTGCGCAACGGCGGTGAGGACGACCCGCGACCCGTGATCAGGCTGGCGGGCGGCTACCTGCATTCCGAGGTCGAGCGGGCCGAGCGGGAGCTGGGGCGCGTCGGCAACATCTATCAGCGCGGCTCGACGCTCGTGCGCGTCGCCACCATCGCCGACCCATCGTCCGGGGGCATCCGGCGGGCCGGCGGTGCCCTGGTGATCGTGCCATTCGATCGCCCGTCATTGCGGGTCAAGCTCACCGAGGCCGTCGACTTCCAGCGTCTGGACAGGCGGTCCGATGAGTGGATGCACGTCAACTGCCCGCCCGAGATCGCCGACGCCGTGCTGGCGTCTGCTGGGCATTGGCCGACAACATCCCGCCGCTACTCGGCATCGTCGAGGCGCCGACACTGCGGCCGAACGGCAGCGTTCTGGACCAGCCCGGCTATGACGCCGACAGCGGGCTTTACTTCGCTGATGGCGGAGTACGTTTCCCTGCGGTTCCGCATGCGCCGACCAGAGACGAAGCGCTCCACGCGCTCGACATGCTCAAGGAGCCCTTTCTCGGATTCCCCTTCAAGGAGCCGGCCGACCTGAGCGTGGCGCTGGCCGGCACGATAACGGCACTGGTGCGCCGCTCGATCCGATCAGCGCCCGCCACAGCAGTCACGGCGCCGAAAATGGGAGCCGGCAAGACCCTGATCGCGACCACCGCCAGCTACATCGCCACGGGGCGACCGCCGGCCATGATGAGCCAGGCCGACGACCCGGAAAGCGAGCGCAAGCGGCTGTTCGCCATTCTGCTGGAAGGCGCGTCCATCGCGATCATCGACAATGTGGAGCGGGCTTTCGCGAGCGACGCGATGTGCTCGATCCTCACCGAGCCCGTGTTCAAGGATCGCGTGCTGGGCGTGTCGCGGACCGCCAGCGCGCCGACGTGCACCACGTGGTTCATCACCGGCAACAACCTGACCATCCATGGCGATCTGACCACGCGTGTTCTGGCGTGCCGGATTGACCCGGAGTGCGAGCGGCCGGAAGAGCGCGAGTTTCAGGTCAACCTGCACGAAGAGGTGCCCAAGTGCCGTGCGGAGCTGGCGGTTGCCGCGTTGACCATCGTGCGAGCCTACATCGCCGCAGGCTCGCCCAGGCCCAATGTGCCGACGTTCGGGCGGTTCGAGCAATGGCAGGAGTGGTGCCGCTTCCCGCTGATCTGGCTTGGCATGGCTGACCCGTGCGCGACCCGCGCCACTCTCGAGGAACGCGATCCGGTTCGCGAGCGCTTGGCCGAGCTGAGCGGCGCATGGGCTGCGGTCTACGACACCGGCGAGGCGACGCTTGCCACCGCCATCAAGGACGCGATGCGCGACCCGCCATTGGCGCCAGATGCGGCCAGCGACGCCCGCGCTCGGCTGAAGGCCGCGATCATGGAGGCGGCCGGCGAAGGCGGCGCGCCGAATGCCCGCAAGCTGGGCTGGTTCCTGGCCAAGCACGAGGGCCGGATCGAAGACGGGCGGCGATTTCGCCGGGCGAGGAGCGGCGGGCCGGGGCTCTGTGGCACGTCGAGACGGTCGCCAAGGGCGCGGGTATTGCGGCTTCTGCGGGTTTTCGCCAGCCCGACGTGAGCAACTGGCAGACATCTCCGAACGCTGACACTTATATAGAATGGGCTGAAAATCACCCGCAAAAGCCGCATAACCCGCAGTCTGGCGCTGGTGCGGAGTTCGATCTGTGAGCGCCGCCGCAGCTCTGCGCGAGGCCAGTCTGGAGGCCGGGCGTCACGATCCGGCTGGCGGACGGTAAGCCCAAGGTCTCGGGTAGTCCCTCGCCCGAACTGCTTGGCGCGCCTCCGCGACCACAAGCCCGCCATCGTCGCGATCCTGCGGGGTGATGCGTGCCGTTGTGCGGCGAGCGCTTGGCGTGGCCTGCGCCGGGTAGGCGTGACGTTCGCCGATGGCAGTGCCGAATGCATGCGCTGCGCCGATGCCGAGGTCGAACGGCTCTGGCGCGCCGCTGAGCGCGTGACCAATCCGGCTGCGCTGGCGGACGAGGCCG
>CAVZSG010000012.1:0-51778 GCA_963777865.1 uncultured Chloroflexia bacterium | reverse complement strand
GCTGCTGGCTGTTCTTCGACTGCGACCGTATTGCTTCTGGAAACGGCCGGTGCAAGCGCCGATCTGGTGGCGTCGATCGGGACCCGGCTCACCGATGCTGGCCGAAGCCGGATTTCCTGACCGACCGCGAGGCGACAACTCACTGGGCCTACGAGGATCAACTCGAGGAGCTCGGCGCCAGATATGTCCGCCAGCGCTGGGTGGACGACGGTCGATTCGTGACCGCCGCCGGAGTGACCGCCGGAATCGACCTGGCGCTCTATCTGGTCGGCAGGCTAACATCCGAATCGTGGGCAAAAACAACCCGACTGGTCATCGAATACGAACCGGAGCCGCCGTTTGAAGTGGCATCAATTGGACCCGGGCGGACCGGGAATCGGCGTCGACGGTGGCGCAGGAAATGCTGGAGGTAGCGTGATGGGAATTGCTGCGCAGGGCGAGAAAACAATCGCATTCGTGCTCTGATCCGGGGCTGACTCCCCTCGATCTGGTCGGCCCGCTCCAGGTCTTCGCCAGCCTGGCCAAGCTCCGGCCAGAGTTCAGGCGATCGTTGTGGCCGAGCGGATTGCACCCATGGCGACCGACATCGAACTGGACATGATCGCGGAAGCGACATTCGCGGACGTCCCAAACCCGGACATCCTCGTTGTACCCGGCGGAATCGTGGGAACCGCGAAGGCGCTGAGTAACGAGCCGTCCGACGGTGACGTTCGCTCAGCCGGAGAAACAGCAGACACCATTGCCTCTGTCTGCACCGGTTCGTTGATTCTGGCCTCGGTTGGGCTGCTCGAGGGACGACCCGCCACCACGCACTGGGGTGCGGAGGGCGTCCTTGAAAACCTTGGCTCGCCGTACCAACGGGAGCGATGGGTGAGGGCGGGCAACGTAATCACAACGGCCGGTGTCTCTGCCGGAATCGATATGGCGATCTGGCTGGTCGCGGAGCTGACTGACCAGGAGACGGCGCGCATCGTCGAACTTGACATCGAGTACGACCCGCAACCCCTGTTGGCGGAACTCGACCTGGCGGCTATGGGCCCAGTGCCCCGCGCGGTCCGAGCCGCAGTCACGTTGCTGGCACCACTGATGACACGCCGACCAAAACGGATGTCCCGGCAGGCGGGGTGGGCCTGATCGCGGATCGTCGCGACAGGCAGCTATTTCTGATCGCTATCTATGGAAGGACGTGGGTTTCTCATGGCTACGACAAGATACGGTTCTCGACGTGCTCGTTATCGGTGCCGGCCTGGCCGGTTTGGCCCTGGGGAATGAGTTACGGACGCAAGGCAAGACGTTTCTGATCGTCGACCGGTATGACCGGATCGGAGAGAGCTGGCGGCGACGATTCGACTCGCTGACGCTCTTCACCCCGCGATCCTACAGTGCCCTGCCAGGATTGCCGGTACCAGGGGACCCCAACGGGTACCCGACCAAGGACGAGATGGCCGACTACCTCGAGCAATACGCATACAAGTTCGCGTCTACCGGTGGCACTGAACACGGAGATTGTGCGATTGGAGCGCCAGGACGATCTCTTCGTGGCCACGACCGATACATGGAACGTGTACACCGCCCGATCAGTCGTGCTGGCAACGGGCGCATTTCAGGTTCCGGTTGTGCCGGACCTGGCGGCTCAGCTGTCCCCTGAGGTAGTTCAATTGAATCCCGAGAGCTATCGCAACCCCGGAATGACACCGTCCGGGACCGTGCTTGTAGTCGGTGACGGCGCGACCGGGCGGCAAATCGCCCGCGAACTGGCGGGAACGCATCGCGTGGTGCTGGCGACAGGACGCCCGCGCAAGCTGAGCCCACACCGAGTGCTGGGCAAGCCGATCTTCTGGTGGCTGGACAAACTGGGGTTGCAACGGCCTCGACGGATTCGCGGATCGGGCGGAAACTGCGGGCCAGCGACCCGTTCCCGGGTAAGGATCTCGCGCTACCCAGCTGCGTAAGGCAGGAATAAACGTCACCGGTCGGCTGTCAGGAGTCGAGGGACGCACGGTGACGTTAGCAGACGGGCAGACCGCCGAAGTTGACACGGTAATCTGGGCCAGCGGGTATCGGGACGACAGCGAATGGGTGACAATTCCGGGCGTAGCCGACGAGCGTGGTCAGTTCGTGCAGGAGGGTGGCATCTCGCCCGTGCCGGGACTGAACGCACATCGGCCGGAGCTGGCAGCGCAACCGCGGCTCGGCACTGGTGACCGGAGTCGGACTTGATGCCGCTGAGCTTGCGGCTCATCTTCACATTCCCGTTCCCTTCATCCGGAGCTAGCATGCAAAAGGCAGGTCGCGAAAACCTGGAAATTGCGCTGGCGCAGTCCTGACTGGACGTTGATGACGATGGCAGGGTTCGGGCCGGGGTAGTCATTCGTGATTGAGCAGAAACCTGGTTCGCCGAAGTTACGCTCATGTAATGGTTTCACCCATGACCGGAGGGCGATCGCCGGGTACGATCTCCCTGTACAGGGCGAAATCAGTCGGGGGCAATGGACGTTCATTGGCCCGGCAAGGAGCAATCAGGCATGGGAAATCTTCGATGGGGCGTCAAGACAGCTCCCCAGCACACGACATACGACGCGATGAAGGCGGTCTGGCTCGAGGCGGACCAGAACACCGCGTTCGAGCACGCCTGGCTGTTCGATCACTTCAACCCGATCCAGGGCGATCTCGATGGCGCGTGCCTCGAGGGCTGGACCACGCTGGCCGCGATGGCTGCCCTGACCACCCGCATCCGGCTCGGGCTGATGGTCGCCGGCAACACCTACCGCCACCCGGCCGTGCATGCCCACATGGCCGCGACCGTCGATGTGATCTCGAATGGGCGGCTCGACTTTGGCGTCGGCGCCGGCTGGAACGTCTACGAGCACGAGAGCATGGGCATCCCGCTCTACGGCACCGGCGAACGGATCCGGCGCCTGGGCGAGGCCTGCGAGATCACCAAGCGGCTCTTCACCCAGCCCCTGACCGATTTCGACGGCAAGTACTACCAGCTGAAGGAAGCGCGCCTCGAGCCCAAGCCGATCCAGAAGCCGTACCCGCCGTTCGTGATCGGCGGCGGCGGCGAGCAACTGACGCTGCGGGTGGTGGCGGAGTACGCCGATGTCTGGAACTCGATGCCGGCCGACGTCGCGGAGTTCCAGCGCAAGCGGTCGATTCTCGATGAGCATTGCGCCGTGGTTGGTCGCAATCCCGCCGACATCGAGAACTCAACCCAGGTCCGGATCAATTACGACGATCTCGGCGCAACCGTCGAGACCCTCAAACCGCTGATCGATGCCGGCATGACCCACATCATCCTGATGCTGGCCTACCCGTATCCGGACGGAATCGTCGCCCGCCTGGCCGAGGAAATCGTCGCCAAATTCGACTGACCGGGATAACCCGGCGGAACTAACCGAGTGCCTGACCGGGCCTTTGATCAGACCATAGTTGCCGATTTACCCCAGTCAGCAGACCAGGCCCGGCGCTGAACAGACAGATATCGAAACAGAACCCGGTACAGTTCCTGTCAGGAATCTGACCCCGGGTTCTCTTATTCCGATCTGAACGTCGTCGATTTCGTTGAGCGACTTGCAAGTCCCGTTCTGACCCCTGAACAACCCTGAGCGAACTGGTGATCCAGTTGGTCTACAAACTCCGTGTGCATCTAAACCGTGCAGGATTCGTCGCACCATCCTTGGCCTGATTCCAGGCAACAGGATGCGAGCGAGCAGGAGATTTAGAACGCTGGGTCATCGGCATCAAAAACTACATACCCCGTAGCGGTATGTAGACATTAGAGTGCCGTTGCGGTTTTCGCCCTGGCCGCGATCCTGTGCCTGGATCTCTCATGAGTCCGATATTTCTCCAGAAATGTCTGAACCACCGCTGACCTCTTTACAAATATACCCCCACTAGGTATATTGGAAATCAGACAGGCACACGGCGAATGACCGGGCCAGCGAGGTAAGCCATGATTCACCAGCACTCCACGTCCCATAACGACGACCACGCAGGTCACCAGACATCGCATTCCGAGCCTGTTTACACGGAACACGCCGATCACACAGGTCATCAGACAACGCATTCCGAGCCTGTTCACACGGAACACACCAGTCATACAGGTCACGACAAACATGCCGGTCACGATCCGGACATGTTCCGCAGCCGATTCTGGCTCTCGCTGATTCTTTCTATTCCGGTAGTGCTCTACAGCGAGATGGTCCAGGACTGGCTTCGCATCTCCATGCCGGAGTTCCCGGGAAGTTCTGCCATCCCTCCGGTCATTGGCACATTCATCTTTTTCTATGGCGGGTTGGTTTTCCTCAAGGGCGGGTGGTCGGAAATCCAGGATCGCCGACCCGGGATGATGTTGCTGATCTCTCTGGCAATCACGGTCGCGTTTTTGGCCAGTGCTGCCTCAACGGCCGGTTGGCTCGACCTCGAGTTCTGGTGGGAACTGGCATTGCTGGTGACCATCATGCTGCTCGGTCACTGGCAGGAGATGCGCGCAATCGGCCAGGCCCAGAATGCGTTGTCGGCACTGGCCGCCCTCCTTCCAGATGAAGCAGAACGTATCGAAAATGGGGAACCGGTCGTTATCCCGGTCGCATCACTTCAGCCGGGCGATGTCGTTCTGGTCAGACCCGGTGCGCGTATCCCGGCAGATGGCACGGTCATAGAGGGTCGAGCCGAGGTTGATGAATCGCTGCTGACCGGGGAATCGCGGCCGGTAGACAAAGCGGTGGATGCCAGAGTTGTTGCCGGAGCGGTCGTTCTCAGTTCATCCCTCCGTGTTCGCGTCGACGCGGTGGGCGATGCAACGGCGATGGCCGGAATCCAGCGCATGGTGGCGGATGCCCAGGCATCGCGATCCCGAGCTCAGGCACTTGCCGATCGATTCGCAGCGGCCTTGTTCTACGTAGCGATCGGTGCTGCCGCGATTTCGTTCGTCGTCTGGTCCATCGTCGGCACGCTTGAAGATGCGATTACGCACGCCGTTACCGTCCTCGTCATCTCGTGCCCGCACGCACTCGGTCTGGCAATTCCGCTGGTGATCGCGCTGTCGACTGCGGTTGGCGCAAAGCAGGGCATCCTGGTGAAGGACCGCCTGGCGCTGGAACGGATGCGACTGGTCGATACCGTCCTCTTTGACAAGACCGGTACCTTGACCCAGGGTGAGCATGAAGTCGTAGCGGTTGCCCCGCTCCGGACAAATGAGTCCGATCTGCTGGCACTGGCCGCGGCGGTTGAACGCGGATAGCGAGCATCCGGTCGCTCGGGCAATCGTTCGCGCTGCCGAGGCACAGGGAGCACCCGTACTCCGCGCAACAGATTTCACCGCGGTTGCCGGTCGCGGTGTTGAGGCGCACGTCGATGGCCGGCGGATTGCCGTCGGCGGACCTGCCCTCCTTCGGGAGCGAGGGTTGATCTCTCCACCTGCCTTGTCCCAACAGATACATGAATGGGAAGCGCGCGGATCGGCCGTTCTTCACATTCTGGATGGGGACCAGATTGTTGGAGCGCTCGCGCTTGCCGACAAGATTCGACCTGAATCGCGTGAGGCCATTCGCGGTCTGAATGATCGCGGCGTGCGTACCGTGATGATCACTGGCGACTCGCAGGCCGTGGCGCAGGCGGTTGCAGATGATCTTGGTATCTCCGAAGTCTTTGCCGAGGTGCTTCCTGATCAGAAAGACCAGGCAGTTGCCGAGTTGCAGCAGCGCGGGCAAATCGGTCGCTATGGTCGGGGACGGGGTGAACGATGCTCCGGCACTGGCCAGGGCTGATGTTGGTATCGCGATTGGTGCAGGAACAGATGTCGCCATCAAGTCTGCCGGCATGATTCTGGCCTCAAGTGATCCTCGATCGGTGCTCGGGATTCGAATCCTGTCCGAAGCGTCGTATCGCAAGATGGTCCAGAATCTGGCCTGGGCAGCCGGATACAACGTCATAGCCATCCCGATCGCCGCAGGCGTTCTGGAACCGATTGGCATCACCATGCCTCCGGCGGTTGGAGCTGTCCTGATGAGTGTTTCGACGATCGTCGTGGCGCTGAACGCTCAACTCTTGCGTGGCTTGCGGCTTCGACCCGAGTAGAACGCACCGCTGCGCACCACCGTCGCGCTGGCACATCTGTCGGATGGGGGGTGGCGTACAGTGGGTTGAGAGGTGTGGTTCCGTGAGACCAGAGCAAAACGAAGCCAATCACCGACACTACCGGGTGCTTGTTCGGTCACTGTTGGTTCCTCTACCGTGCTTGTCCTCACCCATGACCTGGCGATGTCAACGCATGGCGACGTGACTGTCACTCCGTAGTCACCCACGTCCATGAGTCGCGTGACACCTCCACCACATCTCGTCACGATGACCTCCGATTCCCGCGCAGAAATCGCCCTGTCACATGCCAATGTGCCCACAACTGGAAAATTGTGGCACGCACCGGGTGCTCCAGCCCTTCTCTGACCGGGCGAACCGCATGTCTTGAGCGGAGTACGAACCCGTCGATTGCGAACGTCGCATCTGGCAAAGTCCGGTGTCCCGCACCGGGTCCCACTCCGGGCGACTGCCTGGACGAGACATATTGAGTAACCATCACATCCTCATCATTTAGCCCTGACCGTCTAATGCGTCAGATGCTGATCAGAGAACTGGAGTGCAGTAGCACGCAGTTGATGTGATGGAGAAACCACTATGAAATTCAAACTGAGAACCCGCGTCCTCGCCATGGCACTGATCGTCGCGATGATGAGCCTGATACCCCTGATGAGCAATCGCACCAGCGCCCGGCAGGAGGCAACTCCGGGAGCGACATGGTCGTGCGCCGGGATCACGACACAGGCAACGCCGCGGGTTGATCACGGCGGGATGGATATGGGCACACCGATGGCTGGCGATATGCCGATGCACATGGCTATGGACATCGATCAGATGTACATCGATATGATGATTCCGCACCACGCCAGCATCATCGCGCTCGCCCGGGCTGCCTTGCCAGAATTGACCGACGAGCGTCTTATTGCCGTCGCCGAATCCATCATCACCGCCCAGACTGCCGAGATCGAGGAACTGCAGGGTTATCGGGAAGATCTGTTTGGCGATCAGACCGTCATGCCAATGAATGACCAACTGATGGGCATGATGATGCAAATGATGCCGGGCATGGGCAGCATGGAAAACATGACGTTCCAGATGAATGCTGAAGCACAAGTCCGCTCATTCTGCGGTACCGAAACCCCGGACCTGACCTTTATCGACATGGTGATCCCGCATCATGAGATGGCAATTGCTGCCTCTCGGGCCGTTGTCACAAGCGGTGCCGATCCCGAAATCGTGGCATTTGCCGAACGGGTTATCACAGATCAGCAGGCAGAAATCGACGACCTCAAAACAATTCGGGAAGACCTCCAGCCAAATAAATTGAACGTACGGTGAATGGCAGACCGGACCAGAAATCCGGTCTGCCAGGCTGTATGGCCATACCAACACATCGCGTCGAGCACCTCTTCCGCATGTATCAAGCCCTGACCGCCTGACCGCCGTCCGGGTGCAGCCGGTTACCGCGCAGGTTCAGGCGAACCACCATCTGGACTATGCTGCGTACGGTCGTGGCTGGTCCGGTGTCTCATTGCGGAACGGGCCAGGATTTCGCGCGACCGCCCTGGCGAGGAGGCCGAATCATGACCCCGACGAACACGTCCCCATCCCAAAACCGATCCCGATATCCAGCAGAAAATCGCCGACCTGATCGCGAAGATGACGATCGAGGAGAAGGCCGGGCAGCTGACCCAGTTCTTCTACTTCGGCCACATGCGCGATCTTCCCCCTGGCGATGAAACCGGTTTCGGACCGGAGCAACCGCTGGGGTTGAAGCGGCCCTGTCCCAGGGTGGTGCCGGTTCGCTGCTCTTCGTCCGGGATGCGGCGGAGTCGAATCGGCTGCAGCGGATGGCGGTCGAAGAGACCCGGCTGGGCATTCCGGTGATCTTCGGATTCGATGTCGTGCACGGTCTGCACACGATCCTGCCGGTGCCGATTGCGATGGCTGCCTCGTGGGATCCGGATCTGGTCGAACGCGGTCAAACCGTTGCCGCTCGCGAATCCAGAGCGGTCGGAATTCACTGGACCTTCGCGCCGATGCTCGATATCGCCCGCGATCCCCGCTGGGGCCGGATCATCGAGGGGTCGGGCGAGGATCCGTACCTGAGTTCGGTCATGGCGGCGGCCCAGGTATTCGGGTTCCAGGGCGAATCGCTGGCCGATGGGGACCGGATTGTGGCCGGACCGAAGCACTTCGTCGGCTACGGCGCGTCACTCGGTGGTCGCGATTACGACGAGGTCAATCTCTCCGATTACGAGCTCTACAACGTCTACCTGCCTCCGTTCCGGGCTGCGGTCGAGGCGGGTGCTGGCAACGTGATGACGGCGTACATGGCGCTCAACGGCGTCCCGGCGACCGGCAATCCGTGGCTGCTGACCGACGTGCTGCGGGACGATCTGGGCTTCGACGGCTGGGTCGTATCCGATGCCAATGCGGTCCGCAGCCTGATGACCCACGAGTTTGCCGCCGATCTCACCGATGCCGGAGCGCGTGCCCTCACTGCCGGCTGCGACATGGAGATGGCGATCTTTGATCCGGCGTTCAGTCATCTGCCGGAAGCGCTGGCCGATGGGCGGATTACCGAGGAGCAGCTGGACACCTCGGTTCGGCGCATTCTCGAGGTCAAGTTCCAGCTCGGCCTGTTCGATCAGCCGTACGTCGATGAAGCGCGGGCAGCCGAGGTGCTGGCAGATGCAACCCATCGCGACGTGGCCCGGGAAGCGGCCGAGCGCTGTGCCGTGCTGCTCAAGAACGACGGTAACCTGCTGCCGCTCGATCCCGCTGCCCTGACGTCGGTTGCGGTGATCGGACCAATGGCCGATTCGCGACGCGACACCCTCGGACCGTGGTGCTTTGCCTTCGATCTCGATGAGACGGTGACCATCGTGGACGGGTTGCGGGCTGAACTCGGCGACTCCGTTCAGGTGACCTACGCCCCTGGATACCGGGTTCCCGATCGTCCAACCTTCTCGATCTTCGACCACTTTCCCGGTAACCGACCGATCGATCCGGACGACTTTGACGACACCGCCGAATTCGACCGGGCCGTGCAGATCGCCGCAGATGCCGATGTCGCAATCGTCGTCGTGGGCGAGTGGCAGCACATGGTCGGGGAACAGGCGTCGCGGGCATCACTCAGCCTGCCGGGTCGTCAGCTTGAACTGCTGCAGCGGGTTAGCGAAACGGGCACGCCGGTCGTGGTGCTGGTCATGAACGGTCGACCACTGGATATGCGCTGGGCAGCCGAGCACGTCCCGGCCATTCTCGATGTCTGGTATCCGGGTACGCGCGGTGGTGAGGCGGTTGCCAATCTGCTGGTGGGCAAGGCTGTCCCGGGTGGCAGGTTGCCGTTTACCTGGCCGCGCAGTGCCGAGCACGTGCCGATGATCTACAGCCACCTGCGCTCGCACGATCCGGACAAGCAGGGGGAGCGGTATTGGGACGAGCCGAGCACACCGCTCTTCCCGTTCGGCCACGGACTCAGCTACACGACGTTCCAGTACGACAACCTGACGCTCGATCGCACCCGGATTGCGGTCGGCGAATCGCTGACCGTCTCGGTCGAGGTCACGAATGTCGGCGGAGTGGCCGGCGATGAGGTCGTGCAGCTCTATCTCCACCAGCGGCATGGTCGCGCGGCCCGGCCAGTGCGGGAACTCAAGGGGTTCAGCCGGATCCACCTCGAACCAGGTGAACGCCAAACCGTGACGTTCGAAGTCGGTCCGGCCGAACTGCGCTACTGGCATTCGCTCGAGCGGGACTGGATCATCGATGCCACAACCTGGGATGTGTATGTCGGCGGCGACTCGACTGCCAGCCTGCAGACGCAGTTCGAGACAACCGGCTAGCCCCGGCCAGTGATCTTGCGGTGCAAGACAGAACGCGGCTCCTCGTGGAGGAACCGCGTTCTGTTCAGGTCCGTCAAATGAAAGCGTTGGCTAATCAGAAGGAATCGATCACCGCGTCGAGTGCTCCGTTGGATGCTTCCTGCATTTTGATCAGTGCGGCAGCCGTAGCCGGATCTTCCATCAGTTTCTGGATGCGCGGATCGGACCAGTCGATGAACGTGCCACCGCCCGATGCCATGGTGGTGACGAACGAGGTGCTGGCAATCGAGCCGTCCGGATTGGCGACGATCCAGTTACCGTCCTGGAACAGGAACCAGGCCTGACCGTTTGCGTAGAACCCGGCCGAGTAGGCGTAGCTCCACTGCCCGTTGTGCGGACCGTAGAAGTCGAATCCGCCGTCGGTTCGTGGACACGCTGCCTGGGTGTACTGAAATCCGTCCCAGTAATAGGAACAGCCGTCGGACCAGCCGGACGTCCATTGCTCGTAGCCATTGGCCGCCTCGACTGTGTTTGGTTGTGATGCCGCTCCCGCGAAGACTCCAAGTGCCAGCAAGGCCATCATCACGAATGTTCGACGCTTCATGTCTTTCCCTCTCCGCATGTGGCCAGCACATCCGGCCACACATCGAGACTAGGGATTACGCGTGGTGGCCAACAGGAGCGACGACACCGCGACCGTGTGCGCTGCGACACACTTTCAGTACGCGCCAGATCTACCGGGTGTAGTCATTAAGGTGCGCGCGATCCAGAATCGTCACTTGATCGTCCGCAACGCGAATCAATTGCAAATCCTCAAAGTCCCTGAGCGCCCGGTTGAGCGTCGATCGGGTGGTCGAGAGTTCAGCGGCCAGTTCTGTCTGGGAGCGACCAGCCAGGCTGACAACCGGCTCCCGGATCCCTTCCCCGGCGCGACCGAGCAGCCAGGCAGCCAACCGACCTGGCACATCCAGACCGACGGTTCGCGAGTGGCGAGTGTTGGCATCGCGGACCATCCCGACCAGCACCCGGATCAGGCTCATCTGGGCAGCCGGTTCCGCGGTCAGGGCCTGCAGAAACGCCGACCGCGGAATCAGCCGGACCGTCACCGCACGCTGGGCAGTGGCCGTCGCATCCCGCGGAGCACCGTCGATCAGGGCAAGTTCACCAAGGCAGGCTGGCGGTTCCAGCACTGCCAGGACCACCTCCTGTCCGGTTGACGTCATGCGGCTGATCCGGATCTGGCCCTCCTCAAGGATGACCAGGGCATCCCCGGGGTCACCCTCGTTCCAGAGAATCTGACCCGCCGGATAGGTCCGAACCCGGCTCGAGTCCATCAAATGGATCAGGGTTGCATCCGGAAAATCGGCAAAGAGGGGAACGTCCTGGAGGGGGTGCCTGGTCATGGAGCAATCTCCTGGCGGGCGTGATCATGTTGTTCGAATCCAGATGCCAGAACTGCCAACACATTCTCCGTGGCAGCCGGGAGCGGTTCCGGATCGGACCTGAGCAGTGCGACAGTCGCTGGATCGAGGGCGGATTCCACCTCGGCGTACACGGCCTGCCGGGTGGCTGCCTCGGTCACGGTGGTGGCGAGCCCGGCGGATTTCCGGGCGGCGGCAGTTGTCTCGAGCAGGGCCAGGGCTCCGGCAGGATCACCAGTCCGGCTGCGCAGGAGGGCCACCCGTTCCAGGCAGACGATCAGTTCGGGGGTAGCGTCGGACGCCTGAAACGTGGTCAGGGCGGTGTGCAGGAGGGTTCGGGCGGTCGGATAGTCCGCATCCTGCACGGCAAGCACGGCCAGACTGGCCGAGGCCCGGGCCAGCCCAAACTGATCGTCGATCTCGCGGCAAATCGCGAGGTCCTCCTGATGACAGGCTCGGGCCCGCTCGGTGTCCCCCTCTTCCATGGCGAGATCGCCCAGGGAACTGAGCAGGATCGCGACCCCGACCCTGTCTCCAATGTCCCGGGCGAGATCGAGCGCTTCTGACAGGACGGCTTTTGCTTCCGCTGCATCGCCCCGGGCGAGCAGAACCTGTCCCAGATTGGTCAGGGAAATGACGATGCCGATCTGGTCGCCCCGGGCCCGCTTGATGGCCAGACTTTCCGTGTGAAGGGCTCGGGCATCGTCCCAGGCGCCGGTGGCCTGGGCAATGATGCCGAGTTGATTGAGTGATGCGCTGATTCCTTGCTCGTCGTCGATGGCCCGATAGCGTGTCAACGCCTCGTCGAACAGGGTACGGGCGGCAGGAAAATCCCCTCGGCCAAAGGCGGCTGAACCTTGCCCGCGCAGGGCTTCGGCGTGCATGAGCGTATCGTCCAGCGTCGCCCAGATTTCGGCCGCATCGAGAAAGTGCTCCCGGGCGGCCAGGAAATCACCCTGCTCAAGCGCAATCCCACCAAGTGCCTGGGCTGCACGTCCCCGTTCGCGGTCGTCTTCCAGATTGGCTGCCCTGGTTGCCCGCTCCAGCAGCGAACGGGCTTCGGTCAGGTGTCCTTCCATCTGCCAGAAGGAAACGAGCGGAGTGGCCAGGGCAAGGGCCCTGTCCGGATCAGTGCCGATCAGCCAGTCGAGCGCAGTCTGGATGTTGCGCCGCTCGGGACGGAGCATCGCGGCATAGGCCAACTCATCCCCCTGCTCCCGGACCAGCATGGCCCGATCGATCAGGTCCCCGACAAAGCGGGCATGTGCCTTCCGGGCGCGGTCCTCTTCTTCATGCCGGGCGCGTTGCTCAAAACTGAATTCCCGAATCGTCTCAAGCATGGTCAGCCGCTGATCGGCCGTCCCCGGAACAAGCCGGAGCAGACTGGCATCGCGCAGGATGGTCAGCATCGGCGGAATGGAGTCCGGATTCCAGTCTGGCTCACTACTGAGTGCGACGGCCGCACCGTTGCTCGTGAATCCTCCAATAAAGACGCCCAGATAACGGAAAACGGTCTGGCACTCTGGCCGGGAGCAGGTCGTAACTCCAGGAAATGGTGTCGCGCAGGGTTTGATGCCGCTGCGGTGCATCCCGCGCGCCTTCCTGCAGCACCGGCAATCGGGTGGCGAGACTGGTCTGGATCTCCACCAGCGACCGGGTGTGCATCAGCGCTGCAGCAAGTTCGATCGCGAGCGGAATACCGTCCAGCTGCTGGCAAATCCGGGCTACCGTGGTGGCGTTGGCATCGGTCAGCGCAAATCCGGGGTTAGCTGCTCTGGCTCGTTCAACAAACAGTTCGACCGATGGCACTCCCGCCAGATGTGCAACCGTGGCGGGCTCCGTTCCCTCCGGCATCGCCAGTGGTTCAACCGGGATGATGTGCTCGGCCCGGATTCGCAGGCGCGTGCGGCTGGTGGCGAGGATGACCAGCCCCGGACACGTAGCGAGCAGCGTGGCAGCCAGATCTGCAGCGGCATCCAGGACATGCTCGCAGTTGTCCAAAATCAGCATCTGGGATCCGTCGGCCAGCCAGGCGGCGATGCGACTGCTCAGTGCGGTCATGCCGTCTTCGGCAATGGAAAGGGCCGTGGCAACCGCGGATGGCACAAGTTCGGGATCGCGAACCGTTTCCAGACCCGCAAACCAGACCCGCTCGCAGCGCTCTCCCAGCACCTGGGTTCCGGCTACGAGGGCCAGGTGGGTTTTTCCGATACCGCCCGGCCCAAGTAGCGTAACCAGCCGGTGACTCTGTGCAAGATGCTCCTGGATCGTTTCCAGGTCGCGATCCCGGCCAATCAGTTCGGTCGGCAGGATGGGCAGATTGTTGGGACGACTGTCGAGCGATTGCAGGGGCGGAAACTGGTGAGGCAGCCCAGGCGCCACCAGTTGGAAAATGCGCTCTGGCTCGGCGAGATCCTTCAACCGATGGGGACCGCAATCCACGAGTGTCCAGTCCGTCGGGAGTGTTCCACGCACGGTTCGTTCCATGGCCTGGCTGACCACGATCTGCCCACCGTGAGCGGTCGCAAGCAACCGACCAAGCCGGTTCAGTTCGGGGGAGCGAAAGTCGCCATTCTGGTCGGGGGCAATCGACGTCGCGTGCAGGGCCATCCGAACCCGAAGCGGAGCGGGCAAACCATCGTCCTCCCAGGGAGCTGTCGTCAGGAGATGCTGGGCATCGTGGGCAGCGCGCAAACCGGCATCGGGGGTGGAAAAGGCCGCCTGAAAGGCATCGCCGATGACCTTGAAGACGATGCCACCATGGTTCGTCACTGCCGTACGCAGGATTGTGTCGTGGCGGTCGTACGCGGCAGGCATGGCAGAGCGAAGGTGCTCCCAGAGGCGGGTACTTCCCTCGATATCGGTGAAAAGGAAGCAGGACCGCGAATCTGGCATGGGTTGGTCTCTCCGTGGGCAAAGTGTCGCAGAACACACCCGCTGCGTGTTGCCCCAAACATCGCTATCGGGAACGTCGCCCTACTGTAGTTTCACGGCCGGACGAACCGGAACGAGAGCACAGGAACCGGAGAGAACATCATGAAGCGATTGATCGGCACAGCACTGGTGATTGCACTCGCGTTCATCGTTACATCCGGCCTTCCAGGTTCAGTTTCAGAGGCACAGGCCAGCAACGGGTACGAGCAATGGACTGATGGTTGGGACGATGGCTGCTTCTACTACTGGGATGGCTATGCCTACACAGCATCGGCCTGTGTCGCGACGGACGGCAGCTTCAACTTCTACTACAGCGACGGCTACTCCTGGGTCTACAACTTCAGCGCCGGTGTCCAGGTTGATGGCACGGTCTGGCTGTATATCGGCGGCAACTACTACACCGAGACCCCCAACTATGGTGCCACCACGTTTACGATCTCCAGCCCGACGTTCTCCGATGAAACTGGATATCCGGTCATCGACTCGATCATGAGCAGTCTGAACGGTCACGTCATCGACAATGCCACCAGCCCGGTCTGCATCGAAATCGTCGGCAACACCTGCTACGTCAACTGTTCTGGTCACCACCACCAGCATTGCGGCAACATGCTGCATCTGTTGGTCGTTGGTTTGCGTTCAAGGAGTGCGGGTGAAGGTGATGCTCCGGCGGATGCCGGTCCACTGATCGACGCGTCGGGTGTAGGAGGTGAATCCAGCCCGGTCGCAGCCCTTGAGCGACGGGATGTTGTCGTCCGTGACGAAGGTGATCACGAATCGGGCATCGAGCTCGGCGGCTTTTTCAGCAATCCTGGCCATCGCGGCCGGCATGATTCCCTTTCCCCGATGCTGCTCCGGGGTGAACGCGCCTTCCAATAAAGCCTCGCCCTTGCGCAAGGGTGGGAAGACGCCCTCGAAGTAGCGACGGATGGCGGCGTTCTCGGCCGGACCAAACAACCACTGCACGTAACAGGGATCATCCGTCTCGGTAACCGCGACGTACCCGGTGCCGATCCCTTCATCGGCCAGCTCCTGGCCGGGCCTGGCGCAATTCACGTTCCTCGGGGGCAAGGGCAGGGTCAGTCATGTCGAACAGTTTGGGATAATCGCGCGGTTCAAGGCGTCGAACCGAAACCGGGATCTTCGCGTCCGGTGCGGCAAACGGAACGCTCAGATCTCGGCGTAACCCAAGTGCCACCAATTGCGATCGATACGGCTTCTTCCGGGTGAGCACGTCGATACCGCGGCGCAACCCGAGATCACGAGCTTTTTGCTTGATGTCCTGCTGCCAATCTGCCATCGATGGTCCCTGCGAAATGGGGCGAGATCCAGATTTCGAGTATGTCAGAGTCCACACCCGGAACGGTAGAGTCAGAATAGGCGCATATTCCCAAATCGTCCCTGTGCACTTCGCCCGAATCAGTTTTCGCATCACCGAAGCTACGGTCGATGTCGGCGGGGAGTACGCTTCCGCTCGAACGAGGTAATGCATCAATGACCACAGATTCAGATCAAACCGCCTCTTTAACCAGCGCGCAGACGCCGAAAAAATCTGGAACACGTGGCCTGTCAGCCAAATTTGCGCGGCTGGCAAATCGCACGGCGATCCTTGCCGGGAACTACAAGACGTTCGTGCTGATGCTGCTGGTAATCGCTGTCTGGGCGCTGACCGGTCCGCTCTTCGGGTTCAGTGCGAACTGGCAGCTTTTCATCAATACTGGCACAACGATCGTGACCTTCCTGATGGTCTTCCTGATCCAGAACACCCAGAACCGGGATTCGATGGCGGTGCACCTGAAGCTGGACGAAATCATCCGGGCCATCGACGAAGCCGACGACGAACTGATGCGGGCCGAAGACGAGACGGACGAAGAGCTCGCCGATCTCAAGAAGAAGTTCCAGCAGGTGATGGAAGATCATCGCGTCATCAAAGCAGAAGATCGCCGAACGCCTCGACGAGAAGGCAAACCGCGGGGACTTCTAGCGAACCGTATGTTTGCAGGCAATTGTGTTTGGTCTAGCTGCCAGATCGGTCGGGGGCAAGACCGGCGAGCCGCCGGTCCCTACCGATTGCGCGCGATCCCGAATGTGGCGGCGTATGGCTCGTGCCGCCTTTCGTCCACAGTCGAGGTTTGGCTGAGGGGATCGGTTAGTCGGGTGAGGACCGGCGAGCCCCCGGTCCCGACGTTTGGGTGGTGACGGCGGCGATCCCTCGCTCAAACCGGGAAGGTGACGCCGGTCAATCGCTCGGACTCGGCCCAAAGTCGCGCCGCCATCCCGTCATCCCTCGCCGCAGCCGACACCTTCGCCAGTTTTGATCCGTGCCCGCGTAGCTCGAACGGACCGTCTGGCGCATACACATCCCCACCGGCAACGTCTGCCCCGGCCGCTGCGCAGAGAATCGGCAATGCACCCTGCCTGGCCGACTGGGCTATCGCCAATGTTCCGGATCGTCACGAGCGCATTCCAGAGCGAGAATCGACCGAGTTGTGGTCCGCTCGAATGCAATCCCGTGCTGACCGCGCCAGGATGCGCGCCGGTGCTGATCGTTTCCGCGCCCGCTGCAGCCAATCGCCGCTGCAGTTCGAGGGTGAAGCAGCACATTGGCCAACTTCGAGTCGTTGTAGGCGGTTCCGGGCGAGTAGTGCCGTTCCGATTGCAGATCGTCGAACCGCATGCCCTTGCTCATCCGGTGCAGGATGCTGGTCACGGTCACCACCCGCGACTCTGGTCGTTGCAGCATCCCGGGTAGCAGCAGGCCGGTCAGCGCGAAATGTCCGAGGTGATTGACCCCGAATTGCAACTCGAAGCCATCAACCGTCTCCTGTCGTTTCGGAACCCGGTAGATGCCAGCGTTGTTGATCAGAAGATCCGGAACCAGTTCCGCAGCCTGTAAGTCGACTGGCAAACGTCCGGATTGCGTCCAGATCGGACAGATCGAGCTCCACAACCGTCAGCTTGGCCATCGGCAATTCACCGAGCAACCCGTCCTTGACCGCCTGGCCGCGCTCCGTATCCCGGCACGCCATGATCACGTGCGCCCCGGCCCTCGCCAGAATCCGGGTCACTTCCCGGCCCAAACCACCATTCGCACCGGTAACGACGGCAACTCGCCCGGACTGATCCGGGATTCCATGTATTGACCAATCAGGCATAACGATTACGCATTAGCTCCATGTATCAGGCGCGGCAGCCAGATTGCTTCGCGCCCATACACGTAGAACGCCGGGAACCCGGATTTCCGTCACACCCCGCTTAGCCCATCGCTACCAAACCGTGCTGAACCTCTGTACGGGAACGCAAAACGGAGGCTGCAGCTGCGCAGCCTCCGTCGCCAAAACCTGAAACCCGAAACCCGAGCTTACAGGTCCCTCCCCCGCGATCGTCGGTGCTCGTCATTGACGATCTGGCGTCGCTGCACCTCGAAATCGGCCGAATCTGGATCGATCAGATCCATCATGTCGATCTCCTCAATCAAGCCTTCTCGGGCCATTGGTGCCGATGCCGCGTACAGCCGCGCGCCACTCAATGCTTCCCGGCCGCGACCCGATCGCCGGTCCGGAAGTGGGCGATCGCCTGACGCTTGGCTTCTGCGGCGACCATCTCCGCGACGATTGCCGCCGCCTTCTCATCTCGAGGCATTGCCGCGAAATCCCGTGCCGTGACCACCATCAGCGGATCAACCGGGATGGCACCAGTGCTGGCGGTACCAGCCTTCGTATCGACCCATCGCGACTGCAGATCGACGACAGGCAGCAATCCCTCGGCCTTGGAACGCGTCGTCACCCGGAAGACCAGGTCAATCGTCATTCCACCGGGAATATCGCCGACCGCGACCGTGATCCGCTTGCCGTCCCGCTCGACTGGAAACGGATTCAACAGCTCAGCCCGGACACCCTTCGGCAACACCAGCGTCAACGTCGCGTCACTGATGACCACCGAGAGCGCCTCGCCAAGTTCGCGGGCAAAGAACGCCGGCAGATCCCGGGCGTGCTGTACCCAGCCGAAGTTGCCGCCGCCAGCCTCTGCCATGCCCGAAAGCATCGCCTCGTCGATTCCCTCACCCAGGCCGAGCGCGCTGGTGGTGATGCCGTTGGACCGGGCCTGCGCAGCACTCGCCGAAATCTGCCGCGGATCGATCACCCCGACATTGGCCAGGCCGTCCGTCAGCAGGATCGTTCGCCGGACTCGTCTTGGTCCACCGGGCGCAAAAGCCAGACCGGCGTGCATCAGTTGTTCGCAACCTTCCTGCCATCCGCCGTACATATTGGTCGAACCCCCGAGCGGCATCTCGCTCAGGGTGCGGCGGACATGCGTGCGGTTCGCACTCGTGGCAGGCATCAGCGGAGCGACCAGGGAGACGGTGTGATCGTAGGCAACCACGCTGAACCGATCTTCGTCATTGAGCATGTCGAGCGCGTCGATCACCCCACGCTTGGCCAGTTCGAGCGGCTGCCCACTCATCGATCCGGAGCGGTCGATGACGAAGGCGACGTCTACTGGCGGTCGGGTCCGCTCCGCGTTTTGCTTTCGCCGTCTTCATGGTGACGACCAGGTGCGTTTCACCCTTGCCGATCGCGACGGCTGGGCGTTCCCAGCGGGAGGTGATTTCAACGGGATTGGTGGTCTTCTTGCTCATGTAACAGGTCCTCTCTGCCCGGGTTTCGGGCAATGGCAATGCCTGGGCTCGCGATTCTGGTCGGGAGCGATGTGGCGTGCTCAGTTCAACGATTGGTAGATGTCAGCCTGGGCCGGTCAGGGCTCCAGTACGCGTTTGGCCCATTGCACGAGCCAGTCGATCTTGCCCTGGTTCCGCCGGTACTGGTCGTCGGTTATCAGTAGTTCGGCATCGTCCGTGATCGAGACCCGTCGCCAGGTTTGCTGTGCCGTTGGTGCCGGTTCGCTGTGCCGGTCCGCGTCGTACTCGTACAGGTCGGCCGAGTCCTGCATGATCGGCACGGCCATCTCCATCGCCGATCGACTGTGCCGCTCCGACAGTGGTTCGTGGATCGGCGGTGGGACGGATCGGTGGCGCAGGAAGAGATCCGGCTCCATCTCGTCCGGCATCGAGATGTCGGCGGGTGCGCTCATCGGCATCGCACCGTGACTGTGTCCGATCAGCCGCCGTCGGATCTCCTTGAGCGGCAGGTACTGCTCCTTGTACTGGTTGATCAGTTCCAGTTGCTGGAGATGGGCATCGGTGTATCGGGCTGTCGGTCCGCGTCCGGCCGGCGGGGGCAGCAACCCCTCCGATACATAGAAGCGGATTGTCCGGGTGGAGACTCCGGCCACCTCCGCCAACTCACTGATGCTGTACGACTGCTGCTCGTCCGTCTCCATGACCACATAATGACAGTATTACGTAGCACTGTCAAGTAGTTCGGGAAATCGGTCTGGTTGGTTGAGGTTACGGTTAATTACCCGTATGGTAAATGAGCAAAAGTATCAGCACGTGAAAAAGGGGCCAGTACGGTGGGCACATACGGGTTTGGCGTTAATCGGATCGTGATCGCTGCGTTGATTGCCGTGACCGCAATCGGTGTCCAGACCAGTCCGATCTCCGCTGCCACCTGTTTTGGCTTTGCCCCCACTATCGAGTCAAGTGGAACCATCAATGGCACGCCCGGCGACGACGTCATCATTGGTTCCGACCTGGCGGACACGATCAATGGCAACGGTGGGAACGATGTCATCTGCAGCCGTGGAGGCAACGACCGGATAGTCACCGGCGCCGCTAACGACCGAATTTCGGCCGGTGATGGTAACGACGACGTCACCGCCAACGGTGGTCAGGACACACTCCTTGGCGGCAATGGCAATGACAAGCTGCGTGGTGGCGACGGCTTCGATTCGGTCAGTGGCGAAGCGGGCGACGACTCGATCGCGGGTAACGACGGCAACGATGTCATGATCGGCGGTCTCGGTAACGACAAGATCACGCTCGGTGCCGGTGATGACGATGCCTCGGGAGAAGGCGGCAAGGATCGCATCTACGGTCAGACCGGCAACGACACCATGTATGGCGGTTCGGACGACGACTCCCTTTCGGCAAACGACGGCAACGATGTCCTGGTCGGCGAAGCTGGCGACGACAAGCTGGTCAGTGGTATCGACAACGACCTGATTTTTGGTCAGTCCGGCAATGACCGAATGTACGGAGAAGCGGGCGACGACACGATGTTTGGCGGGGCTGGCAACGATTACCTGTCAGGTAGCGGCGGCAATGACTCCATGGTCGGCGAGGCGGATAGCGATACGATCAATGGCGGGCCCGGTAACGATCTGATCGGTCGGGAGAGCGCGTCGGCCAGCACCGATCTCGAACCGGGCAACGACACAATCGATGGCGGCTCAGGTAACGATCTGATCGCCGGTGGATCGGGAGCGGATATGATCCTCGGTGGCTCCGGGATCGATCACATCCAGGGCGACTACACGACCACCTCGGGCCCGGTATTTACCAACTCCGGTGACACCATTGATGGCGGCGCGGATGCCGACCTGATCCACGCCGAGGGTCTCGACACCATGGGTCGCGATTCGTCCGTGAACACGATCAGTGGTGGAACTGGTGACGACTACATCTACGGAGCATCGGGAGCGGACCAAATTTTCGGTGGTGATGGTGCCGATGTCCTCATTGCCGGCCCCGGGAATGACCGGGTCGAAGGTGAAGCCGGTAACGACTGGATCGGTCTGACATCGGATACCGACACCGTGGATCGGGATCCGGGCGCTGACCGATCCTATGGCGGACCGGGCGATGATCGCGTATCCGGCGGGTCGGGGGTCGATTCAATCTACGGCGAAGACGGGAACGACGTGCTGATTGGCGACTTCCGGATGCTGATCGGGGCATCACCGCTGACCAACGCGGGTGACACGATTTTTGGCGGCACCGGGAGTGACATCATCTTCACCGGAAGCCCGGTCCTCTCGTCGCACGACACCAGCCAAAACTTCGCGTTCGGCGGCAGTGGTGACGACGGTATCTACGGTTCGGATGGGCCGGACGAACTGTACGGCGATGCGCAACTGGACATCATCTTTGGATATGGCGGGGCTGACGTTCTCGTGGGCGGAGCCGATGCCGATCTCATCTTCGGCGGACTGAACAGCGACTCGCTGTTTGGTAATGACGGCAACGACGATCTGCGCGGCGAGGATGGGAACGACGCGCTCAACGGCGGAGCCGGGTTGCTGGATTCCTGCGACGGCGGCGCTGGCACGGACACCGCCGTGGAGTGCGAAACCTCCAATCAAATTCCATAGGCGAAACCGTTCACGCCTGCTCTGGAACCGTGCTACGCTGACATAACATGACCCCCTCCTGCCATAAATACTGGAGCGCCCCGCATGCGTCACCCTCGACTATTTCGCATCGCGATGGTCCTTTGCCTTCCCGTTCTGCTGAATCAGCAGACGTTGCCTGCCAGCGCTGCTGTGACCTGCTTCGGGTTCACGCCTACGATCACAGGCAACGGCGTCATCAATGGCTCACCGGGCAACGACGTCATCTACGGCTCCACCGGCAACGACACCATCAACGGCAATGGCGGAAACGATTACATCTGCGGTCGAGCAGGCAATGACGACATCACTGGCGGATCGGCTGGCGAATCGATCAAGGGTGGTGATGGCGACGACAAGATCCGTGGATTGGCAGGCGACGACCTCATCTATGGTGAGGAGGGCAATGATTCGCTGGCTGGCGGGGATGGGAACGATAACGTCCTTGGTAATGACGGCGATGACAAGATCACCCTCGGAGCCGGCACGGACAACGGTTATGGCGACTCGCTGGGGAACGCCTTGAGCGACACCGGCCGCGATCGCATTTACGGCCAGCTCGGCGACGACTATCTGGACGGAGGAAACGATGACGATTCTCTTTCTGCCAACGAGGGAAACGACACGCTCTATGGGCAGAATGGCAATGACAAGATGGTTGGGGGAGCCGACGATGACACGCTTGTCGGCGGCAACGGCGACGACCGCATGTATGGGCAGGACGGCATCGACAGTCTGTTCGGGTACGACGGTAACGACATTCTTTCCGGCAACGATGGTCCCGATCTGCTGATTGGCGGGTCCGGGCAATGACACGATGAACGGCGGTCTGGCAATGACCGAATCGGGTGGATCTCATCGGATGACGACGACGTGAACCCGGCAACGACATAATCAATGCTGGCGACGGTGACGATCTGGTCTGCTGGTGGGTCCGGCAACGACACGATCTACGGCGGTACCGGTAACGACTATGTGATGGGCGATCACTACTACGCCAAGGGAATCACCGACGCGACTGATTCCATCTTTGGCGAAGAGGGAAACGACACCGTCCTGGCGTCTGGCTGGTTTTATCCGGACGGCGATTTCGTCGCCAATACGGTCAGCGGCGGTCCCGGTAACGACACGGTCTACGGTTCGTACGGGGCCGACGTGGTCTACGGTGATGATGGCGACGATACGCTGGGCGGTGGAGGAGCGGGTGACGGCATGTACGGTGGTGCCGGGGCGGATTTGCTCTACGGAAGCGGCGGCAACGACGGCATGTACGGTGGCACCGGCAATGATCGCTTCTTCGGAGGGGACGACAACGACTACATCTACGGCGAAGAAGGTGTTGATGACCTCGACGGCGAGAAGGGCAATGACTACCTGGACGGCGGACCCGATACCCCGGACAAATGCAACGGCAGCGACGGCCCGAGCGATCTGGCCAACGAGCTAACCTGCGAAATAATCATCGGCGTCCCCTGATCGACAGCAGGCCAGCCCAACTATGATCACCGGATCCTGCCTGGGTCTTGCGGGATGCCCGACGCACCGCTATGGTGCGTTGAACCAGTTTCCAATCGCCATGCTCCGTTCGTCGCAGAAGCCCTGAATAGGCAGGATTACGGATGTACTCCTCACTGCCATTCGGCACGATGACTGTATCGAACTGCGCGACGCGAACTCCGCCAGCGATGGCGCACGGGGAGGCACCTATGTACACGATGCGAGTTATGTTGCTGGCGTTGTTGATCGCGTTGGTCATTCCGGTGAGCGGTACCCGGGCTGCCCTCGGTTGCACAGTTGGCGGCATCTTCTATGAAGCCACGATCAACGACTCAGGCTCGATCACCGGCACCAACGGCAACGATGTCATTCGGGGTTCGAATGGTGACGATGATATCGATGGGCTTGGCGGCAACGACGTCATTTGTGGGCGGGGCGGGGCGGACGACATTCTCGGGGGCGCTGGCGACGACCAGATTACCGGTGATTCCAATCAGGACCGCATCAAGGGTGGACCCGGCGAAGATTACATCGAAGGTGGAATCTCGGATGACCTGCTGGCCGGCGAGGATGGCAATGACATTCTCAAGGGCGGTGATGGCAACGACCACCTTACCGGGAGCATTGGAGACGACGCGCTCTACGGTGATCAGGGCGACGACCGGCTCTACGCGCAGGACGGCAGCGACAGCCTGTATGGCGGGCCGGGCAACGACTACGCTTCCGGCGGAAATGACAGCGACGGCGTCTATGGCGACACTGGCAACGATGTCCTCCTGACCGGTGAGCAACCCAGCAACTACTACCACGCTCTTGGCGGGCCTGGGAACGACGACATCACCGGCGGCAGTACCGATGACATTCTCGAAGGTGGCACCGGGGCGGACACGATTCGCGGCATGGGTGGTGCGGACGCGTTGTTTGGCGATGCCGGGAGCGATCGACTGGACGGCGGTGATGGTAACGACACCATCTACGGGCTCACCGAAATCTACGTCGTGGGTACAAGTAACGGGCACGATTTCATAGCCGGCGGCAACGGTGACGACCTTATTCATGCTGGCCCCGGTGGTGCTCGCATATTCGGGCAGGCTGGTGAGGACAAGATCTATAGCCACAATGCAGCCGACCAGATATCGGGTGGTGCTGATGCGGACACGATTGAAGATATGGACGGCGGCGACACGATCGACGCCGGTCCGGGAAACGATGCGGTAAACGGCGGAGTGGGGGCCAGCAGGATCGAGGGTGGTAGCGGCAACGATGCACTGGGCGGCGGTCCTGGAAACGACACGATCTCTGGCAGTTCCGGCAACGACACCATCTATGGCCTCGCGGGTGACGACCTGATCGATGGGGGCAGCGGCAATGACTACATCGACGGCGGCGACGATGCCGATGTCGTTATGGGCGGCGACGGAGTTGACAACATCCAGCCATCATCCGGGGAAGACTTGCTTTACGGTGGCAATGACGATGACACGATTAACGGCGGCGATGGCGACGATCAGATGTCCGGCGATGCGGGCGACGACCTGATGCGAGGCGGGGCGGGGTCAGACAAGGTCGTCGGAGCCGACGGAGACGACGATCTCTACGGGCAGGACGGCGACAACGATCGGCTCTACGGGCAAGACGGAGACGACTACTTTGCGGGCGGCGACGGAACGGGTGATTACTGCTCCGGCGGCAGCGGCACGGATAGCTACGACGACAGTTGCGAGTCGATCTCCGGGATTCCCTGAATCAATCGCCAGTCGTTATGACCGGGCGGAGAGAGGTCAGTTGGTTCGATTGGCAATCGCCTCGGCACGCAATATTGAGGACCTCATCGAAATGTGCGAGGCCCCAACGTCGGCACAAGCCGCGAGCTAAACCAACCTCCAACCTCAACCAACAACCCACTCAGCCCTTGTCGGCGCCGATGGTCAGGCCGGCGATGAAGTACCGCTGCAGCGCGAAGTAGACGATCAGGGTCGGCAGCGCGACGTACATCGAGGCGGCGGCGATCAGGTTGTCGTCGGTGAAGAACTCGCCGCCGAGATTGGCCAGCGACGAGGTGATCGGCCGGTCGGCGCCCTGCTGCTCGAGGACCACCGCCCAGAAGAAGTCGTTGTAGATCCAGGTGAACTCCAGCGTGGCCAGAGCCGCGAGCGCCGGCAGCGTCAGCGGCATGATGATCTGCCAGTACTGCTTCCAGACACCCGCGCCATCGACCCGGGCCGCCTCATTCAGCGACTTCGGCAGCAGCTTCATGTAGTTGCTGAGGCACGAAGGTGCAGAACCCGCTCTGGAACGCGACGTGAATCAGGATCAATCCCCAGGTGCTGCCGTTGAGCTTGCCCGAGTTCGAGAGGAATCGCGGCAGCTCGACCCGGTTGTAGAACTGGAAGAGCGGCTGGATGATGATCTGCTGCGGCAGCAGGTTGCCGGCCGTGAAGATCGAGAGCAGCAGGATGTTGAAGCGCCACGAGTAGCGGCTGCAGACGAACGCGACCATGCTCGAGAAGAAGAGCGTGAAGAAGAGCGCCGGCACGAGAATCAGCGCCGTGTTCCAGTACTTGCGCAGGATGTCGCCCTGGTCCCAGGCGTTCCGGTAGTTGTCCAGGGTCAGCGAATCGGGCCAGGAGAAGAAGCCGTCCGGACGGTGTCGGCGAAGGGCCGAAACGAGGCGAAGATCGCCCCGGCGATCGGGACGAGCCAGACGACCGCCGTCAGGATGATGAAGGCGTAGAGCAGGATGCGGCCGAGCGACATGCGGCTTGCGGCGCTAGGGCAGGGCGGCCGTTGCTGGCGCTCATGAATCGGCCCCTTCCTGCGTGTTGCGGTAGTGATTGGTCACGTACCAGATCACGAAGCCGAAGCAGAGGACGAAGAGGATCGTCGCGTAGGCCGAACCGCGGCCGACGTTGCCGCCGCCCTCACCGAGCAGGTTGTTCGTGGTCAGGATCGAGAGCACCTCGGTTTTGCGCGGCGTGTTGAGCACGTAAATGATGTCGAACGCGCGCAGCGCCTCGATGACCGTGATGACCGCGACCACCACGTTGATCGGCTTGAGCGACGGGAAGACGACATGGCGGAAGGTCTGCCACTCGTTGCTGCCGTCGAGCATCGCCGCCTCACGCAGCGAGCTGTCGACGCTCTTCAGCCCGGCCAGGTAGAGCACCATGATGTAGCCGGTATGCCGCCAGGCGATCGCGACCAGGATCGCGACGAAGTTGCGGGAGACGCCGTATGTCTCGCCAAATGGAATCAGGAACGACTGGTTTCCGAGCCAGTCGACCGGCTCGCCGCCGCCGAAGATCTGGGTGGCGAGGCCGTTCTCGGTCGAGTAGATGACGCTCTGCCACATGAAACCGACGACGGCCAGCGAGAGCACAACCGGCGTGAAGAAGATGCCCTGGAAGAACCGCGTTCCGCGAATGTCCTGGTCGAGAATGTAGGCCAGGCAACATGCCGAGAGCTGTCGGGCCAATGAAGAGGAAGATCAGCAGAACGGTGTTGTTGATCAGCGCCTGAAAGAAGTTCTTCTGGAAGACCGTGAAGATCTGGATGTAGTTCTTGAAACCGACCCAGTCGATATCGCTGAAGCGGATCCCCTTCCAGTCGGTGAACGAGAGGACGATCGAGAAGATGGTCGGGATCCAGACCAGCGCAACGTGGAGGATGGTCGGGATGCCAGCCATGGCCAGCGACAACCCAGCGGTCACGCCCGTCGAACTGCCGACTGGCGGCGCGTGGCTTCGGCCCGGCAGCTGATGTGGTCTGCGGCTGCGCCTGGACTGCGGTTGCCGATGCCATCGCTTGCTACCCTCGCTTCGTCTGCGAGATAGCGAAACGCGCCCGCCGGCTGCGACCGGCGAGCGGGCGCTGCGTTCGATTACTCCGCGAAGATCGCCTCGGCCTGGGCCTGCATGTCCTCGAGGATCGAGTCGATGCTCGGAGGGATCGGCCAGGAAGTCCGCCAAGGCCTGGACCGGCGACGTTCGACGCGAACTCCGGGCTGGTGTCGCGATCGAGGAACTGGGTCACGTTGGTCGCGGCGGCGACAGTCTCGAGCGACCTTCATCTGCAGCGGGCTGTAGAGATCGACTGGTCGATGTCTGTCGGCGGCACCGACCACGCTCGGATTCACTGGCGAGGAAGGCCTCCTGCGCCGTCGGCGGTGCCGAAGTGGTAGAGCAGTTCCTTGGCGGCCTTCGACATTCTTCGGGTTCGCTGGCCATCATCCAGCCGTCGATCGGCGCCTCGATCGTGCCGGTGCCGAACTCCGGATTCAGCTCTGGCCAGGGGAAGAAGTCGAGATCGGCCAGGTGTCTTCAGCCGGGAAGACTTCGCCGATGAAGTTGCCGATGGTCATCATGCCGGCTTCCTTGTTGACGACGGCGGCGGCGGCCTCTTCCCAGGTGCGGCCGTTCGGGTTCTCCTGGTGGAGTGGCAGCAGCGTCTTCCCACGTCGCTGAAGACGGTCTTGACCCGATCGTCGGTCCAGCTTTCCTTGCCGGCCATCAGGTCGACGTGGAACTGGTAGCCGTTGAGTCGGAAGTTGAGCTGATCGAAGGTGCCCATCGCCGGCCAGCGACCATCGTTGCCGAACGCGAACGGCACGATGCCCGCTGTCCTGCATGGCGGTCGGCCAGAGCGGTCGAGCTCGTCCATGGTGGTCGGGACGTCCAGCCATTCTCCTCGAAGAGGCTTGGGCGGTAGTAGATGCCCCAGCTGTAGTAGGTCCACGGGCACGAAGTACTGCTTGCCGTCGTCACCGGTCGAGGCGACCTTGAAGCCCTCGGCGAGCTGAGTCGTTCAGGCCGGCGTCCCAGACATCGGTGATGTCGCCGAGCAGATCCTGCGCGGCGAAGAACTGCATGCGATAGCCGGCGAACCAGGGGATCACATCGTCCGGATTCTGCAGGTAGGTGGTGATGTTCTCCTGGAACGTGTTGTGATCGACCTCGTTGATCTTGACCGTGACGTTCTTGTTGGGGAACGCCTCGACCGCGGCGTGCAAGCGCCTCCTTCGGGAACTGCGTTCGAGTAGTTCGAGCCGAGGGTGACCTCGCCGGTGGCCGGCTTGGTTCCGCCTGGGCGAGCACGTCAGACGTCTGGCAGTGTCAGGCCAAGTGCGCTGGCTCCGGCAACACCGGCGGCGCCCTTGAGCAGACCACGGCGACCGACCTGAAACCCAACGTCTGATGGGGATGGCGAACGATCGGTACGATGATTGGACATATCGACTCCCTTGTTGATTCCACACCCTGGTGGACTATCGTCTAACAATTCCACTGTGAACTGCAGGACACTCGGTCGAGTATGTTTCCCGAGACGGCGCGATGTCAGAAAAAAGGCGAATCTGCCGCCCGAAATGACGTAAATCGACCCAAATTAGATACTGAAAATGACTAACCGCCGCTCAGAATCTCCGCACTAAGGTTCGTTCATTACTCGCGCAAGCCAACATGGCAGACCGCAAAACCAGCGTTCGTCCGCCTGTCATGGATGGTTCATTGTGTGTCCGTCCCACTGGACTAGGATTGGGTGCAGTTGAAGATCGTACGGAGGCGGCTGACATGTGGATCAGGCCACGTCGCCTGTCACATGACGCTACGCAATAGAGGAGCGCTAACCATGGTCGAAGCCTTGCCGCCAATCCCGGAATCCTTCGCGCTCGCCGTTTGCGATTACCCGGAGCACGTGCCCTGGGAGCAGTGGAAGAAGTACCCCGACGCGGCAGCGCGAAATGGGGCTCACCTACGTCCGCATTGCCGAGTTCGCCTGGTCGAAGATGGAACCGACCGAAGGCGTCTTTGACTGGCAGTGGCTGGACGACGCGGTCGAAGCCCTGCACGCCGAGGGGCTCAAGGTCATCATGTGCACTCCGACCGCGACTCCACCGGCCTGGCTGATCCGCAAGCATCCCGAAATCCTCTACACCGATCGCGAGGGCCGCGTCCGCGAGTTCGGATCGCGCAAGCATTACGACCACGCCAGCCCGATCTACCGCGAGCACTCGAAGCGCATCACCACCGAAATCGCGACCCGGTACGGCAATCACCCGGCCGTCGTCGGCTGGCAGACGGACAACGAATGGGGCTGCCACTCATCGACCCGCTCCTACGGTGGCGCCAGTGTGCCCGCGTTCCAGGCATGGCTCGAGGAGCGGTACGGGACGCTCGATGCGCTGAACGATGCCTGGGGCAATGTCTTCTGGAGTCAGGAGTACTCCGACTGGGACCAGATCGAACCGCCGCGTCTGACCGTCGCCGAACCGAACCCATCCCACGTGCTCGATTTCTACCGGTTCGCCAGCGATGCCGTCGCCGAGTTCCAGCTCGACCAAACCCGAATCCTGCGCGAGCTCTCGCCCGGTCGCTGGATCACCCACAACTACATGATGCACTTCGGCGAATTCGACCACTACAAGAACTGCGAAGCGCTCGATTTCGCGTCGTGGGATTCCTACCCAACCGGCAGGTCGAGCGGTGGCCTTCACCGAGGAGGAGAAGGTTCGCTGGGCGCGCACCGGCCATCCGGACCTGATCTCCTTCAATCACGATCTCTACCGCGGCCTCAAGGGTCAGCGCGCCTTCTGGGTGATGGAGCAGGGCAACGGTCAGGTCAACTGGGCCAAGTCGAATGCTCTGCCGGCCACGGGAGCAGTCGCCCTCTGGACTGCCCAGGCCTATGCCCATGGTGCCAGCTGCGTCTCCTATTTCCGCTGGCGGGCGGCGACGATCGCCCAGGAACTGATGCACTCCGGCCTGCTCCGCCACGATGAAACACTCGATCGCGGTGGTCTCGAAGTCAGCGATATCGACCTGCCCGGTGCTCCCAACGGCGACACCCCGGCCAGAGTCGCCCTGCTGCACGATTACGAAAGCCTCTGGATCAACGACGAGCAGCCGCACAGTGAGCGCGCGACCTATTGGCAGGCGGTCATGCTCTATTACCAGGCGCTTCGCTCGCTCGGAGTCGATGTCGACATCCGCCACCCGGATCATGATCTGAGCGGGTACAGCGTCATCGTCGCGCCTGCGATTCAGTTGATGGATCAGGCACGCGCCGATCACCTCGCCTCGTATGCAGCGCGACACGATCCTGATCTTCGGTCCGCGCACCGCCTACCGCACTCCGACCGGTCGGGTGCACGAGGACGGTCAACCCGGTCCGCTGCGCGATCTGGTCGGCCACGCGCTTGCTCAACTTCGACGGCATGCGCGCCGGTCTGACTGCGTCGGCTGGCGGGCACCCGGTCGAAATCTGGGCCGAGGCATATCGACCGACCACCGGCACGACCGTGATGACCTACGACGACGGACCGCTGGCCGGGGAAGCTGCCGTCGTCCGCAACGGCAACGCGATCTCGATTGGTGCGTGGAGCAAATCGCTGGTCACCGAAGTCTTGCGTGACGCCCTGATCGAAGCCGGAATTTCGGTCGTCGAGCTTCCCGAGGGTATCCGCGTCTGCCACCGGGGCGGACTCCAGATCTGGATGAACTTCAACGAGGTCGAAACCCACCTGCCGGACGGCTCAGCCATGGCCCCGGTCTCCTACCAGCTGAGAACATGACCAGAAGGAGCCGGATGTGAATGACGTGAACAGCGACAAGACGGCAACGCTCGAAGCCGTACTGGCAGCGTTCAATCGCCACGATCTCGACGCGATCATGACCTTCTTCGCGGATGACGCCGTGCTCGAAACCCCGCGCGGCGTAAATCCGTGGGGGACGAGGTTTGCCGGGAAAGCGGCCGTACGGGAGGGACTGGCAGCGCGCTTCGCCGGGATTCCCGATGTCCACTACAGCGAGGACAGCCACTGGGCGTGCGGCGATCGCGGCGTTTCCGAATGGCTCCTCACCGGCACCCTGATCTCAGGCGAGCGACTTGCCGTCCGAGGCTGCGACCTCTGGCACTTCCGGGGCGACGAAATAATCCGCAAGGACTCTTATTGGAAGATCGTCGAGTAGGTTTCATCGAACGAGGGCCGGCTTCGCTGACTCAGGTTGCCAGATAGGCCAATCCGACCGACGCATCCAGTTCATCCCAGTGCGCTGCGAGATCAGCGACCGGCGCATAATCGGGACGGCGAGTCAGCTCCGCGGTGAGCTTCTCGGCGCAGGCAATTGCTCGCTCCGAGGTCGAATCGACCAGCGACCGCAGCACATCGACTGCCTCCTGGTGCTCGCGATTCTCAACATGTCTCGCCGCGATCGTCTCGGCCATGCCCGCCTCGAAGCGGAATTCGCTTTCCAGTTCGTGGAACACGGCTCGAACGTGTGCGGCTGAACCGGGTGCCCGTGCCACCAGTCGTTGTAACCGCTCGAAGACCCACCACGGCGACCCGGCATCGAAATCGCGCGAACCGATTCCGAGATCACCCGGCAGCCCGACCGCAAACGGATAAACCGGCCGGAAGACGCTCAGACACGGTGAACCGAAGGCGGTCCAGATCGTTGTTCTCAGGAGTTGCGGCTTGTCCGGACGAATCTGGACGACCATCGACCCCGCGGTCTCTCCCGGGAACGCCGGATTCGAATGCATGCAGATGGTCGGCAGTGGTTCTGGTCCGGTCGGAAGATCCCCGTCATTGTGATCGCGCAGAACCGCCATCATCCGGGGAACATCCACCCCGGCTTGAAAACCGCCCAGTACCGTTCGTGCCCGCTCGAGGCGGCAGGTCCGGGTGCTCAGATCGGTTTCGGGATCCTGATATGCGCGCGCGAAGTTCCCGTCTGGTCCCCACCAACCCTGATGTTCAGCATGCTCGCGAATCCCGGCCGACCCGGCATCCCACGGCTCCATCGATCGTCAGCAGATTCGAGATTGCTGCCCGCTCCCGGACCCGGGTGGCCACCCAGCGATGCCCGGCCGTCTCCAGCACCCATGCGCCGGTAGCATCCGCAATGATGAACGAGTTCTGGTACGTCCGGTACGAATTCGCCTCACACGAACCACCTTGACCGTACCGCTCGATCAAATCACCGATTACGTGCACCGCCTCATCCGCTGTCGTCGCCCGTTCAAGTCCGAGGCGGACCAGGTCCATCCCGATCAGCGCTTCGAGGTGGGTCGCCTCCCGGGTGTGGACCGCCTCATTGCCGATTGTCACGCCCCACTCGTTGACACCCATCTCGAAACCCCAGAGCCAATACGGCGCCGAGCCGATCATCTCCCACGTGGTTTCAACCTGTGGAATCTCGAGGTACTGGGTTCGGAGCAGCGTTCCGACCGGGTGCGATTCGCGCGGGAAATGCAGCAGATGGTTGGCATTCGTTGACCGACCGGTCGCTGTTCTTGGCAAAGATCACCGAACCGTCATCGGTCAGTGGCGGCACAACAACCGAGGTATCGCACGAGAGCAGGTCGTTCATGGTTGCCTCCAGACGCGAACTCGAACCGGTTCAGGTGATTTTCGCACTTAATATCGGCAGCAACTGTTTTCCTGACCAAAAGTTGCGTAATCTTACGGATAGTTCAAACCAGCCTGACCGGCAAAGATGTAGGTGTGATCCGTCGCGGTTTCCGGAGGAATGTGTCGTGAATATCGCCTTGCGCGTTTTGGCAATCGCAGCTGCTGTCATCGCCTGGGCGCCGATCAGTGCGTCGGCTGCGGTCGGCTGCATGTTCGGGCCGACGTTCTATGAAGCGACCATCACTGGTTCCGGAACGATCAATGGCACCAACGGGCCCGACGTCATTCGTGGCTCCAATGGCAACGACCAGATCGATGGCAAGGGTGGCGACGACATCATTTGTGGTCGCGGCGGGGCCGATTACATTCTTGGTGGTGATGGCATCGACCAGATAACCGGAGACAGCAATGCCGATACGATCAAGGGCGGCCCGGGCAATGACGCCATTTTTGGCGGCTCATCGGACGACAAGCTGGCCGGCGAAGACGGCTCAGATTCGATCTACGCCGGGGATGGAAACGACTACGTTGTGGGTGGCGCGGATGACGACGGACTCTGGGGCGAAGAGGGAGATGATCGCATCTATGGGCAAGCTGGCTCCGACGGCTTGTATGGCGGATCTGGCCACGATTACGTCTCCGGTTCGGATGGGCAGCGACGGTGTTTACGGCGACTCCGGGAACGACGTCCTCTCGACCGGCCCGCAACCATCCAATTACTACTATGCCGATGGCGGATCCGGAAACGACGACATCACTGGCGGCGAGACCGATGACATCCTCAAGGGCGGTACCGGTGCCGATGTTATCCGGGGCATGGGCGGCAAGGACATCATCTCCGGCGGCCAGGGCAGCGATCGACTCGATGGTGGTCCTGGTGAAGACACCATCTACGGACTCGAAGACATGTACCTGAGCGGAACGCCGAACGGACACGACGTCATCATCGGTGGAACCGAAAACGACAAACTTGCCGGTGGTCCCGGACCCTCCCGGATCTACGGTCAGGATGGTGACGACGAGATTTATGGCGAATCCGGCAACGATGAAATCTCCGGTGGGGCAGGCGGGGACGTCATCTTCGGACTTGGAGGAAATGACCTCATCGATAGCGGTCCCGGAGATGACGCTGTCCAGGCCGGCGACGGTGAAGACAACGTCAGCGGCTCATCCGGGAATGACGTGCTCTACGGATATGGAACGAGTGCGGCCACCGACAGCGCTGATGTGATGTACGGCGACAGTGGCAATGACATCGTTCTCGGCGGGGCTGGTAACGATCTCCTCTCTGGTGGCGATGGAGATGACATCGTTAACGGAGATGCCGATGTCGACAAGGTCTTTGGCGATGCCGGAAATGACTCCCTCTATGGCAACGACGGGGACGGGGATCGAATCTACGGCGAAGAGGGCAACGATAGTCTCGCCGGCGGGGACGGAGCAAACGATTACTGCTCCGGCAGCTCCGGAATGGATACCGCTGCCGTCGATTGCGAGGTCATCACCGGCGTTCCGTAATCTGCGCAAACCGATTGACCGGGCCATACCGTTCGGATAGATTTCCGCTATTGACCTACGCGAAACCCCCGTCCCGTACCCGGAGGAATGTCCCCGTGCCCAGCCGTGCCCTCGCTCGTGTTCTGATTGCCGTGTTCGCCGCGATTGCCATTCCCGGTCTGATGCCGATGTCTGCCCCGGCGGCAACCTGTGTCATTGATGGCGATTCCTACACCGTCACCATCTCGGGCAGCGGCACGATAAACGGCACTCCCGGCAACGATGTCATCCAGGGGTCAACTGGGCCCGACGTGATTGATGGCAAGGGTGGTGACGATGTGATTTGCGCCGGCCCTGGCAACGACAAGATCGTGCTGGGTCTGGTCGGCTCGGGCATCATCTCAGCGGGCTCCGGAAACGACGACGTCACGGCCTCCAATGGCAACGACGAGATCTGGGGCGAATCCGGCAACGACAAACTGCGCGGCCTCGGTGGTGCCGACTGGATTTCCGATACCTCCGGCACGAATGCATTGGCCGGCGGTGATGACGATGACGACATCCGGGGCGGCACCGGCGTCGACAAGATCACCGGCGGCAATGGCAACGACCAGTTGCGCGGCGGCGATGCTCGCGACCGAATCTACGGTCAGAATGGCAACGATCTGCTCGAGGGTGGCGACGGTAACGACTCGCTCTCAGCCAACGCCGGTGACGACACACTCTTCGGTGAGGCGGGCGACGACAAACTGGTTGCTGGCTCCGGCTATGACAATGTTATTGGCCAGGACGGCAACGATCGGCTGTACGGCGAAGGTGGCGGCGACCTGATGCAGGGCGGCGACGGAGACGACTACCTGAGCGGCTCGGCCGATGCCGACGTCCTGATCGGTGACGCAGGAGACGACGAACTGATCGGCAGCACCGGCGACGATTACCTTGGTCAGCCATCCGGAATGCCCGGCACGGACTATGACCCGGGCGACGATGTCATGGACGGTGGCCCGGGTAATGACAAGATTGCCGGAGGATCTGGCGCCGATGTGCTGTTCGGTGGTTCCGGCGAAGATCTGGTGGTTGGGGATTATGCCCAACTTGACGACACGTCAGTTGTTCCGGGTGGCGGCGATACGATTGATCTCGGTACAGGCAATGACAATGCGTTTGCGGCCGGTAAGGGCGGGCTCGGAGAGTCCGGTCCGAACACCGTCGTAGGCGGCGTTGGTGATGACAATATCTACGGGTCCGACAAGGTCGACACGCTCAGCGGTGATGATGGTGACGACACGCTGTACGGGTATGCCGGGGATGACACGCTGAATGGCGGCGCGCATATCGTCGGTGATGATTGCGATGGGGGCGTAGGCACTGACACTGGCATTGATTGCGAGACGGTGAACCAAATCCCGTAACCCTCGGAGTGGTTGGCCCGGTCGCTGCTCTATCTAACTGAAACGTGTTCATGCTAGATTGGTGCGTGCCCCCACGTTGATGTTTTTCGTGCCCGGAGATTGAATATGCGAGCGGTCCGGTTTGTCTTCCTGTTTGCCCTGCTTGGTGCCGGATTCACCTCGGTAAACCCGGTTCGCGCGGTTCTCGGCTGCTCATTTCAACTGGACTTCTACCCGGCCACCATCGTGATGACCACTCCTGGAGTCCAGAACGGAACCGCCGGAATCGATGTCATTCGCGGCACCACCGGGCATCGACACGATCAATGGGCTCGGCGGCGATGACATCATTTGCGGTCGCGGTGGAGCGGACATCATCGACGGTGGACCGGGCAACGATCTGCTCCGCGGCGATACCGGTAACGACACGATCCGCGGCGGTGACCAGAACGATGTTGTGCTCGGCGATGAAGGCGACGATCTGCTGGCAGGTGAGGCCGGCGATGACACCGTCCGTGGGTACACCGGTGATGATCACCTGACCGGCGGAATCGGCATTGACGGCCTGTACGGCGAACAGGATGACGACCGGCTCTACGGCCAGGATGGCGACGACAACCTCGAGGGCGGCGATGCCGATCCGGGTGCGGACTACCTCTCCGGCGGGAATGGCGCCGATACGATCGAGGGGGCCGAAGGCAACGACACCATTCTTGCCGGCGACGGGGCCAACCAGGTAACCGGCGACGAAGGCAATGACGACATCACAGGTGGTGCCGATCAGGATGTCATCTCCGGTGGTGCCGGCGATGACATTGTTCGCGGCGCGGGCGGACTCGACACGCTGAACGGCAATGACGGCAACGATCGCCTGGATGGTGGGGACGGTGGCGACATTGCCTATGGTGGCGCTGGCGACGATGTCCTGATTGGTGGAACCGGTGGAGACATTCTCTACGGGGAAGAAGGGTTTCAATCCCGCTGGTGCCGGGTCGAACCGGATCTACGGGCAGGATGGCACCGACCTGCTCTACGGTGGTCAGGGGCCAGACACCATTTCTGGCGGCAACGACACCGATGGAATCTACGGCGACGCGGCCAACGATCTGATCGATGCCGGCCCGGGTGACGACTTTGTCTCGGCCGATGACGGTGCGGACCAGGCGAATGGTGGCAGTGGCATTGATACCGTCTATGGCGGACCTCGGCAACGACATTTTGACTGGCAGCACCGGTGACGACACGATCACTGGCGATGCCGGAGACGATCAGATCGATGGTGGCTCCGGGCTCGACCAGGTCAATGGTGGTGCCGATGCGGACATCGTTCGCGGTGGAGCAGACATCGATACGGTGCGCGGCGGAACCGGACCGGACAAGGTCTACGGTGACGACGGCAACGACGTCCTCTATGGCGACAGCAACAATGACCAGATCAGCGGTGGCGAGGGCAACGACCAGTTGTACGGCGGCACCGGTGACGACAAGGCGACGGGTGGCAACGGCAACGACGTCCTTGCTGGCGAGAAGCACGATGATCGGCTGTACGGTGAGGCGGGCCTCGACACGCTCGACGGCGGCGACAACACCGATTACTGCTCCGGCGGCAGCGGCATCGACTCAGCCACCACCTGCGAAACCATCACCGGCGTCCCATAGTCCGATAGGGACGTAGTGGCGCTGCTTGCCGCGCCTTTTCTAACCGGGTGAGGGAGCAGCAAGCGGCTCCACTACTCGAATGGGGGGAGCAGCGAGCGGCATCGCTTCTGGCGTCAACGGGATGAGCAGCAGTCGGCTCCACTACGGTTCACCATCACTCGAGTGGCGCTGCTTGCCGCGCCTTTTCTCAACCGGGTGAGGGAGCAGCAAGCGGCTCCACTACTCGAATGGGAGGAGCAGCAAGCGGCTCCGCTACGGTTGCGCCTTTTCCCATCAAAGAGCAGCAGTCGGCTCCACTACGGTTCACCTCACACGGTTTCTTGACAACCGCTGATTCCTGTACATACTGGTCTCTGTAAACGCTTACATATCATCCATTTCCGCCTGAATTCACTTCGGGCACCGGTTTAGGGTCATATGTAAGCGCTTACATATCAGCATATCGGAATTGCCGAACGTTCAGGAAGGTCGACGTTGACCACCAATCGCACCTCCGACCGCATCACGATTGAAGACATCGCCCGCGAGGCCAACGTCTCGTACGCAACCGTCTCGCGCGTGGTCAACAACAAGGGGTACGTCAGCGAGGAGACCCGGCTTCGCGTGGCCGAAGTCGTCGCCCGCACCGGCTACACCGCCAATCGCCAGGCCAGAGGTCTCGCCGGCGGTCGCTCCAATGTCGTCGGTCTGGTCGTTCCCGATCTCGATACCAGCTACATCGGCGAAATCATCCGCGGCATCGACAGTGAGCTGGCCGCTGTTTCCTACGACTTGATGCTGTACACCACCCGCCACAGTAAAAACCGCGAAAACGCCTTCGTTGCCACCCTGACGGCCGGTCTCTCCGATGGTTTGTTGCTGGTACTGCCATCGGACCCCGGCTCCTACCTGGATTCGTTCCGCCAGCGGGATTTCCCGTGTGTGCTGATCGATCATCGGGGTAGCGAAGAAGCGGGACCCTCCGTCGGCGCCACCAATCAGAAGGGCGGGCACGACGCGACCAGTTACCTGATCGAACTCGGCCACCGGCGGATCGGGATTGTCACCGGCAACCTCAAGATGGGCTGCGCGATTGACCGACTGAAGGGCTACGAGGCTGCCCTGACCGATCACGGCTTGGCGGTCGATCCTGAACTGATCCGGCATGGCGATTTCCACCAGCCCCGCGCCTACACCCTGGCCCGCGAGCTTCTCGCTCTCCCCGAACCTCCCACTGCCATCTTTGCCTCCAACGACGTCAGTGCCTTTGGCGTCATGGAAGCCATTCGCGATTCCGGCAAACGCATTGGAATCGATGTCTCGGTCGTCGGCTTCGACGACATCCCGGCAGCCGTCTCGGTGAATCCACCGTTGACGACCGTTCGCCAGCCCCTGTTCGAGATGGGGGCAACGGCGACGAGGATGCTGCTGGACTGGATAGGGAATCCCACGCACACGGGAGAACGAACAAATCTCCCGACCGCGTTGGTTATTCGCGATTCCTGCCGGGCTCCGGCGGGGTAGGAGGAGCTGTCGCGGGCCAATCGCTCGCGCAACCGGAGGTGAGATGGGCCCCTTGCTTCCAGTTGTGCGCGAGACCGTTCGCACATTCCGTTCGCTTTCGGGACGAGGTCGTCCCGGCTGCACTGTTGGCAAACAATCAGAGGAGGATCTCTCTCATGAACGCAACCCGTCGACAATTTGTTATCGGCTCCGGCGCGACTGCCGCGGCCGCAGCCGTCGCACTCAAGTCCAGTTCACCAACCATGGCCCAGGATGCCGTGACCGTTCGCTGGTGGCATATCTCCACGGTGGAAGATCACCAGGCCGCATTCCAGGCGGTTGCTGATGCCTACACCACGGCAAACCCGAACGTCACCATCGAGATCACGGTGCTCGAGAACGAGGCATTCAAGACTCGCCTCACCACCGCCATGCAGGCCGGCGATCCGCCGGACATGTTCCAGAGTTGGGGCGGCGGCGTGCTCTATCAGTACGCGGAAGCCGGACTGGTCCGGGATATCACCGAGAATCTGGCCGCTGATGGCTGGGGCGAATCGTTCACACCGGCCTCGCTTGGCCTCTATGCCAGCAATGGCAAGAACTACGGTGTGCCCTGGGTCCAGGGTGTCGTTGGGGTCTGGTACAACAAGGCGCTCTTCGCCCAGGCCAATATCACGACCACGCCTGCAACCTGGACTGAGTTCATCGAAATAGTCAACACCCTCAAGGCGGCCGGTATCACCCCGATCTCGGTTGGTGAGCAGGACAAGTGGCCGGGTCACTTCTACTGGGTCTACCTGGCCACCCGCTTCGGCGGCAAGGCTGCCTTCGATGCTGCCTACGATCGATCCGGCGCCTTTACGGACGAGCCGTTCGTGCAGGCCGGTGCCGCTTTGGCCGAACTCGTCGCCCTTGAGCCATTCCAGGATGGCTTCCTGGCCGCGACCTATCCGGATTCCTCCGCCAACTTCGGTAACGGTGGTGCCGCGATGGAGTTGATGGGTCAGTGGCACCCCGCGACCTCGGCCGATGCGTCGGAAAGCGGCGAGGGCGTTGGTGCGGACCTCGGTTGGTTCCCATTCCCGGCTGTTGAAGGTGGGGCTGGCGGACCAAACGATGTCCTCGGCGGTTGCGATGGCTATGCCTTCGGAATCAACGCTCCGGATGCCGCGGTCGACTTCGCGAAGTTCATCACCAACCTTGAGAACCAGACCGAGCTGACCAAGCTGGGCATCACGGTACTCCCAACCGTCAAGGGTGCGGAGACGGTGATCGAGGATGAGAATCTGCTCGCCGTGGCCGATGCATTGTCCAAGGCCGAGTACTTCCAGCTCTACTACGATCAGTTCCTGCCGCCAGCGGTTGGTGGTGTGGTCAACGACTCGGTTCAGGGCATCTTCGCCGGCACACTCTCGCCGGAAGAAGTCGCCCAGGCGGTCGAGGATTCCGCCGCTGCCGAAATCACTTCCTGACCAGTAACCACGTTAGCGGAGGCGCGGTCTTCGGATCGTGCCTCCGTCTCAGGGAGCAAATCTCATGCAGGCCGCGTTGAAAACCGATACCGCCGGAACCGCCCGCAGCATCCGGACCTGGCGCCTCAAGCGGATCCTGACGATCGTGCTCTTTCTGTCGCCGGCGATCGCGATCTACTCGCTGCTGGTCTTCGCTCCGCTCTTCCAGGCCATGTACTACGGCCTCTACAAATGGAACGGTCTCGGCCCGCTTACCGATTGGGTCGGTCTCGATAACTTCCGGAAGGTCCTGAACGATCAGGTCTTCCGCAACGCGCTCAGGAACAACCTGACTATCCTGTTCCTTTCGATCGCCGTTCAGCTGCCGATCGCCCTCGGACTCGCCCTGCTGGTCGGGCGCAAAATGCGCGGCCGGACTATCTATCGGACGATCTTCTTTCTGCCGTTTGTGCTCTCGGAAGTGGTTGCCGGAATCATATGGCGCTTCCTGTACCAGCCCAATTCCGGGATCAATGCGGTGTTGAGCGGGGTCAGTTCCTGGTTCGATGGTCGTCCCTGGCTGGGCGATCCGGACACAGTCATCTACGCACTTTTCGTCGTGATTACCTGGAAATTTGTCGGGTTGTACGTCGTCCTCTTCGTTGCCGGATTGCAGGGGATCCCGGCCGAGATCGAGGAGGCCGCTCTGGTCGACGGCGCTACACCTGCCCGCGCGACCTGGGACGTGACGATCCCGCTGCTGGGCCCGACCGTCCGGTTGTGCGTTTTTCTCTCTGCGGTCGGCTCACTCCAGATCTTCGACCTGATCTGGGTGATGACCAACGGCGGCCCGGTCAATGCCAGCCAGACCATGGCGACCTACATGTATCAGTTCGGCCTGACCCGCTTCAACCTTGGCTACGGCGCGGCTGTCTCGGTCGTCATCTTCATGATCTGTTTCGGATTCGCATTGCTCTATCAACGGTTTGTGATGCGGCGTGACTACGGTGGGGGAACAAACCTGTGATTGCCATTCAGCCTACCCGGCGCCGACGGACAATCAGCAGCGGACTGGTCCTGCGCTATTTCATCGCCACGTTTGTCGCGATCCTGATCCTGATTCCGCTCGTGACTGCAGTGCTTGGCGGGTTCAAGACGAACGGTCAGCTGATGGCAAGACCGCTGTCACTGCCCAGTCCGTTTGTCTGGACCAACTACGGCGATGTCCTGAAAGCGAGCAATTTCTGGCAGCAGTCCTTGAACAGCATCCTGGTCATGCTTTCAACCACGTTTCTCGTGCTGGGCATCGCCAGTTCAACCGCGTTCGTGCTCGCACGACTCAAGTTTCGCGGTCGGGATGCGATCGCCACCTACTTCACGCTCGGACTGCTCTTCCCGGCCTCGATCGCTATCCTGCCGCTCTACATCATGATCCGCAGGTTGGGAATTACCGATTCGCTCTGGGGCATCACCCTGCCGCAGGTCGCCTTTGCCCTTCCGGTGAGCATCCTGATCCTGCGCACCTTTTTCGTCTCGATCCCGGTCGAGCTGGAGGAGGCTGCCTATCTCGATGGGGCCAGTCCGTTCGAGTTCTATACCAGGATTCTGATGCCGCTTTCCCGCCCCGGACTCTCGGCGGTCGCGGTCCTGACGATGGTGCAGTCGTGGAATGCCTATTTCCTGCCGCTGGTCGTGCTCAACACCGAGAGCAAATGGACCCTCCCGCTCGGCGTCATGCAATACAGCGGTCAGTACATGACCGACTGGGCCAGGACCCTCGCCTTTGTAACGCTGGCAATGGTGCCGGCAGTCGTTTTCTACCTCTTCGCCGAACGGCAAATCGTCGCTGGTCTGACCTCCGGCGCGCTGAAGGGGTAGGGGTAAGGCGAGCGAGGCGAGAAGTCGAGAAGGCGAGGAGACGAGGAGACGAAGAGACGACGGTGAGATTCGGCTTACTCGTCGCTCGCTAGTCAGAAATGCCCATCAATCTCTCCACCTGGTCCGCCAATCGACTCGTAGTTCTTTCTGTTGATTCCACCTCGTCCGAAATGCAGGCTAATCGTCATCTTTCGTCTTGTCGTCTGCTCGTCTTTTCGTCTCGACCTTCTGGTTCTCTCGTTCTCTCGTCCCTGAACGGAGTGAAATGTGTCTGTCGCGTTAACTGATCACGGTCTGCGAATCGGGGACAAGCATGTCCCGGTCTACTCGGGTTCGGTCCATTACTGGCGACTCGAGCGGGACAAATGGCCGGTCATTCTCGATCGGGTGAAGGAGCTCGGCTTCGGGATGATCGAGACCTACATCCCCTGGTCCACCCACGAAATCGAACCCGGCGTCTGGGACTGGGGTCAGATCGACCCGCGCAAGGACATCGACGCGTTCATGGAGCTCTGCGAGGAAAAGGGGCTCTGGTTGCAGGTCCGACCCGGTCCGCTGATCAACGCCGAGATGACCTACTTCGGTTACCCGGAATGGGTGGTCCGCGATCCCGAGGTCGCCGCCCGAACCAACACCGATTCGATCCACATCGACGCGGCCTGGGGATTGCACCCGCCGCATCAGTACCCGGCGCCGAGTTACGCGAGCGAGCGCTTCTACTCCTACATGGAAGGCTGGTTCGACGCGATCTGCCCGATCCTCGCCCGGCACCTCGCTCCGGAGGGTTGCATCGTCTCGGTCCAGTCCGACAACGAGACCTGCTACTTCTTCCACGATCAGGCCTACGCCACCGATTACGCGCCGGACTCGATTGGCCTGTACCAGACGTTCCTGCACGACCACTATCAGGTCATCGATTCCCTGAACGAGGAATACGGCACCGATTACACCGCGTTCGCCCAGGTCGAACCACCGCGTGATTGCACCGCGACCGGAGCAGCCGATCTCCCCTGGCACCTCGATTGGGTGTCCTACAAGGAGTATCAGATCGTTTGGGCCGTCTCCCGGATCGCCCGCATGTATCGGGATCGCGGCGTCAATACCGTTCCGATCTTCCACGACATCGCGTTTCAGGAAGCGACCCCGCTCGATATTGCCCTGATGGAAGACGACCCGGAGATCGATTGGGTCGGCATGAACATGTACTGCAACAAGGAGCAGTTCCGGACCGTCGCCAAGCGGATCCGGTTCCTGAACGGGTCGTCGCGACTCTCGTACGTGCCCGAGTTCGGCTGCGGACTCTGGGCGCATCACCCGAAGACCTTCACCCCGGACGAGCACGAGTTCGTCACCCTCAGCGCGTTCATGCACGGGCTCAAGGCGATCAACTACTACATGCTGGTCGAGCGGGAACGCTGGCAGGGGAGTCCGATCACCCGTCATGGCGAGTTCCGCCCCGAGGTGATGCCGTTCTACCGCGATCTTGCACATCCTGCTTGAGCGCTTCCCGTTGGAGCAGTTCCAGCGCGACCACCGGCGGCTGCTGCTCTTCAACTACGATCTCGGGCGACACCTCTCAGCCCTGTCGACCCTGCATTACGCCCATGTCGACCTGCTCGGGATGCCGCGCGACCTCGGTGCCGTCCACCTCGATCTGGGTCTGGAGCACGATCCGCGCCAGGAAAACGAGCTCGAACGAACGGACTCATGGCTCGGCGAAACCGGTCGCACCCTGACCCGACTCGGACTCGATTACGACTACGCCGACACCCAGATACGCCCGCACCGACTTGCGCTCTACGACACGATCTACCTGCAGTCGGTCGATTTTCTCGGCGAAGCCGCCCAGCAGAACCTGCGCGACTGGGTTGAGGCAGGCGGCAACCTGCTGCTCGGACCAGGATCTGCCAACGCTCGACCCGAGACTGAAACCGTGTCGAGTGCTGATCGGGGAGATCACTTCGCCGGGTCGTCATTCGGTCGGCAATGGCTCGATCACCTGGGTGCCGATTGCCAATCTCCCGGCGACCATCGCCGAAACCGAACCGTCACCGGAATTCCGGTTGGCGAATGGCTCCCTCCCGCTGATTACCCAGCGGAAGGACGGCGTCACCCTCGTCTTCGTCGCCAATCCGACGGCCGAGCCGCAGGCCGATGTGATCACGTTCAGTGGAGACCGCCGTCTGACCGAAGTCTGGCCGGTGGGCACGTCATCATACCGCCAGCACCGCATTTCCGATCGCACTTCCGCCCTACACCGTTCGCATCTGGCAGGTTGAATCCGGGGAGTCCCAGGCATGATTGATCCGAATTGGGACGTTTCCGACCTCGACCCGATCACCTGGCGAAACATCGGCGACTACATTTTGCCGACCCGGTACGTCCGTGCCGGATCCGCCGACGAGCACGCGCTGTATGTGCTGCACGACAAGGGCCACGTCCTCAACATCGTCGACAACCGCCTCGGTCGCCGGACCGACATCGAGCTCGAACGGATCGGCAATCCGCAGGGCACCGCCGATCTGCTGCACGCGAGTGGCGATTGGGACCGGGTCCACGTCGTCGACAAGGATCATCTCCGCGCCGTCGCCCACGAAGCGCAGTCGGACGCCCGCCCGGAACTGACCCTGGACGCCTACTACCGGTTCGTGGCCAGCCAGTATTGGGATGGCGAGGGTGGCTACGTGACCACACCACCGCGACCCGACTCCTGGAACGGCTGGACCTGGGGCGGCGTCAAGGAATGGGTCGATGCCATTCCGGGTGAGGCATCGATCGGCCTGGGCGTGATCGGTCCCGAGCGGCTCGAAATCGGAATCATCGCGGTCGTCCGGGAGGGACTGATCCGGCGGTTGACCACCTTCGAAGCGCTGCCGATTCCGCGAACGGCCGCCGCCGTCACCGCCGACTACCACCAGCAAATCTGGGACGGCATGGCCGAGCATATCGCCCAGCCACACGCCCTCCTGATCTGCACCCAGGAGACCTTCGAGCGCTGGCTAACCGGCCCGGACAAGCAGGCAACGATCGCGGCAGCAATCGCGTCCGGTCACGCTTTTTTGCGACTCGCGAGTTCTAGCTGACCGGCGCCACGGCCACCAACCGGATCACGTTCCAGGAGAGCGGCGGCAACGAGGCAGTCAGATGCCCGTCGTCGATCGTCGCTCCGGAAGCGGTTCTCGGCGTAACCCGGTCCGGGTTCTCGGCCGTGTTGGTTGCTTCCGGATCTTCGTGTCCGAGCACTATCCACTCGTCAACGACGTACCCGGGCAACGTCCGCAGATCGACGTCCAGCTCAATCGACTCGTTCAGGCTCCGGTTCACGGCAAAAATCGTCGCCGTCCCGGTCTCCTCGTCCAGCGTCATGACCGTTTCGAGGTACGGCACTTCGCCGTGTGTCTCGTTCTCGTAGACCGGGCTGCTGACCCGCACATCGAGCACTGATCCGCGTGCCATCGTCGATGCGTGCAGGAATGGGTAGAAGATCGTCTGGCGCCAGGCTGATCCGCCGGTGTCGGTCCGGATCGGGGCGATCACATTGATCAACTGGGCGAGGCAGGCAATCCGCACCCGGTCCACATGTTTGAGCAGCGCGATCAGCAGGCAGCCCGACCGCCAGCGCATCGACCAGGCTGTACTCATCCTCGAGCAGGGATGGAGCAATTCCCCACGGTTCCCGCTTCATCGCAGCGTTGTCCGCGTCAGTCGAGTGGTACCAGACGTTCCACTCGTCGAACGAGATGTTTATTTGCTTGCGGCTGCGTTTGCGCCCGGAAACGTAATCGGCCGTGCTTGCCACAATCTCGATGAACCGTTCCATCTCCAGCGAATCGCCGAGGAACGTCGCGTAGTCCCGGTTTTTGAGCCGCAGGTATTGATGGGTCGAGATGTACTCAACCTGCTCGAAGGTCAGGTCCAGCACGGTCGCTTCCCATTCCGGAAAGGTCGGCATCCCGAAATACGAGCTTCCGGCGGCGACCAGCTCGATCGAATCATCGACTTGCCGCATTGCCTTGCCCGTCTCGGCAGCCTTGCGACCGTATTCGACCGCAGTCATCTGCCCGATCTGCCACGGACCGTCCATCTCGTTGCCGAGGCACCAGAGTTTGAATCCGTGCGGATCAGTCACGCCGTGGGCCCTCCGCAAATCGCTCCAGTGGGTTCCGCCCGGGTGATTGCAGTATTCGAGCAGCGCAGTCGCCGCCTCGATGCCCCGTGTGCCGAGGTTGACCGCCATCATCACGTCCGCCCCGGCCAGCTTCGCCCACGCGGCGAATTCGTTGGTGCCGATCAGGTTCGGCTCGGTCGTCCGCCAGGCCAGGTCGAGCCGGGCCGGTCGATCCGCCACCGGACCGACTCCGTCCTCCCATATATAGGAAGAGACGAAGTTGCCACCCGGGTAGCGGATCAGCGGAACGGCCAGCTCGCGAACCAGATCGAGCACATCACCCCGGAAACCGTGCTCGTCAGCAGTCGGGTGACCAGGTTCATACAGACCGCCATAAACCGCCCGCCCAAGATGCTCGACAAACGACCCAAACAGTCGGCGGTCGATCTCCCCAACCCGAAACTCCCGATCAATCGCCACCTTCGCGGTCAGCATGAACTCCGCTCCCGTCTGACGTTTGCCGGCTTATATCGACGTCGCTCTGCAAGCGTAGACAGGAACCTGCAATCAATGAGTCTTCGAATTCGCGACGGCAAGTACACTTCCGAGTATGGAGAAAATGGTCAATTGTGTTCCGGAAGCTTCAAGATCATTTGATTTGGATCAAATTAGCTTCGAAATGTTGCTGTCGGGCCACCGATTGTGATTCCGTCGCGCATTGTTGGTTGCTGATTGTCCGTGTAGAGATTGGCTCCAATCCTGATATCGACTGTAGACGTTTGAACTTGAACGATCGATAAAGGACTCGATGCTCTGAATGTAACGGACCGTCCTCCGACCGGCAGTCCGCCAAGTGTGGGAGTGTTTGGCATTCCAAACATCATTTGTACTGTATCCAGTGCGATTCGAGGTCTTGGTTTCGGCCATGTGCTGAGTCAAGCTCGACAACCCGGTACCGTTGCGCAAAGTGTGGTTCCCAGTGGACGATGCCTCAATTACGTTGCGGCCAGTGTGACTACGATCAAAAAGTTCCTTACGCGGATCCATTCGCCCTGACGAGCCAACGAATCAGTGGTTTGTCAGAATCGCCGATGTCATCTGCAAAGTATCGATGTTCCAAATGCGGAACACCCTTTGCAGGGTCTGATAAACTTTGCGCCGAATGTGGAGGCGTCAACTGGAATCGCTCTGCCAGTCCTTGGTCCGAATCAAGCCAAGTATGAATCCCAGGCACTTCCAGCCGGATCACTCGGCAATGAACACCGCACAATGCAATCTCCCAGCGACACACTGGAGTTGTGCTGACATGTTCAGTCGTTCTGATCGTTGTCGCAATCATGCTGTTGCAAGCTCCTGGCAATCTGCCGGCGCCGCCACTCCGTTTTGCACCATCGGCGGGGAGAGCGTGGTCGCAACCATTACGGGTAGCGGTGTCATTCAGGGAACCGCAGGCAGGGATGTCATCCGCGGCTCAAATAGCGCTGATGAGATCTACGGATATGGCGACAACGACATCATTTGTGCGCTCGGAGGGGATGATTACGTTGATGGCGGGGATGGCAGCGACCTCATCACCGCTGGCAGTGGAGCAGACACAATCAAGGGCGGTGCGGGATCAGACCAGATGACTGGTGAGGCCGGGAATGACAAACTCGACGGCGGGGCGGATGCGGACGGAATCTCGGGTGAAGCTGGAAATGACTACATTGTTGGAGGAGTCGGCGACGATTCACTTGTGGGTGGATCGGGTAATGATCGAATCTATGGACAAGATGGCGATGACACCATTATCGGAGATGGCTATACGCAGATCGATGTCGGAGCAGACACGATTTCTGGCGGCGGCGGATCCGATCGTATATTTGGTGGACCTGGTCCGGATCTGATCACGCTTGGCGCCGGTCTCGACCAGGTAGCCCGCGGCGGCACCGGGAATGACGACATCACTGGTGGTCCGGACAAGGACGAGATCTGGGGCGATGGCGGAAACGACATTCTGCGCGGTGACGCTGGTGACGACACCTTGTTTGGCGGGCGGATCCGAATCAGTCGATGGTGATCCGGAAATGACAATACCAACGGACTAGGGTTCTCGGGATTCCGAGCCTGATCTGAACAATGATGGTTTGAACGGCGGAGGTCTCATGTCCGTTCGGTTTGTCCCGGTGTCCTATAGCGACGTAGCTCCCCGGTTGGCGGCGCATTTGCAGGCGCAAATCGGCTGGATCGACTCGTATCACGAGAAGCACATCCGCGAATCGAATCACTATCTGATCGATCTCGATGGCGTCACCATTGGAAACGCAGCTATTCACGACGCGCAGGTAATCACCGTGTTTGCGCTCGATCCAGCCTGGCGCCATCTGAGTCAGGAGATTTACGGAGCACTCCGCAAACAGGAAAAAGTAACGTCGGCCTTCGTCTCAACAACTGATGGCTTCTTCCTCGCCAACGCCATCGACAACGTCCACGAGATCAAACGCCAGGCCTACGCATTCGCACTCGCACCGGATCGGGTCCGTCCAGAGACCGACGGCTACTCGATGGAGATCGCGACCCGGGCCGATGTTCCGCTGTTCCGCGAACTCTCCGGCGACTTCTTCTTCCCCGATATCGAATCGATCGACGACCCGGCCGGGTTCGACGAGTTCTACCTGATCAAGCGGGGCGAGGATCTCGTCGCCCTCGGCATCTCCCAGAAGAGCCAGCTGTACGCGGCGACGATCAGCATCGGCATGTTCGTGATCGAATCGGAGCGCATGGGCGGAGTCGGAACCGCCACCATCGGATTGCTGATCGATGAGATGGTGCGCCGCGGACTCGAGGTCACTGCCGGTTGCTGGTACTACAACCACGCCTCAAAACGCACCCTCGAACGCGCTGGCCTGCACGCCATCAGCCGCTGGCTCCGCATCGAGTACTGAACTCGCAGAGTCGAGTGGCAATAGGACCTGCTCCGCGCGCCAACCTGTCCTCCCGGGCTGACCTCACCGAGCTCCCTTGCCGGGAACGTCCGCTAAAGAATTGCCTCGAGTTTGATAATGGCGTGCCGCTATGGAACGTTCGTTATGATTTCGCAGGAAGAATCAGCCGTGTCGACTTGCGTACCGCCGTCACACTGATCGCTTGTACCGGTGCCGCCAGAAAGAGCATCGGAGCCGATTCCGCCCAGTAGCCAGTCGTCGCCTTCGCCACCCTCCAGGCTATCTGCTCCATCCTGTCCAGCAAGAATGTCGTTGCCAATGCCTCCGAATGCAGTGTCGTCCCCGTAGCCCGCCGTGATTTCATCGTCACCGGTCTCACCGTACAGGGTGTCGGCGAAGTCCATTCCCCAAATGAGGTCATTTCCCGCGCCACCCCGGATTTCATCCCAGCCGTTGTCTCCGGTGATGACGTCGTTTCCGTCCTCGCCGTAAATCTGGTTCTCTTCCTGCCCCGGCAGTTCGTAGACATAGCGAAACTCAGCGTTGTAACACCCGCCATTGAGGGTGTCATTTCCGATACCGCCATAGATAACGTCAGACCCGTTCGCCACATCGGAATGGGCATAATCACCGCAAACCAGATCGTCGCCGGATTCTCCGTTCAACTGATCGTCTCCTGTGCCGCCAGCGATCCGGTCCGCATCAGGGCCACCGGTGATTGCGTCATTCCCTGGCTCCAGATTCTTGTCAAGCTCAGACGGAGCCGTTCCCAAAAGGTCAGTCCCCGCGCCACCGGTTGATCTCGTCATTCCCAGTCAACCCGTAGATGATGTCGTTGCCATCACTCCCATTCAGGTCGTCGTTGCCGGACATTCCAACGATGTAATCGTCTCCCGCCCCGCCATTCATCAGGTCGTTCCCGGGATCCGTATCAACGGTCTTGATCAGGGTCAGGTCCGCAAACCCCAGGTAGTCGTTACCGCCCGAACCGCTTAGTTCATCGTCGCCGTATCCGCCAACGAGTACATCGGACCCGTCATTGCCGGACAGATAATCGTTGCCGTCGCCACCATCGAACCGATCGTCGCCATCTTCGCCATACAACCGATCGATACCCTCGTCGCCATATCCAGCGTCATTGCCAGTTCCATGGACCAGCTTGTCGTCACCATTGCCGCCTCTGACCAGATCGTTGCCAGCATTTGCCGAGATCGAATCGTTGTCGTCTCCGCCCAGCAAGGAGTCGTCTCCCGTTTGGCCGTACATTCGGTCCTGGCCCGCGTCGCCATACATGAAGTCGTTGCCGGCACCACCGGTGATCTTGTCCTTGCCGTCGCCTCCCCGGAGCTGGTCATTTCCATCGCCACCGGCTGGTGAATCGTCGCCTGGCCCACCCTGGATGCCATCGACACCGCCCATGCCCCGCAACTTGTCGTTCCCGTCCTCACCATTGAGCGTGTCTTTGCCCGGTCCCCCGGTCACATCGTCATTGCCTGCCCCGGCCAGCACGATATTGATGCCGTTGCCCAGCATGATGACGTCGTTTCCCACGCCCGCGTAGACAAGGGAATTGCCTGTTCCCGTCACGATCCGATCGTTCCCGTCCCCTGAACAGATCGTGTCATTGCCACCGTTGCCGTCGATGAGATCACCAATTGCCGATCCGACGATGACGTCGTTTCCAGCGGTTCCGTTCAGCACGCCAGTGCCGGAAATTGTGGCCTCATGACCATTGCAGGTCGCAGCCAGCGATTCTCGTGGCAGGACCAGCGAGATTGCCAGCACTCCGGCCACGGTCACAACGCGAAGACCTCGGAAGACTGATGCGACGTTCATTCCGGGTACCGTCTTTCTGAACGAATCCTGCTCAATTACGGTAACTCAATATCCCAGACGAACTCGCAAAATCCGTCCTGCGTGTCGGTGCCGTCACCGCCATGACAGTTGTCGTTCAATCCGTCCGAACCGAAGAGGAGATCATCTCCGGCCTGGCCGTAGAGCACATCGTCGTCAGCACTGCCGAACAGCCAATCGTCTCCATTCTCGCCATAGATTTCGTCGAAACCAAATTCGCCGGAAAGGCTATCGTCACCTTCGCCACCGGCAAGGATGTCATTGCCATAGTTGCCATTGATCGCGTCAATTCCGCCAAGTCCCCAGATTGTGTCGTTGCCGTTTCCGCCACTGATTCCGTCCGGTCCCTTGTCGCCCTGGATGACATCGACTCCGTCTCCACCCTGAATCTGGTTATAGACGCCAACGGTTTCAAATTCGGTCAGCACGCCGCCGCCGTAGCACCCGCTGTACAGGTAGTCATCTCCCGGTCCGCCATCAATTGAATCGGAGCCATTCGCGGAATCCAGAGCTGCATAATCACCACAGATCACATCGGCACCGGTCTCGCCCAGCAGAAAATCGTCACCACTCAGCGTATCGTCACCCGTGCCCCCCACAATCCAGTCGCTGCCGTCACCACCCTTGATTGTGTCGTTGCCAGATTCAACGTTGACTCCCAGTTGTCCAGGGCGTAGACCCAGATAGTCAATTCCCGCACCTCCGGTAATGGTGTCGTTGCCGGCAAGGCCGTAGATGAGGTCTTCTCCATCGCTACCGTTGAGCGTGTCGTTGCCAGACATGCCGACAATGAAGTCATTCCCGGCCCCACCATTCATCAGGTCGTCGCCAGAATCGGTATCCAACGTGAGCGTCTTATCCTGGTCGAAAAAGCCCATGTAGTCGTCACCTGCGCCACCATTGAGCTCGTCGTTACCGTACCGACCTCCGAGCACATCGATGCCGTCGTTTCCGGAGAGGTAGTCGTCCCCGTCCTCCCCATCGAACCAGTCATTTCCCGCTTCTCCGTACATGCGATCGTTACCCGACCCGCCGTACCCCTGGTCGTCGCCCGCACCATGGACGATTTTGTCGTCCC
>CAVZSG010000011.1:0-37832 GCA_963777865.1 uncultured Chloroflexia bacterium | reverse complement strand
CCTCCGCAAACCGGTCCCGTAAATGGCTGGCGTTGCGCAACGTCATGGCGGCGATTGTCGTGCTGGGGTTGACTGCTGCGCCGGTCGGCAGGACGCTGCCGTCCATCAGGTACAGGTTCGGCACCTCCCAGGCCTGCCCCCACTGATTGACCACCGAGTCGTCCGGATCGGTGCCCAACCGACAGGTGCCGAGCAGGTGCCAGGCCGGCGGCGTATACCCCCGCTCCGGCAGCGTCCACCGTTGGACCTTGTAGTCGAAGGCATCGACCGCGTGGGCCAGATCAACCGCCCGATCCACCCCGAAATCCATCATCCGCTGGTCGTTCGGGTGCAGCTTGTAGGTGATCTTCGGGGCCGGCAATCCGTCCGAATCGACCACCGTGTCGGAGAGCGTGACCCGGTTCTCGGGCAGTGGCAGATCGTCCCCGACGACCAGAATCCCGAAGCTGTGGGCAAAGTGCTGCCGGAACCAGGCGTGGTGCTCCGCTCCCCACGGCGCGACATTGCCGGAGTGCGAGCCGAGCGCCTGATACCCGGCGCCGTTGTTGCGGACGATGTGCAGGGTCAATCCGTTGATGAACCCGCGCGAGACATCGGTTTCGGCAAACTCCTCGCAGATCTGGACGGCCGAGATGATCCCCTTGTGGCTGTCGGTCGGTTCATCGACCCAGACCTCGACCTGCGCCAGTCCGTGGTGCATCAGGTGCCGCCCGACCACGCCGCTGCCATTGGCCAGACCGTCCGGGAAGCGGGAGCTGTGCGAGTTCAGGAGCAGGCGGGAGGTGCCGACTCCATTGGCCGCGACGATGACGATATCCGCTGCCTGGAAATGCCAGGTCTTCGTGATCCGGTCGATGTAGACGGCACCGGTTGCCCGTCCGCTGGCGTCGGTCTCGATCCGCGCGACTCTGGCATTCGGTCGCAGGGTTGCCCCGGCCCGGATCGCCTTGGGCCAGATCGACTGGGAGACGTCGTTCAGCGATCCCCGCGGGCACCCGGATTGGCAATTGCCGCAGTTGTTGCAGGCCGGGCGACCGTCGTAGTCCTCGGCCAGAATCGTGGTCGGCATTGGCCACCAGGCCCAGCCGAGTTTGTCGAATCCCCGGGCGGTGATCGCCGAGAGCGGTCCGGGATCGTTCGGTCGAGTCTGGAACGGACCGCGCGGCGGAATGGCCGGGTTGCCGAGGTAGCCAGCCGCCCCGCAGAGGACATCGCTGGCGTCATACCAGGGGTTGAGCTCCTCGTAGCTGATCGGCCAGTCGGGTTGGGCGCCGTGCTCGGTCCCCTTGCGGAAGTCGGAGGGTCGGTAGCGCGGCCAGGTTGCGGTGTAGACCGAGGTGGAGCCGCCGACGCCGTTCCACATCAGCGTGTTCTCGTCGGTGGTATCGACCGGGTAATCCTGCTGCAGGCGGCGGACATTCGGAGCCGTGCTGACCGAGGTCAAGCGCTGCCATTCCCAATCCGGCGAGTAGTGCGGTTTCGTGTCCGGTTGCCACCAGGACCCCTGCTCCAGGCAGACCACCGAGAGTCCGGCTTCGGCCAGCGTCTTCGAGGCGATCGCCCCGCCCAGTCCGGATCCGATCACCAGGACATCGACGCGATCGTGCGGCGTGGGATTGGTCATGAGCGGTCCCCTCGCCAGACGACCGGCAAATCGAGCTCGGCCAGGCTGGAGGTATCGACCGGGACGATCTCGTCGGTCCGCTTGTAGGTGCCGCGCGGTGTCCGGGGTGCGTCGATTCCGGGCGTCGGGTCGAAGGTGCGCAACCGGTAGCCGTTCGGGAGCGGGAGCGTCGTTGTACTCGTGGCCCATCGCCCGGATCGCTCCGATCACTGGCGGCGAGGCGTAGTAGGCGGTGTAGATGGCCATCCGGACCAGCGCGAAGAGGGTCGGGTCGGTTTCGGCCAGATTGGCGACGATCCGGGTCGCCGTTTCAGGGTCGGCCGATTCGATCCCGGTCAGATGATCGAGCAGCGCGGAGAGGCTATCGGAGCCACCCCGTTCGCGGATGCGGGTCATCGCGATGCCGTGGGTGCCGGTCAGCGAGGCGGGCGGAAAGAGATCGTCCCCCGGCAGCATGACATCGACAAGCCGGGCCATGCGCGCAGCGGCAGTGCGTGGATCAACGGTGATTTCCATAGCGGCATTCTGACACGGGGACGGGGTTGGAGGTTGAGGTTGCAGGTTGGTTTTGGCATCGTATGTAGAGTCGCATCGCAATGCGCCCGCGCTGCCCCGACCGATTCGATGCCGGTCGTGAGGTCAAATGTGGATCGGGGAATGTGGAGCCGGGGCACCGTACCCGGCTATCGACCGCAGGTCGATGACGCTCGATCCGGTCCCGACACGTCTTTCCGAACCTCAACCCCGGCCGCGTGATCCACCGCCGCCTGGCGAGGTCATCCTTCGGATACGAGTTGCCGGGCATCGTCCCACGTTCCGTCCAGAATCTCAGCTCGCGGTCTGTACAACCGAAGGAGCGCATTCCAGCCGGGCGTGACAGGTATCCGGTTCGGAACGTCATCCGCCCATTCGCCGAATCGAACAGTCACCGATCCATCAGCATCCCGTACGGCCGTCAGATTGTTGATTGTGTAGGCGTCCTGGTCATTCTTCTCGAAGAAGCCGCCTTCGTTATAGACACTTACGGACCAGAAGCCATCAACCGGCACATCCGCAAACGTCATTGACCAGGCGCTGGTCGTCCCCTCATCCGTCGGCTGAATGGAGACATAGGTGGCGTCCTTGTCTGGATTGCCGCCCCATCCGGCTGCCGTTCCAATCAGGTGATTAATGGGATCGACTTCGTTCTGATTGCCAAACGCACCTTTGAACGACCCCGTGTGCTTGGCCAGGACCAGCAACGCGTTGCGGATTTCGTCCAGTGATGTCGGATCCCAGTCGGGAACCTCAAACGTCCCGGGATCGGCCAGTTCGACCGTTATCGCATCCTGGGCGGCGTGGACAGCCTCAAGGTCACCGGGTGTCGACGGATTGATCAGGGTCCGGATCAGAACGATCAGATAGCGCGTTCCCACCTGCTCCCGCGTGAACGTGTGCGGTTGGGTGTCGTAATACACGCCGATCGTGTAGTGATCCTGGTTGACCGCTTGCAGGGACATGAACCGGTCGCCGACATCCGGCAACGTGAGTGTCACCGGTCCGGCATCGAGATCGAATCCTGCGTAGGAGTAAACCGTGTCCCGGTTCATGCGAATAACGGTTTGCTTGTCGATCGGAACCAGCTCGCGCTCGTGGATAAAGACCCCGGTACCTACCTTGCCAGCGGTCGCTGGCCATGTATCGGTCGGTTTCTGCGCGCTTGAAATCAGCGGTCGTAACTGGAATGTGCTCGTTGGTCATTACTGTTCCTTTCATTTCCCGAATCCCATGAATGGTAGCAAGATGCGCAACCGGGGGTATCCGGCTATCGGGTAATGTCAACGTCCACACGGTTGACGATGACCATTTAGGGACGCATTGCAATGCGTCCGGCGGCTCGACATCGACACGATCCGATCCTGCACACACGCCTCTGCCGGCAGGCTCTCTTCCCCTGCTGGCGGGAAGTCCAGATGGGGGTGGGCCGGGGATGAGGGCCGTTCGCCGTCGTGATATCCCCTGAACCCACGAACCGTCGTCTGCCGATCCGTCGTCGTGGAGGCGGCACGAGGCCGTGCCGCGCTACGTCTCGCATCCCGGCTCCATCCAACATGACGGCCAGGTAACGCGCTCATGTCCGTTCCGGCCATCAGATGGATGGAACCATCCGACTACGTCCCGGGTCGTCCACGTAGTGGCCAGGTTCCATCCTGGCTATCGACCGCCAGGGCGATGATGTGCCGCGACGCCGATGCAATCCGATGGCTGACACATGTGTAAAGCATGTCCCCGATCAGTCCCTTTAGTGGACTTAATCACGACTAGCCTTGGCCTTTGGCCCAAGGTGACGCCGGCCATCACCTCCGATCAGCCCCCGAACCGCAATCACCGATCCATCACCGTGGAGGCGTCCCACGGGGGACCGCCACTACGCCTCGATCGCGATTCCACATCCATTACCGAGGGCGCAGGCACAGGGATCGGAGCCACGCTTTATCCCTGCCCCTTGATAAGCTAACGTCGTTAGCCTACTCTTCTGCTAACAGTGTTAGCCGGGATCGCGCTGGTCATCGGGACCGCACCGGCCAACCCACAAAGGACCGCCCACCAATGAGCACCCTCCTCTCCACCACCATCGAGATCAACGCCCCCGCCGACCGCGTCTGGACCATCCTGATGGACTTCCCCCGGTACCCAAACTGGAATCCGTTCCTCCGCCAGATCGATGGCGAGCCGACCGTCGGCAACCGCATCACCGCCCGGATCCAGCCTCCCGGTGGCAAGGCGATGACCTTCAAGCCGACCGTCCTCGTCGCCACTCCGGAGCAGTGAGTTCCGCTGGCTCGGTCATTTCGGCTTCTCCGGCATCTTCGACGGCGAGCACATCTTCCGGATCGAGCCAATCGGCCCCGATCGCGTGCGGTTCATTCAGGAGGAGCGCTTCTCGGGTCTGCTCGCCTCCCTCTTCCTCCGCTTCGGCAAGGAGCAGACACTGGCCGGATTCACCGCGATGAACGAGGCCCTCAAGCAACGCGCCGAAGCTGCCGACCCGATCGCCACGGAATCGCGCTAATCTCTCCGTATGCGATATGAGAAACGGCTGAATTGATGACCGAGACACAAGCACCATCTGGACGCGTCGCCGAGATCGTCGCGGCGGCCTCCCACCTGCTCGAAACCGAGGGACCGGATGCGCTGACCATGCGCCGGTTGGGCGCGGCAATCGGAATCCGCGCCCCATCGCTCTACAAGCACTTTCCGGACAAGGCGGCGGTCGAGATTGCCCTGATCAACGCTGGCTTCATCGCCATGGCCGACATCTTCGATGCGACCGTCCGCGAGCATGGCAAATCGCTGCCGGCGCTGGCCGATGCCTACCGCGCCTTCGCCCTCGCTCGACCGCATCTGTACCGGTTGATGACCGAGGGCGAGCTACCCCGGGAGCGTCTGCAACCCGGGGTCGAGGAGCGGGCCGGCGCTGCCCTCGGCTATGTCCTTGGCGACGAGAACCTGGCCAGAGCCGCCTGGGCCTTTGCCCACGGCATGATCATCCTCGAGCTGGACAACCGCTTCCCGCCCGACGCCGATATCACCGCCGCCTGGACCACCGGCCTCGCCGCCTTCGAACACGCCCGCAAAGGCCCCACCCCCGGGTAACCCGGCAACGCGCGGTGTCCGGGCGGGATCATGGGATCGCGATCACCGTCTCACAGTCGGCGGCTGGTGCGATATCGGTATCGAGGCCACCATCGCAAAGATCATTGCCATCGCCTCCATAGAAGGTATCGAAGTTGTCCCCGCCGAAGAGCTGATCGTCTCCGCCGAGTCCGCCCAGATAGTCCATTCCCGCGTCACCCGTCACGATGTCATCGCCCGGGCCTGCATTGAATGCATCGTCGCCATCGCCGCCTTCGAGCAGGTCGTTCCCTTCGCAGCCGAAGATCTGGTCGTTTCCGGGGCCACCGCGAATAACGTCAGCATCGGCCACGGTGTCCCCACCGTTGTTTTGGCAGCCGTCGCCATAGTCGTTGCCCGATCCGAGGGTGACGTCATCCGCCCCTCCGCCAGCCCGGACCGAGTCGTTGCCTGGACCGGCATCGATGATGTCGTTCCCGGGTCCGCCGAGAATAAAGTCGTCGTCGGTGCTGCCGAGAATCGTGTCCGCACCGTCACTCGCTTCCACGGTGTCCTGGCCAGCCGAGCCAGAGACGTAATCGTCCCCATCGCCCGGGACAAAGACATCGTTGCCCGCCTCGCCGTACATGCGGTCGTCGCCAGAGCCGCCGGTGAACTGGTCTAGCCCGTCACCCCCGACCATCTTGTCGGCCCCGTCCTCACCGACGAGGGTGTCGTTTCCGGCGTTGGCCGAGAGGGAATCGTTGTCGGCGCCGCCATTCAGTTGATCGTTGCCATCCTGCCCATAGATCCGATCGGCACCGGCATCACCCCAGATCTGGTCGTTCTCGGTACCGCCAACGATCTTGTCCACGCCATCCCCGCCGTACATGGTGTCGAATCCGCCCTGGCCGGTGAGCGAGTCGTTTCCAGGCCCGCCAAACAGCGCATCGCCCAGATCGCCGCCGCGCACCTTGTCATTCCCGGCCCCGGCATCGACCCGATCCGCACCTCCGCCAAGCGTGATGTCATCGTCACCACCCAGCGAGCAGACAACATCGTTGCCGCCATTACCGGTGATCACATCGCGACTATTTGAGCCCAGGATGACATCGTCTCCGGCCGTACCGGGGATCGTGCCGCTGCCCGTGATCGTCACCGTATAGGTGCCGCCATACACCGTGCACGTGGCCGCCGGGACATCCCGGGCGGAACCGCCGAGGAGCACTCCCACGCCAACCAGAAGGGCCAGGGCAAAACGGGTGATGGGATGCAGATTCACAGCGCATGACCTCCACGATGCATCGAGTCAATGCAGCCAGTGTCGGGATATGGGCGCGTGGCGGCTATCCGTAGAGTTACCTGTTTCTTGCCGGTACGAGGGCCAGGAGCACTGCCTCAATCCCCCGCCACCATCACACCGTTCGCTCGGTGGCCGACACATGTACGGGCACATGGCCATGTGCCCGTCCCGTCGACCTCGACACGGATCGATCCCGATCGCACGCCTCTCCTGAAACCCCCTTCTCCTGCGTGCGGGAGAAGGGACGGGGATGAGGGCCGTTCGACGTCGATACGTCACCTCGTGCCGCGAACCTCGACTGCCGATGCATCGCCACGGGATACCGACCACCGGGGGTCGGAGCTACTCCGGGACTCGGAATCACGTCAAAATCTGACACCCGAAACCTGAAACCCCGTCACCAACCTGCAACCAACAACCCCAGCCCTTCCCCGCCGTGTTGTCGCATGCTACGCCGCCGTTATCCGCGCTACTTTGCGTAAAATCTAGGCAAACATTTGCAAATTCCCTGTACGTTCACATTGTCAGGGCATGTTTCACCGTAGTAGGGTTCCCGCTATGGGTGCCCGGCGCGGCTATGAATTGTTCTGATCGTCCCCGAGACCCCACCTGTGCTGGCTTGTCCGGACACGGTGTCCGATCCCAATCGGCCCTTTTCCGGCCCGACCGCGAGACGCTCCCGCACCCGTGTCTTGCGTTTCGGATTACCCGGCACGCGTTTGGTGGTGTCCCGAACCTGGACGGCTGGTCCGATTGATCACCGGGATGGCGGTTTTCGGCCCGGAACACGTTCCGCGCTCGTGCATCCAGTAATGACACCGGCCCGCGGGCCCATGCGTTTCATGGGAATCGGCTGGTGATGCAGACATGTCAATCCCGGTTCACAGCGGTTTCCCCCGCACCGTGACTGAGGACAGGAGGAAGAACGGTGCGCAGTTCTGAGCGCCCCGGAGTGGTGCGATTCGTAGTTCGGTTGGTGCTGGCCACCGTGCTCATGCTTTCGGTTATGGGCAATGGCCTGGTCCGAGCGCAGGACGATTTCGATCTCCCGGAACTTGATGATTACAGCGGCTTGCAGGCCATCACCGCGAACAGCGTCGATGGAGTCAATGTCCGCGCAGAACCCGGCGTCGAGAGCGAAATCCTCCTCTCGGTTCCGGATGGCAATATCGTCGACCTCCGCGTCGATGACACCAAAACCGTCACGACCAGCGACGACATCCGCTGGTGGCCGGTCTCGATCTGGGGCGTGGATGGCTGGGTAGCCGGCATGTACCTCGCTTCGGTCGACGGCGAAACCTCAACTCCGGATGCATCCGACGAGGCGGCCACGGACGAGACAACCGACGACACCACCGAGACCGATACCTCCAGCTCGGCCGACGGAGCCTGGGTGGCCGGTGATTATGTCGCCTCCACCACCGAGTTCCTGGCCATGCGCGCCGGACCGGGCACCAGTGAATCCCGCATTGCCTGGCTTGGCGAGGGCGACGTTGTCCAGATCGTCGACGGTCCCTTCATGAACGGCGACACGGACTGGTGGCTGATCAGCGATGGCAGCATCACCGCCTATGTCTTCGGCGGCTACATCACCACCGCCAGCGAACTCGATATTGATGCTCCTGCAGCCGAAGAGACCGTTATCTTCAGCGCCGGGGACACCGTGATCGTCGCGCTCGGTTCCGGCGGGGCCAACATCCGCGACGATGCCACGGCCGATGGCGAGCTGATGGGCACGATCTCCGAAGGCGTTGTCCTGAGCGTGATCGACGGTCCCTCCTACGATGCCGATGGCGCCCCGTGGTACCTGCTCGATATCAGCGAGATTTCCGACGACTCCCGCGGCTTTGTGATTGGTGAGGCCCTCGCCCTGACCGATGCAACCGTTTCCAGCGGCGATGAGGCAGCGGACGACACAGTTGCCGCGGTATCGACCTCCGGCGCGACCGGCACCTTCGTCTACCCGCTCGAGAAGTACCGGATCTCCCAGGGCTACGGCTGCACGACCTTCAACTTCTACCCGTACAACGAAACCCTCGGCTGCCCATGGCACAACGGCGTCGGATATGGCCGCGCCGCTGGGCACCCCGCTGATGGCCTCCGATGGCGGCACGATCAAGTACGCCGGCTGGTGTGATTGCGCGCTCGGTCTCTATGTCGAGATCGATCACGGCAACGGCTACTCGACCATCTACGGCCACATGAACGCCGTCTATGTCGAGACTGGCCAGGCGATCGATCAACTCGAGGTGATCGGCGAGATCGGCAGCACCGGTTTCAGCACCGGCCCGCACACGCACTTCATGGTCAAGAGCGGCGACACCGTCGTGAACCCGTTCGATTACCTGACGGGCTCGTAAGGGCGGACGAGAGACGACAGACGCCAGACGTAAGACGTAAGACGTAAGACTAGAGAAACGGGGGTCCGGAAACGGTCCCTCGTTTTTTGTTGGTGTTGGCACCGTATGTAGAGTCGCATCGCAATGCGACCAGGCGCCCCGACCTCAATGCGTCCGATACCGCACGAACCATAAAATGTGGAACCGAAAATGTGGGGCCGGGGCACCGTACCCGGCTATCGACCGCAGGTCGATGATGTGCCGCGACCTCAATGCATACCGGAATCGCACTCTACACCCACCGTGGCCCGGTCCCTACAATAGGCACACGATGGACAAGAAGAAGCCCAAACCAAAACCGCCAGAACCAGCCGATGACGATATCGTCGGCACCTTCTTCGGCAACACCTGACCCCCACCCCGGGACCCGCGACTACTCCAGCACCGGCGACGGCGAAGCAATCGCAACCGGGGAGGCGACCGGGTCCGGCGTCCCCTCGCTGCTCACCGGCCGGTAGACCTTCACTCCGTACTCCTCCCCCTCGCACGCCAGCGCACCGTTGCTCGCGATCGGGAAGACCGGCATGCACTCGCTCTGCACATGTTGGAACCGCCAGATCTCCTCGCCGGTTATCGCATCAACAGCGATGGTCTCGTTGTATGGCGAGTATTCCGAGAGCAGAATCGCGTTCTCGTGTGGAAGGAAGCCAATGACGCTTGGTGCACGCGACAGTTCTGCGATCTGCACCCGCTCGCCAGTCCGCAGATCGATCCGCTCCAGGTAACAGCAGCCAATCTCGTCGAACGGTGTCGTGACATATGCAAACTGGCCATCGCTGGTTAGGAAGCCAGTCGGCTGCTGTTCAATTGACCAGAGCACCTCGCCGGATTCAGAGCCAACCAGCGTCAACCGTTGCTCCCCGGGGAACTCGCTTTCACCGTCGGAAACCGTTGTCCGAATCAGATACCCGAGCGGAGTTGCAATCCCCTCAGAGAAAAAGGCCCCGCTCTTCACGAACGATTGCATCGAGACCGTCCACGTTATGGGATCACCGCGACCATCGAACGCCATAATCTGACCGGTCGTCATGTCGTTCGCATACAGAATCCCGTTCGATGCGGCCAGGGTTGTACCCATTCGAAGTCGTGCGGTGCAGTTGTCCCCGGATACACATACCTGGGTCGCCAGCCCTTCCTCAGCGGTCTGCGGATAGACATAGCTCCAGATTGTTTCGCCTGTGGTCAAATCCAGCGCGTAGATGGCCCCGTTGCCACCCGCCATGTAAATCGTGGTGCCATCGACGATCACCTGGTTGATTCCGGTAATGGCCTGATCCGGTCCGCCAAACGAATCGGCCGATTCCCAGATGCGTTCACCGGTCAAACGATCAAGCAAGACCAGCCGGTAATACATTCCGTTTCCACGCATTTGCTCCTGCGCAACCACACCCTGATCCGTCACCACGAATCGCGTCATCGTGTTAACCGGTTGCTCCCAGACAATCGCGCCCGTATCGGCATCCAGCGCCTGCAACGTCGGTTGGGTATAGGTGGTTTCAGCTCCTGTTTGCGTCCTGATCTCGTAATGGAACCGGTAGAAGAGATTCCCGTAGGCCATCGGTTGATGCCACGGTGCCGGGCCACCCACCGCCGGGACGGTCCAGGCGGGAGTCGCCTCAAGCTCATCAGGAAGTGACCCGCTGTACTGATAATCCTGCGCCGCAGACCCCCGCGACGTCGTAGGCGACGGCGAAGCAATCGCAATCGGGGAGGCGACCGGGTCCGGCGTCCCCTCGCTGCTCACCGGACGGTAGACGCTCAGGTTACCGAAGTTGGCCATGCACAGCATCGTGCCGTCGTCCGCGAGCGGTAAGAGCAGGAACGCGCAGTTGTTGCTGATCGGTACCGACCAGAGCGCCTCCCCGGTATCCGCATCGATTGCGCCGCGCATCTGCTGGCCCTCGACCGTCTGATACACAACCGCGTTCTGCTCCGTCAGATACGCCACGACGAACGTGCCAACGTCCGGAATTGCCAGAACACGCATCGTCCCGGTATCCGGATCGACCTCCACAATGTCGCAACACGGGTGCGTCTCCGGATCAACGCTGTTGATGTTCAGCACCAGATTTCCGCTATTGGTAAGCACCATTGCTGAGGCCGGCGAGACATCCAGCGACCAGACGAGCTCTCCCGCTTCGGCCGACAACAGAAGCAGCTGGACGCCATCGACCCACCCTTCAGCCAGGACATCCCGCACCGTGATTACCAACCCCTGCTCGATCGCCATCGGACTGACCACAAGCAGATTGCCCTCATCCGCAGTGGGATAGAGATCGGAGAATCGCTTGCGCCAGAGTTCACTCCCGGAACGTTCGTCAATCGCAGTCACCGAGAGCGTGGCGTTGTCGAGCACGTAAATGACGTTGTCCAACACCAGCACATCCGGATTCCAGGTCAGTCGATCAGTGCAGGTATCCGCCGATGGATCGCAGAGTTCCGCGCTGATGCCTTCCGGGACAACACGCTCTGTTTGTTGATCCCAAACAGTCGCACCGGTCAGCAGATCAATCACCGTGATCTGTCCAAGTTGGTCAAAGACAATCACCGATTCGTTGGTCGCGATCAGGTTCCAGGCGTAATCACCGGCCTGATAGAACGAGTCACTGGATTGCCAGATTGCCTCGCCGCTCGTGTGATCCAGCAAGGCAATCCGGAACCTGAAGAGCGGCTCGGTTTCATCCGGAACCATCACGACCATGCCATCCGCAGTCCAGGCGAAGGCCGCATCGCCGACCGATGGCACCGTCCAGATTGGCTCATTGGTGTCCAGATCGAACGCGCCAAAACCGGACTCGGTGTGCTGCTCATCAAGCCAGAGATAGCGATACAGCAAACCGTCCTGAGTCAGGACATTGGCGCCGCTCCGACACCTCAGCCGATGTCGTCATAGTCAGGTCGTAGATCTCGGCAGTCGGGGCCGGACCCGGGATAGCGCCCATCCCTGGTCGCACTCACCCCCGAATTGATCGGCGGCTCCGGGGTGGCAATGGCGGCCTCGACAGTCGGGGTGGGGCTGCCGATGGTCCCCGGGTTCAGCCCGACCATCCCGCCGATCATGCTCAGCACCAGAATCGCCACCGCAGCCAGATCGAACAACCGGTTCCGGCGGATCGGCTTCGGCTCGGGCATCAGGCTGCTCCCGACCTGGCCACTCCCGCTCGCCTGCGCCTCGGCCATAAACCGACCGCGCAACCGGCGGGCAAAGAGCGGATCCGGCGCGACCGGGGTATCCAGTCCGGAAAGGATCGAGCGGAAATCGTCGGGTGTGGTCATGATGGTTCCTCAAGCGATTGCAGCGCGGCCCGCATCCCGGCCCGACCGCGGGCCAGCAGCGATTCGACCGCGCCGGGGCTTTTGCCGAGCTGATCGGCAATGTCGTTGACACTCAGGTCGTCGAGGTAATGCAGGGCGATGGCGATCCGCTGATTGGCGGCCAACCCGGCCAGCGCCTGCCGCACCAGATCCCGATCCAGCACCTGATTGAGCGCAACCGGAGCCTGAATCGGCAAGGCAGCCTCGTCCTCGACCCACGGGGTGAAGCGCTGTTTCTGCCGCTCGCTGCGCCGGTAGTGATCGATCAGCCGGTTGCGGGCCACGTGCAGCAACCAGGCGATGATCTCCGGCGGACGTTTGCCATCCCGCAATTGCCGGGCGAGCGCGAGGTAGGTCTCCTGGGTCAGGTCCTCGGCCGTCGCGCGATCCCCACCGAGGCGAACCAGCAGATAGCCGAAGACACGGGGCAGCGTCTCGTCGTAGATGGTGCCGAGGTCACGCTCCGGAGGGTCGTCCGGAGGTGGCTGGGATCTGGCGAACATAGGGTGCCCCGCGGTTCGGAAACAGACGCTCTGCCTGATAGAACGCTTGAGACGCCAAGTATCCGTCGGTGGAGGGGTTTCGGGTTTCGGGTTTCAGGTTTTGGCGAGGGGGTTGAGAGGTTGTTGGTTGCAGGTTGGTTTTGGCACGGTGTTGGTGTTGGCTGGAATTGTGTGATCGGCGGGCGACATGTAGGGGCACACGGCAATGTGCCCGCCTGCCGTGACCTCGACCCCGATCGACAACCACCGTCTGATGCCCGACGTCCGATGTCTCTCGAGTCTGACGTCTCTCGTCTCACGACGCGGAAAATGTGGAACCCGGGCACCGTACCGGGTTATCGACCGCCAGGGTGATGAGGTGCCGCGATCCCAACCCGGTTGATCTCCGGAAACCTCCTCGACCGGTAGGGGAATGGCCTTGCGCCTTCCCGCCTGGCGCGACGTCAATGCGATTGATGCCGGACACCTGTTCACGACCTCATTCCCCGGCCCCGTTCTCCACCACCAACGACCTTTGTGGCGGAGGCCGGACCTGTGGTGGAGAAGGGGAGGTCTGGCATCGTGATCTCTTCCGGACCCACGAACCACAATTGCCGATCCATCACCGCGGGGTATGGCCGTTCCGGCCATCCGGGGGCACGGCGGCACCCCGGCTACGTCTCGATCCCGGCTCCATCCAACATGACGGCCGGGCAACGCGCTCATGTCCGTGCCGGCCATCGAGGGGTACGGTGCCCCCTCGCCACATTTGGCCGATCGTGATCCCGGAATGTAGGAGCCGGTTATCGGCCGCAGGGCGATGATCTTGCCCACCCCGAGGCGTTTGATGCCGGCAAATGTAGGGACGTCATTGCAATGCGTCCGGCGGGTCGATCCCGATGCGATCCGATGGCCAGCAAGTGTGTAAAGGATGTCCCCGCTCAGTCCCTTCAGTGGACTTAGTTTCGATCAGCCTTGGTCTTTAGCCCAAGGTGGCGGCGGACGTCCTATCCGATTGAGCGGCGAACCTCAACCACCGATTCGTGATCGTCGCGGCGGGCGGGCACAAGGCACCGCCCCTACCGCCTCCCTCGCACCGGTCGAAACGTCTGATCAACCCCCTAACCAGTCTTGCCGATCCGTTGCTGCGGATGGCGGGTACGGAGCCCCGCCACTACGAATTTCCGTCGCGATTGCCTGTGCCTCTCCACCGAGGTCGACCACGAGAAGCCTCCCGCCACTACGGTTTTCCACCCCGATTACGCCGAAAATCGCGCATTATGTCATGCGTTTTCCGCCGGATTCGGATTTCCGCTCCGCCTTGCGACCGCCACACAGGCCCTTCCACATCCGGTATCCGCGAAAACGTCGCATTTTGGCCAAAATCGGTGCTAGATATATAGAGAATGCTTTTTCCGGATGGGGCATTTTGGCCCCCGGAAATCGCCTCGCACCCACTCCCGCTACCCCCAAATCCCGCTCCTCCAGCACCCCTCCCCGGCACCGACCAACCCCGGTCCTGTGACTGCATTGACACCAATCGTGACACCCCGGCACCCCGATCTGGCCCAACCGTGTGGACGAACGCGGCGGCCAGGCGGGGACCGAGGTACCAATCGAGCCGGTGACACTGCGTCACGCGTTGTTATCGCCTGCTCCGCTCTCTACTATGACCAGAAGCCGAATCCTCGCCGGTGATCACTGCCGTGTAAATGACTCCCTCGTTATTTACAGGATGATCCCGGTGTGGGGTGCGGTGCAGCAGGCGTGGCGGAATAAACCGCTAGAATTGTGTAGATTTACCAGTACACCATGGGTGGGGGTTCAGCAGCGGGCTGGAGGCTGCCTGTGGGGGAGCATCGATGACCAGACAGGACCGCATCGATCGAGGATCCCGGGCGCGGCGCCAACCGCAACCGGCCCCAGGTCGAACGGGAAATGAAAAGCGACCACCGCGCCAACGGTGATCGCCCTCACTACCCCGGTCCAATGACCGTTTTTTGTTTCTCGTTTACCGGTTAGAGCGCGAACGAACCGTCGCCAAACGCTGCTCGCCTCTCCGGTTGTGATCATCGCCGTCGTCCCGGCTAAGGGAGGGTTCTGTGTACCCAGGCGACTTGTTGTTGTGCATTCTAGTCACGCCGGTTTTGGCGTGTCAAGTGGTATGGGCTATCCGTGACGGAATCCGTCAGGGCATCTTCCCCATTCCCCGGAATGCCCACCACCCTGATCCACCGGTTGAGTGGCGATCCGGTTTCGTCGGAGGTGCGGGTATGACCCAGCGCCGGCCAAAACCTGAAACCCAAAACCCGAAACCAATTGACGTGGATTTCACCGAGGTCCGCACCGGCGAGGACACCCGCCAGCGCGGCTGGTTCTGGCACTGGAACGAGCTCCACACCGAGTACGAACCACTGCTCAAACACTCCGGAATCGGGCTGATCACCTCCTATATTGTCTGGACCGACCGGCGGGAGCACTCTCCCTACCACGGCTATGCCTTCCCCAGTCTCCAGTCGCAGGCCGCCTTTTCGGGGTCGGACCGGGCCGAGCTGATCACCATCAACCGGATCCTGGTCGCGCTCGATCTGATCGAGATTCGCAAGGAGATGATCCTCCGGGCCGATGCCCAGGGGCGCCGATGGCGCGTGCCCCACAACCTCTACCGGGTGAAGGACCGCTCCGGCAGCCCCCACCTGACCGCGGCCGATGTCGAGCAGGTGATGACGCCTGGCCGAGGAGCGCAAAGAGGTCTATCGGCACATCCGCCACATCTTTACCTCCGGGTTTGTGCCGATTTCGCGGGACAACATCTGGCACGGCATCCTCGAGGAGCTGCGCCCGACCGAGCTCTGGCAACGACTGGCTGCCCAGGCGGGTGAGGAAGAGGCCCGCTTCTCCCAGCGCAGCCGGACCGGGCACGCCAATCGCAAGTCCAACGCCGAAGCCGAGGCAGCGGAGACCGGAACCAGTGGCAAGCGGCAACTGAAAGCAGTTCCGGAACCGGTCGATTCGGCGGAGATCTATGTCCCGGGGATTACGACGGAAACCGGTATATCGCCAGTAACTGTCGTTTCGATAGAAGGTCAGCAGCCAGGCAGAACCTCAGTTGCACAGAGCAACACTGGTTCCGAAACCTCGGTTGCATCGAGCAACGAAGGTTTGGACGAGGGTTTTGGCAGTGATGGGGCAAGCATGGATGGACAGTCCAACGGAGCTCGACCAAGCTCGGTTGCACCTTCCAACTCTATGTATGACCAATCAATACAAACAACAAGAACAAGCGACGGGGGTCTCAAAAAAGAGAATTTGCAGGCACGAAACATACCTGTGACAGACCCGTGGGACCTTGTCACATTTCCTGTGACAACACCGACCCCCACCTTGTCACAGGTCCCGGCTGAGGCAATTCCGCACCAGGCGCCGGAGCACGGACCGGATCGCCAGGCCGCGCTGGTTGCCTTTGCCGAAGCGAATGAGCGGCAGGCCACGGCGGCGGAAATCCGGCTCCTCGGCGGGATTGCGGGCGAGATCAATGGCGATCAGGGCTGGGCGATCGTCACCGCGGCGATCTATGAGGCAGTCGATTCCGGCAGTGCCTTCGTCGCGCCAAAGCGGGTCCGGGAGATCGTCCGGCGCTGGCAGCGGGAAGGGTTCCCCGATCGAGCTCGGGCGAGTCAGGAATCATCGGACCGTAGTGCGGGGCTCCGTACCCGCCGTCGGCAGTCGAGAGGGATCTGGGAAGTGAGTCCCTCGCGGGCTCCCGTTCCGCCGACCACGTCGACCCCGACGGGCGGGCACAAGGCACCGCCCCTACGGCAGATGCGATCCCGATGCAAACGGCGACGCATTACTCAACGCCGAAACCCCGGAACAACCTCCAACCTCCAACCCGCAACCCCATCGCCGTTCTGGATCGACGAGGCGGGCATCGGCAGCGGGCAGTTGTGGGCGGCCCTGGTCGAGGTCCTCCAGCGGCGGGGAGTGGTCCGGGCGGCCGAGGTGCAGGACTATCTGAAATCGGCCCAGCTGCTCGAGCGGAACGGGAGTCGCGGGTTCCGGCTCGGGGTGGCGCATGATCTGGCCCGGCAGCGGATCGAGCGGAAGTGGCGGGCGGACCTCGAGGATGCGTTGGCCGAGATCCTCGGTGGCTCCGGTTGGGACCTCGAGATCCGGGTCAGCGCCTGACGTGGTGTTGGTGTTAGTGCTGGTGTTGGGAATCGGTCGCCGGCACGCTGTCGGTGATCGTCCGAATGTGTAAAGCATCTCCCCGAACACCGTGATACCTGTATGCACAATGCGTCCTGGTGGTCGGTTGCCGGTCGCCACCGGAAATGTGGAACCCGGGCACCGTACCGGGTTATCGGCCGCAGGGCGATGATCGTAACGTTGAGGCGGTTTGATCCCGAGGCGTCACATGTCTGACGTCCGCCGTCACGTGTTCACGACCTCATCCCCCGGCCCCGTTCTCCACCACCAACGATCTTGTCGGGGTTGCCGGTCCTGTGGTGGAGAAGGGGTGGACGGGCGGCGTGATGTTGCCGGAACCCCGAACCATGGTTGCCAATATGATCGCGGGGTATGCCCGTTCCGGCCATCGAGGTGTACGGTGCCGCCTCGCCACATTTGGTTGATTGCTCGACCCAATTGGACGGGCGATGACCTGGTTATGCCCGTTCCGGTCATCGGAAGCCCCTACCATCCGCCCACGTTTGGTCGCGCCGGTCGGCAAATGTAGGGACGGCATTGCAATGCGTCCGCCGGTTCGATCCCGATGCGATTTGATCCACGCGCACACCTCTCCCGGAAATCCCCCTTCTCCTGCTTGCGGGGGAAGGGTTGGGGATGAGGGCCGTTCGACCTGGTCACCTCCCCTGGACCTCCGAACCGTGGTTACCGATGCGTTGTCGTGGGGGCGGCCCACGGGGGGACCGCGCTACATCTGGTTCATTGCCGCGATCCAATTGAATGGCGCGCGGCGCGGGTATGCCCGTTCCGGTCATCGAGGTGTACGGTGCCACCTCGCCACATTTGGTTGATTGCCGCCATTCAACGCCTTGGTGATCGTGGGTTGATATGTGTAAAGCATGTCTCCGAACACCGCGTGATTCCCGACTGGTGCCCCCCTTGCCTCACTGCGTAATCACCTCCCCGAACAGTCCCTTTAGTGGACTTAACTCGACTAGCCTTGGTCTTTAGCCCAAGGTGGCGGCGGACGTGATGTTCGCTAGACCCACGAACCGGGGTTGCCGATGCGTCGTCGTGGAGGCGGCCCACGGGAGGACCGCGCTACGTCAACCCCCAAAACCCGAAACCCAGAACCCGAAACCCCATCGCCACATTTGGTTGATTGCCGCTACCAAAATCAACCTGCAACCACCAACCATCAACCTCACCTGTGCTAGGCTGCCGAAGGTGCAATACCCATCATTGGAACGCTGAGAAGGAGCACGCATGACCACTCGATTTACCCCTCGCGTCGCGGAAATCCTGAGCTGGTATCGGGGGCAGAACCCCGGCACATTGGCCAACCTGGCCCGGCTGCTGACGCATGGGCGATTGGGCGGCACGGGCAAGCTGGTCATCCTCCCGGTCGATCAGGGCTTTGAGCATGGCCCGGCCCGCTCGTTCGGTCCCAATCCGGATGCCTACGACCCGCGCTATCACGTTGAACTGGCGATCGAGGCCGGCTGCAATGCCTACGCCGCCCCTCCAGGCTTCATTGAAGCGATCGCGTCGGATTACGCCGGCCAGATTCCGCTGATCCTGAAACTGAACAACCACGACGTGCTGCAAGACGAGAAGGATCCGATGGGCGCCCGCACGGCCTCGGTCCAGGATGCCCTTCGCCTCGGGTGCTCGGCCATCGGGTACACGATCTACCCGGGCACGGCCGATCGCCGCTTCCAGTACACCGAGTTTGCCGATCTCGCTGCGCGAAGCACGCGAAGCCGGTCTCGCAGTTGTCCTCTGGGCCTACCCGCGTGGTGGTGGTCTCAGCAAGGAGGGCGAAACCGGTCTCGATGTGACCGCCTACTCCGCCCAGATCGCGGCCCAGCTCGGTGCGCACATCATCAAGGTCAAGCTGCCCTCCGCTCACCTGGAGCAGGCCGCCGCGGCCAAGGTCTACGAATCGACCAACATCCCGCGCGAAACCCTGACCGAGCGGGTTGAGCACGTCGTCAAGAGTTCGTTCAACGGACGCCGGGTGGTCATCTTCTCCGGCGGCGCGATGAACTCGGATCGCAATGCCTTGCTGGACGAGGCCCGCGCGATCCAGGCCGGTGGTGGCTTCGGCTCGATCATGGGCCGGAATGTCTTCCAGCGCCCGCGACCGGAAGCCCTCGCCTTGCTGAACGACGTTATGTCCATCTTCGAGGGCAAGTAACCGGGTGCGCGTCACCACCCTGATCGACGTCGATAACACCCTGCTCGATAACGATGCCGCCAAGCGGGATCTCTCGGGCGGGGTGCTCAGTCTGCTCGGGACCGATGGCGCGGCCGGGTTCTGGTCGGCCTACGAAGCGGTCCGGGCCGAGCTGGGGGTAGTCGATATCCCGCGAACCATCGGCCGGACGCTTGGTCCGGATGCTCCCCTTGCCCAGCGGGTTGAGCTGGCCGACATGTTCATGACCTTCCCGTTTGCCGAGTACATCTACGGGGATGCCTACAAGACGATCGAGTACCTGAAGAAGCGCGGTCCGGTGGTGATCCTGTCCGATGGTGATCCGGTGTTCCAGCCGGCGAAGATCATCCGGAGCGGTTTGGCCGATGCGGTCGATGGCAATGTGCTGGTCTTCTTCCATAAGGAAGAGCATCTCCTGGAGATCAGGTCGGCGTTTCCGGCCGATCGGTATCTGTTGATCGATGACAAGCCGGGCGTGATCGAGCGGATGACGGCCCGCGCCGATGAGCTCGGTGGCCCGCTGGAGACGATTCTGGTCCGGCAGGGCAAATACGCGGCCGCGATTCCACCAGGGCAATGGCCCGGCGCAACCCACACGGTCGACAACCTCGGCGAGGTCCGGAAAAAGGGGTTGTAGGTTGGGGTTGCAGGTTGATTGCGGCGAGGCCGTCCTCGCCCTCCGGATCTGCCCCACCAGCCTATGTCATTGAGCCAGTAGGCGACCGCAGCGTGGCCTCGTGCCGCCTCCGCGACGATGGATCGGTAATCGTGGTTCGTGGGTTCCGGGAGAGATGTCGCCCGGATCGGACCGTGTCGACCTCGCAGCGGGCGGGAAGGCGCAAGCCGTTCCCCTCACCGAGCGAGGATGGTTCCGGGAGATCAGCCGGGTCGATGTCGTGCATCATCGACCTGGGTCGATAGCCGGGTACGGTGCCCCGGCTCCACATTTCACAGCACGTCCGGGATCGCAATTGAGTCGACCGGTCGAACCGCCGGTCGCATTGCGATGCGACTCTACATTTGCTTCCTGCCAAAACCTGAAACCCAAAACCTCCGTACCCAAATCCCGGTGTGCGATCCGTACTTGTGGTCGTAGGCCGGGCTAGTCGCTGATCGGTTAGCCCAGGGAAGGACTGTCCGTTCGCGTACCTTCGAACAGTTTTGGTCACAAATGACCGATTCCCCCGTTTCCGCTTGACTCAAGCACGCGCTCTGGCCCCTGGGTCCGCCCCGCATCGGGACATTGGGCCCGACCAGCAGCCGACCGGACTAGCCCGATCGTCAAACCGGGAGGGACATACAGATGCCCGGGCAAGTCCCACGTACCGATGCGAATTCGCTACCACGGTGGATGGGAACCCGGTTCACCCAGACATAGTCTGTAGGGAGGTCTGGCCCCGTCCCGGTGGGTGGCGCTCTCCACCTGTCTGCAACGGCACTACGCGCGTGGTGCTTGTCGCGACAGCAGGTGTGATGAGAACCGAGTTTGCAGATGTTCTGCTTCCGGGTTGCATCCGTTGTCGCGACGAGCGTCGCCGGTGACGTTAGGGGCGGTCAGACACGAAGAGCGGAAGGGCGTTTGGGAGCTGTCCCACCTGGATGTCCTTCAGAGAAAGGGGAATCGTGTGAAGCGATTAAGACGACTGAGTCTCCTCCTGGGGCCGCTCATGGTTGTGTTCATGCTGGCGAATATCTTCGCTGGCATTTCACCCGTTGACGCTGCCAGAAGTACAGGCTCATCTATAGGGAAGGCAACCGGCGCAAGCTCGGTCGATGCCTGCCCGACGGATGCCACGGCGATCACGTCGATGTCCGTCAGAATTACGCGTGGTGGCAACATCATCAACGCGTCCAACCTGAGCAGCGTTATGCCAGGCGATACGGTTCAGGTCACATTCGACCTGGACAATGACTGCGCCAATTACCGGGTGTCGCTGGTTTCCTACAAGGCGCCAGATGCCACCAACAACCTGGATTCGCTGCAGCAGCGGGTGGTGAACAGCCAGCAATCGATGACATTCGGTTCAGCTGGTGGCTCGCTCACGGTCACGGTGCCGAATTGCTACCACGCCACCGTCTTTGCGGTTGGCTCGGTGATCTCGGGCATGAGCCCGGCGGCAACCTATGGCGCCCGGCAGAAGGACACCAAGAACGGCGGCACGTCAGCGTGTTCCGGTATTGGCGCGCCGTCGCCGTTCTTCTACGTGGAAGGAAACCAGAACTGCGCGTACCTGGGTTCTCTCTACGGCGAGACCTGGGCTGAATACAAGATCGATGCCATCCCGACCAATGGGACCAGGACAATCGCGTCCGGTGGCTACACGGTCACGGTCAGCAATTCCAATAACAAGGACACCTTCTCCTGGTCTTCGGCCGGGACAGCGCTGAAGGGTGTGTTCGTCAAGGCATCGACCGGTGGCAACCTGTACCGATACGGATCCGGCTCCTTCAGTGGTGCCAATCTGAAATCGGTCGGTAAAGCCAACGGAACGATGTACGACATCTCGCACGTCTCCTTCTGCTTTGCCCCGATCCCGACCACGGCAATCTGCCCGTCCGGCAAGGCGGCTGTGACTGCGTATCGGTTCGAGCTCTGGCGCGGTGCGACCAAGGTCGATGCCACAGATCTGAACGGTGTTCAGTCTGGCGACGTGGTCAAGGCCTACTTCGATCTGGCCCCGGGTTGTGCCAACATTCCGCTCGCGCTCGCTTCCTATGAAACGGTCGAGAACTACTACAACATCAACACCGTCGCTCAGCAGCGCTACATTGCCGCAACCGGCGATGACGGGCTGTTCAGCGCCACCCAGTCCGCCACCCAGCGGATGGTGCAGACAGTTGTTCCCGAACTGCTACTTCCAGATTGACTTCGTCTACGGACCGAGTCATCGAGAACCTGACGCCGGAAAATCTGTACGGCAACAACAAGTTCGCCTGGAAGAACGGCGGTAACCCGGCGTGCGCCTGGACGATCACTCCGACGGCAACATTCACCCCGAATGCCACCCAGACGAAGATCGCCGAGCAGACAGCCACCAAGATCGCGTCAGCAGACGGGCACTGCGGTCTCCAAGACCCAGACCGCCATTGCTCCGCCGACCCAGACGGCTGTTTCGAAGACCCAGACCGCTGTTTCCAACACCGCCACCTCGGTCTCGAAGACCCAGACGGTTGTTGCCAACCAGACCGGCACATCCGTGGCCAAGACGGCCACTGTTGGCGCCCAGCAGACCGGCACATCGGTTGTCTCGACCCAGACGGTTGTCGCCCAGCAGACCGGCACATCGGTCTCCAAGACATCGACTGTTGCCGCAACCCAGACGGCCTCGTCCGTTGCTGCGACCGGCACTGCGACGTCATTGACCGCGACGGCTGCCGCCAGTCAGACGGCTTCGTCCGTTGCTGCGACAAGCACCTCGATCTCGAAGACATCAACTGCTGCGGCCAACCAGACCGGGACAACCGTTGCCAGCACGGCGACCACGGTTGCCCAGCAGACTGGAACATCCGCCGCGTTGACATCGACCGCGTTGCCAGGCACCACCCAGACCGCGATCGCGATCATCACGCAGACGGCTGGACCAGGCGCTACGCAAACGGCCTATGCCAATAACACCGCAACAACCGTTGCTGGCACGGCAACCACAATTGCCAACCAGACCGGTACCGCTGTCTCGGTTTCGCAGACATCCGTCGCGAACACCCAGACCGCCGTTGCCTCCACTGCGACCTACGTTGCCGGTGTGACCCAGACGGCCACCTCCAACACAGCGACCACGGTTGCCAACCAGACTGGTACCGCTGTCTCGGTTTCGCAGACATCCGTCGCGAACACCCAGACCGCCGTTGCCTCTACCGCAACCTACGTTGCCGGTGTGACTGAGACTGCCGTTGCCGGTGTCACCGAGACCTATGTGGCTGCCGTAACGCAGACCGCTGTGGTTCACGAGACCCAGACTGAAGTCGCCGGAATCACCGAGACCGCAGTTGCCGGAATGACTGAGACCGCCTACAGCATGACGGAGACCGTCGTTGCCGATCAGACCAACACGGCTGTTGCCAGCACGGAGACTGCCGAAGCGAATGAGACGGCAACGTCTGCAGTCGCCACAGGTACGGCTGAGGCAATCCTGACGCAGACGGCAATCGCCAACTCGCCAGGCACACTCAAGATCCACAAGAAGGACACGGCAACCGGCTCGGCATTGTTTGGAGCTTGCTTCATAATCTCTGGCCCGAACGGCTTCTACCTTCAGGATATCTGCGACAACGATCTACCGGACGGCGATGTTACGGAAGGCGAACTCAGGTTCAACGACGTGGCCCCGGGCGTGTACACGGTGTCAGAGTCGATTGCTCCGGAGGGATACACCGGGGACTACACGGAGAAGTTGGTAACAGTTCCAGGTGGTGGAGTTGGCGAAGTGACCATCTTCAACACCCCGATTACAACTCCGGTTGGTACCCAGGTCTTCATGTACAAGGTCAACTGCGAGGTGGGCTATGTGGCCCCACCGGACCTTGCCTACCAGGTTGCGCATGACAACGTTCCGGCCGAATGCGAACTGGCTCCTGACGGCGTCAAGTTCGACATCAAGGACTCGAACGGCAATGTCATTCACTCGGAGGTAGAAACTGTGGACGGCCTGGTGAGCTTCTTCGTCCTGGCAGAGCTCACCGACGATCAGTGTCTACGAGTACCCGGATACGAACCCGTTGGCCCAGAACCCGACCGGCGAGTTCCAGTTCGGCGACATCTTCTGCCCGTGCGGCTCGAGTGACATCGTGGTCATCAACGACAAGCTGCGTAGGAGCCGTAAACCGGTAGCGGAAAAAGCGACAGACAAGGGAAGCGGACCGGGGAGCAATCTCCGGTCCGCTTTCGTGTGCCAGGCGAGGAGGGTTGGAGGATGTTGGTTGAAGGTTGGATTCCCGGGTTGCCGGCCGGATCATGTGATCCCCGGCTTCACGCCTCCGACGTCCGAACGGGTGAAAGTAGAACCCGGGCACCGTACCGGGTTATCGGCCGCAGGGCGATGAGGTGACGCCGATGTCCAGGGCGATTGCAATGCCGGGCGAACGTATGCTCCCGGCAATCCCCTTCCCCTGCGTGCGGACGAAGGGTTGGGGACGTGGGCCGTTCGATGTGGTCACGTCGCCTGGATCTCCGCATACCGGATTGCCGATGCGTCGTCGTGGGGCGGCACGAGGCCGTGCCGCGCTACGTTTGGTTCATTGCCGTCATCCCATTGGTCGGCCGATGACGTGGTTATGCCCGTTTCGGCCATCAGGTGCTCCTACCACCTGCCTGCATTTGGTTGATTGCGGCCCTCGAACAGTCCCTTTAGTGGACTTAAGTCGACGCCGACTAGCCTTGGTCTTTAGCCCAAGGTGGCAGCGGACGTCATGTTCGATAGACCCACGAACCGGGGTTGCCGATGCGTCGTCGTGGAGGCGGCCCACGGGGGGACCGCGCTACGTCTTGGTCAATCTGCCGCCGCAACCTGCAACCTGCGTTGGCAGTTGAGGCGTACGGTATGCCACCTCGCCACATGTGGTACGATGCCGACCTCGATCAGTCCCTTTAGTGGACTTAAGCTCGATCAGCCTTGGTCTTCGCCCAAGGTCGGCTGGACGTGATGTTCGATAGACCCACGAACATGGTTGCCGATGCGTCGTCGTGGATGGCGGGTACGGAGCCCCGCCACTACGGATTACGCGGACGTCGACGTACGTCAGATCATTTCCAACCACCAACCTGCAACCTCTCAGGCGGTTTCCTTGTGGCGGTCGCGGAAGCGCTGGACCTTGGCCCGGTTGCCGCAGCTCTTCATGCTGCACCAGCGGCGGCGCCCGTGGGAGGTGTCGCGGAAGAGATAGCCACAATCATCGCCAGGGCACTCCTGGACCATGTCCAGCTCCTTCGGGTTGGTCAGCAGGTTGATGGCGGATTGACTGACCGCCCAGAGCACCCGATCGACGACCAGGCTCGGATCCCCGGTCGGGCCGCCGCAATCCATGCGAACCCGGAAGCCCTCATCGACTGGCGTGACGCGGGTGTACCGCAGGACCGGCCGGATCATCGCATTGACGATGTCGAGGCACTCCTCGGGGACCGGCTTTGCGTGAATGTGAGCCCGGAAGACGCGGCGGAGGGCTTCCCGCAGGGTGACCAGCTCGGCCAGCCGCTCCGGGAGGATTGCGCTCTTGAGGGCCTGCACATCGGTCTCATCGAGCAACCCGATGCCGGCACCCCAATTGGCCAGGGCGGCGGGATCGGTCAGGTCGACGGCATCGGGCAGGAAGCGGTAGCCGTACGGGGCGTCGTCATCGAATTCGATGTAGGCGGTGTTGATGAAATCGAGGACAACGTGCCCTTCTTCGAGGGTGTAGCAGCAGTCGTCGGATGTTTTGGATGGCATGGATGGACTCGCTTGGTTGAGCCTGAAAATACCTTATGTAACCATTGTACACACCTTGACAAGTTACATTGCGCTTGCTATTCTGTAACCAGTTGAGGTGATGATGCGGTTACATGGTAACCGGTCGAGGAGGACACGATGAACATTCCATTTGGCAAGCGACAGTTGGTCATTCATGTGGAGCAGGGTCCGGCGGAGTTCGCCCAGGAAGTCGGCACTGGATGGGGCAACTGATCGGGAGATCGAGAAGATTGCCCGGAACCAGAATCGCCATCGCGAGCCGCGGTGGGAGACATCCGCGCTTGTCTACGGTTGGCGGATCTAGGGCGTCGGGGCTGGTTCGGGGGAGGACATCGTGGAAATCAAATTTGGCCGATACCGGTTTCAGGTGGCCATAACGGAACGATCGTGCGGGGCGTGTCCCGTGCACATCATGGACGGGGATCGCACCGATCGGGATCTGGCGCTGTTGGCCCAGGCCGAGCGCGAGTATCGGGACACCCTCTGGCGGGAGCAATCGCTCCTCGGCGGCAGCAAATAAGCGTCATACATCCATACGGCAATAATTTCAGAGGGGCGTCCGGGTTTTTGGACGTCCCTTTTGCGTTGCCGGGACGGCGTAATGAGGACGGTACCGACCCGGGGTCGGACCGCGCATGACGTCTCGCTTCGGTCGCCTGGACGGCGGTACGTGTTCACGACCCATCCTCCGGTCTCCACCACCAACGGTTGTTCGGCGTAGTCCCGTGGTGATGCGGGCAATCGCCACTCTCGAACCGGGGTTGCCGATGCGTGGTCGCGGGGTATGCCCGTTCCGGACATCGAGGTGTACGGTGCCACCTCGCCACATTTGGTCGCGTCGGTCGGCAAATGTAGGGACGGCATTGCAATGCGTCCGCCGGTTCGATCCCGATGCGGTTTGATGCCGGGCGAACGTTGCTGCCGGACATCTCCCTTCCCCTGCGTGCGGGGGAAGTAACCGTGTTGATTGTCAATGGCGACGGGAGCTCAGGTAATCGCTTCAGTTGGTCGGTTCACGGCCAATTCGGTCCAGGTCAAGCCGTCCCGCGCCATGGCATGGAGTAGACCAGTGAGCTTGTTCATGGCCGCCACCATCGCCACCTTGTGCGGTTTACCCGCCGCGCGCAAGCGCCGGTAGAAGGTCTGGATCACCGGATTGCACCGGTTCGCCGAGGTGACCGCCTGGTAGAGCGCCTTGCGTACCAACGCCCGGCCACCATAGGTCACCCGTTTCCCACGAAAGACGCCGCTGTCCCGGGCAAAGGGTGCCACTCCAACCAGCGCTGCCAGCTCCTTCCTGGTCCCGGTTCCCAGCTCAGGCAACTGCAGGATGAGCACGGAGGCGATGTGCGGTCCAATCCCGGGTACCGTCCGGTAGCGGGTTGCCTGCTCCGACAATTCCGCATCCTCGGCCAGCTCCCGGGCCAATGCGGCATCGATCGCCGTGATCTGGGATTGCAGCCAGGTGATGTGGGTGGTGATGGACTCCCGCACCGGTACGGGAGCCGACGAGAGCCGGGTGCGCTCGGTGGCAATATCCCCAGCCAGCTGCTCATGCCGGGTGAGCAGTGCCTGCAATACCCGGACCCGCTCCGAGGGGACGGGTGAGGCCATTGGCTGCGTGGTCACCCCAAACCGGGCCAGCACCGCCGCATCGATCTGATCGGTCTTGGCATGACGACCGAGGGAGCGGGCAAAGTGACGAACCGCCGCCGGATTGACGACTGATGTGGGTAGTCCAGCCTCGGCTAACGACACCGTCAATCCAACGTGCAACCGTCCGGTCGCCTCCAGCACAATCCAGTCCGGTGGGTTCGCAGTGATCCAGGCGACCGCCTCGATCCAGCCGTCCGGCGTGTTCGCCACCTGCAGAAGCTCGCCCGATGGATACCGGGCCAGATCCAGCGTCGCCTTGCTGACATCAATACCAACTGCGTGTGGGGTCTCCATACCGTCCTCCTGTGCAACCCAGGCTGAACCAGATACGCTACCGCTCACCACCGCCAGGACTCGTCCTTGTGATTCGGGTGTCACAACCCACCTAACCGTTCGAGCGCCTGTCGGCTGGAGCGCGACGTGGTTGGATCCCTACTTCTCCACGGTCATGCAACAGACCTAGGGATGGGACGGATGCCAACCACGTCGCATTCTCGAACATACAAGGGCTGGGGATGAGGGCCGTTCGACGTCGTGATCTCACCTGGATTCCGCACACCACGATCGCCGATGCGTCGCCGCGGAGGGCGGGTACAAGGCACCGCCCCTACGGACGTCGCGCGCCAACCTTCAACCTGCAACCCTGCAACCATCAACCTGGATGTTGTTGCGGGCGACTATCTTCCGGTGATGTGACCCAGGCGGCGGGGGGTGCGGAGGTTGCCGGTGCCGGTCTCCTGCTCGTGCTCCTCGGAGGCATCAACTGTGCCCTGCGGTGGCACGGCTTTCAGGTGCGAGCCGGTGTGGCCGTTGCGGGATGGCTGCTGTTGGGCCGGCGCGCTGGCGGGCGTCGGCGAGCTCCATGTGCAGCTGGACGAGATTGTCCTGCAGGGCCGACATCAGCGAGACCATCTGGCCGCGTTCGTTGCGCAGTTCGGCGATCTGCTGCTTGAGGGCGTCCATTTCCGATCGCAGCTCGTCCGATACCCCGCCGGAGCCAAGCCCCATCGACTGGCTGGTCAGGGCGTGACGGATCTCGGCGACTTCGGCCTTGATCGCGGCCAGGCCGGTGGTGGGCAGGCTGGTTGAGGCGGCCAGTTGCGCGCCGAGGGAATCGAGCGCGGTGGTCAGGGTTTGCGCGTCCTGCTGGCTGGAGCGGGCGGTGCGATCGATCCGGGTGGCGAGCACCCCGATCGCCTGCTTGATCTGGGTGAGGTCGGTCGGTACGGAGCCGAGCGCATCGAAGTGATGGAACGTGGCCGTGGTCGCGGTGGTGAGCATTTGCTGGAGCTGCTGCAGGCGCTGATCGGTCGCGGCGCGGGTCATCTCCTCGCGCAGCAGGGCCAGTTCCTCGTGCAGCGCGGTGTAGCGGCCGTCGACGTCCTTCAGCAGACCGGTGATCGCCGGCATTGCCTGTGGGAGCGATTCGCCCTCGCCCAGTGCCTGCGAGCTGATGATGGTGACCGGATAGGCGGTTTCGAGGTGGGCGGTGATCTCGGCGTTGCTCTTGTCGGCGAGGGTCATCTCGTGAATGGTGCGGATGACCTCGACCGCTTCGGACGGGAAGCCGACCGTTTGATCGACGCGCACGGATGGCACGAACAGGATGAAATCATCCAGGTAACGCCGGACCGTGGGCGGGGCGAGATCGGTCATCTGGGCGAGTTGGGTGAGGGTCATGATGTCCATGGGCCTATCCTAAAACCACACCAATGGTCATGGAAAGACCTCCTGCCTACGTAGCCCGCCCGGTCTATGCCATATCGGGACCTTTTTCCTATGACTTGGCTGCTGCGAAGGTGGACTCCGTCTTGCCGCACCGGCAATATGGACACTGGACGTTACGATCCGGCACCTGTATCTGGTCACCTGGGTTGCCGGGGAGCGAGTGGTGAACCCACCCTCACATGCTCGCGCTCCAAAACAGGTGATCCATGCCCACGCACCGCTGCCCAACCTGCTCCACCGCACTCGCCCAGAGTGACCTGGTCTGCCCGAAGTGCGGCCGATCAACCGGAACCTCCCGATTCAGTGCGCGATGGTCGCGGATGCAGCGAGCCCCTCGACCCGCTCTTGCCCCGGCCCTGGCTCCGGCTGGCGTCCATTTCTCGGCCACATCGGATGCCGGAAGCACCGTGCCGATGACCTCATCTGGCGGTGGTGGAGCTGAGAACCGGACCTCGATGCGACTGCCTCCCCATCCGGCAAGATGACCAAGAAGCGGATCGCCTTCTGGATCATGTGTGTGGTCCTGGCTGGTGTTTCGATTGCGGCTGGCCTGGCGACCTGGCGGGTGATCGATACCCTGCGCACCGTCAATTCCCGCAGCACCCCACCGGCGATCGTTTCCGGCGCGGCCCTGGGTGGATCGCCCGAGGTAGAGATCGATTCCGGTCCGGCTCGCACCGCCGTCGCCAACGCCGCCGCCACCAAAACCGCCCTCGCATCGGCACCGGACGAGACCGAACCGGCCGCCACAACCCCGGCCGAAAGCACCGCAACCGAGCCTGCTCCGGACCCAACCGAGTCCAGTACGACAGCGCCGACTGAGGAAATCGCCCCCTCCAGCACCGTCGAGGTGGTGGTGATTGACCCGACTGAGGCCGAGCCGACCGCCACAGATCAGCCGGCTACCGAGACCATCGCTCCGGAACCGACCGCGACCGCCGAGGAATCCGGTTCCCTGCCACCACCACCTGGCCTCGCGACCGATACCGCGACGACCGAGGCCACCATCGAGTCCGCCGCTGCCCCGACCAACCCGCCAGCCGAGACCGCAACCAGCGAAAACCCGACCGAACCCGCGGTAGAACCCACCACTGCGCCCTCGACCGAGGTTCCAGTCGAAGAGCCGACCGTTGCTCCCGACTGAAGCCGCCACCGAGATCCCGACCATTGCCCCATCCGAAACCGAAACGATCGCCTCGACCGCTACCGCAGCGCCGGTGATCCTCTCCGAGATTGAGCGGATCAAGAACGGCAGCTTCGAGGAGGGGATCGAGCCCTGGTATGTCGAATCCGGCGCCGTGGTTATCCAGGAACCTGCTGCCAGTGACGGCACCGCGGTCCTCGAGATCGGTGTTGCGGGCGGCTATCTCGATCAGGCGGTCTTCTTTGTTCCCGGCACCGAGTATTACCTGAACGTCACCGCCCGGGTGACCATAGCCGGCGAATCGGGCGAGTTCGGGGTTGGCTGGTTCGATGCCGAGGGGACCCGCCTGCGCGATCGTGAACCGGCCGCGCTGATCTTCGATTCGACGGAATTCACGACCCAGCAGCTGATCTTCACCGCGCCGGAAGACATCGCCGCGCTCAAGATGTACGCCTACAAGGACGATGGCGAAGGCACGATGCAGATCGACGTCGCCTCGCTGCGCAGCGTTGTCCCTCCCTATATAGAAGGCGAATCGGCCGATGCTCCGGCGCAACTGGCGGACGGCGCGATGACCATCCTCTTCATGGGGGTCGATGCGCGGGAGGGCGAAGCGATCGATGGCGAGGTCCGTCCGGATTCGCTGATGATCGTGCACCTCAATCCGGAATCCAGCTCCTGCCACATCCTCTCGATTCCCCGCGACACCCGCACCGAGCTACCCGGCTACGGCCTGAGCAAGATCAACCACGCCCTGGCGGTCGGCGGGATCGAGTACGAGATTCAGGTGGTCAGCGAATTGACCGACCTGCCGATTGATCATTACGTGCTGATCGATTTTGCCGGATTCCAGGATCTGGTCGATGCGATTGGCGGGGTGACAATCGATGTCCCGGCTGGCTTTACCGCGATCAACAACATGGAATTCGACGCCGGCGTACAGGAGATGAGCGGCAAACAGGCCCTCTCCTACGCCCGTCACCGCGGCGATAACGAAGGCGATTTTGGCCGGATCGAGCGCCAGCAGCAGGTGATCCGGGCGCTGGTCCGGGAGGCGCAGGGGCTGGAGGTCGTCACCTCGATCAACGAGCTGCTGCCGGCCGTCAGTGATCACATCCGGACCGACCTGAGCATCACCCAGATGATCGACATCGCGAACACGTACCGCTCGATCTGCACCGAGGACGCCGTGACCATGTTCCATCTGGAGGGTGAGATCGCGACGTTCCAGGATCCGCTGCTGCAGATGCCGCTGAGCTACGTAGTGGTCGACGAAGCCGAGATCCGCCGCAAGGTAGCCGCCCTCCTGGAACCGTGAGGGTAGGGAGTAGCGGCAGGGAATAGGGTTAGGGCGGGTGTTGGTGTTTGGCCGAACCTTGTCCAATTGGTGTCGCATGGGCGCGCAGGTGTAGTTGAGGGCGTCCTCGCCCTCCGGATCTTCCCGCCGAACACCTGCGATCGAACGGACCGCGCCGCCTGGATGTGACGTAGTGGCGGGGCTCCGTACCCGCCATCCGCGACCACGCATCGGTGACATCGACTCGGGGAACAGAAATGCATCCCGCGATGGGCGGCGATCAGGGTTGGTGTGGGCGGCTCGAGCGAATGTGATGCCCGGCTCCCGAGACTCCAACCCATAAACAACCGCTAAGTCACGGGTCAAACGTTGCCGGGATGTGGCTTCCGCGTTATCCAGCCATGGCGTTCCAATGCGTCTCGCACCGAGGACACCAGGTTGTCCGTCACCGCCTCTGGCTCCGGGGCTAATTGAATCGTAAGCAGATAGCCGCTCCGATCCAGAATCCGGACACCATCGGGCAACGGAGGATCGGGTTGCGCAGCATTGCGAGGCGAGCGGATCTGAGTGATCCAACCGATGATCGGATATTCCATCAACTCCGGCCATCTTTGGTGAAGATTGGTGCGCGCGACCAGGTGCTCCACCGGCCAGGCTGACTGAAAGGCATTGAACAGCGCAAGAACTCCCTCCGGACTAGCATGAAGTGTTTTTTCTTCACGGACATCGAACATACGGAGATGTGCGACCCCTCCCCAGGGACTGTTCACGAATTGCTCACCGGTGCCGGACGCCAACGAGAATTCGGCCCGTATCTCCGGATGGGGGAGATTGGGAATACCACCGTCGTGATAAATGGCATCAGAATTGCGCCCGCGCTCACCGAGTTTGTCCAGCGCAGCCAGTAATCCGTCCTCGGTCAATGGCAGTTGGTTACGTTCCGGTGGCTTGCGTGTCTTGCCTGGGTTTTGCCAGTTTGCCAACGCGGGATCAATCTCGCCCAATCGCTGCAGGAACGCGACGGACCGTTGGGCAGATTCTGCTTCCGACCACGCCTGTGGACTCCAGTACGCTGAAAAGATCATCAGCGGTACGGGAGGTACGGTCCATTCACTGTCCCAGAGCAGTTTGAAATCGAGCCCTCTGAAGCCGCAATCTGTATACAACTCTTTGAAACGGTCAGTGACGTAAAGTCCGCCTTGCTGTGGAATGCGAAATACGACCCGGGTGCCGATTACATCGGGATTGAACCAATGCGATTTGATTCGCATCACTCTTCCATCCTGAAATTTGGAATAGGTACTTCGGTGAAGGTCCAGTGCTGGAATGTGGTCAAGCAGGTGTAATATCCACCCTTGCTCATGGTCACCAAATGAATTGGTAACCACTCGACGGAATCGTCAAGGATTGCTTGAAGGCTGATTCGGGCAGCGTTCGTTCCGCAAATGTGCAGCAACCAGGTCCAGACATCTGGCATTTCTCGATTGGGTCGACCAGCGACACGCATGTCAAGAGTCTGCCATCTGTCCTGAATAGTGCCGTCCAGTGAAAGTGCTCGATCAGCATCCCCCATGGCAACTGGGTCTGCCCTAAAATTCGAAACCAAATCGTTTGTGGTAACCCGAAACACTTGCATTCAGCTACCCGATCGTATTAGTTACGGACTGTATTGTCCGCTTTCGAGAAGACTCTTCCATTCCTTCAGGATGGCCCGTACCTCTTCTGCGGAATTTGCTTTTTGCAACGATATAAGGACATCATCGTTGTACTTGTGGGTATTGAGGCTTGAGTGCACGGTAGATCTGGTGGGATTTGGTGATGAGCCGTTGGCCGGCAACCAAACGCCATTATCTGTGCTGTTGAGATCGATACCGTACTGTTCGAGAATTTGTCTCGCCTGCTGCGCACTTTGGTAGCTTTCTCCTTTCGCTACGATGTGATGTGCCTGATAGCTTAGATCGGGCGGAAGTCCCTCAGCAAGCATATTGGCACGTAATGAACCTTTAGGCGGTCCTCGCGTACCGGGTAGTCGTTGTGGCGTGTTGTCATTGGGATCAGAATCGATGCATTCAATTGCGATAGTCCCAACATCTGCGAACAGTCCTACTAACCCCATGCGAGTAAACATGCCTCCAACCCCGGTCTGGTAGTTGGTTGCAGCAGACTGACCAGCTTCCCCCGCGCAATCCGGATTTCGTGTTAGCCAGAGGCCAATAACGGCACACAGTCTCGTCCCGATGCATCTGGCGAATAAACTAGACATCTGAAATGCCACGCGAATCCGTGCTAGGAATATAGCCCCGCCGATCCATAGCCTTGTGGCGCCGGTCGCCGCCCCAATCACATTGATCAGCAAGATCTGGATCAGCATTGTCATCATGATGATGCCGAAGATGACCAGCACACCGATAAATTTCTTCGCCCATGGTGGTAAGGCATCGCTACGCATCACATCACGCAGGTTGTAGACCATGTTCACGATGACCTGGGACGCCTGATTGACCACTCCAAGGGCGACATCCAGCCAGTTGTGACCAGACGGATCAGTGCGGCTAACCGGGTTGTTCCCGGTGTAGTGATACGGGTTGAAGCCTTGTGTCAGCGAACCATTCGGCGATTCGGTATCGGCGGTCATGAACCGACCGGTCAGTGGGTCATAGTCACGTGCCCGGAGGTAGGTCAGCCCGGTGGTACCGTCGCGGGTTTCTCCGGCCCAGCCCTCAGTGGTCTGGGTTCCGCTCGATGCCCGCAGATTGCCGTAGACATCGTAATCAGCTGTACCGACCACTGAGCCGCCGTCATCGGTCTGGACTCTGGCCGTACCGAGCGCATCATGCACGGGTACGTTCCGTCGCCCGTCGTGGCATCAAACTGACCCAAGGCCCCAATCGGCGTCTGAACGGTGATCCTGGTCCCGTCATCAACGATCTCAGGAAGTCCCGTTTCCCGGTCCCAGAGGTACTCAGTGGTGACGGCGGAAATGGTCCGGCTCGCTCTGAGACCGTCACCGGCATAGGTGTAGGTGACCGTCGATCCGCTGACCGTGGCGCTGACCTCTTGTGGTCGCGGCAATCAGGGAAGATCACGACGGCGAACGGCCCTCATCCCCATCCCGCCCCCCATCTGGCTTCCCCCCGTTCCGTCGGGGGGAAGGACCTCCCGCCCGCAGAAGAAGAGGGTCTCTGGAGAGGTGTGCGAGCGGGATTGAATCGTGTTGAGGTCGGGCCGGGCGGAGGCGCAAGGCCATTCCCCTACCGGCCGATGATGGTTCCGGGAACCAAGCGGGTGGACGGCGAGCATCATCGACCTGCGGTCGATAGCCGGGTACGGTGCCCGGGTTCCACATTTACCGGGTCGTGAGAACATTCAGACGTGAGACGCGGCGGTAACCCCCATCGCCGGCCAGCAGGGGAAGGGAGGTTTCCGGGAGTGATGTGCGCCAGGGATCGACCGCATCGGGGTCGAGGCGCTGGTCGCATTGCGATGCGACTCTACATGCCGATCGCCCGCCAATCGCACAATTCGCCAACGCCAACACCAACACCAACGCCAACGCCTGCCAAAACCAACCTCCAACCTCAACCTTCAACCCCTCTTGCCAAAACCCAGAACCTGAAACCCAAAACCCAAATTCGTGTAAGAAAATGCAACGCTACAGGCAATCTTGTAAGATTGTGAGAAAGTATTCACAAACACCTGTGTAACTTGCTATCATGTTTCCGAGGCACTCGATGGGGCGTGTTCCTCCTGCCAGTTCGATCCTCACAAAGGGTGTTGACCGTGACCAGATGGATCCGTTTGTTCTCCGAAGGCGATGCCTCCCAACGCGACCTCCTTGGTGGCAAGGGTGCCAACCTCGCCGAAATGACGAAGCTCGGCCTGCCCGTTCCCCCAGGCTTTATCGTCACGACCGAGGCCTGCCGCGCCTACCTCGCCTCCGATGGCGAGATTCCGGACGGACTCTGGGACGAGGTCGATGCCGGTCTCTCTTCCATAGAAGAGCGCATGGGTCGCCGCTTTGGGGATCCCGCCAATCCGCTGCTCGTCTCGGTCCGCTCCGGCGCGGTGGCCTCCATGCCCGGGATGATGGACACGATTCTCAACATCGGCCTGAACGACGAAACCTCGGCCGGACTCGGTGCACTGCTCGGCGATCGCTTTGCCCTCGATGCCCACCGCCGCCTGATCCAGATGTTCGGCAAGGTGGTGCTCAACGCCCCGGCCGATCGCTTCGAGGATGCCCTTTCCGGTGCCCGCCTCGCGGTTGGGGTCAAGAGCGACCACGAGCTCAATTTCGATGCGCTGACCGCGTTGATCAGCCGCTTCCGGAGGATCCTCGAGGTCCACGGCGAGGGCATCCCGGTCGATCCGCGCGAGCAGGTCCACGGGGCGATTCTGGCCGTCTTCCGATCCTGGAACACCGAGCGGGCAATTGCCTACCGCGACACCTACCGCCTCGATCACAAGACCGGCACCGCCGCCTCGGTCCAGGCGATGGTCTTCGGCAACATGGGCGCGGACAGTGGCACCGGGGTCGCCTTCACCCGCAACCCGAACACCGGCGCACTGGGACTCTTCGGCGAGTTCCTGCCCAATGCCCAGGGTGAGGATGTCGTCGCCGGAATCCGCACGCCCCGACCGGTCAGCGAGATGGCCGATGAACCCGCCTTCCACACCGCCGCCGTGCAGCTGCAGGCGCTGGCCGATCAGCTCGAAGCCCATTTCACCGATATGCAGGACATCGAGTTCACGATCGAGCAGGGCAAGCTCTGGATTCTGCAGACCCGCACCGGCAAACGAACCGCCCAGGCCGCGATCAAGATTGCCGTCGATATGGCCGAGGCGGAATCGATTTCCCGCGCCGAAGCCGTTGCCCGGATCGAGCCGGACCACATCGAGCTGCTCCTGCACCCGCGTCTGGACGAGGAGCGCTCCTTCGACGTGATCGCGACCGGTCTGCCGGCCAGCCCGGGTGCGGCGACCGGCAAGGTCGTGTTTGACCAGGCCGAAGCGCGCGATCGGGGTTCGGCCGGCGAAGCGATTCTCCTCGTTCGCAACGAAACCTCGGCCGAGGACTTCCCCGGCATGGTCCACGCGCAGGGCATTCTCACCGCGCGCGGCGGCATGACCTCCCACGCGGCCGTGGTTGCGCGGGGCATGGGCAAACCGGCGGTGACCGGCTGCAGCGCGCTCGATGTCGATGAGCAGGCCGGCGTCTTCCGGGTCGATGGCCTGACCGTGCGCAAGGACGACGAAATCACGATCGATGGCGGTACCGGTCGGGTGATTCTCGGCAAGGCCGCGATGATCGCTGCCAACCTGAACGAGGATGTCGAGCAGCTCCTCAGCTGGGCCGACGAACTGCGCACCCTCGAGGTCTGGGCCAATGCCGATACGCCGGATGATGCCCGCCGCGCCCGCAAACTCGGTGCCCAGGGGATTGGCCTCTGCCGGACCGAGCACATGTTCTTCGGCGACGGTCGGTTGCACGCGATCCGGACGATGATTCTGGCGAAGGACGACAAGCAGCGCGCCGATGCCCTCGCCCGCCTCGAACAATTCCAGATCGACGACTTCTCCGGCATCTTCCGGGTGATGGACGGCTTGCCGGTCACGATCCGGACGCTCGATCCGCCGCTGCACGAGTTCCTGCCGCACGGTCAGGACGAGATCGACGCGCTGGGCAAGCGACTCGGCCTCGAGCTCGGACGAGATCTCGTACCGGATCGAGGGACTGCGCGAATCCAACCCGATGCTCGGTCACCGCGGTTGCCGGTTGGGGATGAGCTTCCCGGAGATCACCCGGATGCAGGCCCGCGCGATTCTGAAGGCGGCGCTGATTTGTGCCGGTGAGGGCGTATCGGTCCACCCGGAGATCATGATTCCGCTGGTCTCGGTCACCGAGGAGCTGAAGCGGCAACGGGCCGTGGTCGACGAAACCGCCGAGGAACTCTTCCGCTCGTACGGTCGGCGGGTCGAGTACAAGGTCGGCACCATGATCGAGCTACCGCGCGCGGCGATCCGGGCCGGGCAACTGGCCTCGCTGGCCGATTTCTTCAGTTTCGGCACCAACGACCTGACCCAGACCACCTTCGGGCTGAGCCGGGACGACGCGACCCGCTTCCTGCCCGAGTACCTCGAGACCGGCGTCTTCCGGACCGACCCGTTCCAGATTCTCGATCAGGATGGCGTCGGCCAGTTGATCAAGATGGCCGTCGAGCGCGGGCGGGCGACCCGACCGGGGATGCAGCTCGGGGTTTGCGGCGAGCACGGCGGCGACCCGACCTCGATCCGCTTCTGCAACGAAATCGGCCTCGATTACGTGAGCTGCTCGCCATACCGGGTACCGATCGCGAGACTCGCCGCGGCCCAGGCAGCCATGGAAGCGGCCAGCCGCGAAGGCGCAAAGACCCCCAGCCGATCTGTGTAGGTTGAAGGTTG
>CAVZSG010000010.1:0-123873 GCA_963777865.1 uncultured Chloroflexia bacterium | reverse complement strand
AGGTCGAGCGGAGCAGAAGTCACCCATCGAGCAGGCGGAAGATATTCACACGTTTGCGGCTCGCCTCCAAGCCACTGTCAAACAATACGAAAACTGAAACGGCATGAGAACTGTAGCCGTATCCACCGGGTTCTACCGCTCAGAACTATTCGGCCGCGACTTCCCACGCATCCAGATCGTCACGATTGAAGAATTGCTAACTGGTCGCCCACCACGGCTTCCCGTTGGAATAATCGGAGGTCGGCTGGCTCCGCGCGTCGGGCGTGCTTCGGATCCCCAACAACTGCAAATGAGGGTGGAGCATCTTGACTGAAGAATGGGGAATGCACATCGAAGTATCTGCTGGGGCATGTCAAGGATTTGTTGGAGTTCGGCAGAGGCATATTCCTAACTAAGGTTGAATACGATCGAGACGATGTGTCGGCACTTATGCTCCTGGCATACTCCAGTCGCCAGTTAGCACATCTTGAATCCTTGCAGACGTTGGTTGGCAATCGAAATGATGCTGATGCCACCTTGGTCGCTCGGACTATGTTCGAGGGAGCGGCGCAGTTGACATGGGCTTTTTCAGAATTGCCCACAAGGCCCGAGTTGTGGTTCAACTACGGCTTAATCGAGGACTGGCGGCAGGCGCGCTTGAATCTCGCTAATGGAATTACCTCAGGAGTAGATCAAATATCCGCGGCTGAATCAGTGATGGAACCTTGGAGGGATAAGTACTTCTCCAAAAAGGCAAGGGATCGAATTGTTGAGGGTAAGCCCTTGCCATCAGACCCGTTTAGAAGAGAGTGGTATCCCATTGGATTAGCTGATATGTGCCAAGAGTTGAAGTGGATGCCATTTTACGACTCCATCTACCGCACCTATTCCGACATTGCTCATTGGTCTGCGCGTTCCCTTTTCTTGAACGTCAATTTCGATCAAGGTGCTCCAACGGGCTACAACTTTTTTGATAAGCACTCTGCGGCGAACTCTCTTAAAGTCGGACACTTTTCGGCACATCAGACTTTTCGGTTTCTCAGTTGGAAGTTCTCGCTCGGTCTGGAAGACGATCTGAATTTCCTTCACGACCAGTTCGAGCTTGAAGCAAACAAGGAGCCCTCTGGCCAATAATGTACTGCTGGTCATGTGCCTATTGCCATCGTCAGTGGACGGGCATAAACCCTTTAGGATGAACGAATCTCGTATCCACTAAGGAACTCGCCCCCACAGGCACCAACTCCGCGCTACCTCCGGGACAGGGGCCAGATCGAGACCGACCCGACCGGTCCAACCCTCAATCCAAACAAGAACACCACCACCAAACCCGGCCCTCGTCCTCTCGCGGTCTCTCGTCCCTTCCCCAACCCCTTGACAAATACAGAACACGTGTACTAATTTGTCTGGAAGTGGCACGTTCGGTATGAGCGCGGGCCTGGGCAGCGGTATATCGTCCCGAGGTTGTTCCTCGTTAATCCCACTGCCGGTGTCAGGACCGGCCATCCGGGGGCAATGCACCGCCATAAGTTCCTCCCTGTCCACACGAACGGTCGCTCCGTTCCGATTCCGGGACCCCGAGAGCAGCCATACGATCAATACACAACTGAATACATCAATTCGTAGGGGAACATGGCAATGTGCCCGCGTTCGCAGGCAGACCATAGGGTGTTGGTTGATAGTTTCTCGTTCCTGGCCTGAACTGACTCCATTAGTCCGAACAGGCGCCAAAGTTCGTCCTTTACCCAGACAAAGAACCCGCTCGGCTCACCGCCAGTCCCGGAGGGACTTCGTGTATTCAGCCCCTGGTTTCAACCTGGGGACGCGGGACTGGGGATGCTGGGATGCGGGACGGGTTTCAACCTGGGGACACCCGGCGACAATCTCGTCTCAACCTGGGGCCACCCGGCGACCATTCCACCCATCCCTCCGTCTCGTCGTCAATTCATCTCTCCTCGACTGCACGACTGCCTCGACTTCTCGCCTACGATTACCGTCTCTCGTCTAACGGCTCACACGTCTCTCGTCTACGACAACGGACAACTCGACAACTGAGCACTGCAATCACCCAAATCACCACCCCAACCGACGCCGAATCCGCCGGAGCCCTCCTCGGTCGCGTCTTCGCCGCCGAACCCTGGACCCTCGATCTCGTCCCGGATGAAACGGAACGCCTCCGCTTCTGCACCCTGCTCTACACCGGCAACGTCCGCTGGTCGCTCCACCGCGGCTCCGTCTGGACCATCGATGCCGAACCAGGAGTCGTAGGCGGCGTCCTCACCCTGCTCGAGAAACCCGTACCCAAAATGACCGACGCCGAAGCCACCGCCTACGGGTTCGATCCGGTCGATCGCGAATACGGCGAAATCCTCGCCGAAATGGACTCGCTCGAAGGCCCCGCCCTCGCCGCCCTCGATTTCCTGCCCGCACCCTGGTGCTACATCAACGTCCTCGGCGTCGACCCTACCTGGCAAGGTCGCGGCCTCGGCACCACCCTCATGCACCACGCCATCACCCGCGCCGATTCCCTCGGCCAACGCCTCGGCCTCATCACCGACACCGAACGCAACGTCCGCTTCTACCAACGCCTCGGCTTCACAACCGTCCGCGAAGCCCCCGAGTCCTACCCCCTAAAACTCTGGTCAATGGTGAAGTGAGTCGAGAAGTCGAGAAGTCGAGAAGTCGACAAGAGAACCAGAGAACAAGAGCACAAGAGAACACAAAGCACGAGCGATCAGCACCCATGAAACGTAGTCAGATGGTTCCATCCATCTGTCGACCGCAGGTCGATCCCCACGCCGAATCCAAACCGCGTCCAATCGAGCCAATCTCCCCTCTCCCTCAAGGAGAGGGGCCGGGCAGCTGAGGGTCGTGCAAACTGATCGACAATCGCAACCGACGCCACTCGACCGACCACCAAAATGTGGCGAGGTGGCACCGTACACCTCGATCGACCGCAGGTCGATACCCCGCCGAATCCAACCCGGTCAATCGAGCCAATCTCCCCTCTCCTTCAAGGAGAGGGGCAGGGGGTGAGGGCGTGAAATCGCAAACACAGATCAGAGCCAACAAAATGACCGACCCACCGCCAGCCTCGGAGAGGCTTTCAATGTCAGCCCCTGGTTTCAACCTGGGGCCAGGGGGTGAGGTCGCAAACAAAACCTCGGCCACCAACCTCCTCGACTTCTCGCCTACTCGACTCCTCGACTTCCAAACCCGATAGACTGCACCAATGATCCCCAACACGACCCAACACCAACCACCACACCAAGGAGCCATCGATGCACCCTGACTTCCAACCAACCCTCAACCGCACCCTCGAGCACACCCTCGCCTACCTCGATACCCTCGCCGATGGACCCGTCGCCCCCACCGTCTCCTCCGAGGAACTCCGGACTCGCCTCGGCGGACCCCTCGCCGAACGCGGACTCCCACCCGAGCAGGTCATCGATGAGCTCGTCGCCGCCGTCGAAGGTGGCCTCAGCCGCAGCGCCGGTGCCCGCTTCTTCGGCTGGGTCATCGGCGGCTCCGTCCCCGCCGCCCTCGCCGCCGACTGGCTCACCTCCGTCTGGGATCAGAATGCCGGCGCCCTCGTCATCTCCCCCGCCTCCGCCATGGTCGAGGAAATCGCCGCAAGCTGGCTCAAGGAACTGCTCGAACATCCCCCAAACCGCCAGCATCGCCTTCTCGACCGGCAGCCAAACCTCGCACATCATCGCCATGGCCGCCGCCCGCCACGCCCAGCTCGCCCGCTTCGGCTGGGACGTCGAACAGCGCGGCATGGCCGGCTCACCCCAATTCCGGGTCCTCGCCACCGGCATGCGCCACATCTCGGTCGATCGCGCCATCCGCCAGATCGGCTTCGGCTCCGATGCACTCGTCTCACTGCCGGTCGACGATTCGCTCCGCGTCACCGGCGAAACACTCCGCGCCGAGCTCGAGAAGACCCCGGATTCCCCGACCATCGTCGTCCTCCAGGCCGGCGATCTCTCCACCGGCGTCTACGATCGCTTCACCGAGCTGATCGAAATCGCCCACGCCCACAACGCCTGGGTCCATGTCGATGGCGCGTTCGGCTTGTGGGCCGCCGCCAGCCCGAACTACCGCCACCTGATGGACGGCTCCGAACTCGCCGATTCCTGGGTCACCGATGGCCACAAGTGGCTGAACGTCCCCTACGACAGCGGATTCGCCTTCGTCGCCGATGCCGAAGCCCACCGCGCCGCCATGTCCTACTCGACCAGCTACCTCGCCCTCACCGATCTCGGCCGCGACCCCAAGGACTGGCACCCGGAGATGTCCCGCCGCGCCCGCGGCTACACCGTCTACGCCGCCATCCGCCAGCTCGGCCGCACCGGAATCGCCGAACTCGTCGATCAGCTGCTGCCTGATGGCCGCCAACATGGTCCGCCAGTTGGGTGAGCTCGAAGGCGTCGAAGTCCTCTGGTCCCCGATCATCAACCAGGGCGTCGTCCGCTTCACCGATCCCCGCCCCGGCGCCACCGAAGAGGATCACGCCCGCCAGACCGACCGGGTCATCGCCGCCGTCCTCGCATCCGGCGAAGCCCTCTTCGGAAGCGTCGTCTTCGATGGCAAAAAGGCCATGCGCATCTCCGTCAGCAACTGGCAAACCGAGCAAACCGACGTCGACCGCACCGTCGCCGCCATCGCCCGGATCCTTGAGAGCCAGTCATAGGCACAACGCGGGTTGGTTGCATCGGGCACAATTGACGTCGGGGCAGATGTGTTGATTACAGGCAGTTTCAAGCAGAGAAGGAGCAGACGATGGATCCGAATCTCGCCGCCGCTATTGCCCCCGGTTACACCGTTTTCTCATCGGATCACGAAAAGCTTGGCAAGGTTGTTGCCGTGCACTCGGCAGTGTTCCATGTGCAAAAGGGCTTCCTCTTCGTCAAGGATTACAACGTTCCGCTCTCAGCCGTCGCCCGGGTTGTTCCAACGGCTGGCGAGGTCTACCTCAATGTAAGCAAGCACGATGCCATCAACCCCGAGTGGGAGCTGCAAGGTGGAGAACTGTCGGATGAGCCTGCGGACGATTTCTCGCACGGAAAGCCGCGCCCCACGGTTGTCTCAAGTGGAGCATCGATGATCTCTCCTCTGATCGTGGACGACTCCCCGAACCCGGTAACTCGTCCGGATCGTACGCGTCGCTAGGCTCGAAATGCCTCGGACTGAACCTACCCTCATCACAAAAGTCGCCGCCCGTCTTGCCCTGACCAGTTACGTCCCCTCGGCAGACTATGACCGCTTTGAGAAGGAAGGCATCCGCGTCATCCACGAAGGCGTCAAGCTGCGGCTCCGCCAACGAGGTCCGGGCCTGAATCGACTCCGCATGAACCGCGCCTGCCTCGTCATCACTGATCAGTCGCTGGCCGTCTACGAAGGCGCACACAACCTGATCGACGTCGCCGTCGCCGACCCCTCGTTCAACGGAATCACCGCCACGTGCGACGAAAGCCGCCTCGAACTCTCCGTCCCGAGAAACACTGGCACCTCAGTCTGGAGCGAGCGATGTCAAATGGATATTCGCCTCGCCATCACAACGGCCCGGAGATCGCCACCCTGATAACGTCGATCCAATCCAGATCTCGTTGAGCCAGGGCACAACTAGTTGATTTGATATAGTGATTCCAGTCAGCGACCCCCAAAGAGATTCAATCAGGAGTCCTCCGCATGCGGTACCGTGCACTCTTCGCTGCTGTCCTACTCACCTCCATGCTTTCCTCCGCCCCGGGCACCAACGCCGCCGCAACCTGCAACGGCCTCACCGTGACCATCACCGGCTCCGGCGTCATCAATGGCACCCCCGGCAATGACGTCATCTTCGGGTCGACATCAGCCGATACGATCAGCGGCCTCGGCGGCAACGACACCATCTGCGCCCGCGGTGGAGCCGATACCGTCGCAGGCGGCGAAGGCAACGACACGATCTTCGGCGATACCAACCTCGACGCGATCGATGGCGGCCTCGGCAACGACACGATCAACGGCGGTTCCTCGGCCGATACCCTCATCGGCGGCGATGGCTTCGACCAGATCCACGGCGACGAGGGCAACGATCAAATCTCCGGCGGACCTCGGCCTCGATACGCTCTACGGCGACGATGGCGACGACATCATCAGCGGCGGCGACAACGACGACACGATCTACGGCGGCCCCGGCAATGATCAGATCCTGATGGGCACCCGTTCCGATCTGGGCGAGTCCGAGGCCCAATTCGAGACGTCGGCTCTCTCCGCCGAGGTCACGTACGCAGGACCCGGCGATGACGTCATCAACGGCGGCGATGGCTACGACGTCATCTACGGCGAGGACGGCAACGACACCATCCGCGGCGGCTACGGCGCCGATTACATCGATGGCGGCGCCGACAACGACACGATGGCCGGCGAAGGCAACGGCGATACGCTCGCCGGAAACGACGGCGACGATCACATCACCGGCGGCAACGGACGCAGACCTGCTCAATGGCAACCTCGGCAACGATCGCCTCTACGGTCAGGACGACAACGACCTCCTGGATGGCAACGCCGGGCAGGACATGCTCTCTGGCGGCAGCGGCAAGGACACGATCGACGGCAGCGAAGATGCCGACGAAATCTTCGGCTCAACCGGCGATGACACGATCTTTGGCGGCACTGGCGACGACATCATCAGCGGCGGATCCGGCAACGATCAGATCACCACCGGCGAAGGAAACAACACCGTCGATGGCGGACCCGGCACGGATCACATTGATGGCGGCGGTGGCGACGATCTCCTCGGAGGCGGCCCCGGTCCCGACACGATCGTGGGCTCATTCGGCGCCGACACCATCACTGGTGGAGAAGGCGATGATGAGCTCTTCGGCAACGACGGAGTCGACATAATCGACGGCGGCGAGGACAACGATTACATCATCGGCGGCTTCGGCAACGACACCATCCGCGGCGGTTCTGGCTCCGATGAGATTTACGGCTTTTACGGAAACGACCTGATCTACGGCGATAGCGAGGACGATTTGCTCTTCGGCGAATACGACAACGACACCATCGCGGGCGGACTCGGCTCGGACACGATCAACGGCGGAACCGGCGATGACTACCTCAACGGCGAAGAGGGCAACGACGATCTCAACGGCAGCTCGGACAATGATCGGCTCTACGGGTTGGCCGGCGACGACACCATGCAGGGCGACGATCCGTCCGATTCCAACCCCGGCGTAACCGACAAGTGCTCCGGCGGCACCGGATTCGACACCGCCGATGTAAGCTGCGAAGTAATCTCCGGCACTCCGTAGCCAAGGCGCGTTGAGCCCGATTCCATCCTGCTACCGTGACATCACAGACTCGCGATTACCGAAAGGACACCATTCATGGACCCGAATCTCACCGATGTACTCGCTCCTGGCTTCACCGTCTTCTCGTCCGATAACGAGAAGCTCGGCACAGTCGCAGCAATTCATGCCGCCGTCATCAACGTTGAAAAGGGCTTCTTCTTCGTCAAGGATTACAACATCCCCCTGACCGCCATCGCCCAGGTCGATCCCGCCGCCGGCGAGATTCATCTCAATGTCACCAAAGAGCAGGCATCCCACACTGATTGGGAAGTGCGCGACGATGAGACCAGCGACGAGCCAGTCATCGACAATCCGATCGATGGCGAGGGCTACACCGTCCTGACCGGCGCCGCCAGCATGCCCAGTCCGCTGATCATCGAAGAAATCCCGACCAAAGACGACCACAAGAACTAGCGCAGTCTCCGGGGCAGGGACCAGATTCCTGCCCCGTTCCCTCCAATCTCGGGTAAGAGTCACCCTACAATTCGACCGCTGATCGCACGCCCTGACACCGCGTGCTAAAACTGTGCTGTGCGGTCTGCCCCACTCCCCGATCATTGTCCAGCACCGCACCACCACCAATCCAGCGATCAACTGCTCCAGTTCCGAAAGGACAACCCATGCCCACCGACCTGACCGAACGCTTCACCGACGCCGTCACCTGGGCCACCCGCCTCCATCAGGACCAGTTGCGCAAGGGTACTGACATCCCGTATGTCGCCCATTTGCTGGGCGTAACCTCGATCGTTCTTGAGCATGCGGGTACCGAGGACGAGGCAATCGCCGCCCTGCTCCACGATGCCGTCGAGGATCAGGGCGGTGCGCCGACACTCGCCGAAATCAAGACCCGGTTCGGCCCCGCCGTCGCCACAATCGTCGATGGCTGCACCGATGCTGCTCCTCCGAAGGGCGGTCCCAAGGGCAACTGGAAGAAGCGCAAGCAGGCCTACATCGATCACGTCGCCGCCGAGAAAAACCGCTCGGTCCTGATCGTCTCCGCCTCCGACAAGCTCCACAACGCTCGGGCGATCCTGGGCGACTACGAGGACCTGGGCGAGGATCTCTGGGCTCGCTTCAATGCCAGCCGCGACGACATCCTCTGGTACTACCGGGAACTGGTCGAAGCATTCGGTAAAGCCGAGGAACGACTCAACAAGAAGCTGCCCGAACCGGACAAGAACCTCGGTCTACTGCTCAACAAGCTTCAGGCCACCGTCGAGGAGACTTCACCTGATGGTCGAAATCGATCAAATCGCTGACGATGCCGACCTTTGGGCCGACGACGAAGAACCCGAATAGCCGGAAGCTCGAACGACTATTCCGTTGGAATTGCACATGTAATGAAACACCCTCTGGCTCTCAAGCCAGAGGGTGTTCCTTATGGACTGATGGCGGGTCGTCAGCCTGGAGCGGTTCAGGCCCGGCGACCGACCTTCGCCATTGGATCGTCCGCCGTGATCACCACGACGCTCGGGCGTGCCGTGCCCTGCACCAGTCGGCCAAAGCGTGACCGGCGCCTCGAATGTGCCGCCCTCACCCGGGTGCTGGACCGAGACGAACAGCGCGCTGTTGTCCGGCTTGAATTCCGGCCCGCTGCACTCGGCTCCCGGCACGGTGCTGAAGAACTGCATCGAGCGAGCTCGCTCTTCGCCTTCGGTCGGCGCGACGAACAGACCGTCATTGCCGGGCAGGTTGTTCGGCATACCGTCGGTGCTGATCCAGAGATTGCCGATCGTTATCGAAGGTGATGTTGTCCGGTGCGGCGAACGGGCTGATCAGTTCCGCGTCAATTCCGCCGTACCAGGTCCCGCCGTTAGCCGGGTCACCCGCGAGGATGAAGATCTCCCAGGCGAAGGTTGTGGCTGCATGGTCGTTGCCATCTTCGGTGATCTCGATGATGTGACCGGCGAAGTTCTCCGGTCGCGGGTTGGCCATATCGATCTCATCGAGAGTTCGTCGGCTGTTGTTGGTGCAGACCAGGTAGACCTTGCCGGTAACCGGGTTGGTCTCGAAGTCCTCCGGTCGGTCCATCTTGGTGGCACCGACAGCATCACCGGCCGCGCGCGTGTTGACCAGAACCTGAGCCTGCGACGTGAACCCGTTGGCCTCGGTCAGCATCCCTTCGCCGAAGACGAGCGGAATCCACTCGCCGGTGCCGTCGTCATTGAATCTGGCGACGTAGAGCGTGCCTTCGTCGAGCAGGTCGGCATTGGCGGCTCGATCGTCCGGGTTGTAGGCACCGGCAGTCACGAACTTGTAGGCATAATCGAATCGCTCATCGTCGCCGGAATAGAAGGCAACCTGGCCGCTGGTCGCAACTGCCGATGTCGCGCCTTCATGCTTGTTGCGGCCAAGGGCCGTGCGCTTCTTCGGCGTCGACGTGGGATCGTACGGATCGAACTCAACGACCCAGCCGTAGCGGAACGGCTCGTTCGGCTCCTGGTCAGGTCGAAGCGCGGATAGAACCGTCTCCCAGAGTCGCTCGGAGGCACCTTCAGTCAAACCGTATCTCGCATGGGCGATGGCGACTGGATCGTCCGCGGCGAGCTCACCGAGATTGGCGAAGTACTGCTGGAAGTTCTCCTCGCCGGTCAGGGCAGTACCCCAGGGTGTGTACCCACCGGCGCAGTTGTTGAGCGTTCCGAGCACCTGCGTGCCGGTCGGATCGTCGGTCGTCATGAGCCAGTCATGTCCGGCCGCCGGTCCCGTAACTTCCATCGGCGTGGTGGCCGTAATGCGTCGGTTATAGGTCGAATCAAGCACGACCTCCCAGACGCCATCAGCATTACGCATGATCTCGACCACGCTTAGGCCGTGAGCAGCGAGTTCGGTGTCGACAATGGCCTGGCTGGTGTTGACCAGGAACTCCGGGGCCTCTTCGTTGGTCGCGAATTCTGGATTTGCGGTCAAATAGCCCGGGAACATCAGTTCCGGGTTCGTGTACTCATGATTGACGACCAGGAGCCCGTGGTCGGACGCGCCGGAACCTACGGGAAGCGGCATGAACCCGATCCAGTCACAGTTGTAGCCAAACTGCATCGCCTGCGCGTCAGCCGTCTGGGCATTCAGGTCCTGCGCCGGAGCGTCGGCAAAAATGGGATCGCCCCACTTGAGAAGTACGGCGGCGGTATGTCCCGCGGCGACTACATGGGTTTCGCCTGTGTCGAGACCGATTGGTTCGAATCCAAGCACGCCGACTGCATTTCCAGCCTCAGGGCTTGCTACTGGTGATGCATCCTGCGCAGATGCCGCCGAACTACCTACTGCAACAGCCGCTGCAGCAAGTGCGCTGCCTTGCATCAGTCGACGGCGTGTCCAGCGGCGAGCCAGGACATCCTGCATCAATTCGCCTCGTCCGTTGCCGGACAGGACTGCTTCTCGATCACCTTCATACATTTCTTCGCTGCGTACCATCGATTCCCTCAGTTCCACATCAATCGCAGTCGGCAGCCACCCAAATGGAGGTGAGGCATGCCCCGGACCGTTCATTGGTCGTTTCTCAATGAGACGACAGCATGTACCGTGAATGGTGAACAGGATGTTAGATATTCGAGCACGTGTTGCCTGCTCCACCCAGTGCCTTGAGCAGACGCACGTCGTTCGAGGTGCAGTGCATCATCATTGTCGCGATTTGACGAAGATGCGAGGAAGACAAGACGTGGACACAATCGATAAGCGCGGCAGGCTCGAATCCGATCCATTTTCCTGGCGACAAACCAAATCCGGAATTGTCTTCATCGAACGCGGCGGCAAGACCGTAACAACGCTCCGTGGCAAGGCAGCGGAGCAGTTCGTTCGCAAGATCACTGCGCTAAATGACGACGGTGCTCAACTCCTGATGGCGAAGCAGACCGGCCACTACAAACACGGCAACGAGCGGTGACGGTCATACTCGACCGCGTCTTGTCCTGCCACGCCTTCTTCATCGACACGTATTCCGGATCGGCGCGAATCTGGTCGTAGTGCTCCTTGAAGATTGCGGCCGATTCCGCTTTGGCCGAATCGATCACGTCCGGAAGTTCTTCGCCGACTCCGCAGGTCGATATTTGCGGCCGGATTTGTGATTCGCATACCGCCGCGAACGTGTCCAGCCCATCTGCAAAAACTTGCGCGCCATGTCCATGCCGATAAAGTCACCGGCCGTCTTGTACTCGTCGAACTTCCCGTGAATCGCTTCGGCGGATTCACGAGCGATCTCCGGGGTGCGGAATCGCCATAGGGGCAGAATCTCAGACTTGTATGGCTCAACCATGAGAACGCCCTGCTCGCCTCGCCCAACCCGGTACAGCTCAGGGTTGGCCCGGAAGTCGATCGTTTTGTAATCAAACGAGTAGTCAAATTCCCCAATGCCGGACGCTGGCGGTTGTCGTTTGATCATCAGCTGAGCGTCTCACCCAAAAGCTTGTCCGTCGATATTCGCTACTACACTTCATGAGACAGATTCCAGGCCATCACAGGAGGCAGATTTAATGAACGGCGTCAAAAAAGTTGATCACATCGCATTGGCCGTCAAGTCAATCGAGGCGAGCCGACCCTGGTTCGAATCGGTGTACGGAGCCCGCTACCTTGGCCAGAAGGAAAACACCGAGATGGAGTACATCGTTGCGTACTTCCTGATGGGTGAATCACTGATCACGATGCTCGAAGGCACAACGCCCGAATCGTTCGTGACGCAGCACATCGAGAAGCGCGGCGAAGGATTGCAACATATGGGTGTTGAGGTAGACGATCTGGACGAGTTCCTGGCAAATGCGAAGGAACTAGGCGCCAGGGTTTCGGCTGAACGGACTATCGATGGCATCCGCAAGGAAGCGTTGATCTCGCCCAAGAGCGCCTTCGGTCTGATCCTCCAACCCATAGAGTGGCTGGGCGACCTCAAGAACGAACCCCACCACGAGCGCATCATCAAGGCTGGCGGACTCTAGGTCAGTTGGGACTGGCAGCAGGTTCCACGGCCCACCCAGGAAGAAATTGCTGGAAAAAGCGCTGCCTGGGGAATCATGGGAACTCCGTCGTGCTGTTCTATTTGCACGAAAAATCTCTTGCACTTGCCCGTAGAATGGCTCGATCAGCAGTTGAGCTGAAAAGAATATCGATTGCGCAGGGGGAAACACGCTATGTGCTCACCGCAGATCATGGCCAAGGTGGCGGCCGAAGTAAGTCGGCGGAGTCTGCTCAAACAGGCCGGGGTAGCTGGATTGGCAGCAGGCGCGCTGTCGATTGGCGGCATGCGATCCAACGTGATGGCGCAGGATGCGACACCCGAACCGATGGGAACGCCGGCAGCGGGACCAGCCACGATCGCACTTGGCCCATTCACGCAGGTCGTCGATCTCACGCACGTCTGGGGCCCGACATTCCCGGTCTTCGCAGGTGCGACACAAGCGATTTTCGAGAATCTGGCGATGGTCGAACCGGATGGCTGGTACGCAAATATGCTCCATTTCGAGGAGCACACCGGCACGCATATGGACTCGCCGTCCCACTTCGCGGCTGATGGTCTAACCGCCGATCTCATTTCGCCGTCGCAATTCTTTGCGCCACTGGTCATTGTTGACATCAGTGCCAAGGCCGAGATGGATCCGGACGCACAAGGCACGCCAGATGATCTGGTTGCCTGGGAATCGGCCAACGGACCAATTCCCGCCGGCGCATTCGTTGCTCTGTACTCCGGTTGGGAATCCCGACTGGTAGATCCAGCTACGTTCGTCAATCTCGATGATGCCGGAGTCCAGCACTATCCTGGATGGCATCCGGAAGCCGCCGCGTGGCTGGTGGGCGAACGAGACATAGTCGGTGCTGGTGTCGATACGCTCAGCCTTGATTACGGACCGTCCGCCGATTTCGGTTCGCACCTGACCTTCCTCCCAGCCGGCAAGTACGGAATCGAGAACCTGGCCAGCCTCGGATCGTTGCCGGCCGTTGGCGCAACGATCATCGTGGGCGGACCAAAGCACGAGGCCGCATCCGGCGGACCGACACGCGCGTTCGCGGTGATGTAGTCACCAGTCGATAGAACTGATCTGAATTCAAAGCGCTTCTCCATCGACAGTTTCGGCGTATCCTGCCGAATCGGTTGAAGGAGGAGCGCTTTGCATGAATGATCAAATCCGGAGTGAGTTTGGTGTCCATCCTGATCGAATCTATCTGGATGCTGCCACCTACGGACTACCGCCAGCTTCGGCGGTGGATGCCTATAGATCCGCAATTGACGACTGGCAGAACGGTACCGCCCGGTGGGTTGAGGAGTGGGAAACGGCAGGCGACGAAAGCCGCGCGCTCTTTGCACGCCTGATCAGCACCGATCCAGCAAACATTTGCCTCCTTCCGAGCGTGTCCGCTGGGATCGGGACAGTCGCCGCTTCGCTGCCACAGAATTCAGTCGTACTTGCGACCGAGGACGAATTCACGTCGCTCATCCTGCCATTTGCCGGAGTCCACAAGATCAACGGTTGCCAGGTCCGCACTGTGCCGTGGGACGACCTGATCGGCACAATCACTCCCGAAATTGATCTGGTGGCTGTCAGTCTGACGCGAGCCCAGGACGGGAGGACCATTGATCTTGGAGCTTTGGTCGCCGCCGCCAGCGCCGCCGATGTCCAGGTAGTGATCGACGCGACCCATGCACTGCCGTTTGTTACGGTCGCGGAACACCTGGGCGGTATCGATTACCTGATCTGCCACGGATACAAGCACTTGCTCAGTCCGAGGGGAACAGCATTCGCATACATCAACCCGCGTTTTCTCCATCAGCTCGCCCCGGTGAACGCGAACTGGCGATCGGTGCATCGGTCGTATGGGTTGCCGCTCGGCCCGGCCGAGGATGCGTCGATGTTCGATATCTCACTTGCCTGGCAGGCCTGGGTCGGAACAAAACCGGCCCTGGAGCGACTGGTTGCCTGGCATGAGGATGGAACGATTAGTCGCTCACTCGAGCTGGCGAAACGACTGGCCAGGGCGCTCGAAGTTCCGGAACCGGGTGCGTCCCTCGTGTGTGTCCGGGTCAGTGATCCGGAAGCAGTCGCGGCGCGCTTGCACGATCTAGGCTTGAGCGCCGCTGGGCGGGGCGACTACCTGCGACTGTCAACGCACGTATGGAACACAGAAAACGAGGTCGACCGCGCGGCCAACCTCGTTAATCAGGTGCTGGATGAAATGGGAGCGCGGCGCTAGACGTCCTTGCGCTTCGCCCGAACGACAAAACGATCGAGGTACTGACCGACGTTGAAGTCGAATGGTCCGCCGCAGGTGATCAGCGTGACGTTCTCTGCCTTGGTTTTGCCGACAATTTCCTGGACGGCCTTGCTGTCCAGCTCCTCGACGGTGTAGTTTCGTGCCCATTCGACGGAGTAGGTGAATGGCTCGTCGCCTTCACCAATAATCTGGATCTCATCGCCCTCGGTCAGTTCGCCGAGATGGAAAAAGACCGCTTCGCCTACATCGTAATAGTCGAGGTGCCCAGCAAAGACCAGATTTGTCTCCTGCCCAAGTTGCCCGGTGTCGTCGTACCAGGCGACCACGTACGGGCCAGACGGATCTAGCATGACACCATCTTGAATAGCTTGTGTTTCGATCTGCGCGTCAACCTGTGCCTTTTCGATTTTCATGGCAATTGGGTTTACACCACGTCGCCGGACGATCGGTGGCTTGATTCCAACGGGGCCTGGTCGCATGGCGCCGAAGGTCGGCATGTCACCGCGCGCATTACCTTCAACCTGGATGGTTGCCACGCTAAGCCCTCGACCGCCCGGTAAAACTGACGACAGGCTCTGGCCCATAGTTTGTCGCTTGGTACGTTTCAATGCGTTATAAGTCGGCATCTACACATCTTCTCCGAAATCGATAACGACCCATGTGCACGAAAGGTGTCGCCCCAGTCTTGCGAGCAACGGCTCTTTGCGGGTAATACGATCTTGCGCATAGGTGGGATGCTTATCGGGAAATCAGCAACGCCGATGGTCAGCTTGCAGGTACGCTGACTCCAGACACGATAGTACCAAGAGCATGCAACGAATGCCCATGTATCAATGTAGCGCGATGGTCCCGGCAACGTGAATATCGACACCTCGAAATCAGCCAGGTCCAGGCATGCCTAATTCCGTCGCAGCATCTATCCGTCTGTGCGACCACTGCGGCGCCGTGCAACCGCCTGCTAATTTCTGCCGCCAATGCGGTACGGCGGATCCTGAACCAGTGCCCGTCGGATTCATACCCAGACAGCGGCGAGCCCTGTTGCGATCTGGGCTTTACTCCGTGCTCACTCTGATTGGGTTCGGGATGTTCGCGACCGTACTGTTGTTCATCTTCGGGTCGACCGGATTTGACCTCGTACCGTTGGTTCTGGTCGTCGGGGCTGCAGTGCTCCCGACTATTGCGTACGTTACGTTCATCCTCTGGTTGGATCGCAATGAACCCGAGACCTGGGAAATTCGCGCCCTCGCGTTTTTCTGGGGTGCCGTCATTGCCGTCTTCTTCGCACTTTTTGTGAATACAGCGGCGTACTCGGTCTTTGCACTGCTCAGCGACCCTGACACCGGTGCGATTCTGACCGCCGTGATCGCCGCCCCGTTGGTTGAGGAATCGGCGAAGGGGTTGCTTGTACTTGTCGTCCTGACGGCGGCGCGCAAGCACATCGACGGCATGCTGGATGGCATCGTCCTCGGTGCGCTGGTCGGTCTCGGATTCGCTATGACCGAAAACATCACCTATTTTGGCCGGACGTACTCGGAAAACGGTGCCGCCACCTTCGGCGCATTGTTCGTCGTCCGAAGTCTGATCAATGGGCTTGGGCACGCGGTCTGGACTTCGTTCACCGGCGCGGGCATCGGCTGGGCACGGGATCGACACGGACGCGGGATTCTGCGGGCAATCGTCCCGATACTTGGCTGGACTGCCGCCGTGCTCGGCCACGCGATCTGGAACCTGGGTGCGTCGATCGTGATTGGATTTCTGTCAATTGGCCTGGAGCGGTTCTATTTACTCGCAGACTGGAAGGCGTTGATTCTGGCTGGCGTGATCGGTGGTCTGCCGTTCTCGATCCCGCCGCTTCTGATTGCCTTGATTCTGATCTTGTTGGGCAAGGAGCAGGAGGATCGGGTGATCCGGAACTTTCTGCCGATGGAAGTCCAGCTCGGAACGATCACCTGGGAGGAATGGAACAGCATTGCTGATCCCGCATGCCGCAAGATGGCACTGAGCGAGGCCAGGAAAGTGGGCGGCCGACTGGGATGGAAGCGACGTCGACAATTCAATGTGCTGGCCACTCGTCTCGCCTTTTTCCACTACCACGCGATCAAGGGCGAGCGACCGTACCTGCCGGAAATCCGGGCGGCGGAACAGATGCGATGGCAGTTAAGCGCGCTCCGATGGTCAATGCTCAACGAATGACATAACGATGCCGTCACGATGGTAAAATGATCCGTCGATCGGGCGGTTCCGATCGATCAATCAACGGATACCAATGGATACCTATGCTCCAGGTAATGCACCGTCTCCAAAGGGCGATGTACGCGACCTGCTGACAATCGAAAAGATCGGACCTCGTGACGGAGATGGTCGCCTCGCGGTAGTTGCGATGAGCGGTGGAGTCGATAGCGCCGTCACTGCCCTCCTGATGCAGGAACGCGGCTACCGGGTCGTGGGGATGAATCTGCGACTCTTCACGCCGTCCGACCCGGTGCACTCGGTCAATCCGTGCTGCGGGATTCCGGCGATGGACGATGCTCGTGCTACCTGCCAGGTAATCGGTGTGCCGTTTTACGCCATCAACATGGAAGCGGAGTTTGGCGAGGCAGTTATTGGCCGCTTCGTCGATGAGTACGCGGCTGGTCGAACTCCGAACCCATGTCTTGAGTGCAACCGGCACGTCAAATTCCGGCACTTGGTGCATCGTGCCCGTTTGCTGGGAGCACACTGCCTGGCAACCGGTCATTACGCGCGCATCGAACGGGGAGAGCCACACCGGCTTTTCCGCGCTTTGGATGACCGCAAGGACCAGAGCTATGTGCTGCACACGCTCTCACCGGATCAGCTCGATTTCATCCAGTTTCCGCTGGGCAATCTGACCAAGCCGGAAGTCCGCCGATTGGCCCGTCATTACGGGTTGCCGGTAGCGGATAAGGAAGAGAGCCAGGAGATTTGCTTCGTTGGCAAGGGTTCGTACGCCGACTTCGTGGCGAAACGGCGACCGGATGTGACTCGACCAGGCGAAATCGTTGACGAATCGCGCACCGTTATAGGTGAACACGAAGGTCTGGTGCATCACACGATTGGTCAGCGCCGAGGGATCAAGATTGCCGGGCCAAAGCCGCTCTATGTGCTTGAACTCGACACCAAACGCAACCAGCTGATTGTTGGGGACCGGGATCGCGCCGTAGCCAGAACTGTTGGTGCGGACGGAATATCGTTCACGTCCGGTACCTGGCCGTCTGCTCCATTTGGGGCCGAAGCCGTCGTTCGGTATCGCGGAGTGCCGGTTGCATGCACGGTCACGCCAGGTCCAGAGGGTAGTGGAACTGCCGAAATCGCCCTTCACGGAGCGGCCACTCAGCTTCAGGTTGCCTCACCTGGACAAGCGATTGTGTTCTATCTCCACGATGAAGTTCTGGGAGGCGGTACGATTCGCACCGTGGAACGGGAGTCCGCCTTGCGCGGAGAACATATAGAGGTAGCCGGATGAGCAAAACGAAGTGGTGGGCGATCGGAGCGGCGGCGCTTGTCATCGTGTTGTTTGGACTGGCGATCTTTGGTCTGTACCAGGCCGGTGGGGACGATCAGTCCGCGCTGGAACGGCTTCGCGACATAGCCATAATCTTTATCGTGCTGCTCTCGCTGGTTACGGTTGTTCTGCTTGCGGCGATTACCGCGGCTTTAGGCTTCCTGACCCTGCAGGTCAAGGACCGGGCAATTCCATTGCTCGAGGAACTGACGTCGACAGCACGTCGATTGCGCGGCACCGCCGAATTCATGAGCGAAGAAGCAGTCAAACCGATCCTGACCGTTGCTGGTGGGTACGCCAAGATGCGCGGAACGATGCGGTCTGTGTTTGGCAAGGATCGCTAGGGCATTACCGGGGAGGCGTCAGGGATCTCATCCAGATCGCCACTCCGGTTAACCCAACAATCAACCCAGCAATGGTCGCAAGCAACTGCTTCCAGCCGTAGCCATCTCCACCCCATGTCACCCCGAGTGCATCGGCAAAGATCGAACCCAGCACAAGTACAAGCCCGATCGCGATAAACGCGAGGGCTAGCCAGGTTCTGGTCGGTGGTGAGGAGGACTGAGACATCGCCTGCTCCTTCCGCTATGAATGGTTACGCCATGAGCGTAAGTCGTGATTACTGCGCCTGACCAGCCACCCTTAAATGGATTCCGCGTTTCATATAGTTGCACGGGTTTCGCACTCATGCCCAAGACTACGGGGAAGAGGGTGATCACGGAGTACAAACATCTTGTACGATTCCGGGCAATTGGTGGATGTTATGAGCAACAGTTGGCACGTACGTACACCGGTATTACTCGTTGGGGAGCGAGGTTGGCTGGACAGGGACGTCTTGGAATGAGTCTCCCCGAACACGGCCAGAAACTGATATGCTCGATATGACGCGAACGATGCGAAATCAATGCAGGGACTCTGGCTATGAGTCGCTGGCTGATCGCGCTACGCTCGGGTCCCTTTGTATACATGGAGAGTCGGTGATTCGGTGCGATCGGGAGGCAGTATGAGGGGTCGGGAACCGCAGCGAGTGCAAACAGCGCTCAAGCAACCCATGCACAAATCGACCCGGAACAGGCTGGTATTTCTTCTCAGTTTGAGCCTCCTCGGCGGCATGCTGGCGCTGCCAAAACTTGCCTCGGCGGCGGATCCATTTTCAACCCTGTCCCCCAAGTCGGAAGACGGTCGGGATATCCAGTTCCTGTACAAGATCATCTTCTGGATCGCCCTGTTCGTCTTCATCGGCGTTCAGGCGGCAATTGTCTGGACCGTTCTGCGCTATCGACGTCGGAGCGAGGATGAAGCTCGACCCGAGCAGATCCACGGTAACCAGAAACTCGAAGTACTTTGGACCATCATCCCCGCCATCGTTCTCGTGGCTATCTTTATTCCTACAGTACGCACGATGTTCGAAATCGACAGTCGTGCCGACGACAGCGAGTACACCATTCAGGTGTACGGCAAGCAATGGTGGTGGGAAGTTCTCTACACTGAGCCGGAGTCAGTCGCCAACATCGTCACTGCCAATGACATCTACATCCCGGTTGGCAAGCGGGTGAAGGTCGAACTGCTTTCATCGAACGTTATTCACTCGTTCTACGTGCCTCAGCTTGCCGGCAAGATGGATCTGATTCCCGGCCACACCAACGTAATGTCGATCCAGGCCGACGAGCCAGGTATGTACTTCGGTGAATGCACCGAGTTCTGCGGCGACTCCCATGCCTACATGCGGTTCAAGGTCATTGCCGTTCCGGAAGATCAGTTCGCCGTCTGGATCGACGGCATGAACCAGGGCGCAAGCTCAGCGGCAGCCTCGCTGGTTCCTGAGGGGGATGTCGACCGCATTCCGCAGGCAATGAACCTCTGTATCGCCTGCCATCGGGTTGGCGGAGTCCCGAACAACGCCGCCGGTGAACCACTTGCCGATCCGCCGATGGGCCTTGAAGGTGGCAGCACGCCGGAGAACCAGATTCTTGGACCGAACCTTGCCATGGTCGCCTGCCGCACATCGCTTGCCGCTGGGATCATCCCGGATGACGAGGCGAATTTGCGGGAATGGCTACGCCATCCAGGCAAGGTCAAACAGGGCAACTTCATGGCCACGATGATCAAGGAAGGCACGCTCTCCGACACACAGATCGATGAAATTGTTGCCTACCTGAAGACGTTGCAACCTGAAGCTGGCTGTCCGGTTATCACGGGAGTCAATGCAGACAAGGTGCAGCGGCTTGCTGACGAGGCCGGTGCGACGACAGCCGCTGAACCAGTCGTTGATGAAGAGGCGTATCTGAACGAGCAGCGGTACAAGTCATGACAAACATGGTGGCGGACGTGATTAGCAGCAGCTCGGAGGAACGGTGATGGCAAGCATTGCCCAGCCAGCGACATACGCGGGAACAGGAACATCATCACCATCCGGAATCTGGTCGTGGATCACCACGATCGATCACAAGCGCATTGGCATCCTGTACGGCGTATCGGCGCTTGTTCTTCTTCCTGCTTGGCGGGTTGGAGGCGCTGGTGATCCGGTTGCAGCTGTCATCGCCGAACAATGATGTAGTCAGCGCGCAAACTTACAACGAACTCTTCACGATGCACGGCACGACAATGATCTTCCTCGGAGTCATGCCGCTCAGTGCCGCGTTCTTCAATTACCTGGTTCCGCTTCAGATCGGTGCTCGGGACGTTGCGTTTCCGCGGTTGAACTCCTTCAGTTTCTGGACGTTCCTGGCTGGCGGCATCATTCTCAACATGAGCTGGTTCTTCAACGAAGCACCGAACCAGGGCTGGTACGGCTACGCACCACTGACCGCCTCCGTCGTGGAATCCGGGCCGACAACGTCGACTTCTGGATTCTCGGTTTGCAGGTGCTTGGCGTCGCTTCGGTTGCGGCCGGTATCAACTTCATTGTCACAATCTTCAACATGCGCGCTCCTGGCATGTCCATGATGCGGATGCCGATCTTCACCTGGTCCGTATTGATCGTGCAGATTCTGATCGTCATGGCCTTTCCGGCAATCACGATCGCGCTGGTCCTGCTCTCGATGGACCGGTTTGCCGGCACCGGCTTCTTTGCAATTGCCGCAGGAGGTGATCCGCTCCTCTGGCAACACCTCTTCTGGGTCTTCGGGCATCCCGAGGTCTATATCCTGATCCTGCCAGCGTTCGGAATTGTGTCGGAAATCATTCCGGTCTTCTCCCGCAAGCCGCTCTTCGGTTACTCGGTCATGGTCTACGCGATCGCGGCCATCGGTTTCCTGGGCTTCGGCGTCTGGGCCCACCACATGTTCACCACCGGCCTGGGACCGACAGCAAACGCGGTCTTCGCTGGATCGACGATGCTCATCGCGATACCGACCGGAGTGAAGATATTCAACTGGATCGGGACAATGTTCCGGGGTTCATTGAAATTCACAACGCCGATGCTCTTCTCGGTGGGACTTGTCTCCCAGTTCACGATTGGCGGACTCTCCGGCGTCATGCACGCATCGCCACCGGTTGACGGGCATCACAACGACACCTACTTCGTGATTGCCCACTTCCACTACGTGCTCTTTGGTGGGTCGATCTTTGGTCTCCTGGCCGGTGCGTATTTCTGGTTCCCGAAAATGACGGGCCGGATGATGAACGAACGGCTTGGCAAGATCAACTTCTGGACGACCTTCATCGGATTCAACCTTACGTTCTTCCCGATGCACTTCCTCGGACTCGCCGGTATGCCACGTCGGTACTACACCTACGGAGAGGGCAGCGGCTGGGCCAACTGGAATCTGGTCGTGACTTTTGGCGCAATGTTCCTGGCCGCGTCCATTCTGCTCTTCGTCTACAACCTGGCGACCAGCCTGAAGAATGGCGAGCCGGCTGGCGACAATCCGTGGGATGCCCCCTCGCTCGAATGGGCAATACCTTCACCGCCGCCGGTCTACAACTTTGCCAATCTCCCGCAGGTCGGACATCGCGATCCGCTCTGGTGGGACAAGTACGACCAGCACAACACGGAGCACGGTCACGGCGGCGATCATCAGGATCTGAGCCAGGTCAACCGGGTTACCGGTCACATTCACATGCCAAACCCGTCGGTTTACCCGATCCTGACGTCGATTGGTCTGTTTGTGATCGCATTGGGGATGTTGTTTCAGGATCCCGGCATCCAGATCGGACTCCTGCACCTGCCGCTCCTCGTGATTCTCGGTGTGATCACGATGGTCTCGGCAATCTACGGATGGGCATTCGAACCAGCATCTGATCCGGAGCCGGCCCACGCCGACCACGGTTCGGTCGCCGGACACTAGGCGGACGGGAGAACGCACAATGGCAACTGCAGCTGTCGACCTCCAGACCGCTCATGGATCTGGAACCACCGGACATGATGATCACGGCCACACCGGCGGACATCACACCAGCACCGGAATCGATTCCCGCAAGATCGGTATGTGGGTCTTCCTCGCATCCGACTGCATGTTCTTCGGTTCGCTGATCGCGACGTACCTGATCTATCGTGGTCGAGCCGAGGAGCTCTTCCTGGCAGGTCAGGGCACTGGACCCCTTCCGAACGAGATTCTCGACATTCCGTACACGTCGATCTCGGCCTTCGTGCTCCTGATGAGCTCGCTGACGATGGTGCTGGCGCTGGCATGCCGTCCAGAAAGGCAATATCCGCGGAACCCGCATCTGGCTACTCTGCACCGCACTCCTCGGCATCAATCTTCATTGGTGGTCAGTATTTCGAGTTCACCGAGTTCAAGCATGAGGGTCTTGGGCTGACGACCAACATGTTCGGTAGCACATTCTTCACGCTCACCGGTTTCCACGGTTTCCACGTTACCCTCGGTGTCATCATGTTGCTCTCGCTGGTGGTGATGTCCATGCGCGGTGGTGTGACCCAGCGATGACGCAATCAACGTCGAAGTCATCGGCCTGTACTGGCACTTCGTCGACATCGTCTGGATCGTCATCTTCACGCTGGTGTACCTGATTCCGTACGAAGACATTTCGACGATGGAGCACGAGTCGATGCAGATTCTGCGCTCGATCGGATTGATGTAGGGAAACGGGGAAGACGATGTCAGCACACGCAACCGACCTGCATCACGAAGGTGATCATGAGCATCCAGGTGAGCGGGAATACATAAAGATCGCGGCAGTTCTCACCGTCGATCACGATTCGTCGAAGTAGCGATCTACTATGTGGAGTCGCTGCGGGGCATTCTGGTTCCTGCGCTTGATCGTGATGTCGGTCATCAAGTTCATCGCCGTTGTCAGCTTCTTCATGCACCTCAAGTTCGATGACCGACGTCTGGCCTGGATCTTCGCCCTGGCAATGATCCTCACCCTCTCGATAGTAGGGGCGCTCGATGTTCTGCATCGCTTCCACGGTATTGACTATGCGTCGGACTTCCTGACCGGCGGTCACTAGTCCCCGGCCGGATCGCGCAGGCCGGAAGGCCGTGCGATCCGGTTTTTCGTTCTCCGGAGGTCTCAGATGTCAATCTGGACAAACCTGCCTCTCGCCCACACAGGCGGCCCCGAACCTACCGGATGGCTCCACAGTAACTGGCAACCCGAGCCAACGGTCGTCGTCGGTGCGTTGCTCCTGATCGCGCTGTACATCATCTGGACTGGCTCGAAAAATAGGGATGAGTCCGGTGCTCAGATCCATCCCGTCTCAACTGGCCAACGGGTAATGTTCATCCTGGGAGTCCTCTTCGGAGCAATTGCCCTGTTGCCCCCGCTCGACGACTGGTCCAGCCACTTCCTGCTCTCCGCCCATATGTACCAGCACCTGATTCTGATGATGCTTGCAGTTCCCTTGATGATTGCCGGGACTCCGCCGTGGATCGTATCGAAACTGATCAAACGCGGGCCGATCCAGCCGATCATGTACGCGCTTACCCGCCCGGTTGTCAGTTTTGTCATCGGCAACCTGATCATCGTCGTCTGGCATTTGCCCTTTGCGTACAACGCCGCACTGAACCACGAGTTCGTTCACATGCTGCAGCACATCTCCTTCCTGATCGCTGCGTTTTTCACCTGGTGGCCGGTGTTGAGTCGAAGTCCGGAGCTGCCAGGACTCTCACCGCTACTCAGCTGCCTGTACCTGTTCCTGGACAGCATTCCCGGGGCGATCGTTGGCGCATTCATCACGTTTGCAGCGCCGGGTATGTACGCAATTTATCCCGACGCCCCCCGAATCTTTGGATTTGATCTGCAAATGGACCAGGAATTGGCCGGCCTCACCATGTGGGTTCTGACTGGCACGATTTATCTCGGTTGGGTGACGGTCATCTTCCTTCGCTGGGCGAACGAGGAAGAGCGGCGTGATCGCAACCCTGGTTCCCGACCGTCTACCACGGTTGCGCATTCGTAATCGCCGGGACATGGAAGGGGGCGGCGATGGCTCAGCAAACCGTTGATCGACTGCCGCCTGGCACCGGTTGCAAGCCCTGTTGCGACCAAACCGCGACCCTCGGCCGAGGAGCGGACCAACCCGTGGCCGTTCATCTGGACACTTTTTGCCTTCAAGTTGATCACCGCCGCTGCAACCTGGTGGTTCGCGATCCGCTCAAGCGAAACGAACGCCGTTCTGGGCATGACGCACTGGTTCTGGATGATCATCCCGCTCGTCGCCATCTCCGGACCATTTTTGTATCAATGGCGGCTTCGAAGGGTACGTCGCAAGCGTGCCCAATTGCAGGCCGCGGAATGGATGGTTGACGAGTTGCGTTGATGTCCGACACGGGTGAGAATAGGGCTTATCAGGGAGCGTCGGGGAACGACGTATGTTGGGGAGGTTTTTCGGACGTGACACTGCAGCAAAAAATCTATCGCGAGTTCGTGCTACCGGGTGTCTTCCCGTTCACGATCATTGCCATCACCGTTGCCCTGATCATCCTGGTCGGCGAAACCCTGCTTGCGCTTGTCAACGTCGACGCCAACAGCGAATTGGCAACGGCCCGAACTCTGGGTTGCCACTATCGCCTGCATCGCGCATTCTTGGGGGTATGCTCGTTCCTGGCCACCCGACCGGAAGGCAGCCTCGGCAAGCTGGACGAGCCGATCATGATCGGTAGTCGACCGATGCTGGCTGACCCCCTTCCTCCAGTCGATGTCTCTGCCCGACGCGGTCCTGTTGGAACCATTGATGACATTTCCGCTGGATATGCACTCTATGCCCGCAATGGTCAGGTTGGTGTTGCCAGGGAGCTTCTCCGCGACGTGCCTGGTGAATTCAGCCACCTTCGCAAGGGATTCATCTACGCGCAGGGAGTCTTCGGAGCCAACGACCAGATGTGGGTTCCAATCGAGGCCGTCTCAGCAGTCTATCCGGAAACCCGGGCAGCGTTCCTCGCTATCGGTGGCGATGAGATCGAGGCGTACGGTTGGCAGAAACCACCGGCGGTGTTCAATCTCTACAGCCAGTCCGAGGAAAACAAGCTCTACTAGTTTCGCAACTGATCTGAAACGCCAACTGCCCGGGTCACCGACCCGGGCAGCTTGCATCTCGGATTTGGAACGAGACTATTGCGAGACGGCGCAGTTAAGCGACCACTGGATCCCGAACTTGTCCCGCAGGTCGCCGTAATAATCGCCCCAGAATGCCACGTGCGGTGCGGTTCCGATTTCTGCTCCGTCGCTCAGTTTGGCAAATAGTGCATCGACCTCTTCTCGAGAGTCCGGATGAAGCACGATTGCGAAATTGTTGCCCGGGTTCAGCGTCATCATGCCTTCGTGGATATCGGTTCCCATGAGCAAATGCCCGGCCAGAATCGGAAGCTGGACATTCATGACCATGTTCTTGACGTTGTCCGGCAAGGCAGGTGCACCCTCAGGCATTGGTACATCTCCATGCCGCATGATCGGAATGACGTACTCCGTGCCGAAGACCGACTTGTAGAACTCGAACGCAGCTTCCGTCGTTCCCGCAAAATTCAGATATGTGCTGACATGACTCACAAGGCACTCCTTCGACTGGCTGATAGGTTGCGCGGACATCCAACGCGATGCGGCGCCTGCCAATAGTCGAATCCCGTCAAAGTACATCGACAAATTGGACTGCACGTCCATCATAAACAGACGAGGTGGCCATATGACCACCTCGCTTCCGGTTTCAGATTGTGTGCCGATTGAGCTAGCGTCGGATTCGGCGTGTAGCCAGGACCGGCCTCACCGCGAAGCTTCCGGCAAACACCGCGATCGCAACCAATCCAGTTGCCCAGAACGGGAACGGAATGCCACCGCCAACTGGACCGGTTCCAGTCGAAGGCAGCGTGTTGATGTCGCGGTCGCCGCAGTTGTAGATGTAGACGTTCGTGTTGCCGCTCGCTTGAACCAGGACATTGCCACTCGCGTCGACATGATCGGCCTGCGCCTTGCACCAGTCTCCGCTGAGTTCGTCAAGCGCATAGGCACCGTTGGCAAGTCCGCTGAAGACCACCTGACTATTGCTGCCGGTAGTGCCCTTCGTCGTGTTACCCGATTGCAGCGCGGTGAGCTCAAACTCGACGCCAGATCCGTACGGTTCGCATTCGCTGGCGAAGTCCTTGATGTCTTCCAGGTCGTCCAGGCAGAGGCGCTTGATTACCGTGATCGATCCGCCAGTCGGTGCCTGCGGAGTCGGGGTGGCAGTTGCCGCGCCCTTCGGCACGTTGTACCAGTCGCAGATCAGATCGGCCCCGTCTTCGATCTCAAAGGTGAGCCGCATGCCGTCGTCATCGTCGTATTCAGTCGCAATTGCCTCGCCGTCGACGGTGCAGAAGGCGGCGTAGAAATCGAGATTGAAGTTGGTGAGCGGTGTTTGCGTAAGCACGTAGTCGCCGTTGGGAAGCTCCTGGAAGGTGACAATGCCGTTGTCGCCGGTTGATCCGGATGTCTCCAGGCTACCTGGGCCGCTCAATGCGAAGTCGACGTTGCCCTGCGGATTGTCATGGCAGCGATTGTAGAAATCGCCGGTTGTCCCTGCCGGGCAGACCGAAAAGTGAACTTCAACCGATGCATCCCCATCGCCTACGCCCTGGTCGGCCGGCACGTTGTACCAGAGGCACTGAACCTGGTCGCCGTCGGCAATCGGATCGAGGTCGATCGAGCCGTTGCCTTCGACCACATATTCAATGTAGTCACCGCCGTTGGTGGCGCAGAAGGCAACTCGATTATCGAGGGCATCGCCTGGCAGATCTTCGGTCAGCAGGTAGTCGTCCGCTGGTGCGAGATCTGTGTACCGGATTTTGCCGTCACCGTTGGTGGTCTTGTCGAGATCGAAACCGGAGCCGTTACTCAGGTTGAACGAGACGCCCTCAGTTGGATTGGTGCAATCGCCAGTGAAGTCATCAAAGCTGGATCCGCCATAGCCAGGTTCGCAGGTGAATTTGGTCAGGCGGAGGATGGATGGCTCAAACTGCTGGTCCGGGGTGATGTACCAGTCGCAGATCACGGATTGCCCTGCGGCAAGTGCAATGTCGTACTCCTGAAAGCCGTTCTCGGGGGATGGGATACGTGGTCCACCACCAGGGCTATCGGCGCAGTAAACGAAGAGCGATACGAAGTCGCCCGGCACATCTTCACTCATGGTGTACGTGTCGGCCGGCAACCCGGTGATTATCGCGATTCCGAATCCCGGTGAGACGGGAACGCTGGAGGTGGCGCTGTCTGTATAGGCCGTGTTCTGGCCCACTACCGTGAACTCGATGCCCTCGGTTCCGTTATCAGCGCAATCGTTGTAGTAATCGCTGCCGTCGTATCCGGATGGGCAGGTCGCGACGTGGAATTCGATCGTGGCCGGGTCGGTACCTTCGGGCGCCGCTTCGTCATCTCCTTCGGAGACATTTCCCTCTGCAGAATCGTCTTCGGTTATGACCTCGTCGTCACCGGAGTTATCACCCTCCGCACCTGGAACTGGTTCCGAGACGGCGAAGAAATCACATGCGATCCGGTTGCGATCCTTGAGATCCAGTTCGACCTGTCCGTTGTCGTTGAACTCGCCACGCACGGTCTCACTGGGGGAGGGTGCTTCAATCGGGGTGCCTTCGTATGTCATGCAGTACACGAGTGTCTGGTCCGGATCACCACCGTTCTGGCTGAGTCCGAATTGACCAGGAATCAGACCGACAATCGGAGCGCGTCCTGGAATGCCATAGCGTCCGGTGACCAGATCGAAACTGTCGCCACCCTCTGGCAGCTCAGTCAGGGTGAACGTTTCATCGTTGACCGCATCGATGCAGTTGTCACGATACTGGGCGTAGTCGTCGACGGTCAGATCAAGCCCATCCGGGCAACTGTACGAGTAGACCGAAATTGCCCCGAGGGTGCAGCCAGACTCGAACGAGACAAGGAACGACAGATCAACCGAATCGCCATCCACAAACGGGCCGACGACCTGGTCTTCGGGCTGAATTGCGCAGGCCGGTGGGGTTTCCATCGTCACCGTATAGGTCGCTTCGGCATCATCGGTCAGATCAATGGTGAAAGTTGTCTTGCCATCGGGTGGTGTCGTTTCGCGAGTTTCGAGCACCTCTCCGTCGCCATTGAGCACCTGAAATCGCGCAAACGGGAGTGGGGTCGACCCGTCATCAGCAAAGCTGGTGACAGTGATGGTCGCCGTGCCGCCTTCCTGGGCAGCGACAGACCATGCCGGTGCAAGGGCGAACACCAAACCGAACAGGGCGAAAATCCGCACTAGCGGCGAAACAAAGTGACTTCTATGTTGCTGTGTACCCATAAATTGCCTTCCCCTGGCTGGTTTCCCGAATCGATCATTCGCCGGATACCTGCAGGTCATACCGTAGGCGATTGAGCAAGTTCGTTTGTACCGTTGCGATCCCCAAATGGTCATCAGAGCCGTAGCCAGCAGGCGCGGTACCGCTGGTGTTACATCATTGGTAACGCTTGTGCAGTGTCTGGGTTTCGGGGGCCACCCCAGGGTGCTTGCCCCCCAACCTTGAAAAGCACATCATCACTGCTACAATCCTGCGGCTACAAGGATTTCACTCTATGAATCCGTGGTTTTCGGTCGGCAGAAGTGCGCTCTCAATTCGGAGCGAGTGAGTGTCAGTCGGGTCGATGTGATCCGCTTAGTCTTGCTTCAGCCTGTCTGACCGGTATGGAGTCGAACAATGTCGAATCCTGATCGGGATGCGGTCGATCAGGAGACCACTCAGGCCTCCTCGTCTGCAGATCCCTCCAACGATACGGATCGACCTCAGAAGCGCAAACCAACCATCCGGAATGATGCTCGTGCCTCTGCAGAGAGCAAGTCTTTGGCCGAAGGTGAAGAGGTGCACCGAAAGGTGAAGGTACCTCGGAACGACGGGCACAAACCATTTACCGATCTCACAGGAAAACAACCGATTCAGGGAAAACTCTCGGGTGATCGTTATGTTCGCGTAGTTCGTCAGCAGGGCGACGATTTCGAACGCGCCGGTCCGGGGCATCTGGTTGCAACCGAAGAATCCATGCAAGCGAAAGGTCCCATCGCGCGGAGCTTCATCAAGGTAAAGCGCGTTCTGATCGGCAAACCGCTCACAACCGCATCAGGAGCCCACGAGCGGCTCTCCAAGGTCAAGGCACTCGCGGTTCTCTCCTCGGACGCATTGTCTTCTGTTGCATATGCGACAGAAGAGATTCTGCGTGTGTTGCTGCTGGCTGGTGGATTGGCCGTACTGGACGTCAGCCTTCCCGTCGGTGCCGCGATCGTCGCCCTGCTTGTGATTGTCGGGATCTCATACCGTCAAACGATCAAGGCCTATCCTAAAGGCGGTGGCAGCTACATTGTCGCCAAAGACAATCTCGGTGACGGACCAGCGTTGACGGCCGGTGCTGCACTTCTTGCCGACTACACGTTGACAGTCTCGGTTTCAATTGCGGCGGCTGTTGCAGCGCTCGTTTCAGCCTTTCCCGATTTGCACAACCATCGCGTTGGCATTGGAATCTTCTTCATCGTATTGGTGACCGTGCTGAATCTGCGCGGGATCCGTGAATCCGGCTCGATCTTTGCCGTACCGACCTACCTGTTCCTGGGCGGAGTCCTGATCATGCTCGCGATCGGGTTTGTCCAGACGGCGATGAACGGCTTTGCGGTAGAGCCTCATCGCATAGAGGGCAATGAAGTCGCCGCAGCAGGTTCGTTGGGATTGTTTGTCATCCTGAAAGCGTTTAGCTCCGGGTGTGCGGCGCTAACCGGGGTGGAGGCCATATCCGACGGTGTCCCGGCCTTCCAACCTCCTGAGTGGAAAAACGCGCGCACGACCCTGACCGTCATGATTGCAATTCTCGCAGTGACGTTCTCCGGTATTACGTTTCTGGCCCACCAGTTTGGCGCCGTTCCAATGGAAGCGACAGCGGTCGGGTATGAGACCATCGTGTCCCAGATTGCGCGTCACACCTTTGGTGGAGCCAACGCGGCGTACTACTTCATCCAGTTCGCTACCGTGGCGATTCTCGTGCTCGCCGCGAATACCGCATATTCAGACTTCCCGAGGTTGGCGTACTTTCTGGCCCGGGACCGATTCATGCCCCGCCAGTTCTCCTACCGTGGAGACCGGCTTGCGTTCACAACCGGAATCGTCACCCTGGGGGTTCTCGCCGGGTTGGTTTTGGCTGTCTATGACGCCGAAGTGGAGCACCTGATCCCGCTGTACGCACTTGGTGTCTTCACGTCGTTCACAATCAGCCAGTTCGCCATGTTTATGCGCTGGCAACGTCGTCGCGAACCGGGGTGGCAGCTTGGCCGGGTCATCAATCTTGTCGGCGCAGCGGCGACTCTGGTTGTGGCGATCATTGTGGCGATCACTAAATTCAAGACTGGTGCATGGCTGACAGCAGTGGTAATCATTCTGCTGGTGCTGATGATGCGTGCCATTCACAAGCACTACACAGTCGCGTCAAAGGAATTGGCGACCAGCACGCCTCTTCTCCCGAATCAAATCATTCATACCGTCGTGGTACCGGTTGCCTCAGTCAACCGGGTTGCTCGAACGACGCTCGCCTACGCCAGCTCGATTTCCGACAACGTGACTGCGGTGCACATCAGCAGTGAGGACGACGACATTGATGAGTTCCGGGCCGAATGGGCCAAGCTTGATTTCGTGGTCGACCTGGTAATCATTGAATCCCCGTACCGACAGCTCGTCGGTCCGCTCCTGAAATATATTGACGAAATCGACAAGCAGAGACCGAACGACACGCTGACTGTTGTTCTGCCGGAATTCATCGCCCGCCACTGGTGGGAGCACCTGCTGCACAACCAGACCGCTCTCCGACTCAAGGCCGCCTTGCTCTTCCGACCAGGGACGGTGGTAACGAGCGTGCCGTACCACCTCGAGCGCAACTAATCAGTCGATCCGAATCTGCGGCACCTGACTCCAGTCGAACAGCGCCAGCCGATCAGGTCCCAACGTGAGGACCTGATCGAGGCAGCCTTGAGACTGCTGAATGAGGTTGGCCGTGTCGACTCCCTGGCAGGAAGGCAAAAAGCGCGAGACCTTTTCAATTCCGTCGTTCAGGAGCAATTCGGCACCTCGGTGATTGCCACCGCGCGTGTGGTGTAATCCAACCCCGATTTGCAGGATGCCCTGGTACATCGCCCGAATCGGCCCGCGTTCAGCGTGCCACTCATGCTCGATTACCTCGTGGGCTTCGTAATACTCACCCGCATTGAACAGCTCGATGCCACGGCGAACCCCATCCGGTAACGGCTGCGCACACGGGTCGCCCGTGTTTCCAGTTGCGGCGATCAGCGGATCCAGAAGTTGCCGTACTCGAGTGACGTCTGCTGCGCTTGCAATCGGTGCTTCCAGCATCATCGGGCCGAAATAACCGGCTCCGGCAATTGCCTTAATCAACGCTGGCCACGGAATCTCGCCATCGCCTGGCAGCCGGTGTCGGGCAAGGGTGTCCCCGACAACCCCGTCGCTGATGTGGACATTGGCGATTCGGCCCTCCATCGCGGCGAGCATCATGAACGGATTGGCTCCTGCTTCGAGCGCCTGAAACGAGTCGAATACATAGCCAATATGGCGTCGATGGGGAAGCGCTTCAATTGCTGCGGAGAATCGAATTGCATCTCGAACTGCGGAGATCGCACACCACGAGACGTTTTCGACGCCGAGGACAATGTCGGACTCCGCACAGATTTCCGCCAACCGCTCGGTCATGGCCAGGAATCGCTTCCAGGAATCGTCCCCGGTCATTTCCTTGCGTGTCGGTCCATGCCAGACAACCAGTTTGGCGCCCGCGATCGCCGCTCCCTCCACTCCACGTCGGAACAGATCGATCGCTTCGTCAGTCCGGCGGGCATAGCCGGTAAAGAGCGGGTGCAGGGGCTGGAACAAATGCAGCGAGTGGATTGTCACATCGACCAAATCGGCGTTCTGTCGCACTTGTCGCAGAAACCGTGCATCATACTCGCCCGTTGTTTGAAGCATGAGCTCCACGTGATCGACGCCGAGTTCGCGCGCCCGCGCCGTGACATGTTCCGTTGTTGTCCCGGGATAAAGGGCGCCGCTAGAAATGGCGATCAAGAGACTCACGACAGAGTGATTCCTTCGGTTAAACGTGACCGGATTCCCAGTTGACGGAGCCAGGAAGAAGCAATAGACGCTATTATGAGCGCCATCCCGCTCCCATCCTATGGTTTCCGGTCGAACTGCTGTAGTTCGGTGCGCTAGTGTATTGGTATCTGTTTTGAATCGATTGATCTCCTCATTGGCTGCGCGCACGGTCTCCCGGAGACATGTGATTGCAATCTCTGCCGCCATCCTTATTCCTGGCCGGAGTGCCCTTGCCCAATCTGAGCTGGAATTCTCTGTATTGGAGTTGCCCTCCGACGGAGACGGTTTGACCGGGGTATATGGGCGGGCAATCAATCGCAAGGCCACGACCGTCGGAATTGCCACAACAGATCTTGGTCCGGGAGCCGTTCGCTCTCGGGGAGACACTGCCTGGACACTTCCCACGTCCGGGAGTGCCAGTCTCGCCAATGCGATCAACGATGCAGGGGTAATTGCTGGCTCAATTGACGACCTGGCGGCAATCTGGATTGACGACGAGGCCCAGGTGCTTACTCCGTTCGGGACTGATCGCACCACCGCATACGGAATCAACGCTGAAGGCAATGTGGTTGGATCGGCAGACAAGGGTGCCAATCGAGGTGTCGCGCTGGTCTGGAGGAGCGACGATGCTCAGGAGCTGCCGTCGCTCGGTGGTCCGTCCAGTCGGGCAGTTGCGATCAATGATGACGGCGCAATCGTCGGCTACTCGACTTTGGATGAGGATGGCGACGTGGTCCGGGCGGTGATCTGGATGGACGGCGAAGTCGTCGAACTCGGAACACTCGGTGGTGAAACGAGTCAGGCCACGGCAATCAATCAACAAGGGGTCATAGTTGGCTGCTCAACAAGTGAAACGGGCTTTAGCGCGGTTGATCACGCATTCATTCGGGACGATGGCGAGATGCGCCAGCTTAAGCGACTCGGAGGCGTCAAGGTCCAGGGCCGGACAGAGCGCATCAAACTCGATCGCTCGATTGCCCTTGGGATCAACCGCGATGCCGATGTCTGTGGAATCTCGATGAGCGCGTCTGAGAACGATCCGATTTCGGTCGCGACCCTTTGGCTTGCGGACGAGGCATTCAATCTCAACAGCGCAATCGGGAAGGCAAGCCGGGAGGTACACCTGATCAGCGCAGACGGAATCAACGATGATCGCGAACTGGTCTGTACCGGATTCCTGCTTGAGGACGAGTTGATGATGCCGCGAATGTTCCGGCTGGTCCCAAAGTAGCGCGAGCGAGAACGCTAGAGCTTGACGACGTCCCGGACACTGGCCGCGAACCAGCCCATGACCCGGGAGCGAGTCTCCTTGCCGCTGTAGGGAGCCAGTACGAGGCCCAAAAGCAAACCATAGACAAGAAATTTCATTGAGGCGCGGGCTCGATCAATCATGATGCGTGGTGTGCACTCACTTCGCTTGGCCGACTCCCGATGAGGATGTCTACCGGAGGCTCCTCAACGACCGGCTCTGCAGCAGTTGACGGCCGGTTCTCGGTGACGGTATCGGTTGGACGGGATTCAAACGGTGTCATATCGAGCGCCTTGAACAAGACTCGCTCGATTGATTGCTGAATCTGGGTTCGGGTGCGATGCCCGGACTGCGGTGCATTCCAGAACGCCGCGGCGGTGCCAGCGGCAGCCCCAATGAATGTGCCAAAGACGAACGCCTTGCGATGGCGGGATGCGGACATGCGGATTCTCCCCCGGATAACAGCGAATTCGGACGCCGTTAATGTGGCGTTCATCTTACCCCTCAACACAGTACGGACGCCACGAAACAGGCAACAGTCCGGGCATAGGCTGGTACGATATACGTACGGTTAGCACGTAACCTCGATCACGGACGCGGAAACGCTCTGCAGTCGTGTGCGCGCACCGGAACGACCCGCATCGTTTGAGGATCGACGTACCCGATGGCAGCCACCCAGGCGACCAATACAACTTCACCACCCTCATACGATGATGCCGTTCCACCGCGTCTGACGCGGATGGAGATGATCGGGTTCAAGAGCTTCGCCAGCAAAACCGCATTCCAGTTCGAAAAGGGCATCACCGCCGTCGTCGGTCCCAACGGGAGCGGCAAGTCCAATATTGCCGACGCGGTTCGCTGGGCACTTGGCGAAACCAGTTACAGCTCGCTTCGCAGCAAAAAGACCGAAGACGTCATTTTTGCGGGTGGTAGTGGCAAGGCTCCAGCCGGCATGGCTGAAGTCACGCTGACCTTCGACAACTCAACTGGCTGGTTACCAATCGATTTCACGGAAGTCACGGTCACCCGTCGGGCATTCCGGAGCGGTGAAACAGCCTACCTGATCAATGGTCGCAAGGTCCGTCTCAAGGATGTCCATCAGCTCACGGCGGGGCTTGGCCAAAGCTACACCGTGGTCGGGCAGGGCCTGGTCGACGCTGCTCTTAGCCAGCGTTCTGAAGATCGTCGCGGCATGTTTGAACATGCGGCTGATCTGACTGGTCTCCGGCTCAAGGCAGCTGAAGCCGAGCGTAACCTGAACGAGACCGAAGCCAATTCTGCCCGACTGAACGATCTTCTGACCGAGGTTGAACCGCGCCTGCGTCAGCTTGAGCGCGCCGCAAAACAGGCCAATGAGTATCGTGATGTCCGTGACCGATTGCGCCTTCTGCAACGATTCCATTTCCGAGGTCTTCTGAGCAAGGCGCAGGCAAAACTGGAATCAGTCGAAGCAAGCGCGGCCCTCGGGATCAGCTCTGCGGACGCGCTCCAGGCCGGTTATGACGAATTGCTTGCGACCTCGACAACGCTTCGATCTGATCGCGAGCAGATCGGTGACATTCTCGAGCAACAGCGGGCCGGCCTGTTCGCAACGACTGAGCAATTGCGCAGGGTCAGCCACGAGCGCGAGATTGCCAGCGAGCGTCTCGCCTCGTTGGAGAAGCGCCGCGAGGACATGGGCGAGACCCAGGCCACGCTGAACGCGCAAATCACCGGAGTCCTGGCCGACCTGGAAGACGTTCGCCAGCAAGTGGCCCAGGCTCAGGAAACCGCCGCCGCCGCCCGCAAACAGCTTGAGGAAGCGGAAGCTGCCCTTGTCGCTGAACGGGCAAGCAGAGCTCATGTCGAAAAGGAACACAGCCGACTCCTGGCCGTTGCGACTGATCGCGAGCGGCAGATTGCCGACGCGTCCCGCCGCAAGGCACTGATTCTGCAGCGCACCGAAACCGATCAGGCGGAGCGCTCCCGTACGGAGCAGGCCAGCAAGGAACGCGCCGATCGATTGCAACGGCTTGCTGCCGATCTGACCGCGCTTGATCAGTCCGAAGAGACGTCCGGTTACCGCCTTACGTCCATCGATGCGGGTGTGATCGAAATAGTCACCGCGATCAATGCGGCCAATGCGGAATCGGCTCTGGCGCGGGAACGGGTTCAGGTACTCGAACGGGAACTGGCTGATGCGTCGGCACGATTGCGCGAACTTCGTCGCATCCACGAAACCGGTGCCGGACTGTTTGCCGGAGTCCGGGCCGTGGTCCAGGCGGGTCGCCAGAAGACATTGTCCGGAATTCGAGGCACCCTGGCCGAACTGATCACGCTCCCCGTCGCATATGACACAGCCATGGAGGTCGCACTCGGCGGTCACCTGCAGGACATTGTGGTCGAGAACTGGTCTCAGGCTGAGGCAGCCATCACATTCCTCAAGAAGCAGAATGCAGGGCGGGCGACGTTCCAGCCAATCGATACCGTCCGTGGACGGAAACCGAATGCCGATGCAGTCCGCGATGTTGCCGGACTCAAGGGTGTCCACGGTGTCGCTTGCGAACTCCTGACGGTTTCAGCCGAGCTCGAAGGCATCATCAACGCCCTTCTCGGTCGGTCGCTGATCGTTGATGACCTGGATACGGCCCGCGCCTGTCTACCGCATATGCCGTCCGGTTGGAGCGCGATCACCCTGACCGGAGAAATTGTCCGCACGGCTGGATCCGTGACTGGTGGTGCGCAGGTTCGCGAGAGCGGCGCGCTCGGTCGGGAACGTGAACTTCGCGAACTTCCTGATGAGATCACCCAGATAGAAGCGAAACTGACCAAAGCCAGGGCCGCTGCCGAAACCGCTGCCGCCAAACCGCGCGCGCTGGTTGAGGATCGGCAGCAGCTCGAATCCGAACGCTCAGCAATTCTCGCTACTCGCCGTGAACGCGAGCAGCAACGCGCCCGAATCGCAACCTGGCTTGAAGAAACCCGACGTGAAGACGAACGAGCGCAAAGTCGAACCAGCGCCCTGGATCAGGATCGCTCGGCTGCAGAGTCGACGCTCACCGATATTGACGGCGAACTCGAACGGCTGACTCGAGAGCGAGATGTGGCCAGAGCGGAGCTCGAGGCCGCTTCGGTCAGTCTGAATCGCGACTCCGACACGTCATCCGCCACCGAGCTTGGGTATCGCGAAGCACAGCGCCTGGTGGCCGGTAACGATGAACGCCTCAATGCCGAACGCCGTCGTGAATCCACCCTGACCGCCCAGCAATCGACCTTGCAGCAGGAGCAAGCGGTTCGCGCAGAGCGAGCCGCAGCGGTCGATGGCGAGATCACCGCAATCCGTGCGCAAGTAGATCGTCTGGCGGCCGAAGTTCTGAAGTTGACAGCCGAGCAGGAAAGCGCACAAACCGAACTTGCCCCGCTTGAGGAGAAGTACAGCACGCTCGTTTCTGGTCTCGCCGATATCGAGGCGCATCTGGAATCCGCACGGGCAGCTCTTCTCGAAGCTGAGCGAACCCGCGGAACGGCCGGCATGGACGTCGAACGGGTCCGGGGCGAAGTCGGGGCGTTGCATCAGCGTATTCAGGACGAGCTCGATCTCGACGAGCCAACCAGCATTCTGGAGGCCGATGACGAGACGGACGAAGGCGAAGTCCCTGACGATCCGGCTGAAACCGAGCGCGAAATCAATCGGCTGAAAGACAGACTGCGACGGGTCGGATACGCCGGCGACAACGCCGTTGAGGACTATGAGCGCGAGCGGGAGCGGTACACGTTCCTGCGCGAGCAACTCGATGATGTTGAAGGTGCGGCTGCCTCGATCCGGACCATGCTGGATGAGGTGCGATCAACCATGCAGGAGCGCTTCGAGGAGACCTTCCAGCGGGTGTCGATCATTTTCAGTCAGATGTTCTCGACCCTCTTCGGCGGCGGGACTGCGCGCCTGGTCATGGTCGACAGGTGAGGATGGGGACAAGACCGGTGGCATCGATATCGTCGCCCAACCGCCCGGCAAGCGATTGCAGACCCTGGCGCTGCTCTCTGGTGGCGAGCGTGCCCTGACCGGTGTGGCGCTACTCTTCGCGATCCTGCGGGTCAACCCCACCCCATTCTGCCTGTTGGACGAAGTTGACGCGGCATTGGACGAAGCGAATGTGGTGCGCTTCCGCGATCAGTTGGCGCACCTTGCCAATGAGACGCAAGCGATCATCATCACCCACAACCGCGGCACGATCGAAGCCGCCAACACCCTCTACGGTGTCTCCATGCGCGACGACGGCACCTCGACCGTCCTCTCCCTGCGCCTCTCGGATGTCGTACTGGCTGACTAACAGTAACTTGCAATCAATACTGCAGAGCAGTAGCGTTTGAGGGTCGATTGCCGTGCCGCCAGTCTCTGAATTGGATCCAGTCAAGGATCAGTCAAACGACGAGAAGCATGGAATTGATTTTTACGAGGCCGCAGATGTGTTCAACGATCCAAAACGTATCGATCGGGACAGCACGCGACCTGAACACTCTGAACCAAGGTGGACCGTCACTGGTCTGGTCGGCGACCGATTTGTAACTGTCGTCTACACCATGAGAGATCACCGGATTCGCATCATTTCCGCACGAAAGGCACGGACCAATGAGCGACGAACCTATGATTCGCGCGACATTTGACGAGAACGGCAAGGTAGTTCAGATTCTCGAGGATGGCACCACTGCCCCATTTGAGCGGAAGACAAACTGGAGCCGGTTCGATGCGATAACGGATGAAGACGCGGAGTACAACGCGCTAATGGATCCGGACGAAGAGCCTTGCCTCTCGGATGAAGATCGGGAGATCAAGCGGACCCTGATAGATCCCAAAGCGATTCGCACTAAATCTGAAGCTCACGCAGGTCGAGTTCGCCGAGCGATTTATGATTCCACTCGGCACCCTGCGAGACTGGGAACGCAAGGCAAGATTTCCTGATTCAGCCGCGAGGGCGTATCTCCGGGTCATCGCAGAAGACGCCGAAACGGTCGCCGCGCTCCTTGCCCGCTCACGCTCGCCACGCAAGGACGACGCTGAACCGATTCCTGCCTAGTCCTCACGTCCTGATTAGCACTACCCAAAAGGGCCGACCGATTTCCGTGCTTCGGCCCATGGGACATCGCAACCCCAAAACCTAGACTCGATTCCTGTCCACGAATACCGACCGCCGTCTCTGCGCGCGCCCGGTTGTGGTCAGTCGATCAGCGTTCGCCTGCGGATGCTCCGGTGTCTACCGAGAGACCAACGATGCGCCGAATCCAATATCTAGTCATCCTGCTGATCAGCTTGACCATGCTGCCAACCTCAACGTTGGCGCAAGGCGATGTGACCAGTCCTGCTGGTCCAACCCTGATCTCTCCGGCCGATGCGTCCACCGGCTCGGCCGCTCCAACCTTTTCGTGGCAGCCGGTGGAAACAGTTCTGACCTATCGGATCGAAATCGCGTCCGACGATGTGTTCACGTCAATCGTCGCTACTGCAGATGTGTCGAATACTTCCTATCAGAATCCAACTGCATTCGAAGCAGGAGCGGTGCTGTACTGGCGAGTCGGATCATTGGGAGTCCAGCCGGATCCGATCTGGTCAGCCGTTTGGTCGTACGTCATCGAGTTCCCGGCCACCGAAACACCGCAACCGACACCTACCGAATCTCCAACTGACATACCGACCGAATCTCCGACCCAAACGGCAACACCTGCAGCGACGGAGACGAGCGAGCCGACCAGCACCTCAACCTCGACTCCGACCTCCCAACCCACGTCGATCAAACCAACGGCCACGCGTACTCCGACAAGCACGGGAACTCCGAAACCGCAACAGGAATTCACTCCGGTCACCCGATCAGAACTCTCCGGCAAGCTCAAACCGGCCGGATATGCGCTGACCGGTGTCGGCCGCAGCGATGGCAGTGTTCATCCTTCAGTGCTGACTGACCGTGACACGGGTACCATCTGGACCTCACCGGCGACGCATCCCGGGTCAGCCTATATCGTGCTCAGTCTCGATTCGGTGAAATCCATCGGCGAAATCAAGTGGCTGATGGGCAAGACGGGACGTGCGGATCAGATCCGGATTTCAGTCTCAGCGGACCGTGTGACCTGGACAGAGGTTGGCCGTGCTCGCAACGCCGCAGTTGGCGACTGGCAAACGTTGCGGGTCTCCGTCAAAGCCAGATATGTGCGCTTTATCTTCGTGAACATCCGTGGCGATCGATGGCTTGGCGGCCTGGTCGAAGTCGAAGTGCACGCGCCGAAGGCCAAACCAGATCCAACACCGACTACACCGTCTCCAACGCCAGTGGAGGATGGCATCGTCCGCAACGCCAGTTTCGAGAACGGTGTCAGCCCGTGGTACCTGGAGAACGGCGCCCGGATCAGCTCATCCCGACCACGTACCGGGACCAGTTCGCTGGCTGTTACGGACACCGGAGGCTACGCGGACCAGCGGTTGACGGTCCAGGCTGGAACCACCTACGAACTCTCGGTTTGGGGGCTGATGACGCGCAAATACGACGTCGCGTACATCGGCATTTCCTATCGGGACGCGAACGGTAAGCGACTGACCGACCTCGAACCGGCGATGCTGGAATTCACCGCCAATACCTGGCAGAAACTATCCGTGCAGTTCAGCACGGATAGTCGAGTAGCGCGGGTCAACGTATTTGTCTGGAAGTTGGAGGGGGCGTCCGGATTTTTCACCGACGATCTCACTCTGCGGGTGGTGAATCCGGCAAGCGACGATCCGCCGGAGCGGAATACTGTCGGATGTCAGGGCTTGCTCGTTCCAGGCTATTTTGATCCGGAGACAACCTCTCTCTGGCGCGAGACAACCGCGACTGGCACCGGCGTCCAGTTTGTCATTTTCAACCCGAACAGCGGCGTCGGCGATCGATATGATCGGGCCTGGAGTGATGTAGTCGAGTCGTCCCGGGCGGCAGGCTTCACCGTGCTTGCGTACGTGCAGACGGATTACGGCAGCCGCAGCTCGGCCTCGGTCATTGCCGAAATGGATCAGTATCGGGACTGGTACGGCGTGACCGATTTCTTCCTCGACGAATCCGACACTCGCTATCAGTCAGTCGAGCGGTATCGCACTGTGGTTGCAAATATCCATCGCGGTGGCGGACTGGCTGTCCTCAACTTTGGCTGGATGCCCAACCCTGCGTATATGGAGTTCACCGATGTCGCAGGTGTGTTCGAGGATGGATATGCGGCGTACGGTGATTCCTACGAGCGACCCGAGTGGTTCTACACCTATCCGCCCGAGCGATTCCTGCACATCGTGCATTCGACCCCGTCCAGCAAGTGGCAGACCGTGATCGACCGATCACGTGAACGCAACGCTGGATATGTCTGGGTCACGGACGATGACACCGTCTCGTACTACAAATCGCTGCCAAGCTTCTGGACGAAACTGAACACAACCGTCCGCACCGGCTGCTAGTCTTCGATGCCGCCCCAGATGTCAGCAACGCGGTAGCCTTCGGGGAATGGGTCGGTCGGATCGAGCACGTACTGGGCGATGCCGCTGATCCATGCCTGGCCGCTGATTGACGGCACAACCGCGTCGTACGGACCGACTTTCGTCTTTCGGAGCAGTCGACCCACGAAGGTTGTCCCGAGAATCGATTCATGTACGTAGTCGCGGTTCAGTCCAAGCTGGCCCTTCGCATTCAGGACGGCCATACGGGCGCACGTGCCAGTCCCGCAGGCTGATCGATCCAGCGCACCGGTCCACGTCGCAGGATTCTCCCAGTCAAACGTGCCCGTTGATATGACGACCGTGTTTCGGCCATGCGCGTTCGGGTTGACCGGGTTTCCGGTGATCATGCTGATTGTCGGCCCGGTAAGTTCCGGGTTGTCTGGATGGACAGACGGGTACTGTTCCCGCGTGGCCGCCTTGATCATTTCGCCGAACCGGACGCAATCTGCACCTTCGTCGGGAGTCAGGTTCAATCCGACCTGCCAGCCCTCGAACAGCACAAACATCATCCCTCCCCAGGCGATGTCAACCTTGATCGTGCCCAACGTGGGGACTTCGACCGGGACCTGAAGATGAAGTGCGAAGGCAGGCACGTTCTCAAATGTGACACGGGTGACCTTGCCGTTTGCACAATCTGCCCGCACCTTGACCAGCCCGGCGGGCGCTTCGAGAACAAGCTCGGTCACCGGTTCTACCATCGGCAGGATCCCGGTTTCGAGTAGCACAGTCGTCACGCAGATCGTATTCGATCCGGACATTGCGGCATATTCCATTTGCTCCATGATGATGAAGCCCATGTCGGCATCTGGATGGGTCGGGGGAACCAGCAGGTTGCAGCAGAGTCCCGGGTATCCACGTGGTTCCCGCAGCATCAGCTTGCGGATATCGTCTCGCTCCTCGGCCAGGTAGCGCATCTGCTCGAAGACGGATTCGCCGGGAATTGGTCCGATACCGCCAGTAATTACCCGGCCCGGTTCACCTTCGGCATGGGCATCGACGGCGGTGATCATTCGTGAGAACCGCATCCCGTTAGCTCCCGGCCGTTTCATTCAGGATCAGATCAGAGACCCGCTCGGCCATCATCATGATCGGCACATTCGGATTTGCGCAGGGAATGGTCGGCATGATCGATGCATCACAAACCCGCAGCCCCTGAACTCCAATCACCCGGGCATTACCGTCCGTCACCGCCATCGGGTCGAATGGTGCGCCCATCTTGCACGTACCGGACGCATGCCAGATGCCAGTCACGGTTGCGCGGAGGTATTCCCCGAGTGCCGCATCATCGTGCAACAACTCGTCATAACTGGCCCCGTCAGTCACCACTTCCCGTAGCAGTCGATCGCGAACCAGCGCCGGGCCATCAAGCGCAGCACCGATGGCGCTGGTGATTGCGTGGTTGCGACGCGTAACTGCGCCGAGACTCTTGTAGCGCTCGGTGTAGCTGGTCGGGAAGGGGGATCCGGCCACCCGCTTGACGGCGGGATGATCGAACAAACGGATCATGTAACGAACCGAATCGCACATGCGCTGCAGGTCGCGCTCATCACCCAGCAGATTGAAGAGCACCTCAGGTTCACGCTCGGGGGACGGATCGGCCAGTTTCACCCAACCTTGGGAATAGGACTTGTTGATCCAGGTCAGGAATCCGCCGATGCGCCACCCTACCGGATGCCAGGCTCCCCGGTTGTAGGCGACCGCGTACATGTCGGTCGGAGAGCAGTCCGGGACACCGGAGGACCAGCGCAGCCCGAGGAAAATGTGCCGCCGTTGCTCAGCCGAGAGACGAGCCGAGCGTTTGAGATAGGCCGACACCGAAATCATCGGGTGATCGAGCAGATTCTGGCCAACTCCGGACCGATCAGCAATCACCGGCACACCCAACTCGGCGAGATGTTCGGCGGGTCCAACTCCTGCGCGCATGAGCATCGCCGGGGAGTGGATGGCTCCGGCACAGAGAATCACTTCACCGGCAGAAATGACACGTCGCCCGCCCGGACCATCGACTTCGACGCCCGTGCAACGCTTGCCATCCATGACGAGGCGAAGTACCCGGGTTTGGCTGAGGATGGTCAGGTTGTCTCGCTTGCGAACATCCCGTGTGAGGTAGGCGACTGCTGATGAAACGCGGTGATCGTTTTCATTGTTGATCGTGATCGGGAAGCAGCCGGGCACAAACTCGGGAGTGTTCTGATCATCAATCCAGGGCAGACCGGAGTCAATGACGGACTCTGCCGCGGCGGCGGAAAAGCCCGGCCATTGGGCCTTCTGAACCCGGCGAATGGCGACCGGACCGTCCGCCCCGTGATGTTCATCTGCGAAATCGAGGTCGCGCTCCAGTTTGCGGAAGTAGGGGGCAACTGATTGCCAGGTCCAGCCGGCAGCGCCCTCTTCGGCCCACTCATCGTAGTCAAATGGTTGCCCGCGATTGGCCATCTGCCCGTTGATGCTCGATCCGCCACCCATGACCCTGGCCTGCTCATAGGTACGGAGTGGACCGTCAGGACGGGTGCGGACGCGGAGATCGGTCCATTGATGCCGCCGATCGAAGTAGGCAATGATCGGGTAGCTGTCCCAGAGGACCTTGTCGGTGTGATCAGGCGGGGTATCGACACCCGCCTCAACCAGGACGACTGAATTGGATGATCTGGCCGAGAGTCGATTCGCGAGGACACAACCGGCACTGCCGCCCCCGACGATTACATAGTCATAAACGTCAGCCACGAAGTGGTTCTCCCCGATATGAGCTTTCACCGCAATTGTAGTGGTAATTCAGTGGGCTTCGATTTGCTCTCCAGTTGCTGTTAGTGGTACAATGTCGCAATAAGGTATCTGGTCAATGGTGAGGTTTAAACGTGATAGATGCATTGGTAGTTGGGGGTGGTCCGGCCGGGCTTTCGGCGGCGCTCTTGTTGGGACGAGGGCGACGGAGCGTAGTGCTGGTCGATGGGGGCAAGGGTCGCAATCGATTTGTCGACGCATCTCATAGTTTCTTTACACGGGACGGAGCGTCGCCGGATGAGCTTCGTTCGATCGGTCGCGAGCAACTAACCGTCTATCCCAGCGTAACCGTGATGGATGGTGAGGTAACCGCCATCTCCGGTGAACTTGGTCAATTCGAAGCGATCACCTCGTTGGGTGAAACGATTCAGAGCAAGACGGTCATCTTGGCAACGGGCGTCGAAGATGTGCTTCCCGCTGTGCCGGGGATCAATGAGTTCTGGGGCAAGGGAGTCTTTCAGTGTCCGTTCTGTGACGGTTGGGAGCATCAGGATTCCCCGATGGCGCTGTATGTTGGCGAGGAAATGGCGATTGATGCGGCCCGGTTCTACCGAAACTGGAGCCACAACATGACCGTGTTGACCAATGGCGAGTGGGTTCCATCAGGTGAGTTGGCAGAGCGATTCTCGGAACTGGCGATCTCCGTGCGTTCCGAACCAATTGCCTCGCTGAACGGTGAAGCGGGGTTACTTTCGAACATCGCGTTCCAAAGCGGAGAGACGATTCCGGTCGAGGTGCTGTGGACCCGCCCCACGCCCAAAGTGCGCAATGAGTTGGCCGTCTCACTCGGCTGCGAGTTGTTCGAGGGGTTCGGAAGTGATCAGTGGGTACAGGTTGACGCCAACACACAAACGACCATTCCAGGCGTCTATGCGACCGGAGACATGTCCAACTGGAGACCGAATGTCCCGCAGGCCGTCTCAACCGGGACAACCGCTGGAGCGATGGTCACGCACGTGCTCGTAGGACTTGAGCACATCCCGAATAGCTGAATCTATGCAGTCAGCACTGCGAGCGTAACCGTGTTTCCGGGTATCCTCTAGCCATAATTTCGGGGTGATGAGGGGCTGGACACGATGCGGGAATTTGAGGGGCGCGGGGCGGACATTCTGGCGGAATGTCTGATCGAGGCCGGAATCGATGTCATCTTTGGCGTTCCTGGTGACACGGGCGTGGTGTTTTACGACGCGCTCTACCAGCGGACCGACCAGATTCGACATGTGCTGACCCGCGACGAGCGGCATGCTGCGTTCATGGCCGATGGCTACGCGCGCTGGACAAACCGGGTCGGCGTCTGCGAAGTCAGCAGTGGTGGTGGTGCGGATTTTCTGGTCAGCGGACTTGGTGAGGCATATGCCGCGTCTGTCCCGATTCTGGGCATCACGTCCGACATTCATAGTCGTAGCCGCGGTACGGGAGCGATCACAGAGATCGATCAGGTAGCGCTCTTTTCTGCGGTCTCCAAGCTCACGCTGACCATTGAGTACGCAGCCCAGATTCCGGACATGATTCGCGTACTCCTGCAGGCGGCAACCACTGGTCGACCTGCACCCGTTATCGCGATCTTCCCGGAGAATGTGTTCGACGAACACGCATCGGTCGTGATTCCGGAAATGAGCGCGACTATTCCCGCAGAGCGCGAGGCCGCCAGCTCACGGGCAATCAGCAAGGCCGCCGAACTGCTTGCCAAGGCGGAGCGACCGGCGATCGTTGCCGGCTCCGGAGTTCATCTTTCAGGCGCGTGGACAGTCCTTCAGGATCTCGCAGAGATTTCGGGCATCCCGGTCGCGACCACTATTCACGGCAAGGGCGCCATCGCCGAGACGCATCCTCTGAGTCTTGGGATCGTAGGTGCCAATGGTGCGCGTCCGTTCGCCAACGAGTACCTGGCCAGTGCCGATGCCGTGTTGTTCGTTGGTACGCGGGCCAACTCCACCGATACCAACGGGTTCACGTCGCCACCACGCAACGGACCAGAAATTATCCAGATCGACATCGATTCAATCCGGACTGGTCGCAATTACCCGGATAGCCACGATCTCGTTGGTGATGCCAGGGAGACGCTGGCCAGCCTCGCACTTGAGATTCAACCGAACCCGGACCGAGCCCATGCGCTTGGTAACGAAATCGGAGCATTGCGCACGGCCTGGCGTCTGGCAGAGATTGAGCCGAAGCGCATCCTTGAGGGGGATCTGATCGATCCGCGGGATGTGATCATAGCCCTGCAGGAAGAGATGCCGGCCAATGTCGTCGTACTCGCCGAACCGGGCACGCCAACACCGAACGTGTCGTCGTACTGGGAATGCCCGGAGCCGGGTCGGACGGTCATCGATCCCGCGCGGACACGGTCCGATGGGCTACGTGATTCCGGCCGCAATGGGCGTCTCGATCGCTGATCCCGGAGCGACCAGTGCTCGGCTTGACCGGCGACGGCAGCTTTCGCGATGGCATGCGGTGAACTGGAAACGGCCGCCCGTTTGCAGTTGCCCGTCTTCTACGTACAGTTCACAAACAACTCGCTCGGCTGGATCAAGATGTTGCAGCATCTCTATCTCGGTCAGCGATACTTCAGTGTCGATCCGGGCCCGATTAACTATGTTGCCGTTGCCAGTGCGATGGGACTGGATGCGATTCGGGTCACGACGCTGGAGCAACTGCGCGAAGCTGTGCGTGCCTGGTTACCGCACCGCCGGCCAACCTTCATCGATGTCCCGACACCTGACCAGATCACCCTGACCCCGCCGGTAGCCCCCTGGGTGGCCGCACTCGAAGGAGCTGGTACCCGCCCGGTGTACTAGATCGAGCGGAGAGGCAAAGATGCCGACCGGTATCGCCAAATGCTGAACACTCGGACGAACCAGGTCCAACGTCGGCTCCTGTGCGAATGACTGACCGCATGAATCGACGATCTCCAGACGACCCATGGACGGTGGAGACGATTCAATGGCGAAGCCCCACAAGACAGAACCGTATGTGAACTCAGCAACTGAAGTGTGCCTGGGATCACGTCAGGTATTCTACTAGCAGACGCTTGGCTGTTCGGCCACTGTCGCGACGCGGCATTCCGCACCTGAGTCCGATTCCTGCGGTTTGGTCGGGTCACGTCCTGGTGTTCTGCCCGGAGCACTCCATCAAGGTTGGCCAGCCTGGAACGAAACAGCGCCGTTTCAGTCTCCGGATCCAGCCGAGACGGCTTTCTGGTTGTGGAAGGTAACGCGGTTCCCGGTGACTTCTAATGCCGAAGTCGAATCAATAGCCAAAGTTCCGATCGCTTCTGTTCGATCCGGAACCCAGAAGGTCAGTTTCCGCAGGGTGCTCAACGGCAGGGGACGGTGCCAACATGCTATCGAGTGGTGATGCGTAAAGCATTTGCATTTGGGCAGGAAGAATCATTTCCGACCAACCCGATATTTGTTCGATGTGTCGGATGCCTAAATGGTCGGCCTGCTCGCAGTCCGAAACGTGCCTTCCCTGGCGACTACCGGAAAATGGCGGAAGTCATAGGTGAGCACGACGGCCCCCTCGTCTCTCCGCGCAGGCCATGACTGACGCGTCGGCAAAACCCAAGGGCATGTCCGAATATCGATTGACCAATTGCGCTATTCGCGTGAAGTCTCGTTCCCCACAGTCCAGAGCATATCGCCCCGCTTCGAGATCCGACACAAACGCCAGTACAGGCTTATGCCCGCCTCTGGCTTCCATTGTGTACGTAACCTCAGAGAGAATTCCCGCGGGTACGATGAAACGGTGGGCGAGCTTTCTTGATCGCTTCGACCGCAACGGAGTGCATTCGATCCTGCGAAAGTGTGAGGGCGATGATTCCACTTGAATCCAGGACAATCACTCGGGATGCCAATTTGCCGAAGCCATTCATCCAGGTTTTCCGAGCGTGAGCGAACCGTCAACATCAGTGATGACTCCGATCGAGTGGGGCAACTCTGGTGATTCTTCGTGCAGATACTCAGCCACCGCCTCGCGGATCAAGTTGGGCCTTGGGCTTTACCGACGCGTGTCGAAATGACGTCGAGCTCGGCAAGTTGATCCTGACTGAGGTAGATGGTCGTTTTTTTCATATCCACTCGGACACGTCCTCACAGGCTCAGAAACGGCTGGTCGCGAACTCCACCTGCCACATACCATATGCCATACGTGAACTTGCGTCTAGACGCTTGCGAACTCGATGTCGGCCGCGTTCTTGACCGTGATGTTGCCCGGTCCACCGGTGTTTTCGAGTTGGGCGTTGGTGAAGGTGATGATCTGCTCGGCGGTCAGTCCGGCACTGTCCCAGGTTGAGTGTGTATCGCCGGCGAGGATGACCTCGAACCCGCGGTTGAGACCACTTCGGGTGGCCGAGCCGACGCAGTAAGTCGGTCTGAATCCCGCAGGTCACGAAGCTGGTTACCCCGCATCGCGAAGGATCTCTTCGAGATTGGTGCGGGCGAAGCTATCGCAATCGACCTTGTCCACGATCGTCTCACCGTCCTGAGGTGCGATTGCGGCCCGGATCTCCCACGTCGGCGAGCCGATCTGCATTGGCTCAAAGGCCGGGATGTTGTGACGAACGTAAATCACCTTCGCACCGGCTGATCGAGCCTTGCCGAGTAACAGGTTGATGTTGTCGACCAGCTCTTCGTGTTTGAACACCGGCGGTTCCTCGTCATTGCCGAACATGACTTCCTGCACGTCGATCACAAGCAATGCGGTTGGCAACGACTGTTCTGAATCACTCATTTAAGGCTGTTCCTTCCAAATGTGTCGGATTGGGTTGAAGCGGCTCCCTATACTTTGGAGTCGGTGAACGGCGACGGGCCTCGAGATTGCCCGGACTGATTCGTCACCCAAGGAGACCAACTGGTGAACAATAGCACAGACGTTCGTGTCCGATTTGCGCCCAGCCCGACCGGTTCATTGCACGTCGGCGGAGGACGAACCGTCCTCTTCAACTACCTTTTCGCCTACGGCCAGGCCAGACGAGAAGGCAAAAACGGCACCCTCATTCTCCGCATCGAAGACACTGACCAGTCGCGTCTCGTAGAGGGCGCTGCCCAGCAAATTGTCGATGTTCTGACCTGGTTCGGTCTGACCTGGGATGAGGGACCGGACAAGGGCGGCCCGCACGCGCCGTATGTCCAGAGCGAACGCATTGCCATGTACCAGAAGGCGGCGGCCGATCTGATAGCTGAGAGCAAGGCCTATCGCTGCTTCTGTACTCGTGAGCGACTTCAGGAGGTTCGTGAGGCTCGACAGGCGCAAGGCCTTCCCCCGGGCTACGATCGCCATTGCCGGAATCTGCCGCAGTCCGAAATAGATGCAAATCTGGCGGCGGGGCTTGCGCACACAATCCGGTTCGCCATGCCCCGCTCCGGTGAGACCGTCGTCACTGATCTGATTCGCGGCGACATGACCTTCCAGAACGAGCTCATGGAAGACCTGATTCTGCTGAAATCGGATGGATTCCCCACCTACCACCTCGGCAATGTCGTCGATGATCACGACATGGAAATTACCCACATCATGCGGGGCGAGGAGTGGATTGCGACGGCGCCGGTGCACGTCCAGCTGTACCGGGCGTTCGGTTGGGATGTTCCGGCAATCGCGCACATGCCGCTGATTCTGGCACCGGGCGGTGGCAAACTCTCCAAGCGGCATGGCTCGACCGCGATGGAAGAGTTCCGGATTCAGGGGTACCTGCCGGAAGCCCTGATGAACTACCTTGCGCTGCTCGGCTGGAGTCTCGACGGCTCGACCGAAATGTTGTCGAAGGAAGAGCTTTTGCAGCACTTCACGCTCGAGCGAGTGAGTCCATCACCGGCGACGTTCGATTACGCCAAGTTGCTCTGGTTCAACCAGCAGTACATCAACCATGTTCTGACCACTGACGATCTGGTGCAGCGAGTTGGCCCATTCCTGGAAGCAGCTGGTCTGATCGAGGCCGGCGACATCAATCCGTCCAGCGCGCGCTACGGATTGATCCATGAGGCGACTGGCTTGCTGAAGGACCGGTTCAAGACACTGGCCGAGTCACCGGACCTGTTGAGCTACTTCCTGGTCGATGAGTTGCCGGATTACGATTCCGCTCTCCTTGTTCCAAAGAAGAGCGAACCGGCCCAGGTTAGAGCGGCGCTCGCGGCCGTAGATTCCTGGCTCGACTCCGCAGATCTCGAACAACTGGAATCAACCGAGGCGTCGTTGCGTGCTCTGGCTGAAGAGCTCGGACTCAAGGCAGGCCAACTCTTCATGCCGATTCGGGTCGCGGTCTGCGGTCGGACGGAATCCCCGGGCCTCTTTGAAACGTTGAAAGCGATAGGCAAGGATCGCGTTCAACAACGCATCCAGAAGGCCGTGTCATTGCTGGATGGTTAGGGGACACAGGATGAAGCGGCGGACATTACTCTCTGGCGTCGCGGCATTGGCATTCGCACCTCACCTGACCAGGGCCGAGGACTCGGGCACGCCGGTTGCGCCTGATCAATGGGCTCATCCGGACTGGTTCGCTGCTCCCGGGGACCTGACTGAACAGCTGGCCGATCAGAAGCTGCGAGTCGTCGCGCTAACTCCAATCGAGGAGTACCGTGCCGCACACATTCCCACCGCGTCCCAACTTGATTGGCCGGACCTGGCACTCACCGACTCTGCCCCGGCCACGATCGAAACCTGGCAAGCGGCGATGAACCAGGAACTGGGACTGCGCGGCGTTCGACCCCGATTCTGATGTGGTCATCTACGACGGTGGCACGTTCTACGCCGCCCGGCTTTGGTGGATTCTTGAACTGCTGGGTCACCAGAACAAGCAGATTATCGATGGCGGCTTGCCTGCCTGGATCGCTGCGGAGGGGCCGGTGGATTCCGGGTCGCCTATGGTGGCTCCCGGAAGTGCTCCGTATCAAGCCACACCGAATCTCGGCGTGCTGGCAAACATCGCCGATGTGGAGATGGCCGTTGCGACCGGAGACTCCGTGTTGGTTGATGCTCGAACGTCCACTGAATTCGCGAAGGGGCACATTCCAGGAGCGGTCAATGTGCCGTTTCTGGACAACGCCGAGCCGGATAGCGGTGGTCGATGGAAATCCCCGGCTGAACTGCGGGAGATGTACGAATCAGTTGGCGCCTCTCTCGACAAGCCAGTGATCCCGTATTGCAGCACTGGTGTCCGCTCCGCCAACACATATTTCACACTCCGCGCACTCGGATACCCCGACGTCAAACTCTTCTCCGGGTCGTTCGCGGAATGGACCAGTGATCCTGGACGACCCGTCGAAATCTCCTGAACCAGGCACGAAAAAGGGCCTCTGCATCCGGTTTCCCGGAGCGGAGGCCCTTTTCTGATCTATCCGATTACTGACAGATCGCGTTTTCGTCGATGCACTTGTCGGTAATGTTGCAGTACTTCATCGTGGCCGGGCAGGTGCAGGTACCGGCGATGCACGGCATACCTGGTGGGCAGACGTTTCCGCACGAACCGCAGTTGTTCTTGTCGTTCACGATGTCAATGCATGCGCCGTTGCAGAACGACTGGCCCGCTGGGCAAATGTTGTCGCATTCACACGTATTGGCGTTGAACGACTTGCCCGGTCCGCACTGGCCGTAGCACATGCCATTGCACTTGACCTGACCCGATGGGCAGTCATTGGTGCAGGTACAGGTGTTGTAGTCGAGAATCTGGCCGGGTGCGCATTCCGAAACGCAGGCATTGCCGCAAAGGACCGTGCCCGGAGGACATGAGCAACTCGACGTGCCTTCACAGATGGAACCGCTTGGGCAGCAGAGTTCCGGACCGCAGTCGACGCCACCGTCGTAGCAGACACATTCGCAGAGATCGGCATCCCAGGTTTTGACCAGGCCGCAATCTTCAGGCGCACATGGTGTCGCGGTCGGTCCAGGATTGGAGCTGCCCGGGGTTGGTGTTGGGTTGACCGGAGGGTTGCCGCCCGAGCCAGCAGTTGCTGTTGCGACTGCGGTGGCGCTGCCATCTCCCTCTTCTTCTTCGTCGTCGGATCGGGTTCGGCGGGTGATTTGCCAAACGCCGTAATCGCCATATTCAGGACCAGCGAAGGTTCCGCTGATACTGCCCTGGCAGCTCTTGATGTCGCGGTCGCCAACGCCGGTCAGAGCAAGGGCGAGATCCTGGCCAATCTTCACGCGCAGACTGATCGCCTTGCCGCGTGCGTTTCCAACTACTTCATATGGATCTTCGGCATCGGTATCGAGCGCACCGACATCGATTGCTCCGTCTCGTTCAATTGAAACCCGCATGATGCCGTCATACTCGGCGTCCTCATTCGGTCCGTCGATGACCATGGCCTTGAAGGCCCAGGTACAGTTTTCGCTTTCATTTTCATCGTCGTCTTGAGCCTGGGCGACCGATCGAACACCGAACGCACCGACTACTGCGGCCATGATTCCGCCGGTCCGGACTGCTTCCCGGCGGGTACTTCGCCCGGCAAATTTCCTCGAAATGTTGTCGAATTGACTACCGTCCATGTTCTCCCCTTCAACTGATTATGTGCTACCGACATCCTAGCATCTGTACCTGTTGCCAACGGACGCAGGAGCAGAGTGAATATCGTGTTCAGCCCCCCGACTGCCTGCACGATATCCACTCATTCCCGTCCGTCATTGGCCTTGCGACCGCTGGCGAGATGGAGCGGTGTGGTCGGGCCCCCGACTCCCAACGACCCCACCCCATCTCGACAGCTTGTCCTGACCTCGTCCGCCACCGGGATGGAATGGTGCAATTGGGCCCCCGACTCCCAATCAACCCCACCCCATCCCGAAGGCGATTCTCCCGACGATTGCTTCCGGGATGGAGCGGCGCAATCAGGCCCCCGACCTCCTGAAGGCTCCACCCCATCCCGAATGCACCCGTCACCCAGCCGAGGAGCTTCTCCAGCTCCTAGCCCGGTCTGGGTCAGGTGGGTCAGTTCGAACCCGACCTGGCCCGTGACATTGGCGAAACCAGTGCCAGGGTTGCTGGCTGGAAGCGGTGCTGTTGTGCCCGCCGGGTGCGGATGCTCTCTTCGGCATGGGCAATCGCGTTCTCAACGGCAGTGATGCGTACTGACTGGGCTATCAGATCGAATCGGTTCATCGTTTCTCTCCTGTCGTCCGGCGGTTTTGTGTGCCGCCCTCATCTCATGTCATTAGTGTGCAGTCCGTTAGCCCGGTCAACATCCGTAAAATCACGTATTCCGATTACGTAGACGCACGTAGATAAGGTGGGGATTGCGACGGCGATATCGACCGGCGACAATGACGGCTGAACCCGCCGATTTCAATCGTGTTTCGGGAGATTCGCTCGAGGTAGAGCAGTTCAGGAGCAGATACACAATGGCCATCGCTCAGGTACTCAATACGGCAGATCTGGTCGCCAAGGACCGGGCACACATGGTCCACCCGGTTTCCAATATCAAGCAGGTCCTCGAAAGTGGTCCGCTCGTCCTCCATCGAGGCGAGGGCGTTTATCTCTGGGACACCGATGGCAAGCAGTACATCGATGGATTTGCCGGCCTCTGGAACGTCAATGTCGGTCACGGTCGGCACGAGTTGGCTGTTGCCGCCGCCGAGCAGATCGACGACGTTGCGTTCGTGCCGACGTTTTTCGGACTCGGATCACCGCCGGCAATCGAGCTGGCTGCCAAGCTGGCCGAGATGTTCCCCGGTTCGCTCAATCACATGCACTTCACGTCCGGTGGTGCCGAAGCCAACGAATCGGCGCTCAAGATTGCCCGCTACTACTGGTATCTGAAGAACCAGCCAGAGAAGATCAAGGTCATTTCCCGCAAGCACGCTTATCACGGCATCGCGATGGGATCGCTGGCCGCAACCGGAATTGCGACTTATCACCAGGGATTCGGACCAGGCGTACCGGGATACGTCCACCTGTCAGCTCCGTACGATTACCGATTCAACACCGACAACCTGGATGAGGATGGCTTTGTCGCCCAGCTCGCCCAGGAACTCGAGGACCTGATCGCGACCGAGGGCGCCGACACGATTGCGGCGATGATCGGTGAGCCGGTTCAGGGCGCTGGCGGAGTAGTCGTTCCGCCGGCCAAGTACTGGCACGCCATCACCCCGATCCTGAAGAAGCACAACATCCTGCTGATCGCCGATGAGGTCATCTGCGGATTTGGTCGAACTGGCTCGATGTTCGGTATGCAGACCTACGGGTTCGAGCCGGACATTGCCTCGTTCGCCAAGGGTGTTACCAGTGGGTACATCCCGCTTGGAGGGGTGGCGCTCTCGGACGAGATCTTCAACACGATGGCCGAGCCGGACCGCATGTTCATGCACGGCTTCACCTACAGCGGCCACCCGGTTGCCTGCGCCGTCGGCCCTCCGCAACCTGCAGATCATTGAGGACGAAAACCTGCCGGCGAATGCGGGGGCGATGGGCGACTACCTGCTCAGCGAACTGCACCGACTGGTCGGCGATCACGACAAGATCGGCAATGTCCGCGGCAAGGGCCTGATGTTCATGGTCGAGTTCACGGCCGATCGGGCGACCAAGGAGAAGTTCGATCCGGCGCTGAATGTCGGCGGCAAGATGCAGGCCGCCACCCGCAAACGTGGCTTGATCGTTCGCGCGTCGAACGACGGCATCGCGATTGCCCCGCCGCTGATCATCACCAGAGAACAATGCGACACCCTGGCCGGCATCATCGCCGAGTCAGTTGCTGAAGTGCTCGGTTAGCTATTCGTAGAGAAGTCGAAGCGGAGCCGATTGTTCGGCTCCGCATCTTGACGCATTACTGAATGGACTAGTGCCAGGATAGGCGTGGTATCTGGGAAGCAGATTCGTTCAGTGACGGTCGCTCGAAGCTATCGGGCATTAAATTGATTATCAGTTGATCGGAGTCAGAAGGATCAGTCAAGCGATGGAGATTGACTTGGAAGATGCGTTCTGCTCAGATCTTGATGGATTTTGCAGCCTTCAACCCAGAAAGAACGGCTCCATGTGTCGTGCCGAAATAGTTTGACTCAGTGGCCTCGCCAGCAAAGATGACGCGTCCCTCCCAGTCTGCTCCCGCCAGGGCCCTACGGGTGCCTGGAGTGGTGCCGGTCGCATTGAACGAATAGGCACCAAGTGAGAACGGGTCTTGTCCCCAGTGGGTGATTTGCGCGGAAATCGGTGCTGGGAAGTGTCCACCAAACATGGTCCTAAGGGCCGCATGCGCCTCGGTAATCATCTCGGAATCAGAGAGTGCCTCGAGTTTTCGTGCCTCGTCTCCACCATGAAAAGCCACAAGCACAGGCGCCCCAAGTACGCGTGCCAGACTGAACCATTGACTCCAATAGGTCGGTTCGAGGCCGATCCACTCGATAAAGTCCACAGAATCCGGCCATTGGACCTCTTCGAATAAAAGACAGCATTTGCCCAGAAGTCCCGTTCCGAGTGTGTCGATAGCTGACTGCCGGGCTGGGCTGAGCGGTTGGCCAAAGCTAATTGCGCCGGCTTTGAGAACTCCAAGTGGCACCGTCAGCACCACGTGATCCGCCCGCATAACGTCGCCGTCTTTCAGCGTCACAGTGACGCCGTCGCCATCTGGCGCAATTGCAGTCACTGGGGCGGAGGTGCGGATATCCAGACCGAAAGCCAGATGTTCGGTGATCTGGTCGAAACCGAAGGGGAGAATTGCATCCTGGCCTTTGAACTCTTCGTCTTCGTCAAAGTACCAGGATGATATCTCGCCCCAGGAACAACCATATTCGGTGGTGACCGTGGAATTGATTGCATGCTCGATCAGCCTGCGTTGACTAGAGTCAGCCGATTGCCAGTCTTCTGATGCCTCGATCGCCTCTTGCAGCGACACGTCCTCATCCAGCTCATTCGCGGTTGCGCGCGCCGAAACAATTACTGACTCAGCCATAGAGTAGGCATCGGACAAATCGATTTGCTGACCGTGTACATCAAGGGCAATGGAACTGTCGTAACTGGTGAGACGATATTCTGCCCCCGCTGTGTCTGATAATGCCGAAATCGGATTGCGATCAACGCCATGAATCCAGCTTGCTCCCATGTCCATCGGGATATTTGGCCAGAGGCGTGACGTCATCACGCGCCCGCCAATTCGGTCCCGAGCCTCGACCACTGTTACTTGTTCTCCGCGAGCAACAAGTTCCTGGGCTGCGGCCAGACCTGCGAGGCCCGCTCCCACCACTATGATTTTGGTGCCCTCAAACCCTGCTGAACGTGATCTGGTCCTCGATGCGGCAACAGTGGCCGTCAAACTGGCCAAGGTACGGCGACGGGTCATCCTCATCGGCAGCACCTTGTGTTTTGACACGTCACTTGTCCGGACTGATCATTGCTCCACCAGATTGGTGTGCCCCTGGATCATATGACATAGATTCCCCCGAGAATCGACCTACCAACGATGGAGACCGTGCAAGTTAGTCGGCCGAGGTCGTAGCAATCAGCGCTCAGCATCCCGGTTGTCGGGTGTTAAACGTGTGGTTGGGCGGACTTCAGCTACTGCCTTGCACAGTGGTCGACCGGGTCCTGATTGGCATGGTGCCGTTCGTCTTTGCTACGAATAGCGGGAGAAGAGAAGAACCTCAGGGGAGAATGTGGTATCTCGCTCCATCGGAAACATCGGTCTGGCGCACCGGGTGTGACCGAGATACGGCAGATTGGCACTGGTAGATCCTGGTGCGTCGACCCCGATCAGTTTCTCTGCCCAAGCGGCGAAGAATCGGTACTGACAATGCGGTGACTTCTGCACGATCAGGTCGAATCGGGTCGGATCCTGTCCGTGAGCCAGAAATAGCGAGCGGTCATAGAGGCTGACCGGGCGGCTGGTCACAATCACAATGTGCTTGCCAACCTCCAGGACCGCCGTATCGCCGCCATAGGACTCGGTTCCGTGGGATTCACTGATGTGACGTCCGTCGGAAAGCATGCGCACTCTGGCCTCTACTGGGAGCGGAGTGAAGCGACCTGGGTCGAGTGTGCCGCCGAGGGCCACCGAAATGACTGCGCCGATGCCTGCGGCCCTGGCCTGTTCGACGGCGGGGGCATCGACAATCGGGAAGAGCCCGCTCCCCGTGTAGCCGAACTCGATGCACGCGCGCAGGAGTGCGTTACTGTCGCCGGAGGCACCGGAGCTGGTCGCGTCGGCCGCGTCAATCAGGATCACGGTCCCGGTCGACTCATTTGCCTCTCGTACCGCTTCTTCCATGCTCACGAGTGGAGCCTGCATGGCTGCGCGGTCTGTCCAGAATTTTTCCGCCAATGCGATGGCTTCGCGCGATGCTCGTTCTGGGTCGTTATCGGTCACCACAAGACTGTTGGAGCAAAGATCAGGCACGTCCGTGAAGGGGTTGCCCCAGAACATCCCGGCCGAGAGCCCACCTTCGCTTGCTTCGATCGCCTGGCACTCCCGAATGCGGCCACCAATCAGTCCTGTCGCAGTGATCGTTTCATCACCGCGAATCAGTGCCGGAATCCGGACCATTGCCGTTACCGGTCTCGCCCCATCCCGGGCGATCTGGAGGAGCAATTTCGCTGCCCGGGCGCCCGTTTCCAGGAAATCGTTGTGCGGATAGGTGTGATACAGATTGACCGCATCGGCGTGGGTCAGCATCCGGTCGGTGACGATACCGTGCAGGTCCAGGGAGACCACAATCGGGATGGACTCGCCGAGAATTTTCCGTGTTTCCTGGAGCAGGTAGCCCTCTGGATCGATTTCGTTGGCCGCGCACATCGCGCCGTGCATCGAGAAATAGACAGCATCTGCTGGGGGTGCATTCCGGATGGCGTCCAGGAACTGGGTCTTGATCTTGTCCCAGGCATCGGCGCTCAAGGTACCGCCGGAGGTGATTGAACGGGCGCTGAATGTACCGATCAGCTCGGCCCCTGCCGCCGCGAAAATCGGAATTGCGCCGCCGATCTCACTCGCGACCCCGGTATGGAACCGGAGTACATCCTGACCCGACGAAAACACGAAGTCGTCGTAGCCGCTTGGAGCCGGATTGAAGGTCGAAACTTCCTGCTTGCACTCGCCAATCAGAATACGCATCGCATCCTCCAGTACTCGCCGACCGTCGAATTTGTCGGCATAGCATACGGGTGTTTTCAGGGAGGTGCCGCACGGGTTTCACCTGAAATGAAGAGCACCGGTCTCTGCTACCATCAAGCGTCGGACAGGCTGGCAGAGCGCAGATGGTCTGTGTCAGTCATAGCGAGTTCAGAAGAGGACAAGGCAACGTGAAGGTTCTGGTAACGGGCGGAAGCGGACGAATCGGACAATGGGCAATTGCCGAGTTACTGGCTCATGGCTACGAGGTCATCAATGCTGACCGCGCACGCCCATTGGTGACGCCAGCGCCGCAGGAGGCTCGCGAAGTCCGGTTCATCGAGACAGACCTTGGCAACGTCGGCCAGGTGGCAGGAGCGCTTGCCGGGTGCGACGTCCTCGTCCATCTCGGCGCAATTCCGGCGCCGTACAGCCACCCGGATGAGGTCGTATTCACCAACAATGTCAACGGAACCTTCGCGGTTCTCCAGGCCGCCTCACTGTTGGGCATCAAAAAGGCTGTCACCGCCTCAAGCCTTTCGATTCTCGGTTCAGCATGGGCACCGGTGCCGTTCGCCCCACTCTATGTTCCGGTCGACGAGGAGCATCCGCTGCTGAACCACGATTGCTACGGCCTCTCCAAGGAAGTCGACGAGCGCACCTGCCAGATGTTCCACCGCAAAACCGGAATGCAGATTGCCGCGCTCCGGTTCCATTGGGTCGCCTATCCGGAGGAGACAGTCGAGCGAGCCGCCCAGGTCAAGGCCGACCCGCGTGCAGACAACTGGTGGCGCCATTTCTGGGCATACGTCGACATCCGCGATGCCGCTGCGATCGTCCGGCTGGCCGTGGAGGCTGAGGGAATCGGATTCGACATGTTCAATTGCACGGCTGCCGACACGCTCTCCGATCAACCGACCGAGGAGATGATCCGCAAGCACACGCCAGAGGTTGAAATTCGCACGCCGATCAACGGCTACGACACCGCCTTTTCACTCGAAAAATCCCGCACGAAGCTCGGGTACAACCCGATTCACTCCTGGCGCAATTCCTGACCCCCTCTGACCGGACCTGGTCGCGACAGAAAACCGCGACCGGTCCGATCTCAGTTATTCAGCATCTGTCATCGGTTCGGTTACACAGAAACTGGATTGTTCGGGTCCCTGGTAGCCGTAAATACGCATCCTTGCCGCAATCTCGTTTAGGCCTTCTGCACAAGGCCAAATGCCCAACACACCATGTGTGATTTATCTGGTACGATCCTGCCACTTCGGCTTGGATAAAGCTGCCAGATCAATATCGCCAGAATGCATTCCGGCATCCCGAGTTAGGGTGCCCCGGTTCCAATGGAGGAACGCTTTCATGACAGTCGATCAGCCGAGTCGATGGTCGGCCCTGACCCAGAAACCCTACTGGGGATATGCGTTCAAGCGCTTCCTGACCTTCATTGCCGTTATCTGGGTGGCCGCGAGCCTGAACTTCTTTCTGCCTCGCCTTGCTACCGGTCGTGACCCGATCCGGAGTCGTCTCGGTCAGCAAGCGGCGACTGGTGGTTCGGTCACCGGAATCCAGGAATTGATCGACGCATATTCTGAGAAATTCGGTCTCGATGAACCGCTGGCCAAGCAATACCTTTACTACATGCGGGATACCGCCAAGCTGGACTTCGGTTATTCGATATCAGCGTATCCGGCGCGGGTCTCGACGCTGGTTGGTCGGGCATTACCCTGGACGATAGCCCTGCTCTTCACGGCCACAATGATCGCGTTTGTATTGGGGACACTTGCTGGTGCATTTCTGGGCTGGCAACGCAAACCCAAGGTCGTCGAATACCTGTTTATGCCACTACTGACACTCTCTGCCATGCCCTACTACATTCTTGGACTGATCCTGGTCTATTTCTTTGCATTCCGTAATCCGTGGTTCCCGTTAACCGGCGGGTACGATGTGGGTGCCCAACCTGAGTGGACCTTTTCATTCTTTCTCGATGCAATCCATCACTCAATTCTCCCCGCCCTCTCGATCATCCTGGTCCAGCTGGGTAGCTGGGCATTGGGTATGCGCGGGATGATGGTCATGACCGAGGGCGAGGACTACATGACCTACGCCGAAGCACGAGGAATCGGATCGCGCACCATTTTCCTGCGGTACGGAGTCCGCAACGCGATGTTGCCGCAGGTAACCGCGCTTGCCCTTTCGCTGGGCACGATTGCATCGCAATCGGTTCTGGTCGAGGTGGTCTTCGGGTACCCGGGTATCGGCACGCTGCTCTACCGTTCAATCACCGGAGTCGACTACTTCCTGATCTATGGAATTGTGCTGCTGGTGGTCTTCACGATTGCACTGATGACCCTGTTACTCGACCTGATTTATCCGATTCTCGATCCGCGCATCATGTATGCCCGATAGGTTCAGGATGATGAGAGAAAGCGATTCACGATAATGCAGGAACGTTTGACATCAGGAGCAATTCTGGCGGTACCTCCCGAAGACGATCTCGCCAAACGCGACGCTCGAAATCGATTCTTGGGTTCCTCAAGCGCAACCCGAAAATGGTTATCGGCATGTTGCTGCTTGGAACCCTGCTTGCTATCGCCTTCCTGGGTCCGCTGGTGGTCGATGTCACTGAGGCGGCGCCGATGTCCATCCGACCGGACCAGGCTCCGAACGCGAACGCGTGGCTTGGTTCGGATTCACAGGGGCGATCACTTGCAGCACTCTTGGTCAAAGGCATTCCGCTCACGCTGCAGATCGGCTTTCTGGCCGGTGGTATCGGCCTGGTAATTGGCACGATTCTCGGACTGGTTTCCGGGTACGCCGGTGGTGTGACAGACCTGATCATCCGCAGTGCCGCCGACATCATGCTGACCGTTCCGGGCCTGCTGGTGCTGATCGTCATTGCGTCGTCGATCGACGGTTTTGTCGAAATGAAGGTCATTGCGGGAGTGGTCGCTCTTCTGGCCTGGATGTGGCCGACAAGGACGATCCGCTCCCAGGTGTTGACGTTACGCAGTCGTCCGTACGTCGAGATGGCAAAGCTCAACGGCATGGGCACAATGCAGATCATCTGGCGGGAACTCATTCCGAACCTGTTGCCGTTCCTCGGAGCCAGTTTTGTCGGCGCCGTCGGTTCGGCTGTGCTAGCCACAATCGGCATAGAAGCGCTTGGGACTCGGTCCGCAGGATTCCCCTACCCTTGGAATGACGATTTACTGGTCGATCTACTACTCGTCACTGTTGCGGGGTCTCTGGTGGTGGTGGGCGGTGCCAATTGCTGCGATCGTCACGCTGTTTGTCAGCCTCTTCCTGATCGCATCGGCGCTGGATGAGATCGCCAACCCCCGTCTTCGCAAGGCAGGATCATGACCAACGCGCTCGAGGTTACCGATCTCTTTGTTCAGTTCAAGACCCGATCCGGTATTGTCCGCGCGGTCGATGGCGTTTCGTTTGCTTTGCAACCAGGTGAGCGCCTTGGGCTGGTCGGCGAGTCCGGCAGCGGCAAATCGACGATTGCCCTTGCCCTGCTGCGGATGATCAAACCGCCAGGCTACATCAAGTCCGGGAGCATCCTGCTCGAAGGCAATACCGAGATCACGACCCAATCTGACACAGGACATGCAGAAAATTCGCTTTGCCCGGGTCGCGATGATTCCCCAAGGTGCGATGAACTCGCTCAACCCGGTCCGACGAATCCGACGATCAGTTCATGGACTCAATGAAGGCGCACGGACTGAGACTGGACAAGCGCGCCGCCAAGGATCGAATTGCCCAGCTCCTGATATCAGTTGGATTGCGCCCGGAAGTAGCGAGCAAGTTTCCCGCACGAACTTTCCGGCGGCATGAAGCAGCGCGTCTGCATTGCCATGGCGGTCTCGCTTAAGCCATCGGTGATCATCGCCGACGAGCCCACCAGCGCGCTCGACGTCGTGGTGCAGCGTCAGATCATGGAAACACTGGGCAAGGTGCAGGAAGAGATCAAGGCGTCGGTCATCCTGATCGGTCACGACATGGGCTTGATGGCGCAGTTCGTCGACAGGCTTGGAGTCATGTACGGTGGCAAGCTGGTCGAAAACGGCGTAACCAATGCGACGTTTGCAGGGCCATTGCATCCCTATACCAGTGTCCTGATCGACAGCCTGCCGTCATTCGACGAGGAGCCGCGCCTGGTCAAGATTGCCGGCGCTGCCCACACACCGACTGCACCGCCACCAGGCTGCGTGTTCCATCCGCGCTGTCCGAAGCGATTCGACTCGTGCGACAAGATTGTTCCGATGCTGGCTGAGGCGGCACCGAAGCAGAACGTCGCCTGCCTGCTTTATCCGACATCCGTTCCCGCGACCGCGAAGATCGAGGCGCTTGTATGACATCGTTTCTGGAGATGCGCTCGGTCACCAAGACCTTCGGATCCGGCCCTGGCGCGACTCGGGCAGTATCTGACTTCTCGTACTCGGTTGATGAACAGAACCCCTCGATAACGGCGATTGCCGGCGAGTCAGGGAGTGGCAAGAGCACAATTTCCCGACTCGATTCTCGGGTTTGAGCGGCCATCGAGTGGCGAAGTGCTCTTCCGGGGAACGCCGGTGGAATCACTTGGACGCGAGGATGCGCGGACGTTCCGGCGGGAGATTCAGGCAATCTTTCAGGATCCGTTTGGTGTCTACAACCCGTTCTACAAAGTCGATCATATGCTCGAGACACCGATTCGCACGTTCAAGCTCGCCAAGGGCAAGGACGACGCGATGTCCCAGATGCGACAGGCGTTGCTGACGGTTGGATTGAACCCGGACGATGTACTGGGTCGCTATCCGCACCAGTTGAGCGGCGGTCAGCGGCAGCGCATCACGATTGCGCGCGCGCTGCTGCTCCGTCCGAAGCTGATCCTCGCCGACGAACCGGTCTCGATGGTCGACGCGTCACTCCGGGCCAGCATCCTCGACAGCCTGTTGACGCTGAAGCGCGACTTTGGCATCTCGTTCGTCTACATCACCCACGACCTCACGACGGCGTATCAGATCGCCGAGCGATTGGTCGTGCTCTTCCAGGGCACGCAGGTCGAGGCCGGGCCGGTCACCGAAGTGATCCGTAACCCACAGCATCCGTACACGAAGCTGCTGATCAACTCCATCCCATCGCCGGATCCGACGAAACCATGGGGCGGGGAGCAGACGGACAACACCGATCCAGCCGAGGACAAGATCCGGGTTGGATGTCGCTTTGCCGGTCGTTGTCCGTTCGTGATGGACGAATGCCGGATCGCCGAACCGCCACGCTATCAGGTCGGAAACGCCGCCGTCGCCTGCTACCTGTACAAGAACAACCCGGTCATCACCACCGACCAACTGGCAGCGACCATCGCCAATTGAGGCAGAATGCGAGCACAGAAACGGCTGGGAGCACAGTGCTCCCAGCCGGTTTGGCATTCGTGGTTAGACTCCCTGTGCCTGGCCCTTCACCGCGTTTAGCAGTGCCTTCATGTAGCCGATTGAGTAGGCGGTGCTCAGTCGTGGATTGTCGAGCATGGTCGGGATGTGGTCCGGAATTGCGACGCCCTTGAACCCCACCTCGTGCAGGGTCTTCATGATCGCGTACATGTCGCCATACCCGTTATCGAGAAACGTCTCGACGAAGTGCGGTAGTGGCTTGTCCACGTTTCGGAAGTGCACCTTGAAGAGCTGATCATTGGCGGCGAAGTGCTTGATGGCCGTGACTGCATCCGTACCCCAGAGATCGCCGCCCTCGAGCCAGCAACCTACACAAAGGCAGATGCCCACGTTGGGGCTATCTGCAATCTCCAATGCGCGCTTGTAATTCTCGAAGGTGCTGAAAACGCGTGGCACACCACCAAGCGAGATCGGCGGATCGTCCGGGTGAATGCCGATCATCACATGCTGCTCTTCGGCTACCCGGGCGGCCTTCGTGATGAAGTACGTGAAGTTCGTCCAGATTTCGTCTTCACTGTACTCACGCTCGTTGGTCAACGGAAGACCATATTCAGTACCGTGCCAATGCCCCACCGTCGCGCTGTCCATATCGAACGCGCGAGCTGAGGCCCCGCGACTCTCCTCGCGCTCAGTGCTCCAGATTCCATTCGCCATGTGTGCGTAGGTCGTATAGGGAATACCAGCTGCGCCGAGCGAACGGAGATGACGCAGGTACTCTTCGACCTTCTCATCCCGGTTCGGCGTATTTAGGGTGATGTCTGGCTGATTGTGGACCGACGCGTTTCCGAAGCCGTAGACGTTCATACCGTGCTCCGCGAAGAGCGCTTTACGACTGGCGTAATACTCCGGGCTGGATTTCTCGGCATTGGTCCAGAGGACTACATGTTCGATACCGAGATTCTCAGCAAATTTGAGGTCCTCTGCGGTTGGCTCAGGGGAGATCTGCAAGGCAATCTTGACGCCTGGCGCAATCGCCGCGAGCGGTCCCGACGTACCCATTCCCCGATCAGTTGTAACCATGTGTGAATCCTTACGCTGAATGCTCGCCGGACGATTTCAGACTAATAGGTCAGTTCAGTTCACTAATATCATCGCAGTAACGTGTTGCGCGCGCCTGGTACCAAAGCATTCCGAATCACGTGTCGCGGCTAGATCGCGACTCGGGAGAATGGTTCCGGTTTCCCCGCCACACTGAGACCAACCGAGAAGATCCCACCTGCACCGGTACCTTCAATGGCCCGCCCGTCGATGTTTGCCGTCGTGACAAACACTATATCGAGATTGGGACCACCAAACGTGACCGACGAAACTTTCTTGACCGGGAACTCGACCCGATCGACGATGACACCGTCCGGATCGATCTTGAGCAGTACATTGCCATCCCAGACTGCCAACCAGATGAAGCCATCAGCGTCAACAGTCATACCGTCCGGAACTGAGGTCCCTGGCCAAAGCTCGAACCAGACCTGCCGGTCAGTGACAGTTCCGGTAGCTACGTCGAATCTGGAGCGAGTGACGTTCCGGTTCAGGGAATCGGAGTGGTACATCCAGGATTGGTCTGGCGACCAGGCAATGCCATTGGACAATCCGGCGTCCTCGAACACGGTGTGAAGCGAGCCGTCAAGGTCGAGGCGATACAGTTTGCCGGGCCTTGTCTCTGTGTTCATTGTTCCGCAGAATACCCGGCCGGCTGAATCGGTCGCGACGTCATTGAACCTGTTGTCCTGTTCGCCGTCTATCTGAGGTCGCAGCGTCGTAAGTTCGCCAGTCTTCCATTGCCGAATGGCTCCCTTGTCCTGAAACAGCAGCAATCCGCCGTCCTGCTGGAACGTGAAGCCTCCGGTTACTTCGGTCTGAAGCACCAGCTCGTGGCCACCAACTGACGGGATCGTGTCGGTAGATCTCGCCGGCCACGATATCAACCCAGTACAGCTTCTGCTCGACCGGGTGCCAGAGCGGTCCCTCGCCAACGGTGCATTCGATATCGACGATCAGTTCTGGCTTTGTGTTCATTGGAGCACTCCGGGTGAACGAAAGTGGGGGCGCTCAATGAACGCCCCCACAATACTGTCAATCGCTTGCCGAATTACTCGACTGGCTTGAGCTTGGTCAACACGTTGATGAACGTGCGATGCCAGAAGGCTTCGTTGATGTACGGATCCTCCTTGGATGGCCAACCGGTCCAGTACGTCGTGTTCATCGGAATGCGGTGGTAGAACTGCAGCAACGGCACGTCTGGCAGTTCACGGAGCCAGATTTCCATGGCCGCGCGGAAGAGTTCGGTGGTCTTCGCGTCGTCCGGAGATGTGATTCCCATCTCGTCGACGATGGCATCGAACTCGTCATTGGCCCAGCGGTAGAACGGATAGGTGAACTCGCCTACCGGCTTGACGAACTTCTGATGGTAGAGCTCGAGAGTTGCGTACGGATCCCGGACGCTACCACCGTGGCCCCAGATGTAAACATCGGAGTTACCGAGGGTCAGGCGATCGAAGAAGTCGGTCGGCATGCCGAACGATGCATCGAAGCCTGCAGCCTTGAGCTGTTCAGTGACGATTGGAACGATTTCCGCGAAGACCTGGAACGTGGTCACGTTCATGGTCACCTTGGCGCCGTCCTTGGCCCAGATGCCATCGCCATCCTTTGCGAATCCGGCCTCAGTCATGAGGGCATCGGTCTTGCTCAGGTCGTAGGCGTTCGTCGGGTACTGCTCGATGAGGTCAGCGATACCTTCGATGTACGTCAACAACGGCGCATAGTACGGGAATGGCACGGTCGTCGGCTCACCGGCTCCGCGATACCCGAAGTCAACCAGTTGCTGTCGATCGATCGCGTACGAGACCGCCCATCGAACCTTGGGATCGTTCCATGGAGCAACTGAGCAATTGAAGCCGAGACCGCTTGGCCACCAGTCGGTGTAACCGAACGGGTTCTCCTGCCCGGAGTGGGTGATGATCTTCGGGTTCTGCTCGAACAGCGACGGCATGGTGGCCGGCGAGATGTTGAGCGTCAGGTCCGCCTCGTTGGCGATGACCATCTGAGCCATTCGGGACTCTTCGAATGGCGGGAGGAAGATCATGCGCTGAACTTCTGGCAGAGTGGCGACGCCAGCTGCGGCGGCCCACCAATCCGGGCGGAGATCCCAGACCTTCTGCTCAGGAGTTGACTGAACCAGCTTGTAGGCACCAGTCGTGATCGGCCAACCAGCGGCGAGATCGTAATTGGTGAACTCGGTCGCGGACTGACCTTCCCAGATGTGGGCCGGGAGGATCATGATTCCGATGTCCGAGTACTGGGTCAGGTAGTTGAAGTAGAACCGCGGATTTGGCGCGGTCAGCGTGATCTTGGCGGTGAAATCATCGACCACAACCGCGTCAGCAACCCACTGGTTGATGACTGTGCCCCAGTCGAGGGAGGCATTGGCCGGATCGCGCAGCATGTTGAGCGTGAAGGCAACATCGGCGGCGCCGAACGGGGTGCCGTCACTCCACAGGCCGTCTGGCCGGGTCTTGACGGTCAATTCGGTGAAATCCGCGTTGTACTCGTGCGATTCGCCGAGCCACGGAATATCTGCACCGGTGAGCATGTTGTAGAAGGAGAGTGGCTCATACGCCATCTGCCAACCGGATCGGGTCCGGATCGTCTGGATGTATGGATTCTGGTTCTCAACATCCGGGAACGTGTTTGGCTGCTCGCCGCCGTTACCAACCAGGATCAATGTCCGGTTGCGTGGCACATCTGCAATTTGCAGATTGGCGAAGAACTCAGCAGAAACCTGATCGCCGGAGAAGACATTTGCTCCTGCGATTCCGGCGATGGCACCGGCGCTCAAACCCATCAAGCGTCTGCGATCGAGACTGACGTTGTCCTGAATACTCATTCGACCTCCATGTCGGTAGGGAATACGGCTCGCGCAAGACACCATTGCCCTGCCTGAACCGACTCCGAACATAAGGAAACCTACGGGTTTCCGGGTGCGCTGTCAACAACGGCAAAATGCCCAAAAGTGAATCCACGACCGGCAATGGAATGGGCACGTTTGAGCACTAAACTGGCGGTTCTCCGATCGCTTTAAGCAGCTTCAACCAATGTTTGCAGCCAAACGCACAGTTGCGTGCCATTTGAAGTGCGTTGAGCGGCGCTCAGTCACGAGGAAAAGCGGAGTGCGTAGCGTGATTTTGTGCATAACCGGGCCGAAATCAATCCTGATACGGCTCTCCTGATGCTAGGATTGCCATCCGGAATCCTGGAATGAATTCCGCTTTTGAGCCAGCCTGGACGTTCATGTGACCGCACCCAATCAAGCCGCGTCGCCACAACTTATGACCGAGCGCCCGGCCGGACCCAACAAGCGATCGATTTCGTGGTTGATCGGTCTTTCGGCGCTGGTCGCATTCCTGGTTTGGGCAACGCTCTGGCAGATCCAGACAATTGCCATTGACAACGCCAGAACGCCGGAAGAAGCGGCCCAGTGCATCGCCGAACTTCCACCCGATCAGCAAGTGAACGCCGCCGAGGAATGCACTACGGAACCCAATATCATCCTTGCCGCCCGAAACCCGGTCCGTAACACGATCATCGTGTTCGCACTCTGCCTGGTGATTGGGTACGTCTACCTGCTTCTGAACGAGGGCCGCCCCGAAGCGTCTGACAGAAACACGACCACAACACCTTCTCGGGATACCTGACAAGGGACGGAGCGAAGCGTTTCGCGTATCGTCCGCATGTGACTGAGCAGAGCCAAACATTGCCATCTGAAACGCCGAGGAACGGTGCGGAAGACGATCGTGCCGTCTTGCTTGCGCTGTGTGTAACGGCGTTCATGGCGGCGCTGAACTTCTCGGCGACGTCGCCGTTCTATCCGGACATGGCGGACGATCTCGCAACGACGGTTCCGCTGATCGGTCAGGTGATCACGGTCATGATCCTGATCAGTTCGGTCCTGGGACTGGCAATTGGTCCGCTGGCGGATCGGTACGGGTTCCGGCGGCCACTGACGATCGGGTTGATCGCGGTCGGAGTAAATCTGATCGGAACAGGGATCTCGCCCTCGGTTCCGTATCTATTCGCGTTCAGTGTCATCGGTGGACTTGCCGATGCGATCGTGTTCGGGCTCGCTTTTGCGGTGGCTGGCACGTACTTCCATGGACCGGCAAGAGTCAAGGCGATTGGCTGGACCGCAGGTTCGCTGAGTATTGCCCCGATCCTGGGCGTGCCCATCCTCACCCTTATCGGCGATGTCGTCGGTTGGCGATCCGCACTGTCAATTGGCGGAGCGATAGCCGTAGCCGCCGCCTGGTTTGTCTGGATCTCCTTGCCGAAGGATCAGATCACTGCGTCACTGCCGCCACTCCAGCTTCGGGACATGATCGACCCGTACCGACCGGTTCTCAGGCACCGTCCGACGATGGAGACGTACGCGGTCAACTTGCTGCGCGGGATTACCTGGTTCTCGATGGTGCTCTATCTCGGCGCTTTTCTGGAAGACCAGGTTCATCTCGAGACGCGCGAGATCGGATTCGTCTACATGCTCTCTGGAATCGGATACGCGGTTGGGAGTTTCTCGACTCGCCCAAGTCTTCCCGGAACCGCTGATGAGGATTGCCGCTATTACGAGCTTGTTCTGCGCAGTTGCCGTCGCCGTAATGGTGCTGTCTGCCAACCTGTGGATTGTGCTGCCTGTTTTGCCGATTGCCAGCTTTATGGCCTCACGGTGCGGAATAGCGCTAACCACTCGCTTGTCGGGACTGCATCAGACCGGTGCCGGTACTGTGATGGTGCTCAGCGGATCGGTGCTCAATCTGAGCGCTGCCCTTTCCGCGTTGATCGGCGGGTTATTGATTAGTCTGGGCGGGTACGAGGCACTCGGTATCGGAATCCCAACCTTTTCGCTGGTAGCAGCCTGGATCGCATTCAGGATGGACCGGATTGCTGTTCCCGCTTGAATTGACGGGCGCGTTCTCTGGCTTCGGCAATGCGCTGGGCTGAATCATCCGGCTCTTCCGCGGTCAGCTCGATCCGATCGACCCACTTGACGCCCATGTTGTACGAGTGCGCCGGAATCAACACGCGCCACGGTCCACCGCGCTCGACCGGTATCGGCTCGCCGTCGATCCGGTCGCAGAGAATCACCCGCTGGATTTCGGAGATTGCGACGGGATGGGTATACGGCCCGGCCCCGAAGCTCACGTAATGCGCCTCTTCGTCCGGCACTATCGAGATTCAGGATTTCGGTGAGCAGAACGCCGCCAAGGTCGTAATCCGGAGTCCGTTCGCGCTCGTCGGCGGTCAGGAATTCACGGGTGGCGACATGGGGCAGTGCATCGATTTGCGCCGGGGTAAGGGCAGCTGGGCGTAAAACCAGTCCATCGATCCGCAGGACCGGATTGGCCGCGTGAATCCTGCGCGTGTTTGGGAACCCCGTTGATCGTTCGTCCAGCATTGGTCGCCATGAACTCACCACTCCATCGTGAACCTGATCCTCCCACTCCGGAGGTCGATGCGCAACTGTCTCGATTTCAGATCATTGTCGAAGTCAGTTGACACGATTCGACAAGACCTCTACCATCCCAATAGTCAGCTATTGAGTAGTCAGTATTTGGTTACATGCAGGAGTGCGGAATGCGGCAGGTCTCGTTACATCTGTTCGGTGTCGTGGCAATTGCGTTCGCGGCTCTTGATCGTCGGGCCCTTCGGCACATCGCACAGGGCATCACGCATCGATTGCGCGTCGTTCCTGCCGACGGCTACGGTCGCCGCGTCGCCGGCAGCGACCGTAGCGGCTACAGAGCCGGCTGCAGAAGCGGAGCCAGTTGCGTTCCCGGCTGATGGCGGAACAGTCGATGTCTTTGCGGCTGCGTCCCTGACGGCCGTCTTCACCGAGATCGAAGCACAGATCGAAGCCGCCAATCCGGGCGTGGACATCGTCTACAACTTCGCTGGATCTCAGGCGCTGGTCACCCAGTTGACTGAAGGCGCCGAGGCCGACGTTTTTGCCTCGGCCAGCAATGGTCAGATGAAGGCCGCCGTCGAAGCCGAAGTGATCGATGGCAGCGCCAGTTGTCTTCACCCAGAATCGGTTGGCAATCGTCGTTCCGGCAGACAATCCGGCCGGCATCGAGACATACGCCGATCTTGCGGGGGATCTCAAACTGGTTCTCGCCCTGCCAGATGTTCCGGTCGGTCAGTACGCACGCCAGTCCATCTGCACAGCGGGTGAAGACAGTGCAACCTACGGAGATGGGTTCGTTGATGCCGTCGCTGCCAACGTTGTCTCCGAAGAGGACAACGTCAAGGCCGTGTTGACCAAGGTTGTGCTCGGAGAAGCTGATGCCGGAATCGTCTACACGACTGACATCACCGCTGATGTGGACGCCCACGTGACAATCATCGAAATACCAGCCGACGTGAATGTTGTCGCCAGGTACCCGATCGCTCCGGTTGCCGGTGGCGATACATCGCTGGCTGCGGCCTTCATCTCCTTCGTGACTGGCCCAGAGGGACAGGCTATTCTCCTGGAGTACGGTTTCGAGCCGAAGCCGTAACCGGGTGCGCATGGGGAAGGGATTGGTCGATTGTCGCTGGATCGCGTTGCCCGAGCTGACGTAGCAACCGGTCGTAACGGCCCAACTTCCGCTTTCCGCAGACACAATCCAATCCTGATTCTTGGAACGGTACTGCCACTGCTTTTTGTGGCAGTGCCGCTAGTTGCTCTCCTCTGGCGAACGTTCGAGGATTACGATCACATCACCTCGGATCAGACCCGGGACGTGCTGCTGGATGCGCTCAAGCTTTCGGCAATCACGTCGGCAATCTCATTAGCGCTTGTCATCGCCTTCGGAACTCCACTTGCCTACACGCTCGCCCGAAAACGATTCCGCGGCTCAAAATTGATCGATACCATCGTCGACCTGCCTATCGTGCTTCCGCCGGCCGTTGCCGGCATTGCGCTTCTCATGGCATTCGGTCGGCGCGGACTGGTCGGTCAGTATCTGAACGACTGGGGCATCACAATCGGGTTCACCACGACCGCCGTGGTGATCGCCCAATGCTTCGTTTCGCTGCCATTCTTCGTGCGATCGGCCAAATCGGGATTCACGACCGTCTATCGGGATCAGGAAGGAGCAGCGCAACTCGACGGGGCCACGCCATTCCGGACCTTCATCGACATCACGCTGCCACTCGCAGCCCCGTCGCTGGCTGCCGGTGCGGTGCTTGCCTGGGCCCGGGCACTCGGTGAATTCGGCGCGACGATCATGTTCGCCGGCAACCTGGCCGGGCGGACCCAGACCATGCCGCTCGCGATCTACGGCCAGTACGAATCGGGCGATCTGAGCACGGCACTGGCACTGAGCACGATCCTGCTCGTCATCTCCGCGATCGTCCTGCTCATCTCCCGCTCCATAAACGCCCGCGATGATGAATCGCGTCGGGGCTTGAAACTTGAATCGGGAAACTCCAAACTAGACTACCTACCCCGGCCGGTGCGACGGGCGGGCGATGAACTGGAGTTTGCATGACGGACTAACCCCCAACCGGAATTTGGTTTGAGCGAGCCGGGCATCCCATGCCCTGTCTCACGGGGTTAGCATGTTATCCATCAGTAATCTTTCGCGGTCCTTTGGCGGCCGCACCATCATCTCGGCAATTTCATTTGTGGTGAATCCGGGCGATCGGCTCGGCTTGATCGGTGCCAACGGTGCCGGCAAATCGACGTTGCTTCGCTTGATCGCTGGCCAGGATCATCCTGATACCGGCTCGGTCTCCGTATCGCCCGGTGAGCGGATTGGTGTCCTGCGGCAGGGGTTTGCCGACATGACCGATGGCACTCTTGGGCATCTGCTCGACGATCCCACCAACGGACTTGCCTCAGCGTCGGCCGAAGTTGAGCGGGTACTGGCGACGAGCGACGGATCGGATCGCTGGCTGGTCGAATATGAAGCTGCCCAGTCAAGATTCGATGCGGTCGGTGGGTACGAAGCCGTCGCGGAACTCGAAGCAACCCTCGCAGCGTTCGGTTTGGCCGGACGGGCCTGGTCGACGCCACTGAATGAACTCTCCGGCGGCGAGAAGACCCGCGCGGGCTCTGGCCGCCCTGATTGTCTCCCGACCTGACTACCTGCTCCTCGATGAACCGACGAACCATCTCGACTCAGACGGGCAGCGATTCCTGGCCGAAATGCTGAACCAGTACAACGGCGGCATCCTGCTGGTCTCGCACGATCGCCGCTTTCTGGACGCAATCGCGACCGGGATCCTGGCGCTGGACGAGGAGCGACCCGGCATCCGCGCATTCTCCGGCGGGTACACGACGTTTCGGGACACCATCGAACACGAGGCGGAGGAGCAGGCATCGGCCTACCGCCGGCAGCAGGAGGACTTCGGGCGAATCCGGAGTGACATCCGCAACGTGGCCGGGCATGCCATGTCGGTCGAGTCCCGAACCCAGAACGACGCCGAGCGGGGCCGATCCAAGAAGGTCGCGAAGACGGCAAAGGTCCGCGAGCGCAAACTGGAGCGGATGCTGGAGTCCGGTGATGTGATCGAGCGACCTGAGCGACGCTGGAACATGGCGGCAGCGTTCGGCGATGTCCCGGATTCGGGAAAGGAGGTCGCGCTGGTCACTGGCGCGTCGTTCGCGATCGAGGGGACGACCCTGCTACGGGATGTCGATCTCCTGGTTCGAGCTGGCGACCGGATTGCCGTAACGGGGCCCAATGGCGCCGGAAAGACAACGTTGCTCAAGCTGATAGTGGGCGAGCTTCTACCGAGCAGTGGCTCAGTCAAGCTCGGTGCAAATGTCCGTATCGGCTGGTTCGCGCAGGAACAGGAGACGCTCCATCCGCAACTGACGCCGGTTCAGCTGGTGCGCTTGCGATCGGAAATGTCTGAATCGGATGCCCGCACGTTCCTGCATCGGTTCCTGTTCACTGCCCGGAACGTTGTCAACCCCGTTTCGACACTTTCCTACGGTGAGCGGTCCAGACTTGTGTTGGCACTGCTGGTGCTGGACGGGTGCAATCTGTTGCTGCTGGACGAGCCGCTCAATCACCTCGATATCGAATCGCGCGAGCAGTTCGAGATCGCGCTGACCGAGTTCAAGGGCACCTTGATGATCGTGTTGCACGATGAGTACGCCATCGATCGGATCGCCAATCGCTTGCTGCGCATCCGTGATGGAGTGGTGACCGAAGAGTTGATCTAGGTGCTTCCGGCCGCTCCACCGCCGCCACCTGCTCCGCCTCCACTGGCCGAGGATGTGGACGAACTCGTTGCGGCGAATACCACGTTGAACGCCGGCCACCAGGCAAGGTATGAGAGGTCTGTTGAACCCGCAAGCGCCCTGAGTGGGAGACCCGATTCGCTCGCTCGCTTTACCTTACCGTCGATCGCAGGTCCCAGATTCATGGCGATCGCATCCGGCAAAACGGCATCGAGATCCATCTCGGCATGCTTGTCCTTCGCGGCGCGCTCCAGTCCCTTGCGATATCCAATCCACGGGGTCGCTTCGGTCTGCCCCGCTCGATTGAAGGAGGAATACATCGCGTAGGCCACGATTGCCCAGACTCCCACCGCGGCAAGGGCGACTGGGGCGACCATTGCCCACCAGTTCCCGGCGACGCCAGCGATCACCACTGCAACCACGGCCAGGACAAAGGCGAGAACGGAGACGATGCCAAGCGCGACTTTGGCTTGTGCGGCCGCCGGGTTGATCCACCCGCGCGCTTTGAACATCTGCATTCGCGAGCTGTGCGAGATCTTTGGCGCTTGCCAGAGATTTCAGATCCTTACTTGAGACAACGCGCTCAACCGATTTACCGCCAAGCAAGGCCCAGGTGGTCTGGTCGTATTCGTCTACCAATGCATTCGGTTCAACCAAACGAACCTGAATTGATGGCTTCGAAAACAGCCCGCCTTCACCTTCCGGCTCGAACACAATCGCTCCATGGTCAGCAAGTCGGAGGAGCATCGCAGGAAGTGCGGCGGTCGGTGGCGAACCGGTTGCCAAGGTTGCAGCCAGCACTGGATTCAGATCGCCCGGTCGCTGTAGCGTCGGCGTGGGAGCCGGGAGGCTTGCGTCTTCGCGAGATCGACTGAGCGCGAGCGTGGCCCCGAACATCAGCCGCGACCAGCGATCCCCAACCCACGGCAACCAGGACGACGCTGCGTTCGATGCCCACCGATCAAACGATGATTGTGGCGGCCCGTTGATGATGCTCGATTCAAGCCGGGTGAGGGAACCCGAGAGACTGCCATACACATCGCCGTTGCGAAGCGGCGGAATCAATCGATCCGCAACGATCGCTTCCTGTTCGCCTCGTGGAACGTTGCCATCGTCGAACGTGCTCCCCACGAATACACCGGCTCGTGCATCGTTGGGATCGCCAGGATTGCGGTTTATCAGAATGGCGATGGCGTTGTCCTGATTGGTGCCAGTCAACGCGACCCAGGATTGCTGAAGCGACTCGACTTGTTCAAGCGTTTCGTCGACGTCAGCGTCAAGGGCGCGGACATAGACGATGACATCGGCATTGACCGCCCCTAGATTCAGCAATTTGCGTGTTGAGTGCAGCTGTTTCCTCAGCAGTCAGGGACGTACCGGTTTCGTCGTACACGCGGACGTCTGGCTGCAAGTTGGGAAATGTGGATGCGTCCTGTGCATTGACGGACACAGGTGTGAGTGAAATCGCGACCAGGGAAAGGAGCATCAGCACAAAGCGCCATGTGCGGCCGATGGACGACAACGGTCGCGTTCCCAACCTGATACGGGGTGAGGGATTCATGGTATCGGAACCTCCACTGGCTGCGTCCTTACCTTCGCCTCACCGGTCATATCCGGAGGCCAAGTATTGGTTCAAGCCTATCGTGCTCCGGGAAGATGGTGCACGTCTGGATGTAGGACGCGGTACGAAGATCGCTACTTCGCGCGCATCCGGTTGTTCCGAGGGTTGTGCTCCAGCTCGGCGAGACCGAGCTCCTCGAGCAGCGGCGGCACATACATGCCAAACCGACCGCGCAGCCCCTTCTTGAGCCCATACCAGCCGCCGACCGGATTGCCGGGATCGCGACCCCACGCTTCGACCGTGCCCTCTGCAGCCGGTTTCTGCTCATCTGCGGCGCCGAGCGGCATCCAGTCGCCGTGAGCCAGCGAGCATCGCGTGCAGATCCTCGATGCAGCGGAGTTGGTAACTCAGTGTTGTCTTGCCGACGACGCAGACCAGCGCGGGCGGATCGGCGGTTTCATCCCGATACATCTGGTACTCGGACGAGCCTGGCGGAGTCTTGAGATTCCAGGGGTCTGCCTTGGTTCCCGCTGCCATTGCGGTGGTCCTTTCGTTCGTCATTGAGCCGTTGGCGCATTCTGCCATGCCAGCGACAAACGAACGACACGGGCCTACTCGAACCGGGTCTGGCTGATTGTCGTATTCGAGCGGACGATTCCGAACGTCGCCACCACCGCTCCGGCCGCGAGCAACGTGCTGGCCACGATCGTCAGGACGTAGCGCCCATCTGGCCAATGCATCGAGCGGTCCGTCGAAAGTCCTTCGATGATCAGCCAGGCGACCATGAATCCGAACCCGATCGAGAGCGCGACCACCGCAAGCAGGGGCACGACCGCCTCGATCACGACAATGTTCCGAAGGGTGTTCGAAGGCATCCCGACCAGTCGTAGCAAGCCGAAGATGCGCTTGCGATCGAGGATTGCCGCCGCAGTTGCAACCGACAGCGAAACACCGGCGATGAAGACCGTAATCGCGATTCCGATGTAGGCCAACGTGGCCAGGCTGTTCACGAACTTGCGCGTGTCCTTGTCGGCCATGTCTGATCGTGTGAAGGCACCGCCGCTGATTGTCCCGGACTGATTGAGCAGTGTTCGCGAGCGCTCAATTGCATCGAGTGATCCGTCCGTGCCCACCAGGACGATCGGTCGGACTTCGATTTCCGATCTGAGATCGCAGGTTGAGGCTTGAAGGATTCAAGGGGCTCGGCGGAATAGATCGACTCATAAACCGGCAGTCAGAATGTACGGTGATGTCAGGTCAGATGCGAATCCCAGTGTCTCCGCATCAGCGCGCGAGAGAGCTCCCAGTCCCGTGTCATCCTCGCCGGTCCAGACAACGGTTGCGGTGGTGACGCCGTCAATTGCCTTCAGCTGGGCGATCAGCAGTTCCAGCTCTTCTGTCAGAGACTGGTTTCGCCTCATCCCAGCGAATGCTTGCCGAAAGTGCAGTCAAGGGCAGTAGTCCCAGGCCATCCTTCGGGTTGCGTTCGTCCAGCACCGAACTCGATGCACCGGCGAAAACGGACGCGACGAACACGGCCAGCACAAGTCCACTGACGGACCGGAAGGTTGCCGCGGGGTGCTGGCGAATCCGGCTGGCGGCGATAACCCCGGCGGCAGATCGCGCCCGATTCATTGCCAGACGACTGCAGAACGAGGTCAGAAGTGGGCCGATCAGGACTATCCCCAAAGCGGTCAGGGTGAAACCCACCGATCAGTGCCACCTGAAGCAATGCGGTGCTGTCTGCGTTCTTCCAGATCGTTGTGGCGAGAACAATTCCTCCGAGGCCAGCGAAAAGAGGCAGCGCCCTGAGGACGGACGGCTTACGCTCGCGTTGTTGACGTGTGACACCGAGCGGACCGATTCCTGCCCGACCCATCCGCCATCCGGCTACCAGCGTTGCAGCGATGACTGCACCACCGGCAACCATGAGCATCGTCGTGAGAGACAGTGAGAGATCCGAGTCAAAGAATCGACCTTGGTCAATGGAAAAAGATGCAGCAATCGGGCGAGTTAATCGCCACATGACTACGCCTAGCACTGCCCCGGCAACGCTCAGCCCGGCCATTTCCACCGCCGCCAGCTTGACGACGATGCCTGGATTGGCTCCGATCAGGCGAAAGGTCGAAAACCGCTCGGCGCGCTGGGCGGCTCCCAGCTGCGTAACGATGCTGACGAATAACAGCACCGGCAGGAACATCGCAATTCCGCCCACGATGATGATCGAGCGATAGACCGGATTCTGACCATTTGCGAAGCCGTCCAGATCAGTCACCAGCGTGCCGCTGCCAGTACTTTGAATTTCTTCAGCAGACGTCCCCACGAGCACTACCAGCGAATCGGGACTGGCCAAACCGGCTTGCGGAATTTCACCCGCCAGCGTTCCGAATCGATCTCCAAGTTGATCCGGGGGCACCGACTGAATCAGCTCAATGAGTGCGGGTGATGCGAGGTAGGTGCCCGCTGCAGGTGGTTTGGCACCCCATAAAGTCAGGAGTTGTGTCTGACTGCTCGTAGCGATGTCGCGCCGGTCGATGGCGATCTCATCGTAGTACTCGACGTCGGGTCTGAGGAGCGGCTTCCTGGTCTGAAAGCGTCCCGGAAAACGCAGACCCGTCATAGATGAAGTTCAGCCAGGCGGCTCGCTCGTCACGAGCGCGCAACCCACTGGCCGCTCCCAGCAATGTCAGCAACAGAGCAACGCCAATAGCGATGCCAGCAATGATCCCGATGGGCCGACCCCATCCGCCGCGACTCCCAAGTAGAGCCAGCCTGATCACATCCCGGTTCATGAGCGAACTCCGAATGCGGATGCGGAAATCCGACCGTCGCGAACGATGACTTCGCGATCGGCATAGGCAGCGGTCCGAGGATCGTGGGTGATGATCACGACCGTTGTCCCGGTCTGGCGGACCAGATCGAGCAGGGCATTGAGCACATTTTCGGCCGCGAACGAATCGAGCGAGCCGGTCGGCTCATCGGCAAAGAGAATCTCCGGATTGGTGACCATCGCCCGGGCAACCGCAACGCGTTGGGCCTGACCGCCGGACAGCTCGCCCGGCAGCTTGGTGAGCAGATCGCCCATGCCCAATTGATCAAGGCAGGCGGCCGATGCGGCGAGGGCATCCTTGCGTCGTGTGCCGGCCAGCAGGAGCGGAATGCTGACGTTATCAATCGCATTCAGCTCAGGTAACAACTGTCCGAACTGGAAGACAAATCCGAGTCGACTAAGCCGCAGGGCCGAGCGATCGGTTTCGTTGAGGGCGCTGATTGTCGTCTCGCCAATCGTGACGGTGCCCTGATCCGGGACCATAACGCCGGCCAGGCAGTGGAGCAATGTTGATTTGCCGGATCCGGATGGACCCATCACCGCCAGCACCTCTCCGCGCTGAACATCCAGATCGACACCCCGCAGGGCCTCGGTCTGGCCGAAGTGCTTGTGCAGGTTTCGTGCCTGCAGGATCGCAGGTGCCGAGGTTGGATTGACCGGTTCCCACTGGAGGTTCGGTCGGGTTGTCGAGGGTGCGTCGGCGGTCATCATGCGAATGTCACTTCCTGCTTGAGCGCGGTAAGCCGGGCGCTGGTCAGATCGATCCAGCGGAGATCGGCTTCTATATGAAAGATGGCGTGGTCGTAGAGGAGCACGTGGGCAACTGACGCCGAGCGCTTCAGGGTGGTCAGCTCCCGCATTCGGCTCATGTGCTCTGCCCGCTGGATGTCGAGCAGGGATTCGGCGTTGTCATCGAGCAGCAGGGCGATCACCGTCTTGGCAAAGAGATTGCTCTGCAGGTGGGGTGATGGCGTGTCGGGGGTGAACATCCATTGGGCGATCCGCTCCCGGCCGGATTCAGTGACCGAGTAGCGTTTGCGGTCCGGACCATCTCCGGCTTCCTCTCCAAGCGCGCTGATCAGACCGTCGCGAATCAGTCGGGCGAGGGTCGCATAGACCTGACCGAACGCGAGGGGTTTGCGCGACCCGAAGAAGCGGTCGTAGTTCTGTTTGAGGTCGTACCCGTAACTGGGTTGGGGGCAAAGCAGCCCGAGCAGGGCAAGTGAGTTATCCATGCAGATGACTATACACTCGATGTATACGTCATGTCTATAGTGATGTATCGAGCCGTTCGTGAAGTCTGGCCTTATTCCGGTAAATGAACCATGCTTGCGTCTGGCACAATGTTCGGACAGACGAAAGCGCCAGCGAGGCCGCTGGCGACTACGTTTACGGTTGAGGGTACGGGTTAGTCGAAGACGACTCCGCAGGAAAGCATCTCTTCGGTTCGGAGCGAGATCAGCCGGAGTTCGGTCATCTCGTCATCGTCGAGTACGAACTGGGCACTGCAATGCGGGCACACGACTGCCTGCGAGCAATCTCCGCGCGATTCGCACCACTCGATGATTGAGCCGAAGCTCGGATGATCGCTTTCGCACAGGTGCATGAGAATCTGGCGGACGACAGGGCTTACGTCTGTGTCTACGTATCGGTCGAGTCGCATCGTGCTGGAGTGCTCCATCGCTCTCCTCCTTTGCTGGTACCGCTGTTCGTGCCGGTAAGTGTGATGGAATCGATCCTAACACCCATCCGGGTCGGGTCAATCCCCCATGCTACTTGCGAGCTGCATATAGTGACTGGTCTGTGCGCTATTCTGTGGTGGACTCCCCAAGTCAAATTGCCACCTGCGTCGACCCAAACGGATCAGCGCAGAAGAGGAGCCACTTGCGATGACGACTTTCATCTGGGTATGCGTTTTGCTTGTTTCCGGACTGATCGACGGGGTCATCAACATCTGGGCGTATCGCTATGCCCAAAAGATCGATAGCCTCTGGAGCTGGCAATTCGCGATCTTTGTCTTCGCTGGCACATTCATCTATATGACATCGATCGGGCTATTCCTGGCATCAATGGTCGGTGCACCTGCTCGGCCGGGCTTCCCGTTCATCTGGCCGGTTTCAGTGGTCTTCTTCACAGCTTTGGTTTCCGGTGTTCGCGGTGATATTCGGTTGGAGAACTGGCAGTGGGTCACCGGTACGGTTCTTGTACTGCTTCCGCTGTTGTTTTGGTCATGGGTCGGCGAGGGTGGATGAACTTGTCCATCGTTCAATTCAATAGGGGACAATGAGCGGTAAATCATTCCGCCGCTTGTATCAGCAGGAGAAACAATGGCAATCCATCCATGGGTGGCAGAAGCAGCTGATGGCATTCGCTGGGGCGTCCAACTGATTGTCCCCAACGAGCAGGACGCGCTGGCAAATCTACTGACCACCGCGACCGGAGTCGAAGATCTCGGATACGACTTCCTCTCGATATTCGACCACCCGCTGATGCACGTCGATCCATGGATTGCCTTGCCAGGAATCGCGACCCGAACATCAAAGGTTCGCCTCGGGTCGACCGTTAACTGTGCGGTGTATCGGCATCCGGCACACCTGGCTCGGCTCGCCACTGACCTCGACAATCTCAGCAGCGGTCGCCACATCCTCGGTCTTGGCTCTGGCTGGCTGCAACCGGAGTTTGCGGCGCTGGGTCTCGAGTTCGGGTCATTTGCCGATCGCGCAGCGGCCCTCGAAGACACACTGGCCATCGTCAAGGGCGTCTGGACCGAGCCGCCGTTCACCTATACCGGCAAGCGATACAGCACTGTTGCGATGAATGCCGAGCCACGCCCCGTTCAGTCGCCGCATCCGCCGATCATGGTCGCCGGCAATGGCGAAGGCGTGACCCTGCGGCAGGTCGCGAGGTGGGGCGATGCCTGCAACATCAAGGAGTCGGTCTCACTCAGCGACGACACGATCGGTGATGACGTTCGGGCAGCGTCGGTCAAGCATCTGATCGACGTACTCGACGGCCACTGCGCCGCGCTGGATCGGGACGCGGCTGAGGTGCTCAAGACCCACTTCACGCTCTACCTGATCCTGGGCGAGACGATGGAGGAGGCGCGAGCCAAGGCGAACGCGCTCGATACATCGCAATCGACCTCTCCTGGGACTCGTCGAGAAGGGACGCGGGCGATGCTGGTGGCCGATCCGGAGCGGGCGACGCGCTACTACCAGGCGATGGCCGACATTGGCATCCAGTACTTCGTGGTTCAGCTCGACGCGCGTGACTGGCAGACGATCGAACTACTCAAAACCCGGGTTGCTCCGAACGTAGGTTGATCGAATTAGGTATTCCTGCCGATGCGCTGCCGTCAACCAAATTACAGAATCATCACAGGACACGTGAACCGGATTGCCCGGTTGTGCGTAGGAATCGTTGGTTCACTTTGACCAATGGGAATATGAGGAGGTAGGGGACGTTGAAGACCTTTGATTCAGTTCAGAAGCGGGTCAGTCTGTTCGGTGTCGGAGCGCTGATGATCGGTTCGGTCGCAGTTCTTGGGGCCGGTTCGACAAGCGCTCACGAGGGTGTAGTACATCCAGCGCATATCCATGCTGGCGCTTGTGCTGCGCCTGGGGATGTTGTGTTTCCGCTCAGCAACGTTGGTGACGAGTTCCTGGTCGACGACGAACCGATGGCCGGGGATGTCGTTGGTTCTGCTGCGGCCATCGCGGTGGACGTCAGCGTGACCACCGTTCAGGCCCCATTGGCCGATATCGTTGCCGCAGATCACTCGATTGTTGTTCACGAGAGTGAAGAGAACATCGGCAACTATGTCCTTTGTGGCGATATCGGTGGTGCAATGCTTGGTGATTCCGATTTGCCGATTGGCCTGGGCGAGCTCAATGGCTCCGGTGCGACTGGCACAGCACTGTTGCATGACAACGGCGACGGCACCACAACGGTCAGCCTCTACGTGACCATGAATGAAGAGAGTCACGAAGCTGGTGAAATGGACGATCACGACATGGGAACTCCGGCCGCCGAGGCCGATGGTAGCGGAGATCGTCGTTACGATTGAGAACTTCTCGTTCGGTGAGCCGCTCGAAGTCGCAGTTGGCACCACCGTAACCTGGACAAATGTCGATTCGGCTCCGCACACCGTAACCGCAAGTCGGTGGTCAGGAATTCCAGTCTGACAAGATCGAATCAAGCGGAGCACATTCAGCTTATACGTTTATGAGGTCGGCACGTTCGAGTATTTCTGCGAATACCACGCCAACATGAAGAGCACGATAACCGTCGTCTAGAATCAGAGCTCACGTTTGATCCGCCTCGTTCCGCAAGGGACGAGGCGGTTCGCGTTAGATGGCTTTTTCACGCAAGCCCAGACTTCAACTCGAGGTCGTCCTCAATTGGTGACTGGTCCTACACAACCTTCAAGTAACTTCGATTGGCGGTGTCCCGCGCAGCCTGATTTGTTGCCTTCGCACAAGCGTACGGTAGCTTGTCCTTCGAATTGCGTAGCGCATTAAACAGAACCAGGACTCGAGCCGTCCTACAGTTTTTGGGCAGCCAATTTCGGGCTTCGCACATATGTGGCACTTCGTAGGTGTCGCAAGAACAGTTGGGGGACAAAGATGCGAAAACCACTCTTGACCGTCGCGGCACTTGCAGCAGCGGGAATCATGTCGATTACGGGTGCGTCGGGCTCATTCGCCCAGGACTCCGCCATTCCGCATCCAGCGCATATTCATTCCGGTTCGTGCGCAGCTCTGGGCGATGTCGTCGTGCCATTGAGTGACGTCAGCGCAGCTGCCAATAACAACGGCACACCGATGGCATTGGATATGGTTGGCGCTGATACGGCGATTCCGGCACTTTCGAGCGTGACCACGGTTGAGCTCCCGCTGGCTGACATTGTCGCTGGCGAGCATGCTATCAACGTTCACGAGAGCGCCGAGAACATCGGCAACTATGTTGCATGCGGCGATATCGGTGGAATGATGATCGGTGATTCCGATCTCCTATTCGGCATCGGTGAACTGAATGGCTCCGGAATGAGTGGCATTGGCTCGCTTCATGACAACGGAGACGGCACAACCACCGTCTACGTCTACCTGACGGCAGATTCAGGTGATATGGCGACTCCGGTCGGTAGCCCGGCTGACGGCGGCATGGACATGGGCACACCAGAAGCCTAGGTTCCTATCTCAAATTTGCGATAACACACGGCTGGCAGCCTCCGGGTCGCCAGCCGTTCCTGTATCTGTGACAACCCCAGATTGCACAGAAACGATTCAGAAAAAACGGGTGACTTTTGGTTGTTTTCCGGGGCATTTACGCACGAAACGTGTGCTATTCTGACTCTCACGCGCGGCCTGATTCCGAGCGTTTCGACGAGCGCCCGCTCGTTTGATGATCTGCAACTGGGTGGTTCCCCGCCACTGGATCATCAGCAAGCCGCTCCGGACGCCGCTTCCAGGCCGATTCATGAGAATTGCCCCGGCAATGGAGCCAGGGATTTACCAGTGATGGATTGGACAGGACATCGATGAGCGACCTTCGCGCGTTTTTTGGGCCGAACGCCGGCTACGTGCTGGAGCTCTACGAGCGCTACACCGAAGACCCAGCATCAGTTTCAGAATCGGATCGCTCGTTTCTTGCGAGCCTTGATCCCGCCGCACTTAATTCGATATCCCACAAGCCAGCCGCAAATGGCCGAGCAGCAGCTTCGATCTCGTCTCCGGTAGATGTCACGAAGATTGTTGGTGCGGCTGCGCTCGGTCAAGCTGTCCGTGAATACGGACACCTCGACGCATCCATCGATCCCCTGGGCTCGCCGTTGCCAAGCGCTCCGGAACTCAAACCGGAATTCCACGGGATTGCCGAAGCGGACCTGAATTCGCTGCCGGCGAATGTGGTCAGCGGGCCAGCTGCCGAGAGCTCGGCGAATGCGGCTCAGGCAATTGCCAAATTGCGGGCCATGTACTCCGGCAACACCGGCTACGACTTCGATCACATTCAAGTGGCCGGCGAACGACTCTGGTTGCAGGACGCGGTCGAGTCCGGCAAGTTCAGCGCGCCATTGGAGACTGCCACCCGTCGCGCCTTATTGCGTCGTCTCACCCAGGTCGAGAGCTTCGAGAAGTTTCTGCACCAGACCTACCTTGGGCAGAAGCGTTTTTCAATTGAAGGTAACGACGTAGTAGTACCGATGCTCGATGAAATCGTGCACTCCGCGGCTGGGTCCGGGACCCGCGAAGTCGTTATCGGGATGGCGCATCGTGGTCGACTGAATGTGCTCACCCACGTGCTGGGCAAGCCGTACGCGGCCATCATCAGTGCATTCGAAGGCAAGAAGAAATCCAAGGCAGTCGGCGGAGATCCATCCGACCAGCACGACCCATCCGAAGACTTCTCCGGCGACGTCAAGTACCACCTTGGTGCCCGCCTTCTGCGCGGTGAGCATGGCATGGCGGTTGAAGTGCCGATGGTCCTCGCCCCGAATCCAAGCCACCTGGAGGCAGTAAACCCGGTTGTTGAAGGAATGGTCCGTGCATCGCAGGACATCACCGACAAGCCAGGTGAACCAGAGTTTGATCCCAAAGGCAGTGTCGCAATTGCCATTCACGGTGATGCCGCATTCCCGGGTCAGGGAGTGGTTGCCGAGACACTGAACATGGCCGGGCTTCGCGGTTATTCGACGGGCGGAACCATCCACATCATCGTCAATAACCAGGTCGGGTTCACGACCGATCCGCGCGATTCACGCTCGACGCTCTACGCCAGCGATTTGGCCAAGGGTTTCGAGATCCCGGTTATCCATGTCAACGCGGATGACCCCGAGGCCTGCTTGATGGTCTGTCGAATGGCGATGGCCTATCGCCAGGAGTTCGGCAAGGACTTCCTGATCGATCTCGTTGGATACCGCCGGTGGGGCCATAACGAGGGCGACGAACCGCTCTTCACCCAGCCAAAGCTCTACGAAAAGATCAATGGTCATCCGACGGTTCGCAAGGTCTGGGCTGATCGGTTGGTTGCCAGTGGCGAAATCACCCAGGATGAAGTCGACGAACTCGTCCGCGAAGCGATGGACCGATTGGCCGGAGTTCGCCGGTCGGTAACCGACGGTACCGCGCAGATCGACGAAGACGAGCACCTCCCACCGGTTCGCCGTGAAGTCGAAACGGCCGTTCCGGAAGCGCGTCTCCGGGAAATCCACGCATCGATCCACGCCATGCCAGACGGGTTCGCGATGACTCCGAAACTGGCGCGCCAGTGGGAAAAGCGGGCCCAGGTGCTCGATTCCGACGACGGCAAGATCGATTGGGCATTGGCCGAGTCGTACGCATTCGGAGCGATCATCTCGGACGGGGTTCCGATCCGGCTGAGCGGACAGGATGCCGAACGAGGGACGTTCAGTCAGCGCCACCTAGTGCTGCACGATCCGACCACGAACAAGACGCACACGCCGCTGCACACCTTGCCGGGCGCCAAGGCGAGCTTCGCGGTCTACAACAGCCCGCTTTCCGAAGCAGCCGTGGTTGGGTTTGAGTACGGATACAGTGTCCAGGCGCCAAACCGGCTGGTCATCTGGGAGGCGCAATTCGGCGACTTCTCAAATGGTGCCCAGATCATCATTGACCAATTCATCGCTGCTGCCCGTTCCAAGTGGATGCAGCTTCCGGCGTTGGTTTTGCTGCTGCCACACGGGTACGAGGGGCAAGGCCCGGAGCACTCCAGCGGACGTCTGGAGCGGTTCCTGCAACTTTCGGCGCAAGACAATCTTCGCGTCGCCAACTGCACAACTGCCGCCCAATACTTCCACCTGCTACGCCGTCAGGCGCTGCGGCTGGATGATGATCCGCGCCCGCTGGTTCTGATGACACCCAAGAGTCTCTTGCGCAATCCGCTGGCCTCGTCCGATATCGGAGAGTTGGCCAATGGCACGTTTATGCCAGTCCTGGATGACCCGTTTGTGGCCGAGCATCAGGACAAGGTAGCCCGAGTCGTCCTCTGCAGCGGCAAGGTTGCGGTCGATCTGCAGGCAAGCCCGTTGCGGGAGCAAGCGGACAATGTTGCAATCGTCCGCGTGGAGCAGCTCGCTCCGTTCCAGAACACCGCGATCCGAACTGCGCTCGCAAACTACCCGAACGCTCGCGAAATCGTCTGGCTGCAGGAAGAGCCGAAGAACATGGGTGCCTGGTCGTTCATGGAGCCTCGGTTGCGTGAGCTGACCGGTGGCGATACCCCGATCCGATATGTCGGACGGCCAGAACGGGCCAGTCCTGCAGAGGGTTCGCTGTATACACATAATGAGGAACAGGCACGAATCGTTGGGGCCGCGTTTGCCGGAATGGAGAGTTCCAACGGACGCAGCAACGGCACAACCCGAAACAGCAGCAAGTCGGCCGAGACATCCGAACCCGTCGTTGCCGGTACGAAGCGCAAGAAATAACCGGATCCACGAACGGAACGGGTAGCTATAGAGGAGTCAAAGGGAATGCCGGTCGAGATCCGTGTGCCACCATTGGGCGAGTCCCTCGTCGATGCGGTGGTTGGTCAGTGGCTCAAAAGTGAAGGTGATTCGGTTAGCCGCGGTGAGACCGTAGTTGAACTCGAAACCGATAAGGTCAATCTGGACGTAACCGCGCCCGAAGACGGTGTGCTCGGCAAGATCGAGCGCGGCGAAGGCGACGTCGTCACAGTCGGAGAGTTGCTGGGAACAGTAGCCGAGGGAACCGGAGCGTCGGCCAGCAATGGTTCAGCGCGCCAGGAAACTGTGGTCGAGATTCCGGCTCCTGCCGCCGCCGCGTCAGAACCAGTACCAGCGCCCGTTGCCGTCGAGGCGCCAGCCGCCGCCGCAGATGGTGGTCGTGCCGCTCCCGCCGTCCGGATGATGGCGGGTGAACATAATGTTGATTTGAACGAGGTGGTGGGAACTGGTCCGGGCGGACGGGTAACCCGCGAGGACGTCCTCGCCGCGGCAGCCCAGAAGCTGACGACTCCAGCAGTGGCTCCTGCGCCAACTGCCCAGACACCTGTGGCTCCAACTCCCGCCCCAGCGCCTGTAGCCGCTGCACCTGCATCCGCCGATCCGCGTGAAGAGCGGGTCCGGATGTCTCGCCGTCGGCAGACAATTGCTACTCGGTTGGTCGAAGCGCAGCAGACGGCTGCGATGCTGACTACCTTCAACGAAGTCGACATGACCGCGATCATGGCGCTGCGGGCCGCGCGCAAGGACAGCTTCAAGGAGAAGCATGGCGTGGGACTCGGCTTCATGTCGTTCTTCACCAAAGCGGCTGTGGGAGCGCTGAAGGCATTCCCGAGGGTTAACGCCGAAATCCAGGGCGACGAAATGGTGCTCAAGCACTATTACGACATCGGCGTGGCCGTCGGTACGGAGGAGGGACTGGTCGTACCGGTTGTCCGCGACGCCGATCGCAAGTCCTTTGCCGAGATCGAGAAGTCGATTGGTGAACTGGCGACCAAGGCACGCGACGGCAAACTCGAGATTTCGGACCTGACCGGCGGCACGTTCACGATTACCAACGGCGGGATTTATGGCTCGCTGCTTTCCACGCCGATCCTGAACACACCGCAAGTCGGCATTCTCGGTATGCACGCGATCCAGCAGCGCCCGATTGCCGTCAATGGTGAAGTGGTGATCCGACCGATGATGTACGTGGCGCTCAGCTACGACCACCGGATTGTCGATGGCAGCGAGGCAGTTCGCTTCCTGGTGCGCCTCAAGGAACTCGCCGAGGACCCGACCACCCTATTGCTTGAGGGCTAACCTTCCAGTAGTAAGTGACGTTACGAAAATCAATGGCCGCGCACAATTGCGCGCGGCCATTGATCGTGAACCCCGACGAGTTTTTGGCCATGCTTCTGCACCGGACTCTTAGCGGCGCGCTGGATTACGAGGTACGGACTCCCGACCATCTCCTTTGCACAACATCCAGAAACGTCCTCGTGGAGGCGTCGGCAAGCTCTACACTTTTGGCATGATCACTTCGCTTCCAGGCCACGATCGCATCACACTTGCGGAGTTCATGGAGTTCGCGCTCTATCACCCCGAAACCGGGTACTACCTCTCTGCTGAACGTAAGCCGGGGCGAGGTGGCGACTTCCTGACGTCGCCCGAGGCCAGCCCGCTCTTCGGAATCACGCTTGCTCGCCAGGTGGTCGAGTGCTGGGAGCGACTGGGATCGCCTGCTGAATTCGCCGTGCGTGAATACGGTTCCGGAGTTGGGGGACTTGCCTACGACATTCTGGCCGGGATCGACGACACCTCATCTGGATGTTTCGACGCGGTCCGATACCACCTCGTCGAGCGCAACCTCCACCGACAGGTCGATGCACTGGCTGCATTTCGCGAAGTCGGGCTGGTCGACAAGATCGTCGACGAATCTGAGGGCGTACTCAAACCGATCACCGGCGTGATTCTGGCCAACGAAGTGGCTGACGCATTCCCTGCCCATCGACTCGAATTCAGAGAGGGCCAGTTCGTGGAGCACTGGGTGGTCAAGAGCGGGGACGGATACAGGTTCGAATCTGGTGATCTCTCCTCTGGAGGGGAGGAGTGCGTCGAGCAACTGGTGGATGGCGGAGTGATCCCGGTTGACGGGGGCATCTACGACGTCTCACCGGCGGCCACGGCCTGGTTCAGCGACGCGACCTCCCGATTGCAGCGAGGCTATTCGATCATCATCGACTACGGGTACGAGGCGACTGAGCTCTATCGTGATCACCGCTTGACCGGAACGCTGCGTGGCTATTTCGGCCACACGGTTACCGACGACCCATTCATCCGGATCGGCGAGCAGGACCTGACGATCCACGTCGATTTCAGTGCATTGGGGCGGGCGGGGCTGGCAAACGGTTTGACCCATGCTGGCCTGACGACGCAAGGGGCAATGCTGGCTTCACTCGGTCTTGGAGATCACCTGATGGCGATGCAGCAGGACCCAGCAATGCGGATGGACGAGTACCTCGCGACACAGGCCGTTGTGATGCGACTGATCGATCCGGGCGGACTCGGCCGGTTCCGGGTTCAGATCATGGCCAAGGATGCGCCGATCGATCCACCGCTGCGCTCGTTCGCCGTTGCGCCGCCACCGTTCTAGCCTGCTGATCATGGTCGGATGATGGTCACGCAGACGCGGCGTCCACGGCGCCAGTAACATCGTCGCCCAACGTAGTAGTCGAGCGAAGTGTCATCCAGGGGTTGCGCCGATGCTTTCTTCGTGCGCTCGAGAGCAAAGTTCCCATGAGGACTGCCAATGCTGCCCGTCGTCCGATTCGCTCTGCCTGATCATTCATCGAGTTGCCTCCCTGCAATCCATATCCTGATTGCACTATCAGGAGGGGCAATCCGATCATCGGTGGAATCACGTAATCGGTGAAACACAGAAGAGGGGAGCCCGCAATCGGACTCCCCTCTCTCGGCAGACACTACCGTTGCCAGTGATCGACAACTGATTTCGGTTCGGAAATGTTCTGATTGAACCGAAAAACATTGGCAGGATCGTAACGATTCTTAAGCTCCAACAATCGGTTCCAACTCGTGCCGAATGCATCCTTGACGAGTGATCCGCTTTCGTCCTCCGTACCGGCGAAGTTCAGATACCGACTGCCATCGGAGAACTGCTCCAGATCGGCTACCGCAGTACGAACCCAATTGCGATTGGCATCGTCATCGACTGTGTCGTACCAATTTGCCTCGAAGTTAACCATGACTTCGATGTCGCGACCGTTATAGGACGAGTCCGGATTTGCTCGACGTACCGCTCCTCCGATGTGCCAAAGGTCAGTCGTGCTGTCGATGCTCACTTGAGCTCGGGCATGCTCCGAAATCTTCGCGATGATCTCATCACTCACGGTCGGGAGATTTACTGACTTCCAGTAATACCGCTTACCATCAGGGAACTCCGCATCAAATAGTTGCTGGATGCCTACGTACGGCATCACACCGCTTATGTCGATGTAGGGAGTTCCGAAATCTCGGATCGGCTTCAGGACTTGCTCGCCCAAATCGGCTGGTCCCGCATACACCGCTGCGATTGCTACGAATGGAAGCCCGACCAGCTCGTCCGGGTAATGCCCGTTGTCCGGAAACTTGCCGACCGCGGACAGCGTGCTAACCTCGTCGGGCGCTGCTCCCGCAGAACTTGCAATAGAAGCGGAGTGCATCATCTACTTGCTGACCCTCGCCGGGCAGGAATACGAGCGCGGTATAGAGTTCTGTACCAATCTCGTGTAGCTGGAATGTCATGCTCGTCACTACGCCGAAATTTCCGCCGCCACCGCGCAGCCCCCAGAGCAGGTCTGCATCCTCGTCCGGCGTCAAACCTGCACGAATGACATCACCCGACGCAGTCACAACTTCGGCCGCGATCAGGTTGTCGCAGGCCAGACCGAACTTCGCCCGGAGCCATCCGAATCCACCGCTTAGTGTCGATCCGGCGACGCAGGTTGATCGACGCCTGCGGGCGCATGGCAAATCCGTATACCTGGTCGCGGCATCGGCTTCGCGCCAGAGGCACCCGCCACCGACCCGCGCGATCTTCTTCCCAGGGTCGACTCGATGCCCTTCATCGGAGATAGGTCGATCACGACCCCGCCTTCACATGTGCCATACCCGGCTACCTGATGTCCGCCACCGCGAACTGCTATCGGCAAATCAAGCTTGCGGGCGAATGCGATTGCCGTGACAACATCGGCAGTGGTCGCGCAGTGGATGATCGCGGCCGGATAGCGGTCGATCATGCCATTCCAGACGGCCCGGGCATGGTCATAACCGGGTCGCCGGGCACTGTGACGGTGCCAAACAAGGATTCCCTCAGGTCATCAATGGCCGTCGGAAGTAACGATTCGGGGTGCTGTAGCCAGGGCAGACATCTGCCATCTCCTTCACGTGAGTTCGTTCCGTACCCTCGATTTGGGTACAGAACGAGCATCTATCTCGCGCTGAGTTGGCACATCTGTAAGGTGGCAGAACTGCGTTTGAAGGGTCGTCTACGTAATCACTAAGACCAGGCCGATCCGATGCGCGAGATCGGCCGCCTCTGTCCTCGACCGAACCCCCAACTTGCCCAGAATGTTGGCGACGTGGGTTCTCGCCGTTCCACGAGTATGAAGAGTTCCTCGGCGATTTCCGGATTCGATTTGCCGGCAACAAGGAGCCGCAACACCTCTTGTTCGCGGGTGGTCAAGCCGACCGTCGTCATCTGGCTGACTCTGGACGTGTCTTCGGTGACCAAATGCTCCGCGGCCGCATGAGCCTCGTCCAGAACTTCATTCGGGGGTAGCGTGCAGGCCTGCCGCAAACTCCGCTCTCCAGACATCAGATCCGGACAATTGACGGCTGGCTTTCCCGGCTTCCTCGCGCAGATCGTTGAGAACTCCTGGTTCAGGAAGATTCCGAGACGCCTGGCAATTGCAGCAGCGGCACCGAGCATCCTGGCCGCTTCGTGAGGGTAGGTTGTTTCGAGCGCAGACTGCCGCCAGGCCGATCAGCCCCTTGGCGACTCCCCCACAGATTGCTGATCGGGGCGGAAAGCTCTAGCGTCCTGACAAACAATTCGGCCGCTCGACTCGTGTTTCCACGTAAGTGCAGCGCGTAGCCAAGATTGACCGCAGCGTTCATTCCTCCCCAGTAGTCATCAACGTCCGAGAAAAGCTTGTATGCTCGTTCCAGGTTGATGATTGCTTGCTCGTGCAGACCGAGGCTTACGGAGTTGAAGCCGATCTGTATACACGCGAATCCGATGCACTCGGTATGACCGGTTCGCTCGGCGGCTTCCAGCGATGCGGTCGCCTCTGCAATCGCCCGATCGTCGACGCTCACTTCGTGCTGGATACCTGACTGAGTATGAAGAATGCGCGGGACAAGTGCAGGTCGTCCCCAATTCCTTGCGCGACCTCCGTGCACTCGGTACCCAGGCGGAGCGCCTCGTCATTGTCTCCCTGAAAGTCGGCGAGTCCCGAGCCAACGTATAGGAGGTCGAAACGCACCCGGTGGGTCGTCAATTGAGTCGGGAAAGGGCTCGGGCTATGTTCGCTCGCCCCTCGGTGAACTGACCTTGCAGTATCCAGTAATCGCCCTAGCAAACTGATCAACTTAGCGGCGTCGGCATGTCGCGTCCAGAGACTCGAATGCCCACTGCAACGCAAGGCGGAAGTTGGCTCGATTGTCGTCTTCGACCTTGACGATTTCTGGTCGACCGGCGTCCAGTTCCTCCACGACCAGAGCGATGCCGCGAAGGAAATTGTCCAATCCAGGTGGCGATCTCGCGTGTCCGAATCCTTGCCTGCCTCGGCGAGACGACTGCCTGACCGAACTCGCGAATCGACTCGAGCATTTCGAACGACGGGGATCCGTCCAGGCTCGCAATCGGCCGAATCAGGCTCGCGTCGACGAGATTCGCGATCGCCAGAAGCAGGTCACCTGCCGGCACGCGGGTCACGGCGGATGCGGCCGCCAGAGAAAATCCACCTGCAAAAATCGCGAGTTGATCGAAGATGTCCTGCTCATCGCCGGGCAAAAGGTCGTAACTCCACGCGATTGCATCCCGCATGGTTCGCAGGCGCTCTGGTTGGTCGCGCGCTCCTCCGGCCAGGAGCGCCCAGCGACTATCCAGGCCAGCGGTCAACATTTCCGGTGGCATGGTCCGGACTCGCGCTGCAGCTAGTTCGACCGCAAGTGGCAGTCCATCGAGACGTCGGCAGATGGTAGCGATTGACTGAGCGTTCTGGTCTGTCAGGGTGAACGAAGCGTCAGCTGCTCTGGCCCGGGCAACGAAGAGTGCAACCGCCTCCGACGAACGCAAGGAAGCGGCAGTCAGCGTCCGCGCCCGCAGCGGGGAGGCTCATGGGAGCGATCGGGTAGAGGTGTTCGCCGGAAATTCGGAGGACTGCCCGGCTCGTCACGAGCATCGCGATGGTCGGGGCTTCCAGAAGCAATCGAGCCAGGACCGGGGCGACGTCCAGCAGGTGTTCAAGGTTGTCGAGGATGAGCAGGAGCGGTCGCTCATCGGCGATAGCCGCTGACCGATGGCCGAAACACCTCCGCGTTGGCGTCTCGAATTCCGAGCGCTTTCCCGATTGCGTATGCGACCAGGTCGGGATCAGCAACCGGGGCAAGGGGAATGAATGCCACTTGATCGAACGTCGTTTCGGCTAGTTCGCGAGCAACCTCTATCGCGATTCTGGTCTTTCCCACACCACCAGGTCCGGTAAGGGTGAGCAGCCGAATCCCTGGATTGCGAAGCATTCCGGCGATCGCGGCCACCTCGCGTTCCCGACCGAGAAACGACGTCAGGGGGACCGGAAGCCGAGGGTCGAATCTCACCGTTCGGCTACGTTTTCATCTGGAGTTGGCAGCGTGCCGGTGCTCATCTGTCTCGCCAGTTGCTCAAGTTCGTTTCCGAACGGCGCTGGCAATAGGGTACCGCCAACACGGTCGAACGTGATGGAGCGAGTTGGCCACGCTCGGATACAGCTAGAATTGTCGAAAGTTGAATTCTCCGCATGAAACGGGATAACTACCAGTGCCACAGGTTGCTTTTTACTCCGGCGAACTCATGGAGCCGATCGGGATTCGATCTGCCTTTCCGGCGGCCATGTTCATTGCCCGCGGTTGGGTTGCGCCCGATTCATCGGTTTCAGAGCATTTTGCCTCGGTTGCTGGCGATCAAATCTGGGGCATCGCGGTCGGGCTCGGCGAAGAAGTCGACGGCGATCTGGTGACGGTCACGCTTGACGATGGTCGAGTGATCGAAGCCGTACTCGCCGAAGCATTACTCGATGGCAATCCCCGGACCGTGCTGGCCAATGCCCGCTACTGGGAATCGCCACCCGAGTTCGTCACTCGGTTGCACTCAGTCGTCAATCCCGGCGTAGCGGAGGATTAGACCCTGCGACGCTATGCCCTCCTTTTCCTGCTTCTGATCGCTATCGGCACAAGGCCTGTTGCTGCCCACTCGCCAGACGGCGTGCATCACTCAACATCGGTTGAGATCCAGCCGCGCTCGATGGCGGTGAAGTTCGCGATTTTTGCCGGGATCTTGATCCGGGACGAGATCGTCGCCCAGATTGACCTCGATGGCGATGGCCAGATGTCTGATCCCGAACTTAACGTCTGGATAGAGAATACGTGGGCGCCTGAAATTTCCCTCTCACTTGATGCGCTGACCACGATTCCGGTCAATGGTGAGACCGCCCACGCTTCGTGGGTTGGGCAACCGGACCTGGTGCTGCTCTCGCAGCCGCTGATGGTAGAAGTCGATGTAGCGATTCCGGATGATGGCCTGCCGCACCAGCTTTTGATTCGTAACGACTACGAATCTCACCGATCTGATTACGACCTGCAAATCCTGACCATGGAGAGCACCTCCGGAGAGCAGCTCTCAAACAACGGCCGGGCAATGGTCGTTGAATTCGAGACGGACCCTGACGCGGCCGATGGAGAACTTTCCCAGGCCAGTTTCACCTCGGTTTTGTACTCGGCTGACAAGTCCTTCATGGACAAGGTGATGGATCAGATCCTGTGGATCGGGATCGGGATCATCGTTATCGCGGCAGGAGCCTGGTTGGGCTATCTCCGATACAAGGAGAAGAAAGCGGTCAAGGCTGCTGCAGCCAAAAAGTCGGCTCCGAAGCCGATCAAGGCGACAGGATCAGCCCAAACCGCGATCGACCCAGATGGTCCGCCAGAGCCAGGCCAGCAAGAAGAAGCCGGTCGCGGTCAAGACGATCGATGCGCCTGACGAGTAGTTCGCGTAGTACGAGATGTAAAGACCCGAGATCCCGGAAATCACAGCGATCACGGTCGAGAGCATCATCATTTTCGGCAACCGGTTGGTCAGCAACGACGCAGTCGCGGCCGGGGTAATCAGCATCGCGCTGGTCAGCACTACTCCCACCGCCTGAATGCCGGCAACCGTCGCCAGAGCCAGGAGCACCAGCAGGCCATACCGAACCAGACTGGTCCGCAGTCCGATCACATCCGCATAAACCGGATCGACTGAGGTTAGTTCGAGCTCCTTGTGGAAGAGTGCGAGTGATGCCACGACCACGACCGTGATCCCGGCGATCAACCAGAGTTCGTCATCGGTCACCCCGAGGATGTTGCCGAAAAGCATGTGGGTCAGATCGCGGAACGATTGCTGGGTACTGATCAGCAGAATGCCGAACGCGAACATGCCGGTGAAGACAATGCCAATCGCAGTGTCCTCACGTACGTCGGCCCGTTTCGATAGCCAGCCGATTCCCAGCGCCGTAAGCACGCCAGCCACCACCGCGCCACCGAAGAGACTCCAGCCTTGCAGATAGGCGACGACCAGTCCGGGAAGTGTTGTGTGAGCAAGGGCATCACCGATAAACGCCATGCGACGCAGTACGACGTACGAACCCAACGTTGCGCAGGTGATCCCAACCAGAACAGCGGCGATCAGGCCATTGAGCATGAAGTGGTATTGGAACGGATCTGTAAGCCAGTCGATCATGTGTGGTGGTGATCGAGCACGTCGGTCATCGCTTCTTCGGCGGATACCTGATGACCATCGGCCAGGTAGAGCACGTCGTCGTAATCGCTCTCGATTCGGCTGATGTCGTGCGTGGCGATTATTGCGGTCTTGCCCTCCGCGCGAAGATCGTCGAGCACGTGGGTCAGGATGTGGCGCGTTTCAGCATCGACGGCGTTCATAGGCTCATCGAGCAAGAGCAGATTCGCGCCCTGGACCAGCGCTCTGGCGAGGAGTGCCCGCTGTTGCTGCCCACCCGAGAGTTGTCCAATCTGCCGGTCAGCGAGATCGGTGAGCATAAGTCGATCGATCTCCCGCTGCACCAGCTTCTGATCATGTGGGCTTGGTCGCCTGAGCCAACCGAGATGGACGTAGCGCCCGGTTCCAACGAGCGTCCGCAACGTCATCGGGAACTGCCAGTCGATCTCGCCGCGCTGCGGTAGATACGCGACCTGATGCAGGCACGATCCGACGGGCATTCCGAACACCTTGATTTCTCCGGAACGCGGTCGGAGCAGGCCGACAATCGATTTGAGCAGTGTCGATTTGCCTGCGCCATTGGGGCCAACCAGGGCAACTCTGGCTCCGATTGGCACCGTCAGTGAAACATCATCCAGTGCGAGTCGATCATCGCCCGGCATCGTTACGGTTAGTTTGGTGATGGTCAGCGCGGCCTCGCCAGGGACAGTCTCTCCATGGCAAGGCTCGCGGCGATAGGGCAGGGTCATCATGGGATCAGGAAGCGGTACCCCCGAGAGCGGTCACAATCGTGCTGGCGTTATACGTCATCAGCGCGATGTAGGTCGATGCGGGTCCATCGGCATTGCTGAGCGCGTCGGTGTAAAGCGTTGGGGCGAGTTCGACTCCGGCATCGCGGGCGATTTGCTCCATCAGGTCATTGTTCTCGACATTCTCGGCAAAGATCGCCGGAACACCCGTGGACTTGATCGCCTCAATCAGGTCGGCGATTTCCCCAGCGGATGGATCGGCTGCTTCGGTCGAAAGCGAGCCGAGGGCGGACCCGGCAATGGTGAATCCGTACGCGTGGGCAAAATAGCCGAGCGCATCGTGCGACGTGACCAGAATGCGCTGTTCGATCGGGAGTGTCTCGACCATCGCCTTGATCGCGGAGTCGAGATCGGTCAACTGGGTCACGTAGGCGGCCGCGTTGGCGGTGTAGGCATCGGTATTGGCTGGATCGGCGGCAATCAGCGCGTCCCGAATCAGACCAGTTGCATGGATCACGTTCTGGACATCGTGCCAAATGTGGGGATCGTGCTCACCGTGATCGTGTCCATCGTCGCTTGTATGAACTTCATCCTCTTCGTCGTGTTCACCTTCGTCATGCTCGTCCTCGTCATGACCGCCGAACTCGAGCAATTCCAGACCATCGGAGACGGCCACGCGGGTTGCAGTTGATCCGGACGCTTCGTACATATCGTCCAGCCAGGTCTCGAACCCGACTCCGTTCTCGATGATGATGTCGGCGTCGGCCAGGGCGCCAATTTGCTCCGGTTTCGGCTCGAATGTGTGCGCGTCGCCATCTGCGCCAACAATCACGGTCAGGTCGATTGCGTCACCGGCAACGTTCTGGACCACATCGCCAAGGATGCTGAATGTAACCACGACCTTGAGCGGGTCGGAATCCTGGGCGCTGGCGGGACCAGAGAACGGACCTTGGGCAAGCGATACGAGCAGGACCAGGGCAAGCGATCCGGCTCGCCAAAGATGTGTCAGCACAATAGAGACCTCCGTGTCTGGGAAGTAGTCAAAATCGATTCGGATTCAGACAGGTGTGGCGATCACGATTGTGCGTTCAGGCACAATCCCGGCATCGACCGTAGATTTCGAGTTGGTGGCTCTGGACCGAAAAGCCGGTCCCCTGCAGCGATTGCCCGATAAGTGGGGTCAGATCGCAGCCACCGATAACCAGGGTGTCGCCGCATTCCACGCAAACCACCTGATGGTGGCCTGGTAACTGGCGGACGAGGGCATGGTCGCGGTCGGTCCGGTGCACGCGTGCCAACCAACCTTGCTCCCGCAGCCAGAGCAGGAACCGATAGATCGTCGCCCGGCTTCCGGAAACCAGGGATTGATCGATCTCGGCCACGACATCTTCTGCGGTAAATGGGGTTTCCCGAACAGCAATCCAGTGCAATACGGCCTGACGCGGTTTGGTTATCCGGTTGCCGTCCCGGTGGAGCTGACCCAGGATTGCCTCGATCCAGTCTGGACCCGGAACGTCCTGATGGGCGTGCGGGGCTGGAGTCGGGCAGGCGAGACCACTCATCGAACGACCTCCCAGGCGAGATGCTGGAGCTCGGGCGCGATCAGTTTTTCCCAGGCGAGGCGGACGGCAGCGTTTGAGCCTGGTGTCGAAATGACCAGCTTGCCGCGATAGACGCCGGCCGTTGCGCGGGAAAGCATGGCGGCGGCACCGACCTGCTCATAACTGAGCATCCGGAAGATTTCGCCGAATCCGGGCATCGGTTTTTCGATCAGGCGGGCGAGGACGTCGTAGGTCGTGTCTCGGGGGGCAATACCGGTGCCGCCGTTGAACAGAATCAGTCGAGCGTCGGACTCGGCAAACCGGTTCAGGACGGACTCGACCTGGTCGGGCTCGTCCTTGATCAACTCGTAACCAGCGACGACATGACCGAGCGATTCGATCGCCGGTTTCAGGTACTGCATGTTGGTGTCGGTTTCAGGCGTGCGACTGTCCGAGACGGTCACGATCGCGAGGTGAACGACGGCGATTTGATCGGCCGCGATCTCGCGATGTTGGTCCGGGCTGAGTTTCTGTGTGGCGTCGCTCATGCCTGAGTCCCGCTGCTGACTGGTTTTCGGGGCGAGCAGCACGGACAACCGGAGCTGTGGGCTGCGGGTGCAGGATGCCTTCTGGCGCGAACCGGGATCGAGCAGTGATTTGGCGGCGGTACCGGGAGAGTAGAACGCGGCTCCGGAAATGACCTTGGCGGAGCGATCCCCGCCGCAGGACGGACAGATCGCCGCATCATCGGCACGGGCGAATGAGCGTTTCTCCTCGAACATCGTCTGGCAGGAGGGGCATCGAAAATCATAGGTAGGCATAGGGCAGGAGACCTCCAGGTCATCAACGCCCCAGATGATACCCAGTATCAGCACAGTCGTCAATGCGATGTGCGTTTTAGGCTTGTTGTAGGGTGAAGCATGTTCGGTTTCGGGGGCAACAAAATGACCCGGTCGAAACTCGACCGGGTCATGTGAATTCTGATCTGTGTAGCGACTAGATGAGGTCGCGGAGGGTTTTGTCCTGCGACTTGAGATAGGCGGCGAGGCCCATCTTGTCGATGCAGCGGATGGCGTGGGTGCTGAGCTGGCAGCGGATGCTGACGCCCAGTTCCGGCACGTAGAGATTCTTGTAGTGGATGTTGGCTTCAAACCGGCGGTTGGTTCGCTTCTTCGAGAAGGAAACGTTGCGACCAAAGGTAGTCGTCTTGCCGCTGATTGCGCATCGTCGAGACATGTCGGTAAGTCCTCTAGTCGGCCAAGCCGGAATTGGTTGCACACAAAAAGGGCGGTGGATTCACCGCACAAGGGTTGATTATGCCATCTGAACGCGTATAGAGCAAGGGTTTGGGAGGGATCAGCTTCAGCGAGGAAGATATGATCCAGGAGCCTTACTGGTCCGGGTTCGCCGGGTCAACGGATCAGCATGCTGCGGAGATTGATCAGGGCGCGGTACTGGATCGTCCGAGCATCGAGCGTTCGGCTGCCGGTGCGGGTCCAATCAGCAGTGAACGGAGCCGGGACATGTGTCCCGGCTCCGTTCTGGCGAATTCTGATGTAGCGGCTTGCGATGTTGATTAGCTGCCGAGGCCGCAAGAGACATCCAGGGGGTGTCTTCCTGGCTACCGTGCTGTACTCGACCAGGTATTGACCGGGAGCGGTAATCGGTAGGTGTAACTGAGTTCACCCTGCTGATCGAAGTGGCCGGACCCGAACTTGACCCAGACCGGGTACGACGCGGTGCCGATGGTTACAACGTCCCCGATTTCCAGTGTCACCCAAGTGGAGAGGCTCCACGTCGAGTGTCATAGGATCGTTCAGTGCCTACATCCCCAGGACGCTTGCGGCACGGTCGCGGTCGGAACCGGAGTTGGCGTTTGAGTCGGTTCCGGAGCGACCGGTGGGGGAGTGGTGCCATCGTTTGAGCAGCCTACTGACCACTGGGCATCGGAGTAGTCCGGCGTGTTCCAGGTCAGTGAGTAGTGATCATCGGCCGCGAATGTGTAGGCGTACGAGTAGACCCCTGTAGCCGTAACAGGCGATGGCTCGTTGTCAGAGAAATCAAACGGTTTGGAGCCGTAGATGTAGACCGTTTCCCCCGGAAGGAAGTAGCCGGCTGCATTGCCGCCGTACAGAATCCCGTCGTAGTAGCTCTCGGTCTGCACGTAATTGCAGGCGAACGACAGGGTGATTGCGCCAGACGTAGCGGTTGGTGTCTGGGTAGGAGGCACGGCCGTGTTGGTCTCGGTCGCAGTTGCCGCCACACCTGTAGTGGTAGCGGTGGGATTTCCCGGTACGACCGTTGGCGGGATGGTGCCATCGTTGGAGCAGTTGATGGCCCAGTTCGCAAGCGGTTGATCCGGCATGGGCGAGTAACCATAGACATGGTGGTAGCCCGTAGCGGTGAACTGGTAGGCGTAGAAGTAGTTGACCAGCTGCTGGATGTTTCCGGAGGGTCCTTCGGCGTCCAGATCAAAGGGAATAGAGCTGGAGATGTAGACCGTTTCCCCGGCGTTGAAGTAGTACGAGACGCCGATCTGGTACCCGCTCCAGTTGAAGTTGTTGTCCTGGAGGTATTGGCAACCGATGGACAGGGTGGCAGATCCAGTCGTGGCGGTTGCCGTTGGCGTGCTTGTGGAGGTCGCTCCTGTGCTGGTGGCCGAGGCGGTGGGGGAGGCCGGCACGACTGTCGCCGGGATGGTGCCATCGTTGGAGCAGTTGATGGCCCAATTCGCGAGAGGTTGATCGGGCATGTGGCGAATAGCCATAGACCTGCGTGGTAGCCCGACAGCGGTGAACTGGTAGGCGTAGAAGTAGTTGACCAGCTGCTGGAGTGTTTCCGGAGGGTCCGGAGGCATCGAGATCAAAGGGGATAGAGCTGGAGATGTAGACGGTTTCGCCAGGTTGAAGTAGTACGAGACGCCGATCTGGTACCCGCTCCAGTTGAAGTTGTTGTCCTGGAGGTATTGGCAACCAATGGACAGGGTGGCATGATCCAGTCGTGGCCGTTCCAGTAGCTGTTAGTGTTGGCGGCGACCACGGTGTTTGTTGAGGTCGCTGTGCTGGTGTTGGTCGGCGGAGCGACTGTGTTCGATGCCGTAGCAGTGTTGGTTGCGGTTGGCGGAACGGCTGTGTTGGTTGCCGTTGCAGTTCTGGTGACGGTTGGAGTTCTGGTCGGGTGCGTGGCTGTGGCCGCAGTTCGGCTGGATGGTTACCGCATGGCTGACCGATTTCGGGCGTGCGTCTGGCGGGATGTTGTCGACGCCATTGTCAGTTGCCAGGCCGTAATTGTGAATGTCGTTGAGCCCGGCACGTTACCGACCTGGTAGCGGATTACGACGGTCGTTTGGCCTTCAAGCACTTTCGGATTGGCGGTCAGGACAGTGACCAGGCTGGGTCGACTGACCTTGATCTCGATTGGCATGCCACCGACGCCGGCCTTCGCGTTCGAGCGATAGGTGACCTCATTGGTGCTGCCGCCATTGACAGACTTGATTCCGCTGACACCGGAGACGATCGGCGCCTTGACGAGAACATCCTTGGTTTTCGAGACGCTGCCAAGCGTTGCGGTCAAGGTGACCGGTGCAGTTGTCCGGGATGCCTTGGTGAGTACCGGCGGCATGGTTATCTCGGTCTTGCCCTTGGGAACGGTGACCGTGGCAGGAATCGGGATAATCGACGGGCGATTGGATTTCAGCTTGACGACCGTGCCGCCGGTTGGGGCGGCTTCGGTCAGGGTGACCTTGACGGTGATGTTACCGCCGCCGGTGATCGTCCCGGATGCGCTGATTGATTTGAGTGCGGGAGCGGCGGAGACGGATCCAATCGGGGAGATCCAGGCGATATTGCCGAGAAGTAACGTGAACGCGACGAAAAAGGCGAGGATGCGCGAGCGCACGGGGACTCCTTCGCGGCACTGGTCCGCTGGTAGGCACAGACATTCGATTCCAAGAGGTTTTCTTGACGTCCGACATTATATGCCATGCGTACTGGCAAATTCGGGGGATAACCGTATAGGCCGCACCAGTCAGTGGTTTGCGCCACATACGGAGTCATTCAACGCAGGTATTCAAGGCTGAGGTCGGATCTTGTAAGTCGTGCATTTGTGCACAATCAGACAGTTGAGGTTCTCCGACGAACAGGGTGGTAGTCTGCGGTAACGTGGAACGTAGCTGAATTGAGTGAGCGCATGACTGATCTGATTTACCAATCCGCTGTCGCAATCCTCGCCCAGTTTGGAAGTCGGTCGCTCTCTCCGGTGGAGTATCTCGATGCGCTGCTGAGTCGTATTGATTCGGTTGAGTCGTCGGTTGGGGCGGTTGCATTCCGCTTCGATGAACGAGCGAGAGATGCCGCTCTATCCGCCGAAGCCATCTACTCCTCTCCATCTGGTGTGCCTCGACCGCTCGAAGGACTTGCCGATCGCGATCAAGGACGACACCGAGATAGCCGGTGATCCGTGCACTGTTGGGTCGCTGGTATTCAGGGATCGGATCAGCGATCACACCTCGCCGATCGGTGAGCGAATTCTCCAAACTGGTGCAATTCCACACATCCGGACTCGCACATCCGAGTTTTGTCTGATCGGGCAATGCCATTCGCGTTTGTGGGGTGTCACTCACAATCCCTGGAACCCGGCTTTTGATGTTGGTGGCTCGTCGGGAGGGTCGGCGGCGGCATTGATTTCAGGGATGGCTCCGCTGGCGAATGGATCGGATGTGGGCGGATCGATCCGGATTCCGGCGTCGTGCTGCGGGGTGGTTGGATACAAGCCGCCGTACGGTCGGGTTCCGCTCCAGCCGCCATACCATCTCGATACCTATCTGCATTCCGGTCCGATGGCGCGTTCGGTTGGCGATGCCGCGCTGCTGCAGAACCTGATCTCTGGTCGACATCCAGCCGACCACGCGTCGATTCCGAAGCCAGCGGACTTGCCCTTGTCCGGTGGCTCGATCAAGGGTCGGAGGATCGCCGTCTGTGAAACGCTGGGCGACTACCTGGTGCATCCGGATGTGGCGGCCAACCTGCGGGATGTGGCGGCGAGGTTGCAGGACGAGGGTGCGGTGATTGAATACATCACCCTGCCGTGGACGCGGGCAGAGATCATTCGGGCCGCTGCGATCCACAATGCCACGCAGTACGGGGCGTACCTCCCGGTCTCGCTGGCGGAGCATCGTGAGCTGCTCTCGGATTACGTGATCCACGTCCTCGAGCAGCAAGAGGAGTCGATCACTCCCGAGACGGCGCGGGAAGGACTGCGACTGGAGTCGGGGATACAGCACGCGTTGGCGAGGCGATGACCGGGTTCAATGTGATGCTCGCGCCGACGATTTCGATGCCGGCACTTGATGCAGGCGTCTCATACGTGACTGAGCGAATCGAGTTGCAGGGTGAACGCCTCACTCGCCGGGAACACGTGATGGCGCTTCCGTTCAACATCTGCAGCCGCGCGCCGGTGATGAGTGTGCCGAGTGGATTCGCCGAGACTGGAATTCCGACGGGCATGCAGATCATCGGGCATCCATTTGATGACGCAGCAGTGTTCGAAGTTGCCTACGCGGTCGAACGGATCAAGCCGTGGGCGGGGATTCGGCCGCCGCTGAATTGAGCATCTCGCACGGATCATGTAGGGAGTGGTTGGGATACCCTTCCGACTTGGCGATTCTGTGCCTGAGAAGGGATTCCTGATGTCCAACGATGTGGCCTTTCTTTCCGCGATCGATGCAATTGCAGCCTTCAAGTCGAAAACGCTTTCGCCGGTCGAATACCTCGACGCCGTCCTCGCGCAAATCGACGCGGTAGAAGAGAGGGTGGGAGCAGTCGCGTTCCGGTTCGATGACGAAGCACGCATTTCGGCCAAGGCGGCTGAAGCGGTTTACATGTCGCCGTCGGCCGATCCGCGACCACTCGAAGGTATCCCGGTCGGGATCAAGGATGAGATGGGCGTCCTGGGTCAGCCGTGCACGTATGGCTCGCTGATCTACAAGGACCACATGTCGACCAGCACGGCACCGCTGGCCGAGCGGGCACTGGCGGCCGGGGCGTATGTGCACATCCGGACCCGGACCCCGGAGTTTTCGTGCATCGGCATGACCCATTCGCGACTGTGGGGCGTCAGTCACAATCCCTGGAATGCGGCGTATGACGTCGGCGGGTCGTCTGGCGGCTCGGCGGCGGCACTGGCGACCGGGATGACGCCGCTGGCTGGTGGCTCGGACATCGGCGGTTCGATCCGGATTCCGGCGTCGTGCTGCGGGGTGGTTGGATACAAGCCGCCGTACGGTCGCGTGCCGCAGGAATACCCGTTCAATCTCGATCATTACTGCCACGAAGGTCCGATGGCCCGCACCGTGGCCGACACCGCGCTGTTCGAGAATCTGATCGCTGGTCAGCATCCGATCGACGTCGCGTCGGTACCGAAGCCTGCGGATTTGCCGCTTGCGGGTGGCTCAATCAAGGGATGGAAGATCGCGGTCTGCGAGACGCTGGGGGATTACCCGGTCGATCCGGACATGTTGGCGAATCTCCGCGATGTGGCCAGCCGACTCGCAGGACGCGGGGGCGATCATCGAATACGTGACGCTTGCCGTGGACGCGCGAGATGATCATGAAGGCGTCCGGCATCCACTACGCGGCGATCTTCGGACCGACCGTGCAGCATTCGATGGCACAGCATCGTGAGTTGCTGACCGACTACGCGATCGACTTCGCCGAAGTGACCGCTGAACTGATGACCCCCGGTGCGGTGCTGGAAGGACTGACGATCGAAGGCGAGATTTACCACGCGGTCGGATTGCTGATGGAATCGCATCAGGTCCTGCTTGCGCCGTCTCTGTCGGTGCCAGCGCTTGATGCGGGGGTTTCGTACGTGACCGAGCGGGTGCATGTGGGCGGCGAGGAGATCACCATGTGGGAGCACATGATGACCGTGCCGTTCAACATTTGCAGTCGAATGCCGGTGCTGAATGTGCCGAGCGGTTTCGCGGCGACGTGGTGTGCCGACCGGGGTACAGGTGGTCGGGCGGACATTCGACGATGCGAGTGTCTTTGCGGTTGGGTATGCCATCGAACAGTTGAAACCGTGGGCCGGAGTGCGACCGAGTCTTTGAGGTCGGGGGCTGAGACTGACCGGCGAGCTACTTGCCGATGCAGAACCGCGAGAAGATCTCCAGCAGCACCGATTCATCGATATCCTCGCCGGTGACGTTTCCGATCGCCCGATTCGCTGCCCGGACGTCGGTGGCGAGCAGGTCGGTTGGGAATCCGGATTCCAGGGCATCCTGAGCCGCTCGCAGGTGGAGGAGCGCTCGATCCAGTTCCGCGTGTTGGCGGGCGGTCAGCATGGCTGGCTGAACAGTCGATGCCAGTTCGCCGCGTAGCGCAGCGGCAATTGCTCGCTCCAGATCGTGGAGCCCATCGCCGGTTTGAGCCGAAACGGGTATCGCCGGGATTCCGGCGGGTAGCTGCTCGCGGATCGACGCAATGTCCGCGCGGTCTGGCAGATCGCTCTTGTTGACTGCTATGACGATTGGCACGTCGCCCAGCGCCCCGGAATCGAAGCGGGCGGTCAGAGTCCGGGCGATCGCGACGTCGTCAGCGGTCAGGTCAGTGCTGCCATCGACGACAAAGACAATCCCAGCTGATCGATCCATCGCGTTGCGGCTGCGATCAATGCCGGCCAGTTCGATAGGATCGACCGAATCTCCGATTCCGGCGGTATCGAGCAGGGTTACGGCAATACCGTCGAGAACTGCACGTTCACTTACGATATCCCGGGTTGTCCCGGCAATGGGTGTGACGATCGAGCGGTCTGATCGCAGGAGGGCATTGAGCAGGCTGCTCTTGCCCACGTTTGGTCGACCGACCAGGGCCACCGTCGCCCCGTCGCGGAGTAGCCGACCGCTGCGAATGCCGGCCAATACCGATTCCAGCGCATTGATCGCGTGTGCAATATCCTGGGCCACGTTGCTGACTTCGATTTCGTCGTCCGGGAAGTCGGCTGAGGCATCCAGGTAGGCGAGTGTGGAGATGATTGCGGCTCTGGCTGGTGCAATGCGGAGGGTCAGGTCGCCGCGCAAATCGTCGATCGCTCGGGTTAGTGCGTCAGAAGATTGGGCGGAGACGACGTTGAGGACCGCTTCCGCTTCAGTCAGGGCAATTCGACCATTCAGATACGCTCGCATCGTGAATTCGCCGGGATTGGCGGGTCGTGCTCCGGCCGCCAGCAGTGCGCGGAGGACGGCATTAACCGCGACTGATCCGCCGTGACATGAGATTTCGGCGGTGTCCTCTGTCGTGAACGAGCGCGGTGCAGCCATCCAGGCGAGCATGACCTCGTCGATCAGATCACCCGAGACCGGATTGATGGCACGTCCGTAGATCAGGGTATGCGTGTTGTCTGGAGAGAGGGAGACAGGGCCACCGCGCTTGCCGGTGCGTACAACTTGACTCACGATTGCGGCAGTTTCGGGTCCACTGACCCGGATAACCGCGATTCCTGCCTCACCTGGGCGCAGTGGCGATGGCGGCGATGGTTCCGTAGTCGGTTGGCATCGGTCAGGGTTCGGTGGCGACCCGGTCCAGTAGTCGCTTGATAGCCTGGCGACTGGGAATCGCGGATGCGGCAATACCGCCGAGCGATAGGCCGGCGGCGGCGTTTGCAAATTCCAGCGCCTGCTCGGGAGTGACTGATGGATCCGAGATGCGATAGAAGAATGCGGCAGTGAAGACATCGCCAGCCCCAGTCGGGTCCACCTGCGGCAGATTGAATCCAGGCGAGGTGATCTGACCGTCGGGTGAGTAGAGTTTCGCCCCGCCGCTGCCGAGCGTAACGATCCCGTAACCGTTCTTGCCGATCGCTTCGACCGTATCGCGGGAATCGACGAATTCCTCATCGTTGACCACGATGCCATCGACCTGACTGACAAACTCACGGGGCAAGCGCAGGTGCAGGCTCTGGACACGCCCACCGGTGGCTCGGGGCCAATCCCGCATCCAGCCTTGCGGCGTAATGCCGAGAAATTGCGGATTGAGACCGGTCGATTGGCGAACGTCTATCTCCTGGGCAATCGGACCCATGTGGAGAACGCGTGGGGTGCGCCATTGGGGCGGAAGGCCGCGCAAGTCGATCGGACCTGCCCAGCGCTGAATCTGCTGCTGTCGGCGACCAGACGAATAGTCGTTGACGAAGCAGGTCGGCCATTCAGCATCCTGAACGATCACCTGAATCCGGTCGGTGATGAAGTCGAGGCCCGGTATCTTGAGGCCGTCAAGATCGAAGTCGTAGCGCCCGCGGGTCAAGATGCCGGTGCGCCAGCCAAGCGTTGCCGCGGCCAGGGCCGAATAGAGCGCGGTCCCACCCAGGACGGCAGTGCCGTCCGGCAGAATATCGGCACAGATATGACCGACGACAACGTAATCAGGCGGTCTGTTTGTGCCCACCCGGCTGCGATTGCCCCGGTTCGGGGACGGTTTCCGCTTTGCGTCCGGCGAACCGGAACTGGCCGGTCGCTCCGGAGGTTCAGTCACGCGGCAGAACCTCGACCCGGCGGTTGTGTCCTTCGCCGCTGCTTTCGGTGTAGACACCTGGGTGCTCGCGCAGCTTCAGATGAATGATCCGTCGCTCGTTTGCCGGCATCGGCTCCATCAGCATCGAGCGATTACTTCGCGAAACCTGCCGGGCGACCCGCTCGGCGAGGCCGATCAGCGATTCCTCGCGGCGGGTGCGATATCCCTCGACATCGATAACAACACGACGGGCATCGGTCATTTGCTTGCTGCAAAGCAGGTTGACCAGGTACTGGAATTGGGCGAGGTGATCTCCGCGCCGACCGATCAACATTCCGAGATCGTTACCGACAACGTCAATGAAGATAGTCGGTGCGTCTTCCTCGGTCATCGGGAGAACCGACGGATTGTCGATGGCCATCACCTCGGCCGTCACACCCATACGGGTCAGGAGCTCGTTGACGATTTCCTTGACCTGGGCTTCGTCTTCAGCATCAACCCGGTTGGGATCGATAACCCGCTCAACCCGGGCCGGGGGGACGCCGCGACTCGACGGCCGGTCACCAGGTACCCGTCGTGGACCTGGGGCACGCCGTTCGCCTCGGCTATCGCCACCGCGGTTTTCTCGTCCTTCTCGGGCTGGTCCGCGACCGCCACCTTGTGGGCGACCACTGGAATTGACCGGTTGCGACGCCATTCCCTTGGCGGTGACGCGAACGAGCGCTTCCTCGTCTTCTTCGGATCCTGCATCGGAGAGGATCTCGATGTCGACGTCCTCCCGCCCCAGTTGCAGTTGATCGAGGGCAAGACGAATCGCATCATCGACGGTTACGGCCTGAATTTCGACGCTGGTCAGACGGTCATTGTTTCTCATAGGACTTGTCTGGTATCTCCCGTGTTCGGGGCTACGATCGATTGGCCAAGGTGCGGGCGATAGTACCGCGTTTGCCAGAACCGATCAGCCATCGCTATTTCTTTGCCCGCCGCGAGCGGCCGGGTGTGCCGTTACTGGAACCGTTATCAGAGATGTCCGCGTCGACCACATCGGCCGCCACAAAATCCGCATCGATGATCTCAGATTCAGCCTGGGCTTCACGTTTGGCTTGCTCGGCCAGCATTTTGCCCTTAGGGGAATTGCGGGAATACGGCCGCTCGGATTTCGTCGTTGTCGTTGTTCTCCGCGGAGTTGCAGCGGTGCTTGCAGCCGAAGAGGCAGATGCGGCACCGGCAGTTGCCGTAGCAGCTCCACCGCCCTTGCGCTCCTCCGAAATCTGCTGCGCCTGCTCCATCTGCTTGGACCACCAGCGGCCAAGTGGACCCTGTTTCTTGGGTGGCAATGTGGATGGATCGAAGTTTTCGAGATCACGCGGTGGCTTGTACCCGAGTCGCTTGTGCTCCGGCATTTCCGGCAAATTCGGAACGTAATCGTTCAGCTTGCCCCAACCGGTGATGAACCACTGCTGGACGATTCCGTAGATGCTCTGGGTTACCCAGTAGAGCACCGCTCCAGACGCGAACGTCCAACCGAAGAGGACGACCGTGATCGGCATGATGTTCATCATTGTGTTCATCATGGCCTGCTGCGGATCGGTCGGCTTGCCCTGCCCGGCCGGGCGGGACATGAACGTCTGAATGAACTGGAAGAGACCTGCGGCAATAGGCAGGATCTTCCAGGGATCAGGCATCGCTCAAAGACGGGAGCCACATGAAGCTTCCGTGCCAGACGCCGGTATCACTATTGGAAAGATTCAAGATCGCACGATAGACACCGAAGAAAATCGGAATCTGAATCAGTGCGGGCAGACAACCGGCAACCGGATTGACGCCATAGGTCTGATACAGGGCCATAGTCTCCTGCTGGAGCTTGACCTTGTCACCCTTGTGCTTCTTCTGAAGTTCCTTGATCTTCGGCTGGATGTCCTGCATCGATTTCATCGAGCGGATTGATTTCACCGTGACCGGAAGGATGAGCGTGCGGACGATGATCGTGAAGATGATGATGGCAATGCCACCACTTCCTACGATATCGCCAATCTCACTAAGTCCCCATTCCAGAAAGTTGACATATTGATCCCAGATCGGGATAGCAACTGGAATTCTTGAATCAAACTCGAACGGCAACGGTGTTGGCCTCCCCCGCAGGACGCGGGACGCATACGATCGGCTCGGTCACGAGGATGAGGGGCTGACCGAACCCGGAAAACGATTGTGGCTGGCAAACATAACGGATGCCTGCGCTAGTCTACGGAACCTGGGCAATCCCGGCCACCTTTTTGTATTGCCAGTAGGTCCGATTTACGGAACGGGATCATGGCCGCCCTTGACGAACGGGTTGCAGCGGGCAATTCGCTTGATCGCCATCCAGGATCCCTTGATGGCTCCATACCGCTCGATTGCCTCAAAACCGTATTCGCTGCAGCTAGGAACGTAACGGCAGGTCGGCGGCATGTGCGGCGAGATGATGAGCTGGTACCCGCGGATCAGCTTGAGCGCTATCCACTGCGCCGGGTTTACCCGTGGGCGAGCCTCAACCATTGCCCAGCAGCCTGGTCTTGCGGAAGATTTCGGTGAGTGATCGTGTGGCAACATCCAGACCAGTCAGCTCGGCAATGCCGCCCCGAACGATAACGACGATGTCCTGTCCCTGCTTTAGTGTGGGATCGAGATGACGCAAGTGCTTCGCGAGTGACTCGTTTGCAGCGATTGCGTTCGTGCGATTTTCCGATGCGTTTGCCAGCGATCACGGTGTAGCGGTTGCGGGGTGGATCGAGATCATTCGGCAAGACGCGTGCGACTAGCGGTCCGCAGGCACCGGACGCGCCTTTCGATCGGGTCTTGTTGACGTCGTATGCCTCACGCAGGCGGTGGGATCGATCCATTGATGGTTAGCCGAGCTTGATGACCAAAAACAAAACCGGCCGCCTGGTTGGGCGGCCGGAGAGCGTTCTACTTGTTCTGTGTGAATTTACCCTCGTCCGCCACCGTCAACTTATGACGGCCCTTCTTGCGACGCGCGGCCAGAATGGCCCGTCCACTTCGGGTTCCCATTCGCTTGAGGAATCCATGTTCTCGGAGGCGCGGAATGCGCTTTGGTTGGTACGTTCGCTTGGGCATCGTAATCCACGCTCCGCGCCGGATTACGACGCGACTATTCGGAACAAAAAACCGCCGCTGCAGAAGCCATGCTTCCCAACGGCCAAGGACGGATTATAGGAGCCGGAATGCGGGCTGTCAAACCCAAAACCTGTGTAAACCTCGCCGAGTCCCCTACAATTGCCCATCAGAGAAGGGTTAAGACCGTATATGGCAATCCAGTCGCTTCAGCTCGGGCCGGAAATTGAACTTGCGCCCGATCCATCTGATCCCCTGATCGCCCGGCGGTCGGAGATTACACGAGACATGTTGCGAGATGGCATTCGACGGCTCACCCAGCTGGAGCGGGATGCGCTGCGACTGGCTACCCGAGACAAGCTTTCGGTCGTGGCTGCAGCCCAGGAACTGCGAACCGATGTGGACACGATCGAAATGGCCTTGCGAACCGGTCTGCTTGGTCTGCGGGAATCGATTCTCGGGCAAATGCCGGAGCGGACCTCGTGACCGACAGAGACGACCTCATCCTCACGGATGAGCCTGAAATCGAAGACGACATCGAAGAAATCATTGAAAACGTCGATGAGGCCGTCGAGGAAACCGCGGTCGCCGAAATCAATGATTCGCACGTGACAGATCAGGTCGCCGATGACTCGGATCAGGCGGCAGCACCAGACGACCATGAGCCGCAGGAAGATCCTGAGGTAGCGGCAACCGAGTCGCTTGAATGGCAACAATCGACTGGCGCATACGTTCTGGGCGTGATGGACCCGGCCGATTCCGCGCTTGCCGCGGCGTCATACATCACATCGCCAACATTGCAGGCCGAGTTGAAGCAATTGATACCGGTTGCCGACATCCTGACAAGTCTCTATCAACCTCAGGTTGCCCCAGTAAAAGCACCCACGTCCGATACAAATGTGCAGGGTAGCGCGGCAGAGGTAACGGTGGTTCGGTCGGGCACCAAGCCAGGACGACCAAAACGAACGTCGGAGACCGCCGTAATCGTTCCGTCGACTGGACGAATGAACTCTTCCGCGATCCTGTTGGGTGTTCTTGGATTGCTGGCCGCCGCTGGACTGCTGTGGGCGCTGGCGCTGCGGGATCAGGTATCGACCAAGGACGACGAGATTCGAGCGCTTCGGGCGCAAGTAGCTGAACTACAGCAATCGACGAACGCGAGTGCATTTGTCCTGAACCCGACATCGGACACGGCGCCAGACGCCCGGGCGACGGTCTTCTATTCAGCTGGTGATGGAACCGTCCTGATTGATGTCAGCGGGTTGCCGGAACTTGACGATGACCAGGTTTACCAGGTCTGGTTGCAGACATCCGACTCTGATTCCTGGCAACCTGGCCCGACATTCCGGGTCAACAGCCAGGGAGACGCAGTTCGTCGTTTGGCCGGGGAGACGCCAGGTTTTCAGCGGATGGCCGTTTCCGCGGAGCCATCTCCCGGCAGTACGGAGCCTTCTGGGGAGTTTCTGCTCGAGGGTGAATTGGTCGTCTCAACCGAATAGCGTGGAACCGCACCGCTAATCGATTCGTACCTCATGATGAGTGATGTAGCGTCCGTACGCGCATGGCCGTGTCAGCGTATTATTCAATTGAGTTGAGTCTTGAGCGGCATCAGCCCGCATGTGTGCCTGAACGAGCAGCGAGAACATTTGAGAACGCGAAGATCCACAATGGAGTTAGCTCCGTGGCGGTGGCGATTGCCAGCGCGGGTTCGCGTATCTCCGTTCTTCTGGATTCCACTTGGTTCCCTGATCTCCTTTCTCCTCACCTACCGCCTCTTCTTTTTGCCGATGGTCTCTGATGAAGGCGGATATGCCTACGCTGCCGAGCGATGGTTCGATGGACGCGGGACGCTTTACCACGACGTCTGGATCAGTCGGCCGCAAGGCATATTCATTGTCTACGGCGCGATCATCCGGCTGATCGGCGGTTCCACGCTCGATCTTCGTCTCGTCGCCTGGGCGGTCAACGTTTTGACCATGATTGTTGTCTGGGTGATCGTCAGCCGATGGCGAAACTCGTCCACCGCCGTCGTAGCTACCATGGCATTCGCGTTGATGATGGGGTCGCCAGCAATCGAGGGATTCACGGCCAACGCAGAAATCTTCATGGCGCTTCCGGCCGCGCTTTCGATCCTTACGCTGACCGTTGCATTCGGGCGCCGTTGGAGTGGGTCGTGGTTGGTCGGGACCGGCCTGCTGATCGGTATCGCATCGCAGCTGAAACCATCTGGTGTCGTAATGCTGCTGGTGGCCGTCGGCTTCATTGCATTGATGGCACTGGAATCCGACAACTTCATGCGTCTGCTGCTTCGTCGGGGCGGTCTGGTCGGTGCTGGATTCGCCGGGTCCTTGTTGCCGGCCATCTATCACGGGTATCAGGTTGGTTGGGATGCGTTCATTTACGCGTCGGTGACCTATCGACTTACTCGCCAGAGCACCGCTACCAGCTCGCTTGATCATCATCTCAACGCACTCTGGAACCTGACGGCGAGGATCTGGCCGTTGTATGCCGTGATCGTGGCAATCATGCTGCTACGCCACATCTCGAATCCGGCTCGGCAGGTTGAGCGTGGGAAGGTTCCGCAGCGACCTCGCGCATTCCAGACCCAGCCCGTGCTTGGCATCGTGCAGGCGGCGCAAGGAATCGACATGTCCGATCCATTCCGCCGGTTGTTGCAACTCTGGATTATCGGCTGCTTGTTCGGGATCTCGATGGGGGGTGACTGGTGGTACCACTACCTGATCCAGCTAGCCGCGCCGCTCGCGATCTGGATGGCGATTTCATTTGCCGATCTGCGTGTTCGCGTTCCAAGACCGGCCCATGTCGCACTAGCGGTTTTCGGTGTCGTGATGCTATTGACTCCGTACCTGGTTATCACCCAGTCTGCCCGAGCGGATATGACGAGTGAATTGTTTGGTCACCCGGGATATGCCGATCAGGAAGTCGTGGCCGACTATTTGCGGGAGCACACGGATCCGGAAGAGCCGATTTTCGTCGCGTTTGATCAGGCCGCGCTTTACTACCTGGCCGACCGACCGTCGCCGTATCGATACCTTTACGACCAGGAGTTGCGGGCGTTTCCGGACTCTGAAGACGCGCTGGTGGAGATGATCGAATCTCCGGATCGCCCGGCGTATATTGTCGGGACCCGCCAGCTTGCCCCATTTGCTGATCGAGGTCTTGCGTTTTGGGAGGCCGTCCAACGCCACTACGTGCTCGAAACGGTGGTTCGCGGTGTGCCGATTTTTCGGGCGATTCCGGACCCAACCTCCGGCATTGCGGGACCGTGACCGACCCCCAGATCAGACCGTTTCGGACTTCGGATCAGGATGCCGTCAAGGCACTTGTCCTCGCCGGGCTTAGCGGATCACTGGGGGGAACTCGATCCAACCCTCAACCCTGATCTGAATAACCTTGCTGGCTGGTACGCGCCGCTCGATGGCTACACGATCGTGCTGGAGGTTGACGGTGAAATCGCCGGAACGGGCACAATGCACCGCCAGGATGATTTGACGGGCGTGCTTGTGCGGATGTCGGTCTCAAAGGATCATCGCGGACAGGGGATCGGCAAACGGTTGGTGCGGGCACTGGTAGAGGAAGGCGTGCGGCGCGGATACTCAGCGATCGTCTGCGAGACAACTGATACCTGGACTGATGCGATATCGCTCTACACGTCCGTCGGATTTGCCATCGTCGATCATCGCGATGGGGACTACTTTTTCCGGCTCGAGATCTGACGTCGCGGACATGAAATGACGCCGACGGGTCCTTTGCACAATGAACCCGCCGACGTCACGAGCAGACTAGTCTCAAGTGAGTCGAGAAGTCGAGTAGGCGAGACGAGAGTGCGCCTGATCTGACACTCAAACTCAGATCCGCGATCAGTCCGCACCACTCATCACGAGTGAGCCTTCCCACCGGGCGGTTTTGTCGATGCGCATGGCCAGCATTCCACCGATCAGGCAGAGAACGCCGCCGCTCAGGAACGCCCAGGTGTAGTCGCCCAGCGCGTCGTGCATGTACCCGGCACCGAACGCTGCCATTGCCGCGCCAAACTGGTGCGCGCCGAACACGAATCCATAAACCGTACCGACATTGCGCCGACCGAAGAGCTGCGCGCAGAGTGACATGGTCGGAGGAACAGTAGCGATCCAGTCCAGTCCGTACAGCACGGCAAAAAACGTGAGTCCGGTCAGGCCGAGGTCAGTCAGCAGTGGCAGGAAAAAGAGCGAGACGCCGCGGAAGGTGTAATAGATCATCAGCAGGCGGCGGGGGTCGTGACGGTCCGTAAGAATGCCGGACGCGAGTACGCCAACAAAGTTCAGCCCACCCATGACTGCGAAGGCCGTTGAGGCAGCGTACGCCGTCATGCCGTGGTCGAGGGCATGCGCCTGGAAGTGTTGTCCGATCAATCCGTTTGAGGTCGCGCCGCAGACGAAGAAGCTTCCGGCAAGCAGCCAGAAATCCGGAACCCGAACCACTCGCTTTAGAACAAAGCCGAGCGGTGGTCGTGCAAATGTGGGTTGTTCTTCGGTCGCGCCGTATGGCAACAATCCAACATCAGACGGATTGTCCCGCATGAAGAGCAGGATTATCGGCAGGAACGCGAAAGCGGCGATTCCCAGTACCAGCGTGGCTTCGCGCCAACCGTAGGCCACAACCAGCCAGGTCATGACGGGCAGGAAGATCAACTGACCGGCGGATGTGCCTGCTCCCAGAAGGCCCTGGACCAGACCGCGCCGCTCGGTAAACCAGCGCGCGGCCAACGACGCGCCGAGAACGCCCGAGATGCCGGTTGCCATGCCGACCAGAATTCCCCAGAGGAGGGTCATGTGCCAGAGTTCGGTCATCCGCGACGCGAGCATCACGCTGGAGCCGCCGAGGATCACGATGGCAATCATGACGGCGCGCATGCTGACCCGGTCGATCATGACGCCACCGCCGATGGCGGAGAAGCCGGTCATGATCAGGCCGATCGCGACCGCTGCGGAGATCTCTGCCCGACTCCAGCCCATATCGGCCTCGAGTGGTTTGATCAGCACGCTGGGTGCCGAGCGGATTCCCCACATGAGGAGCGAAAGCAAGATCGAGACGCTGACAACGACCCACCCATAGTGGAATCGGCGGTTGATTGCCTGTGTGAACCAGTTCAAACCAGATTGATCCTGCCGTTGATGAGGTTTCTCTAGTAGCTGCCCTGTCCGTAGCTTGTCTTGTAAAGGGTGGTCATCTTCTCGATCAGATGCTCCGGGACGAAATCCGGTTCGCGGCCACCGTTGGCTGCCAACGCATCGATATAGACCCGTGCGGCTTCCTCGGCGATGAGTGCGTAGACGAGACATTGCTCGAATGATGTCCCGAAGCAGATCAGGCCGTGGTTCTTCATGATGACCGCCCGGGAATCGGCATCCATCGACTCAATGATGCTCAGTCCGAGATCCGGCGTGCCGGTTTCGCCATAACGGGTCACTGGCACCCGTGGGCCGAGGACCAGGACTGTTTCAGTGAGGATTGGCGGCAAATTGGGCTTGAACGTGCTGACGACGGTGCAGTAATGGGCATGGGTGTGGACGATTGCGGTGATATCCGGCCGGTGCTTCATGATCATGGTGTGCATCGGCGTTTCTGAACTCGGGCGGCGGTGGCCGTCGTGAACCTTTGCGTCGTCGTCCACGATGACAACATCAGCAGTGGTCATGGTTCCGTACGGCATACCGCTGGGTGAAATTGCGATCAGTCCGGTCTCGGCATCGCGAATGCTGAAGTTACCGGCCGTGCCATGGACAATGCCTCGCCGATGCGCTTCCAACCCGACCTCTATGACCTGTTCCCTGAGACCTGCCAACAACAACTGGACGTTCTCCGATCAGGCGCGAACTGCCGCCCAAAGCGAATCGAATACCGGTGCTTCCTGGTAGAGGATGCGGTAGAGGGCAACGAGGAGCGGGAAGCGCTCTGGCTCGGTCGAGTGCTGCACGATCAATTGATACCCCAGTTCGCAGGCGGTATATCCCTCGATCGTCAATCCGGTCGCCGAAAGGTGCGATAGCGCATCGACGATCGGAGTGCCGCGGCCGAGCATTTCGCCGAGCAGTCGGTTGCGGCCTGCTGCGACCGTGACAACCAGGTCCCCGAATCCGGCGAGGCCGTAGATTGTCTCTGGTCGACCGCCGCAAATCTCGACGATGGCAGCCAATTCGACGGCAGCTTCCTGAATCAGGGCGGCCTTGAAATTCTGGTACGGTAGTCCGCTGCTCTCCTCCATGCCAGAAGCGACTCCAACAGCGATGGCGTAGGCATTCTTGAGGGCGGCCCCCAACTCGACGCCGATCAGATCGTCTGTCACCTCGACGGAATAGGTGGGCGTATCGAACGCATCCTTACAGGCATTCAGGGCGGAGGGACTGGTTCCGCCGAAAATCGCCGCGGTCGGCAGGCCGAGTCCGACCTCGTTCGCCTTGGCTGGGCCACCGACCCCAACCACCAGGCACCCGGTCCGATGCGCGACCCGGTCGGAAATCAGTCGTACTTTGCCATCTGCCGATCGAACCAGCCCCTTGGCCATCGAGACGATGATCATGTTGGGGGTCAGGTGCGGCGCTATCAGATCGAGGATGGAATCGACGGCTGGAGATGTGATGGCCAGCACGACAATATCTGCGCCGTGCAAGGCTGTCGCGAGTTGATCAGACTGATAGATCGTCAGTCCGTCCGGGAGTGTGTGGTTGAGTCGAGGATGGGGCTTGCCAGCACGGAGGAGGTCGACGATCTGCTGGTCGAACTGCGTGCCCCAGATGCAGACGTCGTGTCCATTGGCGGCTGCGGGAGTCGCAATTGCGCTTCCCATATCTCCGGCACCGAGAATGACGATCCGCATTGTTCACCCTGGATAACGCAGTGGAGACCGGCACGTTCCGGTAGGGGCAGTCTACCGCCTGAGGAAGGTTGCAGGTTGGAGGTTGGTTTGGGGCAACGAGGATTGCTCAGCGGCTACCGTCGAGCTTGCTTTGGGTCGAATGCGTCGCGGAGGCCGTCGCCAATCAGGTAGAGGCTGAGTGCGCTCAGAAAGATCATCGCGCCCGGGAAGAAGACGTAGGTCCAGTTGGTGCGGTAGAAGCGCTGGGCCTCATCGAGCATGTTGCCCCAGGACGGATCTGGCACCTGGATACCCACACCAACGAAGCTGAGCGATGTCTCGACCAGGATCAGCGCCGGAATTGTCAGGGAGGTAAGCACGATCATGACCGGCAACACGTTGGGCAGGATGTGGCGAGTCACGATCCGGAACGGTGAGGCGCCTGCTACCCGCGCAGACTGGACGAACTCCCGGTTCTTGAGCGCCAGTGCCTCTCCGCGAATCAGTCGCGAATCTGACGGCCAGAAGACGATGGCCAGAATGAAGGCGAGCGTGTACGTGCCGGGTCGATAAAGCGTCGAAATCAGGATGAGCAACGGTAATGTGGGAATCGACAACAGAACGTCGACCACGCGCATCAGAATCGAATCAACCCATTTGTTGGAATAACCCGCGATGAGCCCGACCGTGAGTCCGATGAGCAGCTCGGACGCGGTCGCAAGAAATGCGACTGTGATGGACACCCGACCGGCATAGGCGAGTCGGGTCAGGATGTCCCGACCGTTTGCATCGGAACCGAGGACGTAACCGTTTTCACCGGGTTGCGAGAGCTTGTCGGCGAGGTGATTTTCATACGGGGTGAAGCCGGTCCAGTTCGAAATCAGACCCGCAGAAAGTGCAAAGATCACGATCAGCAGGAAGATGAACAGGGCCACCATCGCGACCGGATCACGGGCAAATCTGCGGACAGCTGTCCGCATCAGACCGCTGGAGCGGCGCATTCCACTTCGTTCGAGCGCAGACTGGGATGCCGTAAACGTTGATGCTGGGCCGCTCACGACTCGCGCACCCGTGGATCAATCACCCCGTAGAGCAGGTCTGCGATCAGGTTTCCGGCCATAGTCAGGAATGCGAAGAGCAATGTTGTGGCCTGGACCATCGTGTAATCACGTCGGCCGACCGCCTCTAACGAGAGCAGTCCCATCCCCGGCCAGGAAAACACCGCTTCAACCAGAATTGACCCACCGAAGAGTGATGGAATCGAGAGTCCGACCAGCGTGACCAGAGTGAGCAGTGCATTACGAAATGCGTGACCATACAAGACACGATTTTCAGTCAGACCCTTCGAGCGAGCGGTTCGTACATAGTCCTGCCCAAGAGATTCGAGCATGGACGAGCGGATGTAGGCCGTCCAGACGCCGATCTGAAAACTGGCCAACGTGATGGTCGGCAGAATCAGATGCTCCAGCCGATCCCAGAATCCGCCACCACTTCTGGCACCGTACAGGCCACCGGATGGAAGCTGCGGAACCCACCACAGATCCCACTCCTGCGATTTCACAGAGAAGACAATAATCAGCAGCAACCCGAGCCAGAACCCCGGGATGGCATACATCGCGACGGTCAAGACGCTGACCACCCGATCAAAGGCGCGTTTGTGCCAGACCGATGCGTAGACACCCAACGGAATGGAAACAATCAGGGCAAAGACGAGGGCGGAGACCGTCAGGAGAAGCGTATTTGGCAGGGCCGCCCAGATTCGGTCAGTTACGGGAAGGCGGTTATAGAACGACGGTCCAAAGTCAAGTCGAACTACGCCAGCCAGCCATTCCACATAGCGTTGCGGCCAGGGGTGGTCCAGCCCAAGCTGTTCGCGGATGCGTTCGATGTCTTCCGGCCGGATTTTGGGATTGCTACGCGCAGTCTGGGTGACCGGCGAACCGGGAATCAGGTTCATCAGGGCGAAGCTGATGAACGAGACCCCGATCAACAACGGAATCATCAGGAGGATACGTGTCGCGGCGTATCTGACCATGGGGAGCGTCAGTCAAACGGCACCGGGCCGACTACGCGTAGTCGGCCCGGTGAAATCCGCTGCTATTCAGCGATCCAGACGTATTCGATTCCGAGACCACCCCATGGACCTGGGAACACGTTCTGGACTCGGGCGCTAATCGCAGAATTGTCCTGGCCGAACCAGAGCACCGAGATTGGCATCTCGTCATTCACGATGTTCGTGTACTGAATCATCAGTGCGGTTCGCTCGTCGACGTCGACGGTCACCTTGATCTGCTCACCGAGAACATCGAGATCCGGGTTGCAGTACATCATGTCGTTGAAGCCGACCAGATACATGTCGCACGCGAACATGACGTCCTGGATGAACGTGGAATCCCAGCTGAAGCCATAAAGCGCGACTTGCCAACCGGACGGGGTGGTCGTTTCCTCGATCAGGGCCGAGAACTCAAGTGCCCGTGGCGTCATGCTGACGCCGATCTGGCTCCAGGCATCCTGGAAGTAGGCGACGATCGAGTCGAGACGTGGCTGAGCCGGAGCCGTAAACCAGTTCAAATGAAAGCTCGACGCCGTCCTTGTCGACGGTGCCGTCGCCATTGGTATCGGTCCAGCCTGCTTCTGCCAGCAGTGCCTTAGCCTTTTCCGGGTCGAACCCGTAGACCGTGTTGATCTGGTCCGGTGCGTACGCGTAGCTGATTACTGGCTGGGTTCCGTTGGCGACTTCGCCATATCCGAGCAGGATGTTGTCGACGACCGATTGCCGATCAAGCGCATAGAAGAGTGCCTGGCGAACTCGAACATCCTGGAACGAGCGTCGTCTGAGTCTGATCGAGATTGAATTCGTAATAGGTGAATCCACGCGTCGGAATTCCTTCGAAGACGACGAAGTCTTCACCAGCATCCTTGACGATCTGGACCTGCTCCGGCTCCAAATGCGATATCGTCAATCTCACCAGTCAGGAAGGCGTTGAACTGGGCCTCGGCATCGGTAAAGACGCGGAGGACCAACTCGCTGATCCAGGCTGGTCGGGGAGTGTAAAGGTCGTTTCGCAGCAGTCGGATTTCCTGACCCTGCTGCCACGAATCGAACGTGAATGGGCCGGTGCCAATAACACGGGCTGGATCCTGACCAGTTGATCCTGGATCGTCGATCCACTGGTCTCGCGGAACATCCTGCCAGACGTGCTGGGCGATGATCGCCGTGAAGGCAATGCTGTGCAGGAAGTCTGCCCGAACACCATTGCTGACAATCTGGATAGTGTCCGCGTCGATCACCGACCAGCTCGTCACGGCGTCGAGGAAGGAACCGGTATACGGGCTGGCCAGAGTCTCGTCGGCCAGCGCCTGGAAGGTGAAGTCGACGTCTGCAGCGGTCAGGTCGACTCCGTCGTGCCAGACCTTATCGGTGCGAAGGTGGAATGTGTAGGTAACGCAGTCGGCTGCGATTTCGTAGTAGTCGGTAACTCCGCCGGGGGCTGGCTGACCAGTCTGCGACTCGCTGCCGAGCAACTGAATCAAACACGTAACCGACGACGTCGAGGGAGGGGCTGGATTCAACAAAGACCGGGTTGACCGACTGGAGGTCGCCGGTCACGCCGGTGATGTAGGTGCCTTCGGTGTTCTCGGGTTCGGTCCACTCGAACAAACCCTCGTTGGTGACGCGTTGCTCGTCCGATGTAATCGAAACGAACGGCTCGCATGTTGCTGCGACCGGGCTTGCTTCAGCAGCGGGACTACCTTCCGGGGAAGCTTCGGCGATCGGGCTGGCCTCAGGAGTCGCGTCCTGGGCCGTGACGATGGAATTGCTCACCGAGCCAAAGAGGACCAGGGCAAGCAAGAAGTCTGCCCAACCAGGAGGTACGAGATCGCATCTTCCAAACTCCTTTCATAGTTGACATTGCGCGTGGAGCCGTTTTTGTATTGCCCGAAGCATGCGCTGATCCAGTCGGATACAGGCAACCGGGAGCAAATGTGATCACGCGAATACCTTTAGTGAGTCCTGCACACATTTGGATGGAGGCAGGGAATGCATGCCGGAGGTCTGTTGCGTAGCTTAGGCACGTTGCATAGAAGGCAGTTGACGGTACGCGAACGCGTTCATACAATGCCCAGACCCGAATTGAGGCCAGTTGCAGTGCTGTGCTGCAACGACAATCCAGGGTTATGACACGGCCTTACCAGCCGAGGAGGACCACCTGTGGCAGAGAACACGCAGGTTAAGCAACTCTTCAACGATGCATTGAGCGGCAAGCTCAGTCGTCGCGAAGTGTTTCAGCGAGGCATTGCACTCGGTCTGAGTGCGAACGTCGTGGGCATGTTGGCCCTCAACGTACTTCCAGTCCCGGCGGCATTCGCCGCTGAAGAAGGAAGCCCATCCGGCACCTTCTACCAGTGGATGCTCAACCTGCATCCGAGCTTCCGCCGCATCGGCGAAGAGCATGGGCGTCAACATCGAAGAGGCCCCAACCGAGAACTTCGGTTTCGACCGCTTCGTGCAAGAGGCCAATGAGCAGACAAGCACATGGGACTTCTATGGTGGTGTGACACCGTTCCTCGAGATGATCGCGCTCGCCAACAGTGGCACGATCGAACCGTGGACTCCACATCTCCCGGCAGGCCTCTTCGAGGACTTCGCCCCGGCCACCACGACAGAGGGCACCTACAACGGTGAGTTCTACGTCTGGCCGCTGCTCCTCGACATCAACGTGATGATGTGGAACAAGGGAATTCTGGAGAAGGCGGGTCTCGATACCGAGAACGCACCAGTAACCTGGGACGATCAGATCGCTGCTGCGCAGCAGGTCGTCGACAGTGGCGCGGCGCCGTACGGAATCACCTTCGACCCACGTGACTGGCGTTCGATTATTCCAATCACGCACTCGATCAGCACGGATGTCTACGATCCGGAGACCGGTCTCTTCCAGTATGCGTCCGAGCCAGCCATCATGGCCCTCGAGATCATGAAGCGGATGATGCCACTCGCCAACCCAGACGTGCTCAACCCGACATCGGTCGACAACACCGTTGCCCCGGACGAGCAGGCCTTCGCTGCGGAGCAGGTCGGGTACTACTTCAAGTACCAGAACGCCGGCTTCCAGTTCTCGGCCAACTGGCCGAGACCCAAGCCTGATCGGCCTCGGCGCACTGCCGAAGACCGCAGACGGACAGGGCGGCACAGTGTTCTGGGACACCGGAGCAGTTCTCTTCACCTATGGCGCCAACAAGGCCAAGGCCGTTGAGTACCTGCAGGCTGTCGCCAATGACGAGCAGATGTGGAAGGAATCCATCACCGGTAACCCGGATGAAGGAACCATCCCGGTCGGCCAGTTGCCGATCCTCCAGTCCCTGTGGACAACCTGGGAGACCAGCCCACCGGACTTCATTGCGGCCAACCCGTGGACGAAGTCTGTCTTCAACAGCCTCGGCAACGCGGCTGCGATCGCCCCGACACCATTGGGCGTTCTCCAGTTCGATACCGCCCGCGCCGAGTGGATCAAGTACCTGTCCGGCGAAGAGGCAAATGCCCAGGTCGCGTTGCAGAAGGCACAGGATGCCGCGCGCGCTGTCTACGATGCAAATGTGGCCACCCCAACGGCATAACGCCAGCAGGTAAGGGCTCTCTTTTTGGGCACGACTGGCGTTCGCGTCAGTCGTGCCTGTCGTTTGAATGCTGCAATGTCTTCTCCCAGGCAAACCAGGTCTACCCGGAGGTCCTGAGCATGTCGTCAGTTCCGTCGTCCGCTCCGCCATCACAATATGAAACCCGACCGACGCGTGCGGCCTGGTTACGCTCGATCCTGAACTTTGCCAAGACGTACCCCTACCTGTTGCCAGCAATCGTCTTTTTTGTTGGTTGGCAGATTCTGCCAATCATCAGCGCATTGAATCTCAGCTTTACTGATGATCGCTTTCTAGACCAAAACGCTCCCAACTACATTGGACTTGATAACTATCGCCAGGTGTTCAGAGATGAACTCTTCTGGCGTGGAGTCTTGCGCGCGTTCACATTCACGTGCATCTTTGTCCCTGGCATGATTCTGATCCCGATGGTGATAGCGGTATTGCTCGATCGCGTCGAGAACGGTTCGCTGTCCACGTTCTACCGAATCGTGTTGCTCATCCCTTCGATGATCCCTGCACCCTTATTTTCATCCTCTGGGTCTGGCTCTATAACAACTACATTGGACCGATCAACTACATCCTCGTCGACGTCCTCGGTATCTACGACGTTCGCAGCCAGCCGCAGTGGCTGGTCGATCCCCAGCTCACCTTCTTCTCGATCGCGATCATGGAATGGTGGTGGGGCCTCGGATATCACACCATGTTCTTCCTGGCCGGGCTTGCCGCGATTCCGAAAGACCTCTTTGATGCTGCCCGAACGGATGGCGCCGGAATGGCGAATGTTCTGGGGCATTACGGTCTACCGCCTGCTACCAATCATCCT
>CAVZSG010000009.1:0-38771 GCA_963777865.1 uncultured Chloroflexia bacterium | reverse complement strand
CGGCCAACCCGGCGAGGAAGGCGATCAGGATGGCTGGGCCGGCAATACGTGGCAACCTGTTCGGGTTCACGCGACGGCCACCGACCTGATCGAGCAGGCCCCGACGTTTGGCGAACGGTATTGTCCAGCGAACGAGGATGAGGCTGATCACAAATGCTGTCCCAAATGTGGCAGCGGCGATCAGTGCTCGTTCCATGAGAATCCTGTACGGCGACTAGATGGAGCTATCGACACCCGGATGTGGGAATCGTGAGGCCAATTGCAGGACTTCGTCGCGGACTCTTGCATGAATCGCTTCGTCCTCCGGGTTTGCCAAGACCTCCACGATCAGGCGCGAGACCTGCCGCATCTCGTCGGTCCCATAACCACGGGTCGTGACTGCTGGTGACCCGAGGCGGATGCCTGAGGTTTGCGCAGGCGGACGGGGATCGTTCGGGATAGCGTTCTTGTTGGTGGTGATCCCGACCGCATCCAGCAAGCGCTCGGCCTTCTTGCCGCTCATACCGGTGGTGGTGATGTCGACCAGCAACAGGTGCGTGTCGGTGCCGCCAGAGACAATCGACATGCCGAGGGACAGGAGCTCCTCGACCATCGCCTGGGCGTTGTCGATGACATTTTGGGCATACACCTTGAACGAAGGATCAAGCGCCTCTCCGAAGGCGACGGCCTTGCCTGCGATGACGTGCATCAGCGGTCCGCCCTGCATGCCCGGGAAGACCGACTTGTCGACCGCCTTGCCGATTTCCTCGCTGGTCATGATCATCCCGCCACGCGGGCCACGAAGGGTCTTGTGGGTGGTCGTAGTGGTGATGTGGGCGTACCCAACCGGGGATGGGTGCAGTCCGGCAGCAACAAGTCCGGCGGGGTGAGCTATATCGGCGACCAGGTACGATCCGACCTCGTCAGCGATCTGACGGAAGCGCGCGTAATCAAGATGGCGACTGTACGCACTCGCGCCGGCAATGATGATCGATGGTTTGAGCTCCTTGGCCAGCTTCTCGAGGTTGTCGTAGTCGATCAGACCGGTGGCCGGGTCGAGGGTGTAGAAATGAGCCTCGTATAGTCGACCGGAGAAATTGACCGGATGGCCGTGCGTCAGGTGACCGCCTTCGGCCAGACTCAGCCCCAGGATCCGGGTGCCTGGCTCGGCGATGGCCATGTAGGCACCGAGGTTGGCGTTGGCACCGGAATGCGGCTGGACGTTGACATGCTCGACCCCGAAAAGCTGCTTTGCCCGGTCCATCGCCAGCGTTTCGATCTCGTCGATGAACTCGCAGCCACCGTAGTAGCGCTTGCCGACGTAGCCCTCGGCGTACTTGTTGGTGAGCACCGTGCCGACCGCCGCCATCACGTTGCGGCTGACGAAATTCTCGGAGGCGATCAATTCGATGCCGTCACGTTGGCGCACTTCTTCACGCTGAATCGCTGCCAGAACGTCTGAATCAGTGAGTTGGGCGGTGGAAGTGGTCACCATTCCGGTCATCCTTTGCTGGTTGGGAAGTTGATCGTCATCGAGGTTCCAAGACGGCTGGTAGTTTACCATCCACGTGAATGTGGACTGCGTTGCGACTGAAGAAGACTGGGAGTGAATTCGTGCGGATTCTGGTAACAGGCGGGGCTGGATACATCGGGAGTGTGGCGGTCGAGCAAGCGCTTGCCGCAGGGCACGAGGTGGCGGTTCTCGACAGTTTGTGGCGAGGTCATCGCCGGGCGGTGCCCTCCGAGGTTGCCTTCCATGAATGCGACCTGCGCGATGCTGCTCGAACCGCTTCAGTTCTGGCCGAGGTTCGTCCCGATGCGGTGATGCACTTTGCCGCCGCAACCATCGTGCCCGAATCGATGGACGACCCGCTCGGCTACTTCGAGGCCAACGTCGTCGGCTCCCACAATCTGATTGCCGCGGCGATCGCGGCCGAAGTCCCCCGCTTCATCTTCTCCTCCACCGCAGCCGTTTATGGCAATGCCAATGCCGAGGTCATCACCGAAGAAATGCCCAGGGAGCCGATCAACCCCTATGGTCGCTCCAAGCTGATGGTTGAGCAGATGCTGGAGTGGCACGCGCGTCGGTACGGGATGAACGTCGCGATCTTCCGGTACTTCAACGTCGCCGGGGCAACGGAACTGCGGGGCGAAGATCACACTCCGGAGACGCACCTGATTCCCGTTGCGCTGGAATTCGCCCAGGGCAAACGGACGCAGTTCACAATATTCGGCACGGATTACACGACGCCAGACGGCACCTGCATCCGCGATTATGTCCACGTAGCGGATTTGGCCGATGCCCATATTCTGGGCGCGGAATGGCTGGAATCAAACGGCTGGGGAGTCTTCAACCTTGGGACGACGAACGGGACGTCGGTTCAGGAGATTGTGAAGGCAGTTGAGGGAGTAACAGATCGGACGCTGCCGGTCACGATCGGTCCACGCCGGGAAGGCGATCCAGCTCGCCTGGTCGCGTCATCAGAAAAGGCCCGAACACAGCTTGGCTGGAACCCAACCCGATCCGGAGTCGAGCAGATGGTCGGCTCAGCGTGGGAATGGATGCAGCGCAACCCGAATGGCTATTCCTGACCGGTTGATCAGGTCGTGGATTGAGAGCTTCGGAATGAGATTCGCCGCTCTGATCCGTCGAGCAATCGCTTGATGTTGCCCTTGTGCCGCCAGACGATGATTGCCGCGATGATGACAGCCGCAATGGCGATAGCCGGTTCTTCGTGATTCCAGATCGCAGCAACTGACAACGCTACGCCGATGGCACTGGCGGTGACGATCGAGCCGAGCGACACATATCGAGTCCACCAGACAATCACGATCATGAGCAAGAGGGCGAACGCGACCCACGGTTGCAGGGCAATCAACGCACCGCCACCCGTCGCCACCCCTTTGCCGCCGTCGAACTCTATGAACGGTGACCAGCAATGGCCAACAACGGTCAGGACCGCGACTGCTGCGATGACCCATGGACTGGCATCAAACGCTCTGGCAACCAGGACTGGCAATGCACCCTTGAGGATGTCACAGAGCAGGACAACGGCGCTGATCTTCGGCCCATAGGCACGCAACGCATTCGTCGTTCCGGTTGATCCGCTGCCGACTGTGCGCAAGTCGGCCTTGTGGAACAACTTGCCGAATACAACTCCGTACGGAACTGCTCCGCTCAGGTAGGCGAGTGCAAGGATTCCAACGCTGATGAACAAGTCCATGCTATTCCTCTTCTTCGCGGCCCCGGAAGGTCATGCGGACTGGATTGCCGACAAATCCAAACTGGTCCCGGATTTGATTCTCCAGGAAACGCTTGTACGAGAAATGTACGTTTTCCGGGTCATTGCAGAAGAAGACAAAGGTGGGAGGCGATACATCCGCCTGGGTGGCGTAGTAGAACTTGAGCCACTTGCCAGGCTTGCTGGAGGGCGGATGCTTGGCAACTGCGTCGCGGAGGAGCTTGTTGATCGCTGATGTCGTAATTCGCTTGCGACGCTCTGCCTCGACCAGGAGAGCCATCTCTAGCACGTTCTGGACGCGCTGTCCGTACTTGGCCGAAATGAAGACGAGCGGTGCGTACGGCATGAAGTCGAGTTGACGCTTGGCCTCGTCGCGATAAAGGTCCATGGTCGAGGTGTCCTTCTCGATCAGGTCCCATTTGTTGACGACGACAACGATGCCCTTTTTCTGCTCTTCGACATAGCCGGCAATGTGCAGATCCTGAGCGGTGAAGCCCTCAACCGAGTCAATCACCATCAGGACGACGTCGCAGCGGTCGATCGCCCGCATCGAGCGCAGAACGCTGAAGTGCTCGATGCCCTGTTCGATCCGGCCACGGCGGCGGATACCGGCCGTGTCGATCAGGGTCATCGCCCGACCGTTCCATTCGAGGTGGGTATCGATGCTGTCCCGCGTCGTTCCCGGCATGTCGCTGACGATTGATCGCTCCTCGCCGAGCAGGGCGTTGAGCAGCCGGCTCTTGCCGACGTTTGGCCGACCGACAATGGCGATCTTCGGACCAGGAATGTCTTCCTCGTCCTCGAAGTGCGGCAGATTTTCCACGATGCGATCCAGCAAATCGCTGGACCCAACTCCGTGGTAGGCGGACATCGCCATGGGATCGCCAAGGCCGAGTTCATAGAACTCGACGGCCATGTCCTTGCGATTCGGGTTGTCAATCTTGTTTGCGACCAGCACGGTCGGCTTGTCGGTCCGGCGCAGCAAATCCGCTACGTCATGATCACCGGCGGTGATTCCGGCCTTGGTATCCACCATGAAGACGATGACATCGGCTTCATCGATCGCGCTTTGGGCTTGATTACGTGTGTTCTGCGCGATCTCGGCAGTCGTTGACTCACCGATTTCATGCGCGTCCTGCAGTCCGGCTGTATCGACAATCGTGAAATCGACTCCGCCCCAACTCGGTGGTGCCATAGAGGCGGTCACGCGTTGTTCCTGGAACGTCTTCAACGATGGCGCGTCGTTCGCCGACAAGACGGTTGAAGAGGGTCGATTTTCCGACGTTGGGTCGGCCCACAATCGCGACTATCGGTCGTGCCACAGTATCACCAGCATGTCGTTCGTTCGATAAAAGTCATACGGTCAGGTCGGGTCTCCCCAAATCTGACGTACCGGCGGGATCGTCTGCGGATAACTCGGGAGGGTAGTATAACAAACTACCCTCTCCGAACCGGGCCGCTTCAACCCGACCTTTTTCCTAAATTGCCTTGAGCGCATCGATCAGTCGATCGATTGCCGCCTTGTCGTTCAACTCGGTTGCACAGAAGAGCATGTGATCGGTCAGCGACTCCTCGTAGCGGCCGAGATCGAGGCCACCGACGATTCCGCTTTTGGCGAGATGCTTGTTGATTTTCGACGGTGCGACCGGGGTTTTGACCACGAATTCGTGGAAGAACGCCTCGCCGCTGATCACCGAGTACCCGTCAAGCGTATTGCAGTTGGTCGGCCAGGTAATGGGCATTCTGGTAGCTGCGCTCGGAGACTTCCTTGAAGCCCTCCGGTCCCAACGTCGCCATGTACACCGTTGCGGCCGTCGCCATCAGCCCCTGATTGGTGCAGATGTTGCTGGTCGCCTTCTCACGTCGAATGTGCTGCTCGCGGGTCTGGAGCGTCAGCACGAAGCCGCGCTTGCCCTCGGAATCGTGCGCGATTCCGCACAGTCGTCCCGGCATCTGCCGGACGAAGCTCTTGCGTGCGCCGAGCAGACCGACATACGGACCGCCGAAGCTCTGGGCGACACCGAGCGATTGACCTTCAGCGGTGACGATGTCCGCACCGAGGTCACCCGGCGGCACCAGCACACCGAGCGGGACCGGCGACGTCGAGACGATCAGGAGCGCGCCGGCTTCATGGACGGCATCGGCGATTGCCTGGACGTCCTCGATGGCGCCGAAGAAGTTCGGGTACTGAATGACGACGCAGGCGACGTCATCGCTCAGCTGCGCCTTGATGTCGTCGACCGAGGTGATCAGGTTTGGCAGTGAGGGCAGGTCAAGCGTCGTCACTTCGAGATCGCGGCCACTCACATAGGTGGTCAGTACATCGCGATAGTGCGGATGAACGGTACCGGACATGATGATCCGTTCGCGCTTCTTGACCGATGTGATCGCCATGAGGACCGCTTCGGAAACGGCAGTAGCACCGTCGTAGAGCGATGCATTGGCGACTTCAGTGCCGAGCAACGCGGCGACCATGCTCTGGAATTCGTAGATGACCTGGAGCGTGCCCTGGGCAACTTCTGGCTGGTACGGGGTGTACGCGGTGAAGAACTCGCCGCGGAGCAGCATCTGGTTCACAACAGCCGGTACATAGTGGCTGTAGCTACCGGCGCCAAGGAAGCTGGAACCCGGTGCGACCTGCATGTTCTTGCTGGCCAGCTCAGTCATCCGGGCGGCCGCTTCCATTTCGGTCAGAGCACGCGGCTGATGCAGGTTTGGTCGGTAGATATCGGCGGGAATACCAGCGAAGAGCTCATCGACCGTGGCAACGCCGACGGACGCGAGCATCTCTTCCCGGTCTTGTGCGGTATGTGGATTGAATGTCATTGACGAATTAACCCGCGACCTTTCTGATCCTAGTGCGCAACTTCTTCGAGGTACTTCTCATACTCGTCCGCAGACATCAGGCCATCAGTGGCCCCGTCGCCTGCGATCTTGACTTTGATCAACCATGCATCTCCGTACGGCGATGCATTGATGAGTTCCGGGCCACTGACTGCAGTGTCGTTGATTTCGACCACTTCGCCACCGACCGGGGCGTAAATGTCCGAAGCAGCCTTGACCGATTCAACTACGCCGAATGGCTCGAGCGCAGAGACTTCTGAACCGGCATCAGGAAGCTCGAGATAGGTGATATCGCCGAGCTCGCCCTGCGCGTAATCGGTCATCCCGATCGTGGCCACATCGCCATCGACCTTGACCCATTCATGACTCTTTGTGTATTTGAGATCGCCTGGTACTGCCATAACTTCCCTGTTCCCTTCGTTTCCGCGTTATTTGGAACGCTTGTAAAACGGCATCTTGATTTGCTCGGCGTTGAACCACTTTCCGCGAATTTCGACCTGAAGCGGTTTACCAACTTCGGCGAAGCTCGCATCGATCAGCGCCAGTCCGATATTCTCGCCTAAAGTGGGGGAAAACGCACCACTGGTTACTTCACCGATGACCTGACCGTCAATTCCCACCGGATAATGGGTCCTGGGCGATCCGGATCGTTCCGTCATCCGGAATCCGACGGCCTTGCGCGCCGGTCCCTCCGCCTTGACCTTGGCCATGGCATCACGACCGATGAAATCGCCCTTGTCGAGCTTGACCGCCCAGCTGGTTCCGGCCTCGAACGGGGAGATTGCCTCACCAAGTTCCTGGCCGTAGAGCGGCATTCGCGCTTCGAGCCGGAGCGTATCGCGGGCACCCAGGCCGATCGGCTGCAGTCCGTGGTCCTTCCCGGCGGCAATCAACGCGTCCCAGATGGTGCCGACTTCGGCGATGGGCGGAAAGACCTCGAATCCGTCCTCACCGGTGTATCCGGTTCGACCGAGCATGACCGGAATGCCGGCTACTGTTCCAGGAGTCCAGTGGTAGTAGCCGCAGCCGGACAGATCCTCGTCGGTAATCGACTGGGTGATCGCGAAGGCATTCGGTCCCTGAATGGCGACCATGCCAGTCTCATCGGAAATGTCGCGAACGGTCACGTCCCATTCCGGATGCTCACCACGAACCTGATGCATCCAGGCAACATCGCGGTGCCGGTTGGAGGCGTTGATCACAACGAAGAAGCCATCGCCCTCAAGGTTGCGGTAGATGAGGATGTCGTCGAGCAGCCCACCTTCGTGGTTAGGCAACATTGAGTAATGCGCCTGACCTGGAGTGAGCTTGCTGACATCGTTGGGCGTCAGATACTGCAGGTAGTCGATGGCGTTCGGCCCGTCGACTGCAACCTGACCCATGTGCCCGATATCGAACAGGCCGGCGCGTTGGCGGACCGCGTTGTGCTCATCGATGATGCCGGTGTATTGCACGGGCATCTCATACCCCGCGAAGGGCACCAGTTTTGCTCCGAGTGCCACATGGCGATCGTACAGCGGTGTTTTTACAAGAACCTCGTCGGTCACTCCACTCCCTTGTCTAGACTCGTTCAAGAACCAGTTTGTCCATGCCAATTTGCACATTAACCGGATAGCTACCGGTCAGGCAGCCGGTGCAGAATCCGGCTTCCGGGGTATTGATTGCCTTGATCAGACCGTCAAGCGACAGATATCCGATCGAATCGGCCCCCATGAATCTGCCGATTTCCGGAATAGTCATTCGCGCAGCTATTAGCTCGTCCCGCTTGGCCAGGTCCACACCGAGATAGCACGGCCACATCATGGGCGGCGCATGAACCCGCATGTGAACTTCAGTCGCCCCGGCATTGCGAAGCAACTGCACGATCGGCCGACTGGTGGTGCCGCGAACGATCGTGTCGTCGATCAGAATGACTCGCTTGCCAGCAACGGCTTCCGGAAGTGCGTTGAACTTCAGCGATACGCCGGTATCGCGCAGTCGTTGATCCGGCTGGATAAAGGTGCGACCGATGTATCGATTCTTGATCAGCGCCTCGGTATACGGAATTCCGCTCCTTTGGGCGTAGCCGATTGCCCCAGGAGTCGCCGAATCCGGCAACCCCACCACAACGTCGGCTTCGACCGGACACTCGTCCGCGAGTTGGGCGCCCATACGTTGGCGGACCTGATGGAGGCGTTGTCCGTGAATCAGGCTATCCGGGCGGGCGAAGTAGATCAGCTCGAACAGGCACATGGCCGACTTGCGAGGGAATTCCTGGCGATAGGTCTTGAGCTCGGTTCCGCGAATTTCGACGATTTCACCGGGCTCAACTTCCCGCTCGAATGTCGCGCCGACCGTGGCCAGGGCGCAGCTCTCGGAGGCAACGACCCAGTAGTTGTCGATCCTGCCCAGGCAAAGTGGTCGGACACCGAGTGGATCACGGACGGCGTAGAGTGCGTCCTTGACCAGAATCGCCAGTGAGTAGGCACCGATCATCCGGGACATGGCGTTGCGGATCTTGTCGACGAAGGTGAATCCCGGGCTGACCGCGATCAACCGGGTCAGGATTTCGCTGTCGGTGCTGGTCAGGAAGCGCTCGCCATCGTTCTCGAGTTCTTCGCGAAGCGGATAGGCGTTGGTGATGTTGCCATTGTGCGCTACGACTACCGGGCCAAGATTCGAATCGGTGATCATCGGACCGGCGTTGCGGGCGCTGTTAGAGCCCTGCGTCGAATACCGGGCGTGACCAACCGCGATGTGTCCCGGCAGCAACGCGAGATCGTCTTCGGCGAAACCCTGGCTGACCAGGCCGATCCGGGTCCGGATCGAGACATGCTCGCCGTTGGAGGTCGCAATCCCGGCGCTCTCCTGCCCCCGATGCTGGAGGGCATAGAGTCCGAAAAAGGTAATTCGGGCCACATCGTGATCCGGGGCATAGATCCCGAATACACCACACTCTTCGGTCGGCTTGTCGTCCCAGATATCCTCGGGCATGCGTTCGCCTCCCTAGTTCTGCGTCGGAATAAGCGCCGATTCATATCGGTCGCGCGCAAAGTTCAAATCAAGGGCGTCGTCCGGACCAAACGAGATCCCGGTTCCGCCGGTTCTGGCGACGATTCGGGCATCAACACCCGCCTCGGTGGCTCGCGTGAGAATGCTGTCAACCTGATCCGGCTGAACGGCGATGAGAATCGAGGCCGACCGCTCACCGAACCAGAACACGTCAGTTCGCCCTGGCGCGGAGACCTCGGCCTTGAACCCTACTCCGGAGTGAATCGCCATTTCGGCCAGCGCGACGGCCAGACCGCCGAGGGATATGTCGTGCGTCGTTGTGATTGTTCCGTCTGCCACCAGTCCACGCGTCAGGTTCTGGACAGAGAACTCCTCCGCAAGATCGAGCGAGGGTGGCGATCCGATGGTCTTGCTGTGGACAGAAGCCAGGTATTCCGAGCCGCCAAGCGTCGGTTCGCCTCCCCCGAGGAGGATCACGGTCTGACCATCCAACCAGACTGGTCGCGCGTGGCGATGGACATCGTCGACTACCCCGACACAACCGATGGTCGGCGTTGGATAGATCGCCGAATCGGCAGTTTCGTTGTAGAGCGAGACATTGCCGCTGACCACGACAACATCGAGTCCCCGACACGCATCGCCCAGTCCGGCAATCGCCTGGCTGAGCTGGAAATAGCCGGCCGGTTTCTCCGGGTTGCGGAAGTTCAGGCAATTGGTAATCGCCAGCGGTCGGCCGCCCGCACAACTGACGTTGCGCAGCGCTTCGGCGACGGCCAGTTGGGCCCCAAGATATGGATCGAGATAGCAGTAGCGTGAATTGCAGTCGAGCGACATGGCCAGTCCGGAATCCTGACCCTTGATCCGCAACACCGCGGCATCGCTGGGGCCTGGTCCGACTACCGTATTGGTCATGATCGTTGAGTCGTAGCGCTGGAAAACCGGTCTCCGGCTGCCAATATTGGCCGTGCCCAGCAACTGCAGCGTGGTTACCGCAACCGAGCGGAAGTGGATGTCCGGGATCGATTCCCAGGATGTCTCCCGAGCGGCGATGATCGCTGGCTCTTCGGCCGATGCCCGTACGTAGGTGGGGCACTCGTCCGTGAAGAGTTGCGCGGGGACATCACAAACGACGGTCGAACCCTCCCGGATCACGACATTACCGGTTTCGGTGACCGTGCCGATTTCAGCCGACTTCAGCGACCACTTCTCGACGATCTGCTTGACCCGATCGGCACCCTCTGGTTTCACGACCAGCAGCATCCGCTCCTGGCTTTCACTGAGCATCACTTCGAACGGCGTCAGTCCCGGTTCGCGACGAGGAACCAGCGCGACGTCGATATCGATTCCGACTCCACCGCGGGCGGCACATTCGATCGAGCTGCTGGTCAGGCCGGCGGCCCCCAGATCCTGCATAGCCACGATGTCATCGGTCTGCAGCAGTTCCAGGCAGGCCTCGAGCAAGCAGCTTCTCCAGGAATGGATTGCCGACCTGAACAACGCCCCGGTGACTCGCGTTGGGATCTTCGACCGAGGCAAAGGTCGCGCCGTGGAGTCCGTCGCGGCCCGTTTCGGCTCCGATGATCATGACGATGTTGCCGGTTCCGGATGCTCGGGCCCGCATCAGTTGCGAGATTTCGACGATGCCGACGCACATGGCATTGACCAACGGGTTGCCGTTGTACGACTCGTCGAAGAAGACCTCGCCACCGACATTGGGAATGCCGAGCGAGTTCCCGTAACCACCGACTCCGCCGACTACGTTGGTGAAGAGATAGCGATTGCGTTCGTTGTCGAGTGGCCCGAACCGGAGCGAATCCAGCACGGCGATTGGTCGCGCACCCATCGTGAAGATGTCGCGGACGATTCCACCGACTCCGGTTGCTGCCCCTTCATGTGGTTCGACGGCACTGGGGTGATTGTGCGATTCAACCTTGAAGACGGCGGCCAGCCCATTGCCGATATCGATGGCACCAGCGTTCTCGCCAGGCCCCTGAACGACGTAATCCGCTTCAGTTGGCATCAGCCCAAAAAGCGGTCGGGAGTGCTTGTAGCCGCAGTGCTCGCTCCACATTGAGCCAAACATGCCGAGTTCGACAATCATCGGTTCGCGACCGAGCAGTTCAACGATTTGGGCGTATTCGGCATCGCTCAGCGCCAGGCTGCGCCACATGTCCGGGGTGATCTGGGTTGGTGCCGTCGGGGCAGTCAAGCTATCAGTGCTCCTATGCCGTCACGTTCAGAAACGAATGGATGCTCGAAAGGAGTCGCAGACCATCAGTCGGTCCGAGCAGCGGATCCGACGCTCGTTCGGGATGCGGCATCAGACCGACGACGTTTCGTCCCGGATTGGTGATACCGGCGATGTTGTTGATCGAGCCATTGATATTCGATTCGGTCGTTACAACACCGTTTGCATCGGTGTACCGGAAGGTGACCAGGCCTTCGCTCTCAAGTCGAGCAATTGTCTCGGCGTCGGCGAAGTAGTTACCGCCGCCGTTGGCAACCGGCAGGGTCAGGACGTCGCCTTCGCTCAGGGCGCTGGACCAGGCTGTTTCGCCCGATTCGCAGCGGACCGTGATCCAGGCGCTCTGGAACTGGAGCGTGTGGTTCATCAGCAATGCACCGGGAAGCAGATGCGCCTCAGTCAAAACCTGGAACCCGTTGCAGATTCCCAGAACCGGGCCACCGCGCTCAGCAAATTCACGGAGTGGTTCGATCACTGGAGCGAAGCGGGCGATCGCGCCGCAGCGAAGGTAATCGCCGTAGCTGAATCCACCTGGCAGCACGACTGCGTCAAAGCCAGCGAGATCAGTTGCCCGGTAGTCGACCATTTCGGTCGGCACACCCAGATTGAGATGGAACGCATCGAACGAATCCTGATCGCCATTGCTCCCCGGAAAGGTGATGACGGCCACACCACGCGACATTAGTGGGCACCTGCCGCTTCAACGGCGGTGACCGCTTCAATGTGGAATTGCTCGATCACCAGGTTCGCCAGAAGTTGCTCGGCCATGGTGGTTGCCTGAGAAGTTGCATCGGATTCAGTGGCGGCTTCGATATCGACTTCGATATGGCGGCCGACCCGGACCCGGGAGACACCGGAATGTCCGAGTGACAGGAGCCCACCCTTGACAGCTTCACCCTGGGGATCGCTCACACCGTCCTTGGGCAAGACAACTACTTCAACGCGCCACAAACTCATGAACGAGCTTCCTTCCCGGTTCGACCCAGCCACGAATCCAGCGATTCACCGGTCAGTCGAGCGAATGCATCCTTGTACCGAGCTGATGTGCCGTCAATTACAGATGATGGCAGCTCGGGGCCTGGTGGTTCCTTGTCCCAACCCGATTCGAGCAGCCAGTTGCGAACGAATTGCTTGTCCCAACTGTCGGCTTCGGATCCGGGCTGCCAGGTCTCGGCATCCCAGAATCGGGAGCTGTCCGGGGTCAACACTTCGTCGATCAGTGATAACCGACCATTGATGTACCCGAACTCGAACTTTGTGTCGGCAATGATCACGCCCTTTGTGGCGGCGTGCGTTGCGGCCTTCCGGTAGATCTCGATGCTGATCTCCTCGAGCTGCGCAGCGAGATCGTCGCCGATGTCGTCGCGCAGTTGGGCGAGCGTGATGTTCTCGTCGTGACCGGTGTCGTTCTTGCGCGCCGGAGTGAAGATCGGCTCCGGCAATTGACTGCTCTTCAGCAACCCGGTCGGCAACTGGTGTCCGGCAACCGATCCAGACTTCTCGTACTCGACCCATCCGGAACCAGCCAGATAGCCACGGACAACACATTCGATCGGGACTCGCTCAGCAGATTTCACGATCATCGAGCGTGCTTCGATCGATTCCGTGAGGTCCTGCTCCCAATGCAGATCGGCCACGGTCTCGCCGGTCAAATGGTTCGGGACGAGATCAGCTATCCGGGCGAACCAGAATTTCGATAGCTGGGTGAGCACTTCGCCCTTGCCTGGAACCAGCGACGGCAGGATCACATCGAACGCCGAAATCCGGTCCGATGCGACCATCAGGAAGCGATCACCGGCAACTGGTACGTGTCACGCACCTTGCCGGAATAGACCAAAGGGGCCGGAATTGCGCTCGTGATCACACTCGTCATGCCGTCGCCCCGCTGATCACCGGCTGGAGTAAACCTGCCCGGTTGAAGATGGCGTCGACATGCATCAGCTGCGCCTGCGGATCGAACAAGTCGTCGATTACCTCGGACGAAAGCCGTAGCGTGATTTCAGGATCGGAATTGATCGCATCCCGGAACGATCCTCCGCCGTCCCAACTTGCTAGCGCATGGCGCTGAACGATCTTGTAGGCGACGTGCCGGTCCATTCCCGATTCGACCAGAGCGAGCAGAACGCGCTGCGAGAAGATGACTCCCCCGCTGGCATTCATGTTGGCGATCATCCGGTCCGGGTAAACGACCAGGCCTTCGATGATCTCGTGCAGGTCGGCGATCATGAAATCGATCAGGCAACATGCGTCCGGAAAGATGATCCGCTCGGTTGAGTTGTGGGATATGTCGCGCTCGTGCCAAAGGGCGACGTTTTCCTGGGCCGTTACCCCGTAACCCCGTACCAGCCGGGCCAGACCACAAATTCGCTCCGACGCATGCGGATTGCGCTTGTGCGGCATCGCCGACGAACCCTGATTGCCTTCGTGGAATGGTTCCTCGGCCTCGCGGACTTCACTTCGTTGAAGATGGCGGATTTCGAGGGCGATGTTTTCCAGCGTGCCAGCGATGCCGGAAAGAACGCCCATGAAATAGGCGTGGCGATCGCGCTGAACAATCTGCGTAGAGACCGGTTCGGCGATCAGGCCAAGTGCCTCGCAGACCTCTTCCTCAATGTCCGGGGGAACATGGGCATGCGTTCCGACTGCTCCGGAAATCTGTCCGACAGCGATTTCGGCAATGGCATGATCGAGACGCTCGATCTGACGGCGCAGTTCATCGTAGAAGACGAGCAGCTTCAGTCCAAAAGTCGTTGGTTCGGCATAGACACCGTGACTGCGCCCGATGGTGATTGTGTTCTTGTGCTCGAGGGCGCGCTCGCCGAGGGCATCGCGGAAAGCAACCAGCGAATCACGGATCAGCAAACCGGCGTCCCGTGCCTGGATTGCCAAGCCGGTATCAACGACGTCAGAACTAGTCAGGCCGAGATGGATGAAGCGCGCCGATTCACCCACGGTTTCGCCCATCGCCCGGATGAACGAAATGGTGTCGTGGTCAGTCTCCTTCTCGATTTCGCGCATGCGATCGAGATCGACTGAGGCGTTGCGTATGCTGAGGATTGCCCATTCGGGTATGCGTCCGCGGCGATACCACGCTTCGCAGACTTCAAGTTCGATCTGGAGCCACGCATCAATCTTGCGTCGCTCGTTCCAGATGGCACCCATTGCAGGACGGGTGTAGCGGTCGATCACCGCGCAGATTTCCTTCGGGGATGACAACGCACCGGACGTCGTGCTGGCAAAGTATACGCGGATCAGTGCCCGGCTGACACGGAAAAACCGTGGAATCTGGATCGCGGAAAAGTGCTGCGGTAGACTGATCCGGAACAGGGTGAATGTTCGCTTTGTACGTACACATAGCGCCTGGACTCGATTGGTGAGGTAATCGAGTTGACGAGGTGGGAGCTTATCGAAACACTCGGCGGGTGGCTCCCCGGTTTGCACGATCGACAGGAACGGCTTCAAACCAGCACGGTGACGCGCTGACAGTGAGTTTTCCGGTGCATAAGTACCTCATTCACCCTCTCAGCCATTTGCATATCGCCATGATGCTACCGGTGGGGGATGTCCCCGGCCGGAACGATCTGTGGTGTCCTTATCCCTGGCAGGAGGAACGCCTTTCATGTGTGGAATTTTTGGATACGTTGGTGAAGAGACAGAGCTCGGTGGCGCTGTTCTCGACGCCCTGAAATTGCTCGAATACCGCGGATACGATTCCTGGGGCGTCGGCGTTGCGGTCGATGGCCTGATCGAGATTCAGAAGAAACCCGGCAAGATCGCGACGGCCTCGGTTGACTTCCCCCCGACCGATATCGGTTTTGGGCACACGCGCTGGGCAACCCACGGTGGCGTAACCGAGGCCAATGCCCATCCTCACCTCGGTCAATCCGGTCGACTCGCAGTGATCCACAACGGGATCGTCGAGAACTTCCGGGCACTCAAGGACGACCTGATCGCCCAGGGACGCGAATTCAAATCGGAAACCGACACCGAAGTCATCGCCCATCTGCTTGAGGTCGAACTGGCGAACGGCGAAGAGGACACGCTCCGGGCATTCCAGCGCGTCTTCAGTCGACTGGACGGACTGAGCGCGGTCATTGCCTTTGATCTGGGCTCGCGCTCGCTGATCGCGGCCAAGAATGTCTCGCCGCTGGTCGTCGGCAGAAGTGCCAAGGGCGCGACGATTGCGTCGGATGCGCTGGCCCTGCACGGACATGCCGACGAGATCATGTACGTCGAAGACGACCAACTGGTGCACCTCAGCAAGCGCGGTGTCGATGTATATGATCGCGACTCGTTGACCAAGATCGAGGGCGAGTGGATCCCGCTCATCTATGAAGCACGGGATATTTCGCTCGGCGACTACCCGCACTTCATGGCCAAGGAGATGCACGAGCAGCCGGCTGTGCTGGAGCGTCTGGCGAATGAGGGCGAGGCCGAGATCAAGGCGCTAGCCCAGGCGATTGCCGATTCATACGGCACATTTCTGGTCGGTTGCGGCACGGCGTCGTACGCGGCACTCAGTGGCTCGTACCTCTTCAGTCGGATCGCGTCGCATCACATCAACTTCACCGTAGGCTCGGAATTCAAGTATCACGAACACTTCCTGACCGAGAGAAGTTTCGTTGTCGCGCTTTCGCAGTCTGGCGAAACGGCTGATGTCATCGAATCGATGCTCGCTGCCCGCAAACGGGGGGCCAAGCTCGGTGCCCTGGTCAATGCCGAGAAATCCACCCTCGACCGGATGGTCGATGTCCGGGTTCCGCTGCGCGCCGGTCCTGAACAATGCGTGCTCTCGACCAAGGCGTACTCGGCCAAAGTTGCGGCTTTGCTCCTCGCCGCTCACGCTCTGCGCGGCACCTATGACGAAGGCAAGGCCCTGATCCTGCAAGCCGCCGAAGGTATGCGGGAGATGTTGACTGAGCCCTGGATTCACATGGTCCGCGAAGTCGCCCGAACCATCTTCATGCATGATCACCTTTTCGTGATCGGTCGTGGACTCGCCTATCCGACCGCGCTTGAGGCCGCACTCAAGATCAAGGAAGTCAGCTACATACATGCCGAAGGATTCGCTGGCGGGGAGCTGAAGCACGGTGTGATCGCGCTGGTCGCTCCTGGCACGCCGTGCGTTGTCTACGCCCCGAACGATGAAACCCGAGCGGATATTCTTTCCGGAGCGATGGAATTGCGAAGTCGCGGCGGATACATCATCGGCATCGGTCCGGAAAACGATCCGGTTTTCGATGTCCACATTCCGGTTCCGGATGTCGGGGATGCGTCGCCGCTCGTCAATGCCCTTCCTGCGCAAATGCTTGGGTACCACGCCGCGTTACTGCGGGGGAACGACCCGGATAAACCGAGGAATCTCGCCAAAAGCGTTACCGTGAAATGACCGCACTGAGCTATATCGACACCCATACCCATCTCGACGATCCCCAGTTCGCTGAGGATCGCGATCAGGTGATTGCGACCGCCAAAGCGGCCGGCGTCGGCACGATGATCAACATCGGGTATCGACCGGAGCGGTGGGTGTCGACGCTCGCACTTGCTGATCGGCATCCGGAGGTGGCGTTTGTGCTCGGGTTGCACCCAGGTCACGCGGATGAGTGGTCCGAGCAGCTGTTCGCCGATCTCAGCGCACTCGTGTCTGAGCGACGACCGGTAGCTATCGGGGAAATCGGCATCGACTACCACTGGACCGAAGAGAACAAGGCAATCCAGCGGGTCAGTTTCGAGCGGCAGGTAGAACTGGCCGCAGCCATCGACCTGCCTGTGGTGATCCATCAACGGTCAGCGGCACGGGATGTCGAGTCGGTGCTGCGCAATGCACCAGAGTCCTTACGGGTGATCCTGCATAGCTTCGATGGCGACCCGTGCCCTTGCAGATCTTGCCCAGGACCGAGGCTGGTTCCTCGGGCTGGGTGGGCTTGCGACGCGCCGCCAATCCGAAGAACTGCGCAACCGCCTGCCGAGCTTCCCGATCGATCAGACTGGTGCTGGAGACTGATTCGCCATATCTTGTGCCTTCTGGACTCAAGTCACGACGTAACGAGCCGGCAAACATTCCGCTGATCGCCGAACCGGGTTGCGAGTCTGCTTGGTCGCACACCGGATGAAATCGCAGAAATCACAACGGCGAATGCCAATCGCGCCTTCAATTGCATGCCGAGGTTACTGCCTGATGATCGATCTTTTGCTGGCCAGTAACAATCACGGGCAAACTGCGCGAACTGCGACTGCTTCTGCCTTCGGATGTCGAGATCCGCACGCTTGAGGACCTCGGTCTGGAATCACCAGAGGAGACCGGGGCGACGATTGCCGCCAACTCGGCGCTGAAGGCAACGATCGGAGCGAAAGCCAGTGGGTTGCTGACCCTCGCCGATGACTCTGGACTTGAAGTCGATGCTCTGAATGGCGCACCTGGCGTGATTTCGGCCCGCTATTCCGGCTCGAATGCGACAGATCAGAGCAATATCGATCTGCTTTTGAGTCAATTGGCACAGGTTCCACAGAACCAACGAACCGCACAATTCGTTTGCGTATTGACGCTGGCGAATCCGGACGGGGTTCTGGCGAGCGCCTCAGGTCGATGGCCGGGTCAGATCATCGATGCGCAACGTGGAACCAATGGCTTCGGATACGACCCGATCATGCAAATCAGCGACGGACGGACCGTCGCCGAACTAACGAACGATGAGAAGAACGCGATCAGTCACCGGGGAATAGCCTTGCGCGACATTCGTCCAGCTTTGCTGATCGCAATTGCAGCTCAACGATTTTCCAGACAGGGAGATGGTCAATGACGACCAGCGTGCCCGCCGCAGCCGTCCACAGTTCGTTCGGCGATTGGGCGTTTTCCGCAGGCCAGAACGGTCTGCATCCACTGATCTATGTCGTCGGTACCCGTGGCAAGAGTACGGTCGCTCGACTGCTCGACACGATAGCCCGTGAAGCCGGACTTCGGACAGCACTACGTACCGATGCCGGCGTCGAGATCGAAGGCAAGCGTCAACTCGGTGATATTCACCCGCTGACCGAGGCACTCGAGGAACTTGATTCCGGTGAGCTCGATCTGGCGATCATCGAGATGGCCTGGGGCGACCTGCAACACCCTTCCCCTCGGAGATCGTCGACCTGGCGCGGTGGTGGTCTCGACGATTTGTCCGCACAAGGATTTCTGCCTGCTCGATGAGACCAAACGGGCAATTGCCGGTCTCAAGGGCGTGCTGCTTTCGACACCACCGACGACGTTGATCGCGGCCGACATCGACGATTCCGCGTACCCCTCACTCAATGACATTGACCTGGACAACTTGATCCTGACGACGGCCAGCGAAGAGCACCCGACGCTCCGACGATTTCTCGGTGATGGCGGCGTTGGTGCATGGACGACGCGTGACGACCTGATCGTCGGTTCGCGCGACCGAATTCATGTGCAGATGCCGATCGACGAAATTCCGCTGACGCTCGAGGGCAATGCGCTCTTTCAAATGCGAAACGTGATGCTAGCGGCCGCCGTCGCGATCGGAATTGGCCTGGATCAGGATTCGGTACGTCGAGGCTTGCACCGGGTGACCCCGGACAACGCGAATCTTCCGACCAGCCTCAATTCGTTTACGGCCTCGAATGTACGGATCGTGATTGATCGACCGAGCCCATCGTGGTTTCTCGGTCCCCTGCTTCGCGCGACTCGATCGCTTAAGGCAAATCGGCTGATCTTTGTGGTCGACTACCGGGACGTGCCAAATCACGACGACTCGGTTGAAGTCGGGCGGATGATTGGTCGTAACGCAGACCTGGTTGTGATGATCGACGACAGTACGTCACTTGCCAGCGTGGTCGCGATCAAGGCTGGTATTGCCCAAAACGATGTGCCGCCACCGATCGCCCACGCGGACACGCTGCCAAAAGCCGTGATGCGGGCCATGGCCTCAGCGCGAGAGGACGATGCCGTTGTCGTGCTGACCTCGCGAGCGCAATCGGTCTATCGGACACTGGCCAGGCAGCGCGAGATCTAGGCGACCTCGCGGATATCCTCGACGCGTATCGTGATGTTCTCGATTGCTTCGACGATCTGGTTAGCGAGGTGGTCGTCCCAATCGACCCGGTGCTTGCCATTCGCGACCCGCACCCGACGACCACCGACGTTCAACTCGAACTCGATACGGTCGAATCCATCGTGTTCAGCGAGGATCGTATCCAGCTTCTGCAAGAGCTCAACATCGCGCCAGTAATCGGTCGCTTCTGGCAAACCCAGGCGAATCGTTCGTGACGGCGGGTCCGCCTCGATCGGTTTGATGTCCTTGGTGACACGATCGGCGATGAGCTGGAGTTGATCGTTGCGCCGGTCGAGCTTGCCGGTGACCTCGACGATGTCGTCAATGATCAGATCCGAGCCGTACTCATCGAAGACCTCGGGGAACATGACGACCTCGATCCGCTCAGTCAGATCCTCGATCTCAAGCACCGCCATCGTCTTGCTGGCTTTGGTCGTGATCCGGCGGATGGTGCGGACGCTCGCTATCACCTTGATCGACTGACCGATGGCGAGCTGCGGAAGTCGAATCACCTCGGCGTATCCGTCTGGCAGTCGTCCCTTGATGAAATTCGCGAGCGGGTGCGAGCTGAGGTACATCCCCAGCGATTCCTTCTCATTCGCCAGGATCAGTTTCTGATCCATGGGCGGGCCTTCGAGGAGCTGAATTTCAGTTTCCTGTACTTCGGTTTCGATTCCGCCGAAGAGCCCGATCTGGCCACGGGCCTTTGCCTTGTGCCGGCTGACTCCCGCGCCGATGGCACGTTCGAGATTGGCCATGACCGCGCCGCGCTCACCAAACACATCGAGCGCGCCGGATTTGGCCAGACCCTCCATTACGCGGCGTGAGACCTGGTCCCAGTCGACGGCGGAACAGAGCGCATCGAGGCTCATGAATTTTCCATCTGGTTGCTCGTTGCGCGCTTCGATAATCGCCTGGATCGAGCCTTCGCCGACATTGCGGATTGCGCCAAGGCCAAAGCGGACCGCTTCCATGCCGTCGGGCATCGTCTCAACCGAGAAGTCGCGCATGCTGGAATTGATGCACGGGGGCAGGACGTGGATGTTGGCGCGACGGCACTCGGCAACGTCGTAGACCACCTTGTCAGTGGTCCCGATATCGACCGAAAGCACCGCTGCCATGAATTCGACCGGGTAGTTGGCCTTCATGTACGCGGTTTGGGCAGCGATTACGGCATAGGCCGCGCTGTGCGATTTGTTGAACCCGTAGCCAGCGAACTTCTCGATCATCGTGAAGAGCTCGTCGCCGACTCCCTTGTCGATGCGGTTGGCCACGCAGCCCTCGACGAATCGCTTGCGCAGCTTGGCCATTTCTTCGGGCTGCTTCTTGCCCATCGCCTTGCGCAAGACGTCTCCCTCGGCCATTGTCCAGCCGGCGAGGCGGTTCGAAATCTGGATCACCTGCTCCTGGTAGAGCGTGATGCCATACGTCTCGCTGAGGATCGGTTCGAGATCCGGATGGATGTAGATGACGTCCGTCTTGCCTCGGCGTCGGGAGATGAACTCCGGCGCGGCTTCCATCGGTCCCGGACGAATCAGCGCCATCAACGCGACCAGGTCCTCGAACCGGGTCGGCTGCACGTCGGTTGTCATTCGGGTGGTCATTCCGCCTTCCAGCTGGAAGACCCCGACCGTTTCGCCGCGGCGCAACATCTCGTAGGCGAGTTCATCCTCCAGGGGAATCGAATCAACCGTCAGGGTTGGATCCTTGTGACGGGCATACTCGACTGCCTTGCCGAGGATTGTCAGCGTGGACAGACCGAGAAAGTCCATCTTGAGCAGACCGATCGCCTCGAGCAGACCCATCGGATATTGCGTTGTTATGTCGCCTTCGCTCTTGCCCCCTGCTCGCTGCAACGGGACGTTATCGACGAGCGGATCCCGGGAAATGACGACACCGGCCGCGTGGGTCGATGCATGGCGGGCGACACCTTCGACGTGCCTGGCGGCATCGATCACGTCGCGAGCTTGCGGGTCGGAGTCATAGAGCGCCTTGAGTTCCGGCACCCGCTCCATCGCCTTGTCGATCGTGATCTTCGGTTCGTTGGGAATCAGTTTGGCGATCTTGTCGATGTCACCGAATGGCAGCTCCATCGCCTTGCCGACGTCGCGGACCGATGCCTTGGCCGCGAGCGTTCCGAACGTCACGATCTGGGCAACCCGGTCATCGCCGTACTTGTCGACCACGTACTTGATGACCTGATCGCGACCGGTGTCGGCAAAGTCGATATCGATGTCTGGCATCGAGATTCGGGACGGGTTCAGGAAACGCTCGAAGATCAATCCGTGTTTCAGCGGATCGAGTGCGGTGATGCCCAGTGCATAGGTGACGATGCTGCCGGCTGCGGACCCACGGCCCGGGCCGACCAGGATGTTCTGTTCCCGGGCGTAGCGGATAAAGTCCCAGACCACAAGGAAGTAGCCGATGAAGCCCATCGACTGGATGACCGAGAGTTCGTAGCTGAGTCGTTCGTTGACTTCGCCGGTGTCATGGCCATACAAGCGGCGCACACCCTCGCGACAGAGATGCTCGAGATACGATTCTTGCGTAAACCCTTCCGGAACAGCGAAATCAGGTAACTGATAGCCCTTGAAGGAAAGGTCAACATCACACATCTCGGCGATGCGAACCGTGTTCGTGAGTGATTCGGGTACGTCGCCGAGTACATCCCACATCTCTTGCGGACTCTTGAAATAGAGCTGATCCGAGTTGGACTTGAGGCGCTTCGGATCAGACATGACCGTGTTGGTCTGGATGCAAACCAACAGATCCTGAAACGGCGCATCTTCCTGTTTGGCGTAGTGCACATCGTTGGTGGCAACCAGCGGGATGCCCATCGACTTCGCCATCGGGATCAAGGCGTCGTTGGCCAGTTTCTGCTCGGGGATGCCGTGGTCCTGGATCTCGAGGTAGAACCGCTCAGGACCAAAAATCTCGGCCAGTTGACCGGCGTATCGTTTCGCCTTGTCGAGCTGATCATGGATGATGTTGTTGGCGACCGGTCCACCGAGGCAGGCAGAGGTTGCGATGAGGCCGGCACGGTGCTCCTGCAGCTGCTCCATGTCAATACGGGGCCGGTAGTAGAAGCCTTCCAGACTCGCCTTCGAGGCAAGCTTGAGCAGATTCCGGTAGCCCTCAATGTTCTCGGCCAGCAAGAGCAAGTGATACGACTTGCGATCGCGGGCGGAGGACTTGCCTTCGGAGAGATATGCCTCGATACCAACAATCGGATGCAGACCCGCATCCGTCGCCTTCTTGTGCCACTCCAGCGATGCGTACATCACCCCGTGGTCCGTAACGGCGATGTGCTGCACACCATGGGTCTTTGCCTGCTCGATGTACTCAGGCATCCGACCGAGACCATCGAGCAGCGAATATTCGGTGTGCAGGTGCAGGTGTGCGAAATCCTTCAAGGTGGGCTCTAAACTCCATGTGGGATGGCGACGGCTCGTCAGCAACCGGACAGGTCCAGTACGGGCAATCCTAGACCGGATCGCGGTGCGGCTCAACAGCACGAGCGGCATGTGCGCAGATACGCCACAGACAGTGATCCCCGGTTCGTGCGGGCGGGAGCCGAACCGGGGATCAAATGCAATCAGTCGAAAAGCGAGCTTCGGCTAGACAGCAACTCCGCCGCCGATGGCGACCGGGGTGCTGACAACCTGACGGGCCTGCTGAACCATCACCCGAAGCATGGATCGCATGCTCTCGCGGTATTCAGTCGGGACCGTCTCGTCCTGGAGCATTTCCAGAACCTCCCCGAGGGCCGGTTCGGCTGACAGGAGGCTGGTGACATCTTTAGGAAGAAATCCTGCCGATGCGAGCAGCATGTCAAGCGATCCCTGCTCCAGGTTCATCGCCATTCCCAGCCGGTCCACTGCTTCGCGAGTGGGCATTCGGGCACCACTTTCGAGCCGTGAAACATAGCTGTGATCAAAATCGGCGCGTTCCGCCAACTTGCTCTGAGACACTCCGTGCTTCTCCCGGAGGCTCTTGAGCAGATTACCGAAATCTGTTCCGCTCATCGTATCCCTGTGACTTTCTGACACCAATGTGTCAATCCTCGCCCGCAAGTCACAAGAGAGGTGACTTGTGGACACGATCCTAACAAGGCAATGCCCCGGTGTCAATTCCTCTGGCGGTATTCGTCATCATAACGACAGCGCTGTCGATTCACTGTCATTACAGTCAGATTGGGTGGAGTTCAGCACGAGCGACTGACCTTTACTGTCGTTTTGCGGCTCGCAGGCACAGTTCAATGGAGGGTCGGTTGGTATACTCAGCCGCGTCAGAGGCCATTTGGTGCGTTTCTGAGCGATCCGGAGTTACGTCCCAGTGACAGCCCAACTTTTGCGCGGTGCCGGTCTTTCCGGTCGATTGCGTTCGGAGATCGAAATTGCGATCGGACGACTCACCGATTCGGGAGCGCCCCCGCCTGCCCTGGCCACGGTTCTGGTGGGAGAAGACCCTTCGGCGCTCGCGTATCGCTCTTCCATAGAGCGGACCCTCGGCCGGGTTTCGATTTCACACCAACCGGTGAATCTGCCAATCGATATCGACCGCGATGCGTTCAGTGCTGAAATTCGCCGACTGAGCAACGATGCGGCGGTGACCGGCGTGCTCGTCCTGATGCCGCTGCCGAATCACCTGCCCCAGGCGCTCGTCTACGAAAACCTGACGCCGCTCAAGGATGTTGATGGCATCACTCCGGTCAATGCCGGTCGGATGCACATGGGGCTTGCCATCGCTGCGACCGAGCACCCCGCAGGGCGGGATCGAACTGCTTGACCATTACGGCATCGAGATTGAAGGTCGCCGGATCACGGTCGTCGGACGCAGCAACGTCGTTGGCCGACCGCTGGCGAGCCTGCTTGTACAGCGACATGCCACTGTCACGATATGCCATCGCCGCACCGTGGACCTCCCGTCACTGACCCTGCAGGGTGACATCCTCTGTGTGGCAGCAGGTCACGCAAACCTGATCACCGGTGACATGGTCAAACGTGGCGCAGTTGTGCTGGATTTCGGGGTAAACGCGGTTGGAGAAGGCATCGCGGGCGACGTGGCCTTTGACGAGGTGTCGGAGGTTGCTGGCGCTGTGACACCGGTTCCAGGCGGTACGGGTCCTGTCACTGCACTGGTGTTAGCCCGTAACACGTCGCGGCCGGGTTCGCCGCCCAAAGCGGAACGCTGGACGCAGTCACCGAGTTGAACCGAATCGTCGCTGAGCTTGGTCCGCGCAGTCGGTCACGAATAGGACCTGATCGGCCATTCCGTGCCAGAACCGGGTCAAATATGGTATCGTACGCGCCGCGTTGGGGTGTAGTCTAACGGTAGGACGCCTGTCTCTGAATCAGGTAGTTGGGGTTCGAATCCCTGCACCCCAGCCCTCCAAACATATCCCATACAGTTGACAACCAGATGTGTCTATGTGCGACCGTTTGTTGGGCTCAATGTTCCCGGTGTGCAATTGGTCCGTTCTGGACCATCTGACTGCTTCCCAGGTCCTGATACTCATTTGGGCTGCGTCTGGGTAGTCAACGTAGTTGTGCCCTTTGGGGAGAAATCATGCTAAAGCGACTCATCATTGGATTCATCTGGATTCTGATTCTTGTCCTGATTCCCTTACCCTCGTCACCCAATTTGCCAAGGCCGAGATTTTCGACCAGGAGACGTATCTCAAGTCGGTCGGACCGATTGCCGCGAGTGAGTCGGTTCAGAACTCTGTCTCCGCATTCGTCATCGGGGCCATGGACAAGGAAGCCGTCCAGCTGGCCGAGTCTGGTCCGGCGGGAGCCAAAGCGGCAACTGCCTATGAGAACAATCGGGACGAGATTGTCGCAGCGATCGATTCCGCAGTCTCGTCTTCACAGTTCATCGTTGTCTGGACCCAACTAAACGAGACCACGCATGCGGTTGTGGTTCGCCTCCTCCAGGGCAAGGAGAACGCGGTCGCCCAAATCAAGGACGGCAAGATCTGGCTGGACTTGACCAGTGTCTACACGCTGGTGCGCACTGAGCTGGACAAGCTTGGTATCGATGAGCTTGAGCAATTCCAGATTGCTCCGGAACGCTTGCAGATGTCCATCATGAATGCCGACAAGATCGAAGACGCGCAGACCTATGCCAATTGGCTTTACAACGGCTCCACGCTGATCCTGATCGTGACAATCGTGCTGACCATCGTTTTCCTGTTTATGGTTCGGCGCAAGGTCCGCGCGCTGATCTGGCTCGCGATGGCAGCACTGATCGGGTGTGCGGGCATCTGGTTCGGTCTGGATTTCGCGCGCTCCAAATCTGTCGAGAGCATCAGTGCCGACGGAACACAGAGTGCGGCCGTCGAAATCTACGATGCCGTGGTTGGCCCAATGCATGAATTGCTGCGAAGTGTTTCATTCACCGTTGTGGGAATTACGGTGATTGCGGTCGTTATATTCATGTTCCGCCGACCGGCCCGCGCCTAGCCCAGGTCAACGCCACCAGGTCGGACAATCGCTCGACGTAGCTCGCGGATGACTGGATCGAGAACCTGTTCCGGATCTGCACTGGTAATCATCAGCTGAGAGCCGAATCCCACCACGGTTTGCAAGAGCAGCGTCCGGTGGGTCGCATCCAGTTCGCTCAGGATGTCATCGAGCAACAGGATTGGCCTATCCCCTTCCTGGGCTACGACGTCTGCTTCGGCCAGCTTGAGTGAAACGACACCGAGTCGCTGCTGCCCTCGCGACCCGAACTGGGCCAGACTGCGGCCCTCGATCGACAATTCCAGATCATCACGATGCGGCCCGATCAGGGTTACGCCTCGCCGCAATTCATCATCCCGCCGCGTTTTCACCTGCGTCTGGAACTCCCGCATCGCGACCGCGAGGACCTGCTCCCATGGATCATGAGGTCGGGCGGCGGCGATGAAATCGATGCCAAGGTTTGGTTGGTACTGGGCCGAGATTGCGGCGGTCGCTTCAAACAGCTTCGACCGGACCGCAAATGCATCGCAGACCTGACCGATCGTGATTCGACGGGCGGCGGAAATGTACGAGCCGTGGTTGGCCAGTTGATCATCCCAGAAGCCGAGTTGCTCGATGGCTGCCGTACGATTGACGTTGCCCTTCGCGAACGATTTGAGCAGGCTGTTGCGCTGCTCGACGACGCGGGTATAGGACGACAACTGGGACACGTAGCGGCGGTCAATCTGGCCAATCAGCAGGTCCATGAACCGGCGACGACCAGATGGTGATCCACTGACCAGATCGAGATCATCCGGGGTGAAGAGCACCGTCCGCACCGATCCGACCGAATCGAGGATCCGTTTGGGTTGCTGATTGATTTTGATCTGCTTGCGGAGGGGGCCGCTGGCCTCTTCGGATCGTTGCAAACCGAGCTCAACAACCACATGGCCCTGTGCTGTGGAGGCGTTCCCGACCAGTCGGGCATACGGTGCAACGCCGAGATCGACGCCACTGGTCCAGTTGATTACGTCGCGATCATGTGTGGCACGGGGAGAGCGCAGGATCGAGAGCATGCGCACAGCCTCAAGCAGCGAACTCTTGCCGCTGGCGTTGTGGCCCGTCAGCACCAGTCCGGTTGCTGGAATCTGCAATTCGAGCGCATGGTAGGAGCGAAATTCGGTTAGCTGGATGCGTTCGAGATGCATCCGGTCAGGTGCGCGGCTGGGCGATCAGGATCACGAACCGATAACCATCGGCATGATGACGTGGCTGTACTCGTCTGATCCAACCACCCGAACAACACCGGCCTGGTTGGGGCCGTTCAACCCAAGCGAGACACGTCCCTGCTTGATGACGGCCAACACGTCGGCCAGATAACGCGAATTGAAGGCGACCTGCATCTCCGGACCGTCGATGGTCGCGTCTACGAAACTCTGGCTGTCACCGCGCTCCGCAGCCTTGGCCGAGATTTCGACCAGGCCCGGCTCGCCATCGTCGCCAACCGGCTTGATCTCGAACTTGATCGCATCGTTGGCGTCGCGGGCAAAGTAACTTGCCCTGCGCACTGCATTCAGTAATGCGTCACGGCCCAATTCAACCTTTGTGCCAAATTCCTTCGGGATGATCTGCTTGTAGTCCGGGAAGGTTCCGTCGATCAAGCGGGAGTGGAATTCAGTTCCACCCGGCTCGCCCGCTGGACCGATCTTCGCGACCAATTGCCCCTGATTCGATGTAACGGCCAGGTGAATCGGGTCACTCGTATCCCCGATCAGCCGACCGAGTTCGCGAATTGCACGCGCCGGGGCGATCAGACTGGTGCGCTCGCCAGCGGAGGCTTCAAGCTGCCCATGGCGAACGGCCAGTCGAAATCCATCAGCCGCGGCCAATGTAATTGTGTTGTCCTCGAAGCGCAGAAGAACACCGGCCAGAACCGGACGGGAATCGTCGGTAGCAGCGGCGAATTCGACCTGCGCGATCATCTCCTTTAGCAGGTGAGGATCGACGTCCAGCGCGAATCCGGTGTCACTCTGGGATGGGTTGATCGGGAATTCATCGGCGCTGATGCCATTGATCGAGGCATTGTCCCGCCCGCATTGGACGGAAAGGAGCGTTCGGTCCTGGTCGGCGTTCAGATGGACTGTTTCATTGGGAAGGGTGCTAACGAATTCGGACAGAAGGCGAGCATCGACCGTCAATCGTCCTGGCTGCTCGACACTGGCCGAGATTGAGGTCGAGATGCCGATCTCCATATTGGTTGCGGAGAGCTCGAGTCGATCATTTTCGGCAACGATAAGGACATTGCCCAGAACCGGCAGAGCGGTCTTGGTGGCGACTGCGCGGGATACGAGACCCAGAGCGCGTTGCAGTTGTTCCTGCAAGCATGCGACTTTCACGCTGAAACCCCCAAATAAACACAGATAATACGGTCAAATTCGGAAGCTGAATATACCACGGTAAGCCGAACTCTTGAGCGGGTGAATCAATTCGCCCGCGCATGCTTGACACTATTCGTTAGAACGCATATTCTGTATTCGTACGCACACTTGTTCGTATCGGCCGCTCCCGAAAGGACCCGGTGATGAAAACCCGCACTTCCGAATCATCCAACACCAATCTGATTGCTCTTCGTGATGAACTGGTCCGCCGGCTGGAAGCAGGCGACGCCCAGATCTCCGAGGCAAAGGAAAACGGAGCAGACACTGCCCGTTGGGAATCCCACTGGGTAACGCTGCTCCGTGAATACGAACAGATCTGTCAGATGCTGACCGGTTCGGAAACCGGACAGATCCAGGTTGCGGCCTAGCTCTCGGCGATCGTAACCGAGATCAGGTTGACTGGCTGCACCGGTGTCGATTTCTCACCAGATGCGCCTGCCTTGGTCTCAACCGTGGCGATCTTGTCGATGACGTCCATACCGGAGGTCACCTCACCGAAGATCGTGTAGTTGGGCTGAAGTCCGGCGTTCTGATGGCAGACAAAGAACTGGCTGCCGTTTGTGTTAGGTCCCGCATTGGCCATGGCTACGATTCCGCGGCTGTATGACCGAGTGACTTTCTCGTCATTGAAGCGATAGCCGGGGCCGCCGCGACCTGTCCCTGTCGGATCGCCACCCTGGATCATGAATCCAGCAATGATGCGATGGAAGATGGTGTTGTCGTAGAAGCCGGCCTTGGCCAGGCAGACGAAATTGTTGACGGTGTTCGGGGCTTCCTTCGGGAAGAAGGTGATGTCGAACGAACCCTGGCTAGTAGTAACGGTAGCCACGTACGTCTTTTCCTGATCGATTGCCATCGCTGGCGGTTCTGTCCACTGACTCACTTGTCGGTCTCCTTCAAGATCCAACGCAAGACCACGTTGCTCCGCGGTCCAGCATCCACTGGCTATGTCATCCTCTCGTGGGGGACTGATTACCGTAGCTGATGACGAATCGTTAGATTTGTCGTCATCACCACCGCAGGCACCAAACATCACGCCCAAAACGAGGAGTAAACCCAAAAGATTTAGTCGGTTCATTCGCTGATTCCCTGTAAACCAAGCTGCTCGGCATTGGCCGTCATTGCTTCAATTACGAACGCAACGTGGTCTTCGAACGGCACTCCGAGGAGTTCCGCTCCATCCAGCATTGCCTGCCGATCGACCGCGCGGGCAAACGCCTTGTCCTTCATCTTCTTGCGCACAGCCTCGGGAGTTACATCCCGGACGGCCTTGCTTGGTCGGACGAAGGCACAGGCAGCGATGAATCCGGTCAGTTCGTCGGACGCAGCGAGGGCCTTCTTCAGCGGAGTATCACGGGGAACGTCGAGATGATCGGCATGGCTGGCTATGGCCTCGATGACCCATTCCGGAACTCCCCGTTCCCGGAGGATCGGCAAACCGTCCTGCGGATGCTGGTCGAGTGTTGGGTGAATTTCGAAGTCGAAATCGTGAATCAGGCCAACGAAGCCCCACTCTTCCTCGTTCTCACCGTACTTGACGGCATAGGCACGCACAGCGGTCTCTACACCAAGGCAGTGACGGCGGAGGCTTTCGCTCTGGACGTATTCCGTCAGCAGCGCCCATGCGTTTTCTCTGGTTAATTCCATCGGAGACAAACCTTCATCACGACGAGCAACAAACGCCAAATCCTACACGATCAACATCGCGTCGCCGAAGGAGAAGAACCGATATCCCTCCCTGACCGCATGCCAATACGCCTGCATGGTCAGATCCCGACCCATGAACGACGAAATCATCATCAACAAGGTCGATTTGGGTAAATGGAAGTTGGTGAGCAACGCATCAACCGTGGTCCATTGGTAGCCGGGGGTAATGAAGATGTCGGTCCAATCGGCGTACCCCGCCGCCTGTTCGTCCGGATCAAGTCGGCCCCAACTCTCGAGCGTCCGGGCACTGGTCGTTCCAATCGCAACGACACGGCCACCGTCGGCTCTGGCGGTCGCAATGGACGCAGCCGTTTCAGCCGAAAGGGAACACCACTCGGTGTGAATCACATGGTCGGCAATCTTTTCGGCGGTGACCGGTCGGAATGTGTCCAGGCCAATTTGCAACGTTACTTCGGCACGATGAACACCCTGGGACTCCAGTCGACCAAGTATCGCGTTGGTGAGATGTAACCCTGCGGTGGGTGCTGCAGCCGAACCTGGGACTGAGTTGAAGACGGTCTGATATCGGCTCTCATCACCCAACCGCGTCCGAATGTAGGGCGGTAATGGCACTTCCCCGTACTGATCGAGCGCTCCATCCATCTCCGGTGGCAACTGAATCAGGATCTGGCCCTCGCCGCTCTTGCCGGTCACTACTCCGATCGCGGAACTCGACGCATCACGCGCATCAAAGCTGATTTCAGTGCCGATTGGCAGTTTCTTCGCGGGGCGGGCTAGCGCTGTCCATAGGCCGGGTTCGTCCTGATCCCGGTTAAGCAGCAATACCTCGACGGCACCTCCGGTCTCACGTTTCCCCCGAAGTCGACCGGGAATGACGCGCGTGTTGTTGACCACCACGAGGTCGTGTTTACGCAACATCGTCGGCAAATCCCGAACCATAGCGTCGGTCAGGGTTCCGGCTGAGCGATCGACGATGAGCATTCGGCCACCGTCGCGATCGGCAGGCGGTTCCTGGGCGATGAGATCGGTTGGCAAGTGGTAGTCGAAATCCGAGAGGAGAAGGTCGGGGTCGATCGGGGTGTTATGAGTCAAAGAGTGCCGCCTGTTGTTCATTGACCTGCATCTGTGCGAACAGGTTCGGGGGTGGAGCGATCTGCAAGTGCTCGTACGCCAAACGGGTCGCGATTCTACCGCGAGGCGTGCGTTGCAGGAAACCGAGCTGAATCAGATACGGCTCGATCACGTCCATGATAGTGTCGGTCTCTTCAGAAGTCGCGGCAGAGAGCGTTTCAATCCCGACTGGTCCGCCGTCGAACTTGTTGATGATCGAGAGCAAGATCCGACGATCGGTGTCATCGAGACCGAGGTCATCCACTTCCAGCATCGCCAGGGCCGCTTGCGCATCAGCCATCTGGATCCGCCCATCACCGTGGACTTCCGAGTAATCCCGGACCCGCTTCAGGAGTCGATTGGCGACCCGCGGGGTGCCCCGTGAACGCGAAGCAATTGCTCTTGCCCCATCCGGATGGACATCGATCGCAAGTATCTTGGCGGATCGCTGAATGATTTGCTCCATTGCCTCCTGCTCGTAGAAATCGAGCCGCAGGACAGCGCCGAACCGATCACGCAATGGTCCGGTCAGCAATGCCAGACGCGTTGTAGCGCCGACAAGCGTGAATTTGGGTAGTTTGATCCGCATCGTCCGGGCAGAGGGACCCTTGCCGATGACGATATCGACGGCGTAGTCCTCCATCGCGGGATAGAGCACTTCCTCAACCTGACGGGAGAGGCGGTGAATCTCATCGATGAAGAGCACGTCGCCGGATTTCAGATTGGTCAGGATCGAGACCAGGTCCCCGGCTCGCTCAATCGCGGGCCCAGCGGTGATGCGAAGCTGGACACCCATTTCGGCTGCGACGATCGCCGCCAGAGTAGTTTTGCCCAGCCCCGGAGGTCCATACAGCAATACGTGGTCCAGGGTTTCGCCTCGTCGACGAGCGGCCTGGATGAAGACATTTAGTGTGGATTTGACGCGATCCTGGCCGATATACTCGGCGATCCGTTTTGGTCTCAGGCTGAATTCGGCAGCCGCTTCGGGTGGCTGCTGCTTGGCACCGATGACTCTGGGTTTGGCTGGTTGGGGTGCCGACGATTGCGTTGCCATAGGTCAAGTATAGACCCAATAGAACACGCGTTCAGCAATAATTCGTTACGGTTGCGGCGATGCCACCGGTGAACTGAAAGGCGATGCTTGCGGTGAAGCGACCGGCGTACCAGTCATCTCGGCGAGCTCCTCAGTGGCCAGGTCAACCAGCAAACTGTCACCGCCGCCATCGATCACCTGCTGATACAGAACGGCGGCGTCCTCGATCCTCGGTGGCGACCAATTACGGTACAAGCGGGCGAGGCGAAGGACCGCGGTGTAATTGCCAGGTTCGGCGGCGATCACCTTCTGATACTGGAGTTCGGCATCGTTTTGCTTGGCGGCAGCAGCAAGACTATTGGCAAACGAGAAGCGAATTGCCATGTCGTCCGGAACAATCATCAATGCCCGCTCGTACATTCGGATCGCCTGATCATATTGCCCGGCATTGTTGTAGTACTCGCCCAAGGCTGCCATAGCGGCAAAATCGTTCGGGTCCTCTTCTATATCGTCGAGGAATCCTTGTTCGATTGGATCCACGTCGTCTGGATCGACCGAGAGGGTCTGATCGTCATCTCCGCCGCTAAAGAGGTCGCTGAACACGGCGACACCGAGCGTGCCGAACACGAGCGAGGCAACTACGACAATCGCCAAGACACTGAACCAGCGCATGTACCACGGTTGTTTTGCCGACGAGCGTTTGCGTTTTTTGGAGCTATTTGCTTTTGATGACATCTCTGTACGTTCACTATCCTGGAACCGCGCCGAACAGTACCACAGCATTGCGCAGCCACCCATGCCAACGCTATCCCACTGAAGTACGTTTCTCCTTTTGGCGGGGTACCGCGGAAAGGGATTGAGAATTGGGGTGCCTACTGATAGAATCGTGAGTCGTGCTTAGGCACGCGCCGACCTAGCTCAGTTGGTAGAGCAGCTCTTTCGTAAAGAGCAGGTCTGGGGTTCGAGTCCCCAGGTCGGCTCCATCGATGAGGAGTCGGTGATTTCCGCGCCGAAGTGGCGGAATCGGCAGACGCGCTACGTTCAGGGCGTAGTGAGGAAACCTCGTGGGAGTTCAAATCTCCCCTTCGGCACCGTGGTTACGGCAGTTCTCCGGAATTGCCAACACGTTAACAAGCGAAAGACATGGGCGAAAGGATGGTCGCGGGCAGTGTTCGCACTGTTCGAGGAAAGTCCGAGCTGCACAGAGCGGGGTGCCTGGTGAAAGCCAGGGAGATAGGTGAAAGCCTGTCGACAGTCCAGACTGGCACATTGGGAAACCGGTGTGAGAGCAACAGAAACCATTCCGGGCGTGGCAACGCGTACCGGCTGAAAAGGGTAATCCTCCCTGCAGCAATCTCCGATCCGACCGCTATCAGGTGGCTCGCCGAGGTCGAAAGTCGAGAGCAGCCGTAGCTCGTGAGGGCCGGCCGGTGTTATAACCGAGATAGATGACCGTCGTAAACAGAACTCGGCTTACATTTCGCTCGTTCGCTTGTTAATTACCACTTGATGGTCTCGTTAGCTCAGTTGGCAGAGCGCCTGTCTGTGGAACAGGAGGTCATGGGTTCGAGCCCCATACGGGACCCTTATGAAAACTGGCGTGGCTACGCCAGTTTTTCTATTTCGTTCGTCCAAGTTCATTGTTGCCGAACATCAATGTGTACCAAATGTGTGCACAATCCCGAATCGTTCCCGATCCCTACCCATTGCTTCACGGTCAGCATGCAGTCGATTGTGGCTTCAATTACCGGCTGGTAATATCGTCGATACGAACGCCGGTTCGTTGTCCCGTACGAAGCCAAGGGTACAAGACATTGCCGATAACTGATTCGCAGATGCCCGCCCGACTTCGTGCTATCGCAGTTGAGCAGCAAGAAATTTATAACGAGACCCGACTCATTACCGATTCCCGACGATTCCAGACACGGACTCGATTCCAATAGATAACCCTTCCGCATCGGTAAGATTCCCGATGTAGTTTGCGTCTTCGTCGACATGAAAGGCTCGACGCTACTGAGCGCGAGTCAGCACGATAAATCTACGGCGGGCGCATACCAGTTGTTTACGGGGACTGCTGTACGCATGTTTCATGCAATGGATGCCCCATACATCGACGTAAGGGGAGACGGAGTGTTCGCACTCTTCAACTCTAATCAGACATATCGGGCAATCGCCGCCGCTATCTCCTTCAAGACATTTGCCCAGGTGGTCTTCACACCGGAAATAAAGAAAAAGAAAGAAGAGCTAGCGGTGGGCGTCCACATTGGAATAGATCAACGGACCGTATTAGTGCGGAAAATTGGATTGCGTAGGACCGGCGGTCGAACAGATCGGCAGAACGAAGTTTGGGCCGGAAAACCCGTCAACATGGCATCTAAACTGGCGGCAAAGGGTGGAGACGGTGAGCTCTGGGTATCGGACCGCTATTACCGGAATATTGACAACGAGTTGACCCGCTGGTCGTGCGGATGCGAAAACGGTGTTGAAACGGGGAAAAAGGGTTTGCTTTGGACGGAACGTGACCTGACTGCAGACGCAAAAGATAGCGCGATGTTCGACTTCGACACGGCCTGGGTACTTCAGTCGTTTTGGTGCCCAATTCATGGCGAAGAGTTCTTTAATCAGATACTGAAGCTCGATGTTGGATGAATCGTCGTCCGAACGCGGGCGCTTCACGGCCGATGAACGAAACGGTTTCTTGACCGAAGAACCTGAACCGGAATGTGGGATGGATTGAGTTTGCAGACGCTAAAGCCGGTGCCGTGCTAGCGTTTGTAGTGGCTCTTGCGGGAATAACGATCCCACCCGCAACCAGTGCTACCGGTGAGCTCATAAATCGGCTTCAGTCCAGTCCCGACTGTGCCGACTGGTTGCTTGCGGCCTTTTTCGCATTCACCGTCATAGGAACAATCGCTTCATGTGCATACGTCTGTTTCGGTGTGTTTCGGACTCTCAAACCAAGCATTGACCGAGACGCCGACCGAAGCGGACTAATCTTCTTCGCAGATATTGCGAAAAAACACCAGCACTGAATGGTTGGAAATTATAAATTTTACAAAAATGCAGGGAACAGGAAATGATTTTATAGTTATTGAAGATTTAGAAGGTAAATATCATGATCTAACAGAAATCTCAAGCAAACTTTGTGATAGACATTTTGGAATTGGTGCTGATGGGATTTTAGTTGTTAGAAAAAGTAAGATAGCGGATATACAGATGATAATCATTAATTCTGATGGTTCTTATGCATCAATGTGTGGTAATGGTATAAGATGTTTTGCTAAATATATTTGGGAAAAAAAATATGTGTCAGGCGATCTTATAAAAATTGAAACTGGTGATGGAGTAAAAATTGCAAGTATAAACGTTAAAGATGGGTCTGCCGAGAGTATAACCATAAATATGGGGAAATATAATTTTGATCCTAAAAGCATTCCAGCGTTAACACTAGATGAAATAATAAATCAAAAGTTAGAGATTAATAATAAAGAATATTATATTACGTCAATGCTCATGGGTGTACCACATACTATTGTATTCGGGAGTAATAGTGATTATGAAATCACAGGAAGGAAAAGCTATTGAGAATAACAGTTTATTCCCACAAAAAACAAACGTAAACTTTTGTGAAATAGTTGATAGACATACGATAAGGGTTAAAACATGGGAAAGGGGTGCAGGACCAACTTTAGCATGTGGTACTGGTAGTTGTGCGTCAGTGGTTGCAGCTAGTAAGCTAGGCTATGTAGACGGGAAAGTAACAGTGCATGTCCCAGGAGGAGTACTCAATATAGAAATTGTTAAAGATGAGGTTTTAATGGAAGGCCCCGCGGAAATTACGTTCAATGGAAAATTTATTCTGAATTAAAATTAATACAACTGCCTATTTTAATAGCGCAGTTGTTTTTTTTATTTAATTTGTTCCATAAAAGTGAATAAAATATCTAAAAGTGACCATGCTTACAAATAGGATGTCCTTTTAAAAGTTTGTAAGTTAGGAAAGGTAAAATGTTATGAAAAAAAATTTGCTGAAGTTATTATTAGAAAGAAACCTAATCACCCCTCAATTGTACAAAGAAGTACAAGAAATCTCAATTAAAAAAAATTGTAGTGAAGAACAAATAATTCTGCAGCACGGTAAAATAGAATTACACGAGATTATCGCGATTATAGAGAGTGAGTTTAATATACATTATATTGATTTAGAATCTAAATGTGAAAAAAATGGGGCATTTAATTTAATATCAAAAGAGGTTGCTAAAAGGCATAATCTGATACCCTTTTATGGCAATGATAATCAGGTGCATGTTGCTTTCTCAAACCCTTTTGAGATAAAAGTAATTGATGAGCTAAAATTTATTACAAATAAAAAGATTAAAATATTTTTTGCTTTAGAAAGTGATATCTCGTGCGCTATCGAAAATTGTTATGGAAAACAAATTGTTGATGTAGCAGTTGAAGAAATGAAAAAAGAATATATATTAGAAGCAGAACAAAAAATGAAGAGGTGAAGGAGGCACTATCTACCGAAAATGCACCTGTCATAAGGATAACAAACTCTTTATTAAAGAGGGCTGTAAATGCAGAAGCTAGTGATATTCATCTAGAGCCGTTTAAGCTTTCAGCTATAATACGTATGAGAGTTGATGGCATACTAAAAGAAATAAATCAAATTCCAAGTAATGTGTATAAATCATTGTGTACAAGAGTGAAAATTATGGCGAACATGGATATTGCAACAAAACTTATTCCTCTAGATGGTAAGATAACCGAAAATATAGATGGGATAGATTACGATTTTAGGGTATCCTCCTTGCCAACTATGTATGGTGAAAAATTAGTTATTAGGGTTTTGTACAAAGCAGAAAGATTCATAAATCTAGATTCGTTGGGATTTAGTGAAGACAAGGTTATGCTTCTAAGGGATACATTAAAACTTTCTCATGGAATGATAATAGTTGCAGGCCCTACAGGAAGTGGAAAATCAACAACGTTATATGCATTATTAAATGAAATCAATAGCAAGAGTAAAAATATTATTACTATAGAAGACCCAATAGAATATAATATGCCTAGAATTAATCAAGTAAATGTGAATAATAAGGCTGGGCTTACTTTTTCAACAGGCCTTAGAAGCATTTTGAGACAAGATCCCGATATAATCATGATCGGTGAGATACGAGATGAAGAAACAGCACGAATTGCTGTTAGGGCATCGATAACAGGGCATTTAGTATTATCAACTCTTCACACAAATGATTCGGCTGCTTCCATATCAAGGCTAATAGATATGGGAATTCCATCATATTTAGTTGCAGATTCATTAGTTGTAGTTTTGGCGCAGAGGCTCGTAAGAAAATTATGCACATATTGTAAAATTCAATATGAAATTAATGGTAATGAATTTGAGCGTTTAGGATTTAATAGAGGAGAAAAACCATATAAAGCTGTTGGATGTAGTAAGTGTAATGGAACTGGGTATAAAGGTAGAACTGTTATATATGAATTGTTAAGAATAGACAGTAATCATAGAACCATAATAGCAAGAAGTGGAATAAGTGATGAGCTTTGGGCATACTGCAATGAAAAAAAATTCGGTTCATTCATGGATAGTTGTAGGTCTTGTGTAATTAACGGTATAACCTCAATAGAGGAGTTCGAGGAGGCTACTTATAGCTATAATTATAAATAAGAAATATAAAAAACCACCAGAGATAGGTGTGAAGAGCATGAGGTATAAATACACAGCAAAAACTATAAATGGAAATTTAGTAAAAGATAGTACTGACAGTGAAAGCATAGAAGAATTAGCGTTAAACTTACGAGAAAAAGAATTATATTTAATAAAAACTACGGGTATTAAAAAAATAAAAAAAATTCCTAGTAGACCTAATCTAAAAACCATATCTATATTTTGTAAACAATTCTCAATTTGTATAAAATCAGGAATACCAATATGTGATATTTTAGATTTGCTTTATGAACAAATGCTCCATAAGTCCATAAAAAAGAGTCTTATAATTATTAGAGAGAATGTACAAAAGGGTAATTCACTGTTTGCAAGCATGAAGAAAACTACAAATGTATATCCTTATTTTATGATCAACATGATTTATTTGGGTGAAGAAAGTGGAAAACTTGATGTAATTCTAGAGGAATTATCAAAGTATTATGAGAAAGAACATAAGTTGTTAAAAAAGTTCACTAATGCAATGATTTATCCATGTACAGTATTTATAACATTAATGATAGTATCATTATTTCTACTTATAAAGGTAATACCCATATTTATTACAAATCTGAATTCATTTGATGCAGAAATTCCACTGATAACAAGACTAGTTATAGGCTCCAGCAACTTCGCGCGTAGCAATTTGTTATGGATTCTAATAACAATTCTAATTTTCGTTTCAGTTTTTATGAAATACATTAAAACAGAAAGTGGCAGGATTATTTTCGATAAGTTTAAATTTATTTGCCCAATATTTGGCCCAGTATATAAACGGCTTATATATACGAGATTTTCTCGAGGCCTTAATATATTGCTAAGTAGCGGAGTTGGCCTACTAAAAACTTTTGAAATCATTAATGATGTTATTGAAAATGAGTATTTTAAGCTAAGGCTTAAAAATGTTTCTAATGATATAAAAAAAGGAAAAGATTTAGCTAGTTCATTAAATGCAATGAATCTATTTCCACAATTTTTTGTGGCTATGATAAAAAT
>CAVZSG010000008.1:0-6887 GCA_963777865.1 uncultured Chloroflexia bacterium | reverse complement strand
TTGCCTTAGTTGGGGGGAACGAAGATGTTCGGCAGATCCATTTGTGCACTTGGGTTGGTGCTTTCTACGCTCCTTGGCATCTTCGGCGGAGTGGCAACCGCGCAGGATGCGACTCCGGTGACCGGAGATGGTCCGATTCCGGTTGTCATCGACAGCGACATGATTTCCGACGACTGGATGGCGACGCTGCTCATCCTCAATGATCCTGATTTTGAAGTCGTGGCGATTACGGTTGCCGGGACCGGGTTTGCCAAATGCGATGCCGGAGTGGCCGCTGCTCTGGGGCTGCTGGCCCTGACCGAATATGGCGATGTCCCGGTCAGTTGCGGATCCGAAACTCCGCTGATGGGCGACAATGCCCCACCCGAGGAATGGCTGACAACGCTCGAGGGAGTCCAGGCGCTGGGTCTGCCGGAAGGTGGTGAGGCCGATCCGCGGGATGCCGTCACGCTCTTCACCGAGACGATTCAGGATTCGCCCGAGCCGGTCACAGTGCTCGCCCTCGGACCGCTGACCAATGTCGGTGCCGCGCTTGAAGCGACACCTGACCTGGTCGGCAACATCAACCAGATCTATGTGATGGGTGGCGCGGTTGATGTCGATGGCTCGTTCGTCTCCGAGGAGAACACCTACGCCGAATGGAACATCTTCTGCGATCCGCACGGTGCGCGTCTGACGTTCGAATCCGGCGCGACGGTGGTGCTGGTGGGGCTGGATGCCACGAACGCGGTGCCGGTTACGCCTGAGTTCGTGGAGAGGCTCAATGCTGAAAAGGCGAGTCCAGCTGCGGACTTCGTAGCGCTGCTCATGGAAAACAACGCAGAGTCGATCGCATCGGGCGGGTACTACTTCTGGGATCCGCTGGCTGCAGTCGTTATGGCGGACAACGAGCTTGTCACTCGGACACCCCGCAATGTCACCGTGATCGATCGTCCGGGTGATCCGGAAGACGGACGAACCAGCAGTGGCGAACGGATCGAAGATCATCGTCGTCACTGAGCCAGACGTCGAGGCAGTCAATCACTGCTGATCGACGGCTGGAACGGGTAGGGGAGCGACGAGAGCACCAGAGGACGAGAGACAGAGCGGGATCGACCGCGTTGAACGACTCCTCTACTCGCCTCTGTGGTCCTTGTGGGTTGATTCGCCGTCAATGCCCGAGAAGACGATGACAACTGGGGTGGCTTTGGTGACCTTTGGTTTTTCGGCACCGGTATCGGGTGCGGAGATGAGCGCGCCGAGCAGTGTTCCGGCGATGGCGGTTGAGATGGCGATGCGCTTGAACCAGGTGGTGATCATGTTCGGGCTCCTTTGGATGACGATCTATCGTGTTCGACAAGACCATCATGCTCGCCCGGGGACGGGGTTACGTCGGTGAGTTCACGTATTTGCTATTGAGCCGGGTGAAGAAAAACGGTCCGACCAGATGATTTCCCGGTCGGACCTGCTGCAGCTCGAAGTTCGTTACGCGGAGGCTTTGTCGATTTCCTTCTGGATCTGGGCGACCTGATCATCGGAAATGTCGGTGGAGCGAAGGGTTCCGCCGTGACGGCCGAGATCCTGGATAACGCGCTCCTGCCCTGAGGATGCGTCGCCGAGGATCAGCAATGCCGATCCACCCGGTGCGAGATCGGAATCGACCTGCTCCTTGAACGCGTTGAAATCGCCTTCTCCACCCGACTTGAGCATGCTGCCGAAGTACGCGCCAACGGCGGCTCCAGCGGCGAGACCGAGAACGGGGACGGCAAACATCAGTCCAGTAATTGCGCCGACCACACCGCCGGCAACGCCAACAGAGCGAACCGGATTGCGCTGGCCCTTGTGCTCAACCTTGCCATTGGCGTCCTTGGTGACGACGGCTGAGTCGAGGATCTTCAGAAATCCTGCCTGGTCGAGTCCCTTCGCCGTTTCGGCGGCGGCTTCAGCGGTTTCGGTGTCGGGGTAGATGAGTGCAAAAAGTGTTGCCATTAGTTGGATCCCTTCGTCGGCAGTGGCCGACACAACATGGTCGGCGCGTTCAGTGTAGCAAAGGCGATATTGAGGAAAGTGACTGTACTTGTTGTTGAATTTCGGTGAACGCAGGTGCTCATTTGATCGCAACCAATATCGATATTCGGCGCCTAGCTGGAACATTCTGTTTGACGAGAAGGTCTCCGTCCATGGCAATTCGGTGCGGGCGCCCCTGAAACCGGACGCACGAGTCGGATAGCCGCCAGCGACCATGTAGCTCTGGATACCTGCCTTGCTGCTCCTTGCGTGCATGCTTTGCCTGTTTTGGCGCAATGGCTTTCAGGAGAGACGGTTATGTTTGCGAGCGTAGTTACCTGGAGTGTCAATCCACCAATCACCGCTGATGACGACCGGGTGGACCTGTTACGCCGCCTGCTTGCATTCAGCCTTGAGCGCGATCGCGCCGCCGGGGTGGTGGATATCATCATCACCGAGTTTGAGACCGACCTGATTATGGTCTTCAGCCTGTTCGACACGCTGGGTGATGCATTCAGCGCGGGTGAGGCTGATCTGGTCGGCAGTTCGGCGCATTTTGCCAACCGTCTGACAGTGATTAGTCGCGTTGTCGGTCAGGCCTACGATGCCCCGGGTTATGCCCTGATCCAGAGGGACGATGTCCATCGGTGGCGAGATAATTCGACGGGCATGTTTTCAACGATGGCAACCTGGCGGATCGATGGCTCGCTTCGGGCACCAGCTGCGCTGAATTCATACCTGGCCGAGCGGATGGAGATCTCCATCGAATTGCTCAAGGAACTCGGGCTCGTAGATCTGACCGTGATGCGCCTTGCGGACGATGTCATCATGGCGGTGCTGCTTTATGACCGGCCAGACGATGTACCTGAAGCACACAAACGCGCCCAAATCTCCATGCAGGCGGCGCTGGGCGAGAAGGTGAAAATGGTCAAGGCGCACACCGGTTGGGCATTTGATGTGCCCCAGCTGATAGAGAGTTCACACCCGTAGTCGTTCGGAAACTCGCCGAACGACCTAATCGAGACTCAACCAACCATTCCTCAGCGCCTTGACGACTGCCTGCGTGCGATCGTTTACGGTCAGTTTGCGGAGGATTGAGGTGACGTGATTCTTGACCGTTTGGGCGCTGATCCCTAGGGCAAAACCGATTTCCGCGTTGGTCATGCCTTCGCTCATCTTTTGCAGTATTTCGAGTTCCCGCCCGGTCAGCGGAGTAAAGGCACTGACGGGAATGTCTCCGCCTTCGAATGACGTTCGGTATTCCTCGAGCATGCGGGCGGCGGCGGCGGGATTCTCGATCAGCTGCTCGTTGATCACGTACTCGCCGGCGAATGTGCGACGAATCCACGACAGGAGATCGGACTCGTTGAAATCCTGACCAGTGTAGGCGCGGGCACTGGCACGAATTGCCTGTGAAAACTCTTCGTCCGACGCACGGGATGAAATGATGATGACGCCGATCGAGGGATAGCGCCGGTGAAATTCGGCGGCGGCGGTCAATCCGGGAGCGTCCTTGAGGGTGGTGCCGATCAGGGCGATGTCGGGATAGTGTGCATCGGCCGCTTCATACGCCTCGGCGGCAGATTCGACGGAAGCGATGACCTGCAAATCAGGATCGGCCACCAGTACGGCGGAGACCCCGCGGCGGAAGAGCGCTTCATGTCCGACGATCAGGATGCGGATCGCGTCGCTCATCTGGGGCACCTCGTGGAGGGAGTTGGCTGGACGCACATTCCATGTATGTGCGCTAACTGTATCAGTCCGGGGACAGATTCTCCGTATGGAAAGACCCCTGTCAAGCTTCAGCGACAGCCAGACCTCATCGAATTGTGATGAGCTGGCAAAAATAACCCGACCTGGTCCGCCAGGTCGGGTTGAAAAGGTTGCAGAACTACTGGTGAAGGATCAAGCAGCGGCGGGAGACGCCTCTGGCGTCGCATCGTCGTCATCGGCGCTTCCGGTTTCTTCGGAATCGACGACAACACCATCCTCAACATAGAGAATCAAATCGACGACGCCATCGCCATCGAGATCGTATTCCATCGTTCCGTTGCCATCCTCATCGATGTTGATGTCGACTGTGACCGGATTGTCCGATCCGCTGCCGTCTTCCCCAACTGGAGTTGCATCGGTAACTGGGGTCCCATCATCGACAACGGGCGTTCCGTCGTCATCAACGGCGCCCTTGTTCTGACCTGGTGCGCTGCATTTGTTAAGTGCACCCAGCGCAGCGTTGTCCGCACCGTTCTCATTCGCATGGATCGCACCGTTCATGTTCTTTTCGGTGAGATAGTCGATCATTGAGTCGATATCGCTGCAGTCGACATTGCCGGAGCCATTGCCCTTGGAGTCGTCATCGTCGGCAACCGGAGTTCCGTTCGCCGAATCGTCGTCGTCCGAGTCGTCAGACTTATCCGACTTGTCCTTCTTGTCCTTCTTATCTTCGGAGTTGCCGTTGTTGGCAGGGTTTGAGTCGTCCTGATCTACTTCGTCATCGGTTTCTGGTTGGCCCTGTCCGTTACCCTGGCCATTACCGTTTGCCCTGGCCATTGTCCTGACCGTTCCCGTTGTCCTGACCGTTTCCTTGGCCATTGCCATTTCCGTTGTCCTGGCCGTTGTCTTTATCCTTGTCTTTAAAGAGTGCCGTTCCCCGGGAAACCCCGGCCCGACCAGTGGCCGAAACATCAGTGAACGAATTGGTGATCCAGGCCCCCATGATGGCGAGAAGGACGGCCGATACGACGGCAAGCCGTGCGATCGACATGTAGCGATTGGACTTCATAAGTGGTTTGTCTCCTGAATTTCGGCCCAAATCTGGGTGGCAGTGCCGAGTACTTGAATCGGTATGGGAGCGGGACTAACTCCGTGGGACATCTGCTTCAGTGTCTTCACACCTTGGTAGCGACACTATGGTCCGAAGGTCCCAGCACGTACATCCAAACGGTGAATGGTCGATCGGTTGTAGCGATAAGACCACAATCGTCCGGGCGATTCTGGTCGCCCGACCTGGGAATGCAGGTCGGGCCGCGGTTGTCATCTGGCTCAATCAGGAGTGATTGGGCCGGGACTTATTCCTGAACGGTGTCGCCAGGAACTTCGACATCGACAATCTTGCCGTCCTCAAGCGTGAGGATCAGATCGAGTTCGCCATCACGATCGAGATCGAATGAGATGGTGCCGTTCCCGTTGTCATCGAGGTCAACCGTGACCAGGCCCGGGAGCTCGTCGGAATCGCCGTCATCGACTGGTTCAGTCGGGGCGAGGGTTGGCTCCAGGGTCGGTTCGAGAGTCGGTTCTTCGACCGGAGTTGTGGCTTCGACCGTTGGGGAGGCGTCGTCCTCGCCATCGTCGTTGCACTTGTGCAGCGAGCCCAGAACCAGGTTCTCTGCGTTTGCGCTATTGACCGAGGCGAGATCGGAGGAGCGATTGACCAGATAGTCGATCATCGCATCCTTGTCACCGCAGTCCACGCCGTTGCCATCGTGGTCCTTGTCGCCCTTGTTGCCGTCATGATCGCGACCGTCGCGGTCGCCATCGATGTCATCGTTGTTGCCTGGATCACCGTTCCAGTCGCCTTCACCGGCGCCAGAATCATCATGGTCCCAGTTGTTGTCATCGTCGCCCCGACCGTCCCGGTGATCGCCGTCACCACGACCATCGCGATCGTTGTCATCGCGGTCATTGTCACCGCCGTGATCTCCGAAGAGTGTCGGCGCTGAATTGATTGTGGCCCTGCCTGAAGCCGAAACGTCGCTGATGGACCCGGTCACCCAGGTCCCCATGATCGCGAGGGCGATCAATGCAACGGCGCCCAGGCGGGCGAGTGTTGCTGCAAATCGATTGGACATGTGGCTTTACCTCCAGCCGTCCGACATCCACCAGCCTGGATGATGCCGGGTAAAACGTGCGACCAGACGTGAAAATCGCCTGGCCAATGCGCCGAAACAACCGCCACCATTCCTGACAACTGTTTCGAGCGATGAATGATCAGTGCGTTTCCTGTGAGGTGTTGTGCCGTTGGCTACCGGTCTGGTCTTCCGCACTACGTCTCGTTTGCACGGCTAAAACCACCCCTGGAGAACTACTTTGGACGGGCGATACTGTATCCATGGCTGAGCAGGCACCAATTCTCCACGAACAATGGGTAACGGTTGACGGTGTTCGCGTGTTTTCGCACGTCGGAACTTCGGCATCATCCGTTGGGGCCATGCCGATCGTTCTGGTCCATGGATACGGTGCGGCGAGCGGATATTTGCTGCCGACCGCAGAGCACCTGGCACCTCATCACCCGGTCTACGTGCCGGATTTGCCGGGATGGGGCAAGAGCGACGAACCAGATCACGCGCTTGATCTGGCTGAGCTGGCCGATGTGCTGGCTGGATTCATTCGGGTACAGCAGTTGTCGCCGGTCGTGCTGCTCGGCAACTCGTTCGGCTGCCAGATCATCGTGGAGTTCGTCGGTGCAGTACCCGGATCTGGTGCATCGGGCGGTATTGGTCGGACCAACACTCGATCCGGAGACGCGATCGGTTGCCCGGCTCGCCTGGCGATTGGCGAAGACCACGGTGCGCGAGCATCCGATGCAACTCCTGATTGCCGGGCGGGATTACCTTCGATTCGGAATCCGTAACGCGATCAAGACACTGCAATTCATGATCGATGATCCGCTGGTCGAGAAGTTGAGACGGATGCCGGTTCCGGTGTTGCTCGTGAGAGGCGAACACGATCCGATTGCGACGCAAGAGTGGATCGAGAAGATGGACGGTCTGATTCCCAACGCACAAACCGTCGTCATTCCGGGTGCCGGACATGCGCCGAACTTCGACGAGCCGGACGAACTGGCAGCCCTTGTCCAGCGATTTCTGGACGAGTCGGCAGTGCAGCCATGAGATTTCGATTTC
>CAVZSG010000007.1:0-6399 GCA_963777865.1 uncultured Chloroflexia bacterium | reverse complement strand
ACTAATCTAATCCAGCACACTGTCCTGCCGGACAACGATCTGGTGACGTGGACACCCCGCAACGTGACCGTGATCGATCGTCCGGGTGATCCGGAAGACGGACGAACCAAGCCAGTGGCGAACGGATCGAAGATCATCGTCGTCACTGAGCCAGACGTCGAGGCAGTCGAATCACTGCTGATCGACGGCTGGAACGGGTAGGGGAGCGACGAGAGCACCAGAGGACGAGAGAACGAGAGCGGGATCGACCGCGTTGGTCGATCCCGATTCTTGTCGACGATAAATTGGCTGAGGGTCGACGCGGCTGGGGAGGAAGAAGGGATGCCAAAGGGTTGGGAGTGGGACGAGACGCTTTACCTTGGCAGCGCTCCGTTCTATGTACGGGGTCGACAACCGTATGCCCCGGGCCTGACTGATCGCCTGGCCGATGCGCTGGATCTCGACGGTACCGGCCGATTGATTGATGTCGGGTGCGGGCCGGGTGTTGTGGCGATACCGCTAGCCCGTTGGTTCGCCGAAGTGGTGGGTGTTGATCCGGACGAGGGAATGCTGACCGAAGCAGCTAAGCGATCGGATGAGGCAGAGGTCACCAATGTGCGGTGGGTGCGGGCTAGAGCCGAAGAACTACCGCTCGGCCTGGGCAATTTCAGGGTTGGAACGTTTGCGCAGTCGTTCCACTGGATGGATCGGGAAAGCGTGGCAGTTGTCTTGATGGGCATGATCGAGCCTGGCGGGGCGCTGGTCCACATATCCGACGTCAAGGAGCCGAGGGCAAATTCGGACCGCCGATTGCCGTATCCGACACCCCCGTACCGCGAGATCGTCTCCCTCGTCCGGCAGTATTTGGGGCCGGTCCAACGGGCTGGTCAGGGCGAATTGCGGCATGGGTCGGCCAGCGGCGAGGCAGAAATTCTGACCAGCGCGGGGTTCATTGGTCCGGAGCGGATCCAGGTACCGGCGGTCGATGTGCTCGAGCGGTCGGTTGATGATCTGGTGGCCTGGACCTGGTCGATGTCGGGCTCGGCACCGCACCTGTTCGGGGATCGGCTCGCGGATTTCGAGCGAGATGTGCGTTCGATGCTCAACAACGCTTCCTATAGCGGAATGTTCTCAGAAAGCCCACCCGATACCGAAGTATTCATCTGGCGAACGCCCACCATTTAGCTCGCAATGCCAGGCTTACTCGCCCTTGTGGTCCTTGTGGGTTGATTCACCGTCAATGCCCGAGAAGACGATGACAACTGGGGTGGCCTTGGTGACCTTTGGTTTTTCGGCACCGGTATCGGGTGCGGAAACGAGTGCCCCGAGCAGTGTTGCAGTGATGGCGGTAGAGATTGCGATGCGCTTGATCCAGGTCTTGATCATGGTCGGGCTCCTTTGGGCTGATGGCGTGTCAAGTTCGACAAGACCATCATGGCTGCCCGGGCTCAGAGGTTACTTCGGTAAAGTCACGTATTTGCTGACAACTGGTCAGCCGGTTGCTGCAGCCACTGGATCTCGACGCATCATCCAAATATGGACGGATCCGTGAAGAATGTCGGTTTCGTCGACCACGTTGAAGCCGCGCCGCTGGTAGAACAGGACGTTGCTGGCATTAGGTGTCTCCAGGTAACACGAGACGCCGTCGAGATCAGCTTGCCTCAGTACTGGCGCCATCAGCGCAACACCGTGACCGCGATGCTGATGCGCCGGGTCGACTCCAATCATGGCCAGATACCAATGAGGTTCCGGCGCGTGCAGGTGATGGAGTGCGTCAAGTTGACCCAGCATCCGCTCGAACCTGGTCCATGGTTCGGGTCCGATCAATTCCGGTACAGACAGAATGCCCGTTTCAGACAGCTCGGAACTGGTTGGGGCGGGATCGTCCGGTGCAAACCAGATGGCCAGTCCGCGGAGGGGATTCGGCAAGATGATTGGCGAACCGCACTGAATGGCATAACGCACCATCGTTCGGGCCAGAGTCGGAGCGAGTTTCGTCCTCTGCGCCCGATCGGGAAGAACTGCAAGGAGTGCGGGGTCGTCCGCAAAGGCACGAGCCAGAACCTCGGCTGCCTGATCGATATCGGGCGCGGTGAGCGGAACTGGGCTCGAACTGGTCACGGCCATGCTCCTGACTGGGGAAACATGTGAGCACTGGTCCGACCGGATGAATTCGGTCGGACCAGCTGCGACGTGCTCTGGAACTATGCGGAGGCTTTGTCGATTTCCTTCTGGAGTCTGGGCGACCTGATCATCGGAAATGTCGGTGGAGCGAAGGGTTCCGCCGTGACGACCGAGATCCTGGATAACGCGCTCCTGCCCCGAGGAGGCGTCGCCGAGGATCAGCAATGCCGATCCACCCGGCGCGAGATCGGAATCGACCTGCTCCTTGAACGCGTTGAAATCGCCTTGTCCACCCGACTTGAGCATGCTGCCGAAGTAGGCGCCGACGGCGGCTCCAGCTGCGAGACCGAGTACAGGGACGGCAAACATCAGTCCAGTAATTGCGCCGACCACACCGCCGGCAACGCCAACAGAGCGAACCGGATTGCGCTGGCCCTTGTGCTCAACCTTGCCATTGGCGTCCTTGGTGACGACGGCTGAGTCGAGGATCTTCAGAAATCCGGCCTGGTCGAGTCCCTTCGCCGTTTCGGCGGCGGCTTCAGCGGTTTCGGTGTCGGGGTAGATGAGTGCAAAAAGTGTTGCCATTGGTTGAGTCCCTTCATCGGCAGTGGCCGGCACAGCAGTGGTCGGCACGTTCAGTGTAGCAAAGGCGATATTGAGGAAAGTGACTGTACTTGTTGTTGAATTTCGGTGAACGCAGGCGCTCTTTTGATCGCGACCAATGTCGATATTCAGTTCAGCGGCATCAGTTTGTTTGACGAGAAGATCAGCGACCCGGTCCAGATGGCAATTCGTGCGGTCGCTCCTGAAACCGGAAGCTTGAGTCGGTGGACCGTTGGCAACCATGTAGCTCTGGATACCTGCCTTGCTGCTCCTTGCGTGCATGCTTTGCCTGTTTTGGCGCAATGGCTTTCAGGAGAGACGGTTATGTTTGCGAGCGTAGTTACCTGGAGTGTCAATCCACCAATCACCGCTGATGACGACCGGGTGGACCTGTTACGCCGCCTGCTTGCATTCAGCCTTGAGCGCGATCGCGCCGCCGGGGTGGTGGATATCATCATCACCGAGTTTGAGACTGACCTGATCATGGTATTCAGTCTCTTTGACACGCTGGGTGATGCATTCAGCGCGGGCGAGGCCGATCTGGTCGGCAGTTCGGCGCACTTTGCCAACCGTCTGACAGTGATTAGCCGCGTTGTCGGTCAAGCCTACGATGCACCGGGGTATGCCCTGATCCAGCGGGACGATGTCCATCGGTGGCGAGATACTTCGACGGGCATGTTTTCAACGATGGCAACCTGGCGGATCGATGGCTCGCTTCGGGCACCGGCTGCGCTCGAATTCATACCTCGCCGAGCGGATGGAGATCTCCATCGAATTGCTCAAGGAACTCGGGCTCGTAGATCTGACCGTGATGCGCCTTGCGGACGATGTCATCATGGCGGTGCTGCTTTATGACCGGCCAGACGATGTACCTGAAGCACACAAACGCGCCCAAATCTCCATGCAGGCGGCGCTGGGCGAGAAGGTGAAAATGGTCAAGGCGCACACCGGTTGGGCATTTGATGTGCCCCAGCTGATAGAGAGTTCACACCCGTAGTCGTTCGGAACTCGCCGAACGACCTAATCGAGACTCAACCAACCATTCCTCAGCGCCTTGACGACTGCCTGCGTGCGATCGTTTACGGTCAGTTTGCGGAGGATTGAGGTGACGTGATTCTTGACCGTTTGGGCGCTGATCCCTAGGGCAAAACCGATTTCCGCGTTGGTCATGCCTTCGCTCATCTTTTGCAGTATTTCGAGTTCCCGCCCGGTCAGCGGAGTAAAGGCACTGACGGGAATGTCTCCGCCTTCGAATGACGTGCGGTATTCCTCGAGCATGCGGGCGGCGGCGGCGGGATTCTCGATCAGCTGCTCGTTGATCACGTACTCGCCGGCGAATGTGCGACGAATCCACGACAGGAGATCGGACTCATTGAAATCCTGCCCGGTATAGGCGCGGGCACTCGCACGAATTGCCTGTGAAAACTCTTCATCCGACGCGCGGGATGAAATGATGATCACGCCGATCGAGGGATAGCGCCGGTGAAATTCGGCGGCGGCGGTCAAGCCGGGTGCGTCCTTGAGGGTGGTGCCGATCAGGGCAATGTCGGGATAGTGCGCATCGGCCGCTTCATATGCCTCGGCGGCAGATTCGACGGAGGCGATGATCTGCAATCCGGGATCAGACGCGAGTACTGAGGAGACCCCGCGACGGAAGAGCGCTTCATGTCCGACGATCAGGATGCGGATCGCGTCGCTCATCTGGGGCACCTCGTGGAGGGAGTTGGCTGGACGCACATTCCATGTATGTGGGCTAACTGTATCAGCCCTGAGCGAGTGCGATGGCGCCGGAATTCGGCAGAATCTAGATCCGATCCTGGACTAGAGATGGCCCGACCTGGGAATGCAGGTCGGGCCGGGTTTGTGATCAGGCTCAATCAGGAGTGATTGGGCCAGGATTTACTCCTGAACGGTGCTGCCAGGAACTTCGACATCGACGATCTTGCCGTCCTCAAGCGTGAGGATCAGATCGAGTTCGCCATCACGATCGAGATCGAATGAGATGGTGCCGTTGCCGTTCTCATCGAGGTCAACCGTGACCAGACCCGGGATGTCGTCGGAATCGCCTCATCGTCGACTGGCTCAGTTGGGGCGACGGTTGGCTCCAGCGTCGGTTCGAGGGTCGGTTCTTCAACCGGAATCGTCGCCTCGACGGTTGGGGTGGCGTCGTCATCGCCATCGTCGTTGCACTTGTGCATCGATCCGAGGACAAGGTTCTCGGCGTTTGCGCTATTGACCGAGGCGAGATCTGGAGGAGCGATTGACCAGATAATCGATCATCGCATCCTTGTCGCCGCAATCCACGCCGTCGCCATCGTGGTCCTTGTCGCCCTGTGCGCATGATCGCGACCGTCGCGGTCGCCATCGATGTCATCGTTGTTGCCTGAATCACCGTTCCAGTCGCCATCTCCGGCGCCGGAATCATCATCGTCCCAGTTGTTGTCGTCGTTATCGCCGCCGCGACCATCTCGGTCATCGCCGCCACGACCATCGCGATCATTGTCATCGCGGTCATTGTCACCGCCGTGATCTCCGAAGAGTGTCGGCGCGGAATTGATTGTGGCCCTGCCTGAAGCCGAAACGTCGCTGATGGACCCGGTCACCCAGGTCCCCATGATCGCGAGGCGATCAATGCAACGGCGCCCAGGCGGACGAGTGTTGCTGCGAATCGATTGGACATATGGCTTTACCTCCAGCCGTCCGACATCCACCAGCCTGGATGATGCCGGGTAAAACGTGCGACCAGACGTGAAAATCGCCTGGCCAATGCGCCGAAACAATCGCCACCATTCCTGACAACTGTTCCGAGCGGTGAATGATCAGTGCGTTTCCTGTGAGGTGTTGTGCCGTTGGCTACCGGTCTGGTCTCCCGCACTACGTCTCGTTTGCACGGCTAAAACCACCCCAGGCGAACGACTTTGGACGGGCGATACTGTATCCATGGCTGAGCAGGCACCAATTCTCCACGACCAATGGGTAACAGTTGACGGTGTTCGCGTGTTTTCGCACGTCGGAACTTCGGCATCATCCGTTGGGGCCATGCCGATCGTTCTGGTCCATGGATACGGTGCGGCGAGCGAGTATTTGCTGCCGACCGCAGAGCACCTGGCGCCGGATCACCCGGTCTGTCGCCCCCGATTTGCCGGGATGGGGCAAGAGCGACGAACCAGATCACGCGCTTGATCTGACTGAGCTGGCCGATGTGCTGGCCGGATTCATTGGGGTGCAGCAACTGTAGCCGGTCGTGCTGCTCGGCAACTCGTTCGGCTGCCAGATCATCGTGGAGTTCTCAGTGCGGTACCCGGACCTGGTGCATCGCGCAGTGCTGGTCGGACCAACGCTCGATCCCGAGACCCGATCAGTTGCCCGGCTCGCCTGGCGATTGGTGAAAACCACGATTCGTGAGCACCCAATGCAACTGCTGATTGCCGGGCGGGATTACCTTCGATTCGGACTCCGTAACGCGATCAAGACACTGCAATTCATGATCGATGATCCGCTGATCGGGAAATTGAAACGGATGCCGATTCCGGTGTTACTCGTGCGCGGCGAACACGATCCGATCGCGACGCAGAGTCGATCGAGAAGATGGACCGTCTGATCCCAACGCACAAACCGTGGTCATTCCGGGTGCGGGACATGCGCCGAACTTCGACGAGCCGGACGAACTGGCGGCCCTTGTTCGGCGATTTC
>CAVZSG010000006.1:0-95473 GCA_963777865.1 uncultured Chloroflexia bacterium | reverse complement strand
TGATTGTCTCGCAGGCTGATTGCGTGTCTACCCCGGTGCTGCCGGAGCAATAGTCGGTCCCGGTTGAGCCGTGCAGGTTGTCGTTGCCGGATCGGCCATAGAGCTTGTCGTTGTGGGCGCCTCCGTTGAGATCGTCGTCGTCGTAACTGCCGATCAAGACGTCTGATCCGTCGTTCCCGCTCAGCGTGTCGTCGCCGTAGTCACCAGTCATGTAATCCCGCCCGGCACCGCCGGACATCCCATCGTCGCCATCACCACCGTAGAGATCGTCACTTCCTTCCTGACCGTTGATGGTGTCGTTATCGACGCCGCCGATGATGATGTCTGCATCCCCGACCACGACGCTTTCGACCGGGTTCGGAAGGTCGCCATTCAGCGTATCGGCCCCTGCCTGGCCATCGATCTCATCCGAACCACCGCCGCCAAACACCAGGTCCGCGCCAGATCCGCCAAAGATCACGTCGTCTAGTGGGCCGCCGTAGAGCTCGTCGGTATGCGCGCCCCCATCCAGATAGTCCTCGCCTTCGAAACTCAACGAGGAGAAGTGGTCGCCGACAAGCGTGTCGTTGCCGTTACCACCGGTAATGACATCATCATCGAAACTTCCTTCGAGGTAGTCGTTACCGTCGTTGCCATGCAGCTCATCGTCGCCGAAATAGCCTTGAAGTTCGTCATCTCCAATACCGCCGAAGAGCGAGTCGTTTCCCTCCAGCCCGGAGAGGTAATCAACTCCCGAGTCACCCAGCATTGTGTCGTTGCCCGTTTGGCCGTAGATGAAGTCATCATCATCGCCACCGGCGAGATAGTCGTCCCCCGCCCAGCCACGCAAGAGGTCCTCGCCGGCATCGCCATAGACGACATCGTTACCGGCGTCGCCGCTCAGTTCGTCGTCCTCGGTTCCGCCGTAGATGACATCGTCGCCGTCGTCGCCCATCACGTAGTCTTCGCCGGCTCCACCGAAATCTCATCGGCACTGCCACCTCCGTAGAGTCCGTCGTTGCCTGGTCACCGCCGAGATCGTGTCCAGGTTGGTGCCGCCATCGATGCGATCGTTTCCAGTTCCGCCGGAAATGACGTCTGCACCGCCGCGACCGCAAATGATGTCGTCACCTCCGCCGCCGTTGATTGTGTCGGCGCCATTTGAGCCGGCTATTACGTCGTTGCCGTTTGTGCCGTTGATCAGGCCAGACCCGGTAATGGTCGGGATGTACACGTCGTTCTGAATCGTGCAGGTGAGTTGGGCGGCTGGGACCGACGTCGTGTGGAGAGTGACGGCGGAAAGTATCAGCGCGATGATCGAGAGGTGAAGCAAGCGCATCATCTTGGCCCTTTTTGTGAGGTTGAACCAGTCGAAACCGGTTTCGTCACAGCATTGTTCTGGCACGGGCTGTCCAGATTTCAAAGGGGTCTCCATCCATCCTATGGGTGGTGTCAATCGCAAACGGGCGACGCAAGCGCTGAACGGGTGCGGTCCTTACAATTCGGACCAACTCTAGATGGTGGTCGTTCGTACGAGCTTGGGAGATCAATGAAAATCACGGCGGTCAAGGGGTTTCCGGTCAAGGTTGGGCATCGTAATCAGTTCATCGTGAAGGTGGAGACCGACGAAGGAATTTACGGTGTCGGCGAGGGCGGCATCTCCGGTCACGAGCTGGCGATGAACGGCATGATCCAGCACATGGCTGGTTACCTGATCGGGATGGATCCGAGCCGGATCGAGCACATCTGGCAGACCTGTTACCGCGGCGCCTATTTCGAGGGCGGCAAGATCGTTGCGGCCGCGCTCTCGGCGATCGACTGTGCGCTCTGGGACATTCTCGGCAAGAAGCTGAATGTGCCGGTCTACCAGTTGCTTGGCGGAGCAAGTCGCAATTCGTGCCCGTGTTTTGCCACACCCGGGCGGCTGAACGGTCCGGAGGTGGTTGATCAGGCGCGCGAGTTTGTCGATGCCGGCTGGAAAGTGCTGCGGTTTACGCCGGGGATGCCGCAGGATGGAACCGACTACGAGGCTGAGGGCGTCTACGAGCCGCTGGAATCGGTTGAGCAGGCCGCACATTGGCTTCGCGAAATCCGGACAGCGGTTGGCACCGGCGTTGAGCTCTCGATCGATTTCCATCACCGACTGAACGTGGTTGAGGCTGCCCTCTTCTGCCAGAAGGTCGCCGATCTGAACCTTTACTTCATCGAGGAACCGATTCGGGCCGAGAACCACAAGGCGTATCACCAGTTGCGGAAGCACACCGCGATTCCGTTTGCGATTGGCGAGGAGTTCTCCAGCAAGTGGGCATTTGCTCCGTTCCTGGAGGAGGGGCTGCTCAACTTTGCCCGGATCGACATCTCCAATGTCGGTGGGTTGACCGAAGCGCGGAAGGTCGCCGGTTGGTGCGAGACGCATTATGTCGACATGATGCCGCACAATCCGCTCGGACCGGTGACGACTGCGGCCTCGATTCACTTCGGAATCGCCACCGCCAACTTCTCGTACCTCGAGTACCAGCACCGGATTGCCACGGCTACTCCATCGGATCTTGTTCCCGGTGATGCCGGAACTCGACGGTGCGGCGTTCCCGTTGCCGACGCTGCCTGGCCTGGGTGTCGAGTTCAATGAGGACGCGGTGAAGGATCACGAGATGGTGTACTGGAACGCTCCGCACTGGCAGCGGCGGGATGGTGGATACACGAACTGGTAGGTTTCTGAGGCGAGGAGTCGTGAAGTCGAGCAGTCGAGGAGAGCACGGGACTTCTCGCAATCTTACGTTCGAGCAGAAAAAGTTGAGCCCTCTCCTTTCAGGGGAGGGCTTTCGCTTTTCTTGACGATTCGCGGCGTCGGGCAGGATAGGATTAAGCCACGACGATTTCATTGCGGTGGAGATCATGATGGTTCGGTTTGCAGGGGCTCGGTTGCTGTTGGGTTTGCTGGTGATGCTGCTTGTTGCGCCTGGTCTGGTGGCGGCGCAGGACGGAACTCCGTCGGCTTCACCGATAGGCGACGACGGGCTGTATCACGATCCTGAGGGGCGGTTCACGGTTCCGGTTCCGACCAACTGGACGGTGGACGAATCCGAGGGCTTCCCGGTGCTGGTTGCTCCGGATGCCACGCTTTACCTGGCGATTCTGGTGATTGATGGCGACTCTGCGGAAGCGGCGATCGACGAGGGGTGGGAGATTGCCGCGCCCGAGACCGAACGCGCGACTACCCCTGACGTGGTCGATGTACCGAGTGATCCCGGCGTCGATGAGACGGTGGTCGTCACTGATGACTACGGTGATGCGAGCGGCGAAATCCGGCAGGCAATTGCCCAGCGGATTGGTCGGGTCAACTACGTGTTGCTGGTGGCCGGAGCACTCGAAACGGCGATTCAACGGTCATCGCAGACGCAAATCATTCTCGGTGGATTTGCGATCACATCGCTGGTCGCGACCCCGGAGGCGGTGGCTGATTTGCTGCCGTTTGAGGGCGATCTGGTCGACGAGTTCGAGGCATATGTCGCCGATCTGATGGTTCGGCTGGAGGTTCCGGGCGCATCGATCGCGATTGTGGTCGACGGCGAGATCGTGTTTGCCGAGGGGTATGGCGTCACCGAGGTGGGCGGAGAACAGCCGGTTGGGCCGGAGACGATGATGATGATCGGTTCCACGACCAAATCGATGACCACGATGATGATGGCGTCCGAGATCGACGACGGGCTGTTCGACTGGGACACGCCTGTGGTTGAGCTCTATCCATCGTTCGCGATGGCTGATCCCGAACTGACCAAGACGATCACGATGCGCAATCTGGTCTGCGCGTGCACGGGAGTGCCGCGGCGCGACCTGGAGTTCGCCCTGAACGGCACGTCGCTGACTCCTGCCGACGTCATCGCATCGCTGTCCGAATTTGAGGTCTATACCGCGTTCGGCGAAGCGTTCCAGTACAGCAACCAGATGGTGGCGACCGGCGGGTTCATTGCGGCCGATGTCGATCAGCCGGGTGACGACCTTGCCGAAGATTACCTGGCCAGTATTCAGGAGCGGGTTTTTGATCCGATCGGAATGGATCGGACCACGTTCTCCTACGAGGACGCCGCCGCCGATCCTGATCACGCGACGCCACATGGAGCGCAGTTGTTTGACGGGTATGTGCCGATTCCGATTGACTACGAGCGTCCGCTGCTGCCGATTGCCCCGGCTGGTGCGGCGTGGTCGACGGCGAACGATATGGCGGCGTATCTGATCACGCAGATGCAGCGGGGTTTGGCGCCGAACGGGACGCAGGTGGTGTCTCCAGAGAACCTGGTCGAAACGTGGATGCCGCAGGTTCAGGTTGATGCGACGACCGATTACGGCCTCGGTTGGTTGATTGGCGAATCGTACGGGCAGCCGGTCATTTCGCATGACGGGGCCACGTTCGGCTTTTCGGCGCAGGTGGCGTTCCTGCCGGAGTCGCAGGTCGGGATCGTAGTGCTGGCCAATGCGCAGGGGGCGAACCTCTTCACCGAGGGGGTGAAGGCGCGGTTCATGGAGCTGCTGAACGGTGAGCCGGCGACGTTCGACGCGAGTATCCAGTCACAGATCGAAATTGGTGAGACGCAGTACGAGACGATCTATGCGCAGATTGGTGAGCGCCCGGTTGCGGCTGACGTGGCCGATCTGCTGGGCACGTACCGAAGCGAGACGCTGGGCGATCTGGTGATTTCGCTGGATGCGCGCGGGGCGTTGATGATCGATACCGGCGAGTTTCAGGTCGAGGCGCGGCCAGTGCTTGGATGCGCCGGTGCGGGCACTCGGCGATCATCGATCCACCACTCGCGCTGGCCTCAATCGAAATTCGGGAGATTGACGGTTCGTTGGCGCTGATTCTGGTCGAGGGAACGGACGAGCGGGTGTTCACCAGGGTTGCGGATGTGGCGACGCCCGAGCCGTAGGTTTGCCGATTCGGGAACACGTTGCAGGTTCGGGGTTGCCAATTGCTTTGGACGGGGTGGTGTCCGGGTGACGGGGTGGTGCTAACTAGCGAGGACGTGTGCTCCTCGCGGCCCTGTACGGAAGGCTGGTCCAACACAAATTTTGCTCTGCCCAGGCCCGCCCTCCATGTCACCGTGCCGCTTGGGCCATATATAGCACACATGTTCTCATCTTGTCAACAGGGGACAAAGTCTACGATCGTAACCGGATACCGAGCGCGTTCACACTATGTTAGATGTCCCGAAAACCTCCGTTTTTGGGACTGCCATCAGCCCGTGTTTGCTGGCCCAGACACCGCTGAGCCGGAATGCTGCCCTTTACCGATTGGCGGTCCTATTGCCGGCTCGGATTACCCAGAGGGTGTCGCCGAGCCAGGAATAGGTCGCTGGCAACTTCGATGACCCGTAGGTGGCTGAGTCAAGCTGCATTCACAAGCCCAGATCACGCCGACTCCCGCAACTCAGCTCAATGCCCAGGAATTGCTCAATTTCAGGAACCAATGAATCCGGCTGGACCTTCGCATTGTTCTGGTAGATTGCCCAACCCAGCATATAGAGTGCGAAGAAAGGCACGAAGATGCCTAGGCCGAGTGTCGTGCCATTTGGTTTCTCCCAGCCATTTTGGATAAGATGCGAAATGATAAGACTGCCACCAAAAAGTACGAAGAAACCGGGAAACCCAATTGACACTATGCGGGACAGTTTGACGATCAGCGGCAACGTGATGCGCAAATCCACGACCGTCATTGAGTCGATCTCGGAAAAGCGGCCCTTGGCTATGTAGGCCGCTGATCCTTGATTGCGAATGTCTTCTACAGTCCGGAGAACAAAACCGGAGTTCCATATCTCTCCATCGACGGTCTCCCAGTGATTCCGAACCCGGAAGCGGCCCGAACCGTTTCAGGTATTCGTTCAGTTCAACCTTTGACGTACCGTGGCAGGAAAACTTTCTATTTGCCATATCCAGTCTCCCTACCGCGCATGCCTATGAGATGAATGAGTCAATGTAATCCTTGACGGCTTCCCCGGCATCGTCTCATGGCTGCGTCTGGCTGCACGGCGCTGCGTAACATTCCACGCCACCATTTGACCAACCCCGGTCGTTCGCTTGCCGGAATCTGTGCGTCCCACAAACCCTCGTTTTCGGTACTGTCCGAAACGGCGGCATGGCCTCCAACCTGACTGGTGACCGCATTCGAAGGACCGTGCACGATGGGCTCAAAAAAATCGGGCCTGCAACTCGGCGGTCCTGAAGCTGGCACACTGGCGAGAATGTGGAACAAGGAGAACGAGCATGATCGAAACGGCTGAGGACTTCAAGAAATGGTTCGATTCCGCACCATCACAGGAGCGTGCCGCAAAACTTCGGGAATCTGCGTCGCCAGTCGAAATTGGACGCGATTCCCAGCGATGCACGCCGGGTTCTCACCATGGATGCAGTGCTGTCGCGGCAAGGGACGGGGAGTTACCGCTGGTGAGTTCGGTCGAGTGACACGCGCACCCCGGACCGCTCGACCGTGATCAACTCCCGGTCGAACGGTACTCTGCCTGGACAACTCGCTCCTCGCGGCATGTCCTCCAACCGGTGCGCAGGACTATTGGAATATGTACGATGCGGTGTCCCAAAAACGGCCGTTTTTGGTCCTCCATTGAGCAGGCGGTCAGGCGTTGCCGACACGCACGACCCCTTGTCCCGAAACTCGTGCCGAAATCAACGTCACGAAACCTGGGCACATTTATCTTTTGGGACGGACTTCCAGGCTCATCGGCTGTGCCCGGGTTTCCACCGGCGATCACAGACCCTCGATCTCCAGACCGATGCCCTTACAGCTGCTGGCTGTGAACGGGTCTTCAGTTCGGGAGCACTGGTGACGCGATTCCTCCTGCGGCATCAGGAGATTCTTCCCGGTTGATCTGTCAACAACTGAGTTGGTTGACTTTGGCCAACGACCGGCGACAGGGCTTCGTACAATTGCATTCGTGTAGGCGAGACAGGAATAGCGGCGCACGCGGGCATCGGAGCCCACAGAGCGGCGCGTTGCGCGGCAATCACTCTGCCGGATGCCGACGAAGCGACCCGAGGGGAGTGCGTTGTGAGTCAGTTAAGCCGCCGCCGACCGAAACGGTCCGCGGCCATCGCCGCCGTCACCGTATGGGGCGTCGTTTTTGTGGGTCTCCGCATCGCGGTTAATTGGGCGCTCTACGTGGACTGGCTGATCGCCGGGACGATGACAACATTCCTCTTCTATGCCGTCGACAAGGGACAGGCCAGACGCAGGGGGTGGCGCGTACCTGAGGTCGTTTTGCAGGCGCTGTCCCTGGCTGGGGGTGTCATAGGCGGCTGGCTGGGAATGCTGGTGCTCCGGCACAAGACGCTGCATCGCTCGTTCTGGATAGTCCAGTGGATCGCAACCGTGCTGCACCTGGCGCTGGGGTGGCTGCTGCTTGTGCGGTGACCGTCGTCCGTCTGTGCGGGCGAATGGCAAGCGAGAGCCGGCCGAACGCACCACTTTCGTGCGCCCACAAGCTTTTGCGCCGGTGGGGCGACGGGCGCGGGGCCGGGTTGGGGGCGGCCGAAGAAGATCTCCGCAAAGCAGATGACGCTGGCCAGACAGCTGTTCGCGGACAAACAATCTGACATCGCGACCGTTTGCACTAACCTATAGAGTGGATCAGCCGGACAGCGCTGTGTCGGGTCGTGAACACCGGCGTGGAAAGCGATCCTGCGCCGACCGGCCGGCGTAACGCCGCTTGACCCTTCGGCGTCGCCAGCTGGTAGGATCGCGCAAGTTGCAGTCCTGATTGGTCATTGCTATGGTGCCGGACCGGCAAGCCAGGCCATCACTCGGCAGCGCTCGGATCGATCGCATCTGTCTTCAAGGACAGTCGATGTACCACTCGTCTCTGTTGCGGCATCGAACACTGCCCTGAGCAAGCCTCCCGGCGACGTATCACAACTGTGACGTGTGCAGGTCTGGGAAGACGATGACGTCCAGGCTGCTGATCTCGTAGCTATGCCGGCGGCCGACAAACAAGATGAGCCTGCCGTGACGCCCGCGAAGCCTTTCGCAGCTCGGAGACAAAGGCGGAGCGGAACAGAGAACGGGTACGCGCGCCGATTGAGACCGAGCTACCGTGAATCCGGCCGACGAAGCTCATGCGGAGATCGCCCGCTGGTTGCGTACCCGGCGACCACCTGGTGGTGACCCGAACCTCGCTGGCGTCGAGCTAATGGAACAGCTGGCTACTGGGCGACGGTCGTTGCGACACGCTGCTCCTACTCCTCGAAGGCATCCCGGTCACGTCAAGCTCCGACATCAATGTGGCCCTGCGAATTCACGCGTCAGCTGGACGCACTGGTGGGTGATCAGCCAGAAGCTGCACTGGTACCTCCGCAGAGCTTCTGGGATCGACATGTCCACTCCTGCCAACCCGACAGTGCTGAAGGTCAGTTCGCGCAGTTCCGGGTCTATTTAGGCCTGCTGAACGAAGCATCGGCTTCCCGGCCGAAGTAAAGGACTGCCGAGGAGCGCATCTGCAAGCGACGCACCCGGACGATTCGGTGTCCGATCATTGGTGGCACTGATCACGAGCACGACACCACACGCGCTTTGCCGATAATGCGGATTATCGGTACAAGACTACATAGCACTTGACTTGACTTAAAAGGAAATATGACCACTGCCTACAGGTGGCACCGCTATTTGTGCACCGCGTATGCCGATGCAAGCCCTCTGCCTATGCAGTGCAGCGGCTACGTACCCAGCTGCAGATTCGAGCGATCTCGAACGGCATGGGCCTCACCATCCCATTTCGCATTTACCCTAGAACGGCGGTTGCAGAGCTTCAAAGTAGTCCGATTGCTGTGCGTCCCGGCGTCGCCCAGGCGCTGGATGGCGGGTACGGAGCCCCGCCACTACGTCACAACCAGGCGACACGGTCCGTTCAATCGCAGGTGTTCGGCGGGAAGATCCGGAGGGCGGGGACGCCCGCACCTGCACTCGTGCGTCGTAGATTCGGAGGGCGGGGACGCCCTCAACTACATGCGTGCATCGCGGATTCGGAGGGCGAGGACGCCCCAACTACGCGGGTGCCAGCAACTCGACGCGGTTCGGACCTTCAGAAACAGCGACATTTCCATGATCTCTGGAGCTAGAGCCAAACCTTGCCGGCGCGGGTCAGCGGTTCTGGAGGGTGTGGTAGATCATGAAGGAGATGGCGGTCCAGCTGTAGATTGCGATGATCCAGGTTGGGGGGCGGGTGCGGTCGCGGAGGCCGTCGCTTACGGCGAGGACTGCGATCAGGCCCAGGCACCAGATCGGGTACCAGGCGTGGGCGTTGAGCGGGACGATGCCGATGATTGCGGCGACGACGGCCCAGACCCAGACCAGGATGACCAACGCCTGATGACCGGTCAGCGCGGCCAATTGATCCCCTGAAACATCGAGTTGCATCAATTCGGTGCGGCCACGGCGAATCATTCTGATCGTGATCCAGGTCATGGTGATCGCGCCGATGATCGCCAGCCAGCGGGAGATTGTGCCGGCGTCCCCAGGGATGTAATCGCTCAGATGCAGGCGGATATCGATGTTATTGATCGCCCAGGCCCAGAGCGGGTTGCTCCGCATCGGTCGGTCGATGAAGACGTCGTGGGCCATCTTGTTGATCGAGCCGAGGAAGTCGTCGTCGAGATACGGCAGATAGGCGGCAAAGGTCAGGCCGATCACGAGCAGGGCGTCGATGGCGACCCTGGGGATCAGCTTGCGCATGGGTTCGGGCTGGAGGAAGCGGACGAGTCCCATCAGTCCGAGCAGTGGCAAGGTGGCCGGTTTGACCAGGGTGGAAATCGTGACCAGGACGAGTCCGGCTCGCCATGACCCGGGACGGCTGGTGGTTGCGACGAGGAGACCGGCGATGGCGAAGAGCATCATTGGCGCGTCGAGGTGGACCGTGCCGGATGACTCGGTCAGGAGGATCGGTGACCAGAGCGTGATGACGAGGGCGACGTTGCGCAGGTTCTGGCTTTCCGTGAAACGGCAGGCGAGTTTGTAGACCAGGTAGGCCATTGCGAAGGCGAAGAGTGTGGTCACGATCTTGAACAGGAATGCGGCCACCAGCGGATCGCCATTGCTCAGGTGGACGAGGGTGTGGCTGATCAGGGTCCAGAGCGGGCCGTAGGGTGTGGTGATGTGGGTCCAGTCGTTGAAGATGGCGAAGGGGTCGCCAGGGATGGTCTCTGGCGGAGTGACGTAGGGATTGCCGCCCATATCTGCCACCCAACCGAAGCTGGCGTAGGCGTAGATGTCCGTGCTGGTCGGTGGATAGAGGAGCAGGACGAGCGAGGTGATGGCCGGTCCGATCGCCCAGATCAGCGGGTTGATTGGTTTCAGGCGCCAGGCAGCGGCGATGGCCAGCAGCTGGACGACGAACATGCCGCCCCAGGCGATGCGCAGTCCGAAGAGGTACTCAGTGGGCGTGAGGGGGTTGCTGGCGTTCGGGCCGGGCATCCAGTCGAGTCGGACGCGGAACATGGCGACGATCCGGCGGGCGCCTTCGGAGTTGATCGCGTTGGAGAAGCGAATGCCTTCCCAGCGCACATCCTTGGCCGGGAAACCGAACTCGACAAGGACCAGCAACCCGGCGAGGCAGGCGAGGACGATTCCGAGCACAACCGGAACAGCCACCGCAAGGCGATCCCGCGAAATGGCGGGGGCGGCGGTAGAGGTCTGATGCAATTGAACTGGAATGGTCGGCGGTTGCGCGAGCGTCAAGAACGGATCCCCGGTCGGCGGTACGTTATCGTCAAGAATACCCTGATTGGCTGGTAGCGCCTCAAACCCGATTGGTTGCGTAGTTACAACGACGGTCAAGCGAGCGATTTACACTGGTCCCGATGATTGAGACACCCACGGCCGAATCAACCTGGCCGCTTCCTTCACCTGAACCAGAATCAATTGCCCCGGAGCCTGATCGCAGCCGCGCTGATTTGCTCTGGTTTTCGGCGTTATTGGCGATCGTTCTGCTGGTACTGGCGGTGAATGTCTGGAGCCGCTACAACCTGTATCGGCTCGATATCCTGACCTTCTACATCCCCTGGTACGAGCATCTGGGCGAGCGGTTGCGGGACTTCGATATCCCCGGCTGGATGCCGTATGCAATGTCGGGTTCCCCATTTGCCGGTGACCCACAGTCCGGTTGGGGTTACTTGCCGGCGATGGTGATCATGACCATCATCCCTGGACTCAACGGGTACATTGCGTTCCTGGTTTTCCACGTGGTTCTGGCCGCCGCCGGTACCTATCTCTACGCGCGGGTGATCGGGATCAGTCCGATTGGCGCCTTCACCGCTGGCATCACGTTCACGCTTGGCAATTTCATGGAGCGGACGGCCTGCTGCACGATTCACATGCAGGTGGCGGTCTGGATACCGGCGATCTTCCTGTTCTACGAGATGTACCGGCGGGCGAAGACGACGGCGAGTCAGCTCGGCTGGCTGGTTCTGGCTGCTATCTGCACCGGGCAGATGCTGGCAGGTTGGGTCGGGCAGGGTGCGTATTACGGCGGCGCTGGCGGTCGGGATCTACGTGCTTTACCGGACATTCTGCCGGTCGCGGCGAATTCCCCGGATTCAGGGAGCGAATCAAGTCACTGGTACTTGTCGGGTGTCGTGTTGGCTGTAGTTGGTGGCGCGACGGCGGGGCCGGCGGTGCTGCCTCGGCTGGACACGGTCAGTCGGTCGAATCTGCAGGATCTCTATCAGGACGAGGAAACTGCATCGTCCGACACCGGTTGGGACATCGAGCAAGTACCGTACCGCGATCTATAGCTGGGGAACCGGGTTCGGATCGCTGGTACCTGGGGGCGGTCAGTCTGGCGGTCGCAATCATGGCGGCATTTATTTGCTGGCGTCGGCGGCATGCGCTCTTCTTTGCGCTCTACGGGCTGGGCGTGCTGCTGATGGTGATTCGCGGGTCGCCGCTGATCGATCTGTTCAATCTGCTGCCCCGTTTCGCCGATTTGCATGTGCATTCACCGGACCGGATCTACGTCGATCTTCTATCTGTCGCCGGCGATTCTGGCCGGGTGGCTGGTCGACACGATGCGGGATCGGGAATGGTCGCTGCGTGCCAAACCGGTTGGCGTGATCTCCGGCGTTGCTGTTTCGCTTGTACTGATTGTGCTCGCTGCAATCTGGGTCCAGCGTGACCGCGGCTATGAGCTGAACCGGGACCAGATTGTTCACTCGGTGATCATCCTGCTGGCGGTGCTGGTTGCGGCGGCGTTCACCCAGCCCAGGGTGCGGCAGATCGCGATGGTGGTTGTCATCGTGATGCTGTTCTGGGATCCGGCCGGAATTCTGATGCGGGACCGGATAACGGACGACGAGCGGCGGGAGACGTTGACCGCGCTGGTGGATGGCACCCTGAACCCGAATGGTGCGGCGCAGTGGTTGCAGGCGAACGCGGAGAATGGGGATCTCTTCCGGTTCTACGGCTACGACCAGGTCCAGCTGATGAATCAGGGCGAGTTGCGGACGTATCACGTTTCGCATGACGAGCCGGAGACCTGGCGGATTCTGGTCAACAACCGGGGCATCGAATTCAATCTGCAGGATATCCAGGGGTACAACCCGGTCCAGATCAGCCGCTATGTCGAGATGCTGGACTGGATCAACGGCACGCCGCAGAGTTATCACGCATCGAATGTACTGGCCAGTGGGCTGGCATCGCCACTGCTGGAGCAACTCGATGTCCGATTCATCGTCGTGCCGGCTGATGTTCCGCCGGGGCGACCGGATCTGCTTTGGCTCAGTCAGCATTACCCGACCGTGTATGTCGATAGTGAGACCCGGATCCTCGAGAAACCGTCGCGCCTGGGACGAGCGTGGATCGTGCACGATGTAGACGAGGAAGAGACCGGCGAGGACATCTTCACCCGGTTCTCGCTGCAGTTGGCCGATCCCTCACGCTCGGTGCTGCTAGTTGGCGAGGAACCGGAGCTGGAGCGGGTTGGGCCGGGCACCGAAGAGTCGGTCGTGGTGACGAGTTATTCGGCAGACGAGATTCACATCACCGTTGATGCGGCCGCGACCGGAATGGTGGTCCTGAGCGAGATTTTCGATCCGGGCTGGAAAGCGACCGTAGACGGTGAATCTACCGAGATTTACGCCGCCAACTACGTATTGCGTGGCGTTATCGTGCCTGAGGGTACGCACGAAATCGTGCTCAGTTACCCGGCCACGATCGTGAAGCTATCGCTGCTTCTTTACCTGATTCCGCTGCTGGCGTTGCTGGGCGTCGGCTGGCTCGTGCGCAGGGAACGTCGGACCGCCCGCGTTTTCTGACCCCATTAGCCCTATACGAACCCGGCCTAATGTCAAGACGCTGGTATGTCGGCCATCAGTGCATTCATCCCTCGGGCAGTACGGACGTACGAGCGGGCGATGATGCTTGCGGGTGATTCTGTAATCCCCCTTCCTCCGGCAACATATGTCTTGTCGAACGGAAACGACGCAGACGGAACGGGACATCCGAACGCGAAGGGACCTGGAGACATCGTTTATCAGCACTTTTCGTTTGTGTTTACGCAGGGAGGAATCTGCAATGCTTCCGTACGTTATGGCTTGGTTGTCGCAGTTCGAGAAGGACGAAGAGGGCCAGGGACTCGTTGAGTATGCACTCATCATCGTTCTTGTTTCGATCGTCGCCTTCGCGGCTCTTCAGATCCTCGGCACCACAGTGTCGGACGTCTTCGACCAGATCAACTCCGCACTCGGCGGCTAATCGCCAGCGGGTTTGAGCGGACCCGCATCCGCTCAGACATCAAGAGTCCCGGTCTTCGGACCGGGGCTTTTGTTTTGCCCGAATATCCGCCGTGATCGGCACTTCCGGGTCATTCCCCGAGTTTGCCCTTCTCCCCACGATAGAACCTGGCGAACCTCGCCATTTCTGATCGCACCTCGGAGAAGTCTTTCCATGACCACATTGCGTACCTCGCGGCGAGAGCTGCTCAAATCGACCGCGTTGCTCGGCACTGGACTGATCGTCGGAGCGGTTGTGCGTTCCGGGGGAGATGTTTCTCTGGCAGCCGACGGTACGCCTGATGCCACTGCGACCCGGCAGGCAGAGCTGGATGAGTTGCATGCGCTGCAAACCCAGGTCGCCAATCCGCCGGTGTGCACTCCGGCGCCGACCGAAACCCCACTGCCTCCGACACCAACGGCGACGATCATTCCAGCGCTACCAGCCGGAACACCTGTCACGTACCTCGACCTCTGGACCATCAATGTGATGACCATTGCACCGACTCCAGGTGGAGCGATTCAGCCAGCAGGACAGTTCATGCAAGTGAACCTGACCCTGAAGCATAACGAGGGATCATCCCAGCCCTCACCGCTGCCGGATTTTCAGCTGATAGATGCTCAGGGGCGGCGAAGTGGTTATGACTTAAGCGTCAATCAGGATCTGTTGGGAGCGGCCAACGGTCTCCCGATTGCAGTTGGTGCGGAAGAATCCCGGGCGATCATCTTTGATGTTGCCGCAGATGCAGGGACGGACTTTGTGCTGGAGAGTTCGAAAGATCCGCTTTTCCGGATTGCACTTGCCGTGCAGGTGAACGGTTAGTTCACTGCGACCGAGTCTACATTCGCAACCGAACTGGTCATTGGATCAACTCGCTTACGCTCAACGTACCGGGCAATCGCACCGGTGATTTCGCCGATCCCGACCCCGAGGCCGATTGCGAACATCAGCACGAGTGGAAGGTAATAGCGGTTGAAATCGACATTCAGGCCAAGAATGATGATGACGGTTTGACCCATTAGCGTCATGAAGGCGAGGAATTGCGGTGATCGGAGTCCTCGCCAGAACGCAGTGGCAGCGAAGATGACGAGTCCGGCGATTGCGAACGGGAGATCGTAGCCAGGTTCGGCTCCGGCAGGATTATCAATTTCCGGTTCGGTGATGCCCAACTTGACCATGATCTTGCCGGACGCGCTGTATCGGTCCTCGAGCATTGCCCAGATCCGATCAAGTGCTTCCGATCGAGATGTGATCGCGGCATCGCCCCAGATACGGCTCTGCGCCCGCATTTCGTCGCGTCGGAAGTCGAACAGGACCTGGGTGCGACCGACGGGATCAGACCAGAGGTACGGGTACGAGACCACGAAGAATGTCAGTGTCACCACCGGCAGGAGTAGCAGCATCAGGCCGAGGCGTTGGCTGGATGGTAGGAGTGCGCCCATTCTGTTCCAGAGTGCTCGCAACGGCTTCCAACGCGAAAGCGAAGGGTCCAGCGAGGATCAGAAGGCCAATTGCGGCCAGGCCCATGCTGACGAACATCGGACTGAGCTTGAGCGACGCTCCGACCCCGAAGACGACTCCCAGCAGGATTGCCCTCCCCCACCCCGGTTTGCGGGCGAGCCAGATTGTCGCGAGCACTGACAGCGAAACCATGAAGGTGAAGGCGGCATCGGAAACGGCGAGGGTCGAGAGATAGACCGTGAGCGGGTGGACGGCAAAGAAGACGCCGGCGACCGTGCCGCCGATCCAGTTGGTCAGCATCGTCACGATCAGGAACAGCGAAAGGCAGGTCAGCATACCGATGACGACCGATGTGTTTCGGGCTGCCATCAGATAATCGGCCGAGGGCACATTGCCGTGCGCGACATTCCAGTTGATGTCCGATTCATTGCCGAAGCTGAAGTTCCATGGTCCAGTGCTGTCCAGATCGTAACCCTGAAGGACCAGTCCCAGGCCGGTGATGTATGAGCCCATCGGCGGTTGACCACGAATCAGATACTGGTCCGCCCAATATGAGCTGAGGGGATTCTGGAGCTCGGCGAGATGTTGGGCCCGATTGATCCAGCGGGATTCGTCGGGATGAAATCGGGTTACCTGGAGGTCCGGCGCGCTTTGCCAGAGTGCGACCGCCATGACCAGGACTGCGCCGATGATGGTGCCGAGCTGCCCGATTCGCTTGAACAGCGATTGCGCTGGGGGCGTTTCGGGTGGGTGAAGATCGGCGCCGGTGGTCATGGGGCGAGTCTATCAGTCACGACGAGCGCATGTTCAGCGCGCGGTGGCGGTTGCTGCAGCCAGACGCTCGAAATAGTCCGGGAACGTCTTGGCTGTGCAGCCCGGATCGAGGATTTCGATGCCCCGTGTCCGCAGACCGGCTATGGCGAAGCTCATGGCCATGCGGTGATCGTCGTAGGTGTGGATCCGGGCAGGAGTGACTGGCCGCGGAGTGATCGTCAAGCCGTCTTCGAACTCGTCGACCTGTTGACCCATTCGTCTGAGCTCGGCGGCGAGATCGGCGATGCGATCGGTTTCCTTGTGGCGATTGTGGGCGATACCGCGAATCGTGGTTGGACCGTTCGCATACGGAGCAATGGTCGCAAGCGTCTGGGCAGTATCGGACATGGCATTCATGTCGATATCGATGCCGTGCAGTTCGCCATCGGCCAGGCCAATTACAGTGGTCGAGCTATCCGACATTTCGACCGTCGCGCCCATCTGCTCGAGCGCGCGAACGAACTGGAGATCGCCCTGGGTTGACCGAGTGCCGAGACCATTTACGGTCACCCGGCCGCCAGTGACGGCGGCGGCGGCGAAGAAGTACGACGCGTTCGAGGCATCTGGCTCGATCTGGTAGTCGCGACCGACGTAGCGCTGACCGGATTTGACCGTGAATGTCGACCATAACGTCGCGATCGAGTTGCGCCGTGACCCCGAAGTCGGCCATCACGGCGGCGGTGATTTCCATATATGGCTTGGAGACGAGGTCACCTTCGACCGTCATGGTCACATCGGATTCGGCGTAGGGAGCGGCCATGAGCAGGGCGCTGAAGTACTGGCTGCTCTGCCCACCGTCCATCGAGCAGGTGCCGCCGGGAAGTCCAGCCGCCTCGATGATGACCGGAGGGCAGTTGTTGTTCGACTCGCTGCGAGCCGACGAGCCGAGTTGATTGAGGGCGGAAAGCAGCGGGCCGATCGGTCGTTCGCGCATGCGGGTGTTGCCATCGACGCGATAGGTCCCGTTTGCGACGGCAAGCGCGGCCGTCAGGAATCGCATGGTTGTGCCCGAATTGCCAACGTAGAGATCGGCTTTGGACTTCGGGAATGCTCCCCCGCCACCGATGATTCTGGCTGTTTCGGCTGTGGTATCAGTCTCAACGGTGAGACCAAGTGCTTCAAGCGCTTCGGCCATGTAGCGGGTGTCGTCGCTGAAGAGCATGCCACGCAGGAGCGATTCGCCGTCGGCCAGGCCGGCAATCAGCAAGGCGCGATTGGTGATGCTCTTCGATCCCGGCACCGGGACAACTGCGTCTATCGGGCGTTTGACTGGAGCGATCAGGACAGAATCAGACAACGAACTTGCCATCCTTCACCATGAGTTCACCGTCCGCGCGCAATTCGCCACCGTTACGGAGGTCGCAGATCATGTCCCAGTGCACGGCAGATTTGTTGGTGCTGCCTGTTTCCGGATACCCGGCACCGATCGCCATATGGACAGTTCCGCCGATCTTCTCATCGAAGAGGATGTTCTTGCTGAACATCTGAATGTCGAAGTTGGTACCAATTGCGAATTCGCCGAGGTAGCGCGCGCCCTCATCGGTGTCGAGGACGGCGTTCAGGTAGTCCTCTCCTTTGGTTGCGGTGGCCTTGACGACCTTGCCGTTCTCGAACGTGAGGACGATGCCTTCGATTTCGCGACCCGCGGTGACCACTGGATAGGTAAATGACACCACGCCATTCGTGCCGCTTTCGACCGGACCGGTGAAGATTTCGCCGTCGGGGAAGTTCATCGTTCCGTCGGAGTTCTCCCATTTGCGGTCGGTCACGTCGACTGTGAGATCTGTACCTGGGGCGGTGAGATGAAGCGACTTCTTGCCTTTGAGCCACTCGACGAGGCGGGCACCCTCGACTGACAAGCGCGTTCCAGGCTTGCACCGGATCACCGTCACCGAGTTTGCAGGCATTGAGAACGAAGTCGGTGTACTCGGCGGTCGAGAGCCCGGCGTCCTGCGCGTACGCATCGGTTGGGTAGAGGGTGAGCACCCACTTGAGATCGCCTGATGCAGAGCGCTCCATGTACTTCTGAAACAGGTGGGCGCGCTTGCTCTGGAAAAACTGTTGACGGGCAGGTTCAACCGTTGCCAGGGCCTTTGTGTTGGTGTCAGCCTGGATGGCGATCATGACATCGGTTTTGGTACGGACGAATTCCTCGATCGGGCTGATATAGGAGAGTTGATCGTCGTTGCCATTCTTGAGCAGCACTGCGTTCAGCCCTGAGAACGTCGGGAGTACCACCGGGTATCCGCCCGCGGCGACCACTTCCCGGTAAATTGCGCGCATTAGCGGCTCGGCGGCGACTCCGCCGGTAATGGCCACGGTCTCGCCGGGCTGGACCCGAACCGAGTAGCCGACCAAGGTTTTCGCAAACTGATCCATCCGGGAATCTGACACGACTGACTCCTGCACCTTCGGGGTCCTGAGACGAAAAGTGGACTGCGTTGTCCGGTTCGCCGTTATACCATGTGAGCGTCAATCCCCCGAGCGACGGACCAACGGAACGTGACATTGCGCCACGTCCGGATACTACGCAGCCAGGAGCCATTCAGCATGCCTAGCGGACATTCGATTCGGTGGTATCGGGCACTTTGTTGGCTGATTTGCGCGCTGATGATTGTCCCTGCTGCGGTGGTCCAGCAATCGGTCCGGGCCCAGCAATCCGCTTGTGTCACTGAAAGCGAACCGAACAATGTCGAGGCAGAGGCGGAGGAACACGCTGGCGAATTCTGCCTGTCTGGAACATTGCCCGAATCCGCAGATCAGGAGCTGATCGTCTGGACAGTCAGTGAGGACGACGCCAAGTTCAGCTGGACAATGCGGCTGGACGGCATTGAGCAGACGTCAACCGGTGCCAAGATATACGCGCTTGCGAGCGAGCCGGGAGTTCGACCAATTGTCGCCGGCAGCTTGTTGCTGGATTTGACTGCACCCCCCGAGACCGTGGGAGCAATCGAGCATACATTTCTGGTTTCGCCTGGCGAATACCTGGTTGGGCTCTCGCGGAGTGATCGGGCAGATTTTCTGCCGCCCCCCGATACGGGGTATGAGCTTGCGCTGCAGCACGCAGACCGGCTCCCGAAACGACTCGACAAGGAACCGAATGACGACGATACGACGGCGACACCGATCGAGGGAAGCGTCAGCCTCGCGGGCGACCTGAGCGACTCGATCGACACGTTCGCGTGGACCGTTACCGATGAAGGATCCGATTCAGGTTGGGGAATGCACCTCGATTCCGCGATTGGATCCTTCCCGAGTATTTACATCCGAGACTCTGACAGTAACCAGTTGCTCTACGTTTCGGCAGATCTGCAGTCGCAGATCGACTTGTACGATCTTGCATTCCCTCCCGGCACATACTCGATTGAAATCCGGCCGCCGATGGACAGGCCGACGCCGTACATCCTGACGATTGAGCCGGGAGATCGTCCGGTTGGAGATATCGAACCCAACAACGAACAGCAGTTTGCCAGCGTGCTTGATCCGGCCAACCCGGTCGTGACTGGCCGACTGGCAGCGACGGACGACATCGACCTTTATCGACTCGTAGTTGATGACAAACTGGCCGGCTCGCTGCTGGATATGAAGGTGTTGACCAGATCCCAGTTAAATCGACGCATCTGCCTGACATCAGTCGAACTGGGCACGGATCTCAAATGCGCGGAGGGTCCGGGAGGAGCGGCGATAACCAACCTGCTCTTGCCACGGGGTGACTACATTGTTCGCGTTTCGGGCGAGACCGATCCGGAGGACAAGTACATCCTGCGATTCGATCTCACCACGCCACCTGCCGCTGATTTCGAAGCGGAACCAAACGACGACCTCGGATTCGCGACAACCCTAGATCCGACGATTCCCATTCGCGGGCAATTCGACACCGGTGATTACGACATGTTCCGGGTGACGGTCTCAGGCGAACCCCAGTTGTGGGACGTTGCGGCAAATGGCACCGGAATCCTTGACTTCGATTATGTCCGGCGAGACGGTACCGAGTTGATGACGTCGACCATTGCAGTCGATTTCACGGCTGCTCAGATGTCCGACCTCTATCTGACCCCAGGTGATCACTGGATCCGGATTCGTGGTGATGCAGGCGAATACACAATCACGATGACGGCATTGGGCCCGCCTCCCCCGGACGGCGAACACGAGACCAACAACACGGCATTGACCGCTGAACCGATGTTGATTGGCGGCCGCAAGACAGGTCGGCTTGTGGATACTGCCGATCTCGATACCTATCGCTTCTCGCTGGCGGCACGCGAACATGTATCAGTGACGATTGATTCCCCTGATGACGCAATGATCCAGGCGCGTGTGGACTGGGGCAATACCCGGGTGGCGGATGGGGTTGGTGGAACGCCAGGTGAAGATATCGCCTTTGACCTGATTCTTGAGCCTGGTGATTATGTCATCACGCTCTTTGCCAACCAGGTAAGTACCGATCGATACAGTCTCGACCTCGCACGACTCGATCCGTTCGTGGTCACGGACGATCAGGAACCAAACGATACGTTTGCGACTGCTCAATCGATTTCGCCAGGGCAAACGGTCTCCGGGTCGCTCGGTACATCCGACGCTCTGGATATGTACGCAATTGCTGCTGGATCTGACCGGGATTTGACGTTCCCACTTGTCGGCGACGGCATTTTCCCGAGCCTGACGGATGACCAGGGCAACTACTACTCGATCGTTTTGAACTCCGACGGCACGGCGTATGAACTCGACCAACGGGTATCGGACGAAGTTCCACTTTTCCTGCAGCTGACGTGGAAGTGGCCCGTACACGATCACGTACGGAGCGCTCGATGCGAAGCAAGACGGCGGACCAGCTCTACCGGGATTCTTTGACCAGGAAGAATCGATTGACTCGCCTGTAACGGTAGGAATCAGCTTCGAGGTAGCGGAGATCGCCGCGTACTGGGAAGAGTCACAGACGGTAGCAGGTTCGATCACGCTCACGAATTCGAGCGATGCGGACGTGAGCGTGGCATTGTTGACTGCAACAACACATTTCGCGTTCGTGGTGGATGTTCCGACTGAGCCTCAGGTCGTGCCTGCAGGATCGGACCTCTCGGTTCCAGTGACGCTTCGGGTGACGCCCGACGCCTGGGCCAACATACCGGTGCAGATCACGGTCGCGGCCGATGTCGATGGCAGTCGAAGCACGGCGTTCACGATCATCACGCCGACTGCTGAGGGACTTCCCTGCAAATCCCGCTTTCTCATGGCCAGTTCCAGACGAGCTCCTCGGAGGTTTGGATCTGTCATCCAATGCGCTGGGGGCCATTCCTGCGGGCACGGTCGATCTCGCAAGCGAAGTGCTGCTCCATGATGGGGTTGCCCCGATTGGTTCAGGCCTGTCCGTAAGTAGTCCACTCCTTCCACTGGAACTGACGGTTGATCTGGCCGGAACTGGTGCTTGCCCTGTTGCGGGCCTGATCATCAACAACCAGGCGACGAGTGGTTCGCCGCAGGATCAGATGCGTGGGTTCGAGTTCCAGCTTTCCAGCGATGGCGTTACGTTTGAAACTGTTCTTACTGGCGAAGTCAGCTCTTTGGCCAGCGACCAGTCGTTTGTGCTTGATGCTCCGATCAATGCCACCCACGCGCGCCTCGCGATTACCAGCTCGTACAGCGATAATCCGCTCGCCCCCTATTACCTCTCGCTTGGCGAATGGAGCGTGATCGGCCAACCGGGATTCGTGCCGGATACGGTCGCGCAGATCAACGTGGCCGATTGGGCGTACGGTGGACACATCGTCCGCAGCGATCCGCAGTTAGCTTCACCAGACTTTGCCATTTCGATGCTGACGGCCGATGGACTCTGGCAATCGATCAGCGCCGGAGACGCGTCCCGGATCAGCTGGGTCGTCGGATTTGCGGAGGACCGTGCGGCACTACTCACTGATATGGGCTGGGTTGATGCAGTGGAAACCGACCCCGCCCAACAGATGCGGTCGGTCGACATTGAGATCAGCATGGGCAGTGCGACTGGACCATGGGAATCAATTGGTACCTGGGACCTGGAACGAAATAGCGACGGGACGATCGATGGGTTTGATTTCGATGAGCCGACCTGGGCGCGCTATGTCCGGTTTAGTGGCGATGTAAATCCTGAGCAATATGTGGCTGAGGTGCCAGAACAGCTGATCATCCATGAGCAGTTGATTTCGGACGAATACCTCTCCGTGATTGGCACCTGGGGGAGCGTTAATGCGAACGGGTTCTACGAGTTTCTGAACCCGCCCGTCAGCCTGGCTGTCAGTGACGAACAGGATGCGCCGGATGATTCGGCAAATGCAACTGAGCTGCAACTGGGTGAAACGATTTCTGGTCGGGCTCAGATCGGCAAGGATATTGATTGGTATCGGGTAACGGCACCGCGAGGTGACAATCAGTTGTCCTTCACGTTGACCGGCGTACCGACCGTGGACGTCACGGTGAGGCTCTATGACACGAGCGGCCAGGAGATCGCAGCTCAGCGGGAAATCAGTGGCAACACCTCGACAGTGATTTACACGGCGACCGTTGATCCGGGTGCCGAATACCTCGTCAAGGTCGAGCAACCGCCCCATTCGATCGTGTTTGCGTTCGATACCAGCGCGAGCATGGGGAACTATCAGCCACTGGTTCAGCAATCGTTGCGAAGTTTCGCCGGGGGCATCGAAAAGGGGCAGGAATTCGTCAACGTGATGGCGTTCGACGAAGAACCCTTGCTGGAAACATGGACAGATGACTCATATGTCGTCTATTCAGCGATCAACGGGTACTACGATCTGAGCCTTTCGAGCTCGGCCGAAACCGGCATTCTCGATTCAACAGAACCTGTTGGCTGGGCAGGAAGGCACCACCGCGATTCTGATCATCACCGACGCCGAAACCAGCAGTTGGACCGAAAGCTCCAAGATGTGGGCCGCGCTGGATTCGGTGCAGCCGCGGATATTTGCGGTGCATGTTGGTGGGGCGGCAACTCCGGTGTTGAACGAGCACCTTATGCAAAGCTGGTCGAGCCTGGGTGGGTATTACCAATACACTGCGAACCAATCTGAAATGGACCGGGCGTTCGATCGTGCGGCGACGTGGTTGCGCCGACCGGCCGGGTATGGACTGACCGTCTCATCCGACCTGGTTGAAGTCGCAACTCCGACGCCAGAACCAACGGCAACTCCGGCGGCGCCGGCAACGTTGTCTGTTGTCAGCGGCGAGTCGGCCGATGACGCGGAAGTTCCTTCGGCACAGGTTTCCGATGCGGTTTCGATCGAGATCATTTTCGATACGTCGGGGAGCATGCTGGCCGGGATGCCGGATGGGCAGCGGCGAATCGACGTGGCCAGGAACGTCCTGACCGACCTGGTAACCAATCAACTGCCGCCAGGGGTTCCGGTGACCTTGCGCGTGTTCGGCAACCAACCGGATTCTTGCGACACAAGCCTGCTGGTCCCGTTGCAGCCGCTGGATCCGCAGTTCATGGCCGAAACTATCCGGGCGATTGAGCCAGTCAATCTGGTCCGTACCCCAATTGGCGCATCGCTCGAACAGGTAGCCAACGATCTGGCCGGGGTAAGCGGTCCGAAGATTGTGGTGCTGGTGACCGATGGCGAGGAGACCTGCGACGGCGACCCGGCAGCGGCAATTCAGTCCCTGATTGACCAGGGTATCGATGTTCAGGTCAACATCGTGGGGTTCGCGCTCGATGACGATGCGCTGCGAGCGCAATTCAGCGAATGGGCTGAACTCGGCAATGGGACGTACTTCGATGCGACCAACTCGGACGAGCTGGATGAGGCAATCGCGAAAGCGGTTCAGGCACCGTTCCGGGTGCTCGATGCCGACGGCAACCAGGTAGCAGCGGGCACGGTGGATGGAAATCCGGTTGACCTTCCGCCAGGGACCTACACCGTGGTCGTTCTGACTGATCCCGAGCAGCGGTTCGAGGCAGTGGTCGTTGAATCCGGTGGCGAGGTGGAATTGACCCTCCCCTGACCGGGCAGGCGGGCGCGATGATCAAGGGGTCGTGCCCGTCAGCTGCAGTAGAGCGCAATCTGCCCAACGCTCAGGTAGGGAGGAGTGACCGCAATCAGGTCCACCGCCAGACTGGCGACCGAGCCGATGCAATTGCCGAGGAACTTCTTGAGCGCGAACTTGAATGCGAACAGGGCAACCTTGACCTGAAACGTGTATTCGACCGTTGTTGAGAAGATCAAGGCGGCCGCGCTCAGTCCATTCTGAAGCTCGTCCCAGATACGGCCTGAAACGGGATCGTATACCCACCAACCGGAGGCGAACTCCCCTACTCCAGAAACCGCAGGGACAATCAAGATACGGCCGCTGGCCAGGTGATCACCGATCCTCCGTGCAGACAAGGGATCAAACGATCCGGAATACGAGTCAAGCTCCTCCTGGCTACTGATGACATCCAGTTCGGTTGCGCTGGCCAGTGCCTGACCCATGAATGTGCCAATTGTTGCCTCGGCGAACGTGTCGGCCAGACCGAGGTCGTACTGGTCCGAAAAGCGCTCGAAGATTCGGAGGTCGAGGGAATCCTGCTCTGCCCGTTGCGTGACCACACCATCAATGATCCCGAACGGAATCGAATCATCTGGAGAAGTGCCCGCGCCGCTGGTGAAAATCAGGTCCGCCGTGAGTCGACCCCGTGTGTACTTCCCGGATTGATCGGCCTCGGGCGCGTGGATATGGCAGTGGACATTGGGTCGATCGATGAAAAACCTGGATTGCTGATTGATATCCCAGTTGCCATATACCTGCCGGGTTCTGTTGATTCCATATATCGCATGAAGCATTGGTAGAAGTTCCGAATCAACACTCGTTGGCCAGGCAGCGGCATCCGCTGGAATGGCACCGGTGGTAACCCCTAGCGCAATCAAACTGGATAGCGGCACAAACTGGTGAGAGCCATCGAACATTTCGACCATTTCGATCGGCTCTATGAATGAAAAATCAGGTTGTGGCTCATTCCTTAGGTCGGCTATGCGATCGAAGAGCGTTCGACGTACGATCTGATCGGGATGTCCTGGCGATGCAATGATGACTTCAACGTACTCGGCGAGTGGTTCACCGTCCTGGATACCGGACGGGTCTTCGTTGAACACATCGAAAACACCGCCAAGGCCACCAAAAACCAAATGGACTTCGCCAACTTCCATCTCCGCACCGACAACGATTGCGGGGGTGTAGCGCTCCTGGCCGCTGAGGATATCGCCAAGGTTGAATCCAAGCGTGCTCGATGCCGCCGAGTCAAGATGGACCAGCGCGATGGGAACATTCACAAGTTCCTGGCTGGGAAACGTGCGCTCAAGAATGACGTCGGTCGTAATCCCGCCTGATTGGACGAAATCGGCCAGCACCCTGATCGTGACGGTGTGCATATCGTCAGCGGCGATCTCCTCGGGTTGCTCGCCCGGCTCTGGAACACCGAAACTCGTTCCGGTAGCGCCCGTGACCGAGACCGTTTCCCATCCAGATCCGACGCGAACGCGAACAAACGCATGGCGATCTATCTCACGTTGCGGCACAGAGGGTGCTTCGCGTTTGAGCTCGACTCCGGCCTGTTCGAGGACATCAGTCAGGCGTTGGGCAATCAACTGAATGTCGGACGTGGCGCTGGCAACGATCTCCTCACGGAGTTCCAGGAGCGAGGGATCAAAATCTACGACGGGGGTCGAATCAGCCCTCGGCGTACCCAACGGAGCGGCGGTCCATTCCGTCAGCGCTCCATCAATGATTGTGGAGTTCCCGGGTCGTCGGTCCGCCAGAATCGAATCGAAGGCGATCTGATCAACCGGCGCTAGGTGATTCGGGAATCGACGAGCGCTGCTGCAAGGAGTGCCTTGAGGAGCTGCGCCTTGTCGACCGAGTTCCCGGCTCGTGCCCACAATGTACCGATCGGTCCTCGAAGTGCGCCTGCATACGGCTCGTACCCGATGTCGTCAGAGACGAACGAAATGATCCGTGTTGCGGTCATACTCAAGCGCAAAGGCAATCGCATCTATCGTCGGATCAACTTCGGCTGACTGGTTGATGGCACGGATCGCCTGCAATCTGTCCGATGGAGCGGCGCTCGCGGACTCCAATCCAACTGCTGCGGTGGCCGCTCCGGTCAGCTTGATTACCGTACGCCGATTCGAGCGACGCTCGCTGAATCTGGCTAAATTCCGCGCCAATCTATCAATGCCATGGATGTCCACTGCGCGACTCCTTTAGCGAGTGAAGTTGCGGCTCCGGCCGGATCAGGCGCAGGCGAGAATGCCACCGACGGTGTCCCCGCCTAGTTCAGCGGCACTTCCTCCGCCCAACAAATCATTGGTGAAGGAGGCGATTGCGGCAAGGCAGGCACCGATCTTGACCCAGTCCCGGCCCGCCATCAGGATCCGCAGTTTGAGCAGCGCATCATCGAGCATTGGCCCGAACAGGACCGCCGAGCCACCACGGCCATCGGCCAACTGGTCGCTGAGGGCACCAGTCATGGGGTCGTACACCCACCAGGCGGTAGTCTTCTCACCGGTCTCAGTTGTAACCGGGGCCTCCGGAATGATGATTGCCTTGCCCGCTGCGAGATGGGTTTCGACGTAGCTTCGGGCAGTTGAGGGCAGTTCCTCCAGCATCTCCGATCGATCAGTGGCACTGGTCAGGACGGTCAGGCCGATGTTCTGGGCTGCAGCAAGGTCGAAAATATCCGAAACGGTCACGCTCTCGCGTGCTGGCTGCACTGAAAGCCAACCGAAATCCTGAAGCGATTCAAACAATGTCCGGTCAAGCGATGCCGCTTCTGCGGCCTGGGCGACGACTCCGAGCGCGATCCCGCCGGTACATCCGGGGTGATTTCGGGCTCAGCGAACCGGTTGCTCTGCGTAAGGAGGTCGGCTCGAATCTTGAGCGACGTGGTTTTGGTCGTGTCGTCGCTGATTGGCAAGAAGGTGAGTGCGGAGATGTTTGGCCGGTCGAGCCAGGCACTCGGGGTCAGCTTCGATTGTTCCGTCAGTGATTGCCGGATGCCGTGCATGCCTTCGACGGCAGCGGTAAACGACGCGGCCGGATTGAATGCCCGGGCTCGTGCCGAGAATCCGGATGGCAATTGCGACACAACTGACGCGAAGCCATGGATTTGACCAAGTGGAAGATAGCCGTCTTCCGTGTCCGAGAATCGGGTAATTTCGATTGGCTTGACCAGATCCAGATCGACGGTTTCTGACATTCGCTGGTCGCCGATACGGTCAAATATGGTCCGGCTGCTGACAACAGGATCAGCATCCGGCGAATTGATCTCTACCTCAAGATGGGCAGCCAGAGACTCGTTTGGGGAAAGACCGCCAGGTTCGCCGGAAAGAGCATCAACTACACCGCCAAGCCCGCCGAAGCTGAATGGGGTATCGGCGTAAATGCTGAGATCGTCGACAACGATGACCGGGGTATAGGTGGTTGTTCCGCCGAGGATGCCGCTGAGGTCGATGCCTATCTGGTTCATGGTTGCGGAATCGGCATGCAGGATTGTGATGTCCGAACCAACCAGATCCTGGCTTCGGAATGTCTGCTCAAGAAGCGGTGTTGAGGTGCCAATCGCGTCGGCCGATTCCACCCGGACGCGGAAGGTCACCCGATGGAAGTGGTCATCCGGCAACTCGGCGCTGAATTGAACAGCCGTCGGATCAATGACGAATGAGATACCTAACTCGGCGTCCGCAATGCTGGGATCAGCATCGCGCCACTCGGTTCCCTCCGATATCTGCACCCAGACGTGGTTTGAAAGCTCACCCGGGGACTGATCGGTCTGGACCGAGGTCGACAGAACGCCCGCGTCGCGGAGGAGATCGGTGATCAATTGGGAATCAGTCGTTATGCGATCGAGGGATTTGGTGAAGATCTGCTCGCGAAGTTCGGAAATGCGGGAATCGATTTCATTAAGATCCACCGGAACAGGTGTGCCTGGCGCGTCCTGAACTTGTGCTCTCGTAGCGGTCATGGCTGCTGACACGATTAATGGCATCGGTTCGCCAGATCGTGATTCGGTCCGCGCACTGGCAAGGGTGGCTGAGTCGATCTCGCCGACCGCATAACGGCAATCGAACTGCGCGGCATCCAGTAGCGCTTTGAGCAACTGGGCCTGATCGACGGCATTGCCAGCCCCGCTCCAGAGGGTTCCTCTTGGGCCACGCAAGGCTCCCGAATATGATTCGTAGCGTATTTCATCGGCCACGAACCGAAAAATTGCATCGACGTCGTAGGCGAGCTGAAAGGCGATCTCATCGATCAGGGGATCGACGTCGATCGCTTGATTACGATTGCGGATTTCGCTACCCGGGACAGGGCTCGCTGCTCGAACTTGATGGACTCCGCCAACGGCAACTGACGCGCCGGACGCGATCGCCCCCTGCAGAATCGTTCGTCGGGAGGTCGAGGTCCCTGCCAGCAACGCAAATTTCCGGGTCAACTGGTCGAACTCAATACCCTGCACGGCGAATCTCCAGACCACTGGTCACGACACTGTTATCCGGGGGAACTTGATCATACTACCGACTGGTCGATTCCGCGACGGGCCGATCTGTCTGCCCGGATTTCGCATCATCCAGGAGTTGTTTAGCGGCGCTGATCACCAATCGACCGAGCCTAATCTTCATTTGACCGCGGCCGATGATCGGTCCTGGATGGCGAACGGTGTCAGCAATCCTGACTCCTCCGGGAACGCAAACACCCGGGTCCCTGGGGCGACCGCCGTTAGATCGTCAGGGCGAGACAGATTCGCCTCGAATTACCCACCGCACGCAAAGACCGCGGCGGTGGCGGGGAGTTCGGCACCGAAAGCAGCGGCGAGGGCAAGGCGCTCACTCGACTCAGAGACGGCCATCCCCAGCAGCGCACCCAACTCCGCGAACGCGAGCGCACAGAGCGCAAACTTGAGCTCGAAGGCGTACTCACCCATGACTGAACCACCGCCATCGTCCATCTGATCCCTGGTTGCACCCGTAATCGGATCGACGATCCACCAGCCGATCCGCTGACGACCGCCAAGCTCGACAGTACGTTCCGGCAGGATCACGACGAGCCCGGCATCCAAGGCTTCCTGGACGAGTCGTCCTGGACCGGTATCCATTTCGGGGATGGTTGCCTCGGCGTCGCCGGGTTGGAGCACCACAACGTCGATCCCCTCGTTTCGTGCCGCCTCGAACACACGGGCAACGCCGGACGTTGCGAGAATGGGGAGCTCGACGGGCGCGAAACCGGCAGCCTCGAACATCGCCTGCTCCACGGCATGGGCCAGGGATCCTGCGGCGACCAGCGGGTGCACAGTAGTTTCAGTTGCAATTGTCGCTACCGCAATCGAACTATGGATGAGGTCAATGCCGATATCAGCCGATCCACCGGCGCCCTCAACCGTCGTCGGTCGCGTTGTGAACGCCGTCAGATTGGGGGCGTCATAGTAGAGACGGACTCCGCTCAGCTCGGGAATGCGCGGTGCCTGGACATCACGCGCGAAGTGGTAGGCGTGCAGAGCGGGCAAAATGTCGTCAGCGGAACCCGCCGGTGGTTGCACACGCACTGCCAGACGCTCCGGCATTGAACCTGCCACGACAGAGAGCGCCCAAAGACCGGCCAATGGCAGGAAGCTGAGTTCCGGGTCGCCAGTGTCGACAAGTTCGATGGCAGCGACGGCAGCCAGGTCAACGTCAGCGGCGGCGCGCGCCTCCTCGCCAATCCGGTCGAACATGGTTCGACGTGTTGTCGTAGCGCCAATCGGGGTCGTGACGGTCACATCGATCCACTCGGACAACGTGTCCCCCTCGACCGTCTCACCCCCGAGCGCGTCGAGCAAACCACCGCCGGTGCTGAATGTCACGGGTGCTCCGAAGACGGATTCCTCGCCAACCAGCAGGGTCGGCACGAAGGTACGGAAGCCCTGGATAATCCCGCCGATGGCGACGCCGATACCCTCCAGCGCCTCTGGCTGCGGGTGCATAAAGGTCAGTGGCACACCGAGCAAGTCTGCGCACGCTGCGTCGAAGGTCAGCAAGTTCGTTCTCGCCGACTGCGCCAGCAACAATCTGCTCCGCCATAACCCGAATCGAGACCCGGTGGAACAATTCAGGCGGAATGACCGCCGCCATTTTTGGGCTGGTGGCAAAAACCTGCCCGGGCTCGGCGCCGGGCATCGAGGGATCAAGGTCGATCCATGCCGGGCCTGCCGCGTACTGCACCCAGACATGGCTGCGGAGTTCCCCATCCGGAAGAGCGACAGCCGGCGCCGCGAGATCGATCCCGGATTGTTCAAGTGCTGACGTGATCGTTTCGATCCCATCCGCAGTGTTTTGAGCGATGACCTCGGTGACGCGCGTGGCGAAATCCGGAAACTTCGCGATGAACGCTTCCTGCTCGGGCGTCAACGATCACTGCATCATCGGACGCTGGTTGCTCGGCCGCGAGAAGTCCGTCCATGCGCGCCCGGAGCTCCTGGGCATCAGCGCCCGCGCCGCCAAGCATCGACGTAGCGGCTTCGGTGGATAGCTCGCCGATGACGAACCGGGTGTCAATCAACGCCGCATTGAGGAGTTCGCTCAGGAGAACCGCCTGGTCGGCTGCGTTGCCTGCAAGTCCCCAGATCGTGCCGCGCCCACCCCGAAGAACACCCGGATAGGCATCGTAGGCGACTTCATCCCGCACGAACTGAAAGATGCGGTCGAGGTCGTAGTCGAGCGAGAACGCGAGTTCATCGACGACCGGATCGAGGGCGGCTTGCTGTCGCAGGTGAGCGGAAGCGGGCTGACGGACTGGTCCAGCGGCAGAGTGGGAGGGGTCGAGCGCAAGCACCGCGCCGCCGAGGCCGAGTCCGCGTAACAGCGCCCGTCTCGTGCCGATGTGAGACCCAACGCCGGCGAACCGCCGCGCAAATGCATCAAAGCGCTCTGCCTTCATGATGATCTCCGAACGTGATGCAAATGACGGTTCTCGTAGGGTTGCGATCATACAACCTGGGAAACGGCATCGGGCACGCGGTCCACATTTTGACTGGATCCCGCACGATTAGTTGGGGCCACGGGCATCCGGAACTGATACGATCACGCCCGCAAAGACTGACGATAGTCAATTGAAAGTAGCAAACCCATGAGCAACCCTAGCGCAACCCTCACGCCAACCGATATTCACCCGTGGGTTGCGGACGGAATTGGTCGGGTCAGGTTCGGGATCAGCATCTTTCCGCATCCGGTTGATTGGCAGCAGTTTATTTCTGTCGTGCAGCGGGCCGAGGCTGATGGGATCGATTCGTACTGGAGTTACGACCATCCGCAATCGCGTGCCGATTGCTGGACCGCGCTGACTGCGCTGGCCGCTTCACCAGCACGATCCGGTTGGGCACGGCAATGGACTGCATCTATTACCGATCTCCGTACATGCTGGCCCGGCAAGCGGCAGACGTGGATCGACTCAGCGGCGGGCGTCTGATTCTCGGACTTGGCATTGGCGACAACGTGCCCGAGTTCCGGCGGATGGGCATTCCGTTCCCCGACACGAAGACGCGGATGCAGGGGATGGTCGAGACGATCAAGATTGTTCGCGGACTGTGGAGCGGGGAGCCGTTTTCATTCGAAGGCGAGCAGTGGAGTGCCAGTTGCGACGCGACCATGCCGTTCCTCGGGTCCGGTCCAGCAGCCGCGCGTGCCGATCATGATTGCCGGTGGTGGCGAAAAGGTGACGCTGCGGCAGGTTGCGAAGTACGCCGATGCCTCCAACATGGGCGCGCACGAGTGGATCGGAAATGCAACGACCAGTGCTGATATCGAGCGCAAGTTCGGAAAGCTGCAGGAGTATCTGACCGAGTTTGGTCGTCCGGCCGATTCGATTTGCCGAAGCCAATTCACGATGCCGCTGGTTATGGCCGAGGATCAGGCTGCGCTGGATGCAAAGTTGGCGGGAATGGACCAGGGCGTGCTGGAGTGGTGTGGCGACGCGTTGTTTGCGGGCACCCCGGCCGAGACGATCCAGTTTTACCGTGATCTCGAGGCGGCTGGTTTCCAGTACTTCATCGCGAACATTCTCGACGGCGACTACGACACGGTCGAACTGATGGGCAAATACCTGATCCCGGAGTTCGGGCGAGCGTAGGCATGGTTTTTAGTGTTGGTGTTGGTATTGGGACTTGCGGTCAATTCAGTTGCTACCTAACACCAACACTGACACTAGTTACCTGGTTTCGGGTGGGTGGCGAAGAAGTCCCAGATCGCTACTGTGGCGACGAGGTCGTCTCCGCCCTGGTTGATTGTGTGGAGCTCGCCAATGGGACCGCCACCGCCGCCTGGCCAGGTGTGGCCCATGTTTGCAATTGAGAGCAATTCAACGGCGCGACCGTCCGGGCATTGGGCGTAGGAATCGGTAACGTCGCCAAGCGTAGCTACGACCGGGCTGCTACAGCCGTTTACGCCTTCCCAGAATGCGATCACGTCCGGGATTGGCGGTCCGTCGATGTTGGCCACTCCGTCGCCGCGGGAACCGTCGTACCGAACCGATGTGTCGTCCATTCCGTGGATGTGCAGAACCGATGTGGGACTCGGACTTGCGCACTGGACGAGTTGGGTACCTGAGACTGGCGCGATAGCGGCAAAGAGATCGGTTTCGCAGGCGAGCCGGTAGGACAGGATTGCTCCGTTGGACATTCCGGTTGCGTAAATGCGGGCCGGGTCGATTGCAATACGGTTGGAGATGGCGGCGATCATGTCCGTGATAAAGCCGACATCGTCCACCCCGGTTGCCCCGGACTTACCGCAGCAACCACCTCCCCCATTCCAGGCACGACCCAGGCCATCTGGGTACACCACGATGAAACCTGCTCCCTCGGCCATGTCGTCCCAACCGTAGGCGGATTGGGCCTGGTCTGCTGAACCGAATCCGCCATGCATCATCACGACCAGTGCAGACGGCTTGGTCAAGTCTGCCGTGGTGGGAATGTACAGTCGGAACGATCGTGTCACGCCGTCAGAGGTGATTTCCCAGGTGGACGTGCCGGTGTCGATTGATGCATTGGCGTCAGAGAGATCGGAACTGGCGAGCGAGTTCATTGGCGAAGAAAGCGATAGCACCAGTCCGGCAAGGGCAATCATCCCGACCATTCTGGTGCGTCGTAGTCGGCGGCGAAAGATTCGTCTGAGTCTGAATCGCATCGGGTTCCCCTTGTCCTGTTGCGGGTGTATCGGCTCAATCTGCCGACCGGAGCATTAGCCCCTGGTTCACCAGTATGTGATTCAGCTGTGTGGTTACTGTATGGCGCGTGGATTGAGGGTGAGATAGGTTCGTGCGGACGAAGGCGTGCGTGGCCGCTCACTCCGACGGACGGGGGTACGAATCGAAAAATTGCCAGATAACCTGGGTGGCGTTGATATCGTCACCACCACGGTAGTCCGCAAAGAGCCGTTCGATCGGCCCTCGGCCACTACCCGGCCAGACGTGTTTCATATTGGCTACTGCGAGCAACTCCACGGCGCGGCCATTCGCACAAGCAGAAAAGGAATCGGTGACGTCGTCGTTTACTGCTTCAGTCGGTGAATTGCCACAATCGTTGACTGTTCGCCATCGTGCAATCACGGCGGGAATGGACGGGACATCGATGTTGGAGGACCCTGCGTTTGGTCCGCCGTTGAATGGTGCGCTATCGTCATCCAGGCCGTGAATAACCAGAATTGACGTCGGTTTCGGCGAATTGCACGGAACAAGTTGCAGACCAGCAACCGGAGCAACGGCCGCAAAGCGATCGGTCTCACAGGCCAACCTGAATGCCATTTTGCCGCCATTTGACATGCCAGTGGCAAACACGCGATCGGGATCGACGGGCAATCGCGATCCAATCAAGTCGATCATATCCACAATGAATCCGACGTCATCGTGATCCTCGCGACCCGGTTCCCGGCAGCATCCCCCACCCGCGTTCCATGCCCAATCAGTGCCATTTGGATAGGCGACCACAAAGCCTCCCGCGTCAGCTGCGTCGTTCCAGCCGTAGTAGTCCTCCGCCTGGCTTGCGCTCCCGAAACGACCGTGGAGCATGACTACGAGTGCCAATGGTTGGTCCATCGCTACGTTCTCCGGTAGATACATCCGGAAATCGCGACGTATTCCACCGGATTCCATTGACCAGGCGGACGAACCACGGACGGGCTCGAACTCAGTAGCGCCCGATGCAGGTTCGCGTTGACGGACCTGGCCGACAAGCAGCATCAACACCGCTATCACGATTCCCGCTGACAGCAATCGCTTCACAACCCAAGTCCGCTCACTGGATATAGCGTGGAGAACGAACATCTCGCCTGGAAACCGAGTATGGGAATGGTTCCTGTGAATTTTGTAAGGGTCGGCTCAAACGGGTTCGGCGAGCGGTTTCCTCTCGGCAGAGCGCTGGACGATTACCACGCCGCCCAGGATAAGGACGCTGCCGATCGCCTGGCCCAGCGTGATTCGTTCACCAAGGAAGACAAGAGCCATGGCGAGCGTCAGCACGGGAGGCAGGTACTGGTAAACCAAAATGCGATCGACTCCCGATTGCTGGATTGCCTTGAACCAGAGGATGTTGCCCAGCAGAATGCCAATCAGTCCGCCATAGATCACTGCGGCCCAGGCAATCCAGTTCGGTGGATTTCGGGCGACATCGACGAGGGCCGGTGAGGTGATCGGGATGATGACGATCAGGGACATCGCGAAAAGCCAGGCATTTGCCACTTCGACGTCATACCGGGCCATGAGCGGGAGCGGCCAGACCACCACCCCGATCCAGATTACGGCCGAAGCGAGCGCGAGGAGATCGCCAGCGACCGTCGAGCCCTCGCTTCCGGCTCCGCTGACGAGCATTGCAACTCCAACGAATCCGAGCAGGCTACCGAACAGGACAAGTCCGTGGGGGCGCCGGCGTTGAAAGGCGGGCATCACGATTGCGGCCAGAAGTGGCGTCGTGGAAATGAGCACCGCGTGATGGGAGACGCTGGTCATATCGAGGCTTTTCACATACGTGGTCTGGGTGAGTGCAAAACCGATTGCGCCGCACAGGAAGAATCTGGGCAGAGACGCACGGCTGATTCGTACAGATTTGCCGCGGATCAACAGCGCCGCGAATCCGCCAATGGCGGCAATCAGCGGGCGTAAACCGAGATATGCGTCCGACGGGAAATAATCGAATGCGTACTTTGCGAACGGCCCCATGGTCGCCCAGCAGATCACGGCGAGGAGCGCGGAGATGTTGAGCGACCGGATCACGCGTCAAAACTCCACTGTCTTGCTGGACGAATCTACCCGCAATGCTGCGATTTCGTTGCTTCGGGCATGGTACTGCGAGATGAACAGTCGCGACGGCAGCATCATTCAGTCGTCGGCGAGCGTGGTTCCCTTGTGGCGGCGGGCGACCTCATACCGGCATTCATGGCAGTGGGTGCAATGCCAATCCTCGTGACCCCCTTGCATCCAGCCGTGGGATCGATACTCGAGGTTGAAGATGCGGTCGTCGAAACAATTGAGACAAAACAACCACATCCGCTTCGCCATGATCGGCGGTGCTCCAGTGCATTGGGGGGCCGATTCTCCATCGGACAAGCCAGGTCAAGGTAGACCGGACAGCATGGCATTCAACGAATCGGAAGAGGGCTCCCCTCATCGCGAGTGCAAACTGTCCGGTCGACCGATGTGATGGTAAAAGTTCCAGCCCACGCATCAATACGGGATAATTCCGTATTGATGGCGACAGAAGTTACCCCGAAAGGTCACCACGACGCATCGCGGCCACGCGTGCCACCAGCTCCTCGTTGGTTGTGACATTCAGACGGATTCGGGCTCGATGCAGTCGATCGTAAATCGTGTTGCGATCTCGTCCCAGCGCGTTGCCAATCTGCTCGACCGTCATCCCCTCGCAGCGCAGATTAACTGCATCGAGTTGTTCGCCGGTCAGGATGCCGGCCAGCGGATCGGTCTGGACGCTCGACATTAAGCCCTGGCGAAGTTCGTTCTGCATCTCATGCGCTTCATCCCGAGCGGCACTCAATGCCTTGAACGTGTCTCGCGAGCGGTCGAGCAAATGGGGACCAACGCCGATTGATTTCGCCAATGCCCGATATCGTTCCAGGTCAATTGGCGTGAACGATGTCGATGAATCATTGATCGTATCAACTGCGGCGGTGATCAGTTGGCGGGCCCGGCTTGCATGTCCGTTCCGATCGGCAAGTACAGCCAGGCCAGCTATGCAATGTCCGGCACCGAGCCAGTCGTGTTGAGCCCAATACCCATCCAGGGCAGCAGTCAAGCGGTCAAGGGCCAGCGCCCGGTCATTCCGATCTGACGCGAGCGCTCCGGCGTTGTAGAGCGTCGTGGCAATGCCCCATTCATGTCCGCTGGCTTCGAACCGATCAAGCGCCATTTGAAAGAGCTGCTCAGCTCGATCATGTTCGAGTTGCAGGCGTGCCAGGGTTCCCAGTGCCATGTTGGCGAATCCTACCGACGTCAGATCCCCTCCGAGCTCCAGTAATGGGCGGGCGAGCTCCATGTGCTGAACCATGTCATCCGGTCGGCCAAGTCGTAACGATGTCAGTCCAGCCGTAAAGTGGGCGGCCCCGACCTGAATCGGGTTGAGGCTTGTCGCCATCTGATTGAGGATCGTGTCGGTTACCTGTTCCGCGAGTTCGTATTGGCCCTGACTCCAGGCGACGAAGGCAAGGCCATTCAACGCCAATCCATTCGCCCAGGGGCGATCACACGGGATAGCAAGCGCCTTGTCCAGCCACGTGCGCGCCTCAGTGAGTGTTCCGGCGCGAAGCAGATAAAACCAGCTTGAGGCGGCAAGACTGTGCGCGATGAACCCATCCGACCCAGATGCCGAGGTAACCCAATCCAGCGCTGACCGCAGATTGTCCCGCTCGACTTCAAAACGGCGCATGCAGTTCAGGCGGTCCTTGCCCGTCCATAACGCCGCCGCTGCGCTCAGGGCAAACTGGGTGACCACAGCCGAATGGGACCGGCGCGCGCTGGATTCTTCGCCGGAAAGCCGGAGCTGGCTGCCTCCGAACTCACGAATTGAATCGAGTAACTGGTACCGGATCTGTCCGTCTACTCCGGATCCAGATTGAATCAGGTTCGCCTCAACCAAAAGTTGCAGAATGTGCGGAACGCTGCCGGTTATCGGCGCGAGAGCGACAGACATTTGCAGCGCGTCGCCATCCTGATTTGCCCGGGCGAGGGTGCTGGGGGCGGGAATCCAGGAATTGATCCCCGCCTGACCAGCCAGGTATCGCTCGGCTTCCGGCAGTCCAAATCCTCCAACGAACACAGACAACAAGGCGAACGCACGTTGAAGGTTTGGAGAGAGCAGATCGAACGACGCGCCAATCGCAGTCCGCAATGATCGATGTCTGATTTCTGCTGAATTTGCACCCATATCGAGCACATGATCCTGCGCTTCAAGATGGTGAAGGAGATTGTGGATACCGATTCGGGGTACCTGGGCGGCGGCAAGCTCAATCGCCAATGGCAGCCCATTCAGCTGGATACATATCAATGCCACGAGCGGAAGATCGGACAATGTGATTGCGTAGCTCGTACCGCTCGCGCGATGGGTGAACAGGCGGACGGCGGCATTAGTCATTAGTACGTCGGCGGGGTCGGAGGGATCTGGTAATGGCAGCGGGGTGACTTCGAACTTGCGCTCGCCTGAGATGCGAAGCGTGGTTCGACTGGTGGTGAGAAGTCGCAGGTCAGGAGCGCCGTTGGTTAGAGTGGCGATCACCTCGCTCGTGCCATCGAGATGTTCGAGGTTGTCGAGCACGATCAGGATTGGTCCGAACTGGTTGAGCCTGGAGAGCAATCGCTCGATCGGGAGGTGTCGCTCTTCCCCGCTATCGATCGATTGAGCAAGCAACGAAACAATGCTGTCCGCTGAAGCAGTTGCTCCGAGTGACACAAACGCAACTTGCCAATCGAGTGCCCGCTCGACCGCGCTTGCAACGTGCAACGAGAGGCGTGTCTTGCCGCTTCCCGGAGGCCCGACCAGTGTCACCAGACGGGCACCCTCTGCGAACCAACGGTTTATCCGGGCTATGTCCTCGTCGCGACCGAGCGGATGAAGCGCGGGTACCGGGATCGATCTCAGGCGGGAACGGAGGAGGCTCGATTCCTGGGATTGCGTGGGCCGGAACTGGGACGACACGCAACCCTCCACGGCGAATCCGGCGATGTGATCACACCGCCCTGACTGACTACTTCTTGAGGAAAAGAGTATAGCTTAATCGAATCCATGTTCCCCTTGGTGAGCCTATTTTGCGCTCCCAGCCGGAAGAACGTCAGGGAACACAAAAAAGTGCAGGTCGCCTTTCGGCAACCTGCACTCCAGATAAGCTGTTCTAGCGGTCTGAGATAGGTGTGAAAGTCTTGTCGGTTGGGCCGATGAACTGGGATTGCGGGCGAATCAGCCGGTTATTGCTGACCTGCTCCAGAACGTGCGAACTCCAGCCAACTGATCGAGCGACGGCGAAGGTCGGGGTGAACATGTCCCCCGGCAATCCGACGGCGGCAAGAACAGCGGCGGAATAGAACTCGACGTTGGTGTACAGGCGACGTCCCGGTTTGCGCTCGTTCAGCATTTCGAGGGTTTTGTCCTCAGTTGCCTTCGAGAGGGCAAAGAAGTCCGGATCACTGGCAGTGCGGGCCATTTCACGCAGGATTTCGGCCCGCGGATCCTCGGCCTTGTAGACGCGATGGCCAAAGCCCATCAGTCGCTCGCCGCTATCGAGAGCGTTCGTCAACCAGGCTTCAACGTTATCGGCAGAACCGATAGCGTTGAGCATGTCGAGCACCTTGGAGGGTGCGCCTCCGTGCAGCGGACCCTTCAGGGCACCGACTGCGCCGGTCAGCGCAGACACCAGATCGGATTGGGTGGAGGCGATGACCCGTGCAGTAAACGTCGACGCGTTCATCCCGTGGTCCGCGAGGAGAACCAGATAGGTCTCCAGTGGCTTCCAGTGACGCTCTTCCGGCTCGTTGCCAAAGAGCTGGTACAGATAGCTCTGAGCCGTGTTGTGGCCGGCGATTGGGGAGACAGGTTCCTCACCCGAGCGCAGACGGAAGAAGGCTGCCAGGATGCCCGGAAAACGAGCCGCGATGGCAATTGCTTCATCCAGGTCCGGAGTCTCGTCGAACAGGGTGTGATCGACGGCGCCGAGTGCCGACAGTCCGGTGCGCAGGGCGTCCATCGGGGCTGTATCTGCTGGTAGCAATCGGAGGACGTTGATAACCGATTCAGGAAGTGACCGGTTGGCTTCGAGCTTGGCCTGAAGTGCGGCAAGTTCCTGCGCATTGGGCAGGTGGCCGATCCAGAGCAGGTGGGCAACTTCTTCGAACGAGGCCTTACCGGCCAGTTCGTGGATGTCGTACCCGCGGTACACAAGCCGGCCCTCTTCGCCAAAGACATGGCTGAGAGCTGTCGAAGCGGCGACAACTCCTTCGAGGCCTTCTGGTTTAGGGAGTGGTGCCTCTGTGAGTGGTGCGGTCGCCGAAGTCATAGATCTCGCTCCTTTTCTCCCGCGTCGTTCGATCGTCGCCTCTCCAGCTCCCGATCGACGCGTGCTCTGATCTGAATCCGCCTGGTCGCAAATGGACCGTGACCGGGTTTCTACTCGGTCGCCGAGCGGTGGTCGCAGACGCTGCGACCGTCGAGCGTCATCCTAGCACTTTGTGCACAGATTTCCTGTCATCCCTGCCAAATTTCGAGTGTGGGCATTCGGATGTGGAATCGGGGAGATCAGCTCCGCAATCCCTGACGTTATGGTGATTCTCGGCGACGGACAGCGTACCTACTATCAGACACGGTTCAAGTTCGTACTTCCCGGAGCAGCTTGCGTGTCCACAATCCTCAGGCGATCTCCCAAGCGGAGCATCGTTACCGCCAGTGACATTCAAGCCGAACGCGAACAGCGGCATGCTGCAAATCGCGCTGCTGGTGCTGTCAGTTCCGGTCATCGCCTTCATTCTTCTGCGTTGGCTGGCTCCGGAGCTTGATCGGCTCCTGATGATTCCTGCTGAACATTTCTATATCGTGTCGGCAGCGAGTCTGGGCTCAGCGGTAATCGCTATGTGTGGTTGGATACGCGGCCGTGAAGACCAGGGAGCCGCGGACATTTTTTCTGGCTGCAAGTTTTATAACCCTGGCTACGGTGTTCAGCGTTCATGGATTGATGACACCCGGGCAGATCATTTTCGATGCATGGGTATCACAATAGCCTGTCAATCAGTGCGCAGTTATCGCTCTTTCTGGGAGCGATCTTCCTGTGCATTGCGGCCCATCCGCTCCCAGAATCAGTGAGCGCATTCATCAAGGATCAATTCGGTCTGCTCATGGCTGGACTTGTGCTTTTGTCCTTCGCCTACGTCGGCCTCTGCCTGTCGATCCCGACGTTTCTTGATTGGGTACCGACTGGAAACGAGGCTTCGGGCGTGACAACGGTATTCGGTCTTGAGCGGAAACTGGTTGGTTCAATCTCGCGGTACACAACGATGTCGATAGGGATCCTGTGCGCCGGTATCGCGTCTTATCGCTTCTATCGATCGTTCGCGACTACACGTTCGTATGCAACCGCCAGTATGTCGATCAGCGCACTTCTCATCGGACAGTGCCTTCTTGTGCAAGCGTTCGGACCGCTCTGGCATCTCTCATGGTGGATGTATCACGTTCTCTTGTTGATCGCGATCGTCCTGCCGATGGCTTCGTTCGCGATGCTTTACAGGCGTGGGCGCTCGCTGATCGAGATTGTCGACTCGCTGCTGCTCAACGAGACGCTGGCCAAAGTCGAGTACTCGTTTCCCGAGGCAATCGACACATTCATCGAAACGGTCGAAGCGCGTGATCCATATCTGAAGGGTCACATGCGCCGCGTATGCGAACTCTCGGTTGCGATCGCAGACGAATTGAAGGTGCCTGATTCAGCGATGCGGGCAGCAAGTTATGCGGCACTCCTCCATGACATCGGCAAACTCGGGTTGCCGCCGGCGATCCTGCACAAGCCAGGTCGCCTGACCGACGACGAGTTCGACAGTTCTGAAGGAACATCCAGGACGCGGATTCACGTTGGTAGCGAATGTCGAAAGCTTGCGGATCGCCGCGCCGGCCATCCGATGGCATCACGAACGGCTTGACGGATCCGGGTACCCGGATGCGTTGGCGGGAAACGAGGTTCCGCTCGAGGCGCGAATTGTTGCCGTTGCCGATGTTTGGGATGCCCTGACCTCTGACCGGGTGTACCGCGGAGCGATGTCGACTGAAGAGGCACGTGCAATCCTGGTGGCCGAGAGCGGATCCAAGCTGGACAGCGAGTGCGTTTCAGCTTTGTTGAGGATTGCAGATCGGCGCGCAGTCTTACACGAGCCGACATTACACGCCGATGTTCCGGTTGCGGCCGCCAGCTAGCTCGCCGGTCCTGGAACAGCAGCATGTTCAAGCACAAGCCGTGCTTCGCGGATATCTGCCGCAAGCGTCGCGATAACCTGGCCAACCAGTATCCGGTTCTCTTCCGGAATCGAGCCATCTATATCGGTTAATGCCGGATAGATCTGCTGCGTGAGACAGCGGCGAATCGACTTGAGCGTTGCGTTCAGTTGATCCCGGGTTGTGGTATCCAGGGCAATTCGCCGCTCCGAAAATATCTCAGCAAAGTGAAATGCGGCTGATCCGACGTCATTCCAGCTTTCCCAAAGGAACGCTTCAGTCGGGATAGCGTCTTCGGGATCAAAATCCTCGCCAGGCAAGAGAACAGGGCTGGCGACTGCCAGAAACGCCACATCCAGCTTCGAAAGCGCAGCGTACAACTCGGAAATTGCCTGAATCTGCACCGGGTCAGTGCGAGCTGGTTCAACTGCCAGCGGGGCCGGAGCAGGCGGTGCCTGGTGAATAACGGATTGCTCGCGAACCAACAACTCGTTGACGCGCCCAATGTCGGACGAGACGCTGGTGAGTGCGCCGTGAACATCGGCTCGCAGACGCTCCAGCTCTGCCTGGAGCGACATAGCGATCGCGGCAGTGTCGTTATTGACCTGATGCTCGGTTGAGATGATCGAACGCGGACCAAACATGCGTCGCTGACGGAGTTCGAGATAGATCAGCCCGAGGATAACGGGCACGGAGATCAGGACAACAAGTCCCGCCAACGCAAGTATCGTGTCCATGCTCGACTTCTCCGGAAACTGATGTGCTGGCTCATTCGTATTCGTTACAGGCGTCGGTATATTGGTAGTATCTGACAACCAAACGCATGCATATGGAAGGGTACACCGCAATGAGGTCTCGTCGAATGTCGCGTCGTGCAGTGCTCGGTGGAGCAGCGGCGGCAACACTTGCACCACGAACCTATGAGTTCGTTCAGGCGCAGGCGAATTATCAGGACGAACCGATTCGGTGGCCAAATGTGATTTTGCCGAATGCCCGGGTGCTCTCCTACTACGGATTCCCCGGTGTGCCGCAAATGGGGATCCTCGGCCAGTACTCGCCAGAGGAGCTTTATCCGCAGCTTCTTGATCAAACACTGGCTTATGAAGAAGTGTCGGACAAGCCGGTACTCATGGCGTACGAAGTGATCGCGTCCGTCGCGCAACGCGATCCGCAATCCGACGGCAGCTACCTGGGTCGCATCTCTGACGACGTAGTGCAGGAGTATGTCGATTTCTGCGAGAAGCGGAAGCTGCATCTGCTGCTGGACCTACAGTACGGACGACTAACGACCGAGCAAGAGCTTGAGGCAGTCGCCAAGTGGCTGGAGTATCCATTTGTCCACCCGGCCCTCGACCCGGAGTTTTCGGTTGAAGAGGGCGAGGTACCCGGTGAGGTTCTGGGATCGATCGACGGCTCCGATGTGACGTTCGCTCAGGAGTGGTGCGCCGATTTCTGCGCGACACGTGGGCTGCCTCCGAAGATCCTGATCGTCCACCAGTTCAACTTCTATTCAATCTCGAACAAGGACACGATCAGGCCGGTTGACGGCGTGCAGTTCTGCCTCGAGGTTGACGGGTTCGGCTCACCCGCCATGAAGCTTGAAACCTACTCGGTGCTGACACAAGATCCGATTGAGTTCCACGGGTTCAAGCTCTGGTACAGCGGCGAGGACGACCCACTGATGACTGAGGCCGAAGTGCTGGCGCTCGACCCGTCTCCGGACCTGATCATTTACCAGTAGTCTTCCGGTATGGAAGCAACCAATACGAACACCAACCTGCCCGAGACTGATCGTCGTCTGGAATCTATCCTCGATCGGTTCCCGGATCGCTTTTCGGAAGAGCAGATCGACCAGATTCGCGACCGGATCGGTCGTTCGATCGAGCTCGGAAACAAGCTGCGTGGGCACGATCTGGACAACGGTATCGGACCGGTCTTCGATCCGCGGGCAATGCAACGATGAGCGCTGAACTGGCATTCGCTTCGGTCGCAGAGCTCGGTCGGATGTTGCGAAGCGGCGAGACGACTTCGTCCGTGAACTGGCCACGCTTGTACCTCCATAGACTTGAGCAGTACGGGTTTGCCCTTAATGCGGTCGTGACAATCACCGCGGACCGAGCGCTCTCGGGAAGCCGATCTGGCCGACGACGAACTTGGTCGCGGAATCGATCGTGGCCCACTGCACGGAATTCCGTACGGTGCCAAGGACTTGCTCGCCACGTCTGACTACCCAACCAGTTGGGGTGCGGAGCCATTCCGCAATCAGCAGTTTGCCCAAGACGCGACTGTGGTTCGGAGGTTGAATGAAGCGGGTGCGGTATTGGTCGCAAAGCTGGCGATGGTCGAACTCGCCGGTGGATTTGGGTACGAGCAGCCAAACGCGGCTCTAACTGGGCCTGGGCGGAATGCCTGGAATCCGGACCATTGGGCAGGGGGATCATCCAGCGGCTCCGGAGCGGCGGTGGCGGCAGGACTGGTTCCATTTGCAATCGGGACCGAGACGTGGGGATCGATTCACTGCCCGTCGTCGTTCAATGGCATCACCGGATTGCGACCGACTCCCGGTCGGGTGAGTCGCGATGGGGCGATGGCGCTTTCCTGGACGATGGACAAGATCGGGCCAATGGCGCGCTCTGCCGACGACTGTGCGCTGGTGCTGGCCGCGATTTCCGGTAGTGATCCCGGGGATGCGACGACGATGGCGACACCCGAATTGTCAGCCGATACCCGTCGGGATGGTTTCCGGTTCGGGGTGTTGCGCGGATCATTGGAAGTCAGCTCACCTGGCGTTGCCGCCAATGCGCAGGCAGCCATAGATGTGTTGCAGTCGATCGGGACGGTTGAGGACGTCGATTTACCGGCGCTCCCGTTCGATGAAGCTGCGTCAATCATCATCATGTGCGAGGCTGCATCGGCCTTCGAGTCTTTTCTCCAACGCGGCGACGGGTTCCGACTGATGGCTCCAGAAGTTCGCTCGGGAATCTACCACGCGCTTCAGGTGCCAGCGGTTGACTACCTCAAAGCGGAACGGATTCGGACTGCCGGGGCACATGCGATGGCTGAGGCACTGTCCGGTTTTGATGCGTTTCTCGCTCCGGCGTATCCGTGCACGGCCCCGCCTGCCGAAGGCAACTTCGAGGCGTATTTCGATCGGTTCCAGGGTCCGAGTCTGAGCGGGATGGGGAACCTGGTCGGGTTGCCGTCAATCGCAATGCCGACCGGGCTCGAGGACGGATTGCCGACGAGTCTTGAGGTGCTTGGGCCGTGGTGGACCGAGGGAACACTGGTAGCGATTGCCAGTGCGTTCCAGCGCAGTACCGATTGGCATTCGGCGCGGCCGGCGGGTTACCTGGCTGATTGATCTGCATCCCGTGGGAGTTGATGGCTACAGGTTGTACACGACCTGACGTTCCGGGTTCGCGCGGGATCATCCTTCGGTAGACTGTAGACAGTGTTTTGCAGGTTCGCCCATTAGCGGCGTTTTGTAGGGAGACGGCCATCGTGCCAGTCGCAGCCGACCCAGTTACCGTCGACATCCATTTGCCGGAGCCGCCTGAGCGTGTCGGGGGAATCGATAGCGAAACCCAGGCGAAGCGAGGCGCGGTTGAAGCTGCCCGTGTATTGCAAGCCGAGCTGAAAGCACGCATCAGCGGTGAGGTTCGTTTTGATCGAACCAGTCGGATGCTCTACTCCACCGATGCCTCCAACTATCAGATCGAACCAATCGGCGTCGTGATTCCCAAATCTGCCGACGACGCGATTGGTGCGGTCGAACTGGCGGCCAGCCATGGCGTCCCGATTCTGCCGCGCGGTGGTGGGTCATCTCTGGCAGGACAGACAGTGGGTGCTGCCCTCATCATCGATTTCTCAAAGTACTGCAACCGGGTGCTGGACATTAACCTCGAAGCGATGACGGCGACTGTCGAGACCGGTAGCTCGCTTGATTTGCTGAATCGCCAACTCAAGGCGAACGGGCTCATGTACGGTCCGGATCCCAGTTCCAGCAATCGGGCAACGATTGGCGGGGTGATTGGCAACAATTCGACGGGCGCCCACTCAATTCTGTACGGCATGACTGGCGACAACGTCGTCAGCACCCGGATCGCCCTGGCCGGTGGAGGCACATTTGAGCTCGGGCCTGGTACGGCAGAGGAGCTGGCGGCGCTGGCTGGCCACTCCGATGCTCGCGGTCGGTTGATGAAGCAACTCCTCGATTTCCAGGAGAAGCACTCCGCGCTGATTTCGCGAGACTTTCCCAAGCACTGGCGACGATCCACCGGGTACTCGCTCGACGAATTCGTGAAGCCGGAGTTCAACCCCGGCAAGCTGGTGGTTTCGTCCGAGGGAACACTGGCGACCGTCCTTTCCGCGACCATGAAGCTGGTGCCGATTCCGAAGAAGACGGCGCTGGTCGTGCTGCAGTTCGCCGAGCTGGTGCCATCAATGGAGGCGACGGCGTACATTCTCGAGACCGAGCCATCCGCGGTTGAGCTGATGGACCGGATGCTGATCGGCCTGACCCGCGCCCAACCGGGATTCGCAAGCCAGATCGCGTTCATCGAGGGAGATCCAGCGGGTGTCCTTTGCGTCGAGTATTACGGTGAAACGGACGCTGAACTCAAGCAAAAATGCGACCACCTGATCGAGCATCTCCGGGCGAAAAAGGTCTCGCTGAACACTGATCCAATTGTGGTGATGGATGCCAAGCGACAGGCAGATGTCTGGTCCGTGCGCAAGGCCGGACTTGGGCTGCTGTATAGCATCAAGGGCGATTACAAGCCGATTCCGGTGATCGAGGATGTCTCGGTTCCGGTTGAGCATTTGCCGGAGTTTGTCGGGGCGGTCGAGAAGATGGTCGCTTCGTACGACACGACCGCCGCCTATTACGCCCATGCTTCGGCTGGTTGTCTGCACATTCGGCCGCTGGTGAATCTCAAGGAAGAGCGCGGCGTCGCGATCATGAAGGAGATGGCGGATCAGGCGGCGGAAATGGCGCACCGGTTCAGCGGAGTGATGTCCGGTGAACATGGCGACGGTCTGCAGCGATCGGAACTGAACGAGAAAATTTTCGGCCCCGAACTCTATCAGGCGATGCGTGAATTCAAGAAGATTTTCGATCCGACCGGTCTGATGAACCCGGGCAAGAAGGTCGACGCTCCGTCAATGATCGAAAACCTCCGGTTCGGTCCGACCTATCAATCCGCCCCGATCAAGACCTACTTCGACTACACCAAGGAAGGCGGATTCCTCCAGGCGATCGAACAATGCAATGGAGCTGCTGTCTGCCGGAAGTTGAAGGCCGGGACGATGTGTCCGTCGTTCATGGCCACGCGGGACGAGAACGACACGACCAGAGCACGGGCCAACGCGCTCCGGAATGCTCTGGCAGGACGGACGTTCGATCGCTCAGATTTCACCTCCAAGGACACCTACGAAGTGATGGACCTCTGTCTGTCATGCAAGGCCTGCAAAACCGAGTGCCCATCCAGCGTCGATATGGCCAAGCTCAAGATGGAATTTCTGGCCCATTATCACGACACCCATGGCACACCGCTTCGGGCCCGGGTATTCGGTCACATCCACACGCTGTCGAAGCTGACGCGACCAGTTGCACCGATCGCGAACTTCGTTCTGAAGACACCGCTCGGTCGACCGATGATGCAGGCGATGGGAGTGCACCCGGAACGCAAGCTTTCGCCGTTCCAGTTCAAGACGTTCTCGTCCTGGTGGAAGAAGCACTCGTCCAACCTGCAGGGTCGAACGGTACCCGCGGCAAGGTCCTGTACTTCCACGACACGTTCACTGAGTACAACTATCCGAAGATCGGGATCGCCGCCGTCCAGCTTCTTGAGGCGGCCGGTTTCGAGGTGTTGATCGAAGAGCGGCGGGTTTGCTGCGGTCGACCGATGCTCTCGAAGGGATTGCTGACGGATGCCAAGCGCGCGGCGAGCCGAAATGTCGAGATGCTCGCTCCGTACGCGAACGCAGGTATTCCGATCATCGGCACGGAGCCGAGCTGCATCCTGACCTTGCGGGATGAGTATGTCGACCTGCTGCCAGGCGACCACAATGCCGATGTGGTCGCGAAGAACTCGTTCATGATCGACGAGTTTCTGGCGAAGTTGGAGAAGGACGGCGAGCTCGGGATTGGCTGGAAGACCGATGCGGCTCCGGTGATGTTCCATGGGCACTGCCATCAGAAGGCATTGATCGGAATGACGCCATCAATGTCAATCCTGAAGTCAGCCGGATGCGTTGCGACCGAATCCGGAGCAGGCTGTTGCGGAATGGCTGGCAGCTTCGGGTACGAGGCCGAACACTACGACGTCTCCCAAAAGATCGGTGAAGAGCGATTGTTCCCGATGGTGGCCGAGCAAAGCGACGAGACCACGATCGCCATCGCCGGCGTGTCCTGTCGGCAGCAGATCGAGCACTTCACCGAACGCAAGGCCATTCACATTGTGGAAGTACTGGCCGGGCGGGTGGCACGACCGTGGGAACCGCCATTGACCAAAACCCCAGTCGCTGCGATTGAAACTCCGGATGTGGAGGAGGCTGAGGTCGACGCCAGGCTTGAATTACTCGGGGATGCGGATGATCCGGGAGTTGAAGAGTTGGACCTGATTCCCCGACAGTGAATCGTCAGCCTGTCCTTGCTGGGTCGACCCCAGCCGCCGCTCCGTAGATGCCAGGCATCGGGATGTACGGAACGCCCGGATAGCCAAACGCGGCCGGACCGACGTAGCGCAAAGCAGCTTCCGTTTTCAATTGGACGGGTGCTGGAATACCCAGCACCGCAATCCGCATGCCGTATCGAAGTATTTCGGTCGTGATTGGTTCGGCGGTATCTTCGTCGACGATGCAAATAAGGTCCGGGACGACCGCAAGAATCTCGTTCCGGGCGTTACGCAGAATCAAATTCTCGTTCTGGAAATCGATCGACGCCCGGTCTCCGGCAAAATCGCCAGTGCCATCAATATTGAGTACGCCCTTCGCGAAACCGCCTTCATTTCTTCGCTCGACGTCAGTGATCTTGCCCGTGAAGAGCCGCTTGCCACCGGTCACTGAAAGCGCCGCGAGAACGGGATCGCCCTTGCCATCCCGCGAGCCAAGCACTGCCTCGCCAATTGTCCGGGCGAGCGTCATCGTCCCCGGAATCGCAGCCATTCGCACTTCGGCAGCGGTCATTACCGGCATGGCCAAACCTGCACCACCACCCATCTGGATTGTGACTGCCCGGGCGTATCGCTCGATCGTTGTTGGGTCCGTGATATTGGCAAAGACCGTCTCGTGTCCGTTGTGATCAGCCAATACAGCCGGCGTCGGTGAAATCCCGTTGATCATGAATGTGTCCATCTGCAGTTCAGGGAATGCCCTGCCCATCCCATCCCCATCCAGCACGGGAAGATCGGCCTGGGCGGCGACGATGATTGGGGCGATGGCGTTGCTGCCGCCTATTTCACCTGCGATCAAATGAGTGAACGATCGACCGATGTACCGTTCAAGTCCGCGCATGGCCCGAAACGTTTCATCACCGCGAGCGATCCGCTCGATACCAACGGTCGGTGCACCCATACCTCCGACTGAGGTGACCAGGGCGTCATCCGGCAGGTCGTCGAGGCTCATCACCCGGATGCTCGCGCCCTCTTTCAGGAACTGGATCGCGCGGATTTTGCCGAGATAGGGATTGCCGCCGCCACCGGTACCGAGGATTCCGGCCCCAATGGCGATACATTCGAGATCCTCGATGGTGAGTATGCGTTCCACGAAATGAATCCCTCGTTCGGACGTACCGGCGACACAGTAACTCGATCCATGGAGTTTGGCGCTACTGAGCGGCCTCTGATTCCATAGCTGTCACGATTACTTCGACCGTGTGCTTGAAGGCGTCGATTTCAGCGTCACTCAAAGAATCGAGCAGTGCCGAAAATGACCGAGCGCGCCTGGCCTTGATCTGGTCAACCAGATCCTGACCCTTCGAGGTAAGCGATGCCACGACCACGCGCCGATCTTCGGGATTGATTCCGCGTTCGATCAACTCACGTTCGACCAGTCGATCGGCAATCGAGGTTGTTGTGCTGGCGGTGAATTGCAGGGCATCGGTTACCTCGCCCATCGACATATTCGGAGCCGTGGCGATCCAGATGAAGCAAGAAAGATGCTTGCGGGGCGGTGAGCCCATATTCACGTACGACGATTTGCAAGCGTTGGCGGCCGTTCCAGATCAGATTCTGGAGCGCTCGTTGCGTGTCCGTTACGAGTTGGTCGCGATCTGCGTTTGTTGAGGTCATTGCTAGACCTTACTAAATCCATGCCCGGTCGACAATCGCTCTATCCTCCAGACTCTCCCGCTATGCCGGAATCTCAGGCAACTGCGCACATCACGGTCGGCCCGGTGAACAGTGTTAACGAGAGATTGATCAGCCCTTAACACGTTGTTCACTGATGTGGAGCGTGTCCCATCCACACTGCAGTTATGACTGATTTGGGACCCGCACGCGATGCTCAGTGAATCCTCCATGTCGATGACACGTGCCAACGCTGTGTCGCGCCCACGATCGTTGGGTGAGTTCATCCGACGTGCATTGCGGGCCGAATGGCTGCTCTTTCATTCTCTTCGTAGGTCCCAACCTGATTCTGTTTGCGGCCTTCACGTACTGGCCATTGTTCTACAGCTTCTACCTGAGCACCGTTCGCTGGGATCTGATCTCTCCCCGAAAGAGACCGGTTGGGCTCGATAATTACCGTTACCTCTGGGAAAACGAAGGATTTCACACGGTACTCCGCAACACCGCGTTGTTCACCGTTGGGGCAGTTGGCGGATCAATGATCCTGGGCTTGATGGCTGCCTTGTTATTGAACCAGAAACTGCGCGGTCGGGACGCGGCCAGAGCGGTCGTCTTCATGCCGACCTTGCTCAGCGGCGCAGCGATTGGCATCGTCTGGGTCTACATGTTCGACCCGCGGTATGGGCTGATCCGGACAATCATCCGGCCGCTCGGACTCGAATCACCGAATTGGCTGCGGGACACCACCTGGGCATTGCCGGCAATCATCATCGTTTACGTCTGGAAGAACCTCGGCTTTGCCACCGTCATCTATCTCGCCGGCCTACAGGGCATTCCGAAAGATCTCTACGAAGCCGCGCGGATCGATGGTGCTGGAGCGTGGTGGCGATTCAGGTCAGTGACCCTGCCGCTCCTTTCGCCGATCAGCTTCTTCCTGGTCGTCACTTCGATCCTGAACTCATTCCAGGCATTCGACATCATCCGGGTCATGACCCGCGGTGGCCCGGTCGATGCCACCAACACGCTGATTTACTACATCTATGACCAGGGATTCGTGGCCTTCAACGCGGGTCGGGCTTCGGCTGCAGCCGTGGTGCTCTTCGTAATCATGCTGGTCATCACCATGGCCCAACTGCGGTTCCAGGAGCGGCGGGTGCACTATGGCAGTTAATGTCGAGCCGATGCGCGGTCCACTGATTTCGCGCAGAAACCAGCAACGATTATCAAAGTTTGCCGGGTACGCGGCGCTGATCCTGTTGGTGGTCGCAATCGGAGCACCGCTCTACTGGATGGTGACCGCGTCGGTCAAAACCAATCGCGAGATCTACACCTTCCCCCCAATCTGGTTGCCGACCGATCCGCATTGGTCGAACTTCCGGGACGCGTGGGAATCTGCCCCGTTTGGCCGGTTCTACCTCAACAGCATCATCATCACTGTGCTCGGCACTGGTCTCGAACTGACCAACGCGACGCTGACTGCGTACGCCCTGGCATTCCTCAAGTTTCCGTTCAAGAACGTGGTGTTTCTGGTCATTCTGGCGACGCTGATGATCCCGACCCAGTTGACGATCATCCCGAATTACCTGCTCATCTCCGACATCTTCGGGCAGAACTGGATCAATACCTACCAGGGAATCGTGATTCCAGGTGCGGCAGTCGCGTTCGGCACGTTCATGCTGCGGCAGGGGTTTCTGGGGTTGCCGCGTGAGGTGCTGGATGCGGCAAGGGTCGACGGTGCTGGTCACCTGCGCCTGCTCTGGGACATGGCGATTCCTATGGCCAAACCGATTCTGGTGACATTCGGACTGATCTCGATGGTCGCCAAATGGAACGACTACCTGTGGCCGCTGATCGTCACCAACGAAGAGTCAATGCGGCCATTGGCGGTCGGCATGTCCTATCTCTACAACCCCGAAGGCAGCCCTGATTGGGGGCTGATCATGGCGGCGGCGTTCTTTGTGATCGCACCCCTGGTACTCGTCTACATCTTCGCCCAACGGTTCATCATCGAAGGCATCGCGGCAGGAGCCACCAAGGGATGATCGAGCACTCGTAACCGGTCCAGGACCGGCATCGGCGCGATCGGAAACGATCGCCGGAATCACATCAGGACACTACGCGGACACGAGTTGGACGCGGGGTCAGGCGAAGCCATGGGGCTGAGCCGATAAGCAGTCATGCCTTGAAAGGGGACTTTGTGACAATGCCATTCAATCGACGCACATTGCTAAAGGGAGCCGCCGGAGCCACAGCCGCAGCTGCCGTTTCGCCAGCATTCCATGTGCCGAACGTGATCGCCCAGAGCGCGACCGAAATCACCTACTGGGGTTCCTTCTCGGATGCCCTAGGTGAGGCCGAGGCGGCGCTCGTCGAGAAGTTCAACGCGGAGCAATCCGAGGTAGTCGTCAACTACCAGTACCAGGGAACGTACGAGGAGACAGCCCAGAAGCTGACCGCCGCGATTGCCGCCGGCGATGTTCCGGATGTCGCACTTCTTTCAGACGTGTGGTGGTTCAAGTTCTACCTGAACGGCGCCCTGGCGAATCTCAACGATCACCTGACCGCAAACGAAATCGACACGGCTGATTATGTCGACTCCTTGATCAACGAAGGCAATCGTGACGGTGTTCAGTACTGGATGCCATTTGCCCGCTCCACCCCACTCTTCTACTACAACAAGGCCCTCTTCCAGGACGTCGGATTGACCGAAGCTCCGAAGACCTGGGATGAGTTCATTGCGGTCGCTCCAGGACCTGGTCACAAAGGACGGCGATACGATCACCCGATCCGCCTTTGCACACCCATCATCCGGGTCGTACGTGGCCTGGCTATTCCAGAGCGTGGTCTGGCAGCATGGCGGTGAGTACTCCGATGCTGACTTCAATATGCTGCTCAACACCGGTGGCGCGATTGATGCCGGCAACCTCTATCGATCATCGGTAGCTGACGGTTGGGCAACGACTCCGGCTGATGTCAATGCGGATTTCCTTAACGGCTTGACCGCATCCATGATGGCATCCACCGGTGGACTGACCGGAATGACCCGTGACGCGACATTCGAGTTCGGGACTGCATTCCTTCCCGAAGGTCCGGCCGGTTTCGGGTGCTCGACCGGCGGTGCTGGTATGGCGCTGATGGCCAAGTCCGAGAAGCAGGAAGCGGCGTTCAAGTTCCTTGCCTACGGCTCAACACCGGAAACGACCGCATGGTGGTCCCAGCAGACTGGCTACATGCCAGTTCGCAAATCCGCTGTCGAGCTTCCTGAGCTGGTCGCCTTCTATGAGGCGAATCCGAATGCAAAGGTCGCGGTCGATCAGCTGGCCAAGACCCGAGCGCAGGACGCGGCTCGCGTGTTCGTGCCGAACGGCGACCAGATCATTGGTGCCGGTCTCGAGCGGATTCTGATCGATGGTGAAGAGGTTCAGCCGGTCTTCGACGAAGTCAACCAGACCCTGACCGACGAGGCCGAGCCGATCATCGAAGCGATCGCCGCCCTCTAGTTTCAGACGAAAACAAAAGGCTCACCAGGCTGGAGGCAACTCCGGCCTGGTGTTCTTGTGTGGGTTGGAGGTTGTTGGTTGGAGGTTGGAACCGACTGTCAGGAAATGGATTCGAGCCAGGCACGGATTTGAGGTGCGTGTTGGTCGTAATGGTCGACACCGTGACCGGCGACCAGTGTTGCCAGCGCCCAATCCTCATCGTTCCCTTGCCCGAGCAGCTCAGGATTATCGAAGTCCTCGTCAGTCAACTTCTCAAGCGCCGTGAGCAAATGGCGCATGTCGGACCGGAGAATCAGCCAACACTTCGGCCAGCGGACGGGCCTGATTGATCTCATTCAATACCCGATTGCGTTCGTCGACATCCCATGTATTCAACCGAGGATCGACCTCCGGCCAGTCCCGCTTGACGATGAACTCCCCGACCCACCATTCGTAAAAGTCGACATGGGCGACGATGGATTTGAGTGTCCAACCGTCTTCCCAGAGTGGCGTTTCAAACAAGTCGTCGGGGACAGAGGCAATCAGAATGTCCCAGCTTGCCCGCGACTCTTTCAGTTTTGCAATCGCGTCAGTTCGTTGCACTTGTATGCTTCCTTACGATGCGAATAACTGCGGCAATTCTTGATTGAGAAGGTACTTCATGATCAGTTACGAGGATGTATTGCAGGCTGCCGAGCGACTGGATGGGGTGGCCCATCGAACGCCGGTGCTGGTGTCTCGCGGGCTGGACGATCGACTTGGCGCGATGGCTTTCCTCAAGGCGGAGAACCTGCAGCGGGTCGGCGCGTTCAAGTTCCGGGGCGCCTATAACAAGATTTCGCAGCTCTCCGAAGCGGAACGTGAGCAGGGTGTTGTCACGGTTTCGTCTGGCAACCACGCGCAAGCAGTTGCGTTGGCCGCGTCACTTGTGGGAACGACCTCCAAGATCCTGATGCCGCTGGATGCCCCGGGGATCAAGGTTGCCGGAGTCAAGGGTTTTGGCGGCATGGTCGTGCCGTTTGACCGGTACAAGGATGATCGCGAGTTGCTTCTGCAGGCCCTGGCAAAGACCGATGGTCGCGTGATTGTCCACGCGTTCGACGATCCGTTCGTGATGTCCGGACAGGGAACGTGCGTCAAAGAGCTGATTGAGGAATCCGGACCGCTGACTCACCTTTTCGTCTGCGTCGGTGGTGGCGGGCTGATCGCTGGCAGCAGTGTCGCAGCGAAGGCCCTGAATCCCGACATCAAGGTGATCGGTGTCGAGCCCGAGGCTGGGAACGACGTCCAGCAGTCACTTCGAACCGGTGAGCGCGTGACGATTCCCGTGCCGCAGACCATTGCCGATGGACAGCAAACGACGGCACCGGGCAAGTTGACCTTCCCGGTGATCCAGAAGAACGTCGATGACATCGTAACCGTGACCGACCGTGAAATCGTCGAGGCGATGCGCTTCGCCTTCGAGCGGTTGAAGGTCGTGCTGGAGCCGAGCGGGGCGTGTGCATTTGCTGCATTGCTGACCGGCAAGGTGGACGTCAAGGGAGGTCGGGTCGGCGTGACGCTATCCGGTGGGAATGTCGATATCGCGCAGTTTCAGTCGATTAATGACAAGCTAGTCTGCTCTGACGATTTCACCGGTATGATTGAGGCCATGAATACAGATCAATCACCCATCAAACTGGTTACGTTCGACCTCTATGACACCCTGATTGAACTCGAGCCAACGCGCTGGAGTCGTCTGTCCGGCGTGCTGGCCGAGCGCGGCGTTGAGCACGATATCGACGTCCTGAAGGCGAACGATTTGGTCGCGGAGGATTACTGGACCGAGATCAACACGATCCAGCCAATTCGCGATCGTGATGCCGATGTGCAGGATGAAATCCGGATCGAGTACATGCGTCGTTGGTTGGAGGCGTCCGGCATCTCGGTTGACCACGATACCGCCGCCACGATTCGCCATGCCTACCGTGCTGAGTACGAGACACGGGCACGGCAGTCAATCCCCGGCCTGGTGGACGGGTACCGGGTCTTTCCGGATGTGAACCGGACCATGCAGCGGCTGCGTGAAGCGGGCGTGCTGGTCGCCGTCATCTCCAATGCCGATGACGATGTGACCGATTTTTGCACACGCTTGCAGTTTGCCCACGAGATGGACCTGATCGTGACATCTGCCCTGGTCGGGTACGAGAAGCCTGATGTCCGCACATTTCAGGCGGCGCTCGAACCGCTGGATATTGCCGGGCCGGACGCGTTGCACATTGGTGACCAACCGAGATCTGATGTTGTTGGGGCTCTGGCGAGCGGCATGCGCGCTGCGTTGATTGATCGCTATCAGCGCCATGATCCAACTCAACATTCGGTCCCCGTCTTCCACTCGCTGGATGACTTGACTGAGCACGTGCTGTCGGTCAACGGAGCCGGTTTGTGACGAGTATCGATCTCGCTTCCGTGAACGTGGCCAGGGCAGAGACGCTGGGTTACCGTCATGGAGAGCCGGTCCTGAGTGGGTATCGGAAGCGACCCGTCCAGACCCAGACCGTATCGGTTGGGGTCACAGGCATTCAGGGGGACGAGCAAGCGGACCTGCGCGTGCACGGTGGTCCGGATAAGGCGATCTATGCCTACTCATCCGATCATTTCGCGTTCTGGACCGGGGCCATGAAACCGGATCAGCCGTTCGGGCCCGGATCATTTGCCGAGAACCTGACGCTGGCCAATATTGACGAGACCCAGATTTGTATTGGTGATACCTGGCAATGGGGAGAGGCAATTCTTCAGGTTGCCCAGCCACGTTACCCCTGCTTCAAAATGGCCATGGCCACCGAACGACCGCTTATCGTGAAGCGATTTCTTGCGGAAGCGCGGAGTGGCATTTACCTTCGTGTTGTAGCAACGGGTGAGGCGCCAGTCGCCGGGCCAATAACCCTGGTCGACCGGGATTCGGTTGGTCTGACTGTTCGCGCCGCGGCGTTGGCGTTGTACAAGCCGACCGATCCGTCGGTTCAGCTTGCCGTTGCGTCACATCCGCACCTGGCAATTCGATGGCGTGAGATGCTTGTGGATGCCGCCTCCGGTGGTACTGACTGATTTTCGTGGGCCGGGACGCTCAATACGGAGGCTGACGAATGTCTGGAGACAAAGGGAATTGGGTCGGAATCGGCATTCTGATCCTGTGTGGACTTTCAGCCGGAACGATGCTCGCCTATATCAATCGAGGCGAGATCGCACGCTGGAATGGACCGGGTTGGCTAGGTACAACGATAAGCATTGTCGGTACGGTGTTCATTGTGTCGCTGATTGTGATGCAGATTCGCGGTTGGCTCAGTCGACGCGGCGGAGGTGGTGGTGACTTCCTCGGAAACGACACTAAGTCGCCGGGACGCAAGTGGTGGAAGCGGGACTAAATGGTTGACGACGAGCCTAATGTATTCGGCGTTGCTGCGATCCTCACATCGATTGCGGTTGGCATCGGTTGGATTGCGGCAGACCACCTGCGTTCAGTCTTCGTTCTTGCTCTGGTTGGCATGACCGGTCTGGTTGTTTGGCAGTTGTTCGGTGCTGATACCTCGGGCGATTTTGGCGATTGGCCCGCCAACGATATACGTTCCGACGGCTCCTACCGAACGGATCAGACACCCGTCAGCGACTAGATACGTGAACGTCCGAACGCGTTCTGCCGGCGTATCGGAGTGCTCCTCAAGCATCAATTCGAACGCGGATTTCCAACTCTGGCCAAATGCAGTGGCCTGTGAATACCCCATACAGGCCCATCTCCAATAGCCGGTCCTGTGTCAATTTGAGGCTGCGGGACCCAGTCCAGCAATCGTTTATCGCGGGTCGCGAATTCGATGCACGTTTGCTCGATCCACCGCATAAGTGGCCGTATCGCTAGCGGCCTGGGTGACCTGAATTGACACGAACGGAGAGTACTTCAGCATGGCTGCTGATACGGCTGAAAAATCGCGATTCTCCTCTCATTTCCCTGTTCTTAGTTGGGCCAGTAGCTATCAGAAATCGTGGTTGCGTGCTGACCTGATCGCCGGGTTGACCGTTACCGCACTGCTCATTCCCGAGGGGATGGCCTATGCCCAGATTGCCGGTGTGCCACCGGAGACCGCCTTCTATGCTGCCCCGATCGGGCTGGCGATGTACGCGATTTTCGGTACGTCACGGCAGTTGGTTGTGGCAGTCTCGGCTGCAATCGCCGCCATGTCCGCCGCGACTGTTGGAGCGATCACCCCACAGGGAACAACCGAATTCATCGTCATGACGGCGGCTTTGGCGGTCCTGGCAGGACTGATCTCGATCGCCGCTGGATTTCTGAAACTTGGTCGCATTGCGCAGTTCTTTTCCGAGTCGGTCATGACCGGCTTTGTATTTGGGCTGGCACTGGTTATTGCCATCAAACAGGTGCCGAAGATATTCGGCATCGAAGCTGGTCACGGGAATTTCTTCGAGCGTCTCTACGACATCTTCATTCACATCGACGAGACCCATGGCCGAACCTTGATGATTGGTCTTACGTGCCTGGCCCTGATGTTGGGTCTCGAGCACTTCTTCCACAAGGTTCCGGCGGCGTTGGCTGTTCTTGTGTACGGAATTGTCGCGTCCACGGTATTCAATCTGGACAGCAAGGACGTCGAAGTTGTCGGCAAGATTCCGAGTGGGCTGGCGGCTCCAAAAATCCCGGACATCGGTTGGCACGATGCGACATTGCTATTTGCCGGGGCGTGCGGCCTGGCCCTGGTCGTATTCGCAGAAGGAGTTGGGCCGGCCAGAGTATTTGCCAGCAAGTACCACCAGCCGATCGATCCAAATCAGGAGCTGATCGGTTTGGGAGCTGCCAATCTCGGAGCTGGGTTGTTCCAGGGTTTCCCGATTGGCTCAAGTCTCTCCAAATCGGCAGCCAATGACGCAGCCGGTGCCAAGACCCAGGTTTCCGCGTTCATCGCGGCCGGTATGACTATGCTGGTCGCGCTCTTCCTGACTCCGCTCTTCAAGAATCTACCCGAGGCAACGTTGGGAGCAATCGTCGTCGTGGCGGTTTCGGGCATGATGCATTTCGATGTCATGAAGCGACTGGCCAGACTGCGCCGTGCCGACTTTGCACTGGCACTTGTTGCGTTGTTCGGTGTGCTGATCTTCGAGGTGCTTGAGGGTTTGATCATCGCCGTTGTTGCCTCCCTGGTGGTGCTTGTCTGGCGAGCCAGTCAACCGAAGTTGAGCGTATTGGGGCGCAAGGCAGACACGATGCAGCTCACCGATCTCGATCACGACGACACTGCATCTGCCATTCCGGGCTTGCTGATTGTTCGACCGAATGAGGCGATGTTCTTTGCCAACGCTGCCTCGATTCGGGACGGGATTCGGGATCAGGTGCACCTGGCTGAGTCTCCAGTCAAGACCGTGCTGTTGAATCTGGAGGGAACGTCCGATCTGGATGTGCCCGCCGCCGACGTTATCGGAGAACTCTTCGAAGACCTGGAACACGAAGGCGTGGCACTGGCACTCTGCAACCTTCACCATGACGTTCGCGACCTGCTGGACAGAAGCGGTGTATCTGAACGCGTGGGCACCTCCAACATCTATCCGAACGCGCTGGCAGGAATTCTTGGGGCCGTGGCGTCATTCGGGAATCCAGGCGAGGCCGGATGGGCTTTGGTTGGTGATGGACTGCAACGGACCCGTGAGGTGGTCGAGGAGATGGCCAGTCAGGCAAGTGGTGAGGACCGCGAGCGGTTGGCTCACCTGGCTGACGGGCTGAATGAATTGATTGCGAAATCGGGAACGACCTAGCACAGGTCACATGATGGGAGGCCAGTATGGGTGAAGCAATCAGTTCGATTCTGCCGCAGGCGTTGGGAGCCGCGATCAGTCCAATTCCAGTCATCGCCGTGATTCTCATGCTCTTTACAGCCCAGGCACGGGTCAATGCTCCGGCATTCGCAATCGGCTGGATTCTTGCCTTGATGACCGTCGTGACGGCGGCATTCCTGTTGAGCGACAGTCAGGATGTCGCCACAGACAGTGATGCATCCAACTGGGCATTTTTGTCTGAAGATCGTCCTGGCCGTTCTGATGCTGATGCTTGCCGCCAAGCAGTGGAAGAGTCGCCCGAAATCGGGAGAACCGCCGGCCGAACCGCCCAAGTGGATGCAGTCCATAGACTCGTTCACGCCCGTAAAAGCGCTTGGGATGGGTGCGCTCCTGGCGGGACCGAACCCCAAAAACCTGTTGCTCTCGATTGCCGCAGGAACGTCGATTGCCCAGACTGGGGTGACAGGTGGTTCTGCGGTTGTCGCATTACTTGCCTATGCACTCCTGGCCACGGTCACCGTTGGCGGGCCAGTGATCTATTTCCTGATTGCCGGCGAGCGCGCAGAAAAGCCACTCAACGCGATGAAAGAGTGGCTGGGCGACAACAACGCAACCGTGATGTTCGTGCTGTTCACCGTACTCGGAATCTCGCTGCTGAGTGACGGACTGAAAGGTTTACTTTCATGAACGGCTGTTGAACATCGCGGCCCCCAAAGACGATTTCCACGCGGATTTCGCGAACCGATTCGTCCGCAAAGTCCAGATCCATGGAACCGCCCTTGAGAGGAGAGCTTCCTTGACCACCCGAATTCAATCGCGCGAACTGTATTGCCGATTCCGAGCAGCCACACGTTGGACTGACGACGTTCGACGCGCGTGATCCGGATACCAGCTTTCCACCAATCAGAGACCTCAGACCGCCCGCGGGTGCGCCGAATGTATTGATCGTTCTGATCGACGATGTGGGATTCGGCGCAACGAGCGCGTTTGGTGGACCGTGCAACACGCCGAACTTCGATCGATTGGCCGCAAATGGCCTGAAATACAACAGGTTTCACACGACTGCGCTCTGCTCCCCGACCCGGCAAGCACTCCTGACCGGCCGCAACCACCACTCTGCGGGAATGGGATCGATTACCGAATTTGCAACGTCGGCTCCTGGAGCCTGCTCGTTCATGTCCAATACGGTTTCGCCGATTGCCCGCACATTGAAGTTGAATGGCTATTCCACCTCCCAATTCGGCAAGTGTCACGAGATTCCGGTCTGGCAGACCAGTCCGATGGGCCCGTTTGATGCCTGGCCAACCGGTGGCGGCGGTTTCGAGTACTTCTATGGATTCCTTGGCGGGGAAACGAACCAGTGGTATCCGGCGCTGTACAACGGCACAACTCCCATCGAACCTGATCACTTGCCGGAAGATGGTTACCACTTCACGGACGATATGACGACCCGCGCTATCAAATGGATCCGGCAGCAGAAAGCGCTCATGCCGGACAAACCATTCTTCACCTACTACGCGCCCGGGGCAACGCACGCACCGCATCACGTTCCCCAGGAATGGGCGGACAAGTACAAGGGTGCGTTCGATCAGGGATGGGACAAGCTCAGGGAAGAGACGCTGGCCCGTCAGAAGGCGCTCGGCGTCGTGCCGCACGATTGCCAGTTAACCGAGCGTCATGTCGAAATCCCGGCCTGGGAGTCCGTTTCAGATTCGATGAAACCGGTACTTGCCCGGCAGATGGAAATCTACGCCGGGTACATGGAGCATACCGATCACCACGTCGGTCGCCTGATAGCCTCACTGGAAGATCTCGAAATTCTGGACGACACCCTGATCTACGTGATTATCGGAGACAACGGTGCCTCCGCCGAGGGATCTCTGCAGGGTGCGTTCAACGAAATGGCAACGCTGGGCGGATTTGCCCATCTTGAGACGCCTGAATTCATGATCGCAAACATAGATAAATTGGGCGGAATCGATGCGTACAACCACTATGCGGTGGGTTGGGCGCACGCTATGGATACGCCGTTCCAATGGACCAAACAGGTCGCCTCTCACTTTGGCGGAACCCGGAATGGAACGATTGTGCATTGGCCCAAGGGAATATCCGCCAAGGGCGAACTCCGAAGTCAATTCCACCACGTGATCGATGTTGCCCCGACGATTCTGGAAGCCGCTGGTTTGCCTGAACCTGTTTTCGTGAACGGGATTCAGCAACGGCCAATCGAAGGCGTCAGCATGGTTTATTCGTTCGACGATGCCGATGCGGCGGGTCGGCACGAAACCCAGTATTTCGAGATGTTCGGCAATCGCGGTATCTACCACAAAGGCTGGACTGCAGTCACCAAACATCGCACTCCTTGGGAAACCGGAGTTGTGGCGACCATTGCATTCGACGATGACGTCTGGGAGCTCTACGACACGACAACGGACTGGAGTCAGTCCCGCAATCTGGCGGCTGAACACCCCCAGAAGCTGCACGAACTGCAACGGCTCTGGTTGATCGAGGCGGTCAAATACAACGTTTTGCCGCTCGATGACCGGTTCGCCGAACGCGCGAACGCTGAAATTGCTGGTCGGCCGCAGTTGGTGACCGGCAATCGGCAGGTCCTCTTTGGAGGAATGGGTCGGCTCACTGAATCGTCGATCATCAACTACAAGAACAAATCGCATTCTGTCACCGCCGAAATCGACGTGCCGGAATCCGGTGCCAGTGGCGTGGTTGTTGCGGTGGGAGGGTCGATCGGCGGCTGGGCACTCTCTTGCCGGGATGGAATCCTGACGTATTGTTACAACTTCCTGGGGCTCAATTACTACGTTACCAAATCGGCAACGGTGCTTGCCTCCGGTACGCAGCAAGTTCGGATGGAGTTCGATTACGACGGTGGTGGCCTCGCTCAGGGTGGAACGGTCCGGCTCTACATTGCAGGAGAACTGGTCGGAGAAGGCCGAGTTGAGCAGACCGAGCCATTCATATTCTCGGCTGATGAAACCTGCGATGTGGGCGATGACTTCGCATCAGGGGTGACCAAGGACTATCCGGCTGAGAAGAAATTTTCCGGCGAGGTGAACTGGGTCGAGATTGCGATCGATGAGGCAGCGATCGATCTGGACCACCTGATCACGCCGGAAGAGCGATTGCGGCTCGTGATGGCTTTGCAGTAGCGTCCCGATTGCCATGCCCTGACTTGTTCAGGTGGCACGCGACACTCCTCTTGGCCTTGAGGCGATAAAACAACCCCGGAGGCCAGATCTGGCCTCCGGGGTTTTCGTACTTTCGGAGACTTCATCAGCCTAGCCCTGGAGATGAGCCTCGAGGAAGTAGAGGTACTTGTCGGCGCAGCGGCTGATTTCGGTGAAGAGGTCGGCCGTGTTGGCGTCGCCAATTTCGTCGGTCTGATCAATCGCTTCGCGGGCAGGAATTGGTAAAAGCGGCCAGCCGATCGGTGACGGCCTGAACGTATTCCATGCTGCCGGTAATTCCGGTCGGGAACTCGGGAAGCGTGCTGCTGGCGGCGGCCATTCGGACCGTGCCGGTTGCGTACCCACCGAGCGACGTCACGCGCTCAGCCAGTTCATCGACCCACTCGCCAACTTCTTCGGCGATTTCGTCGAACAACTTATGCAGCTGCCAGAAATCGCTGCCCTTGACGTTCCAGTGGGCCTGCTTGACCTGACTCATCAGATCGAACGAATCGGCCAGATGCTGATTCAGGATGGCATTGATTTTCGTGCGATCAGCAGCGGGAATATCGACGCTGGTTTTGAAGGTGCGTGCGGCCGGAGCCTTCGCCACGCTCTTGGTTGCTGTCTTGGCAGCCATTGCTAAATCCTCCTCAGGAATTTCGGGTTGCGGACCACCACTGTGGCCTACACAACCATAGCGAATCCTGCATTAGATGCAATTACGTGATGTTACCGATGCCACACGCTAGCCCGGCTGGCAATCTCTACACATGAGGTTATTCGGGTACTGACTGAAGGAGGACCGAGCTACAACCTGACGGGGGCCGAACGGAAACGAGGCTCCATCTCCGATTCCCCAACAACCGGCGCCGTTTCAGCCGCGGCGTCCCCACTTCTTCCCCAGATCCCGGCGAGGTGCCCAATCGGTATCGCGCCGGGATCTCTTGCGCCGCTAACGAGACTACTCCGGCGTGCCACCCGAGAGCACCAACTGCAGCGTCGCGGGATCGATGTTTCCTCCGGAGACGACCACAACAATCTTGCCGGTGCCTGCGTCGACCGGTCAGTACGGCGGCCAGGGCGGTGGCTGCAGCTCCCTCGGGCACTGTGGCGGCCCGGGAGAGGATGATGCGGGCGGCATTGGCGGTTTGATCGAGGGTGGTGCGGATTGCGGTGATGCCGAGGCGTTGGGCGAGCTCGAACATCTCCTCATTAACGAACGGGTTGCCGATCCCATCCGCGAAACTCGGTCGATACGGGACTTCAGTCGGCTCGCCGGCAGCCAGCGAGGGTCCGAGCGGCGCACCGGTTTCGATCTCGCTGGCAATCACCCGGACATTTGGTGAAAGATGGGACATGGTTGCCGCGACCCCTGAACAGAGTCCGCCGCCACCATACGGCGCGACGATTGTGTCGACGTCTGGCAAGTCCTCGAGAATCTCGAGTCCGACAACTGCTTGTCCGGCAATGACGTTGTAGTCGCTGTACGGGTGGATGAAGAGTCCGGTGGCATGGGCGTACCCACGGTCCCGAAAAATGCCAACCCATTCCATGACCGGAAGTTCGACCACGCGCGCACCGTAGCGAATGGCGTTGTTGATCTTGGTGCGGGGTGCCGTGTCAGGGACGTAGACCGTGCACGGGACATTGAGCGCACGAGCGGAAAGCGCGACCGCCTGGGCGTGGTTACCAGCTGAGGCAGTCCAGACCCCCTGGGCAAGCTCGGCTGGATCGGTTGCGGCCATTGCATTGAATGCACCGCGGATTTTGAACGCGCGGATCGGCTGCAGGTTCTCCAGTTTCAGGTAGATCTCGCCCGGCCCATCGTCCCAATCGAGTTTGATCAGGGGAGTGCGAACGGCTATCGTGGCGATTCGGTCACGAGCGGCGTGGATGTCTTCGAGGGTGGGTGTTGGCCAGGAGAGGGTCACGGTTCCTCCGGATTGATGGCACGAATAGGACTCTGAGGATAGTGTCGCGCACCTTGGTGGAGTCTGTGAGGAAGGTTCATCGGCATTTCATATTGGTCGGTCATAGTAATCACAAGAAGCGAACAACCAGCGCTTCAGGTAGGACCCCTCCTACCGCCACCTCCCCAACCCGAACGGCGCCTCCGCAGCAATGTCGATGCGCCGTTTCCCGTTGCGGCAGCGGTAGGACCCGATCTCAAGATGCCGCCACCTCCCCAACCCGAACGGCGCGTCCGCAGCAATGCGAGGCGCCGTTTCCCGTTGCGGCAACGGTAGGACCCGATCTCAAGATGCCGCCACCTCCCCAACCCGAACGGCGCGATCGCCGAAAGTCGGTTGCGCCGTTTCCCGTTGCGTAGCGGCAGGACCCGATTCCAAGATGCCGCCACCTCCCCATCCCGAACGGCGCGATCGCAGCAAGTGCGGTAGCGCCGTTTCCCGTCGCGGCAGCGGTAGGACCCGACCCAAGATGCCGCCACCTCCCCAACCCGAACGGCGCGATCGACAATGCGAGCGCCGCGTTACAGCAGCGAGCGTCCCAGTGCCGCCACCTCCCATCCCGAACGGCGAGAATGGCGCCGTTTCCCGTTGCCTGCGGTAGGACCCGATTCCAAGATGCCGCCACCTCCCCATCCCGAACGGGCGATCGGACGAAGATAGGTCTGGCCGTTTCCTGCGTTGCGAGAGCGACGAGATAACAAGAGCACGAGAGGACGCGCGGAGCAACACGAGCCCATATCCCGATTCGATTCATTGCCCGGAGTTCGGATCAACCGTATGATGCCGCTATTCGGTTTGGTGTTTTGAAGGGGATGACGATGCAACGGTTGGCTCGCGAGGGGAATCTGGTTTACACGCACTCGGCGGCCAATCTGCCCAAACTGACGGTGATCCCTGGCGAGACAGTTTCAGATAGAGACCGAGCTGAACTCTGGCGACTGGTTGCATGACATCGATTCGAATCCGGCCAATGGTTCACGCAGTTTCCCGTATGTGAATCCAGCGACAGGACCGGTGTTTGTGACTGGCGCGAAACCTGGCGATGTACTCAAGGTCCACATCCACGCGATCGATGTCGACTCTCTTGGATACACGCAAGTCAAACTGGCGATCAATCCGTTCAAGCACTGGATTTCTGGCGACAACTGGGATGCGCCGTTCAAGGTGGTGCGGATCAGCGATGGGGTCGTCCACTGGAGTGATTCATTGAAGATCCCGGTCGCGCCGATGATCGGGGTGATAGGGGTAGCTCCCGAAATCGAAGGCATTTCGAATGCAGATAACGGACCGCACGGCGGGAATCTCGACTGCCAGGAAGTCTCCCCAGGCAACACGGTTTCTCTCCCGGTATTCGTCGAGGGTGCGCTGCTCCACATTGGTGACGTCCACGCCGTCCAGGGTGATGGTGAGCTCTGCACGGCTGGAGGTATCGAAACCCGGTCTTTGGTTACGGTCTCGGTCGAGATAGCTCCAAAACCAAAATCAATGATCTGGCCACGGATCGAGACTGACACGCACATGCTGGCGATGGGCTGCGCACGACCGCTCGACGATGCATTCCGGATCTCGGTTGAGCAAATGGTCCATTGGATGGTGGACGATTGCGGAGTCAGTCAGGCGGAGGCGTTCATGCTGCTGGGACAGGTTGCAGAAGCCCGAGCAACGCAATTCGTGAACCCGAAGTTCACCTATGTCTGCAAAGTCGCGAAGCAGTATTTCCAGGCGTTGTCCGCTCAGGGCTAAGTCGGGCCTGGCGGAGCACCGGCTGTCGGAGTGTTGGCCGGCAACGTTAGTCTGAACGTGGTCCCCGCCCCTTCCAGACTCGTCGCAGTGATGGTGCCGTTGTGCGCGTTGGCGATTGCCTGGCAGATTGCCAAACCAAGTCCGGTCCCACCGCGAGCCCGCGCGCGTCCGGAGTCGACCCGATAGAACCGATCGAATATCCGGGTCAGGTGCTCGGCAGGAATCCCGATGCCCGTGTCCTGCACCTCGATTACCACTGACTGACCTCGGCCGTCTGGAGTCGCGGGGGTAGTTGAGCCGCTCACCGTGACCTTGATGTCGCCACCGGCCGGAGTGTTCTTGATGGCGTTGTCGATCAGGTTGACCAGCACCTGGATGATCATGTCCGGGTCCACCGCCGCGGTGATCGGATTCGTTTCGGTGGAGATCGTGAGCTCGTTCTCGCTGGCGATCGGTTCGAGTTGCTCAGCGACATCCTGGATCAGTTCGGCCATATCGGTGAGTTCATAATTGGGTCGCAGTTGCCCGGCATCAGCGCGCGCGAGCGACAACAGGGTCCCTACCAGTGAGGTCATTCGGCCGACATCGCCATCAAGCGCGGTCAATGCGTCGCGGAATTCCTCCGGTTCATCGGCTTGAGTGAGGGCGAGATCGATCTGACTGCGCATCAGGGCGAGCGGAGTCCGGAGTTCGTGGGCGGCATCACCGGTGAACTGCCGCTGGCGCTGGAATCCATGATCGATGCGCTCAAGCATCGAATCAAAGGTGGACGCCAGGCGACCGAGCTCATCGTCCGGCAACGACAGATTGAGTCGGGTACCAAGGTCATCTGCGTCGATCTGGCTGGCGAGCCTGGTGATATCCGAGACCGGTTGCAGGGCGCGACCGGCGAGATAGTAGCCAGATACCGCGGCAACCACAATTGCTACCGGAGCAATGATGAGAAGCGCCTGAATCAACAGGTCGAGTGCGTCCGTAACGCGAGCAGTTGAATAGGCCATTTGCAGGGCACCGACCACTTCTTGCTCGCGGGAATTGATGTTTACCGCTCGGACCGGGACGGTGATCATGCGGATCGAGTAATCGTCCGTTCTGACGGTTTCGAAGGTGATCACGCCACGCGACGCGCGTTCAATGTCCTCGGCTGAGGGTGGCAGGTCCGCTATCGGCGAATCTGGCGAGTTGTAGACCAGCTCACCGTCCAGATCGATTACGCGCAGAAGAACTTCTTCGCTCAGTTCCTTGCGGCTGACTGAATCCAGAATTGCATTGCCCTGACCAAATGTGATCGACGAGGCGGCCAGCGACGCCTTGCTGCGAAGATCCTGATCGAGATTCCCGGAGAGACGACGTTCAAGCCCGGTATAGACCGCAAACGAAAAGATGACGAGTACAAGCGCGGTGAGCGACATGTACCAGAGCGAAAGCCGCCAGCGAATCGGAAGCCCGTTCACGTTTGCTCCGTCGAGAGCCGATAGCCCGCGCCGCGGACGGTCTGGATCAGTTGGCCGGGATACGGATCGTCCAGTTTGCGGCGAAGCGACTTGATGTGGACATCAATGACATTGGTGACGGCCGGGAAATCGTAATCCCATGCGTATTCGGCAATTTGGTCACGCGAGAGGACGCGATTGGCGTTACGCATCAGGTGTTCCAGAATCCGGAATTCCTTGTTCTGCAAGTGGACTTCCCGCGTTCCCCGCCAGACCTGACGCGAGGCCGGATCAAGCTCAATGTCAGCAACCAGCAGGCGAGTCGGGTGGGTTTCGGCGGGCCGGCGAGCGAGCGCACGCAGACGGGCAAGAAGTTCCGGGAAAGCGAAGGGTTTGATCAGGTAATCGTCGGCGCCGGCATCGAGTCCGGCGACCCGATCGGGAACGGCGTCGCGAGCGGTCAGCAGCAGAATCGGGGTCTGGATCGAACGCTTGCGGAGGGTGCGACAGACGTCCAACCCGGAGATCCCGGGAAGCATCACGTCGAGAACGATTGCGTCGTGATTGGCGGCGGTGGTCCATTCCAGTGCGTCTTCGCCTGTCTCGGCGAGATCGACCGCATGACCCTCATGTTCGAGGCCGCGCTTTATGAGTTCGGCGAGCCGGGTTTCGTCTTCGACAACGAGAATGCGCATAGACCTGCCTGTCTCTGGCCCAGGGACGATGGTGAGAATTGTCGCTGGTATCTATCCTGGCGCACATTTATGAAGTCGGGATGAGTTTGCTGATGGAGGTTCACTTTGCTGCGTGAGGCCGATGACTCGGTTAAGGATGCCTATCTCTACCGACTGGTGTTTGGACTTGCACTCCTGCTCGGTTTCGTGGTTCTCGCATTACTAGCGCACGGCCCTGACACATTGCCTGGTGATGTCCGGATTCTCGAATGGGTTCAATCTCTGGACTGGCCCGGAGTTGAGCCGATTGTTCAAACGACAAATTGGGCTATGAGCGGTCGTCCACTGAGCGTGATTGCCCTGGTTCTGCTCATCGTTGTGGGACTTCGCGGACATTTTGCAGATTCAGCAGTCATAGGGATCGCGACCGCGTGCCGATTGCTCAATCCCGTTCTCAAAGACGTGGTTCAGTCGCCCAGGCCGGACCGAGAGTTCTGGCAGAGTGGGGTCGTACCAACCGGGCTCGGATTCCCAAGTGGGCACACGTCTGGCGCCGTGCTGGTGGTCGGGGCAGCTGCCTGGGTTCTCAGTCAGCGTGTCTCGAGCACCGGTATGAGGTGGGCAGTCTGGTTTGTCGCCGGGCTGGTCATTCTCACCACCGGGTTTGGGCGGATATGGGTCGGAGCACATTGGCCAAGCGATGTTCTCGGGGGATTCCTCTGGAGCCTGCCGGTTCTGATTGCCATTGCGACCGCCAGCCATTGGAACAAGACTCGCAAAGCGGTCGGCGCCGACGCGAGCCGCGAAAGTTCCGACCTCTAGAACGGCAATCATGCGCGGAGTTTCGAAACAAGGTCGGCAGAATTTCACAAAGTTCGTTGACAAGGGCTGTGGTGTGTACATAGTTCTAGTGATGCATCACTCCTGCCTAGATTTAGGTAGATTCTGGGTATTTAGCTCTACAGGTTTGGTATAGGAGGCAGTTGTTTTGACCCGCTTACTTCGAATGATCGTTTTTGCCGTGTTGATTGCGACCATTGTCCCGGTAGCTCGGCAAGGTGCGATGGCTCAGGATGCGACTCCCGTAGCCCCCTCCCCAGTTCTTCCAGCGACCTTTGTTGACGGAACCGGTGCCGAGGTTACGGTCACTGATGTCAGCCGGATTGTGCCGCTGAACGGTGACATTGCCGAGATCGTCTGGTTCCTCGGGCTCGGCGCGAACATTGTTGGTGTCGATGTGACGGCGACCTACCCGGAATCGTTCAGCGAACTGCCATCGATCGGATTTGCCCGCCAGCTTTCGGCGGAGGGCATTCTCTCGTTGGATCCGACCGTTGTGATCGGTGACAAGACGGCTGGACCGATCGACGTGCTCAATCAAATTCGCGACGCTGGCGTGACCGTCGTTATCATCAACAGCTATACCGACTTCGAAGCACCGTTTGAGAAGATCACTGACATCTCGGCAGCGCTCGGCGTGACTGATGCGGGCGAAGCTCTTAAGGCAACGGTTCAGGGCGAAGTCGACACGGCGATCGAACTCGGCAAGACCGCTGGCACGCAACCGCGCGTCCTTTTCCTGTACATCCGGGGCACCGCTACGCAACTGATTGGTGGCGACGGCTCAGGTGCGGACACGTTGATAGAGCTGGCTGGCGGAGTTGATGCCGGCACCGAAGCAGGCGTCAAGGGATTCGCCCCGATCACAGCCGAAGCGCTGGTTACTGCGGCTCCCGATGTCATCCTGGTCATGTCCGGCGGACTTGAATCGATCGGTGGTATTGATGGATTGCTGGAGGTTCCGGGCGTGGCCGAGACTCCTGCTGGCGAGAATCGCGCGATCATCGCCTTTGACGATCAGTATCTGCTTGGCCTTGGGCCCCGACTTGGTTCCGTTTTGACCGACCTTGTTTACGGCATTCACCCGGAACTCGAACGCGACGGCACTCCAGCAGCCTCACCCGAGGCTGCGTAGTGGTATCAGCGGGCACCACATTGCCAGGACGCAACAGCGAGGCGAAAGCTCAATCGTTTGCGGTTGGTCGACGTGTGCCCGCTTCTATTCTGATCCCGGCCTTGGCTGCTCTGCTGCTGGTATCGGTGGTGATAGCGGCCGGCATTGGTGCGGTGCGGGTCAGTCCCATGCAGATCATCGCAATCCTGCTGCATCACATCGGAATCTCGACTGATATCGAATACACCAGGCAGCAGGACGCCGTGGTTTGGGCGATCAGGCTGCCGCGTGTCCTGTTGGCGGTTTTTGTCGGTGCGGCGTTGGCTATATCCGGGGCGGTTCTGCAGGGAATCTTCCGCAATCCGTTGGCGGACCCCAGCCTGATTGGTGTCTCAAGTGGCGCGGCGTTCGGGGCCGTGACGGCAATCGTCGTAGGAGCCACGCCATTCGGGTTGATGACGACTCCGATAGCCGCATTCATCGGCGGAATGGTCGTTACTCTGGTGGTCTGGACCTTGTCACGCCGGAATGGCCGTATCGACACCGTGACGCTGATCCTGGTTGGCGTTGCGATGAACTCCATCATCGGTGCAGCGATGGGCATGCTCAACTACATCGCTGACGATGAGCAGCTTCGCGCCGTCGTCTTCTGGTCGTTGGGCAGTCTGGGCGGGGCAACCTGGAAGAACGATCTGGCGATCCTGCCGCTGATGATTCTCGGACTGATCGTGCTCCCGCTCAAAGCCAGGGAACTGAACCTGCTGGTTCTTGGTGAGCGAGAGGCACGTCACCTCGGGGTCGATGTCGACCGTGTCCGATTCTTGCTGATCGTGGTGGTTGCGTTGACAACGGCAGCGGCGGTTTCGTTTGCAGGAATCATCGGGTTCGTCGGCCTGATCGTTCCGCATCTGATCCGGCTGATTTCGGGACCTGATCACCGCGTGCTCCTCCCGGCGAGTGCATTGGCCGGGGCGTCGCTTCTGGTGGTTACGGACCTCCTGGCACGCACGATCGTGTCGCCTGCGGAGTTGCCGATTGGCGTGGTGACGGCGTTGCTCGGCGCCCCGTTCTTTCTCTTTCTGCTGCTCAGAACCCGCTGGCAGAACGGCGTCATGTAGATGACCGAACGGATTTCTGGTCGGGTTGTTGCCGATGCAGTCGGGTATCGCGTCGGGTCGGCCGAGCTGCTGCACGGTGTATCGCTGGTGGTCAAACCGGGCGAAGTCGTCGTCTTGGTCGGACCGAATGGTGCTGGCAAATCGACACTGATGCAGGTCCTGGCCGGTGATCTGGTGGCGACTGCAGGTTCGGTGATGCTGGATGGCAAGCCGATCGGTTCGTACCGGGCGCACGATCTGGCCTTGCGACGAGCCGTACTCCCTCAGCAATCGTTGCTGCAATTTGCATTTACGGTCCGGGAAGTCGTCGAGATGGGTCGATCACCGCACGACGACACCCACGACGAGATGGTGGTGGCCGTTGAAAGCGCGCTTGCTGCAACCGAAATGATTCCGTTTGCCGGGCGGGTCTATCCATCGCTCTCTGGTGGCGAGAAGGCACGGGCCCAGCTAAGTCGGGTTCTTGCCCAGTCCGCTCCGCTGCTTCTACTCGATGAACCGACTGCGGCGCTCGATCTCCGCCATCAGCAGCATGTCATGGATATCGCCCGGGACATTGCCTCAGACGGCGGCTCAGTCATCGCGGTTGTGCATGACCTGAATCTCGCGGCCGGAACCGCTGACCGGATCGTATTGCTGGACCGGGGAACGATTGCCGCAGATGGATCGCCGTGGGAGGTCATGCAGCAATCGCTGTTGAGCGAGGTCTACCAGTGTGAAATCGCCGTCGGTCGCCATCCAATGCGGGATTGTCCGCTGGTCATGCCGTTGGGCAAGGACCGGACCAGCCAGTAGCTCGTTCTGCGGATACCCGCGCAGGGTTTCCAGCCAAGTTCATACAGCTGAAATCAATCGAATGCAGACGGTTTTCGTCCCGCACTTCGCTTATGCTGCGCTCGATTGAGTTTTGCACGGGACGGGGATTTCAAGTGGTACACACGTGGTCCAATTGGGCAGGCAATGTCACAGCGGCTCCGGTACGGCTGGAGCGTCCTGGGTCGATTTCGGATATCCAGAAACTGGTCGCTTCGGCAGCAAAGGCTGGGCAAACCGTTCGGGTCGCCGGGGCCGGTCATTCGTTTTCACCGATCTGCGCAACCGACGGACTGCTGCTGGATTTGCAGGATCTGACCGGGGTCACGGAGATCAACACCGACGCCCAAACCGCAACGATTCTGGGTGGAACCCGAATCCACCAGATGGGTGCGCCGCTCTTCGGGCACGGGCTTGCTGTTGCCAATCAGGGCGACATCGATGTTCAGGCGATTGCCGGCGCAATCGGCACCGGAACGCACGGAACGGGCAGGCAATTCGGCAGCTTCTCATCGACGCTCGTCTCCTGCGAGATCGTGACCGCGACTGGCGATCTGATGACAATTGATGAGTCGGATATGGACCTGCTGCGTGCAGCCAGAGTCTCGGTCGGGACACTTGGGGTCATGGTTTCAGTGACTCTGAAGCTGGTTCCTGCCTACAAACTCAAACGGCAGAGCTACCCGGTGCCCTATACCGATGCCGAACGAACGTGGCACGAAATCGAGCCTGTGGTGCGGAATCCGGAGTTCTGGTGGATCCCACCGCTGAATACCTGCGTCTTCAAGGTCTTCACGGAAACGGATGAGGCCGTCACCGGTACCCCATCGGCTCCAAGCTACCCGCCGGGGACCATCGAGCGCTACCTGCCACCGGACGGTATTGATTGGGCGTGGAAGGTGTACCCGGCGGTGCGCGAGAATCGGTTTGTGGAAATGGAGTACTGCCTCCCGCTCGCACGCGGATTCGAGGCGTTCCATGCCGTGCGGGACTTGATGGTCAGGGACTGGCCAGGTGTGAAATGGGCAGTCGAATACCGGACTCATGCGGCAGAAGATGCATTTCTGAGCGTTACCCAGGGCGAGGAATCCGTCACGATCTCACTGCATGACGATGCGAACGCGGTGCATTGGGACTTTTTCCCGGTGGCCGAGCGCATTTTCCGCGAATACGGCGGGCGTCCGCACTGGGGCAAGATGAACTTCCTGGAAGCCGAAGACTGGAAATCTGCCTATCCGCTCCTGGATCAGTTCGTGGCCGTCCGCCGACGACTTGATCCAGACGGAGTATTTCTGAACGACTGGCTCAAACCAATCCTGGAATAGCAATTCTGGAGCACTGGATATTGCGCAAACAGCCTGCGATTGCGCAAACGGGCGAGTCGTCGTTTACGGAGCGGCCGGGATTGTCGTTATCGTCAGGGTGTCGTCAGCGAGCACGATTTCCGTCGGAACCACGTTGTTGCGCGCAAGAACGTCGTTGACGGCATCTTCGACCCGTGGAGTGATGTCGTCGATGTTGACCAATCGGTTGGCGACTCCACTCAACTGCGGATTGACCACGATTACCCGGCCATCCTCCACATCCAGCGTGCCAGTCAATGTCGTGGTGACCCCGAAGACGCGTAAATCCGCTTCAATCCCGGTTCGGCGAATCTGAACCCGAATGTCCCGCACCGGTTCGAAGGCCTCGGCATTTTCCCGAATGGTTCGATTCACATCCTGTTCGGTGACCGTGATGGTGCCCGCCGGAATGGACGCCGGTATCGTCACCTCGGCGACCGCCTGCTCGATTCCTTCAGACGTTTTGTCTGCAATCTCGTCAGAAACCAGCGGTTGGCCGATGAAGAATGCCGCCACGCCTACGACCGCCAGGATCAGGACAATCCCGACGATGCCAAGCAGCCAACCTGGCGGTCCACCTGCCTTCGGCTTGCGACCGGTATCGATTGGTGGCAGGAATGCCTTCTCGGATTTCGGATCCGCACCGAGCCGCCCGCCGCCCGTTGATGACCACGGATCATGTACCGGCGTAAATGGCCGCGTACTCATAGTGTCGGAAATTGGCTCAGCGGCCGTCACAACTGGTTCGGGAGTCGGATCCGAATAAAGATCGGTGAACTCCTGATCGGCAGATGAGCGTTGATTCTGGGCGTTATTGCCCCAGAGACTGGCGACTGCGTCTGGAGTGGTGAACTGATTACCGCAGATGGTGCACCGAAGGCCAGCCGTTGTGTTGGCAGCACCACAGGCAGGGCAAAAACGCGGCACATCGTCCACCTCGACCTTGCGTGTGATGATGCGCGGCATGGCTGGGCTTCCTAACTCAGTGCTTCGAGAAAGCCAGGATCGACAGCAAACGCATCGGCCACACCCAGCCGCTCCATGACCGCAAGACTGAGTGCATCGGTAAATGAGAGCGGTGAATCGTCCGGACGGGCAAAGAGGATCACTTGCGCCGCAGCCAGATCTGATTCGTCGGTGTAGTAAACGGGCAGCTTGTGATCACGCAACCAGCTCGCAGCAACGATTGGACCTACGCCGTTGATCAGGAGGTCATACGTTTCGACGATCACATGATCCGTCGTGAACAGGCGGTAGCCGGTCTGGCTGAGTTCGTTGTACGCCGCAACAGCTGCAGAGTGAGCGGCGTCGTCCTCATCAACCAGCGCAACGATTGCAGAGGAGTCGACGAACGCGACGAGGCGATCTTCGGTCATTGTTCGATTCTCCATTTATCGTCGCCACCAGGATGAACGTAGATAGGCACTCTTGCCCTCAGCGATATTGCTGCCACCACCATGTCCGATGCCGATTACGGCATCAAGAGCCTGGATCTGGGCAGCAGGCCTGATCTTGTCCAGATACGAGCTTTGATCGTGGAGGGCGTCCCGGAAGGCAGTCAATGCGCTCTCTTCAATGAACCACTGGCCGCCAAGTCGGCGACCGCGCAAGCGACCTTCGCGCAGATAGCGTCGTACCTGCTCGGTCGAGCGATCAAGTTGGGAGGCTGCATCGGCAACCGTAAGAAGGCCCGGAATAGCGGCTGAAGTCATAGGTATCGCCGTTTCATAAGGAGCAAATTCAGTATGCCGAGTGTAGCACACGACAACATACCATTGTCAATCGGTCGCGCTGATGACCACCACTGCATTTTGACCACCGAACCCCAGCCCATTTGCCAGTGCATGTCTGACGCTTGACCGTTCTCCGACTGTCGTGACTACGTTGAGGTTGAGGGACGGGTCTGGACGGTCCAGATTTATCGTTGGGCTGATTTCACCGCGCTTGATTCCAATGACAATACCCAATGCGGCAAGCGCCCCTGCCCCACCAATCAAGTGTCCCACCATGGATTTGGTGGCCGTGACCTTGAGTTGGTTCGTGTGCTGACCAAACGCGGCGTGGATTGCGGCTGACTCGGCTACATCACCGGCTTGTGACGCGGTTGCGTGCATGGAAATCAGATCGATGTCAGTCAGCGACAGCCCGGCCCGACTCACCGCCTGCTGAATGGCGCGGGCGAGATACGTCCCCTCAGGATGCGGAGCGGTGACGTGAAATGCGTCGGACGTCAGCGCACCGGCACGAATCTCAGCCCAGGCGGTCGCGCCTCGCTTGACCGCGTGTTGTTCGGATTCGAGAACGAGCACACACGCACCCTCAGAAAGCACGGTGCCTTCACGGTCCAGCGAGAACGGCCGGTTTGCTCCGCCAGGATCGTCGTTGCGATGGGATAGAACGCCGAGGTTGTCGAAGCCAACAATTCCAATTTCGGTAACGCAGGCTTCCGCACCGCCAGCAACAACAACATCTGCCTCACCGGACTGGATCAGCTGCATCGCCTCAATGATTGCCATTGTTCCCGACGCGCACGCGCCCGTTCCGGTCAAGGCGGGCCCGTTGAAACCAAGCTCAATAGAGACGTGGCAACTGGCGACGTTGGGTGCGTAACGGGCGATCAGGAGTGGCGGTGCTTGCCCTGGCCGATGCCGATGAACCGATTGGGCGGATTCAATGAGTGCCGGCAGGCCACCGGCACCCGTGTGAATCACGGTTGCGCATCGTTCATGGTCGAGTTCGTCGAGTTTCAGTCCGGCGTGATCCACCGCTTCCCTGGACGCAGCGACCGCAAATTGAGCAAAGCGGTCCATTCGCCGGGCTCGATTGCGTTCCATGAAGTCCGAGAAGTGGAAATCGGGAACCTCGCCCGCAATCTGGACTGCCAGGTGCGCTGCATCGAATCCAGAAATCGGGCGAATTGCCGGGGTACCCGAGAACAACCCGGCTTCGAGGCGGGCCGCTCCCACTCCGTACGGAGTAACGGCGCCATATCCGGTAACCAGGACCCGGGTTGGTGGTTGCGACTTCATTGCGCAATCGTAATTGTCCAGACAGACATTCACGGAGGCCAGGCGAGAAGAAATCGTCGATTTCGGACCAATTCTGTCCGCATTGATCGCTAGTCTCCTGTGTAGCGTACGTACCGGTATTGCCGCCGCAGGTGCTTAGGGTAGTGTTCGGAAATTGCTACGGCCTGTTTGACCAACCCACGATGCAATGAATCTGATACGTGAGAGCCTCGATTACATTCAGGAGAATCCCGAACGATTCTGGGATTCAGTCAGTGTGCACCTGCGACTCAGTGGTTACTCGCTTCTGGTAGCGATGCTGCTCTTCGTACCCCTTGGCGTTATCGCGTCACGAAGTAGCCGCATTGGCCCGTCGCTGGTCGGCCTGGTGTCTGCCGCGCGTGTGGTGCCGAGCATTTCCGTCTTGTTCCTGCTCTTTCCGTACCGCCAGGAAATTGGACAGTTCTTCCCGTTCTGGCCGGCAAACTTTGCACTCGCATTCATTGCATTAACGCTTCTGGCGGGTCCGTCATTGATCATCAACACAGACGCCGGGTTACGGGCGGTTCCTGCGCACGTGATCGAGAGTGCCCGGGGCATGGGGATGACCGAATGGCAGGTTCTGAGGAAGGTTCAGTTTCCGATAGCGCTGCCGGTGGTGATTGCCGGCATTCGGACTGCGGCCGTTGAGGTCGTAGCAAGTGCCACCCTTGCAGCATTCCTTGGCGTTCCGAGTCTGGGACGATTTGTGACGAGCGGTTTGTCGCTGCTCGATAACAGCCTCTTGCTGGTAGGCGCGATTCCGATTGCGTTACTAGCCCTATTCGTTGAGGTGACGTTGGCGGGGGTTGAGCGAAAGGTTGCTCCACCCGTCTAGTGCCGGAACGCACGATGCGTTTCTGGAGGTTATTGCAGGGAGGATTCTGCACAATGGTTACTCGTCGACAGGTACTTAAGGTAGCGGCAACGGCGCCGGTGATGGGCGTTGCACTGAAATGGGCTCCTGGAACAATGGCCCAGGACACCCCGACGATTCGCGTTGGCTCCAAGGACTTCCCGGAGGCGATCATCATCGGCGAGATGTATGCATTGCTGCTCGAGAACGCCGGTGCAACGGTTGAGCGTAAGCTGAACCTCGGTGGCACGGCCGTTGCGCACGAAGCACTGCTGAGCGGCGATCTTGATCTCTATCCGGAATACACCGGAACGGGCCTGTTGGTCGTGCTTGGAATGAGCATGTCCGATGTGCCTGGTCTCAGTGGAACTCCTGAAGCGATGGCCTCGCCTTCAGCGATGGGCACCCCGGCAGCCGGCGGCGGAGCAGCGGATGCTGTCTTCCAGTTCGTGAAAGAGCAGTACGCCGAGCAGTTCAATCTGGTCTGGCTTGATCAGTCCCAGATGAACGACACGCAGGCATTGGCCGTGACTCGTCAGTTCTCTGAGGAGAACGGTGTCACGACTGTCTCCCAGTTGGTCGCCCTGTCCAGTTCGATCGAGCTTACGATTTCGGCTCCGTCCGACTTTGAAGAGCGCGAAGATGGACTTGCGGGACTCAAGCGGGTCTATGGCGACTTCAACGCCACGGTTACTGGAGTAGCACCCGGAATCAAATATCAGTCATTCCTCGACGGTGATGCGAATGCCGTCCTGGCGTTCAGCACCGATGCCGAGATTGTCATCAACGATCTGATCGTGCTCGAGGACGACCTGGGCCTGTGGCCGCCGTACTACGTCGCGCCGGTTGTCCGACAAGAATCGCTGGACGCGAATGCCGGAATCGCCGATGCGCTGAACGCACTGGCACCAGTGTTGACCACCGAACTGCAGACACAGCTCAACGCCCGCGTGGTCGGCGACGAGAAGGCGGAACCGGCAACGGTTGCGCGAGACTTCCTCGTTGAGCAAGGCCTGATCGCCGGATAACATCGGACTAGACTGCGGGGTAGGCTCTCCACTTGCCTGCCCCGTTTTTCGTTGCAGGGGACAATCTGGTGCCGGACCGTAAGCAGAACTCCCAACATGGTGCCGCGATCGTTTTCGACCGGGTGTCGAAGGCGTACCCCGGCGCCGATCGGGCAGCGGTCAGTGAGGTATCCCTCACTGTCGAGCCTGGTCAGTTGGTCGTGTTGCTTGGACCATCCGGTTGCGGGAAGACCACGCTTCTGAAGATGGTCAACCGTCTGTACGAACCGACGTCGGGTCAGATTCTGATCGACGGGCAGGACACCAGATCTGGATCCGCCTCTGATCTTCGCCGGCAAATAGGCTACGTCATTCAGCAGACGGGCCTCTTTCCGCACATGCGGATCGAGGACAACGTCGGCGTTGTGCCCAGGCTGTTGGGGTGGGACAAGGCTCGGATTTCCAGACGTACGGACGAATTGCTGGATCTGGTTGGGCTTCCGCCTGATGACTATCGACGGCGTTTTCCGGCTCAGCTTTCGGGTGGGCAGCAGCAACGAGTGGGACTGGCGAGGGCATTGGCGGCCGAGCCTTCGACGCTCCTGATGGATGAGCCGTTCGGAGCGCTGGATGCCATCACTCGCGGTCGACTCCAGGATGAGCTCAAACGGATTCACCGCCAACTGGGGCAGACCATCCTGTTCGTGACCCACGACATAGAAGAGGCTGTGCGCCTGGCGGATCGGATTGTGGTCATGCGCGACGGCAAGGTATTGCAATACGACGAACCCCTCGAGATCGTGATGCACCCAGCAGATGCGTTCGTGGCTGAATTGGTCGGTGCGGACGACGTCTTGCGGCGGCTAAGCCTGATACGGGTGGGCGATGTTGCGACGTCGGAGACGGTGAGCGACCTGCCGACAATTGCAGCCGATAGCGATTTGCGGGTTGCGCTGGGCTTGATGATGGAGCACGGCACGACCGGGCTCTCCGTAACAGATGCGGCTGGCGAGATCATCGGCACAATTGGACTGGACGTGATTCGGGATTCAAGCGCACCCGTGGGTCTGCCATGAATCTCGACTACCTGATCGACAACTGGCGTCGCGTCCTGGATCTGACCGTCGATCACCTGCAACTGAGCCTGGTTGCCATGGGGATTGCCTTGCTGATCGCGATTCCGCTTGGGATCCTGGTAGCCACCGTCAAGCCTTTGTCACTGCCGGTGATGTTGACCTTAAGTGTCTCGCTTGGCAGCTGCGCGCGATACCAGTCGGCCGCGGCCGCCAGCAGGTCCAGCAGCCCGGCGCGCTTCTGCTCGCTCGGGATCGCGCCGCGCGGGTTCGGGCACCGTCAGCCCGGCCTCGGCCGCCAGCTCCTTCACCGCGTCCATGAAGCTCAGGCCGCCCTGGTCGGCATCCAAGCGGATGGCGTCGCCATGCGCGCCGCAGCCGAAGCAGTGGTAGAAGCCCTTGTCGTCGTTGACGTAGAAGCTCGGCGTCTTCTCGTTGTGGAACGGGCAGCAGCCCTTCAACTCGCGCCCGGCGCGCGTCAGCTTCACCCGCCGCCCGACGACCGACGAAGCCCGATGCGGGCGCGCAGTTCGTCGAGGAAGTCGGGCGGGAAGGCTCACCTCAGGACAGCGCCGCCTTCACCAGCCCCGACGCCTTCCTCATGTCGAGCTGCCCCGTGCCGCGCCTTCACCACCGCCATCACCGTGCCCATGTCCTTGACGCTCGTCGCGCCGAGCTTCGGCCATGATCGCCGCGATCGCGGCCTTCGCCTCCTCGTCCGCATCTGCGCCGGCAGGAAGCTCTCGATCACGGCGAGCTCGGCCGTTTCGGCGGCGGCCAGTTCGGCGCGGCCGCCCTTCTCGTACATCTCGATCGATTCGCGGCGCTGCTTGGCCATCTTTCGCAGCACCTCGATCACCAGCACATCGTCGTCGCTCGGGCGCCGTGCCGGTGCGCAGCTCGATGTCGCGATTCTTGAGCTTCGCCGAGGATCAGGCGGACGGCGCCCAGCCGTGCCGTGTCGCCGCCTTCATCGCGGCGATCTGCGCGGCCTTGATATCGTCGCGGAGCATCATTTGTCTCCTTGAATCGGTTCGCCACATAAGCGCAGCCGCGCGGCATTGACCAACCGGCGAAGCGGCGCCGTAGCGCGGCGCCTTAGCCTGCTAAAACCCGCTGACCCGAGGACCGCCGATGGCCGAGCCCCGCGCCTGCGCAACCCAAGAGCGCGCGACCGGCGTTCTGGTCCTCGCCGACGGCACCGTCGATCTGGGGCCAGGGCTTCGGCGCCGAGGGCGAGGCGGTCGGCGAAGTCTGCTTCAACACCGCGATGACCGGCTATCAGGAGGTGATGACCGATCCGTCCTACGCCGGGCAGATCGTCACCTTCACCTTCCCGCACATCGGCAATGTCGGCGCCAACGACGAGGATGTCGAGAGCGCCAATCCGCATGGCGCTCGGCTGCGTCGTGCGCGAGGACGTGACCGGCGCCGCGCAACTTCCGCGCGCGCGGCGACTTCGACGACTGGATGCGCGCAACTGGGGCCGGATCGGCCTGTCCGGGCGTCGACACCCGCGCGCTGACCCGCCGCATCCGCATGCGCGGGCGCGCCCAATGCGGTGATCGCGCATCGACGCCGACGGCAAGTTCGACATCGACGCGCTGGTCGCAGCAGGCGCGCGGACTGGCCGGGGCTCGAGGGCATGGACCTCGCCACGGACGTCGTCGAGCCGCCAGAGCTACAGCTGGGACGGCGGCGTCTGGACGCTGGGCGAGGGCTATGCCGGCGCAGCCTGCGCGACGCCGAGCGCCCGCATGTCGTCGCGATCGATTACGGCGCCAAGCGACAACATCTTCCGCAACCTGGTCGAGGCCGGCGCGCGGGTGACGGTGGTGCCGGCGACCGACCACGCTTCGACGAGATCATGGCGCTGAAGCCCGACGGCGTGTTCCTGTCGAACGGCCCCGGCGATCCGGCGGCGACCGGCGTCTATGCGGTGCCGGTGATCCAGGAGCTGCTGGAGACGCGGCATGCCGATGTTCGGCATCTGCCTCGGCCACCAGATGCTCGGCCTCGCGGTCGGGCGCGAAGACCACCAAGATGCACCAGGGCCACCGCGGCGCGAACCATCCGGTCAAGCGGCTGGCGGACGGCGGGTCGAGATCACCAGCATGAACCACGGCTTCGCGGTCGACGCCGACACGCTGCCGGACAACGTGCGCGAGACCCACTGTCGCCTGTTCGACGGCAGCGACTTGCGGGATCTGGAGCTGACCGACCAGCCGGCGTTCAGCGTGCAATATCACCCCGAGGCGAGCCCCGGGCCGCAGGACAGCTTCTATCTGTTCGAGAAGTTTGTGGGGATGCTGAAATGAGCGGCATCGACCGCCCTCGAGGCGCAGCGTCCTGCGCCGATCACTGCGCCGATGGCGAAGCCAATGTTCAGCGAAGTGCCGTCGATGGCGCTCGCAGCGCGATGGCGCTGATCGCGCCGCAAGGTCCCGCCGATCGACGCGCCAGTTCGGCAACGGGCCAGCATGCCGACGTCGCCGAGCAGTCGCCGAGGACGCTGACGGCTTGATCGCAGCTGGTCGACATTCGCGACTTCGAGGACCGGACGACTCGGCGGACCGACTGCCTGGTCCATGGCCGACCGGCACCGCGCTCCCGACGCTGATGGCGCGCGATTGACTGCCGCAGCGCTCGAAGTCGAAGTCGCGCGCATCGGCGTCGACTCTCGACGGCTGACGCTGCAAGCGAAGCTGGACAAGATAGACTGAATGCCCAAACGCACCGACATCTCCTCGATCCTCGATCATCGGCGCCGGCCCGATCGTCATCGGCCAGGCGTGCGAGTTCGACTATTCGGGCACGCAGGCGATCAAGGCGCTGAAGGAGGAGGGCTATCGCGTCATCCTGGTCAACTCCAACCCGGCGACGATCATGACCGATCCGGAGCTGGCCGACGCGACCTATATCGAGCCGATCACGCCCGAGATCGTCGCCAAGATCATCGAGAAGGAGCGGCCCGACGCGGTGCTGCCGACGATGGGCGGGCAGACCGCGCTCAACACCGCGCTGGCGCTGTTCAACGACGGCACGCTGGAGAAGTACGGCGTCAAGATGATCGGCGCCGATGCCGAGGCGATCGACAAGGCCGAGGACCGGCTGAAGTTCCGCGAGGCGATGGACAAGATCGGGCTCGAAAGCGCCGCGCTCGGCGATCGCGCACACGCGTGGACGAGGCGTTCGACGGTGCTCGAGCGCACCGGCCTGCCCGCGATCATCCGCCCCAGCTTCACGCTGGGCGGCACCGGCGGCGGCATCGCCTACAACCGCGACGAGTTCGAGGCGATCGTCGCGCGGCGGGCTCGACGCCTCGCCGACCACCGAAGTGCTGATCGAGGAATTGCTGCTCGGCTGGAAAGAATATGAGATGGAGGTCGTGCGCGACCGCGCGGACAACTGCATCATCATCTGCTCGATCGAGAATGTCGATCCGATGGGCGTCCACACCGGCGATTCGATCACCGTCGCGCCGGCGCTGACGCTGACCGACAAGGAATATCAGATCATGCGCAACGCGAGCATCGCGGTGCTGCGCGAAATCGGCGTCGAAACAGGCGGTTCGAACGTCCAGTTCGCGGTCAATCCCGAAGGACGGCCGGCTGATCGTCATCGAGATGAACCCGCGCGTGTCGCGCTCCTCGGCGCTGGCGTCGAAGGCGACCGGCTTTCCCGATCGCCAAGGTCGCGGCGAAGCTGGCGGTCGGCTACACGCTCGACGAGATCACCAACGACATCACCGGCGCGACCCCGGCGAGCTTCGAGCCGACGATCGACTATGTCGTCACCAAGATCCCGCGCTTCGCCTTCGAGAAGTTCAAGGGCGCCGAGCCGCTGCTCTCCACCGCGATGAAGTCGGTCGGCGAGGTGATGGCGATCGGCCGCAACTTCCAGGAATCGCTGCAGAAGGCGCTGCGCGGGCTGGAAACCGGGCTCGACGGGCTTCGACCGCGTGCGAGGCGCTGGAAGGCGCCGCCGAGGACGAGATCGCCGCCGCGCTGGCCGCGCCGACGCCCGACCGGCTGCTGGTCGCCGCGCAGGCGCTTGCGCGAGGGCTTCACGCGTCGACGAAGTCCACGCGATCGCCCACTACGATCCGTGGTTCCTGCGCGCAGATCGCGGAGATCGTCGCCGAGGAAGCGAGATCTGCGCCGACGGCCTGCCGGCGACGCGGACGGGCTGCGGCGGCTGAAGGCGATGGGCTTTTCCGACAAGCGGCTGGCGACCTGGCGCTGCGATCGGCGATGCGCGGCGGCATGGGCGAGACGCGGCCGCGCTCGGGCCTGCTCCACGATGCGTCGCGGCGATGGCCGGCGCGACCAGCGAGACGAAGTGCGCGAGCTGCGCCACGGCTGGGCGTCCGCCCGGTGTTCAAGCGGATCGACACCTGCGCCGCCGAGTTCGAGGCGATGACGCCCTATATGTACTCGACCTACGAAGCGCCGAGCTTCGGCGAGCCCGAGTGCGAGGCCGAGCCCAGCGACCGCGAAGAAGATCGTCATCCTCGGCGGCGGGCCGAACCGGATCGGGCAGGGGATCGAGTTCGACTATTGCTGCGTCCACGCCTGCTTCGCGCTGGCCGAAGGCCGGGCTATGAGACGATCATGGTCAACTGCAACCCGGAGACGGTCTGCACCGACTACGACACCTCCGACCGGCTCTATTTCGAGCCGCTGACCGCCGAGGACGTGCTCGAAATCCTGCGCGTCGAGACAGTCGAAGCGGCAAGCTGGTGGGCGTGATCGTCCAGTTCGGCGGGCAGACCCCGCTCAAGCTGGCGCAGGCGCTGGAGGATGCGGGCATCCCGATCCTCGGCACCTCGCCCGACGCGATCGACCTGGCCGAAGACCGCGAGCGGTTCGCCGCGCTGGTCGAGCAAGCTCGGGCTGAAGCAGCCCGCCAACGGCATCGCGCGCAGCCGCGACGAGGCGATCGCGGTGGCCGAGCGGATCGGCTATCCGGTGCTGATGCGGCCCAGCTATGTGCTGGGCGGCCGGGCGATGGAGATCGTCGACAGCGCCGGCGCAGCTCGACGACTATATCGCCACCGCGGTGCAGGTGTCGGGCGACAGCCCGGTGCTGATCGACCAGTATCTGCGCGACGCGATCGAAGTCGATGTCGATGCGCTGTGCGATGGCGAGCGATGTCGTCGTCGCCGGCGTGATGCAGCATATCGAGGAAGCCGGCGTCCATTCGGGCGACAGCGCCTGCTCGCTGCCGCCCTACAGCCTGCCGCGCCGAGATCATCGCCGAGATCGAGCGCCAGGCCGAGGTGCTGGCCGAGGCGCTGGGCGTGCGCGGGCCTGATGAACATCCAGTTCGCGGTCAAGGACGGCGAGGTCTACCTGATCGAGGTCAACCCGCGCGCCAGCCGCACCGTGCCGTTCGTCGCCAAGGCGCATCGGCGCAGCCGGTCGCCAAGATCGCCGCGCGGGTGATGGCGGGCGAGAAGCTCGCCGACCTTCGCCGCCGATCAACGCGCGAGCTCGGCCTATATGGCGGTCAAGGAAGCGGTGTTCCCGTTCGCGCGCTTCCCCGGCGTCGATCCGGTGCTTAGCCCGGAAATGAAATCGACCGGCGAAGTGATGGGGATCGACGGCGATTTCGCGACCGCCTTCGCCAAGAGCGCAGCTCGGCGCCGGCACCGTGCTGCCGAAGGCCGGCACCGTCTTCGTCTCGGTCAAGGACAGCGACAAGCCGCTGATCCTGCGAGGCTGCGCGCGAGCTTGATCGAGCTGGGCTTCACGTGATCGCCACCGGCGGCACGGCGCGACTAGCTGGCCGGCGGCGGCGCTGCCGGTCGAGCGCGGTCAACAAGGTCGCCGAAGGCCGGCCGCATATCGTCGACCGGATCATCGACGGCGAGATCGCGCTGATCTTCAACACCACCGAGGGCTGGCAGAGCCTGAAGGATTCCCAGTCGATCCGCGCCGTCGGCGCTGGCAGCGCAAGGTGCCCTATTTCACCACGGCGGCGGCCTCGCGACGCGGCGGTGAAGGCGATTGCGGCGCTGCGGCGCGCGCCGCTTGAAGTGCGCCGCTGCAGGCCTATTATGCTGACTAATCCGAGTAGCCTGGATCCCTTGCGGAACAGCATGCGGCCCCTACACTCAAGCCGAAATCGGCTCGTGCTCCTTCCGACCGGTTCGGGTGCATACGGCGGCAAGCCCGCCGGATTGCCGGCTGTCGGATAGCAACAGGAGAGTGAGACGATGGCGACGGTCGAAAAGGTGCCGATGCTGGCCGAAGGCTATGAGAAGCTGCTGAAGCGAGCTGAAGCGCCTGAAGGAAGCGAGCGGCCCGAGATCGTCGAGGCGATCGAGGAAGCGCGCGCGCACGGCGACCTGTCCGAAAACGCCGAATATCATGCCGCCAAGGAGCGCCAGGGCCAGGTCGAGGCGAAGATCGCCGACCTCGAGGACAAGCTCGCGCGCGCAGAGTCATCGATCCGACGACGCTTGTCGGGCGACAAGATCGTGTTCGGCGCGACCGTCCGCCTGCTCGACGAGGACGACAAGCCGGTCCGCTACCAGATCGTCGGCCAGACCGAGGCCGACGCCAAGGTCGGCCGGATCAGCTACAACTCGCCGCTCGGCCGCGCGCTGATCGGCCGCAAGGTGGGCGAGGAAGTCGAAGTGCACCCCCTCGGGCGACCGCAGCTACCTGATCGACGGCGTCGAATTCCGATAGACACGCCCGCGGCCGGGGCCGAGATGAAGCCCTTCAAGCCGCCCACGGCGCACGCAACCCGGGTGATCCTGATCGCCTGCGTCGGCCTCCAGCTTGCTCGCCATCGTCGATGGGCGCCGGTTTCGACCAGGCGCTCACCCTGGCCGCCGGGCTGGTGCCGGCCCGGCTGACCGGGCGACGTCATCGGCCTGAAAGGCGCCATTCCCGCGCCGCTCACGCTTGTGACCCACATGTTCCTGCATGGCGGGCTGGTGCATCTGGCGATGAACATGGTGTTCCTGGCCTGGGTCGGCCGGCAGGTCGAATGGCTGATTGGCCGGCTTCGCCTCACCGATCTCTGTTCCTGCTCGGCGGGATCGCCGGCGGGCTCGCTCCAGGTCTTCATGACGCCGGGTCGATCGTCCCCGTCGTCGGCGCATCGGCGATTGCGCGATCTCGCGACCTATGGCTTCGTTCGCGCAATCCGTATGCGCCCGCCACCTGTTCGGCCTGCGGATTCCGGCGAAAGGCCGCCCGCGCTGCTCTGATCGCTGCGGCTTCTCATGATCGCCTTCAACTGCCCGGCTCGCGGATGCCGTCGGACCGCTCGCGGCTATCGCCGGCCCTCTGCGATCTGGGCTCGAGCCGGCTGACGGCCGGTCGCCCTTCAGGAGGCCTGCCCCGGTAGGCCGGCGGCTCGCGGCATGCTGGGCAGGCCAGTGCAATCGGCGGCAGTCGCCAGCAAAGCCGGCAGCTGCTGTGGTCGAGAGCGTTGCCGGCAAAGCTCGCGCGTCGGACGGGTTCGGCCCCGGATCAGTCCGGGGTCCGCCCCGCCGGCCCGGATGAGCGCGCCAGCCTGCGCGCTAGCTGCGGCCCATTTCCCGTTCCAGGTTCTCCACAATCGCCTCGAAGAACTTCTCGGTCGTCATCCAGGCCTGGTCGGGGCCGATCAGCAGCGCCAGATCCTTGGTCATCTTGCCCTGCTCGACGGTCTCGATGCAGACCCGCTCCAGCGTTTCGGCGAACTTCGTCACCTCGGGCGTGTCGTCGAGCTTGCCGCGATGCTTCAGGCCGCCGGTCCAGGCGAAGATCGACTGGCGATCGGGTTGGTGCTGGTCGGCTTGCCCTGCTGGTGCATGCGATAGTGGCGGGTGACGGTGCCGTGCGCGGCCTCGGCCTCGACCGTCTTGCCGTCGGGCGTCATCAGCACCGAGGTCATCAGGCCGAGCGAGCCGAAGCCCTGCGCGACCATGTCCGACTGCACGTCGCCGTCGTAGTTCTTGCAGGCCCAGATGAACTTGCCGCGCCATTTCAGCGCCGAGGCGACCAGGTCGTCGATCAGGCGATGCTCGTAGACGATGCCGAGCTTCTGGTACTTCGCCTTGAAGTCCTTCGTCATAGACTTCCTGGAACAGGTCCTTGAAGCGGCCGTCATAGGCCTTCAGGATCGTGTTCTTGGTGGACAGATAGACCGGCCATTCGCGGAGCAGGCCATAGTTCAGGCAGGCGCGGGCGAAATCGCGGATCGAATCGTCGAGGTTGTACATGCCCATCGCGACGCCGGACGACGGGTAGTCGAACACCTCATGCTCGATCACTTCGCGTGCCGTCCTCGCTCACCCACTCATGCGTCAGCTTGCCGGGGCCGGGGACGCGGAAATCGGTCGCGCGATACTGGTCGCCGAAGGCGTGGCGGCCGACGACGATCGGGTCGGTCCAGCCCGGCACCAGGCGCGGCACGATTGGAGATCACGATCGGTTCGCGGAAGACGACGCCGCCCAGGATGTTGCGGATCGTGCCGTTGGGCGATCTTCCACATCTGCTTCAGGCCGAATTCCTTCACCCGGTGCTTCGTCCGGCGTGATGGTCGCGCACTTCACGCCGACGCCGTACTTCGCGGATGGCATTGGCGGCATTCGACCGTGACCTGGTCGTCGGTGTCGTCGCGGTTCTTCGATGCCGAGATCGTAATAGTGCAGGTCGATGTCGAGATAGGGCAGGATCAGCTGCTCGCGAATCCACTGCCAGATGATCCGGGTCATCTCGTCGCCGTCGAGCTCGACGACCGGGTTCTTCACCTTGATCTTGCTCATGCCACCTCGAATGCATCTGAGTGTTTGCGCCGCTCCTTAAGGGCGCGCCAGCCGTGCGGCAAGCGCGTCAGCATCCGGCACCGCCTCGGCATAGGCGAGGATGTCGGCGCCCGCGAAGCCGGCTGCCGCACCATATGCTCCAGCAAGCGCGACGAACGGCGCCCAGAAGCCGCCGTCGCCCATCAGCCAGACCGGCTTGGCATGCAGCCTGAGGTTCCGCCACGACAGCACCTCGATCAGCTCGTCCAGCGTGCCAAGCCCGCCGGGCAGCGCGAGGACGGCGTCGGCACGCTCGAACATCAGGGCCTTGCGCGCATGCAGGCTGTCGACCACGGTCATGTCCTCGCACAGCGGCTCGGCCACCTCCCAGTCCTTCAGGAAGTGCGGGATGACGCCGTGAGCCTTGCCACCGGCGGCAATCGCGGCCCGCCCGGCTTCGCCCATCAACCCGAGCGCGCCGCCGCCATAGACGAGGCCGACGCCGTCGCCGGCAAGAAGCGCTGCCGACATCGGCCGCGAGCGGCAGCATGCCGTGGGTCGGCCCCGCCTCTCGAGCCGCAGAACAGCAGCACGCGGCGGATCGGCCTGCGTGCGCGCGATGAAGGCGGAGAATCGAGGGGGTGCGCATGGCGCGGGCGATTGCATTCGAAATCGCTTAGCCAGCCCCGCCGGCCCTGCTTCAACTTGCCCATTGCGGTTTCGCGCGAGCCGGCGCTAAAGGCCCCAAAATTTCTTACAGGGACTCCCGATGGCAACCACTCCCGAAGCCGTCGCCTGAAGCACGGCGATGGCGTGCGCCGCCGCGATTTCATCAACATCGCCGCGGTCAGCTTTGCCGGCGTCGGCGGCGCCGCCGTCGCTCTGCCCGCTGATCAACCAGATGACCCCGTCGGCCGACGTGCTGGCGCTAGCCTCGATCGAGGTCGACATCTCGGCGATCCAGCCGGGCCAGGCGATCAAGGCGATCTGCCGCAAGCAGCCGGTGTTCATCCGCAACCTGACCCCGGCGGAAATCGCCGACGGCCAACAAGGTCGACGCTCGGCGGCCTGCGCGATCCGCAGACGCTGGCCGAGCGCACCAAGGCCGGCAAGGAGAACTGGCTGATCACGCATGGGCGTCTGCACCCATCTCGGCTGCGTGCCGCTGGGCGCCGGCGAGGGCGAGAATCAAGGGCGAGTTCGGCGGCTATTTCTGCCCCTGCCACGGTTCGCACTACGACACCGCCGCGCGCATCCGCAAAGGCCCGGCGCCGACGAACCTGCGAGGTGCCGGAATACGAGTTCACGTCCGACACCGTCGTCAAGATCGGCTGAGGAGCAGACACGCATGAGCTTTCCCTGGGCCAAGCAATACGAGCCGAAGCATCCGTTCATGCAGTGGATGGACGAGCGGCTGCCGCTGCCGCGCCTCGTCTACAACGCGGTCGGCGCCGGCTATCCGGTGCCGCGCAACCTCAACTATTTCTGGAACTTCGGCGTCCTCGCCGGCTGTCTGCCTGGTGCATCCAGATCGTCACCGGCATCGTCCTGGCGATGCATTATGCGCGCCAACGCCGGCGTCGCCTTCGACTCGGTCGAGCACATCATGCGCGACGTCAACTGGGGCTGGATGCTGCGCTATGCGCACGCCAACGGCGCCAGCTTCTTCTTCATCGTCGATCTACATCCACATCTTCCGCGGCCTCTATCTACGGCTCCTACAAGGCGCCGCGCGAGATGGTCTGGCTGCTCGGCGTCGTCATCTTCCTGCTGATGATGGCGACCGCCTTCATGGGCTATGTGCTGCCCTGGGGGCAGATGAGCTTCTGGGGCGCCAAGGTCATCACCGGCCTGTTCGGCGCGATCCCGCTGGTCGGCGAGCCGATCCAGCAGCTGGCTGCTCGGCGGCTTTGCGCCCGACAACGCGGCGCTGAACCGCTTCTTCTCGCTGCACTATCTGCTGCCGTTCGTGATCGTCGGGCGTGGTCATCCTGCACATCTGGGCGCTGCACATCCCGGGATCGTCAACCCGACCGGCGTCGAGGTGAAGAGCCGAGAGGACACGGTGCCGTTCCACCCCTATTACACCGCCAAGGACGGCTTCGGCGCTCGGCGTGTTCCTGATCATCTTCTGCGCGCTGGTGTTCTTCGCGCCGAACGTGCTGGGCCACCCGGACAACTACATCCCGGCCAACCCGCTGTCGACGCCGGCGCACATCGTGCCCGAATGGTATTTCTGGCCGTTCTACGCGATCCTGCGCGCCTTCACCGTCGACTTCTTCTTCATCCCGGCCAAGCTGTGGGGCGTGCTGGCGATGTTCGGCGTCGATCCTGCTGCTGTTCTTCCTGCCCTGGCTCGACAAGTCGCCGGTGCGCTCGGGCAACTACCGCCCGCTGTTCCGGAACGTTCTTCTGGGTCGCTGGTCGTCGACGTGCTGGTGCTGGGCTATCTGCGGCGGCGCGCCGGCCGAAGAGCCCTACGTGATGCTCAGCCAGATCGCGTCGGCCTATTATTTCGCGCACTTCCTGATCATCCTGCCGATCGTCTCCGTCGATCGAACGGCCGCTGCCGCTGCCCAACTCGATCACCGAGGCGGTGCTCGGCAAGGACGAGAAGGCCGGGCGCCGTCGGCCGCTCGGCGGCGCCGCGGCCGCAGCCGAGCCGAATAAGGACAAGACACATGATCCGCATCCTCGCGCTTCCTCGTCGGCCTGGTCTTCGTCGGTCGCGCTGGCCTGGTCGTTCGGCGGCGCCGTCAGCCGCGTCGCCGAGCCGCCGCGACGACCGTCGAGCACGAGTTCCACCAAGCACCCGCAGGAGCATCGCATGCTCGCTCAGCGACGGCGCCGTTCGGCACGTTCGACCGAGCAGCAGCTGCAGCGCGGCTTCCAGGTCTACAAGGAAGTCTGCGCGGCCTGCCACTCGCTGCGCCTCGTCGCGTTCCGCGACCTGCAGCGACTCGGCTATCAACGAAGGCCGAGGTGAAGGCGATCGCCGCGGGCTATCGAGGTGCCCGGCGATCGATCCCGAGACCGGCGAGGCCGACGACCCGCCCGGGCCTGCCGACCGACTACTTCCCCTAGCCCTTCGCCAACGACATCGCCGCGCGCGCCGCCAACAACAATGCGCTTCCGCCCGACCTGTCGCTGATGACCAAGGCGCGCCACGACGGCGCGGCCTATGTCTATTCGCTGCTGACCGGCTACGACAAGCCCATGCCCCGCAGGGCCATGAGGTGCCGGCCGGGCCTGAACTACAACCCCTATTTCCACCTCAACCTCGCCATGGCGCCGCCGCTCGAGCGACGGTCAGGTGACCTATGCCGACGGCACCAAGGCGACCGTCGACCAGATGGCGAAGGACGTCGCCGCCTTCCTGAGCTGGACCGCCGAGCCCAAGCTGGAAGCCGCCGGCAGACCGGCGTCGCCGCGATGATCTTCCTCGCGATCCTGTCGGTGCTGGCCTATCTCACCTACCTCGCGTCTGGGCGGGCATGACCCACTAGCCGCGTCCGGGCCCGCGAGGGCCCGGGCTCCACGGCTTGATGCACGGCCCGCCCCACCGTCATGGATCGGGTCACTTGCGCCTTGACACGGCGCCTGTGCGGACCTTCGTTACGGCATTGGCCAAGAGGAGGGTGGCGTGCTGAAACTGAGCCTGACCATTGCCGCCGCAGCTGTCGCTGCAGTCACGTTTGCGCAGACACCGCCGCCATCCGGCGAGCCACGGCGGCCGCGGCGACCTGCTGCGTCGTCGCCGGTCTTGCGCTCGACCGACAAGCGCGAGGCGATCGTCCAGCAGTGCATTGCCGAAGCCAGAACGCGGCTCGCCAGCCAGGGCATCACCGAAGTCACCCTGAAGGAAGTGCAGGATACCGACCTGTTCGACGAGGGCCGCGCCAGCACGCGAATGAAGGTGCAGGTGACCAAGACCGATTCCAAGGGCAAGACCAGCAAGGACAACGCCACCATCGGTTGCAAGTCGCTGAGCGGGGTCGTCAACGAGTTCAACTACGACGATTGAGCCCCGATGCGGGGCCTCCGCGCCCCGGCTGGCGGTCCGCGACGGTGCCGCACTCGCCAACGGCGGCGGCGCGCCTAGATGCCGGCCATGTCCGAACCAATCCACCCTGACCGGACGCATCGCCCGCTTTGCCAAGGTCGGCGCCAACCTCGGCGGCTTTCGCCGCCGGTGCCGCGGCGGCCCGGGCCGGCGGGCGCTCCCTCGATGATCCCGGAACGCCGCCGAGCTGAAGCGGGTGCTGGGCGAACTGAAGGGCCCGCTGATGAAGCTGGCCCAGATCCTGGGCAACATCCCGGATGCCGTGCCGCCCGAATTCGCGAAGCAGCTGAGCGAATTGCAGGCCAACGCCCCGCCGATGGGCGCGGGCTTCGTCCGCCGCCGCATGGTCGGGCGAGCTCGGCGCCGGACTGGCGGCAGAAGTTCGTGGACTTCTCGCCCGAAGCGGTCGCCGCGGCCTCGCTCGGCCAGGTCCACAAGGCCAGCTTGCCCAGCGGCGAGACGGTGGCCGTGAAGCTGCAGTATCCCGACATGGCCTCGGCGGTGGAAGCGGACCTCGGCCAGCTGGACCTGATGCTGTCGCTGTTCCGGCGGGTGGACGGCTCGATCAACACCGGCCGAGATCCGCGACGAGCTCGCCGCCCGCCTGCGCGAGGAGCTGGACTATGGCCGCGAGCTGAAGCACCTGCTGCTCTATCGCCAGATGCTGGCGGGCGAGCCGCATGTGCGCGTGCCGAAGCCCGTCGCCGAGCTCTGTCGACGTCGCGGCTGCTGACGATGGAGTGGCTGGAGGGCACGCCGCCTGCTCGACTGGAAGGATGCCCCGGCGGCGGTCCGCAACCGGATCGCGGAGGCGCTGTTCCTGGCCTGGTATCGTCCCTTCTACCGCGTCGGGCGTGATCCACGGCGACCCGCACCTGGGCAACTACACCGTGGCCGAGGCGCAGCGCAGACAGGCGCGGTCGTCAACCTGCTCGACTTCGGCTGCGTCCGCATCTTCCCGCCGCCTTCATCGAGGGCGTCAACGAGCTGTACCGGGCGATCGAGGCCGACGACGACGAGCGTGCGGCCCATGCCTTCGAGATGTGGGGCTTCAAGGGGCTGACGCGCGAGATCCGCGAGGTGCTGCTGGTGTGGGCGCGCTTCCTCTACGGCCCGCTGCTCGATGACCGTGTGCCGCCCGATCGATCTCGACGGCAGGCCCGGCGAATATGGCCGCGCCACGGCAGCGAAGGTGCATGCCGAACTGCGCAAGCTGGGCACGGTCACGATCCCCGCCGAGTTCGTCTTCATGGACCGGGCGGCGATCGGGCTTGGCGGCGTGTTCATCCAGCTCGGCGCCGAGCTGAACTGGTCGGCGCTGTTCCGCCAGCTGATGGCGGACTTCGACGTGGACGGCGTGGCGGCCCGGCAGGCGCGCGCTGGCGAAGCGGGGCTTGCCGCACCTCGCCGCATAAGCGGGGCTTGCCAATCGCGCAACGCGGCCTATCAGATGCGGCATTGCAAAGCGCCGGACGCCCCAGGCTAAACGCCATGCGCTTCCAGACAACTGAAGCGAGGGGACATGGCGGAGTTGGACAAAGTCAGCGCGCGACAACCAGGAGGTCTATGCGGGCTTCCTCGGCATCACCAAGTGGGCGATCATCCTGATCGCGCTTGTGCTCATCCTCATGGCGATCTTCCTCGTCTGACCGACCGCTCGACGATAGGGGACGCCCATGCAGATTGCAGTGCTGGCCGAAACGGCCGAGGGGGAACGGCGGGTCGCCGCCACCCCGGAGACCGTGAAGAAGCTGAGCGCGCTCGGCGCCACGGTCGCGGTCGAAGCCGGCGCCGGCAAGGGCGCCAATATTCCCGATGCGGCCTTTGCCGACGCCGGCGCGACGGTCGGCAGCCGGGCCGAGGTGCTGAAGGGCGCACGAGCTGGTCCTCGGCATCCAGGGGCCGGACGCCAAGGGCCTGCCGTCGGGCGCGATGGTCGCCGCCAGCCTCAACCCCTATCAGTCGAAGGACACGGCTCGAGGCCTATGCCAAGGGCGGCATCGAGGCGCTGGCCATGGAGTTCATGCCGCGCATCACCCGCGCGCAATCGATGGACATCCTGTCCAGCCAGGCGAACCTTGCCGGCTACAAGGCGGTGATCGACGCGGCCGAAGCCTATGGCCGCGCCTTCCCGATGATGATGACGGCGGCCGGCACGATCTCGGCCGCGCGCGCGCTTCGTGATGGGCGTGGGCGTCGCCGGGCCTGCAGGCCATCGCGACGGCCCGACGGCTCGGCGCGGTGGTGTCGCGCGACCGACGTGCGCCTGGCCACCAAGGAACAGATCCTGTCGCTGGGCGGCAAGCCGATCTTCGTCGAGGACGAGGAAACCAAGGCCGCCGAAACCGCCGGCGGCTACGCCAAGGAAATGTCCGACGCCTACAAGGCGAAGCAGGCCGCCCTGGTCTGCGAGACGATCGCCAAGCAGGACATCGTGATCACCACCGCGCTGATCCCCGGCCGCCCGGCGCCGCGGCTGGTGACGGCCGCGCAGGTCGCCACGATGAAGCCCGGCAGCGTCATCGTCGACCTCGCGGTCGAGCAGGGCGGCAATGTCGAGGGCTCGGTCAGCCGGGCGAAACCGTCGTCACCGACAGCGGCGTCACCATCATCGGCCACCGCAACTATCCCAGCCGCCTCGCGACCGACGCCGTCGGCGCTGTTCGCCCGCAACCTCCTCACCTTCGTCACGACCTTCTGGGACAAGGAGGCGAAGACGCTCGTCCTGCCCGAAGACGACGAGATCGTGAAGGCCATCCGCGTGACGTCGGGCGGCGCCGTCGTGCACCCGGCTTTGACGGCATGATCCGGACCGCTGTCGCAGCGCTGGCGCTGGCGCTTGCCACAGCTGCGGCGGCGGCAGGTGTCGACATGGCCGGGCGCTGGATGGTGGACCTGCGCCCGAACCTGACCGACGCGCCCTACACCCAGCCGATGGAACTGAAGGTCGCTGCCGACGGCAGCGTTTCCGGCACCTTCTACAACAGCGCGATTCTCGCCGGCCGCAGCGTTAGCGCGCGCGGCCGGGACTGCGTGGCCTTCCGCACCACCGACGGCAGCGGCTTCTACCACAGTGCCGCTTGCCTCGAGGGCGGCCGGATGGTCGGGACCACCTGGGCCGAAGGCCGCAACTTCCTCTTCCCCTGGACGGCGGAGCGCTAGCCCCATGGACTTCATCTCCATCCTCTCCATCTTCGTGCTGGCCTGCTTCGTCGGCTATTATGTCGTCTGGTCAGTCACGCCCGCGCTGCACACGCCGCTGATGGCCGTCACCAACGCCATCTCGTCGGTGATCATCGTCGGCGCCCTCATCGCCGCCGCCGCGGCCGGGTCGCCGGCGGCCAAGTGGCTGGGCCTTGCCGCCGTGGTGCTCGCCAGCGTCAACATCTTC